>NZ_JBFAPF010000007.1:0-97351 GCF_040675555.1 Kribbella sp. NPDC049584
TTTGTTTCTTTCCTGGTGTCTGGGGTTGGCCCCGGGGGGGGCCCCCCGGGGGGCCCCCCCGACCTCGGGTGGCACCGGATGGCCAGTTCTGGCCGTGGCCTACGTAGGCCAGAGATGTTGCTGGACACCCTGACGTAGCGCTGGCGAAACTGCTTGCGCGTCGTGCCCGTGCGGCGAGATCCGGGCGCACCATCAGGGAGGGTTCAGCATGCAGACTGGGTCCGAGCTGTCGATCCTCGGGGTCGGCGAGTTCGAGGAACGGGCGTACCGGATCCTGCTGCGCTGGCCGGGCCTCACCGTGAACGGGCTGGCCGACAGGATCGGTTCGCCGGCCGGGCGGGTTCGCCGCGCCGTCGCCCGGCTCGAGCAGACCGGGCTGATCACGAGGTCGCCGGTGCCCACGCCCCGGTTGTTGCCGGTGGCACCGGATGCGGCGATCGAGGCTCTGGTACGCCGGCAGGAGTCCGAACTCGAGCGGATCCGGGCACTGGCGACGGCGTGGGTCGCCGACTTCCGCTCGGGTCGCAGTACGGGGCCGACCGAACTGATCGAGGTCGTGATCGGTGCCGACGCGGTGCTGAGCCGCTTCGATCAGCTCCAGCGCGCCGCAACGCAGGAGGTGCAGGTCCTGGACACTCCGCCGTACGCGAGGGCGGCGGGGCCGGACACCAACGCCGTTGAGTTCGAGGTGCTGGCCAGGGGCGTGACCTGCAAGGCGATCTACGACCGGGCCGCGCTGGAACAGGCGCCGAACGCGGTGACTGCGATTCTGCGGTACGTCGCCGCCGGAGAGCAGGCCCGGGTCACGTCCGAACTGCCCTTGAAGCTGGCGACCTTCGATCGCAGGACGGCGTTCATCCCACAGTCGATCGACCAGGGCGACATCGCCAGCGCGATCGTCGTCCACCCGTGCAGCCTGCTCGACGTACTGCTGCTGGTTTTCGATCAGCTGTGGCGGCAGGCAACGCCGCTGACCGCTCACGGTTCGCTGCGGGCCGCCGACCAGGAGGGGACGTTCGAACCGGCTGAGCACGATCGACGCGTCCTGGTGTTGCTCGCCAGCGGGATGAAGGACGAGGCGATTGCGCGGCACCTGGGCTGGAGTTATCGAACCACCCGTCGGCGGATCGCCACGCTGATGGCGGCCTTGGGAGCCGAGACGCGGTTCCAGGCCGGTCTGCTCGCCGCGCGGGCGGGCTGGTTGTGAGCCGGATATCCCGACGGGAATGTCCCGCCGGGAGAGTGAGCGAGGGGTGAGGCGTGCAACGCATGACAAGACGTAATGGCCGGATGACAAGACGTGGTGGCCGAACTGCCCGGATCTTCACGGTCGTCCTGACCACGATTGCCGCCTTGATGGCGTCCGCAGTGACAGTCCCGGTCTTCGCGCCCTCGGAGGCGGTCGCGGCCGGCAGTCCGACGGCAGGTGGTCCGCACGGCAGCCGCACCGTCCCGGCGGGCTGCAATGTCGCCGAGACGGCCGCAGACGGTTCCACTCCGCTGGCCCGCTGCTATGCGGTCGGGTGGGCCGGCGATCACGGTGCCTTGGCGCAGCGGACGGCCGGGCCGCTCCCCGGCTCGTTGGGGCCGGCCGACATCAGGGCGGCGTACGCCCTGCCGGACGGCGGCGCCGGGAGGACCGTGGCGATCGTCGACGCATTCGGCTACGAGAACGCCGAATCCGATCTGGCCGTGTTCCGGGCGCACTACGGCCTGCCGCCGTGCACGACGGACAACGGCTGCTTCCGGAAGATCGACCAGCGCGGCGGAACGGACTATCCACAGGAGGATCCCGGATGGTCCATCGAGACTGCCCTCGACCTGGATGCGGTCTCCTCGGCCTGTCCGGACTGCCACATCCTCCTCGTCCAGGCCGACAGCAACAGCTCACCGAGTCTCGGTCAGGCGGTCGACACCGCCGCGTCCCTGGGAGCTGTGGCGATCTCCAACTCCTACGGCATCGACGGTGAACTCCCGTTCGAGACGTACTACGACCACTACTACGACCACCCCGGTGTCGCCGTCACCGTGTCGTCGGGCGATGTCGGCAACGTTCAGAGCTACCCGGCCACCTCGCCGAACGTGATCTCGGTCGGAGGTACGAACCTGAGCCGGGACGACTCGGCTCCACGCGGATGGCACGAGACGGCGTGGACCGACGGCGGCAGCGGTTGCTCGCTCTATGAGCCGCGTCCCGACTACCAGGACGGCCTCGACACCGGCTGCCCGGACACTCGGGCCACCGCCGACGTGTCCGCGGTCGCCGACCCGGAGACCGGGCTCGCGGTCTACAACACACTCGGGCAGGACGGATGGGCACAGTACGGCGGTACCTCGCTGTCCGCGCCGCTGGTCGCCGCGATGTACGCCCTCGCGGGCACGCCCGTACCCGGAAGCAATCCGGTCACCTACCTGTATCGCCACGACAGCTCCCTGAACGACGTCACCGAGGGCGCTGACGGTTCGTGTGGCGACGTACGGTGCACGGCAGGCGCAGGCTGGGACGGCCCGACGGGCGTCGGTACGCCCAACGGTGTGTCGGCGCTGACGCTCGGGTCGCCTGGTTGGGTCTCGGGCTCGGTGCGGACGCGGAATCAGCCGCTCGACGGTGCGACGGTCACGTTCACCGACAAGAGCGGCTATCGCACCCGCGCCGTCGTGGACAAGTCGGGGAACTACCGCGTCGCGGTGGCCGCAGGGACGTACCGGGTCGTCGCCTCGAAGTTCGGGTACGCCGACGCGACGTTCGACGAGATCACCGTGTCCGCGGGTGCAACACTGTCGAGGAACTTCGCGCTGACCGCAGTGGCACGTCGTACGGTCAGTGGCACCGTTACCGATGGATCCGGTCAGGGCTGGCCGATGTACGCGAAGATCTCCATCGACGGATATCCGGACGGAGCCGTCCACACCGATCCGTTCACCGGTCGTTACAGCGTCGAGCTCCCCGTCGGAAGGACGTACAAGCTGCGCGTCCAGGCAGCCGACCTGCCCGGCTACCAGACCGCCGACTCCAGTGTTGCCGTCGGCAACGGAAAGGGTGCGCTGGTGCGCGACGTCGCGCTGGGCGTGGACGAATCGAGCTGCACAGCGGCAGGGTACGGTCGCGCATTCCAGGGCGCCGGTACCGGCTTCGAGGGATGGTCGGGCGCGCAGGACGACTGGACGGTGACCGACGACGCGGGCAGCGGCAAGACCTGGACGTTCGACGACCCCGGTGCCAAAGGCAACCTCACCGGCGCCGGCGGCCAGTTCGCCATCGTCGACAACTGGTCGTCGCCGGTCGACCGGAATGACACGAGCCTGGTCAGCCCGGTCGCGGACCTGTCCGGGCGCTCGCAGCCGGTCGTCGGTTTCGACACGTACTACTACGACTACGGGTTCGGTGAGCAGGACGGCGTCGTCGACCTGAGCCTCGACGGAGGAGCGACCTGGCAGAACGTCTGGCGCGCGCCGGACTCCTTCGTCCAGGGACACGTGGAGGTGCCGATCCCGCAGGCCGCGAACAAGGCCGATGTCCGGGTGAGGTTCCGCTTCAGTGGGGCGGCCGACAACTTCTGGGAGCTGGACGATGTGTACGTCGGCAACCGGTCGTGCGAGGCGGCACCGGGTGGGCTCGTGGCAGGTTTCGTCCGGGACCACAACACCGGTGCCGGGCTGACCGGCGTACAGCTCGACGGTGGGACCACTCCGGCGGTGAGCCACACGACGACCGACGACTCGCAGCTCGCTGACGGCTACTACTCGCTGTTCGCCCCGACGGGCAACGTTGCGCTCAGCGCCACTGGACGGCAGTACGCCGAGGCGAAGCAGACAGGGCGGGTCGCCGCGCACCGGACGACCCGGCTCGATTGGTCCCTCGAAGCAGGACGGGTCACCGTGACTCCGTCGACGGTCTCGGTCAACGCCGGCAAGGGGCCGATCGGACCTCGGACGATCACGCTCACCAACCACGGCACGAAGCCTGCTCAGGTGTCGCTGGTCGAGCAGGACCGTGGATTCACGGCGACCGACGGTCACCACCGGACGACGGCTCCCGGGGCGCCGCTGCGGCGGGAGAAGGTGGACGCATCCCCGCTGTCGTTCGCGAAGGGGACCCAGAGCGGGCACAACCCGGTGCCGTCCCGGGACGCGTCGACGAATCCGGCGTGGTCGCAACTGCCGAACTACCCGACTCCGATCATGGACAACGTCGTCGCAGCGAACGACGGAGTCGTCTACTCGGTCAGCGGAGCCACGGACGACGGTCTGACCGCCGCCGGCTACGCCTACGACCGGACAGCCGGTTCGTGGCGGCGGATCGCCGACCTGCCCGAGCCGCGGGAGAGTGCGGTCGGCGGCTTCGTCGCCGGCAAGCTGTACGTCACCGGAGGCTGGGACCCGCAGGGCAACCCGAGCTCGGCGACGTACGCGTACGACCCGGCGAAGAACCGGTGGTCACGCGTGGCCGACCTCCCCGTGCCGAGCAGCGCGTCGTCGGGCGCGGTCGTCGGCGATGCCTTGTACGTGGTGGCCGGCTGTGCGTCGCAGGCGTGCACAGAAGCGACTCCGACCTACCGGTACGACGTCGGTCGCAACACGTGGACGCGCGTTGCCGCGTACCCGGAACACGTCGTGATGGCAGGGTGCACGGGGTCAGGTGACGGACTGATCTGCGCCGGTGGCCTGGTGCCGCTGCTCGACGACCCGTGGCACGAGTTCCCGATCGCGAGCGCCTACCAGTACAAGCCCGATTCGGACAGCTGGGCGCCGATCGCCGACATGCCGTACCCCGCCTGGGGCATGGCGTACTCCGGCAGCGGCGGCAAGCTGCAGCTGGTCGGCGGCATCACCGGTGGCTACATCACCAACCAGGCCGTCCAGTTCGATCCGGCGACAGGTGCCTGGTCGGACCTGCCGAATGCGACGTACAGCATGTTCCGTGGAAGTGCGGCCTGTGGGCTGAGCAGGATCGGTGGCTCGATCGGCGGTTTCACCGCGACGCCGTTCGCCGAGTACCTGTCCGGTCAGGATGCGTGTGTCCTCGGCGCGGACGTGAGTTGGCTGTCGGCTGACCGTACACAGGTCACCGTTCCGGCTGGTCGTTCGGTGACGGTTCGACTGCGGTTCGACGCTGCGGCGACGTCCACGGCAGGGAAGTACGACGCCCGCCTGGCCTTCACGTCGGACACGCCGTACGGCATCACACCGGCGACGGTCACGCTGACGCGGCGCTGACGCTGCGACGCAACGTAGATCCGGTGAAGGTTGCCGGATCTACGTTGCGGGCGTCCCGCGCTCGCCGTACACGGCCGTGACGAGTGCGATCAGCAAGCCGGCCAGGAACATGTGCACGAGCACGACACCCCAGGGCAGTCCGGTGAAGTACTGCGTGAAGCCGACGGCGCCCTGCAGCAGCTCGACGGCCAGCAACCAGGCCGCCAGCTTGCGCAACGTGCGCGAGGTCGCGGTGACCCGGGTCGCGATCACCAGCGCGATCGTGATGCCGAGCAGCCCGAACACCACGTCCGCGTGGAGCTGACTGACGAGTTCGGGATCGAATCCGTTGCGCCCGGTCTTCGGGTCGCCCGAGTGCGGGCCGGCGCCGGTGACAATGGTGCCGAGGGCAACAGTCAGCCAGACGGCCACCACGCAGGCGGTCGCGAGCGCGCGGACCACCGGGGGAGTGTGCGGATACGGGCTGGTGCGTGATCGGCGCATCATCGACACGGTCAGCGTGATGATGATCGGCGAGACCAGGAAGTGCGCAGAGACGATCCACGGGTTCAGTCCGGTGAGCACGCTGATACCGCCGATGACGGCCTGCAGCGGTACGCCGAGCGCCGCCGCCGTCGCGAGCCGGCGCAGGTCGCGGCGGATCGGGCGGTAGCGCATCACGACCAGCCAGGTGCAGATCGCGACCACACCGACCACGAACCCGAGCATGCGGTTCGTGAACTCGATCGCGCCGTGATAGCCGAGCGCGGCATGCGGCACGTACGAATCGTCCGTGCACGACGGCCAGGTCGGGCAGCCGAGCCCCGAGCCGGTCAGCCGGACCAGTCCGCCGGTCACCACGATGCCGATGTTCACCACGATCGAGGCCCAGCCCCAGCGGCGGACCACGTCCAGGCTCGGCTCGGGCACGAGTCGCCAGAAACGGCTGACTGGTTCAGCTTCTCGAGGCGGAGGCTCCGTCGTCATCACCGGGACACTCTAAAGGTCAGTCCCAGCGGAACGTTCGGGACACCAGGTAGCCGAGCACCCCGGCCCACAGGGCGAGCGACAGCGCGGCGGCCCACGGGATCACTCCTTCGACGGTCGAGTTGGCCAGCCCGTTGGCCAGGGCGGCACTCGGCAGCAGGCGTACGACGCTCTGCATGCCGGACGGGTACTCGTCGACGGGCGTCATGATCGCCCCGCCGACCAACAACAACAGATACAGCAGGTTCGCGGCAGCCAGCGTGGCCTCCGCACGCAGTACGCCGGCCATCAGCAGCCCGAGTGATGCGAAGGCCGCGGTGCCGCACAGGACCGTGAGGACCACCCCGACAACGGCTTCGGCTCCGCCTACCGGCTTCCACCCCAGGGCGAGTCCTGTCCCCATCAGGACGGCGAGCTGGATGAGCTGGACGATCAGGACGGCGCCGATCTTGCCGGCGAGCAGGCCAGTGCGGGACAGCGGCGAGGCGCCGAGTCGTTTGATGACGCCGTACCGGCGCTCGAAACCGGTCGCGATGGCGAGCGAGGTGAACGACGAGGACAGGATGGCCAGGGCTAGGACGCGCGGCACGGCCTGGTCGATCGGTCGGCCGTCGCCGAGCGGCAGGCGGTCGCCCAGCCCGGTGGCGCCGAGCAGGAGCAGGATGCCGAGCGGGATCACGAGCGCCAGCAGCAACTGCTCGCCGTTGCGGACGAGCAGCTTGAACTCCATCCGCGAGTGCGCCAGCACCTTCCGCGGCCACGGCGCACTTCCTGGCTGGGGTGCGTAACCGGTCATGGGGCCTCCCGGTCTGGACTGAGGAGCGCAGGGAGCGAAGCGACCGGAGCGACGAGGGAAGGCCGGGAGTTACAGCCCCATGACCCGCCGCGACGGAGTCGTGGCATTAGTAGAGTCACGAGCGCTCCGGTTTGGCGGTGAGTTCGAGGAAGACGTCCTCGAGGGACTTCTTGTGGTGTTCGGTCAGGTCGTCCGGGGTGCCGGAGGCGATCACCTTGCCGGCCGACACCACGTGGACCTGGTCGGACAGCTGTTCGGCCTCGTCCATCGCGTGGGTGGTGAGGACGACGGTCACGCCGTCGTCGCGCAGGTCGCGGATCACCTGCCAGATCTCGCGCCGGCCGTGCGGGTCCAGCCCGGTCGTCGGCTCGTCGAGGAACGCGATCTCCGGCCGCCCCACGATCGCCAGCGCGAACGACAGCCGCTGCTTCTGACCACCTGACAGCCGGCGGTACGGCGTCCGTCCGCAGCTGCCCAGGTCGAGACGCTCCACCAGCAGCGCGATGTCGAGCGGGTGGGTGTGCAGCGTCGCGACGTACTTGAGCATCTCGACGGCACGGACGCCGGACCAGGCGCCGCCCTCCTGGAGCATCACGCCGATCCGCGGCATCAACTCGTCGTGATCCGCGATCGGGTCCAGCCCGAGCACCCGGACCCGCCCGGAGTCGGGCCGGCGGAATCCCTCACAGCTCTCCACGGTCGTGGTCTTGCCGGCGCCGTTGGGGCCGAGCACGGCCGTCACCGTGCCGGCGGTTACGGTGAGACTGAGACCGTCGACCGCGGTCTTCTCGCCGTACCGCACGACGAGGTTGTCGATCTCTACCGCGACTGGCACAACGGCAGCATAGAGAACCGGTTGAGAGAACCCTCGCTCCGCTCGGGGTTGGGGGGCGGGAAGTGACCTCGCTCACGGTCCGGTCCGGAGCGCCGCGTGGACGCGTGAACCGGTTAGGGGAGCCTTATTTGAAGGCCCCGGGTATTTACGCGACACTGATGTTGTGAAAAATCCTGCGAACAACGGAGCCGTGCCCCACGGCGCCGGTAGCGCGCGGGACGAGTCCACCCGGGACCGGGTCGCACGCTCGATCCTGACCAACGGTCCGTCCAGCGCCGCGGTGCTGGCGGAGCGGCTCGAGCTGACCCCGGCGGCGGTCCGGCGGCATCTCGACCACCTCCTCGACGAGGGTCTGGTCGAGTCCCGCGAGGAGCGCGTCTACGGCCCGCGCGGCCGCGGCCGCCCCGCGAAGGTCTTCGTGCTGACCGACACCGGCCGGCACGCCTTCCACCAGGCCTACGACGACCTGGCGGCGACCGCGATGCGGTTCATCGCCGAGGCCGGCGGTGAGGACGCCGTGGCGGAGTTCGCCCGGCGCCGCGTCGCCGAGGTGGAGGAGCGGTACCGGGAGCAGCTCGCGCTGGCTCCCGAGAGCAAGAAGACGCAAGCGCTCGCCCAGGCCCTGACGGCCGACGGGTACGCCGCGTCCACGGCGGAGGCGGGCCACGGCGCCCAGCTCTGCCAGCACCACTGCCCGGTCGCGCACGTGGCCGAGCAGTTCCCCCAGCTGTGCGAGGCCGAGACCGAGGTGTTCTCGAGACTCCTCGGCAAGCACGTGCAGCGACTGGCCACCATCGCCCACGGCGACGGTGTCTGTACGACGCATATCCCAGGCCCTGTCGACTCAGTGCCTGCTGCCCCTGTATCCGACGGCGAAGCTGCGAGGACCGCACGATGACGCAAACCGCTCACCCCGAACTGGAAGGCCTCGGCAACTACCAGTACGGCTGGGCCGACTCCGACGCCGCCGGCGCGGTCGCCCAGCGCGGCCTGTCCGCCGACGTGGTGCGGGGCATCTCCACTCTCAAGAACGAGCCGGAGTGGATGCTCGACCTGCGGCTGAAGGGCCTGAAGCTGTTCGACCGCAAGCCGATGCCGTCGTGGGGCGCCGACCTGTCCGGGATCGACTTCGACAACATCAAGTACTTCGTCCGGTCGACCGAGAAGCAGGCGTCGAGCTGGGAAGAGCTGCCCGAGGACATCAAGAACACCTACGACAAGCTCGGCATCCCGGAGGCGGAGAAGCAGCGTCTGGTCGCCGGCGTCGCCGCGCAGTACGAGTCGGAGGTCGTCTACCACCAGATCCGTGAGGACCTGGAGGCGCAGGGCGTCATCTTCCTCGACACCGACACCGGCCTGAAGGAGCACCCGGAGATCTTCAAGGAGTACTTCGGCTCCGTGATCCCGGTCGGCGACAACAAGTTCGCCTCGCTGAACACCGCGGTCTGGTCCGGCGGCTCGTTCATCTACGTGCCCAAGGGCGTGAAGGTGGACATCCCGCTGCAGGCCTACTTCCGGATCAACACCGAGAACATGGGCCAGTTCGAGCGGACCCTGATCATCGTCGACGAGGACGCCTACGTGCACTACGTCGAGGGCTGCACGGCGCCGATCTACAAGTCGGACTCGCTGCACTCCGCGGTGGTCGAGATCATCGTGAAGAAGGGCGCCCGCTGCCGCTACACGACGATCCAGAACTGGTCGAACAACGTCTACAACCTGGTCACCAAGCGCGCCACCTGCGAAGAGGGCGCGACGATGGAGTGGATCGACGGCAACATCGGCTCCAAGGTGACGATGAAGTACCCGGCCGTCTACCTGATGGGCGAGCACGCCAAGGGCGAGACCCTGTCGGTCGCGTTCGCGGGCGAGGGCCAGCACCAGGACGCCGGTTCGAAGATGGTGCACAACGCGCCGTACACGTCCAGCTCGATCGTGTCGAAGTCGGTGGCCCGCGGCGGCGGCCGGACGTCGTACCGCGGTCTGGTCGAGGTGGCGCCGGGCTCGCACCACAGCAAGTCCACGGTGCGCTGTGACGCGCTGCTGGTCGACACCATCAGCCGTTCGGACACCTACCCGTACGTCGACGTCCGCGAGGACGACGTGGCGATGGGGCACGAGGCGACCGTGTCCAAGGTCAGCGACGACCAGCTCTTCTACCTGATGAGCCGGGGCATGGCCGAGGACGAGGCGATGGCGATGATCGTCCGCGGCTTCATCGAGCCGATCGCCCGCGAGCTCCCGATGGAGTACGCGCTGGAACTGAACCGACTGATCGAGCTGCAGATGGAAGGGGCCGTCGGCTGATGTCGTCGTCTGACACCCTTGTTGCTACCGGCAACAAGGCGCACTCCCACGGGCCGGGTTCCCCGGTCCCGCTCCAGGCCCGCAGCGAGCGGCCCACGTCGTACGACGTGGCCGACTTCGCGGTGCCGAACGGGCGCGAGGAGGAGTGGCGCTTCACCCCGGTCAAGCAGCTCAAGGCCCTGTTCGAGGACGCGGCCGGCACCGAGACCCCCAAGGTCGACGCGTCCGGCCCGGAGGGCGTGGTCTTCGAGACCGTCGCCGCTGACTCGCTCAAGGTCGGCAAGCCCCAGGACCGCTCCGCGGCCGTCGCCTGGAACCACGCGGGCGACGCGTTCGCGGTCCGGATCCCGGTCGAGGCCGAGCTGACCGAGCCGGTGCACGTGAACGTCGCGAGCCTCGGCGCCCGCGGCTTCAGCCACCTGATCATCGAGTCCGGCCGGCACAGCAAGGCGATCGTGATCATCGATCACAGCGGCTCCGGTGAGCTCGGCAGCAATGTCGAGATCGTCGTCGGCGACGGCGCCGACCTGCGGGTCGTGTCGATCCAGCAGGGCGACCACGAGTCGATCCACCTCGGCCAGCACGACGCGCTCGTCGGCCGGGACGCCCGGCTGCACCACGTCGCGGTCACCCTCGGCGGCAAGATCGTCCGGATCGGCACCAACGTCCGGTACGCGGGTCCCGGCGGTGACGCCGAACTGCTCGGGGTGTACTTCGCCGAGTCGGGCCAGCACCACGAGAACCGGCTCTTCGTCGACCACGAGGCGGCCAACTGCAAGAGCAACGTGCTCTACAAGGGCGCGCTGGCCGGTGACAACGCCCGCTCGGTCTGGATCGGCGACGTGCTGATCCGGGCCGCGGCCGAGGGCACCGACACCTTCGAGCTGAACCGCAACCTGGTCCTGACCGACGGCGCCCGCGCCGACTCGGTGCCGAACCTGGAGATCGAGACCGGCGAGATCGAGGGCGCCGGTCACGCCTCCGCGACCGGCCGGTTCGACGACGAGCAGCTGTTCTACCTGCAGGCCCGCGGCATCCCCGAGGACGCGGCCCGGCGGCTGGTCGTGTCCGGCTTCTTCAACGACATCATCGGCAAGATCGGTGTCCCCGAGGTCACCGAGCACCTGCACGAGGTGATCGAGGAGAAGCTCGCCCGGACGGCGGAGCTCAGCGCGTCCGCCAAGGCGGTCATCGGCCAGTGAGCGACACGTTCGAGCGCGCCTGCGCCGCCGCCGACGTACCCGACGAGGGAGTGATCCCGGTCGAGGTCGGCGGCGTGGAGGTCGCGGTCGTGAAGAGCGAGGGACAGTACTTCGCGGTGCGGGACGAGTGCTCGCACGCGCAGATCCAGCTGTCCGAGGGCGATGTCGGCGAGTGCGAGATCGAGTGCTGGCTGCACGGGTCCCGCTTCGACCTGCGCACCGGCGAGCCGACCAGCCTGCCGGCCTACGACCCGGTGCCGATCTACCCCGTCCGCCTCGACGGTGACGACGTGCTCGTCGACGTGAAGAACCCCCTGAACCAGCAGTCCCTGTAAACGAACCGGAGATAGAAGAACTCATGGCGACACTCGAGATCCGCGACCTGCACGTGTCGGTCGACACCGAGAACGGCCCGAAGCAGATCCTGCGCGGCGTCGACCTGACCATCGCCGGTGGTCAGACGCACGCGATCATGGGCCCGAACGGCTCCGGCAAGTCGACGCTGGCGTACTCGATCGCCGGGCACCCGAAGTACAACATCACCAGCGGCACGGTGACGCTGGACGGCGAGAACGTGCTGGACATGGCCGTCGACGAGCGCGCCCGGGCCGGCCTGTTCCTGGCCATGCAGTACCCGGTCGAGGTGCCCGGTGTCTCGGTGGCGAACTTCCTCCGGACCGCGAAGACCGCGATCGACGGCGAGGCGCCGAAGCTGCGCACCTGGGTCAAGGACGTCAACAAGGCGCTCGCCGACCTGGACATGGACGCCGACTTCGGCACGCGCAACGTGAACGAGGGCTTCTCCGGCGGTGAGAAGAAGCGGCACGAGATCGTCCAGCTGGAGCTGCTGAACCCGAAGGTCGCGATCCTCGACGAGACCGACTCCGGCCTCGACATCGACGCGCTGCGGATCGTCTCCGAGGGCGTCAACCGGTTCGCCGCCCAGGGCGACAAGGGCGTTCTGCTGATCACCCACTACACGCGGATCCTGCGCTACATCAAGCCGGACTTCGTGCACGTGTTCGTCGACGGTCGCGTCGCCGAGGAGGGCGGCCCGGAGCTGGCCGAGGAGCTCGAGGCCAACGGCTACGAGCGGTTCCTGAAGGCAGGCGCGAAGTGACCGACGCCCGGACCACATTCAGCAGTCCGCTGGACCTGCAGTCGGTCCGGGCGGACTTCCCCATCCTGTCGCGCGAGTTGGCCGGTGGTTTCCCGCTGGTCTACCTGGACTCGGCGAACTCGTCGCAGAAGCCGCGCCAGGTGGTGCAGGCGATCGAGGACCACTACCTCAAGCACAACGCGAACGTGGCCCGGGCCATGCACCAGCTCGGCGCCGAGGCCACCGCGGCGTACGAAGGCGGCCGGGACAAGGTCGCGGCCTTCATCGGCGCGCCGTCGCGGGACGAGATCGTCTTCACCAAGAACGCCTCCGAGGCGCTCAACCTCGCCGCGCACACGCTCGGCGCGTCGCTGAAGCCGGGCGATGTCGTGGTCGTCTCCGAGATGGAGCACCACAGCAACATCGTCCCGTGGCAGCTCGCCTGTGAGCGGACCGGCGCGACGCTGAAGTGGTTCGGCGTGACCGAGGACGGCCGGCTCGACCTGTCGAACATCGACGAGCTGCTCACCGAGCAGACCAAGGTCGTCGCGCTGACCTGGGTCTCGAACGCGCTCGGCACGATCAACCCGATCAGTGACATCGCCGCGAAGGCGCACGCCGTCGGCGCGACCGTTGTCGTCGACGCGTCGCAGGCCGTCCCGCAGTTCCCGGTCGACGTCTCGACGCTCGGCGCCGACCTGCTGGCCTTCACCGGCCACAAGGTGGTCGGCCCGACCGGCATCGGCGTGCTCTGGGGCCGCTACGACCTGCTCGCCTCGCTTCCGCCGTTCCTGGGTGGCGGCGAGATGATCGAGATCGTCCGGATGACCGGTTCGACGTACGCCGCTCCGCCGGCCCGGTTCGAGGCCGGTACGCCGCCGATCGCGCAGGCCGTCGGGCTCGGTGCGGCCGTCGACTACCTGTCCGGGATCGGCATGGACAAGATCGCTGCCCACGAGCACGCGATCGTCGAGTACGCGCTCGAGGGGCTGAAGACCGTTCCCGGTCTGAAGATCCTTGGACCGACGGAAGCCGCCGACCACGGCGGTGCGATCAGCTTCGCGCTGGACGGCGTCCACCCGCACGACGTGTCGACCGTGCTGGACACCCGCGGCATCGCCGTACGGGCCGGGCACCACTGTGCGCGTCCGGTGCACGAGCGGTTCGGAATGCAATCGTCGACCAGAGCGTCTTTCTATCTGTACACGACCCCCGAGGAGATCGAGGCGCTCGTGGACGGCCTCGGATTCGTGCGCAAGTACTTCAAGGTGGATTGATATGCAGCTCGACAACCTCTACCAGGAGATCATCCTGGATCACTACCGCAGCCCGCACCACGCGGGCCTCGCGGACCCGTACGACGTGGAGGTGCACCACGTGAACCCGTCCTGCGGGGACGAGGTCACGCTCCGGGTCGAGCTCGACGGCGACACCGTCAAGGGCGTCACGCACAGCAGCGTCGGCTGCTCGATCAGCCAGGCGGCGACGTCGGTGATGTCGGACCTGGTGATCGGCAAGCCGGTGTCCGAGGGCATGGCGACGTACGAGAAGTTCCTCGAGCTGATGCAGGGCCGGGGGAATGTCGAGCCGGACGAAGAGGTACTGGAGGACGGTGTCGCGTTCGCCGGCGTCGCGCAGTTCCCGGCCCGCGTCAAATGCGCGTTGCTGGGCTGGTCGGCGTGGCGCGATGCCACGGCCCAGGCCCTCGCAGCAGGAGAAGGAGTGAAGAATGCCTGACCAGACCGACGAGAAGATCGAGCTCCCCGAGGTCGACCTCGAGGCCGCGGCTGCCCAGCCTGGCACGACTCCGGCCAAGGTCGAGGACGTCACCGAGGCGCTGAAGGACGTCGTCGACCCTGAGCTCGGCATCAACGTCGTCGACCTGGGCCTGATCTACGGCATCACCGTCGACGACACCAGCACGGCGATCATCGACATGACGCTGACGTCGGCGGCCTGCCCGCTGACCGACGTGATCGAGGACCAGACCCGGATGGCGCTGGACGGTCTCGTCAACGACTTCCGGATCAACTGGGTCTGGATGCCGCCGTGGGGCCCGGAGAAGATCACCGACGACGGCCGCGACCAGTTGCGTGCTCTCGGCTTCAACGTGTGAGTCGCACGGTTTCGGTAGCGCCGGGCCGACTGGACAGGTGGCTGGACGGCTTCGGTGAGCGCCATGGCGCGGTGCGGTACGACGTGACGCCGACCAGTGTCACGTTGTCCGCCGAGGACGGCTCGACCGCCGTCGTCACGGTGCCCTTCGAGCCCCTCGCGGTCTTGTCCCGCGAGGGGCTCGTCGCGCATGTGCTGGCCGAGCGGCGTCTCGGCGTACTGCTCGTACGCCGGGGCGGGTACGGCGCCGGAGTGTTTGCCGGGGGCAAGCTGCTCGACTCGAAGGTCGGCTCGCGGCACGTGCAGGGTACGACGAAGGCGGGCGGCTGGTCGCAGCAGCGGTACGCGCGCCGGCGGGACAACCAGGCCCGCGAGGCGTTCGCGGCCGCGACGGAGGTCGCCGTACGGATCCTGGCGCCGGCGCGGCTGGACGTCCTGGTGTGCGGGGGAGACCGGCGTGCTGTCGACACCGTGCTCGAGGATCCGCGCTTGAAGGACCTGCCGGGGATCGTGCGGCCGCCGTTCCTCGGCGTACCGGATCCGAAGCAGAAGGTGCTCGAGCAGGCCGGCGTCGACGCGCTGGCGATCCGGATCGACGTGGATCAGTCGGCCTAGGCGTTCACTCGATGGTGGCCTTCGTCACGTCAGGATCGTTTGTACAGCGCGCGGAAATCCTCCAGCGTGCCGCGGTAGTACTCCAGGTCGTCGTGCAGCTTGGCGCGGCTGACCAGATGCGGGTGGCGGGCCTTCGCCGCCGCGCCGTACTCCGACCAGATGTCCGCGTCCGGGACCTCGTCCGCGCCGTCGGGCAGGAACTTGATCGCCTCGCTGACCGCGTCGGCGGCGAACTCCCAGTTCAGCTCGACGATGGTGCGGTCCTGGTCCGGCGCGCCGGTGTAGGCCATGTCGGCGTCCAGCGCCCGGCGGGCGAACGACGCGGAGACGATCGCCCACTGCGCCGCGTCGATCAGCTGGGACTTGCCCAGACCGAACCGCGCGCCGACAGCGGTGGCCGCGCGCTCCGAGGCGTACGGGATGGTGATCTCGCCGGCCTGCGACGCGAAGACCCACGCGTCCGGGCCCTCGGTGACGTTGACTCCCGGCTCGGGCCGGGCCGGCACGACCGCGGGGGCCTCCGGGTCGGCCGCGGTCACCAGGCTCACATAGATCTGGGCCTCGGTCAGGGTCCTGGCGGTCAGCATCGGTTATCTCGCTCCTAGCTCTCGGCCCAGCTCGTCGTACGTGTCCCGCGCTATCAGCAACCGCTCGAGCCGGAACCGCCCCGGGTCAGCATCGCGGACCGCACCACCTTCCCGCGTCCAGAACCCGTCCTGCGGTACGGCGTCCGCACCGGGCGGCACGAACTTGATCACCTCGTCCACGGCTGCGCGCGCAACGGCCAGCACCTTACCGGCCTCCGCGGGATCCGGGGGGACTTCCGAGGCAGCAGTGTCGGCGACCTCCAGCCACTGGCCCGCGTCCAGCACCTCCGACGGCTCCGATCCGCCGAACGTCGGCCAGTCGCGCACCGGCGTCTCCCGAACCGGTAGACCGAACAGGTACTCGCGTTGCGCGTTACAGCCGGGACAGATCGCGGCGTAGCTGGAGGTCAGCTCACCGTCGACCTCGATCAGCGCCTGCTCCCACGGCGCGTCGATCGACCCGCAGTCCGGGCAGGGGTGCAGCTCCAGATACAGCTGCGCCTCGTCCCGGGTCCGCGCCACCGCGAATGCCATACCGCCCCTCTCGATCGCCCGAAATCATCGCCTTCAAAGTCCGGTCATCGTCTGTCCGTGGCCGGTCGGTGCAACCGTTCGGCCGCCTGGCGGATGGTGCGCGGCCGGAGCGGCCGCCGGCGTCATCGTGTGCGCGGCGGTGGTGTAGTCGAGCGCTTTCAGCACATCCCGAGGTACGCCGGCTTTCTCCAGCTCGGCCGCGACCTTGCCGCTGAAGCTGCCGTCCGGCGGCGACGTGTTGTAGAGCTCGCGCAGGTCGACCCGGCCCTCGGCCATCCGTGCCAGCTGCGGATTCAGCGTCGCGAACGCGGAGGCGAAACCACCGTCGTTCACGCCGAGCAACGTCGGAGGCCTGTTGCGGGCGGGATCGCCGGGCAGCGCCTGGTACTTCCGCTCTGTGCCGTCGGCCTCCTTGACCAGCAGCACAACCGGCTTCTGCGTCGCTTGTGCCCGGTCGATCGCCGCCAGCAGGGGGCGGTACGGCTGGTGCACCCCTTCGGTCTTTCCGTCGGCGTACTCCGTCGCCACGAGGTCCGGCCGTCCCAGCTTCTCCGGCACGGCCTGCAGCCGGGAATTCGCCAGCACGGAATCCAGCTCTGCGCCCTGCTCCAGTTGCCGGAGGCCTTCGAGGTAGCGGTGAGCGAGCATCCGCACGAACAGCTGGCCGTTCGCCAGATTCGGCACGTGGGTGGTCTTCCTCGTGACCTGCTCGCCGCGGCCGTTGTCGGTGCTGGTGCGGATCGTGGCGTCGTACACGACCGGGATCCGGACCGTGACCATCTGGCCTTCGAGGAACCGGCTGAGCTCGAGCCGGGTGCCGTTCGCGTCGCCGGTCTGCTCCTTGACCTGCTCGCCCATCGAGCCGCTGACCGACACGATGCCGCCGTCCAGCCCGCCGGTCGCGGTCACCGGCGTACGACGGTTGCGGGAGCTGCCGGAGCGCGCCACCCGCTGGCTACGCCAGACGTGGCCCTCCTGACCCGGCGAGGGGTCGCCGTCCAGCTCCCAGCCGACCGGGGTGGCGTTGACGGTGACGTTGATCATCGTCTTCCCGTTGCCCGGCTGCGCCATCGGCACCAGGTCGATCCCGCCGTCCAGCAGCCGCCCGACCTTCGCCTTCAGCGCGCTCGGCTTGAGCGTCGCCCGGATCAGGTGCCGGAAGTCGGCCAGACCACGCCGCCCGAGGAACTGCCGCTGCCGCAGTACGGCGGTCAGGTTGTCGAACAGCTGGTCCTGCTTCTTCTCACCCCGTCCGAACGGCACCGACCGGAGCGGCATCGCGCCCTCCGGGAGCCGCACCGTGCGGTGGTCGGGTCGTTCCTCGGCCTGCTCAGCGGTCTGCGGCGCCGGGCCGTCCTTCAGCTCGCCTTCCGGCATCATCGTGTAGAGCGTCGCCGTCAGCTCGCGCGGCGCGGACCGGGTGACCTGGACGTCCGGGTCGAGCCGGCGCAGCTTCGCGCTGGTGCTGGTCATCGCTGCCGCGCCGGCGTTGTGCAGCCGGACCACCTCGGTGGTGAAGACCACCTTCCGCTCGGCAAGGTTCCGGACGAAGTCGCCGTGCCGACGGATGTTGGTGTTCTGGTGACCGTCGCCCAGGGTGTCGGTCGTGGTCAGGTCGGTCGACAGACCGCCGGTCGGATTGACACCGCCCTGCCCGGGCAGTCCGCCGTCGGCGCCGACGGTGATCGACCGGGTCCTGCTCACGGACCGGTCGCGCCCCTCGTAGTCGTACATCTGCTCGGCTCCACCGGCCTGTTCCGGTGCCAGCTTCGGCCGGCCGTGCTCGTCGAGGAGAAGCTTGCCGTCCTTGTCGGTCTGCACCGCGCGGACAGTCAGATCGCCCTCGAAGTGCGCCCGCACCACGACCACGATGACGTCGGGATGCTCCCGGCCGTCGAGCGGCGCCTCGAGCGGGATCTCCAGCCCGGCCGGGCCGAGCATGTCGTCGAGCTGGCCGCTGAGGTTCTCGGGTTTCAGAGCGATGTCCAGCCCGGCCTGCAGCACCGGACTCGCGTTCCGCAGGCCGGGTGCGACCTCGTCGACCTGGGCCGCGACCTGTGGTTCGAGGTCGACCGGGCGGGTCACCTGGCCGGAGATGACCACCAGCTTCTCGACCTCGGCCGCGCCCAGGCTGTCCTTGTAGGCCCCGGTGGCGTGCATGGTGCGGCCGGTCCTGGCAAGCTCGTCGGACTGATCGATGCTCGCGGTGAGCTTCTCGTCCTCGGTTCGGTACTGGTCTGCCGCGGCGAGGCCTTCCGCGCGGAGCTTCGCAGCGAACCGCTCGGTCGTGTGCGTCGCCGCCAGACCAGTGGTGACGCCCTGCTTCTCCAGCGTGTAGCGCCGGACGAAGCCGCCACGGACGCGCGGACTGAGCGGCAGCTTGTCGTTCAGGTACCGCTCGGCCGCATCGCTGACCACGCTCAGCGGCAGGTCGAGCTTGTTGGACGCGTAGAGCTCCAGCGCCCGCCGCTCGGCCATCAGCTTCTGCACGGTCGCATCGGGCAGCGGCACAGTCTTGACGACCTGCCCGTTGTGCACGATGTCCGCGAACATCCGGTACTGCTCGAGGAACTGATGGTGCGTGCCGGCATTGATCAGCAGACGCTCTTCGCCCGACGTCTCGCTGACCGTGGTCGATTGCGCAGTACCTCCGGTCCGGCCGAGCGACGCGCCTCCGGAGTACGCCGATCCGTCGGCCGCGACCGGGCCGCCGCCGGCCCTGCCGCTGACGCCGCCGGAGGTGGACGTCCCCGAGGTGTACCCGACGTCGCTCATCGTGAAGTTGATGTCGACGCTGTTCTGCTGGGTCATCGCGACATGGGTGAGGCTGACCGCCTCGCCGCGGATCTGCACCTGGTACTGCTGCGGCAGGATCGTGCCGTCCCGGAAGGCGTGGACCGGATTGCCCGGCGCCTGCACGACCATGAACGTCGGCTTGTACGTCCCGTTCATCCACTCGCGGTTGGCGATCAGACTGGTCGGGGCCAGCGCCGCGTGCAGCGCCGGCAGCGCGGTGGAGTCAGCACGGATCGCCGGGATCGCGTCGACCAGCGCGTCAGCCGCGTTGCCCGCGTCGACGGCGACGGGTATCGCCTGCTGGACGGCCTCCGCGGTCGGAGCCTTCGGGTTCTGTGCGAACACCGGTGCAGCGGCCCGGGCCAGCGAGCTGTCGTAGGCGAGTTCCATGCTGCCGAGGACATCGGCCAGCGGCGGGGCATCGCCCTCGTCGGTGATCTCCGCGAACCTGATCCGGATCCTCTGCCTGACCCGGTCGAGCGGTTCGGTGCTCTCGCGCAGCGTGACCCGGTTGATCCGGAGTCCCGCCGTCCAGCTCATGTTCCGCATGAACGCGGACCGGCTGACCTTCACCCCGAGCTTGGCGGCCCAGCCGCGGATGCCCTTCGCCGGTGCGATCCCGCCCTCGATCCCGGCGGAGACCGGGACCGAGCTGCTCCGTCCGATCGTCCGGCTGGAGGCCACCGAGCTGATGCCGAGCGGCACCTGGTTCTCGTTCGTGCTCGTGCCGCGGCCCTCGGACACGAAGGTCCCGGTCTTCTCGTCGTACTCCTGGTCGGCGGTCAACCGGAACGGGCGCCAGCGCGGTGTGCCGGCGAAACCCTGGTCCTCGAGTACGACGATCAGGCCGCCCTGGCAGGCCTCGTTCATCCCCGCCGCGAGCCGCGCCGCACTGATCGCCTGGACGACGCGCTCGTAGTTGGCGAGCTGGGACCTGGTCGCCGGCCGGTCTCCGCGTGGCCGGTCGTGCTCGTCGAGCTCCGGCACCAGGCCTTCCGCCTGGAGCCCCATCAGCGCGTCATGACAGGCATCGTCCGCGCCGACGACGTTCTGAACCATCCCCTGGCCGACGCCGCGGATCTGGTTCGGTCCGCGGCCCATCCACGGCGGCGCCGTCTGCGGGCCGGTCGGCGGCTCCGGGTCGTTGCGCAGCAGCACCCGGCCGTCCTGGTCGGTCCGGATCGCGTCGTGCTCGTCCCGACGGATCGCCTTCGCATCCGCGCGCCCGCCGGCCCGGAGCAGGTCGTTCTCCGCCACCCGCATGTGCGCCGTACAAGGACTCTTGACGACGATCGGGGGTTTCTTGTCGCCGACCCGGCGCAGCGTCGCGGTCGTCCGGAGCGGGACCTTGACGCCCTGGGTCCCCATGAAGCGGTGGACGACGGGCGAGATCGTCGTGTTGCTGATGTTCTGGCCGCCCTGCCGGGACACGTTCCGCCCGGCCGAGACGCTCGGCGAGAGGTTCACACCAGAACCACCGACATCGTTCAGCACCGTCGCCGCGCCCAGCGGGTGGGCCGCGTCCCGTACGCCGGGGAACGACAGCGATCCGGTGCCGGTGAGGGACGCGCCGTACGTCTGGCTGGCGTTGCCGCCGAGGAAGCCGACCGGAACCTTCTCCATCCCCATCTCAGAGCTGAACTCGCCGATCAGCTCGGCAGCGCTCCAATCGGGTGTGACCTCCCAGGTGAGCTCGTACTCGTTGTTGTCGGCGGCCCGGAAGCTCCGGGTGAGACCGCCCGGACGGCTCATGTCGTGGATCAGCCGTGGAGTGTCCGCCACGATCAGGCCGGAGATGTGGCTGGCGGTGACCTCGTCCAGGTCGCCGTACCGCTCCTGTGCCTGCCTGATGACGTCTGTCGCGACGCCACGCAGACCGTCGACGTTGTCCATCGTGAAGCGCGGGAACTCGCCGGTGACGTCCTGGGCGTGGCCGAGCTCCGCGAGCGTGACCGTTTTGGACGGTGGCTTCACGGTGTACGGACTGGCGACCCAGGTCTGCTGGGGACCGGCGTCGATGCTCCGGACCGGTGACCAGGGCTCGGTGGGGGAGTTGCGTACCTCCACCTCGAGAATGCCGTCCCACTCCACCAGAAGCGACTCGCCACGATGGACGCTGACCCAGCCGAGCTGATGGTGCCCGGTCTCGCCGGCGTTGTCGGCGAGAGTGTGGCCGTGGGTCACTTCGAGCTTCGGCTTGGTCAGCTGGGCGGCCGCGTGCAGCGGCGTACCCGGTGCGGCCATGGCGAGGATCGGCTGCAGGTTCAGGCCGACGGTGGTGCTGCCGGAATGCGTAGCGGTGGTGCCTGCGCTGATACCGCCTTCGCCGAGCGTGCCGGACATCTGCTCGGCCATCTCGAAGTCGCGGCGGGTGATCTCGCGGAGGTTGCGTGCGCGCATCCGGACCCGGACCTCGGGCATCTCCGAGACGCTGCCATCCCCGTCACCGGGGACCGGGAACACCATGCCGTCCTGCGAGAGCAGCAGGCGGTACTCCGCACTCTCCAGCGGCAGCGGCCCGGTCCGAGGCAGCTGGCGCGACGCGCCGCTCGCGGTCAGTTCCTCATTGATCACGTCGACCGGCAGGGTGACCGGAGCACCCTCGGGCGTGCCGGTCATCAGCACATCCGCGACCGGCATCGCGGCCTTGTAGCTCTGCTCGTACTTGGTGACCTGACTGCGCGCCGCGTCGGCCAG
This sequence comes from Kribbella sp. NPDC049584, assembly GCF_040675555.1. Lineage (NCBI taxonomy): Bacteria > Bacillati > Actinomycetota > Actinomycetes > Propionibacteriales > Kribbellaceae > Kribbella > Kribbella sp. NPDC049584. Next base: position 21,767 of record NZ_JBFAPF010000007.1, read on the forward strand.
CGCGAGGAGCTGGCCTTGCGATCCGCCCGAGTCGATCCCGTCGAGGAGCGTCCGGTACGCCCTCAGAGCCTTCTGCGCCTCGGCCGCGGCATCGCCGTACGCGTCGCGGATCTCCTTGTGCCGGGTGGACTTGTTCTCAGCGGCCGTGGCCGTGACCCGCATCATCCGGGCGCGTTCGGCGGCACCGGCGTCGAGGCCCTGTTCCTCCGTGTCGGCCTTGCGCCTGGTCTCTTCGGCCAACTCTGCGGCGGCTAGCGCCGTCTCCGCCTTGGTGGCCGACTGCGACTGGAGCTCGGTGACCGAGGACTCGAGCGACTGGATCTGGGTGAGGACCTCTTCGCGCAGGTGCGCGACCGAGTGCGGCGCCGGCCGCTCGTTTGCGCGTGCTGCGGCGATGCCGAAGGCCGTTGCGTCGGGTCCTGCGATCGCCTCGGCGGACCAAGGCAGAACAGGCTCGAGTCCGCCGTGGCGCCGGATGGTCCTGGCCAGTCCGTTGAGGTCGCGTTCCAGCTCCGACAGGCTGCGCGGCCCACTCGGCGCGCCGTTGGCCAGCGTCTCGGCGCGTGCCTGCTGCCAGTCCCGCACCATGACCTGGTACGCCGCGTGGTCCGCGTGGAGCCGGCGGTCGCGCCGCTCGTGGCCGAAGACCGACTTCAGCCGGCGAAGTACGCCGTGCGGCCGGTCCGCCTGCGCGGCCGCGATCTCCTGTGTCAGCAGGGAAAGCTGGTGGGTCCATACGTGACGCAGCTGCTCGTCCGCGAGCCGCGGGGAGATCTGCAGGACGTGCGGGTCGTCCGCCGTACCGGACCGGATGATGCCCTGCGCCATCGCGCCGAGCGTGGTCTTCCCGATCTCGACCCGGACATACTGCGGTACGTCGGTGACCGTCGTCCGCAGGATCGCGTGCTGCCTCTGCAGGTCGATGACCGGCTGATCGGTCACCGAGGCGGCCAGATCCACCTGGTTCATCGCGGCAAGAGCCGTCAACGCACCGGACCCGGTCAGATCGGTCTGGCTACTCGGTCGTCCGCCGGCACCGGTCACCAGGCCCGTGCCGTGAACTTGCGAGGTCCAGACCCGCCGACCTTCGGCACGTCTGTGGTTGCTGCCGACCGGAGCGCGATGTCGCCGGCCGGCCGAGGGGTTCGGTGGCCCGTTCACGGGCCCGTTCACGCCGACAACGAGGGCATCGCGGCTGATCGTCGCCGAGGCCGACACGATCGTCGACAGCGCGACGGGTCGCGCCGATCCGCGCAGGCGGTCCAGCCTGGCTGCGGCCTCCGGGTCATCGGGAGCGGCACTGATCAGCGCGTATCTGAGCAGCGCCTCAGCCTCGGCACGGCGGGACTGGTCCAGCCCCGGGCCACGCAAGTACTGGTCGAGCGCTCCGACCGCGCCGCGAGCCGGCACCTGACCGCGGGCGCGGGCGACCTCGGCCCCGAGCACGCAGATGGCCTCGGCCAGCAGACGGTCGTCGGCGGCACGGTCCGCGGCCCGGCGAGCGAGTTGCGCCTCCAGGGCCCGCATGACGTGCGCCGGGACCATGTCGTCACGACCGGTCAGCCAGACCCTGCCGTTACGCAGCGGAACGGCTGACGGGTGAAGGATCCCGAGTGCGGTTCCCACTGCCCAACGGGCGCGAGTCGTCGGATCGACGGCAGACGAAATGGGTGTGGTCAGCCGACTCGCCCCCTCTCGTCGGGTGTCCAGATGCTCACCAGTTGTCACTAGGACGTCCTAGTTCCGGAATCTAGCAAACAATCGGTTACCCGCCAGCAACTCGAACCACCCGAACTGTTAACGATTTACGCCGGACCGCCCACCTAGGATCGAATCCATGGTCGAGCGGCTCGGTTCATCGCAGTGGAGCGTCTCCGAGGCGCGCAGCATGGTCGCCCGGCTACGGCACGTCGCCGGCGACGGCCCGGAGTACGACGGCATTGAGCTGTTCACCGCGCTGTGTGCGTACCTCGATCAGCTGCACGGGAAGTCCGGCTTCGACTACGTCTATACCGGAGCCGAGCGGCAGGCACTCGCGGACGCGGTCCGGGAGGTCCGCGGGCCCAGCGGCGTCGGGGATCCGGAGAGTGACCGGCTGGTTCAGCCGGTCAACGCGGCGGTCACGCTCGTCGAAGGACGGGAGCTGATGACCTGGCTGGAGCACCAGAGCGGGTGGCAGCAGGACCTGGGCAAGGCGCTGCGCGCGCTGTACACCTATCTAGACCAATTATATGGCGGTCCGGGCGCCTTCAACGAGCTGCTGACCACCTTCGAACGCAGGCGGGTCGCGGCGCGATAACGGCACCGGCCTGCTGGCCCGAGTGGTACCTAGCTGCCATTACGGTAGGCGCGTGAGTCTCTCGTCCTCCACGCGAACCCCTTCCCAAGGCGCCCGGGCCGCGGGCCGATCGGCAGGTGGCCCGAACCGCCTCCCGAGCAGCCGGGAGCGGCGTCCGGCCCTGGCCGCGCTCGCGGTGATCCTGATCCTGCTCGGTGCCGCCGGGTCGGCGTTGATCGCACTGAACAGCGGCAACCGCTCCGACTTCGTGGCGATCTCCGCCGACAGCCTCCCGCCCGGGCACAAGCTCGAGGCGAAGGATCTCTCCCGCGGCGACCTGGCCGGTGCGACAGGTGGTCTGATCCCGTGGTCCCAGGCGAGCAAATACCTCGGCCGCTACACAACTACCTGGCTCTACAAGGACCAGTTCGTCACGCCGGAGAACTTCAGCAAGGACGGTCAGCAGCCGATCCCGTCCGGCGCGGCCCTGGTCGGCATCAGCCTGGAAGCCGGGCGCGCGCCGTCGGACGGGCTCGACGTCGGCGACATCGTCTCGATCACCCGGGTCCCCACGGCCAATCAGGACGGGACGTCGGCGTTGACGCTGGTCAAGGCGGCCATGGTGACCTCGAGCGCGGGTGCCATCACGGACTCCAAGACCAGCGCGAACAGCTCGCTGAACGTGACCGTGCTGATCCCGTCCGACCAGATCACCACGGTCGGCGCCGCGGCGGCGTCCAAGTCGCTGATGGTGGCGAAGCTGGCCCCGGGGACCAAGACCGACGTGGAGCGCAACGGCGGGGCGAACTGATGGCGTTGGTGGCATTCGCGAGCGCGAAGGGTTCACCCGGCGTCACCACCGCGAGTCTGGTCATCGGTGCGCTCTGGCCGCGGCAGGTGCTGCTGGCCGAGTGCGACCCGGCCGGCAGCGACGTGGCGATCCGGATGACCGGACCGGGTGGTTCGGCGCTCAACTCCGACCGCGGCCTCGTCAGCCTGGCCGCCGCGAGCCGCAAGGGCCTGGGCGACGAGGTGATCCTCGCGCACAGCCAGCAGCTCGACGGCGGTCTCGACGTACTGCTCGGTGTTCGTTCGCCGGAGCAGGTCGGCGGCATGGGTGGTCTGTGGCATCCGCTGGGCATCTCGTTCAACCAGATGCAGAACAGCGACGTACTGGCGGACTGTGGCCGGATCGGTGCGTCCTCGCCGCAACTGCCGGTCATCCAGTCCGCGCGGCTCGTCGTACTGGTCTGTACGGCGACCGGCTCGTCGGTCGCGCACTTGCGCGAGCGCCTGTCCACTCTGGCGCACCACGTCGACGCACAGCTCGGAGTGGTCGTCGTCGCCGACCCGAAGCGGCGCGACGGCGTCAAGCAGGTCTGGACCGTGCTGGACGCGATGTCCGTACCGGTGCGGCACCGCTGGCACCTGGCGTACGACCCGGCCGGTGCGGCGTTCTTCGACGGACGCGGCCACGGTCGTCTCGACAAGACCCCGCTGATCCGGTCCGCGACCGACATCACCGCGGAGATGGCATCCCTGGTGTCCGCACCGCCGCCGCAGGACTTCGACATGGCCAACGCGGCTTTCCCGTCGGGTGAATATCGATGAGCGCTGATCAGGAGCTGGTGCGCAAGCTGCGGGTGCAGGTTGCGGAGCGGCTGAACGAGCAGCGTCGCCGCGACCAGGTGAACGGCGTACCTCCGATGAGTGCGGAGGACGAGCGGGAGTACGCACGGTCTCTGATCGTGCAGGTGCTCGAGGACCATGCGCGGTACGAGCTGGCCGAGGGCCGGACGCCGCCGACCCCGGACGACGACGCGCAGATCGCCGGCGCGATCCACTCCGCGCTGTTCGGGGTCGGCCGGCTGCAGCCGCTGATCGACGACCCCGAGGTCGAGAACATCGACATCAACGGCTGCGACCAGGTCTTCGTGCAGTACGGCGACGGCCGCGAGGAGACGCCCGGTCCGGTGGCCGAGAGCGATGAGGAACTGGTCGAGCTGATCCAGGTGCTGGCCGCGCATGCGGGCCTGACCAGCCGCCCGTTCGACTCGGCCAACCCGCAGCTGGACCTGCGGCTGCCCGACGGCTCCCGGTTGTCCGCGGTGATGGGCGTGACGTCGCGGCCGGCGGTCTCGATCCGGCGCGCGCGACTCGGCAAGGTGTTCCTGCGCGACCTGGTGCAGAACGGCACGATGACCGATGACATCGCCTCGTTCCTGCGGGCCGCGGTCGCGGCGCGGAAGAACATCATGATCGCGGGCGCGACGAACTCCGGGAAGACCACTCTGCTGCGCGCGCTGGCCAACGAGATCCCGCCGCACGAGCGCCTGATCACGGTCGAGCGCTCGCTCGAGCTCGGGCTGGGGGAGTTCAAGGACCTGCACCCGAACGTGGTCGCGTTCGAGGAACGGCTGCCGAACTCCGAGGGCGTCGGCGAGGTCACGATGGCCGATCTGGTCCGCCGCTCGCTGCGGATGAACCCCTCGAGGGTCATCGTGGGTGAGGTGCTGGGCGACGAGATCGTGACGATGCTGAACGCGATGAGCCAGGGTAACGACGGCTCGCTGTCGACGATCCACTCGAACAGCTCGATGGAGGTGTTCAACCGGATCAGCACCTACGCGATCCAGGCGATGGAGCGGCTGCCGATGGACGCCACCCAGATGCTGATCGCCGGTGCGCTCGACTTCGTCGTGTTCGTCCGCAAGCACAACGACTACACCCGCGGCGGCGGCCTCAGCCGGTACATCGAGAGCATCCGCGAGGTGACCGGCTGGGACGGCCGGGTGCTGTCCGGCGAGGTGTTCGCCCCCGGACCGGACGGTCGGGCCGCAGCGCACGCTCCGATCGCCTGCATGGACGAACTCGAGCACTTCGGGTACCAGCCGCTCGTGCACGGAACGTGGGCGTGAGGCGATGAGCAACCAGACTCTGCTTGCGCTGCTGTGTGGGGCGGTGGTCGGCGGCGCGGTGCTGCTGCTGATCGTCGCGATCCGCGGCACCGAGCCGAAGGACGAGACGCCGTCCCTGTTCCGCAACCGCGGCGCCGGCAGCCGGCGGAACCTGATCCGCCTCGGCGCCGGCATCGCGGTAGGCCTGGTCGTGCTGGTGGTGACCCGCTGGCTGGTACTCGCGATCGCGCTCGGTCTGCTGGCCGGTATGGCGGACCGCTTCTTCGGCGGCACCGGTGAGGAACGTCGCGCGATCGACCGGCTGGACGCCCTGGCCACGTGGACCGAAGCCCTGCGCGACACGATCGCCGGCGCGGTCGGTCTGGAGCAGGCGATCCCGGCAACCGCGGTCAACGCGGCGCCCGCGGTCAAGCCCAGCCTCAACCTGCTCGTCGACAGGCTGCGCATCCGCGAACCGTTGCCGTCGGCCCTTATGCGGTTCGCCGACGACCTGAACGACCCGTCCGCCGACCTGATCGTCGCGGCCCTGGTGCTCAACGCCCGGCTCCGCGGACCCGGTCTGCGGGAGGTGCTGAGCGCGCTGGCGGACTCGGCGCGCGAGGAGCTCGACGTACGGCGGAAGGTCGCGGCGGAACGGCGATCCACCCGGCGCAGCGTGCAGGTGGTCGTCGCGATCACGCTGATCATGGCGGCGGGCCTGGTGTTGTTCAATCCGACGTACATGGCGCCGTACCGCAGCTTCATCGGGCAGGCAGTGCTGACCGTTGTGATCGGCCTGTACGCGCTCGGTCTGCTGTGGCTGCGGCGACTGGCCAAGATCGAGGTGCCGGAGCGGTTCCTGATCGGCATGAGCGCCGACGGCCGGCTGAGCCGGCCCGGTGACGACCGGATGGAAACGGTGAGCGGATGACCTGGGCCTTCATCACCGGCGGCCTGGCCGGCCTCGGCGTGTACGTCGCGATCCGGATCTTCATCAAGCCGCGGACCAACGTGCTGTCGACGATCGCGCGGATCGACGCCGGGCGCGGCGGGTACACGAGTGGCGCAACGGCGAGCGCGGCCGGCGAGCGCGTGCTCGGCGGCGTCGACCGGGCCCGGGAGACGCTGGGCCGACGGCTCGAGGCCGAGGCGAACGCGCGCGGCTGGGCGTTCGGCAAGCTCCGCCGCGACCTCGCGGTGATGAACCAGCCGTTCGCCGCGATGCTCGCCACCAAGGTGTTCTTCGCACTCGGCGCGCTGATCCTGATCCCGATCGTGCTGTTCCTGTTCTCCGCGATCGGGTTCGCCGCACCGGGCGCGGCGCCGGCGATCGTGACGCTGGCGTTCGTGGTGCTGGCGTTCTTCCTGCCCGACCTGGCCTTGCGGCAGGAGGCGGAGAAGCGGCGCCGCGACTTCCGGCATGTGGTCGGCAGCTTCCTCGACCTGGTCGCGATGAACCTGGCCGGCGGCCGCGGCCTGCCCGAGGCGCTGATGACCGCGTCGACGATCGGCGAGCACTGGGCGATGGCCCGGATCCGGCAGGCGCTCGCGAACGCGCGACTGATCGGGATCACGCCCTGGGACGCGATGGCACTGCTGGGCGAGGACCTCGGTGTCGAGGAGCTGCGGGACCTCGCGTCGGCGCTGGCGCTGGCGGGCGACGAGGGCGCGAAGATCCGCTCGTCGCTGCTCGCGCGGGCGGCATCGCTGCGGCGCAAGGAGCTGGCGGACGTGGAAGGTAAGGCGGGTGAGCGCTCTCAGTCGATGCTGGTTGCGCAGCTGGTCATGATCTCGGCATTCTTCCTGTTCCTGGCCTTCCCGGCCGGAGTGGCCATCCTCGGAAGTTAGGGAAAACAGTGACCAGGGCACGGGATCCGCGAGGCGGCGTAGCCCGTCGTACAGGGCATACTGAGGCCTCCTTCGGCCTCACGATCTGGAAGGCAATCGGATGACCTCGGAGTTGATGTTCTGGCGGACCATGGCCCGCTACGCGCTCGCACGGGCGCAGGCCCAGCGGGCCCGGGCGCGACAGGGGCACACCGAGTTGGGCGCCTCCGCACTCGAGTGGGCGATCATCTCGGGGATCCTGGTCGTCGCCGCACTGGCGATCGGCGTAGTGGTCAAGCGCGTCATCAGCAAGCACACCGCCGATATCGATACGGGCAGCTGACGGTCGCAGGTATGCGTTCGGGCCGGCTGAAGTTGCGGCGCAGACGGTCGGAGCGAGGAGTCAGCACACTCGAGCTGGCCATCCTCGCGCCGGCGATCCTGACGCTGATCTTCCTGTCCATCCAGACGGCGCTGTGGCTGTACGGGCGTTCGGTCGCACTGAACGCCGCGGAAGAGGGTGTGTCCCGGCTCCGGCTGGTGCAGCCGACCGTCTACACCACCGCGGTGGGGGAGAAGGTGCGGTCGGACATCCAGTCGTACGCGGCACAGCTCGGCGGTACGACGTTGCAGCACACCGAGGTCCCGTTCCCGGCGTACAACAGCCCGGAAGGCTCGGTCTCGTTCACCGTCACCGGGGACACCGTCTCGCTGGTCCCCGGACTGAAACTGAAGGTGAGCCGGACCGCCACCGGCCAGATCGAACAGTTCCAAGCCGACAAGTGAGCGTGAGGATGAAACTGGGGACGCGCGGGCAGCACAGGCAGCGCGGCACGATGGCGCTGGAGATGGTGATCCTCGCGCCGGTGCTGCTCCTGCTGTTCATGTTCCTGCTCGCCTGCGGGCGGTACTTCCAGACGTCGTCGCTGCTGGAGAGCGCGGCGCGGGACGGAGCCCGCAGCGCCAGCCAGGCGCGGTCGTTGCCCGAGGCCCAGACCCGGGTGGACGAGGCCGTGAGTACGACGATGGGCCAGGCGATCAAGTCCTGCAAGGATTCCGCGTCCGGCTCGATCACCACCGGGTTCGTAGCCGGGTCGCCGTTGTCGGTCGAGGTCACCTGCACGATCAACTATCGCGATCTGGGGCTGCTCGGACTCGGCGGCGACACCACGATCACCAAACGCTTCACCTCGTCCCTCGACCCGTACCGGGGGGTGCGCGGTGACGGCTCCTGAACGGCACCGTTCGCGGGTGGTCGAGTTCTTCCGGATCGATGCCCCTGGCAACCATCGGCTGTTCTCCCGCGGCGCGCTGAGTCCCGCGGTCGCGATCCTCGCGGTGATGATCTTCACGCTGGCCGGCCTGGTGATCGACGGCGGGCGTCAGCTCGGCGCACGGTCCCGCGCGGTCGGGTACGCCCAGGAGGCCGCTCGCGTCGGCGCCGCGGCGATCCAGCTGAACGTCGCCGAGGCGAAGATCGACACCACGAAGGCGGCCACCGCGATCTCCGGGTTCTGCGCGCAGGTGCGCAACAACGACCCGGCCGTCACCTCCTGCGGTCCGACCACGCTGACCGACAAAGAGGTCGACATCCAGGTCGACATCGCCAACAAGACCACGTTCCTCGGCCTGATCGGCAAGACGTCGTTGAAGGCGAGCGGCACCGGTCAGGCGCACGCCGAGCAAGGTATCGAGAAGGCCGACGAGAGCCCGACGATCCCGCCGATCTCGGTGTACCCGACCACCGACGGCCCCGGCGCGCCGACCTCCATCGCCCACCCGCCGACGATCGACCTGCCCTGCCCGACCTGGACCGTCGGCTCACCGACCCCGACCTGGACCCTGTCGCCGTTCCCGTTCCCCGCCACCTGCTCGCCGAACGTCACGCCGCCCCCGGACACCAACTCCTCACCGCCGCCGTCCCGCGATCCGTCCGAACCCCCGTCCACTACGGAGCCGCCGTCAACGACCAAGCCGCCCGGCCGCTAGAGACCAAAGGATTGCCTCCCGTGCGTAGGTTCACCCTCCCCGCCTTGCTGGCCGCCGTCCTGCTGCTGAGTGCCTGCAGCAAGAACTCCAACGACGGCACCCTCCCGGTCCCCGCCGGCGGCTCCGACCCGAGCTCGCCCTCGACCACACCGTCCACCGAGCCCAGCACCACTACCCCGACCCAGCCCGCCACCACCACCAAGCCGACCACGGCACCCAAAGCACAAATCATCATCAAGGCCGGGAACTTCGCCTCCAACCCCGCCGTCCAAGGCCTCGTGACCAGCTACCCGCTGTACTTCCAGGCGCTGGTGTCGAAGGACGACACGGTCCTGCGGAAGAAGTTCCCGTCGTACTTCTACTCAGACGTGTCGCAAGGCATCTACGACGCCCAGCGCAATGGCTGGATCATGAAGCCCCCGGGCAGCGTGGTCATCGTCGGCGCGAAGCGCACGGCCGACGGCACGGTCGCGGTGCAGACGTGCCGTTCGCAGCGGACGCAGTACTGGGACCCGAAGGCGAAGCAGTGGACGGTGGTGACGCCGAACGGCTCGCCCGAGGTGATCGAGATGATCCAGACCGGCATCGGCTGGCTGCCGTACCGGTTGGCTACACCGAAAGGCGTGAACTGTGCGCGCGTGCACTATCCGGCCTAGATCGGAACCCGTGAATTCACATTCCGAATAGGTGACGGGGCATTGAGCAACGGGCATGATGCACCTGGTCGAAGATAACCTGCCGAAGAGCTGTCGAATCTGGGGAGTGAGGATGCAGAACCGAGTGGGCCGCGGACTGCTGGTCCTGAGCGCCGTCCTCGCACTACTCATGGCCGGCCCGGTCACCACGGCGTCCGCGGAGACGATCCAAACAGGCACCTCGGTCTGCAGCATGTACGTCAACTCGATCGGCTTCGGCGCGTACTGCAGCAACGGCTCGGCCTACATCCCGACCGGAAACAGCACGCCCCCACCCACCTGGCGGGAGCGACTCGGCGGCAAGCCGTTCATCCCATGCCGTGACTTCGACATCCCGGACGGCATCCGGCTGCCGAAGGCACCGGAGGGAAAGAAGTGGGTGATGCGGATCACGATCACCGACTACAACCTCGACACTTACGACGGTGGCGACAACGCGCATCTGGAGCGCGCATATGTCCCGGTCGGTCCGGTGGAGGAGGCGCAGTGCCCGTTCCCGAACTACATGGAGCCCTTCTGGCACCAGTTCAGGAGCAGCTATCCACCCCCGGCGCTGGTGGTCATGCCGACGTTCACGCCTCGGGTCAACGTGCCGGCCTTCTTCTCGCTGACGGCGGACAGCTCGAAGGTAGAGGCCGACCCGAAGAAGGATCCCGGCAAGTACAGCGGGTACATCGACCCGACGCACAACTTGACCATGCGCGGCCTGGTCGTCGAGATGACGATCGATCCGGGGGACGGGACCAAGCCGTTCAAGTGCGCGATGGGTGTGACTCCGGAGGACGATCCGGACGGGTATGACGAAACCCAGGATCCGTTCCATCAGATCAACACGTGCAAGCACACATACAAGCGATCCAGTGCGAACCAGCCCGATGACATGTACACCGTGAAGCTGACGATCACGTGGGAAGTGTCGTACTGGGTCGGTAAGGGCCAAGGCGGCTGGCAGCCGATCGGGCAGGCGAACGTGACGGCGGTCCAGCGGCTTCCGGTTCAGGAAGCGCAGGCCATTGGTGGTTGATGGTGGGGGTATGGAGGAGCGATGGTAAGGACGAATGAGCCGGTGCGTGCGGCGCGGTTGCCGCAGCGGCGGGTGGGGAGTCCGGGCGCGGACCGGTTGAAGGGGTTCGTCGCGCTGCTCGCGATTCTGGCGATCGTCGGCGGTGTGCCGTACATCTTGCTGCGGTTCTTCGGGACTCCGTGGCCGGACAAGATGCCGACCAGCAGCATGCTGCTCGACGAGCTGAGCATCCGCACCGTCCTCGGCATCATCGCGTTCGTCATCTGGGTCGCCTGGCTGCACTTCGTCATCTGCCTGATCGCGGAAGCCGTCGCGGAGATCCGCGGCCACGGCCTGTCTCCACATATCCCGTTCGGCGGCGGTTCGCAGACGATCGCCCGCCGGTTGATCGGCACCGTCGTACTGATCGCCGCCGGCGCGGGCGTCAGCCTGCCGGTCGCGAGCGCCGTCACCACTTCCGGCCCGGCCGCGCCGACCTCGGTGTCGGCACGGCACGGGAGCGAGCAGAGCTCGACGTCGCAGTTCCGTCAGACCGAGGCGGCCAGCAAGATCCTCGCGGGCAACCAGAAGACGACGACCGGCGTACGGACGAACCACGACCATCAGGGTCAGGTCATCAAGTACACCGAGGTCCGTCCGCCGCAGGGACGCAACTACGACTGCCTGTGGGACATCGCCGAGCGGTACCTGGGCGAGGGTCGCCGGTACAAGGAGATCTACGACCTCAACAAGAACAAGCTTCAGCCCGACGGTCGCCGGCTGACCAACCCCGATCTGATCATGCCGGGCTGGCAGGTGCGACTGCCGAGCGACGCCAAGGGTCCGGGTGTGCACACGGTGCGCGTCAGCATCGACGACCGCACGGGCAAGACCACGGTCAGCACGAAGACCACGACCGAGACCCGCACGGCCGTCAAGCCCACGGTCAAGGCGAAGACCGAGACCAAGGCCGGCGGCAAGACCGAGACGAAGACCAGCAGCCCGACCCGGTACTCCGAGCAGGGCATCGAGCCGGGTTCGTCGATCGTCATCGGCACCAGCCAGAGCGACCCGGGCGCGAAGAACGTCAAGCCGGGGGAGCCGAGCGTCTCCGTCGAGCCGCACGTTCCGGGGACGGGGCAGGCTGGGAAGGGCGAGCCCGCCGGTGGCGGTGTGCAGGTGCCCGAGGCGACGCCGGTCGCGACCGACGACGGCGGCATCAACCTGCAGCAGGCCGGTATCTACGGCTTCGGTGCTGCGTTGCTCGCGGCGGGCCTGGCGCTGGCGCTGAAGCGGCGCCGCGGCTGGGCGCAGGGTCCCGGCCCGAAGGCTGCGGGTCACCGTCAGACCGAGGTAAGCCTGCGGCTCGCGTCGGATGTCCCGACCGCGCAGTTCGTGGACAACGCGCTGCGCAAGCTCGGCGCGGACATGACGCAGCTGCAGCGGCCGATGCCGAAGGTGGTCGCCGCGCTGGTGACCGACCGGGCGCTGACGCTGGTGCTCGACCCGTACGAGACTCAGCCCGAGCCGCCCGGTCCGTGGCAGGCGATTGCCGAAGGCACCCGTTGGACGCTGCGCCGGGCGTACGGTCCGAGCGGCGAGGTGAACGCGCCCGCGCCGTACCCGACGCTGGTCACGGTCGGCCAGAACGCCGATGGCGCCACGGTGCTGATCGACCTCGACACTGCGAACGGGATCGTCTCGTTCGGCGGCGTGACCAATGCGTCTCGCGACGTGGTCGGTTCGCTCGCTGTTGAGCTGGCGACCAACCTGTGGTCCGAGGGCGCCCACATCAGCATGGTCGGGTTCGGCGACGACCTGTCGTCGCTGGCGCCGTCGCGGCTGAGCTACTGGATCCGTCTCGACGACGCGATAAGCGAGGTTGCCCGGCGTACCGAGGCGCAGGTGCAGGCGTGCCAGCGGCGGAACGTCGACTCGGTCGCGAACGCCCGGATGACGCACCCGGACGCGGCGTTGTGGGGCTCGGAGATCATCTTCGTGTCCGCGCCGCCGTCGCCGGAGGAGCAGGACCAGCTGAACCGGCTCGCCGCGGACGCCCAGCGCAGCATCGCGGTCGTCGTGGTCGGCGACGTGATCGACTCGCCGTGGCGCTTCGTCGTGGACGAGAAGAACCAGGCCGTCTGCCGGCTGCTCGGTCTCGAGGTCGACGCGCACAGCGTCAACCCGGAGCAGTTCGCCGACCTGGTCGCGCTGTTCGACGCGGCCGAGGTGGATGCGCGCGACAAGCGGCGCGCGGAGCAGGACATGCCGGCGTACGAGTTCTCGACCACCGATCTCAGCCAGCCGGCTCCGGTCGAGGTCGACCTGCTCGGTCCGGTCGAGGTCGACGCCCGCGGTGTCATCGACGAGGGCCGAGTCTCGCTGTCGACGGAGATCATCGCGTTCCTCGCGAGCCAGGACTACGGCGTACACCCGAACGTGCTCGCCGGTGCGATCTGGCCGCGCGGCATCAGCGAGGAGCTGCGTGACGCCGCGCTGGAGCACACTCGCCGGTGGGTGGGGGTGGACGCCATGTACGCCGACGAGTCGGGCCGCTGGATGCTGAACCGCAGCGTCGTGCGGGTCGACTGGGACGTGTTCCGGACCCTGGCGAAGCAGGCGACGATGGTGGACGACCCGCGTGGTCCGCTGTCGACGGCGCTGAGCCTGGTCCACGGTCCCGCCTGGTCGAACCTGCCCGGCGGCCGCTACTCGTGGCTCGCCGCGTCGGGGATCGAGCGCCGGATGGCCGAGGCTGTCGTCGACGCCGCACTGCGGCTCGCCGAGGCGTCCCTCAGCCACAACGACGGCAACCTGGCCCGCACGGCCCTCCAGACCGGCCTGAGCTTCTCGCCGGCCTCGGAAGAACTGTGGCGAGCCACGCTCCGCCTCGCGTCCCACTTCGGTACGACGGCCGACGTCACCAACGTCGCCGGCCAGATGTACGCCGCCCTCGCCAAACACGGCGCCCCCCGCGGCCCGGAAGCCGAGACCGACGCCCTCGTCGACGAACTCCTCCCCGGCTACCACCGCCCCGCCAAGGTCGCCTGACCCGCAGCAACCGAAGCAGCAAACAAGAACCGCCCCGCAGCACTGACTGCGGGGCGGTTCTGCTTGGCCGGTCAGAGGGGGTTGGCGGACCAGGTGTCGCAGGCGGTCATGTCGCCGGAGTCCATGCCCTTCTGGAACCACTTCATGCGCTGGGCGGCGGTGCCGTGGCTGAAGGACTCCGGGGTCACCTGGCCCTGGGTCTTCTGCTGGATGCGGTCGTCGCCGACGGAGGCGGCGGCGTCGAGGCCGCGGGCGATGTCGTCGTCGGAGAGTTCGGTGATGAGCGGCTGGCCGCTCTTGTTCGGGACCGTGGTGGCGTGGTTGGTCCAGATGCCGGCCAGGCAGTCGGCCTGGAGTTCGGAGCGGACCGAGTCCGAGGTCGGGCCGTTGCGGGTCTTGATCCGGTCGAGGATGCCGTACAGGTTCTGGATGTGGTGCCCGTACTCGTGCGCGATCACGTACGCCTCGGCGAACTCGCCGCCACGCGCGCCGAGGTCCGTCTGCAGCGTCTCGAAGAACCCGAGGTCCAGGTACACCCGCATGTCAGGCGGGCAGTAGAACGGGCCGACGGCGCTGGTCGCCGGGCCGCAGCCGGTGTTCACCGAGCCGTCGAAGACCCGCATCGGCGCGCGGGTGTACTTCTTTCCGCGCCGAGGCAGTTCCGCGGCCCAGAAGCTCTCGATCGAGTTCTGGTAGAAGACGAACCGGCAGTTCGAGTTCGACTGCAGGTCGGTGCCCTTCTTGCAGGAGCTCAGGTTGCCGGGTGCCGTGTTCTGCGCGGCGGGTTGGTCGCTGCCACCTCCGCCTGGCAGGCCGCCGGTCAGCAACAGGATCACGACCAGCAGGATGATGCCGCCGATGCCGCCGCCGACCGGGATCACCCCGCCGGGCAGGCCGCCACCGCGTCCGCCGCCACTGCCGCGGGTGTCCTCGACGCCACTGGTGTCGAGATCCGCATCCGGATTGAATTTCACGCCACATACACTAGACCTGAGAGCGGGGGATTTCGGCGTGCCGCGACACCGCCGTGGCCCGCCTCGTCAGCCCGTAGCCCAGCGTAAGGACGCCTGCGAACCCCGATGATCACTGTCTCCAATCTCGAGGTTCGCGTCGGTGCCCGGCAGTTGCTGGCGCCTGCTTCGTTCCGGGTCGGCCCCGGCGACAAGGTCGGGCTGGTCGGCCGCAACGGCGCCGGCAAGACGACCCTGACCAAGATCCTGGCCGGCGAAGGCCTGCCGGCGAGCGGTTCGGTGACCAGGTCGGGCGAGATCGGCTACCTGCCGCAGGACCCGCGGACGGGCGACCTCGAAGTACTGGCCCGGGACCGGATCCTGGCCGCGCGCGGGCTGGACGACGTCGTACGCCGCCTGCGCAGCGCGGAGAAGTCGATGGCCAGCGCCGACGAGAAGACCCGCGCCAAGGGCATGCGCCGGTACGAGCGCGCCGAGGCCGACCTGCACGCCGCCGGCGGGTACGCCGCGGAGTCCGAGGCGGCCCGGATCGCGGCCAACCTCGGCCTGCCGGACCGCGTCCTCGGCCAGCCGTTGGCGACCCTGTCCGGTGGTCAGCGCCGCCGCGTCGAGCTGGCCCGGATCCTGTTCGCGCAGGCCGAGACGCTGCTCCTGGACGAGCCGACCAACCACCTGGACGCCGACTCGATCATCTGGCTGCGCGACTTCCTCAAGTCGTACGCCGGTGCCGTGATCATGATCAGCCACGACGTGAACCTGCTCGAGGAGACCGTCAACCGCGTCTTCCACCTGGACGCGAACCGGGCCGAGATCGACGTCTACAACGTCGGCTGGAAGGCGTACCTGACCCAGCGCGAGACCGACGAGCGCCGCCGCAAGCGCGAGCGCGCGAACACGGAGAAGAAGGCCACCCAGCTGGTCGACCAGGCGAACAAGATGCGGGCGAAGGCGACCAAGGCGGCCGCCGCCCAGCAGATGCTGCGCCGCGCCGAGCGGATGATGTCCTCGCTGGAGGACGAGCGCCAGGCGGACCGGGTCGCGAAGATCGCGTTCCCGACCCCGGCCCCGTGCGGGAAGACGCCGCTGATGGCGCGCGAGCTGTCGAAGTCGTACGGCTCGCTGGAGATCTTCACCGACGTCGACCTCGCGATCGACAAGGGCTCGCGTGTCGTCGTCCTCGGGCTGAACGGCGCCGGTAAGACCACCCTGCTGCGGATCCTCGGCGGGATCGAGAAGGCCGACACCGGCGAGATCATCGACGGACACGGCCTCAAGCTCGGGTACTACGCCCAGGAGCACGAGACCCTCGACGTCAACCGGACCGTGCTGGAGAACATGAAGTCCGCCGCCCCGGACCTGAACGAGACGCAGGCCCGCAGCGTGCTCGGCTCGTTCCTGTTCACCGGCGACGACTCGGACAAGCCGGCCAGCGTGCTGTCCGGCGGCGAGAAGACCCGGCTCGCCCTCGCGACCCTGGTCGTCTCGGCGGCGAACGTGCTGCTCCTCGACGAGCCGACCAACAACCTCGACCCGGCCTCCCGGGCCGAGGTGCTGAACGCGATCCGCTCGTACACCGGCGCGATCGTCCTGGTCACCCACGACGAGGGCGCTGTCGAGGCCCTCGAGCCGGAGCGCGTCGTACTGCTCCCGGACGGCGTCGAGGACCTCTGGTCGAACGACTACGCCGACCTGGTCTCGCTCGCCTGATTACTCCGGAGTAATATCCGGTGGCATGACGGATCTCGGACTGCGGTTCTCGGTGGACGGCCCGGTGGCGCGCGTGGTGCTGGACCGGCCGGAGGTGCGCAACGCGCAGACCCCGGCGATGTGGAGTGCCCTGGCCGACTTCGGTACGTCGTTGCCGCCCGAGGTCCGCGTTGTCGTGGTGTCGGGGGAGGGGCCGTCGTTCTCGGCCGGCCTCGACCGGCGCCTCATCATGGGCGAGAACGACCTCGGCCAGGAGCCCTTGCTCACCCTCGGCGCGAAGCCGACCGCCGAGGTGTACGAGCTGATCGCCGGCTTCCAGGCAGGATTCTCGTGGTTGCGCCGCCCGGAGATCATCAGCATCGCCGCCCTCCAGGGCCACGCGGTCGGCGCGGGGTTCCAGCTCGCGCTGGCGTGCGATCTGCGAGTCGTCACCCCGGACGCCCGCTTCAGCATGCGCGAGCCGTCGCTCGGCCTGGTCCCGGACCTCGGTGGCACGCAGCCGCTGGTCCAGCTGGTCGGCTACTCGCGGGCGCTCGAGATCTGCGCGACCGGTCGCTGGGTCGAGGCGGCAGAGGCCAAGGAGCTCGGGCTGGCCAACATCGTCGTACCGGCTGAGGAGCTGGAGGCGACCGTGAAGGATCTGTCCGACGCGGTGCTCGGCCCGCTGCCCGGAGCGATCCGCGAGACCAAGGCGTTGCTCCTCGGTGCCGCGGACCGCTCGTACGACGACCAGCTCAAGGCGGAGCGGGAAGCTCAGGAGCGTCGACTCAAGGAGCTCCTCGCCGCGCTGCAGGGCTAGTGCCAGTTGCTGACGAGTACGTCGTTCGGCGCGGGCTCGCCCTTGCCGGTCTCGACGTACTGCTTGAGGCTCATCAGGAACGTGGCCCACTTGGTGCTGCAGTGGTACATGAACTCGACGGGCTCGCGCCATCCCTCTTGCTTGAAGAGCACGATCGTGTACTCGTCGGTCTGTGAGAGCTCGAAGCTGACGTGGGTGCCGATCCATTCGTCGGGTCCGCCAACGACCTCCCAGCGGACGAGCTTGCCGGGTGTGGTTTCGAGGACCTTCATGTCGAAGCCGTCCCCGCCGGCGGTGGCGAAGCGGAACTCGATGACGTCGTCGACGTCGCCTTTGGTGTCCTCGGTCCACCAGCCGGCGAGTCCGTCGATCGTGGTCAGTGCTGCGAACACGTCCTCCGGCGACGCGATGATTCCGACTCGGTGCAAGATGTCGTACATGGTTGTGCCTCTCAGTTGTTGTCTCGGGTTTTCTGGATCGCCTCGGCGATCCGCCTGATGCGCTGCAGCCGCCGGTCCCAGGCGTCGGTGACGTCGGTCAGCTGGTTGATCGCGCGGGCGAGCTGCGACTCGTCCACGGTGTAGCGACGTTCGCGTCCGGACGGTGTGGAGTGCACCAGACCGGCTCGCTCGAGTACGACGAGGTGCTTGGCAACCGCCTGGCGCGTGACGGGCAGCTGGTCGCTGAGGCTGGTCGACGTACCGCCGCCGTCGGCGAGCAGCAGGTCGAGCATCCGTCGCCGGGTGGGGTCACCGATCGCCGACCAGAGCTCGTCGTCGATCACAGCCGGTTCGCCAACCCTTCGGCGTACGGCGTGATGCGCGGGATGAAGTAGTCCCAGCCGCTGGTGTGGTCCGCGAGCAGGTCGTCGGACTTGTCGGCGTCGTCGTACCCGGTCTCGGCGAACCGGAGCAGCGTGCCGCCGTCGGCCGGGATCAGGTCGAACGTGACCAGCACCGAGTTCTCCGCGGTGGCGGGCTCGTCGGTGTAGGCCCAGCGGAAGGAGAAGCGCCGCGGCGGGTCGGCCTCGACGACCGTCAGCGGCTCGACCATCTTGCCGTTGTCCTGCCGGAAGGTGACCGTGCCGGTGGCGCCGGGCTTCGGGTCGAGGTCCACCTCGTCCGGCCACCAGGCGCACAGGTGCTCCGGCGAGCTGACCACCTCGTACACCACCTCGGGGGTAGCCTCCACCCGAATCTCCCGCTCGATGCTCCTGGCCATTGCCCTCATCCTTTCGCAACCTTTTGTTGCACATGACTGTAGACGACGATCGTGTGATGTGCAACCAATGGTTGCGGGAAGTCTCGAGCGGCGGGAAGTGTTAGAAGATCTATCCAGAGGGAGGGGACTGAATGTCGTCACCGATGATGCGGCCCGGCATGGGCGCGATGGGCTGGCGCCGGCAGGACGCGTCGGTGGCCGGGCAGAAGCTGGCGAAGGGCACGCTGCCGCGGATCGCGCGGTTCGCGAAGCCGTACCGCTGGCACATCGCCGCGTTCCTGCTGCTGGTGATCGTGTCCGCGGTGCTGGTGATCGCGTCGCCGCTGCTGTTCAAGAAGATCGTCGACGACGGGATCACGAAGGGCAACGCCCGCCTGGTGACCGCGCTGGCCCTGGTGGTCGCCGTACTCGCGGTCTTCGAGGCGCTGCTCGGTCTGATCCAGCGCTGGTTCTCGGCGCGGATCGGGGAGGGGCTGATCTTCGACCTGCGGACGAGGGTGTTCTCGCACGTCCAGCGGATGCCGATCGCGTTCTTCACCCGCACGCAGACCGGCGCGCTGGTCTCCCGACTCAACAACGACGTGATCGGCGCGCAGCAGGCCTTCACCTCCACGCTGTCCGGCGTGGTCTCGAACGTGATCAGCCTGATCCTGGTGGTCGGCGCGATGCTCGCGCTGAGCTGGCAGTTGACCGTGGTCGCGATCCTGATGCTGCCGATCTTCCTGATCCCGGCGCGGGTCCTCGGCCGTCGGCTGGCCGCCATGACGCGCGAGCAGATGAACCTGAACGCCGAGATGTCCACCGCGATGACGGAGCGGTTCAGCGTCGGCGGCGCGCTGCTCGTCACGCTGTTCGGCAAGCCGCACCTGGAGACCGAGGACTTCGGCGAACGCGCCGGCCGCGTCCGCGACCTGGGCATCCGGATCGCGATGCTCGGGCGGGTGTTCTTCACGGCGCTGACCTTGGTCGCCGCGCTGGCGACGGCCTTGGTGTACGGCGTGGGCGGCAACCTCGCCGTGCGGCAGACCCTGACCGTCGGAACACTGCTCGCACTCGTCGCGCTGCTCGGCCGGCTCTATGGGCCGCTGACCGCGCTGTCCAACATTCGGGTCGACGTGATGACCGCGCTGATCTCGTTCGAGCGGGTCTTCGAGGTGCTCGATCTCGAGCCGATGATCAAGGACGCGCCGGACGCCGTCGACCTGCCCGAGGACGCGGCGAGCGTCGAGTTCGAGCATGTGGCGTTTGCTTATCCGACCGCGGAGCAGGTGTCATTGGCCAGCCTCGAGGCTGTCGCCGTACTGGACAAGCGCGTCTCGGCCCAGGTCCTCGAAGACATCAGCTTCGCCATCCGCCCCGGCCAGATGATCGCACTCGTCGGCCCGTCCGGCGCAGGCAAGACCACCATCACCAACCTGGTGGCCCGTTTGTACGACGTGAGCGGGGGAGCGGTCCGCGTCGGCGGCAAGGACGTTCGCGAGGTCACGCTGCAGTCGTTGCACGACACGATCGGGTACGTCACGCAGGACGCCCACATGTTCCACGACACGATCCGCGCCAATCTGCTGTACGCCAAGCCGGACGCCACCGAGGACGAGATGGTTGCCGCGCTGACCGCCGCGCAGATCTGGGATCTCGTCTCCGGCCTGCCGGATGGGCTCGACACGGTCGTCGGCGATCGTGGTCACCGGCTATCCGGTGGCGAGCGGCAACGACTCGCGATCGCCAGGTTGTTGCTGAAGGCCCCGAAGATCGTCGTACTCGACGAAGCGACCGCACACCTCGACTCCGAGTCCGAGGTCGCGGTGCAGCGGGCGCTCGACACGGCACTGGAAGGGCGTACGTCGCTGGTCATCGCGCACCGGTTGTCGACCGTGCGGAACGCCGACCTGATCCTGGTCGTTGACCATGGCAACATCGTCGAGCGCGGCACGCACGAGCAGTTGCTCGCGGCAGGTGGCGAGTACGCTGATCTCTACCACACGCAATTCGCAGAATCCGGTGCAGTATCTGGTACCGCGGCAGGTGTCTGATGATCAAGCTGGCGCTCGTTCTCGCAGCGGGGTACGCGGGTTTCAAGGTCGCGTACCACTCCGAGGACGGCCGCCACTACGGCCGCACGGGTGAGCGTGCGGTCAGGACGACGCTGTCATTGCTGATCGCGAGTCTCGCCGGCGGCGTCACCTACGCGGCCCTGCTGTCGCACTGACGCAGCCTTCTGCGTGTCGTGCTCGAGCAGATGCAGGACGGGTACGCCGAGATGCCGGCGCGCCGAGGTGGTCCAGTCGAGGTGGAAGAACTCTGCCACGATGTGCGGGCGGGTCAGGATGATGACCTCCTGTCCCTGGGCCTGCTTCACGGTCGCGATCAGGGCGTCGATCGGCCGCTCGTGCGAGATCCCGCCTTCGGCGTGCTGCCCGAGGTCGCGGAGCCGCTGGACGCTGCGTCCGCTGCAGCCCTTGGCCTCGGTGTCGATCGCCTTCTGCGCCTCGGCGAGGTCCTCACGCTGGCCGGCGAGCCCCGGGCCGTAGAGGTCCGCGGTACCGAGTGCGCTGATCGAGGCCTCGACGCCAGCCTCGGCGTTGTGGCACGGCACGAGCACGTGGTACATCACCGGCTCCGGCATATCGTTGTGTAGTTCGACGACGCGTTTCGCGTCGGGCTCGGACAGTTCCTGTTCGACGAGCAGTACGACGTCGTACATCGCAAACCTCCGATGCTTACCAGTCGGTATACCCCCATAGTGCCCCGAACCGGTCCGAAAGTATTCAACTGGATCGTTGCAGTCTCCGGCGTCCGTACGTCCGCAGCGCGCGGAGCAGATCCACCTCGCGGAACGCGGGCCAGTACAGGTCGCAGAACTCGATCTCCGAGCGAGTTGCCTGCCACAACAGGAAGTCCGACATCCGCAACTCCCCGCTGGTCCGGATGACCAGATCCGGATCGGGGAGCCCGGGGACGTAGAGGTGCCGGCCGATCTCGTCCTCGCTCAGCCTGTCTGCGACATCGGCCAGTGTGCGCCCCTCGACGGCGGCCTGGTCGAGCATCGACCGTACGGCGTCGACGAGCTCGAGCCTGCCGCTGTAGCCGATGGCAATCGTCAGGTCGCCGGCGTCACCACGATCCTGACTGAGCTCGACGGCCTCCTTCAGCGCCCGAGTCGTTGAGTCAGGCAACAAGTCCAGCTGGCCCGCGATATGCAGCCGCCAGCGATGGTCCCGCCGGACGTGATCCGCGAGGACGGTCTCGGTCAGCTCCATCAGGTAGTCGACCTCGCCCGAGTCCCGCTTGCGCAGGTTGTCGGCCGACGCAACCCAGGCAGTCACGCACCGGATGCCGGCGTCCGCACTCCACTGCAGGAACTGCTCGAGGTGTTTGGCGCCGAAGCGGTGACCGATCCGCACGTCGTCGTACCCCGCGCCACGCGCCCAGCGGCGGTTGCCGTCCATCACGATCGCAACGTGCTGCGGCTTCGGCAATCCCGCGAGCTGGCGGCGGAGGCGGGCGCTGTAGAGGCGGTACAGGCTGCGCATCATCAGCGTTGCGCGCTCGAGAGCACGTCGGCCAGGTCGAACTTCACCGGCTCCTCCAGCTGCTCGTACGTACAGGACTCCGGCGTGCGGTCCGGGCGCCAGCGGACGAACTGGGCGGTGTGCCGGAAGCGGATGCCTTCCATGTGGTCGTACCGGACCTCGACGACGAGCTCGGGCCGCAGGGGCACGAAGGACAGGTCCTTGCCGGCCTGCCAGCGACTGCCTTCGGCGTTGCGCGGCGTACGGACGCCTTCCTCCTGTTTCGCCCACGCCCACGGGTGCTCGTCGAAGGTCGTGACGAGCGGTTGCATCTCCTGGAACAGCTCCTTGCGCCGCTCGAGCGGGAACGCGCCGATCACCCCGACGCTCGCGAGCGTGCCGTCCTCGTTGTACAGCCCGAGGAGCAGCGAGCCGATCCGGTCCTCGCCGCTCTTGTGCACGCGGTAGCCCGCGACGACGCAGTCCGCCGTACGCTCCGGCTTGATCTTGAACATCGTCCGTTTGTCCGGGATGTAGGTGCCGTCGAGCGGCTTTGCGATCAGCCCGTCCAGCCCCGCGCCCTCGAACTGCTCGAACCACTGCGCGGCGGTGTCGTGGTCGGCGGTCGCGGGGGTTACGTGGATCGGCGCCTTCACGCCGGCGAGCGCGTCGATCAGCGCCGTACGACGTTCGGCGAACGGTCGCTCCATGTAATCGTCGTCACCGAGCGCGAGCAGATCGAACGCGACGAATCGCGCCGGTGTCTTCTCGGACAGCATGTTCACACGGCTCGCGGCCGGGTGGATGCGCTGCTGCAGCATCTCGAAGTCAAGCCGGTCGCCGGACTCGCCGATCACGATGATCTCGCCGTCGATCGCACAGCGCTCGGGGAGATTCGCCTTCACCGCCTCGACGAGCTCGGGGAAGTACCGCGTCATCGGCTTCTCGTTCCGGCTGCCGATCTCCACCTCGTCGCCGTCGCGGAAGATGATCGACCGGAACCCGTCCCACTTGGGCTCGTAGCTCATGTCGCCGCGCGGGATCTCCTTCACCGGCTTGGCGAGCATCGGTTTGACCGGCGGCATGACAGGCAGTCGCATTCCTGCATTCTGTCCCACGCCACCGACACTCACCAGCAACGCCGCTGGTGGACAGTGAACCTGGCTCCCACGGACAATGCGATGTATGACGTCGGTACCGGTGGAGGGGACGCGTCCGTCGGACGCGGAGCGCGACCGCGCCCTCGCCGTACTGCGGGACGGCGCCGGGTCGGGCCGCCTGTCCCATGACACGTTCATCCGGCGGATGAATTTCGTACTGCGCGCGCAGAGCCGCGGCGAACTCGCCGACGCCATCCGCGACCTCCCGCCCACCGAACCTCGTCGCCGCGCTTGGACTCGGGCCGTTCGCGCCTACTTACCCCGCCTGAAGGTGGACTCCCCGAACGCTCGCTCCGGAGCGAGCCCGCACCGTCCCGCGGCCGGATCCACCGCTGACCGCCCGGCTCCACGGTTTGATCCGGTCGGGGTGGTTGCTTCGTGGCTCGACGGTCTTCCGCGGTTGAGCTTGGCGAGGCCGCCGGTCGCGGTACCGCTTCCCGGACTTGCGCTGCCGGCACCTGGCTCGCCGACTGTGCGGATCGGGCGTGGTCCGGGCGCGACGCTGCGGATGGCTGACGAGTCCGTGTCGCGTCACCACGCTGAGCTTCGGCACGTCGACGAAGGGTGGCTGCTCCGCGATCTCGGCTCGATGAACGGCACCACCGTCAACGGTCTCCGCATCACCACGACCGTCCGGGTCCGGCCCGGCGACAGGGTCGGCTTCGGCGCGGTCACGTACGTGCTGACGTGGACCGGCTGAGGGCTTGCATCCGGTACTTGGGTACAGGTTTACCGTCGATCTCATGGACGATCTGACCTGGGCCTCCGACGCCTGCACCCTGCCCACCGCCGACCGGCCGTTCCGTGTCGCGGAGTTCGACCAGCTGTTCGCCGGACACCTCCGCGGTTCCGACCGCGTGGACGCACAGACCCTCGAGCTCATCCTCGATCCCGAATCCCGCGCGACGGTCGAGGACCTGACTGCCCGCGAGACCGAGTGCTGCTCGTTCTTCACGTTCACCCTGCGCGAGACCGCCGGCGGCCTCCACCTCCGGATCGCGGTCCCGCCGACGCAAACCGCCGTCCTCGACGGACTGCTGTGAGATCGAGCGAGCTCGCCGCCGCGGCCGGCGTGAACCTGCAGACACTGCGGTACTACGAACGCCGCGGCCTGCTCGACGAACCGGCGCGGAGCCTCGGCGGGCATCGGACGTACCCGTCGGAGGCGGTCACGACGTTGCGTGTGATCAAGGCGGCCCAGCGGCTGGGATTCACGCTGACCGAGGTGTCCGAACTGCTCGACACCGCGCGCCACCGGCACGCCCTCGGCGAGGGAGCCGGGCTGCAGGCCCGAGCCCGCGAGAAACTGACGGCCGTGGAAGCCAAGATCGCCGACCTGACGGTCATCGCCGAGACCCTCCGCGCCGGCATAACCGCCGGGTGCAACAACCTCCAAACCTGCGCCGGCGACCCCAACTGCCCCCTCCCGTTCCCCGAGATCGGCCAGGCGTGACAGTCCTACGCTCGATCCTGCTCTTCGTCCTGGCCGCGGTCGCCGAGATCGGCGGGGCCTGGCTAATCTGGCAAGGATGGCGCGAACACCGGGGCATCGTCTGGATCGCCGCCGGAATAGTTGCCCTAGGCGCCTACGGCTTCGTCGCCACCTTCCAGCCCGACCCCAACTTCGGCCGCATCCTCGCGGCCTACGGCGGAATCTTCGTAGCCGGCTCCCTAACCTGGGGAGTCCTGGTAGACCGCTTCAAACCCGACCGCTACGACCTGGCAGGCGCGGCAATCTGCCTCCTCGGCGTAGCAGTAATCATGTACGCCCCCCGCAGCTCGTGACCCACGCCGCAAGCTCCTCGGAGACATCACCGACGGACCTCGAGCAACTCTGGATCCGACTGGCCGAGGCTGGGATCACGGCGATGGTCAAGATCGACCATGAACGCCTGGCCGAGCACGGTCGACCGTGGACGATCGTGTTGTCCGGTCCGCCGCTGGGTGATGGTTTCGTCCGTGCGGAGGAGTCCTCGCTCGACAGATGCCTACAGGTCAGCCTCACCCGCCTCCGCGCCAAGGCCAAGGGCGAATGGAGTTGGCTCACCGAGTTCCTGCGATGATCGCCGTACGAATCAGGGCCCTGGGGGGAGCGTCGTGGGGGTTGATGTGGTGCTGAATGTCGTCGACCAGCCGGGCACGAGTTCGAGGCGCCGCCGGCTGACCCAGCTGGACGTCGTACCGGATTCTCGCGACGTGTTCGCCAGGATCTGCGGACGAAGCAAGCTGCCGATGCTGCGGCGGGTCGATCCGTACGGCGATCTGATCCTGACTACAGCAGAAGCGCCTCAATTCCTGGAGGAGCTGGAGGCCGAACTCGAGCTCGCCACCGGCGACGAAGAGCGTTCGCTCCTTACCGCCGTACACAAGCTCGCCGAGCGCTGTCTGATGGACCCATCCACCGAATTGCAGCTCCAAGGTGACTGACCTTTACCCGAAGCCGCCGCACCTGATGATCGCGGTCTGGTCGGCCGATGACGAGGAGTGGGTCTTCGGGCGGGCTTGTGATGTTGCGGGGGAGTTCGGGTGTGTGCCGACGGGTGTTGCGGAGGAATGGCCTGCCAAGAAGGTCTGGTATCGCCGCAAGGGGTTGGGCACGGTGATCGTGGAGCGGCTGTTTGGGACGGAGTCGGAGACGCATCCGGTGGCGATCTCGTCGTCGGCCGGGGCGTTGGGGTGGCCGGAGGAGTTGTGGACGGCGAAGGACCGGAAGGCGGCGTACAAGCTGGCTGGATGGGCGACCGACGTACTGCGAGATCTCAGCAGCCGTACTGCGGCTGTCTACGGGGCGATCGCGGTTGAGGAAACGCTGCCGACTCCCAGCGCTCTCCGGGCAGGTATTTCAATCGGCAGTCTGCCGTTCCTGTCGGCGGGGCTTCCGACCGCGGTCCACGACAAGTTCCACGCCGCACTGGGTCGGACCCAGACCGTTGACTGGCCGAACGGAACCTTCTTCCCCGGGTGGAGACCCTACACCAGAGGCAACGCCGCCACACCCGACCGAGCAGCCCTGACAGCAGCCTCAACCACGCTCGGTAACACGCTTCTACGGAGGAACAATGAGCAGTGACTTCGCCTTCTGGAAGGCGGTTCCAGGGGATCTCGGAGAGATCTACGACAAGGTTTGTGAAGGGATCACCGACGGGCTGTTGGCCAGTGGGGACGTACTGCAGTTCCGTGGGGAACTGCTGCGGCGGTTTCCGGAGGTGAAGGACGAGCTGGAGCCGGGCGATTTCGACCTGGCGGACAATCCGGAGGACGCCGAGAAGTACGTTCTGCTGACGCTCTCCTACGGGCGGTTGCGCGACACCTTCGGCGAGGTCCTGGACCTCGCGAAGGCGCACGGGTTGGTTGGGTTCAGCGGGGTAGCCGGCGAGCCGATCTTCTTCGAGGAGTGATTAGCGGTCGGCGATGTTCTGGCCTGCTTTCAGGAAGGGGTCGAAGGAGCCGTGGGCGCCCTTGCCGTCTTTGGAGGGGATGATTTCTTTGGAGTATTGGGCCAGGTAGACGCGGCGGTGGCGGTCAGTCTGGTTGGGGCCGCTGCGGTGGATGACGACGCTGGAGAAGACGACGATGGAGCCGGCGGGGGCGGTCATCGGGATGCCGGGATCGCTGCCGAAGTAGCAGACCATGTCGTTGAGGTCGGGATCCTTGATGTGCTTGATGTAGGACTTGATGCCCGACCGTGAGTACGGCAGCAGGTAGACGGATCCGTTCTCCTCGGTCACGTCGTCGAGGGCGATCCAGCAGGTGAGGTACGGCTCGTGGTTCTCGTGCACGTAGCCGGAGTCCTGGTGCCAGGCAAAGGCCGTGTCCGGATCGCCGGCCTTGATCACGTACTGCTCCCAGAACAGCCACGCGTCATCGCCCAACGTCTTCTGGCAGATCTCGGCCATCGTGTCGCTGAACAGGAACTGCCGCAGCTCCGGCCGGCCCTGGTAGATCATGCTGCTGAAGTACCGCTTGCCCCGGTGGTTGATCCCGAGCGAGTCGGTGCCGGCCTCGTCCATCGCGGCGTCGAGTTTGTCGATCGAGTACTGCGCTCCGCCGCGCAACAGCTCGAGCTGCTCGTCGGTGAGCACCCGTTCCAGCACGAAGTACCCCTCGTCGCGGAACTGGGCCAGGTGGTCGGGCGTGACCAGGTCGTTCATGGCGTCCTCCGGTGAAATCGGCTTACCGGAACGCTAGGTCCGCAGCACTCGGCAAAGAATGTCTCGCCGCGACCCGGACATGAACATTTTGGCGTACCGTGCACCAATGACCGAGCGCACGATCGTCACGATCGCCGAGGGTCCGGTGACCAGGCTCGGGCAGTTGGTGCTCGCCGGCGAGGTGATCGACTCCGAACCGATCATGTCGCCCGCGCTCCGGGTGATGGACGCATACGTACTGTCGGTGCTGATCGATGGCGAGGGCAACTATCGGGACGCCGACGGTCGCGCGGAGCGGATCACCGCGGGTGCCCACACGCTCGTACCGCCGGGGTTCCCGCACACGTATCACACGGATCCGGGGGAGCGGTGGACCGAGCTGTTCGCCGTCTTCACCGGCCCGATCTTCGACGCGCTCCCACACCTGACCGGCGCCGGTCCGCGCTACCCGACCCCGCAACCCTCGGTTGAAGCACTCCGCACCGTACTGCGTGCACCGCCCAAAACCCGCCGCGCCGCCGAACACCAACTGATGGCACTGGCCGACTGGCTAGTCGACGTCGAGGACACTACGACGGAAGACGTCAGCATGGAGATTATGGACGCCATGACCCGCCTCGCCGACGACCTCACCGCGAGCACCGACCTGGCCGCGATCGCCGCCGAGGCCGGCCTGAGCTACGACACGTTCCGCCGCAGATTCGCCAAGCAGGTCGGCCAGACGCCCGCCGCGTTCCGGAACGTACGCCGCTTGCAGGCGGCGGCCACGCTCCTACGCCTCACCGACCTCACCCACCGCGAGATCGCCCGAACCCTCGGTTTCGCCGACGAATTCCACCTCTCACGCCGCTTCCGCACGCACTTCGGCGTCGCCCCGCGCGACTACCGACGCACCTGAGCGCCCGCGCCGGGTGGCGCACTGCGTGCCCGTGGGAGTCCGGCGTACGCCGCACACGAGCCGCCCGTCGTACTGCGTGCGCCCGTGGGAGTCCGGCGCACTGCGTTCCCGCGGGGCTACGGCGTACTCCGCACGTCCGGCGTACTGCATGCGCCCGTGGGAGTCAGGAGTACTGCGTGCCCGCGGGAGTGCGGCGTACTCCGCACTCCTGCGTGCCCGGCGCCATGCGTGCGTCCATGGGCCTGAGGCGTACTGCATGCGTCCGGGGGCGGCCTACTGCGTGAGGTCGGCCCGCTGTCCTGCCTGTGCCCGCGTGCCCGACGTACTGCGTGCCCGCCGGGGGAGGGGACGTACGGCGTGTGCCTGTGTCGGGCGTGTGCCTGCGTGCGCGATCTACTCGGTACGCCTGGATCCCGGCGTACTGCGTGTGCTCGGGGGCGGCGTACGGCGTGAGCCTGTCGTGCGTGTGCCTGCGTACGCGATCGACTCCGTACCTCGGTGTCCACGGCGTACTGCGTGCCTCCTTGGGCGTTCGGCGTACTGCCTGTGCCCGTCGGCCCGGCGTACTGCGTGTGCCCGTGGCGTGTCTGGCGTACTCCGCACGTCCGCGTGCCGGCATACTGCGTGCATCTGTGGGCCTGCGGCGTACTTGGTGTGCCTGTAGGCCCGGCGTACTGCGACACCGGGCGGGGCGGGCGTACTGCGGCGCCGGGCGGGGCGGGGGCGTACTGCGGCGCCGGGCGGGGCGGGGGCGTACTGCGTGGGATAGGCCGCTGTACGGCGTGAGCCTGGCGGCCCGGCGTGCTGCGTATGTCTGTGCGGCGTGGGATCCGACGGCGGCTAAGGGATCAGGATGACCTTGCCTGTGGTGGTGCGGTTTTCTAGGGCGTGGTGGGCGGCTGGGGCGTCGGACAGGGGGAAGGTTGTGGTGAGTGCCTTCCAGCGGCCGGAGACCGTCTCTTCCAAAGCCGCCGCCTCGAGCTCGCGAAGTTGGCCGGCGAGCTTCGCGCCGATTGCCCAGCCGGCGGTTAGGCCTCGCGACATCAGGTCCTCGTGGGTGAACTTGATCGGTCCGCCGCCCGACCAGCCGAACATGAACGCGCGTCCGCCGGCCCCGAGCAATTCGAACGCCTTCTGGCCATTCGGCCCGCCGACACCGTCCAGCAGCACGGTGGGCTCTACCCCGCCCTTCAACGCCGCGGCCCACT
The DNA here is from genome assembly GCF_040675555.1 of Kribbella sp. NPDC049584. Taxonomy (NCBI): domain Bacteria; kingdom Bacillati; phylum Actinomycetota; class Actinomycetes; order Propionibacteriales; family Kribbellaceae; genus Kribbella; species Kribbella sp. NPDC049584. The sequence continues at coordinate 51,134 of NZ_JBFAPF010000007.1, forward strand.
CCGGATCACGGTAGTCCACGGCGTACTGCGCGCCCAGCGACCGTACGAGCTCCACCTTCGCCGGACCGCCCGCCAACCCAACGACCGTCGCCCCAACGTTCCGAGCCGCCTGGACGAGATAGCTGCCGATCCCACCCGCGGCGGCAGTCACCAGTACGACGTCGTCTGCGGTCAGACGCGCCTGTCGAAGGATGCCGGCCGTCGTCCGACCCGTACCGATCGCCGCGACCGCCTGCGCCGCGTCGACATGATCAGGAATTTCGTACAGCGACTCGACCTTCGCCACGGCGCGCTCGGCGTATCCGCCTGGCACCATGCCGAGATGGACCACGACCCGTTTGCCGACCCACGAGGAGGAGACGTCCGGCCCGACGGCGATCACCCGGCCGGCGACCTCGCGCCCCGGGATCGTCGGCAGCTCCGGCACCGGGATCGGGCTGCCGCCCGTCGCGCCCGCCCGGATCATCGTGTCGACGAGATGAACCCCGGCAGCCTCCACCTCGACGAGCACCATGCCGTCAGAGGGAACCGGGTCCGGCACCTCCTCGTAGCGCAAGTTCTCGGCCGGACCGAACGCGTGCAATCTGATCGCCTTCATGCCGGACAACGCTAGAACCTCAACAATGATTGAGGTCAACCACTGCCACTTCCTTACGTTGTGTACTAAAGTGCGATCCGAGGGAGGGTGACGTGGCGAAGATTCTGAGAGGTGCGACCGCGCAGGAGACCCACAGCGCGATCCTGGACCTGATCCGCTCCAGCGACACGGTCACCCGCGTCGACCTCGCCGACCGATCCGGGCTGACCGGCGCGTCGATCTCCCGCGTGGTCAAGCGACTACTCGCCGACGGCCTGATCATCGAGACCGGGTACGGCGACCCCACCGGCGGCAAACGGGCCACGCTGCTGCAGTTCAACCCCCGCGCCCGGCACGCGATCGGCATCGCGGTCGACACGCCGAGCACGACGTACGTCGTCACCGACATGAGCGGCCGCGTGATCGAGCAGGTCTCGTCGCGGGGGATCGGGAAGGACGCACCGGCGACGGCCGTGCAGCGGATCACGGCCGAGCTCGAAGACCTGATCGTGAAGGCGGAGATCGAGCCGTCGACGCTGGTCGGCGTCGGGGTCGCGCTGGCCGGGCGGCAGGGGCGCGGCGGCACCCGGCTCCTGCGAACGGACTCGGAGAAGTACGCCTGGGAGCCGTTCGCGGTCCGCGACACGCTCAAGGACGCGATCGACCATCCGATCGTGGTCGAGAACGACTCCACCTGCGCCGCGATCGGCGAGTTCTGGGCGGGCAAGATCCCCTCGGTCAACGACTTCGCCACCGTCTACATGGCCGCCGGGTTCGGCCTTGGCCTGGTGACGAACGGGGATGTGTACCGTGGCTCGTCGTCGAACGTCGGCGAGATCGGCCACATGGTGCTCGACGTGAACGGTCCGCAGTGCTGGTGTGGCGGCCAGGGCTGCCTGGAGAGCCTGGCCGCACCTGCCGCGGTGGTCGCACGCGCGGGCCAGGATGAGCAGCTCGCGGACAAGCTCGGCCTCCGCGGCCGCCGTCTGTCCATCCGCTCCGACTTCGCGAAGATCGCCCGCCTGGCCGCGGCCGGGGACCCGCGCTGTCTCGAGCTGATCGAGGAGTCCGCGACCTATCTGGCCAAGGCGCTGCTCTCGATCACGAATCTGCTCGACCTCAACCAGATCATCCTCGCCGGCCCCGGGTTCAGCGAGGCCGGCGATATCTACGTCCGCGTGGCCGCGACCGAACTCAACCGCCTGTCGTTCGTCCGCGCCATGCACCCCACCAGGGTCGAGCTCTCCAAACTAGGCCCGAGCGCAGCGGCCTTAGGTGCCGCCTCCCTCGTCCTCCACACGCAGCTGACCCCGCACCAGAACACCCGCGCCTAACCATTCGAGGGCGCGGGCGGTGCTGAGCCGGCGTGGGCGGATCGCCAGGCCATCACAATTGTGCGCGGGCGGGGCGGCCGTTCGGTGCAGGGCGGTTGCGGTGGGGAATTGTGATGGGCTGGGGATCCGCCGTGGCCGGTCTTAGCCCGCTGGCGGCTGGCTCAGGTGGTCCTTGAGCCAGTGGGCGCTCTTCTTGAGAGTTCGGGTCTGGGTTTCGTAGTCGACGTACACGATGCCGAAGCGCCGGCTGTAGCCCCAGGACCACTCGTAGTTGTCCAGGAGCGACCAGACGAAGTACCCCTTGAGCGGGAAGCCCTCGGCGACCAGGTCCTCGCACACGGCGATGTGCTGCTTGATGTAGTCCAGCCGGTCGTCGTCCTCGATGGCGCCGTCCGCGGTCACCGAGTCCGGGTACGCCGCGCCGTTCTCCGTCACGTACAACGGCAACTCGGGCGCGAGCTTGTTGATCGTGACGAGGATGTCGCGCAGCCCGGTCGCCTGGATCGGCCAGCCCATCTGCGTGCGGGGGAGACCGGTGTCCACGGCAACGACATTCTCGCTGCCCGGCTGCGTCGACGCGACCGGCGACGAGATCGGTCCGTCCGGCGCGGCAACCGTGGTCGGGCAGTAGTAGTTGACGCCGATGAAGTCGAGCGGCGCCGCGATGACCGGAAGATCCGCCTCTTGAGCGGCGAACCATTCGGTCATGCCGGTGTCTTCGAGAACGTCCGACGGGTACCGCCCGGACAGCAACGGCTCCAGGAAGAGACGGTTCCGCAGGCCGTCGACCCGGCGCGCGGCGTCCCGGTCGGCGGGGGAGTCGGTCGCGGCGTGGATCGGCGCCGGATTCAGCGCGATCCCGTACGACGAACCCTCGGTGCGGATGGCGTCGAGCGTCAGCCCGTGCCCAAGCAGCAGGTGGTGTACGGCCTTCAGCGCGTCGGCGCCTTCGGTCCGACCCGGGGCGTGCTCACCGTTCCCATATCCGAGGAACGCGGAGCACCACGGCTCGTTCAGCGTCATCCAGTGCTTGACGACATCGGACAGCCCGTCATGCGCAAGGACCGCATAGTCCCGGAACCGCTCGGCCGTGTCGCGGTTCAGCCAGCCGCCGGCGTCCTCCAGCGGCTGGGGCAGATCCCAGTGGTAGAGCGTCGCGTACGGCGTGACGCCGTTCTCCAGGCACGCCTCGGCCAACCGCCGATAGAAGTCCAGCCCCGCCGCGTTGGCAGCGCCCGATCCGCCGGGCACGATCCGCGGCCACGCGATCGAGAACCGGTAAGCGTTCAGCCCGAGATCCGCCAGCATCCGGATGTCCTCGCCGAACCGGTGGTAATGGTCGTCGGCGACGTCACCGTTGGTGCCGTCCGCGATCTTGCCCGGGGTGCGCGCGAACGTGTCCCAGATGCTCGGGCCGCGCCCGTCGGTGGAGACCGCGCCCTCGACCTGGTACGACGCGGTCGCCGCGCCCCACGTGAATCCGCTCGTCACGTCGTCTCCTTCTCAACCCAGTACTGCCTGTCCGGAAGTAGGCTACCTAACCGGTTAAGCAACTCCTCCGGGAGGTCCACGGCGAGCGCCGTCTCGAGCGCGTCGACCCGGGCCGGCTTGGTGATCCCGACGACCGTGCCGGCGATCCCTGGGCCGTCCACCGAGTGCCGCAGCGCCGCAGTCGCGAGGTCCACGCCGTACTCCTGGCATGCCTTCTCCATCTGCGCCACCGCGTCCAGCACAGCCGGTGCAGCATCCCGATACGCGTACTTCGTGGCGCCGGCCGGATTCGCGAGGATCCCGCCGCCGTAGACCGCCGCGTTCACCACGGCGATGCCCTCGGCACGGGCCCGCTCGAAGATACCGAGAGCCGAGTGATCCACCAGGCTCCATCGGTTGTGCACGAGCAGCACCTCGAAGCCGCCGAGATCCAGGTAACGAGACAGCTCGCGAGTGTCCCCGCCCGCCAGCCCGACGTGCCCGATCTCGCCGTCCGCGCGCAGCTGCATCAACGTGTCGACCGCGTCCCGCATCGAGTCGAAGTCGTGGAACTCGGGGTCATGCAGATACACCAGCGGCAGCTCATCCAGCCCGAGCCGTTCCTTACTCTCGGCGACGCTCGCCCGGACCCGCGCACCCGAGTAGTCCCCGTCCCGGGCGTCGACCTTGGTCGCGACGAGGAACCCGTCGGGCAGACCGCCGTGTTCCTTGATCGCCAGGCCGATGCGCAGTTCGCTCTCGCCGTCGCTGTACCCGTTCGAGGTGTCGATCCAGGTCAATGGGCCGGCGAACACGCGCAGTACCAGGTCGATCGCTTCCTGCCGCGTCACGTCGTACCCGAACACCGCGGGCATGCTTCCGAGCCCGCTTCCGCCGGCGCAGACGGCGGACACGGTCAGGCCGGTGGAACCGAGGGGACGCAGCCAGTTGTCTGTCATGCCTCGGAGCCTACGGCGAACGCGAAGCCGTCGCTGTCGACGTAGACCTTGGTTCCGTCCGGAGCGGTCTCGGCCGGCAGGTCCGGCGGGTCGCCGACGAGTTCGGCGTACGCGAACCCGGCGACGTCGAGCTGCGGAGCGCGGGCGCTCTTGTCCACCTCGTACGTGAACACCTCGAGGACGGTGTCCCCGCCCTTCAGGTAGCCGATGTGGAAGCCGCGCTGGTCGTGCGGTTGCTCGATCGTGCCGATGAACGAGAAGCCGTAGTTCCGGTCGTAGTACGCGCTGGTGGCCTCGCGGTCCTCGATCGTCACCGCGACATGGTCGAACCGCGGCCGTGCCGGTACGCCGAGCGCCCGCTCGCGCGCGACGCCGTCCGCGTCGAGGATCTCGGCGTACTGCAGGTCACCCTGGATCATCTCCAGCAGCGTGCCGTCCGGGTCGTAGAAGAAGCAGATCCGGACGTTGCCCTCGGCATCGAGCGGGTCGAGCTTGAACTCGACGCCGGCGTCCTTGAGTACGGCGGCCCGCTCGTCGATCCGGTCGACCTTGAACCCGATGTGCCGGAAACCCTTCTGCAGATCATCCGGCGACCAGGTGCTCTGCTCCCGGCCGTTGCCCACGGCCCGTAATTCGACCGTCGCGGTGACCGCGTCCAGCACGGCGTGCTCCGTCGTCACCTCGCCGACCACGGACACCTCGAGGAACCTGGTGTAGAACTCGACCGAGCGGGCGACATCGGTGCAGTTGACCACGACGTTCTTGATCGGCATACGACCTCTTTCGAAGGAGTCAGTTCTTGACCGCGCCGAGCATCATCCCGGCGACGAACTGCCGCTGCATCCGGACGTAGACGATCACGACCGGTACGACGGACAGCGTGAGGCCGGCGGTGAGGGCCGGCCAGTTCGTGGAGTACTGGCCCATCAGCGTGAACAACACCGGCTGCAGGGGGAGGGCGTCGGTGTTCCGCAGCACCGTGTTCGCGATCAGGAACTCGTTCCAGGTGGAGAGGAACTGGAAGATCACCACGGTCGCGATCCCGGGCCGGGTCAGCGGCAGGATCACCCGCCGGAAGATGGTCAGCTCGCTGCCGCCGTCCACCCGGGCCGCCTCGATCAGCTCGTCCGGCAGCGTCTGGAAGAACGCCCGCATCAGGAACATCGCGAACGGCGCCGACCCGGAGATGTACAGCACCAGCAACCCGGCCTGGCTGTCCAGCAGACCGAGCGATTTGAGCTCGAGGTAGAGCGGGATGATCAGCGCCGTCGACGGCATCATCAGCGTGGTCAGCAGCAGGACGAAGAGCGTGTTCCGGAACGGGAAGTCCAGCTTCGCGAAGGCGTAACCGCTGAGCGTGGCGAAGATCAGCACCCCGATCACGGTGACCGACGTGATCCAGACGCTGTTCCAGAAATGCAGCGGGAAGTCGATCGACGTCCACGCATTCTTGTAGGCGACGCCGGTGAACTTCCGCGGGATGATCGGCCCGTTGAAGATCGTGTTCTGCTCGCGCAACGACGTCAGCAGCATCCACACGAACGGGAACGCCATCAACAGGCAGAACGGCAGCAGGACGAACGTCGCGAACGACTTCCCGATCCACTTGTTCCTCATCGGTCCGCCCTCCGCGTCAGCCAGAGCTGAGCGATGACCGCGAGCGTGCAGAGCACCATCGTCACCACGCTGAACGCGCTCGCGTACCCGAGCTGCGGGATCGAGCCGGACGTCGACCCGAACGCCAGCGAATACAGATACGTGCCGAGTACTTCGCTGCCGTGGTTGGGCCCGCCGCCCGTCATCACGAAGATCACGTCGAACGCCTTGAACCCGTTGAGCAGACCGAGGCTGACGATCAGCCCGGTCACGATCCGCAGGCTCGGCACCGTGATGTGGCGGAACTGCTGCACGGTGTTCGCGCCGTCCATCGCGGCGGCCTCGTACAGGTTCGGGTCGATACTCTGCAGACCCGCGAAATAGATCAGCATGGTGAACCCGAGCCCGCCCCAGACCGTTACCACGACGATCGCCGGCAGCACGGTCTTGTGGTCGGCCAGCCACGGATGCTGCAGGCTGTCCAGACCGATTGCCCCGAGCAACCGGTTGAGCGTGCCGATGTTCGGGTCGTAGATCAGCTTCCACAGCACCGCCGACACGACGAACGACACGATGCCCGGGATGAACAGGATGGTCCGGACGACGACGCCGACCTTCGACCAGATCAGGTTCACCAGCACCGCGGTGACGAGGCCGAGGAACGTCAGGAGCGCGGTCGTCACCCCGGTCAGCACCAGCGTGACGATCAGCGCCCGGCGCGCCACCGGGTCGTGCAGCATCCGGCTGTAGTTGTCGAAGTGCACGAACCGCGGCGACCCGAACCCGCCCCACGAGGTCAGGCTCAGGTACGCCGTGTAGAGGATCGGCCAGAGGACGAAGGCCAGGAACAACGCGAACGTCGGCCCGATGAACACGTAGCCGGCGATCCGCTGCGACCGTCGCAACGGCGATCCGAACCGGTACGACGTTCGCCCGGCGGAGCGTCGTACGACGTCGTGCCGGGAGAGCGTTGTCGCCATCCGATCAGCCGCCCTTGGCGTTCTGGACCGCCTGCTGCATCGCCTTCGCGACCGCGGCCGGCTCGCCGGTGCCGTCGAAGATCTTCGCGAGCGGATCGCCCGCCGCGACCGAACCGGGCCCGAACGGGATGTGCGGGCACCCGTCGCCGTCGAGCAGCCAGGACGTCATCTGCTTCATGATCGGCAGCTCGATCCGGGCCGCGGCGCTCTTGGTGGCCGGCATCGAGTTCGAGTCGTTCATCGTGGGGGAGTACTGCTCCGCGGAGTACATGAACTTCAGGAACTCCAGCGCGGCGTCCTTGTTCTTGCTGTTCGCCGCGACCGCCCAGCCGGCACCGGCCTGGTTCGCGGTCCAGTGTCGTTTGCCCGGCGCGATCGCCGGGGTCTTCATCACCTTGTAGAGCTTGTTGAACGCGGGTGTTGCGTCCTTAGTCAGGCCCTGCGGGGTCCAGCTGCCGTTGAACAGCATCGCGGACTTGCCGGTGTAGAAGATCTGCGGCGCCTGATCGCCGCTGGTGCCCGTCGTACCGGGCTGGAAGACGCCGCCCTTGACGATCTTCTGCTGCAGCTCGATCGCCTGGATCACCTTCGGATCCTCGTACGTCGCGCCGTCCTTGAGCTGGTCGAGCTTCAGGTAGAACGTCGGGTCGTCGGCGACCTGCGTGATCAGCGGCAGGAAGAAGTCGAGCGAGCTCGTCGTCGGGTTGCAGCTCAGCGCCACCGGGAACTTGCCGGTCGCCTTGATCTTCTGCGACGCCGCGATCAGGTCGTCCCAGGTCTCGATGCCGTCCTCTTCGACACCGGCCTTCTTGAGCATGTCCGGGTTGTAGAAGATGCCGAACGTCTGCGCCATCCAGCCGACCGCGTACTGCTTGCCGTCCAGGGTGTACTCCTGGTTGGCCGAATCGAAGAAGTCCTTCAGGAAGTCGTCGCCGAGCTCCTGCTTGAGGTCCGCCGAGATCCCGCCGGTGCCGTAGGTCAGCGCCCGCGTGTGCGGCGCGAAGATCTCCGGTACGTCGCCGCCCGCGACCGCGGCCTGCAGGGCCGGCAGGTACTGGTCCGGGGTGCCGAAGATCCGGTTCTCGATCTTGATGTTGCTGTGCGCGGCCTCGAACGCGCTGATCAGCTTCGGGAACTGGTCCTCCTGGTCGTTGTACCACGACCACATCCGGACCACGGCCTTCCCGCCGCTGGTGGTGCCGCCACCGCTGTCACTGCCACCGCAGGCGGCCAGTGTGGATCCGAGCGCGGACCCGAGGCCGAGCGCACCCACCGCCCCTTTGAGAACTGTCCGCCGCCGCACGTGCTGTTCGCCCATCGGAGACTCCTCGTCGTTCGCCTACCAACTTCCTAACTGAAAGTAAGAAAGCGGTCAAGATCACAGCCACCTCGACTTTGTGCACGGGCCAACCGTTTCGGCGGACGGCCGATGGTTGGTGGGTGCTCAAAGTCGGGTGGGTGGGGCGCACATAGGGTTGGGCGCATGGTGATCCGGTTGAGCGAGCGGTGGCCGGAGGTGAGCTCCGACCGGCTGCTGTCGGAGTGCGTGCCGCCGCCGAGATTCGCCGACGTCCGCTTCGCCACCTACCGCCCCGACCCGGACGAGCCCTCGCAGGCCGAGGCATTGGTCGCGCTGACGGATCGCGCCGCCAAACTGTCCTCGCCTCGACAAAACCCGTCGGTCTGGGCAAGACTCCGCCGCAAGGCGCGCGTGGAGGGCAAACAAGGCATCTACCTGGACGGCGGATTCGGCGTCGGCAAGACCCACCTCCTGGCGTCGCTATGGCACGAGTCCGCCGGCCCGAAGATGTACTGCACCTTCGTGGAGCTCACCAACCTCGTCGGCGCCCTCGGTCTACGCACGGCGGTCGACAAACTCTCGTCGTACCGGCTGATCTGCATCGACGAGTTCGAGCTCGACGACCCCGGTGACACGATGCTGATCTCCCGCCTGATCGGTCAGCTGGTCGACGCCGGGGTCGAATTCGCCGCCACGTCCAACACGCTGCCCGACAAACTCGGCGAGGGCCGGTTCCAGGCAGTCGACTTCCTCCGCGAGATCCAGGCCCTGGCCGCTCACTTCGACGTACGCCGGATCGAGGGCCCTGACTATCGCCATCGCGGCCTGCCCGGCGCGCCCGATCCCTGGCCCGACGAGAAGGTGGAGCAGGAAGCCGAGCAACGTCCCAACGCCTCCTGCGACCATTTCGTCGACCTCCATCGCCACCTCGCCGAGTTGCACCCGAGCAAGTACGGCGCCCTCCTCGACGGCGTCGAGACGGTCGCGATCACCGACCTACGCCCGCTGACCGACGAGAACGTCGCCCTCCGTCTGGTCGTCCTCGCGGACCGGATGTACGACCGCAACCTCCCGCTGCTGGCCGGCGGCGTACCCCTGGACCAACTCTTCTCCCCGGAGATGCTCAAGGGCGGGTACCGCAAGAAGTACCTCCGCGCGCTCTCGCGACTCATCGCGCTGGCTCGCGCGGCGGAAAACCGCTGAACTCCGGGGCGGATGAGGCAGGATGTGGAGATGGCGAAGCAGAAGAAGGACGGCAAGGCTGCTGCTCGGGGACTGCGGGAACAGTTGCGGGCGCCGGCCGGACCGGTCGACCTGACGACGTACGACACGCGTGCGACGACGGGCTTCGACGGCTCCAAGGACGACGGCAAGGTGGCGCTGGAGGGGCTCGGCGCCGAGGCGTCGGAGTGGCAGGAGCGGCTGTTCGCCGAAGGGCACAAGGGCGGCAATCGCAGCGTGCTGCTGGTGCTGCAGGGCATGGACACTTCCGGCAAGGGTGGGGTGATCCGGCACGGCGCGGGGCTGATGGATCCGCAGGGGCTGAAGATCACGTCGTTCAAGGCGCCGACGCCGGCCGAGAAGCGGCGCGGGTTCCTGTGGCGGATCAAGCAGGCACTGCCCGGCGAGGGGATGATCGGGATCTTCGACCGGTCGCACTACGAGGACGTCCTGATCGCCCGGGTGCGCAACCTGGTCCCGCCGAACGTCTGGGAGCGGCGCTACGACCAGATCAACGACTTCGAGGCCGAGCTGGCCGCGAACGGTACGACGATCCTGAAGTGCTACCTGCACATCTCGCGGGAGCAACAGCGCGAGCGGCTCGAGGCACGGCTCGACGATCCGACCAAGCACTGGAAGTACAACCCCGGCGACGTCGACGAGCGCAAGCTCTGGCCTGACTACATGGACGCGTACCACGCGGCGATCGAGCGCTGCAACACGCCCGAAGCGCCGTGGTACGTCATCCCGAGCGACCGGAAGTGGTACCGCAACTGGGCCGTCACCACGATCCTCCTGGAGACGCTGCGGGAGCTGAACCCGCAGTGGCCGGTCGCGGACTTCGACATCGAGACGGAGAAGAAGCGCCTGGCAGCGACCTGACAGCCAGCTGTCCGTCAGCTATCCGTCAGCTGTCCGGGTCGATGTCGTGGCGACGGAGGAGGTCGCGGAGCTTGGCGACCTGCTCGTGCAGGCGCTCGTTCTCGTCGAGCAGCGCGTTGAGCTCGTGGATCAGGTGATGGCGTCGTCCGTACGTCGTCCACGAGGTGCCTTCGGCAAGCATGCCGGTGACGAGCGACTCGGAGCGCTCGCGCCAGTTCATCCGCTCCTCGAGCTTGCGGCGTACCTGATCGAGGTCGGCGGCAAGCTTCGTGATGATCTGGCCGCCGACGCCATCGCGATCATTCAGTACGCCGAGCAGCAGGTGCTCCGGCCGGACCTGCTCCGCTCCGCGCGCCTTCGACTCGCCCCACGCGTACTCGAACGTGCTCTTCGCGCGCGGGGTGAACGGGATCGACGTCTGACTCGCACCGCCGTTCCCGCGGCCGATGATCTCCACCACCAGCTCCTTCACGGCCGGCACGGTGATCCCGGCAGAGCTCAGCACCCGCGCTGCGATGCTCTGCCCCTCGGTGATCAGCCCGAGCAGCAGGTGCTCCGTGCCGACATACGCGTGGTCGAAACCGCGCGCCTCTTCCTGCGCGAGGACGATGACCCTCTTGGACGCGTCACTGAAATGCTCATACATCCGAACTCCCCTCCACCATTCCTGCTCGACATCGAACGTCAGCGTCTCCTCGCTGAGCAGCAGCTCGAGCCGCAGGTCGTCTTGCAGGTCCTCAGGCTTCACCGGCTGGTGTTCGAGCCGGCTCCGGATGAAGGCCCCCGTCTCGCGATAGCTCGCCTCACCGGCCGCGATCCGATCGAGCAGCTCGTCGACGTCGGCGACCGGCTCCAGCTGCAACTCGGCCCGGTTCAGCGAGACGAACTGCAGCACCACGGCGACGGCGACCACCCGGTTGCCCGCGTCGAAGGGCCGCGCCCGGACCAGGCCGGCGAGCATCACGCCCGCCGATTCGGCCAACCCGCTGGTCAGCCGGACGCTGTCGAGCACTCGCTCGACCGCGTTCAGATCAGTCCGCAGTACGGCGTCTGCCGAGCTGCAGCGCAGCACCCGGGCCGCGACCGCGAGCACGTCGTACGGGCCGAGGTAACGCATCAGTCGTCGCTCCGGAGCCGGCGCAGCGACTCCTCGTGCCGGCTGAGGTTCTCCTCGAGCAGGCGACTGAACTGGGTGTCCTGCCGGCGCTGATCGACCAGCGCCGCGATCGCCTCCCGCGCGACATCGGACACCGACCGTCCCTCCACCGAGGCCACGGTCTGCAGCCGCTCAGCCAGGTCGGGGTCGAGCCGCAGCAGGATGTTCTTGGTCGTGTCTTTCGCCATAGATATCAAGATATCACGCTATCGTCTATGGGCTGTGAAAGAGTTGGAGCCGTGCGAACCGATGTCGTGGTGGTGGGGCTGGGGGCGTTCGGGTCGGCGGCTTTGTGGCGGCTGGCGGCGCGTGGGGTGAATGTCGTCGGGATCGAGCGGCAGGCGATCGGGCATCCGTTCGGCTCGTCGCACGGGACGACGCGGTTGTTCCGGGTGGCGTGTATGGAGCACCCGGGGCTGTCAGAGATCGCGCGGAAGTCGCTGGCGCTGTGGACCGAGCTGGGGGAGCGGACCGGGGAGACCTATGTGCGGCAGACGGGGTCGCTCAATGTGGGTGGGCCGACGAGCCGGCCGGTGAAGGGGGCACAGGCGGCTGGGGCGGCGACGACCGATCTGACCCACGAGCAGGTGCGGGCGAAGTACCCGCAGTACAACCTGGAGCCGGGGGACGTCGCCGTGTGGGATCCGGGAGCGGGGATCTGTTACGCCGAGCGGACCGTGAAGGCGCAGGTCGCCGAGGCCGAGCGGCTGGGAGCGACGGCCTACCCGCACACGATGGTGACCTCGATCGAAGGCACGACCGTGCGCACGCCGACCATCGACATCGAGGCCGACCAGGTCGTGGTGTGCGGCGGTGCGTGGCTGCGGAACCTCGTGCCGGGGTTGCCGTTGACGCCACGGCGGACGCCGATGTTCTGGTTCCAGGCGATGGATCCGGACTCGGAGGCGTTCCAGCTGGCCAACTTCCCGTCGTTCATCTGGGAATTCGCGGACGGGCGCGGGCTGTGGGGACACGGGTCCGACGAAGGCTTCGGGGTCAAGATCGGGTTGGACGGCGGCCGGCACGTGAGCGGGTTCGACGCGGACGACCTGGACCGGTACATCCACCCGCTGGACGACATCGCCGAGCTCGCGGCCGCGGTCAGCCGGGCGTTCCCGGGGCTCGACCCGTCACCGGTCAAGGCGATCCCGTGCATGGTCACCGACTCGCCGGACGGACAGTTCCTCGCCGGGCGGTACGACGACCGGCTGCTGATCGCCGGCGGCGACAGCGGCCACGGCTTCAAGCACTGCGCGGGAATCGGCGAACTGTTGGCCCAGGCAACGACACGGGAGGCGCCCTACACGGACGCCTCCTTCGTCGACCCTCAGCGCTTCTAGGCGGTGCGAACGAGCTCCGGGCGAGCGATCACCGGGCGGGGAGCCGGCTCGAGCGTGAGCAGGTCGAGACCCGCAACGCCGTACCGGAGCAGGACCAGGCGGGCCACCTCGGCGCTCACGCCGAGCGGGGCCGATACCGCGACCGCGCCGGCCCGGCGAGCCGTGGATTCGGCGCGATCCGGGAGTACGCCGGGAGCGAGGAACAGCGACCCGACCGCGACGTGCCGACGGCCCTCGAGACGCCACTTGAGCACGGCCTCGGCGGGCGACGGCGACGCAGCGCAGACGAACGCGGCCGTCACCGGGAGCTTGTGCCGCTGGCCCCACAGGCGCGCGAGTCGCGTGACGCTCGCGTTCGCGTGCGAGTCGCTCGAACCGGCGCATGCCAGCACCAGCGCGTCCAGCTCGCGGACGCGCCCGTCCTTCAGCTCGGCCCGCATCCGGCGATCGAGGACGTCGAGCAACGAGTCGTCGTACCCGAGGACATCCGAGGCGATGATCCGCAGACTCGGGAATCGCGAACGCGCCTCGTCGACGACGGCCGGTACGTCGATCTTCGCGTGGTACGCCGATGACAGCAGCAGCGGCAGGACGACGATCTCCTCCACACCCTCGGCGGCGAGCTTGCCGATCACCTGGTACGGCGTGGGCGGGCAGTGGTCGAGGAAGGAGGCTTCGATCCGCAGGTCGTCACGCGTCTCGCGCAGGCACTTCACGAGCGAGTGGACGGTGGCGGCCGAGCGCGGGTCGCGGCTGCCGTGGGCGAGGATCACGAGCGCTGGAGCAGTCACAGCAGTTCCCCTTCTTCGTCGTCGATCATGCCGGCCGCGAGCGTCCACCCGTCGTGGGCGTCGATCAGCAGGAACGATCCGGTGATGGTGTTGCGGGAGTACGGGTCGGCGGCCAGCGGTGCGGCGATCTTCAGTTGCACCTTGCCGATGTCGTTCAGTGCGAGCTCGGTGGCGTCGATGACTCCGAGCGTGTCGAGGTCCAGCGCGCCGGTGATCTTGGTGACGATCGCCTGCGCGGTGGTGGTGGTGTGCTTGATCAGCACCCGGGCTCCGACCGTCAGCGGCCGGTCGGACAACCAGCTGACGGTGGCGGCCAGTTCCCGGCGGGTGCCGGGGGAGGCCTCGGCAGCCACGATCACCGAGCCGCGGGCGACATCGAGGTCGTCGGCCAGCCGGACCGTGACGGCCTCGCCGGCCACCGCGGACGGCCGCTCGACGACGGCCGTGCTGGTCGTCGTGACGACGGCGCGGTCGATACCGGCGACCGACGTACGCCGGCCGGCGGGCAGCACGATCACCTGGTCGCCGACCGAAACGGTGCCGGAGGCAACGGTTCCGGTGTAGCCGCGGTAGTCGCGGTACTCGTCGTCGGTCTGCGGCCGGATCACGTACTGCACCGGGAACCGCAGCGGTTGCTGGGAATTGTCGATCCGTCCGTCGGCGTTCTCCAGATACTCGAGCAGCGTCGGGCCGTCGTACCAGTCCGTCGCGCCGGACTTGTCGACCACGTTGTCACCGACGAGCGCGGAGACTGGGATCGCCTGGATGTCCGCGATGCCGAGCTGGTCGGCAACCTCGTTCACGTCCTTGGCGATCTTGGTGAACACGGCCTCGTCGTAGCCGACCAGGTCGATCTTGTTCACCGCGAGGACGACGTGCGGCACCCGGAGCAGACCGGCCACGGCCAGATGCCGCCGGGTCTGCTCGAGTACGCCGTGCCGCGCGTCCACGAGGATGATCACCACATCGGCGGTCGACGCTCCGGTCACGGTGTTCCGCGTGTACTGCACGTGCCCGGGGCAGTCGGCGAGGATGAAGGAGCGCTTGTCGGTCGCGAAGTACCGGTAGGCGACGTCGATCGTGATGCCCTGCTCGCGCTCGGCCCGCAGGCCGTCGGTGAGCAGCGCGAAGTCGAAGTCGCCGCCGCGTGCCTCGGAGACGGTCTTCACATGCGCGATCTGGTCGGCCAGGATCGCCTTGCAGTCGTGCAGCAGCCGCCCGACCAGCGTGGACTTGCCGTCGTCCACCGATCCGGCTGTTGCCAGCCGCAACAGGGTGCTCATCAGAAGTACCCCTCTCGCTTGCGGTCTTCCATCGCGGCCTCGCTGGCCCGGTCGTCGGCGCGGGTGGCGCCACGCTCGGTGATCTCGCTGGCCGCGACCTCGACCACGACCTCGGCCGCGCTCACGGCGGTGGAAGCCACCGCGCCGGTGCAGGACATGTCGCCGACGGTCCGGTACCGAACGGTGCGCCTGGCAACGGTCTCGCCGTCGCGTGGCTTCGAGTAGGGGCCGACGGCAAGCAGCATGCCGTCGCGCTCGAAGACGTCGCGCTCGTGCGCGTAGTAGATGCTCGGCAGCGGGATCTGCTCGCGCTCGATGTAGTTCCAGATGTCGAGCTCGGTCCAGTTCGACAGCGGGAACACCCGGACGTGCTCGCCCGGCCGGTGCTTGCCGTTGTACAGCGACCACAGCTCGGGCCGCTGGTTCCGCGGGTCCCACTGGCCGAACTCGTCGCGCAGGCTGTAGATCCGCTCCTTGGCCCGGGCCCGCTCCTCGTCCCGCCGGCCGCCGCCGAAGACGGCGTCGAACCGGTGCCTGTTGATTGCGTCGAGCAACGGAATCGTCTGGAGCTGGTTCCGGGTCCCGTCGGTGCGCTCGCGCAGCCGGCCGTCGGCGATGTACTCCTCGACGCTGGCCACCTCGAGCCGCAGGCCGAGCCGCTCGACGGTGGCGTCGCGGTAGGCGAGCACCTCCGGGAAGTTGTGCCCGGTGTCGACGTGCAGCAACGTGAACGGCACCCCGGCCGGCGAGAACGCCTTCCGGGCCAGGTGCAGCATCACGATCGAGTCCTTGCCGCCGGAGAACAGGATCACCGGCCGCTCGAACTCCGCCGCCACCTCGCGGAACACGAAGATCGACTCGCTCTCGAGAGCGTCCAACTCGGTAACAGTTGTGCTCATGTGTGCAACCCGCATTCCACCTTGCCGGTGCCCGCCCAGCGGCCGCTGCGCGGGTCCTCGCCCGGCGCGACGCGTTGCGTGCACGGCTCGCAGCCGATCGACGGGTAGCCGTCGTACTGCAGGAGATTCACGAGTACGCCGTTGTCCTGGATGTAGGCGTCCAGGTCGTCCTGCGTCCACGGCGCGATCGGGTTGAGCTTGACCATGTCGCGCTTGGCGTCGTACTCGACGACCGGGGTGTTCGCGCGGGTCGGCGCCTCCTCGCGGCGGATGCCGGTGACCCACGCCTTGTAGCCGGACAGGTAGCGGTTCAGCGGCTCGACCTTGCGCAACGCGCAGCACTTGTTCGGGTCGCGATCGTGCAGCTTCTCGCCGTACTCCGCGTCCTGCTCGGCCACGGTCTGCTTCGGGGTGGCGTTGATCAGGTTGATCGGCAACGTCGCCGCCACCGCGTCCCGGGTCCCGATCGTCTCGACGAAGTGGTAGCCGGTGTCGAGGAACAGTACGTCGACACCCGGCGCGGCCTGTGCCGCCAGGTGGGGGAGCGCGCCGTCGGCCATCGAGGCGGTCACGACGAGCTCGTCGCCGAACGTCTCGCGTGCCCACGCGAGCACCTCGACCGCCGACGCGTCTGCGAGCCGTTCGTTCGCCTCCTCGGCGATCGTCTTCAAGTCACTCATTCCACCGTCACCCGCAACCCGATCATCTTCAGCTGGAACACCCGTGCGCACGGCCGGCACTCCCACGCGCCATGGCCTTCTTCGGAGGGCCTGAGGTCCTCGTCCCCGCAGTACGGGCAGTAAAGAGGTGCCGCACGCTCGCTCATTGCAAAGCCTCCTCATCCGCACGGGTGACCCACTGGGCGAACCGCTCGCCCTCGTTGCGCTCCTTGAGGTAGTTCTGGGTAACACGCTCCACGTAGTCCGTGAGGCCGTCGGCGGTGACCTTGTGGCCGCGGAGCTTGCGGCCGAAGCCGGCGTCCAGCCCGAGACCGCCGCCGAGGTGCACCTGATACCCCGGCACCTGCTTGCCGTCGGCATCCATCACCAGCTGGCCCTTCAGCCCGATGTCGGCGACCTGGATGCGAGCACAGGAGTTCGGGCAGCCGTTCACGTTCACGGTGATCGGTACGTCGAGGTCCGGGATCCGCTCCTCGAGCTCGTCGATCAGCTGAGCCGCCTTCGCCTTGGTCTCGACGATCGCCAGCTTGCAGAACTCGATGCCGGTGCAGGCCATCGTGTTCCGCCGCCAGGCCGACGGCCTCGCCTTGAACCCGAGCGCGTCCAGGTCCGCGACCAGCGAGTCGACCTGCGACTCCTCGACGTCGAGCACGATCAGCTTCTGCTGCGCGGTGGTCCGGATCCGGTTCGACCCGTGTGCGGCGACCACATCGGCCACCTGCGCGAGCTTGGCGCCCGACACCCGGCCGACGACCGGCGCGACACCGACGAAGAACTTGCCGTCCTTCTGCTTGTGCACGCCGACGTGATCACCCTGTACGGCGGGGATCTCCGGCGCCGGTCCGTCGATCAGCTTCCGGTTCAGGTACTTCGTCTCGAGAACCTCACGGAACTTCTCGACGCCCCAGTCCGCGAGCAGGAACTTCAGCCGCGCCCGGGTCCGCAGCCGGCGGTAGCCGTAGTCGCGGAAGATGCTGGTGACGCCCCACCAGGCCTCGGCGACCTCCTCGCGGGGGATCCAGGCGCCGAGCCGCTGCGCGAGCATCGGGTTCGTCGACAGGCCGCCGCCGACCCACAGGTCGAAGCCCGGGCCGTGCTCCGGGTGCACGACACCGACGAAAGCGATGTCGTTCACCTCCGGCACGACGTCGTGCGACGGGTGACCGGTCAGCGCGGTCTTGAACTTCCGCGGCAGGTTCGAGAACTCGTCCGACCCGATGTACTTCGAGACGATCTCGTCGATGGCGGGCGTCGGGTCGATGATCTCGTCGGCGGCGATCCCGGCGACAGGGCTGGCGATCACGACGCGCGGTACGTCACCGCAGGCCTCGGTGGTGTAGAGCCCGACGGCCTCGAGCCGCTCCCAGATCGCCGGCACGTCCTCGATGCGGATCCAGTGCAGCTGGATGTTCTGCCGGTCGGTGATGTCGGCGGTGTCGCGCGCGTACGTCGTAGAGATCTCCGCGATCACCCGCAGCTGCTCGGCGGTCAGCTGCCCGCCCTCGATCCGGACCCGCATCATGAAGTAGCGGTCGTCCAGCTCTTCGGGCTCCAGCGTCGCGGTCTTGCCGCCGTCGATACCGGGCTTGCGCTGGGTGTACAGCCCCCACCAGCGGAACCGGCCGCGCAGGTCGGCGGGGTCGATCGAGTCGAAGCCGCGGTGCGCGTAGACGTTCTCGATCCGGGCCCGGACGTTCAGGCCGTCGTCGTTCTTCTTGTTCTCCTCGTTCTTGTTCAGCGGCTCGCGGTAGCCGAGAGCCCACTGGCCTTCGCCCTTGCCCTTGCGCGGGCGGGCGGGTTTGCGGGCAGCCGGAGAGGTGACGCCAGCAGTCATCGGGGGCGTGTCCTTGTCCTAGTGACAGGTGCTCACCGAGGTGCGGCAGGATCGAAGCGTCGTCGGTTCGATGCGTTCCGCGCGGTGCGCACCCAGCGGTGATCGGGAGGGATCAGGGGCCGTCGTTGGCCCGGGCATGGGTCGCTGTCAGAACATCGAAGGACAACAGATGGCGCTGCGCATCCGCCCGAGGTCGACATGAATGCGACCTACGAGGTGGGTGGATCGGGCAGCGAGCATGTCCACAAGCGTCAGCGCCAGCGCCCGACTTTGCAACTGTCAATCCTGCATCCTGAGACCCGATCTCACGATATGGCTATGTCTACCAGCCTGCTGGAGATTGCTTCAGGCACGGATCATCTTCCGCAAGAACTCTTGTGCAAGATGTCTTGTGGAAGCTACGGTACGGCGCATGGCACCCGCGAACCGGCGCTCGGCGACCTCGTCGATGATCGCCGCGATCCATCACCCGCTGCGCCGCCGGCTGATCGACCTGCTCGGCGTCGAAGGTCCGGCCACCGCCTCGCAACTGGCCGCGCGGACCGGCGAGCTGGTCGGCAACATCAGTCATCACCTGAAGGTGCTGGCGGCGGCCGAGGTGATCGAGGAAGCACCCGAGCTGGCGAAGAACCGGCGTGAGCGCTGGTGGCGCAGCGCCCACCAGTCGTACAGCTGGTCGGTCGCCGACGCCGGCGGAGAGCCTGCCGGCGAGCTCATCGCAACCGTGTCCGAGGAGAGGAACGTCACACACCACCTCGACAAGGTCCGACAGTGGTTCGACCACCGCCCGGAGTACGGCGAGGAGTGGGACCGGGCCGCCTTCGCAACCGACAGCTGGCTGCGGCTCACCCCGGAGCGGCTGGCCGAGCTCGGCGAGCGGATCGGCGACCTGATCCAGGAGTACTACGAGAATCCGTCGCCCGAGCCGTCCGCGACGCCGATCTACGTCTTCGCGCACGGTGTGCCGGCCCGCCCATGAGCGCGTCGACCGCGGTCCTGCCACCGTTGCGGCGGGACCGTCGTGTGCAGGCCTGGATGCTGTCCGGCGCTGTCTCCGAGGCCGGAGATGTCGCGTGGTACGTCGGCCTCGCGTGGAGCGCAGCACAGGTCGCTTCACCTGCCGCGGCCGGTCTGGTGATGGGGATCGGTGCTCTGCCACGGGCGCTCTTCCTGCTGTTCGGCGGCGCGCTCGCGGATCGCCTCGACGGCCGGCGCACGATGATCGTCGCGAATCTCGGGCGCATCGCCGTACTGGTCGTCGCCGCGTTCGTCGTCGCCGCCGGTCAGGTCACGCTCCCGTTGCTGCTGACCGTCGCGGTCGTCTTCGGTGCGGTCGATGCGCTCTACAACCCGGCGGCGGGAACGCTTCCGCGTCGGATGGTGCAGTCCGACGACCTGGTCCCGCTGGCGGCCGGACGGCAGTTGGCGAATCGGCTGGCGGTGTTCGTCGGCGCCCCGCTGGGTGGTCTGCTGGTCGCGCACGGCGGGCTGCTGACGGTGATGGTCGTGGACGCGGCGTCGTTCGCAGTCATCGCACTGGTCCTGGCGTTCGTGGTCCGGCCCCGGTTCCCGCAGCCGCCGCCGAGTGGGCACTCGATCCGGCGGGACCTCTCGGCGGGTTTCGGTTACCTCCGCCGGGACGAGGCGGCGCGCACCCTGGTGATCGCGTTCTTCGGGCTGAACCTGTGCGTCGGTCCGGTGCTGTCCGTCGGCCTGGTGCAGCGGGTCCACCTGGACGGATGGGGTCCGGCGGCGCTCGGCTGGTTCCAGGCGTGCTCGGGCGTCTGCGCCGCGGCCGGAGCGATCGTGGCGATGCGCTGGAAGCCGCGCCGACCCGCACGGGACGGGCTGCTCCTGCTGATCGTCCAAGCCGTCGGCTGCGTGATGATCGGCTCGGTTCCGCGGTTGGCGGTGTTCGTCGCGATGGGCATGATCGGCGCCACGGCCGGTCTCGCGTCGGCCCTGCTCTCCGGCGCGTTCCAGCAGACGATCGATCCCTCCTTCCTCGGCCGGACCTCGAGCATCGTCAGCCTCTCCGACGAAGCACTCATGCCGGTCGCCATGACCGGCTTCGGCGCGCTGATCTCGCTGACCAGCGTCCCGGCCGCCTGTGCGTTACTCGGTGCGGCCTTCGCGGCGCTGATGGGGTGGTCGGCGTCGCGATTGCGCACCTGAAACCTGTACTCCGGCGTTGGCGTGCGCTACCGTCCCGATCAGCAATAGGAAACCTTCCTAACGATTGGCCGGAGGGAGACAATCGTGAGGTCCTGGCGTCGGTTCATCGCCGCGGTGGCGGCAGCGGGGTTGGTGGTGGGGCCGGTGACTGCTGCGGATGCCGCGGCCGGTGGCGCGGTGCGGGTCAATCAGCTCGGGTACGGCGCCTTCGACAGCAAGGCGGCGTACGTTCTGAGTCGTGGGACCGCGACTCGTTTTGCCGTCGTGGATCGGTACGGGCGGCGGGTGTTGAGCGGCGCGGTCGGCAAGGATGTGGGGGAGTGGAACGCGACGTACCCGCATGTCTATCAGCTGGATCTGTCGGCACTGAAGGTCCCGGGGCACTACCGGATCGAGGTGCCCGGGGTCGCGTCCGCCGGGTTCGACGTGCGGGCTTCGTCGGGCCGCCTCAAGGCGAGCGCCAAGGACAAGGTCGTGCAGTTCTTCACGGCTCAGCGGGACAACGCCCATCGCAATGATGCGAAGGCGCTCGTCTACCAGATCCCCGAGTTCGTCGATCCGGACAGCGACCAGACGGTCGGTGAGCTCAAGCGCATCGGCGGTCCGGTCGACGTCACCGGCGGGTGGTACGACGCCGGCGACTACCTGAAGTTCACCCACATCGCGGCGTACTCAGAATCGTTGCTATGGGCATCGGTTCGGGACCGGCCGGACGGCAAGGTGCTGGCGGAGGCGCGGCACGGGCTGGACTGGCTGGACAAGATGTGGGACCAGCGGACGCGCACGCTGTACATCCAGGTCGGCGTGGGCGCAGGCAACGACACCGAGACCTACATCGGCGACCACGACATCTGGCGGTTGCCTGGCGTCGACGACCATCTGACCGATCCGTCCGAGCGCTTCCTGCGCAACCGGCCGGTGTTCCGGGCCGCCCCGCCGGGCAAGCCGATCAGCCCCAACCTGGCCGGACGTACGGCGGCCGCGTTCGCGCTGGCCGCACAGGTCGAGCCGAACCGTGCGGACGCGCGCAGGCATCTCGAGACGGCCGCGCAGATCTTCGCGCAGGCCAAGACGACGAACGTCGGCCAGCTGGTGACGTCGTTGCCGTTCGCGTTCTATCCGGAGACGGCCTGGCGTGACGACCTCGAGTTGGGCGCGACCGAGTTGGCCTTGGCGGCCAAGCGATTGGGCGATCCGCGCGCTGGGGCTTGGCTGAAGCAGGCGGCGTACTGGGCTTCGCAGTACCTCGCGCACGAGGCCGGCGGCGACACGTTGAACCTGTACGACGTGAGTGCGTTGGCGCATGAGGATCTGATCCGGGCCGCGCGGACCGATCGGCCGCTGGTCCGCGAGTTGGCCGGTGATCTGCGGGCGCAGTTGGAGATCGGGGCCTCGCGTTCGGCGGCGGATCCGTTCCGCGCCGGTGCGCAGTACGCCGAGTTCGACGCCGTACCGCACACCTTCGGGTTGGCTACTACCGCGCGGCTCTACCGGAAGGCGACGGGTGACCGACGGTATGACGCCTTCGGTCAACAGCAACTCGACTGGGCCTTCGGCGCGAACGCCTGGGGCGTGTCGTTCGTCATCGGCGTAGGACAGACCTTCGAGCGCTGCCCGCACCACCAGATCGCGAACATCACCGGCCGCCAGCTGACCGGGGCGGTCGTCAACGGTCCCAACTCGGCCGATCTCTTCACCGACGGCTTGGACGACTATCTCGACGGGATGACGCATTGCCCGGCTGATGCGTCCGACCCGTATGCGCAGTACACCGGTCACGGCTCGCGGTACGTGGACGACGTACGGTCCTGGCAGACGGCCGAACCGGCGGACGACTTCGCGGCGATCGCGGTCTACGCGCTGACGTAAACTCACGCGGGTGGCTGGCTGGGAAGACGTCCGGGAATTCACCCTAGGCAACATCTCCCGCCCGGCCACCCGCACCCACAACCAGATCGAGTTCGGCCCCAACGCCATCCGCGCCGTCCAGGGCTCGAACGACGACCGCGTCCTCGAGCCCTACGCGTACGTCGGCGCCAATCGCTCGCTTTACCTCGACGCAGACCTGACCCAACTCCTGTGCCGCGTCGAGGCGAGTGGTGAGCACTCGTGGGCGGTTCATGCGGACACCGTCATCGGTACTATCACCCGCCTGCCCTCAACGCGACCCGTCCTCCGCCCCAACTGGCGGATCGACCAGCCCGGCCACCCCACCATCACCGGCCGCACCGAATGGCTGACCGGCAGTCCCGGCCGCCTCGCCGCCAAGGCCGTTACCCGACTGATAGCCGGCGTACTGGACGGCCTCACCGGTGTAGGTGACGAGGGCGGCGACCAGCCCACCAAGTCCCGCACTCTCGAATGGCGCACCTCCGATGAGCTGGTGATGATCTCGAACTCCTCGATCCGCATCACCGCGGATTGGCTGGATCGCCGCCTCGCCTTCGCCTATGCCCTCGTCGCCGAATGACCGGGGACCGCCGTTCGGCGCGTGCGATTGCGGCTGACGTCAGGTCCGGCGCTGTGACTGCGGTCGAGGGTGTCGAGAACGCGATTGCCGCGGCTGAGCGGCTCGATCCGGTGCTGCATTTCTTGGACGAACTGGATGCTGCGGCCGCGCGGGCTGTGGCGGAGCGGTTGGATCCGACGGGCCTGCTGGCCGGCGTACCGTTCCTGATCAAGTCGCGGACGCCGCCGGACGCGCCGATCATCGCCCGGCTCGTTGCCGCCGGCGCGATCCCGATCGGCTGGTCGACCCGCGCCCGGCCCGGCGCGATCTCGCAGACCTTCGGCTGGAACGGCCACGACTACACCCGGAACCCGTGGGACGTCTCCCGCTCACCAGGCGGTTCGACCGCAGGTGGTGCGGCGGCTGTCGCGGCGGGCGTCGTACCCCTGGCAACGGGCGGAGACAGCGGTGGCTCGCTGAGGATCCCCGCGTCGTTCTCCGGCATCATCGGCTTCAAAGGCACCCACGGCCGCATCCCGCGCCCAGGCGGGCGCCCACTCGGAGGCCTCACCACCGCCGGCGTGATCGGCGCCGACCTCGACGACGTCATCCTGGCGACAAGCATCGCCTCCGGCCCCCACCGCCTAGACCCGACAGCGCTCCCACCTTGGCCGACCCCCGTCCTTGAGCACCAGCCAACCATCGCCGACGGCGATTCGTGGTTGGTGGGTGCTCAAGGACGGCGTTGGCGGGTTGGTTATCGCTCGACGCTGGGGGCGTGCGCTGCTGACGCGGAGGTTGATCGGGTTGTGCGGGAGCGGTTGGCAGCGGCTGACGTCGAACTCGTCGACATACCGCTGGAACTGGCGCCGACGGACGAAGCGTGGGGAGTATTGTCCGACTTGGACAACGGGCGTGGGGTGGAGGCGGCAGCGGCGCGGCGGGCTCGGGAGGTGCGGGACTTCAACAACACGGCGCTTGCTGATCTGTTCGGTGAGGTGGATGCGCTCGTCACGCCGACCACACTGACTGTTGCCCACGGCTACGATCAGCACGAGGAGAGCATCGTGACCGGCGATCCGTGCTCGGTGTTCAACGTGACTGGCCATCCCGCGGTGAGCGTCCCGGTCGGAAGGTCGCAGGGACTGCCGGTGGGCGCGCAGGTTGTTGCGCCGCATGGGGCGGACGAGGTTGCGCTGGCGGTGGCTCGCCTGCTTCTGGTCGACCTTCCCCTCCCGCCCGTCCACTGACCGGCGGACGTGCCCTCGCCGAGCCGTCGGCGACCGGCGGCGGAAGAGCCTTTGACACGATGTCGATCGCCGACGCTTGCTTGCGGTCGGGTGTGGTTTCGCCGCGGGCGGTGGGGGAGCGGAGTGGCTCGGGCTTTGCGAAGTCGGAGATAGCGGCGACGACCGGGGATGTGTAGGGGGCCTTGCGTACGGCGCTGGCCTGTGTGGTGGAGGGTGTTGGTCGGCGGATGGCTTCCTTCAGTTCGGTGCGGAAGAACTTGACGAGTTCCTTTGCGCGGAGGACTCGGCTGCGGTGGAGGACGTGCTGCTCGCCGGACAGCGACGCCTTCTCGCGCCAGCTGACGTCGAACATGATCCGGCCGAGCCGGAAGCCGGCGTTCGTCTCGCCGCCGGGGTAGCCCCGTGCACCTCCGTCGGTGAAGAACTGGCTGTAGAAGGCGCCCTCGTCCTCGAACTTCAGCACGTTCCAGGCCCGGAACTGATCGGTCGGCAGCTCGCCCCGCACCCACGCTTCATCCATCAACGCGTGCGACTCGGCGTTCAGCGGCCGATGCCCGACATACCGGTACTGCGGACGCTCGCCCCGCCGACGCCGTTCGTACTCCGTGATGATCTGCGGCCACTCGTCCGCGGAGATCGCGCGGGCCAGCCGCGACGCGAACGAAGTACGCGCCCGCAGCTCGGCCCGCGAGGTGACCGGGTGATCGGTACGCCCGGTCATCGTCTCGAGCTTGTCCATCACGAAGGTCTCGCCGTTCGGCCCGACCCGCTCCCATTGGGTCACCTTCAGGGAAGGGCGATTCGGCCCACTGGTCAGCGTGTTGAGCGCACGGAGTGCGGCGATTCCCAAACGGTAGAGCGGCACGCGCCGGCGCATAATGCTCGTCTCCCAGCGAGTCCGCTCGTCGCTGTCCAGCCACGCAGCACCGACGAGGTCGCTCATCCCGGGTGGTCCGCGCGCCAGTTCTTGATCAGCTGCTCCATGTCGGAGTGGATGAAGGCGAAGAAGTCCGCGGCCTCCGTCAGTCGGCGCGCGACGGGGGAGTCCGCCGGGAAGAGACCGGCGCCGGAGCGGCTGGTCGCCTCCCACTCGCTCAGCGCGAGGTTGCGGCGCTCGAGGATCGCGGCGAAGACGTCCTCGCGGATCCGGTAATGATCCTTGCGTGAACCGGGCAGTCGCTCGCGCGAGATGAACGACACCTGCAACAACTGCCGGACGGCGCCGGACACTGCGGGCTGGCTGATCTTCAACGACTCGGCCAGCTCGGCGGCCGTCATCGTCCCGGTCGGACTGACCAGCATCGCGCCCATCACCCGAGCCGACATCGTCGGTACGCCGCTGTTCGCCAGCACGCCCGCGAACCGCTCGACGAACTGGCTCACGGCTTCCCGGCTCGGTTCCTCCGCCATGGTTGAAGCTTACAGTAATTGGATTTATCGCAACTATCATAAAGTTCTGATAATTTGAATCCATGACCTCGACCACTGAGGCGCCCACGCTCACCGGCGCCCGCCGCTTCGGCGTACTCATCGCACTCTGTCTCGCCGTGCTCGTGCTCGGCCTCGACACGACCGTGCTCAATGTCGCGCTGCCGACGCTCGCCAAGGACCTGGATGCGTCGACCAGCCAGCTGCAATGGATGGCGAACAGCTACAACCTCGTCCTCGCCGCGCTGCTGCTGCCGGCCGGTCTGCTCGGCGACCGGTACGGGCGGCGCAAGATCATCGCGATCGCGCTCACCCTGTTCGGCCTCGCATCGCTGGCCTGTGCGCTGTCCGACTCGGCCGGCGAGCTGATCGCGGCCCGCGCGTTCCTCGGGATCGGGGCCGCGATGATCGTCCCCGTCGCGCTGTCGCTGATCACGGTGCTGTTCCGCACCGAGGAGGACCGGAAGAAGGCGATCGGCTTCTTCGTCGTTGCCAACAGCATCGGTATGCCGCTCGGCCCGATCGTCGGCGGTCTGCTCCTCGATCACGCCGGCTGGCAGTGGATCTTCCTGATGAACGTGCCGATCGCGTTCATCGCGGCCCTCGCCGTCACGTTGCTCGTCCCCGAGACGCGCAGCTCGAACCGGCCGGCGATCGACTGGCTCGGCATCGTGTTGTCGAGCACCGGCCTTGCAGCCCTGGTGTACGGCGTGACGAAAGCCGGCGAATCGTCGTGGACCAACGATGTCACGATCGTGTTCCTCGCACTGGCCGTCGTGCTGATCGCCGGGTTCCTCGTCTGGCAACGGCGCAACCGTGAGCCGCTGATCGAGCTCAGGCTGTTCAGCGAGCGGGTGTTCACAGGCGGCGCCGTCCTGCTGACGGTCTCGGTGTTCGCGATCTTCGGGCTGCTGTTCACGATGCCGCAGTACTTCCAGGGCATCAACGGATCGGATGCGTTGCACACCGGGCTGAAATTGCTGCCGTTCATCGGCGGGATGACGGCCGGCGCGAAGCTTGCCGAGCCAGTGGAGGCCCGGATCGGCACGCGCCTGGTGGTGATGATCGGGTTCGTGGTGATGGCGGTCGGGTTCGCGCTCGGCGGCTTCACCGATCTCGGCACCGGGTACGGGTACACGGCGATCTGGTTCGTGGTGGTCGGATTCGGCCTCGGCTGCTCGATGCCCCAGGCAATGAACGCGGCGCTCGGCGTCCTCGATCCGGAGCGGGCCGGGACCGGATCCGGTCTGCTGCAGGCCTTCCGGCAGGTCGGCGGCACGGTCGGCGTCGCCGTACTCGGGACCGTCCTCAACTCGGTCTACCGCCACGACCTCGACACGACCGGACTGCCCGCACAGGTCGCCGACGCGGTCGAGAAGAGCCTGGGCGGCGGCCTGGCGGTCGCCGCCCAGGCGGGCTCGCCGGAGCTGCTCGCCAACGTCCGCGACGCCTTCATGAGCAGCCTGAACACCACGATGTGGGTGTCGGCAGCCATCGCCGCCGCCGGCGCGATCCTCGCCGCGATCCTGATGCCGAAGCGAGCCGCGAAGGCTTCGCAGGACGCGCTGATCGGCGTCCAGCAGGACGCCTGACCGCAAACGAAAGCGCCCGCTCCGGAGAAGGAGCGGGCGCTGTTCTCCGTCAGTTGAGCACGAGGCCCGGGTACAGCGGGTGCTTGTCGAGGATCTCGGCCGAGGCGGCGCGGGTCTTGTCGGCGACACCGTCGGCGAGGACGTACTTCGCCTTGGACGGCGCGCCCGCGGACGTGGTCGTCGGGGTGGTCGAGGACAGCACGTCCACGATCAGCTCGGCGACCCGGTCGAACTCGTCGGCGCCGAACCCGCGCGTGGTGAGCGCCGGCGTACCGATCCGGATGCCCGAGGTGTACCAGGCGCCGTTCGGATCGCGCGGTACGGCGTTGCGGTTGGTGACGATGCCCGCGTCGAGCAGCGCAGACTCCGCCTGCCGGCCGGTGATGCCGTACGACGACACGTCGAGCAGCACCAGGTGGTTCTCGGTGCCGTCGGTCACGAGCTTCACGCCACGCTTCATCAGGCCCTCGGCCAGTACGACGGCGTTGTCCGCGACGGCCTGCGCGTACTCCCGGAACGACGGCTGCCGCGCCTCGGCCAGCGCGACCGCCTTCGCGGCCATCGTCTGGCTCAGCGGACCACCCAGCACCATCGGGCAGCCGCGGTCGACGGACTCGGCGTACTCCGGCTGGCAGAGCACCATGCCGCCGCGCGGACCACGCAGCGACTTGTGCGTCGTGGTCGTGGTGACGTGTGCGTGCGGGATCGGGTCGAAGTCCCCGGTGAAGACCTTGCCCGCGACCAGACCGGCGAAGTGCGCCATGTCGACCATCAGCGTCGCTCCGACCTCGTCGGCGATCTCGCGCATCTTGGCGAAGTTGACCTTGCGCGGGTACGCCGAGTAGCCGGCGATCAGGATCAGCGGCTTGAACTCGCGGGCCTTGCGGGCGACCTCGTCGTAATCGAGCAGGCCCGTCTCCGGGTCGGTGCCGTAGGAGTGCTGGTTGAACATCTTGCCGGAGATGTTCGGCCGGAAACCGTGGGTCAGGTGACCGCCGGCGTCCAGCGACATCCCGAGCATCTTCTGGTCGCCGAGCGCCTTGCGGAGCTTGGTCCAGTCGTCCTCGGACAGGTCGTTGACGTGCTTCGCGCCCGCCTCGGCCAGCGCCGGGGACTCGATCCGCTGCGCCAGGATCGCCCAGAACGCGACCAGGTTCGCGTCGATTCCCGAGTGCGGCTGGACGTACGCGTGCGGGGCGTCGAACAGCGCCCGCGCGTGGTCGGCGGCGGTCTGCTCGACGGTGTCGACGTTCTGGCAGCCGGCGTAGAAGCGGTGACCGATCGTGCCCTCGGCGTACTTGTCGGACAGCCAGTTGCCCATCGTCAGCAGGGTGGCGGGGGAGGCGTAGTTCTCGCTCGCGATCAGTTTCAGCGAGGACCGCTGGTCGGCCAGCTCGGCCTTGATCGCGCCGGCGATCGTCGGTTCGACCGCGGCGATCACCTGCAGCGCGTTGTTGTACGCGGCCGACGCGGCGGCGGCATCGAAGGTTTGAGTCATCGTTGTCTCTCCTGCGGTTGCAGTGGGTCGAAGGCACCCAGGCGCACGGTGCCGACGGGTTTCGCTCCCCGGTGGTTCTCCACCTTCAGCGCGCCAGTCGCGACGCCGCTCACCCTACCGCGCGCTCGAGGATCAGTGGGAACGGTGTGGTCCTCGGCAGGGTCCCGAAAACACCGCCCCAGTCGTTCGCCAACCGGGACGCCACGAACGCGTCCGCGACCGCCGGTGTCGAGTACCTGATCAGCAACGAACCCTGCAGGCACAGGGCCATCAGCGCGGCCAGCCTCCGGGCGCCTGCCTCGGCGTTCTCGATGTCAGCAAGCGCTTGCAGTACGTCGTTGACCGCTGCATCGAGCCTGGCGTCGGCGCCTTGTACGGCGGCCATCTCGGTCAGCCAGGCGTCGAGCGACTCGGGCCTTCTCAGGGCTCGCAGTACGTCGAGCGCGTTGACGTTCCCCGACCCTTCCCAGATCGAGTTCAACGGCGACTCCCGGTAGAGCAACGGCAGCCCGGACTCCTCGACGTACCCGTTCCCGCCCAGACACTCCAACGCCTCCGCCACCATGAACGGCGTCCGCTTACAAACCCAGAACTTGGCCAACGGCAGAGCAATCCGCCGAAACGCCGCCTCCTGCTCCGCGCTCCGCCCCGACCCGCCCGGCACCTCCCCGTTCCCCGCGCCGCCGGCCCCTCTGGGGCCGGCGGCGCGGGATGCATCTACTGCTGCCGCGAGGCGCATGGCTAGGGCTGTGGCCGCTTCGCTCTCGATGGCCAAGTCGGCGAGGACGTTCTGCATTGCCGGCTTGTCGGCGAGCAACCCGCCGAAGGCATTCCGGTGCCTGGTGTGCCAGATGGCCTCGACGAGCGCTCGCCGTTGGAGTGCTGCCGAGCCCAGCACGCAGTCCAATCGGGTCGCCGCCACCATCTCGATGATCGTGCGTACCCCGGCGCCTTCCTCGCCCAGCCGGTATCCGATCGTGCCGTGGAACTCGACCTCGGACGACGCGTTCGACCGGTTGCCGAGCTTGTCCTTCAGCCGCTGCAGCGCGAACGGGTTGCGGTTGCCATCAGCAAGCACCCGCGGTACGACGAAGCAGCTCAGCCCGTCCGGCGCCTGCGCCAGCACCAGGAAGACGTCGACCTGCGGCGCCGAGCAGAACCACTTGTGCCCGTTCAGCTGGTACTCACCGTCGCCCACGGGCGTCGCGGTGGTGAGGTTCGCCCGTACGTCGGACCCGCCCTGCTTCTCGGTCATCCCCATCCCGGCGAGCACACCGCTCTTCTGGGCGACCGGCAGCCGGCGTACGTCGTACTCCGTCGACGCCAGCTGCGGGACCCACTCCTTCGCGAGGCGTTCGTCCGCGCGCAGCGCCGGCACCGCGGCGTACGTCATCGAGATCGGGCACCCGTGCCCCGGCTCGACCTGGGACCACAGGTAGAACCCAGCCGCCCGGGTCAGGTGCGGCGATGGCCGATCGCTGGTCCAGGGCGCCGCCTGCAGCCCGAAGCCGACGGCCTGCTCCATCAGCCAGTGCCATGACGGGTGGAACTCGACCTCGTCGATGCGGTTCCCGTAGCGGTCGTGCGTGCGCAGTACGGGCGGGTTCTGGTTCGCCGGGAGGGCGTGGGCGCGGGCCTCCTCCGAGCCCGCCAGCTCCCCGATCCGTCGGAGACCTGGGTCGTCCGCCAGCTCGGCGTACGGACGCAGAGCGTCACCGAGCGCCGCATCCTGGGTGAAGAAGTTCACGCCCCGCAGTGGGGGAGCCTGATTCGTTACCGCGAATGGGTCCGCCATGTCAGTACGGTAAGCGGTATGGCACGCATCGGGGCAGGACCCACTGGTGGGAGCTCCCTCTCATTGGCTTGGGTTCGCCGAATCCCCTCGACGACCTGGAGTCTGCTCACGCAGACCGTCGGGGTGTGTCTGCGCTACCGCGTTACCGGTCTGGCCGCCGAGGGGGCGTTCTTCGCGATCCTCTCGCTGCCGCCGCTGATCTTCGGACTCGCCGGGTCGCTCGGTTACATCGCGAGCAAATGGTTCGAGGTCGAGACGATCAACGACGTCAAGCAGCAGATCGTCGAGCTGGCCGCCCGCGCGCTGACCGACGACTCGATCAAGAGCGTGATCTCGCCGACTCTCGACCAAGTGCTGAACGGCGGCCGTCCGGACGTCATCTCGATCGGTTTCGTGCTGTCGCTGTGGTCCGGCAGCCGTGCGCTCAACGTGTTCGTCGACACGATCACGATCATGTACGGGATGGGCGGCAAGCGCGGCATCGTCCGGACCCGCGCGTTGTCGTTCAGCCTGTACTGCGCGGCGCTGGTCATCGGCGTAATCGTCCTGCCGCTGGTGCTGGCCGGCCCGGATGCGGTCGACGCGCTGCTGCCGCACCGGCTCGATTTCCTGAACCAGCTGTACTGGCCGGTCGTCACGATCCTGTCCGCGGGCTTCCTGAACACGCTGTACCACCTGTCCGTGCCGGTCCGGACGCCGTGGGTCTCCGACCTGCCCGGTTCGTTCCTGGCGCTGTCGATCTGGATCCTGGGCAGCTTCGTACTGCGCTGGATCCTGCAGAGCACGGTCGGCGGCACATCGATCTACGGTCCGCTGGCCGCGCCGATCGCAGTACTGATGTGGCTGTATATGACTGCCATCGCGGTGCTGATAGGTGCGGCGCTGAACGCTGTCGTGGACCGGCTGTGGCCGCACAAGCAGCATGTCGCCGAGGTGAAGTCGCAGGTGGCCGAGGACGACGAGGTCGAGCCGGTGATGAAGGCGGAGGCCGAGCCGCACCATGAGCACGCGCTGACGCCGGTGGAGTCCGAGCGCCCGGAGGTTGAGGCGGCGCGCAAGGTCGAGGGGTTCGCCGCACGACCGCCGAAGCCTGCTCCCGCGCCGGAGAAGTCCGAGGGGCCTGAGGAGCCTGAGAAGCTTGCGGGCCCAGCACCTGAGAGGCCTGTGTCCGAGAAGCCTGCTGCTGAGGCTGTGCGGAAGCCCGCGTCGGTCGGAAAATCCGGTGCGCAGGGTGACACCGACGACCTAGTCTGACCACATCAGACGGTCCCTGGCTCGGGACCGACCGGACCGGAGGGAGGCAGCCGCCATGAGCTACTACCAGGCCCCACGGCCTGCTGTCTCCGACACTGTCCGTCCGCTGAGCTGAGCTCGCGGCCGGACCCTCTGAAAGGTTCGCCGCATGTCAGCCACACTCCAGGCCCTGGGACTCGACAGTTCCACGGCCGACTTCCTGCAATCCGTCCCGGAAGAGCTGGTCCCGGGACGCGTCGCCCGGGTCGACAAGGGCCTGGCGACGGTCTTCACCACGGAGGGCCCGGTCCGCGCGAGCTGGTCGGGCGCACTGCTCACCGCGATCGCCTCCGACGCGCAAGCCGGCCCATGTACAGGGGATTGGGTCGTACTGCGCTTCTGGCCGGACGACCGCATCACCGTCGAGTCGGTGCTACCACGCCGTACGGCGATCGTCCGGGCGGAGGTCGGCGGGTCGTCCCGCGGGCAGATGCTCGCGTCGAACGTCGATGTGATCGCCATCGTCGTCGGACTGGTCCCCGAGCCGAACATCGTGCGTATCGAGCGCTTCATGGCGCTGGCGTGGGAGAGCGGCGCGCGGCCGGTCGTCGTACTCACCAAATCTGACCTGGTCGGTGACGCCGACTCAGTGGCTGAGGACGTGGCGCTGGCTGCGCCAGGTGCCGACGTACTCGTGTGCAGCGCGACCACTGGCGCGGGGCTGGACGACGTACGCGCACTGCTGGATGGAGATGCCACTCTGGCGCTGCTGGGGTCCAGTGGCGCGGGCAAGTCGTCACTGGTGAACGCACTGGCCGGCGTGGAGCTGCTGGACGTGCAGGACATCCGCGAGGACGGCAAGGGGCGTCACACGTCGGTGCGGCGTGAGCTGATCGTGCTCCCGAGCGGCGGGGTCGTCATCGACACGCCTGGGCTGCGGGGGATCGGTCTGCAGGAGTCAGGGGAGGGTTTGGCGGCGGCGTTCCCAGACATCACGGGGTTGGCCGCGCAGTGCAAGTTCAAGGATTGCTCGCACGTGATGGAGCCAGACTGCGCAGTGCGCGCTGCTCTGGACGACGGGTCGTTGCCGTACCGCCGGTACGACAGTTGGGTGAAGCTGCAGCGCGAGGCGGCGTACATGGCACGTCGTGCGGACATCCGGCTCCGCAACGAGGCGAAGAAGGAGTGGGTGCGGGCCAGTAAGTCGTACCGCCGCGATCACAAGCCCCGGGCCTAAGACCCCTTCCACCTGTTGCTGGCGGAGCGATGAAAAGATCGTCTGTATGAACCGATCAGTGCTGGTGACAGGAGCATCCCGGGGGATCGGAGCAGCAACAGCCCGCGCCTTCGCTGCCGCGGGCGATCGAGTAGCAGTCCACTACAGCGCCTCAGCGGACGCCGCGGCGCAGCTCCTGAAGGAGCTACCAGGCAGCGGGCACGTCATGGTGCAGGCAGACCTGGCAGATCCAGCCGCGATCGAATCGATGGTCGACGACGCGGCACACGCCCTGGGCACCATCGACGTACTCGTCAACAACGCCGGGCTCTACGTGCCGCACCGCATCCGCGAGACGACGTACGCCGAGTGGCAGCGGGCCTGGACCGACACGCTCGCGGTGAACCTCGTCGGACCGTCCAACGTCACCTGGTGCGCGGTCCGCCACATGTCCCGCGGCGGCCGCATCATCAACGTCTCCTCCCGAGGCGCCTTCCGAGGCGAACCCAACCAGCCAGCCTACGGCGCCTCGAAGGCCGCCATCGTCTCCTTCACCCAGTCCCTGGCCCGAGCCCTGGGCCCCGAAGGCATAGCCGTAACCGCCATAGCCCCCGGCTGGACCGTCACCGACATGGCCGCGGTGAACCTAGCCGGCGAAGGCTACACCCGCCGCAGCCAGGAAAGCCCCCTAGAACGAGTCGCCGACCCCTCAGAGGTAGCAGCCGCAATCATCTACCTGGCTTCCCCCGAAGCCGAATTCGCCACCGGCACAGTCCTAGACTTCAACGGCGCCTCCCACCTCAGGATGTAACCCCATCCCGCTGGCGACCGAACCGCCGAACCCAACCCAGTCGGTACGCGAACCACCTGCCGAACCCACGCCGGCGACCGAACTACCCAACCCAACCCGAGCTGGTACGCGAACCACCTGCCGAACCCACGGCGGTGACCGAACCGCCGAACCCAGCCCAAGCGGGTGAGTTAACTGCACACCCAGCCACAGCCGCCGAGCGAAGCGAAGGCGCCAGGGGGTGCGGGTGGCGGAGCCCCCGCTTGCGGCAAGCGGAGCGCAGCCGCACAAAACGACGAAGGCGACGAGGTCTGCGCTCTCCGCAGACACACGTCGCCCATCGCCTTCGTGGACGATACTGGGATCGAACCAGTGACCTCTTCCGTGTCAGGGAAGCGCGCTACCGCTGCGCCAATCGTCCGGGAACTCAAGAATACTGAGGTTCGAGGTGGAGACGGGATTCGAACCCGTGTAAACGGCTTTGCAGGCCGCTGCCTCGCCTCTCGGCCACTCCACCACTGAGAAAGCTGGGCCGAACCCTCTCCGAGCGGACGACCGGGTTCGAACCGGCGACCTCAACCTTGGCAAGGTTGCGCTCTACCAACTGAGCTACGTCCGCATCACCCCGAGCAGTTTCCCTCGGTGCGAGAGCAGAACAGTAGCGCACTTTCCGCCCGGACAAAAACCGGATTCCACCCTGGATTTCATGCTGTCGTCATCCGGGTACGACGAGCGTGAATCGCACCCCATCCGTCACACGAGTCACACCGAACCTGTCCACTCGCCACGCCGTCCGATCACGCCTTCAACGACACGAGATCGACCGTTCGCAGATAGTCGGCATCGCCCCGGAGATCGATCGTCGCGACACGCCCGTCGACCACCGTGAAAGAGAACACAACGACCGGTTCGCCGCGCTGCATCCACACCAGCCCGGGCATTCCGTCGACGAGCATGAGTTTCGCGGCCTGCGCCCGTCCGGAGAACGCGGCCGCGACCCGGTCGTGCCCGGTGATGCTCGCAGCGATCCCGCGTTCGGAGGCGCCGGCGTCTGCGCGCACGACGATCTCGGGGTCGAGCACCTCGAGCAACGCCGAGAAGTCCGCGTTGCGTGCGGCGGCGAGGAACGCGCTGACGACTTCCTGCTGCCGGAGCACGTCCACGCTCGATGGTTCCGGCGTACCGCGGACTCGGCGCCGGGCGCGGCTCGCGATCTGCCGCGCGGCGGCCGGGGACTTGCCGATGATCGGGGCGATGTCTTCGAACGGCACTGCGAACAGATCGTGCAGTACGAACGCCAACCGCTCCGCAGGCGACAGCGTCTCGAGTACGACGAGCAGCGCGAGCCCGACCGAGTCCGCCTGGACCGCTTCGAGCTCGGGATCGGGTATGACGTCGTCGGCAAGCACGGGGGAGTGGTCGCTGACCGGCAGCTCGGGCCGGCCGCGGCGGGTGCGGAGCATGTCGAGGCAGATCCGCCCGACGACCGTGGTCAGCCAGCCGCCCAGGTTGTCGATCGTGGCGGTGTCGCTGCGGCTGAGCCGGATCCACGTCTCCTGGACGGCGTCCTCCGCCTCGGGCTCAGAGCCTAGGATCCGGTACGCGACGGCCCGCAGGCGATCCCGGTTCTGCTCGAACCGCGTCGCCAGCCAGTCGTCCCCGTCCATATCCATCACCATTCCAGCTGTCACACCACCCGGCCCAGCGCCGTCATCCCGATGACGTAGCACTGGGACCACATGTGACATCAGAACGAACAGGAGCACGCCATGACGGAACCACCCCGCCCGCTGCCGGTACGCAAGCAGGACATGCTGCGCCGCTTCGAGCAGGACGTCGACGCCTGGGTAGCCACGGCGTCGCTCGACGGTACGCCGTACCTGATGCCCCTGTCGTTCCTGTGGAGCAACGACACCCTGCTGCTGTCCACAACCGTCACCAATCCGACCGCTCGCAACCTGCAGACCAACCCGAAGGTGCAGCTGACGATCGGCCAGGTCCGCGACGTCATCCACGTCACCGGCACCGCCGCGATCTCAGATGTCACCGACACCGAAGGTGAGTCCTTCGCCACGAAGGCCGGCTTCGACCCCCGCCCGCTACCGAACTACCCCTTCTTCCGCGTCACTCCCACCAAGATCCAAGCCTGGCGCGAGGTCAACGAGCTGAAGGACCGCACCCTGATGGACGAAGGCACCTGGCTCGTCTGACTCACCAGAGGAACGTCAACTCCGCCACGGTCACATGCGGTCGGTCTGCCAACCACGTATCGAGGCAGCCCCGCAGTTCGCCCTCTGACCCGGCCAAGCCGAGCACTACGGCATCTCCCGCCGCAGGTGCGTGGTGGTGTGCTTCCGGCGACCCGTGGGAGCACTCCGAGCACATCAACCGAATTCCAGACCACTCGTCGACCCCAAGCCCCGCTGGGCCGGCCAGGTCGGCCAGAGCTTCCTTGTCGTTGGCATCGGCCCCCACCACCTGCGCCTGCCAGGTCGGCAGACCGGACTCCTCCAGTCGTGCGAGCTCGTCGAACACCGGTACGTCGTTCCGCTGCCCCTTCGGCTCGCCGTCGTGCAGTACTACGTCCCTGAACCGGTGACCGCTCTCCGGCAACGGCACGCTCGAGATCACCGCGTGCGCCGGGCTACGCTGCCAGCACCACACGACCTCGGTGTCGCCGTACGCCGGAACAACCTGATGCGTCAGACTCGGCCGGTCCGGATTCAACCGGATCGGCGTCAGCCCGAAGTGTTGGTCGATCGGTTCGTCGCCGGGCTCGATCGTGCTGATGCCGTACTCCGCCCACGCCCAGCGTGCGGTCGCCCAATCGCCGAGCGCGGTCGCGGCGATCCCAAGATTCCAGGCGGCCGGGTTGGCACCCCCGAACTCGCGCCGCTCCTCATCAGAGATCAGCTCCGCCGCCCGCCGATTCCGCGCCGCCGAATCGGCCCACTGCTGTCGCGCCTTCGAGTACATCCCAGCCTCGAACCAGGCACCGAACGAGTCAGGCAGCACCTCGGTCAGCTCCTGGGCCAGCCGACCGGCCTTCTCGGCGTCCCCGGGTTGGACGGCTTCGGCGAACTCCTGCGCTACCTGATGAGGCTCACGTCCGACGCCGCGCCTGAAGATCTTCATCGCGACATTGTGCCGTGCGGCTTGACTTTGAGTGCGCTCCAGGAAGGAAGGTGGAGGGCATGTTGTCTCGGACTCTTGGGAATGGACGGAATGTCAGTGCGCTCTGCCTGGGCGCGATGAACTTTGGTACGTCGACGCCGACCGACACTGCTGTCGCGATTCTGGACCGGTTTGTTGAGGCGGGTGGGACGTTCATCGACACGTCGAACAACTACAACCAGTGGCACGGGCACGGTGGTGACAGTGAGGAGCTGCTGGGGCGCTGGATGCGGGAGCGTGGTAATCGGAACGAGTTGTTCATCGCCACGAAGTGCGGTGCGCGGACCACCGTGCCCGGCGATCCCGATGACGCGCACTGGGAAGGGCTCAGCTCATCGGCAATAGATGCGGCGGTGAAGGGCAGTCTCAGTCGGCTGGGTGTCGAGCAAATCGATTTGTACTACGCGCACATCGACAACCGCAGTACGCCGCTGGACGAGACGGTTGCCGCATTCGGGCGACTGGCAGCGGACGGAGTGGTTGACTCGATCGGCTGCAGCAACACGGCCGCATGGCGGCTCGACCGAGCGCGGCAAACCGCAGCTGCGCAGGGCGTTGCGCAGTACTCCGTTATCCAGCAGCACTCGAGCTACCTCTGGCCGAACCCGCCTACTCTGCAGGGCCAGCGTCGTCACGGCACTCCGCACTACCAGCACGCAGGTGTAGAGCACTTCGACTACCTGTCGGAGCACCCGGACATGACGTTGGTGGCGTACCAGCCTCTCCTCACTGGTTCGTACACGCGTCCGGACCGGCCGTTCGAGCGGCGCTACGCCCACCCGACGGCGTACGTGCGCTTTGAGGTGCTCCGCGGGGTTGCGCGCGACCTCGGCGTGACGCCGAACCAGGTAGTACTGGCGTGGTTGCTGCACCACGACGTCATCCCGCTGTTCGGTGCGTCCTCGCTCGAGCAGTTGGAGGAGGCGCTGGCTGCGGTCGAGCTCCACCTCGACGCCGACCTGGTCGATCAGCTGGACAACGCCTGATCGCGGGCGCGGTAGCGGTACCGCAGTGGTGACTCGCCGACCTCGCGTTTGAATGCGGTGCTGAACGCGCTCTCCGACGCGTACCCGAGCTCGGCCGCCAGTGACCCCACGCTGACATCGGCGTCGCGGAGTGCGCGTTGGGCGAGCATCATCCGCCAGCGGTTGAGGTACGCGCGCGGAGGCATGCCGGCCACGTCGCGGAACCGCTCCGCGAACGACGTACGCGACATGGCTGCTGCCTGCGCGAGCTCGTTCAGCCCCCAGAGCTTGTCGGGCTGCGCGTGCATCAGCGTGAGCGCAGGGCGGAGGCGTTCGTCGGTCAGCACGCGCAGCCATCCCGGCGGCAGTTCGGCTTGTTCGACGTACGCCCGGAGTACTTCGAGGAGCATCAACTGCGCGTGCTGCCGGATCGCGAACGCCGAGCCGATGCGGTTGCCGGCCACCTCGTCGACCAGCCTATGGATGCTGCCGCGCAGGTTGGCGCCGGTGGTGGGGGAGGCGCGGACGTGCGCAACCGGTGGCAGCGCCTCGAGGAGCAGCGTGCGGCCGGCCTCGTTGAGGTCGATCCGGCCGCCGAGGATGACGTCGTTCCCGGTGCTCGCGAGCGACAGGCCAGTCTCGACCGGAACGACCTCGCGAACCGGCCCGTCGCCGGTGCCGCCGGAGAGCTCCATTCGGGACCGATTGTTGAGGATCGCGACGTCGCCGGGGAGGAGTTCGATCGGCACGTCGATCCCGTCCGTGCTCAGTCGGGCCCGTCCGCTGACCATCGCGATGAACTTGAACGACTCGACCAGGTCGGCTCGCGACACCCACCGTCCGCTCACGGTGAACCCGCCCGACACCAGCCCGCGGACCTCGACGAGCTCGAACACTTCGGACAGCTGATCGTCAACCATGCCCCGGACTCTCGCGAAGAAAATATGGACTGATACTTATTCAGAGTACGCCGGGCGCGCAGCAGAGTGGAGGTATGACTCCCTTTGACGTGTTGGCAGAGAAGCAGCACCCGATCGGCACCGGATTCACCGCGGCGGCGACGGCTGACGACGTACTGACAGGCATCGACCTGACCGGCAAGAACGCGATCGTCACGGGCGGGCACCGCGGCCTGGGCCTCGAAACCACCCGGGCACTCAGCAAGGCCGGTGCCACGGTGACAGTTGCCGTACGCAACCCCGCGAGCGCGGCTAAGGCTCTGGAGGGGATCGAGCGGGTCGAGACCAGCGAGCTCGATCTGCTCGATCCGAAGTCAGTCGACGCGTTCGTCGAGCGCTACCTCGCCACCGGGCGCCCGCTCCACATCCTCATCAACAACGCCGGCATCATGGCCGGCCCGCTCGTTCGTGACGCCCGTGGTTACGAATCGCAGTTCGCCACCAACCACCTCGGCCACTTCCAGCTGACCCTCGGCCTGCTCCCCGCCCTTCAGGCGGCCCATGGCGCTCGCATCGTCAACGTCACGTCCGGCGGTCACCGTCTCTCCGACATCCGTTGGGACGACCCACATTTCGCCCACGACTACGACCCGCTCGTCGCCTACGGCCAGTCCAAGACCGCCAACGTCCTGTTCGCGGTGGAGCTCGAGCGCCGGTGGTCGCAGTACGGCATCCACGCGTACGCCGTACATCCCGGCATCGTGGTCACCACGAACCTCGGCCCGCATCTGCCCGAAGGCGAAACCCGTACTCCCTGGCTGACCACCGCTGACCTACAGGCCATGGACCTGGTAGATGCCGCCGGCAATCAAATCGTCGACCCCGCGCGCGAACGCAAAACCCCGTCACAGGGTGCGAGTACAACCGTCTTCGCCGCGACCAGCCCCCAGCTGGAGTCACACGGCGGCACCTACCTGAAGGACAACGAGATCTCCCGGCTCGACCAGCCCACTCCCATCGACTTCACCGACCACGACGTTCCCTCGGACGTCGTCCCGCATGCGCTGGACCCGCAGTCCGCCGATCGCCTCTGGACGCTCAGCGAGGAGCTGATCAAGCACTGACGACTAGGCGACGGCCTGTGGGGCTGCGGCTGGACTCCCGTTCCCGTTCCGATCCACGGCACGGATGCCCATCTGCACGTTGTCCTTGGAGATGTCGAGCGTCACCGTGGTGACGTTCCCGACGGGAATCGCGCTGGTCCAATCGGCCTCCGTGGTCTCGCGCAACACCACCTCGTACCCGGTCAGGTT
The DNA here is from genome assembly GCF_040675555.1 of Kribbella sp. NPDC049584. Lineage (NCBI taxonomy): Bacteria > Bacillati > Actinomycetota > Actinomycetes > Propionibacteriales > Kribbellaceae > Kribbella > Kribbella sp. NPDC049584. Next base: position 91,213 of record NZ_JBFAPF010000007.1, read on the forward strand.
CGTTTCGGGGTTGGGATCCCACGACAGCGTGGTGAGGTTGGTGCCGGAGAGGGTGCCGGGGGGCGTCGTGTGGATCTGCGCGTTCTTCGGCGTACCGGGGGAGGTCGCAAGCGCCCACAGCGCCGCGGCGTTCACCCTCGTCACGCGGGCGATGTAGTCGAAGTCCACGAACTCGATGAGGTCGCCGAACTGCACGCCGTCGACCACCTGGACGTTCTGGTGCTCGTGATTGAAGTTCTCCCGGGGCTCGGTGAATCTGGCGGCAGGGGAGCCCAGGCTCTGGAACGAGACGTGGTCGCTGGCGCGAAGGAACCGGTCGCGCCGCCAGACCAGCCGGATGTTCATGCCGGTCAGGCTCTGCGGCGCGACCGAGTGCACGAAGCGGCCGAGCTGGCGGGCCTTCCCGTCGTTCTCCCCGCCGGCCGACTGCAGCAGCGAGATCTGTGCAGCGGTCACGTTGCTCGGGATCCCCTCGAGGAACATGCGCACGGTGAACGGGTCAGGTTTGTGGCCGTCGAACGACCGGCTGGCGCCGATGATGTCGTTGCTGAACATGCCCTGTACGTCGTTGCCGGCCGCGGCCATCTGCGCCGCCATGAAGGCGGAGCCGTAGAGGCCTTGTTCCTCGCCGGCGACGGTGGCGAACACGATGGTGCCGGGGAACTGGTGTGCCGCGAAAACCCGAGCGAGTTCGAGCACACACGCAACACCGGACCCGTCGTCGTCGGCACCCGGCGCGTCACTGGTGAAGTCCATAACGTCGGTCACCCGTGAGTCCAGGTGGCCCGTGACGACGTAGAACCGCTCGGGTGACGCGGTCCCCTTCAGCGTGGCGATGACGTTGGTGATCCTCGTCGGCACGGGGACCCGGCTCGAAACCGGCTGGATGAACGACTGCCGCTGCACCGTCATCCGGCCGCCCGACGTCGCAGCAATAGCCTCCATCTGCCCCACGACCCAGTCCGTCGCCGCGCCAATCCCACGCATCGGATCGTCCTGCGATGACAACGTGTGCCGAGTCCCGAACTCCGTCAGCCGCTGAATAGTCGCGCCGATCCGCTTCGGATCAACGTCCTGCAACAACTTCCGCAAGTCCGGATCAAACTTGGTCGCCCCAAGCCCACTCGATACCACGGTGGGCTCAGCCTGCGCTTCACCCGCGGCCCCGACCAGCACCGCGGCAACAGCGCCAGAACCAGCCAAAAACACCCGCCGACTCGACCCCACTGTGGAAGCCGAGTCCGATGCAGAAGCTGAAGTCGAAGACGAAGACCGAGACGAACGGGAGCCAGACATGGCGCCTCCAGAGTGAGCGGACAAATACGCCTCGCCCCTCACTCTGACACCCCCCACCCGAGCCGTCAGCCACTCAACAAAGAGGTTTTCCCTACCCTTTCCACCCCACCACCAACCCGATTCCCACTCACCCAGCCCTGCAGCCAACTGCCCACCACCCACCACCCACCACCGCAAGGCAGCCCCGACCCCACCGGTGAGCTCAACTGCACAACCAAGCCACGGCGCCGAGCGACCTACCCAACCCAACCCAAGCAGGTGACCGAACCACCCAACCCAAGCTGGCGGGCTGAAAGCGTGGATAAAGAAGAACTTCGACCATGTGCAGGATGGAACGATCAACGCGCTCGCGAACTTTGCGATCATTTCACGCTCAGAGAACCGCGAAATCAAAGACAAAGCGCCGTCAAAGTGCAAGGTGGAGATGCCTGAGAAGGAACTCAAGGACATGCGATCGCGCTCTTCTGCCAGATTCTCTCTGGTCTGCGTGATCGAGCTCAGCAACTGGCGGACCTGGCCGAAGGCCTGACTGTCTGATGTTTATGACCACTGACTGAGAGCGGCGCGAAGGAAAGCGTCGCGCCTTTCGGTGACGGCAGCGGCGCCCAGGAGGCTACCGTCGTCGGCGAATCCCGCCCAACCGTCCATCACTGTCGGCGTGTTCAGCGCGGCCACGGCATCCCAGTAGGGCACGCCGACTGCCTCCCGGCCCGCCTGCCGCTCCCAGCCCTCCAACACATGGGACGCCGCGTCCTGGCCGTACTGAAGGGTCATCTGCATCCGCAGGCTGCCGAGATCGACGCCCGGATCACCAGCCCCGGCTGTATTCCAGTCGATCAGCGCAACGCAACGGTCACCCTCCCACAGCATGTTGCCGCCCCAGGCGTCACCATGCACGAACACAGACGGGACTGCCGGCATCCCGTGCGACCTGACCCGCTCGTCGGCCTGCTGCAGCAAAGGTGTGGTCGGCATCAGGCCCCGCAAGCGTTCATCGGCGCGGTCGTCGACGGCGCACGGCCGCGGCCGGTATGGCAGGTGGGCCTGCGGAACCAGCCTGAAGGCGTGGACCCTGGCAAGGGCCGCTCCCGCTTCGCGGAGCCGGGCGACCGAGACCGTCGGCGAGAGACCGGCGCTGCCGGGCAGGAAGGTCTCCAGGGTGGCGACGGTTCCGCTCGCCTTCCCGTCGAGATCCGCAGCGATCAGCCGCGGCGCGGCCAGGCCATGAGTCTCGGCCAGCTGAAGCGCGCGTGCGTTCGTAATCACCCACGCGGCAGCGATCCATCCCTGGACAGGGACCTTCAAGATCACGTCCCTGGTCCGGGCCGCCGGTCCTTCGATTCCCAGGCGGAACGTGCCCGAAGGGCGGTGCTCGCCGCGGGTCAGGCCCTCGGACGAAACGACGCTCGTCCCGCCAACCGCCTCAGCCGCCCAGCGCAGAACCTGGTCATTCGGCAACTTGCCTGTGTGTGCTCTTGCCATTTCGGTACTTTACCGGCTCTACACCCTCATCTCTGATGAGCCTGACCCCGTATGTGGATCCAGAATCGTAATCCCCGTGTATCGCAGGACAGCGAGCGACGCGAGCCAAGCGGGATGGCCAGCTAGGTGATGTTTTGCGAAGGGACAGGGACAGTCGGTGTGTGCAATCCCAGAGCCGCACAAAGAGTTGTGAGGGGGCAAGTGTGCGCGTTGCCATTCGCCCATGCATTTAGCGCGTTGAATGTCATCGGCACGGCGGCGGCGACGGCGTCGGCCGGTGGGGTGCGCTTCGGCTGGTCTGGGGTGCGGTTGCCGGTGATAACCGGGGTGTCGGCCAGGTCCTGGTCTGCGAGCCAGGGGAGGGCCGCTTCGGTGGGGATGACGTAGGGGTCCCAGCCGTTGGCTCGGGCGACCTTGACACCGTCCGCGGTGCGGGAGGCGAGGGGCGCACCGCAGACGACGGTGTACAGGGTTCGGTCGGTCACGCGAGGCCCGAAGTCGCGAGCTGGCCGCCGTGTGGTGCCCCTCCCGACGATGGCGGGGCATCTCCTGGAGGAGTACCGGGACGGGGCAGGCGGGGGAGGTGTTCATCAATGAGGCGGGTACTCCGCTGCGACAAATGCTCTTCCGGGCGCGGATCCGGCGGCCGTCGCTTGTCCGAGCTCGATCACTCGGCTGGGTCGGTCAGGAGGGTGAGAAGTTCCGGGGCACCTGACCGTCCCCGGCCGGGGACGAGACCGAGCTGTTCAAGGCCAAGGCGCAGGCCGTGAAGGCGGTGTCACGCCACGCCGACGGTGGGCTGCGATTCCACGACCTGAGGCACTCGTACGCGTCATGGCTGATCACCTCGGGTGTGCCGGTTCCCGACGTACAGCGGGTGATGGGGCATGAGCAGCCGACGACGACGCTGATGATCTACACGCACGTCCAGGGAGGCTCTCAGGAGCGGGCTCTAGGGGCTCTTGCTGCTCTTTCGCTGCCTGACGAGGGCTGAAAACGAGAAGAGCGGAGACCCGGCTGGTGCTGGGTTCCCGCTCTGACCTGCGTGTACTTCGGGTGGGCGATACTGGGTTCGAACCAGTGACCTCTTCGGTGTGAACGAAGCGCGCTACCACTGCGCCAATCGCCCGGATGGTGGTGCTGGTGTTTCTTGTGAGGTGGTGCGGTGAAACCTTAGCGCATCAATGCAGCGACGATCTAATCGGGCCGGGCTACTCTTGCTGCAGGACGGAGATCCCGTCGCGTTGGAGACGTGATTGTGACTTTCTCGCACGACACCGAGCAGGCGCTCGGGACGCTGGTCCGGCTCGTCAACACCATGCCCGGACCGAACAGCCAGGTCGACTCGTTGGAGACGCTCGAGGAACTGGAGAAGTTCGTCCAGGAGCGGGAGTTCAGCGCGGTCGACACGTTGACGGAGACGGACCTGGCCGAGGTCCGCGATCTGCGGCCGCTGTTCGCGCCCGTCTTCACCACGGACTCCGATGCGTCGGCGGCGACGATGATCAACGCGATCATCGCGCGCGGTACGTCGACTCCGCGGCTGACCAACCACGACGGGCATCCGTGGCACATCCACTACTCCCGCGCGGGCGCGTCGCTGGCCTGCCGGATCACGGTGGAGTGCGGGATCGCGCTTGCCCAGGTGATCTCGGCCGGCGAACGCGAACGCCTCCGCCGCTGCGAGGCGCCGGATTGCGACGACGCCCTCATCGACCTGTCACGGAACCGTTCCAAGCGGTACTGCGACGCCCGCACCTGCGGCAACCGCTTGCACGTAGCCGCCTACCGCGAGCGCCGCAAAGCCTCCGGCGAGTAGCCGCCACACCGAATGTGGGAGGACCCTCGGCCCATTTCCGGGCCGGGGGTCCTCTCAGGCTTCGTCAGGGGTTGGGGTTCTCGGCCGAACGCTCGGCGAAGATCTTCGCGACCTGGGCTGTGATCGTGCCCGGGGCGGGGAGTTCGCGGTCGTCGACTCGGTGGATGCCTTGGACGTCGCGTGTCGTGGATGTGAGGAAGATCTCCTCGGCCTGGAACAGCTGCTCCAGCGGTACGTCGCGTTCGACGCCGCCGAACCATTCGAGGACCAGGCCGCGAGTCACACCCGCCAGCGCGCCCGAGTCCAGCGTCGGCGTGACCAGCTCACCGTTGTACACGCAGAAGATGTTCGAGCCGGTGCCCTCGGCAAGGTTGCCGATGGTGTTGGCGAAGATCGCTTCGCTGCCGCCGCGCTCCTTCGCATAGGCGAGCGCGCGGACGTTCTCGGCGTACGACGTGGTCTTCAGGCCAGCGACGGCGCTGCGTTCATTGCGGACCCACGGGACGGTGACGATCGCGGAGGTCGCGGACGGCCGCTCGATCTCCTGCGTCGCGATGAGGATCGTCGGCCCGGACGTACCGCGATCGGATGACAACGGTGAGACACCACCCGTGTAGGTGATCCGCAGCCGCGCGAACTGCATCCCCGGTTCGACCACGGCCTCGATGCCGGTCTCGATCGCCGCGACGTCGGGTGTCGGCAGGCCGAGTCCGACCGCGGAGCGGACGAGCCGCTCGAGATGCCGTCGTACTGCGAACGGGCGGCCGTTCTCGACCTTGATCGTCTCGAAGACGCCGTCGCCGGTGGTCAGCCCGTGGTCGAGCGGCGAGACCGTTGCCTCGTCGTCCAGCAAGGCGCCGTTGAGCCAGATACGCATGTGGTGCTCCTTCCGCGCAACACCTTAGTGCGCAGGGGATCCGGTACTGCGAGGTGACCAGCTGATGACGGTACGTCGACCTGCCGGCGGACCCCGATTTTTGAAGTCGGCCCGGGATGGGCTAATGTTCTTTTCGCGCCGGGGGACACTGGAACCCGGTCGCACTGCGGACGTAGCTCAGTTGGTAGAGCGCAACCTTGCCAAGGTTGAGGTCGCCGGTTCGAACCCGGTCGTCCGCTCGGAGAGGGTTCGGCGGGCCTACTTCTCAGTGCCAGCTTTCTCAATGCCAGCTTACTCAGTGGTGGAGTGGCCGAGAGGCGAGGCAACGGCCTGCAAAGCCGTGTACACGGGTTCGAATCCCGTCTCCACCTCGAGAACCTCAGGTCAAACTGAGTGTTACTTGGACGATTGGCGCAGCGGTAGCGCGCTTCCCTGACACGGAAGAGGTCACTGGTTCGATCCCAGTATCGTCCACGAAGGCGATAGGCGACTCGTGTCCGCGGAGAGCGCGGACCGGGTCGCCTTCGTCGTGTTGTGCGGCTGCGCTTCGCTTGCCGCAGGCGGGGGCTCCGCCACCCGCACCCCCTTGCGCCTTCGCTTCGCTCGGCGGCTGTGGCTGGGTTTGCAGTTAACTCACCCGCTTGGGTTTAGTTCGGCGGTTCGGT
>NZ_JBFAPF010000007.1:97447-411897 GCF_040675555.1 Kribbella sp. NPDC049584
TAGTCACCTGCGTGGGTTGGGTTCGGCGGTTCGGTCACCTGCGTGGGTTGGGTTCGGCGGTTCGGTCACCTGCGTGGGTTGGGTTCGGCGGTTCGGTCACCTGCGTGGGTTGGGTTCGGCGGTTCGGTCGCCTGCGTGGGTTCGGCGGGTGATTCGCGTACCGGCTTGCGTGGGTTGGGCAGTCCGCTCACCTGCGTGGGTTGGTTCGGCTGTTCGGTCACCTGCGTGGGTTCGGCGGGTGGTTCGCGTACCGGCTTGGGTGGGGTTGGCCATTTGGCTCCGCGGGGTGGCTGTGGCCGGCTGCTCACCTCGCAGATCTGCGGAGCTCGCACGGTGCTTGGCCGCACTTTTTGTGTGGGTTGGGCGGTTGGTTGCTTCTGGGGGTGGGTTGGGTGGGTTGCTCGGTGGCTGGGGGCGGATCCTGGGATTGTGTTCGGCCTTCATCGAACTGGTGTACGGTGAAGATCAAACACTAGTGAAGGGGTGGGGTTGTGCGGGCTTTGGAGCAAGGGGGTTGGGGTGGGGCGGGGGAGATGCGGGTGGTGGAGGTTGAGGCTCCTGCGGCTGGGGCTGGGGAAGTGTTGGTGCGGGTGGGGGCTGCGGGGGTGAACTTTGCTGATGTGATGCGGGCGCGGGGGACGTACGACGGTGGGCCGCGGCCGCCGTATCTGGCTGGGTTCGAGGCGGCGGGGGAGGTTGTTGCTGTGGGAGACGGCGTGACCGGCGTGACTGTTGGAGACCACGTGATCGGGACCGGGTATGGGGCGTTTGCGGAGTACATGGTGATGGCCGATTTCGTGCCGGTGCCGGTGGGGTGGGCGGATGAAGAGGCGCTCGGTCTGGTGTTGAACTGGGCGACGGCGCTGGCCGCGCTTCGGTCGCTGGGGCGGGTCAAGCCCGGCGACACGGTCCTTATCCACGCGGCCGCGGGTGGTGTCGGCCAGGCGGCGGTGCGGATCGCCAAGTACTACGGGGCAACGGTGATCGCGACAGCGTCTGCGCCGAAGCATGACGTCGTACGGCGGCTTGGCGCGGATCGGGTGATCGAGCTCGGTGACCTGAAGGCCGAGATGGGCGATGGCAGCGTCGACGTCGTTCTCGAATCGGTGGGTGGTGAAACGTTCCGGCGGAGTATCGAGGTTGCACGGTGGGTGACGGGGAAGGTCATCGTGATCGGTGCCGCCGCAGGAGAGTCCTCGATCAGCAACTGGGAGTTGAACTTCAAGCATCCGGTGCAGGTGATCGGGCATCACCTGACCACGTTCATCCAGCAAGCGCCGGAGCTGTTCGCCGACGTGATGGCCGAGCTCGGCAAGCTCATCGACGCCGGTGTGTACCCGCCCGGCAAGCCGACTGTCTACGACCTGGAGGACGGGCCGAAGGTGCTCGCGGAGCTCGAGGCGGGCGTCACGGTTGGCAAACTCGCCCTCAAGCCGTGAGAACAGACTGCGCGACCCGAAACCCGAGATCCTCGATCGCGAAGGTCGGGTGGGAGCGGCGGCGGACGGTTGAGCCGACGGAGCGTTCCGGGTCCGCGAAGCCGGCGCCGCGGAAGATCCGGTAGGAACCGTAGGTGTCGGGGTCGTACAGATCCCAGCACCACTCCCAGACGTTGCCGAGCATGTCGTGCAGCCCCCAGGCGTTTGCTGCCTTCCCACCGACGGCATGGGCCCGCCCATCGGAGTTCTCGGAGTACCACGCGATCTCGTCGAGCTCCCCATAGCGGTACGCCGGAACGCCCGCCGTGCAGGCCCATTGCCATTCCGCCTCGGTCGGCAACCGGTAGCCCGGGGAAGTCCAATCACAGCTCACGTCCGAGCCGGAGATCTCGTAGGCGACCGGCAGCCCCGCATCCACGGACATTTGGTTGCACAGGGCAACTGCGGAGTACCAGCTGACGCCTGTGAGCGGTACGTCGGCTGCCGTCACGGGATAACGCCCCAGCCGGAACGCGGGCAGGTCGACGTGCCAGCGCCGGCCGGCGCGATCGTCGCGGAGGAAGATCAGGCCGGCAGGAATGTCCACCAGATCCATCAGTAGAACTGCCGGAGCTTCGGCCAGAGCACCGACCACGGCTCCGCCGGCGCGTCGCACAGGACGAGCGCAGTCCCGTCCTCATCGTTGGAGACGATCGCATCGACAGTGCCGACCTGCTTGCAGTCCCGGAAGTGCGCTTCGAAGACCGGCGTCCGCTGGATCTCGACGAGCAGGACCGGGCCCGTGTTCGTGTCCGGCGGGCGTTCCCAGTCGGCGAAGCTCATGTGCCCGGAGTACGCCGTGGGCAGGCCGTGCGACGGTCCGTAGCGTCGCAGGGCGCCGGCCTCGCCGTAGTTACCGGTGAAGATCGTCGCCGTCGACCGCTCGGCCGGCGGGATCTGTTCCCACGCGGTCGCGACCGACTCGGTGAAGGCCGGCCAGCCGATCTGCTCGCCTTGCTCCTTGTTCACCGGGATGACGAAGTCGGCGGCTGATGCGGGGAGCACCGGCAACGTGAAGAGGGCCGAGGTCAATGCCGTGAGCACCAAAGCGATGACGGCCTGGATCCGATGCTTGTCGACCCATCGCAGCGTCGGCTCGGAGCCGGCCGCGACGAGGACGAGCAGCAGCGGCAGGGCGTAGTACGACTTCCCGCCGGCGAGCAGGACTGCCACGCAGAGCACGGGGTAGGCAAGCGCGATGGAGCGGGCCCACTGGAGTTTCCGCCACAGCCGGAGGAACCCGGCCACCCAGATCGGGACCAGGAACGGCGACAGCTGAAGGATCTGCAGCGGGATGAACATGATGCGGTTTTCGGTGCCGTCGTCCTCACTGATCCCGCCGGCTACCGTGAGTTGCGGCCAGCCGTGCTGGAACTGCCACACCACGTTCGGCAGCGCGACCACCCCGGCCACGGCGACGCCCGCGAGCAGCCACCACGAGCGCAGCACGCTGCGCGGTCCGACGATGAGCAGCGCTACGAACAGCGCGCCGACCGGCAGCACCACGAGGTACTTGTTCTCCAAGGCGATCCCGGCCGTGAGCCCGAGCGCGAGCCACCAGCGCCCGTCGCGCGTGCGCAGCAGCTTCACCGCGAACAGCGCGATCAGCATCCAGGCGAGCAGGTCGTACGTCGCTGTGGACACCATGTGACCGACGCCGAGCACGAACCCGGACACGGCGGCGCAGATCGCGGCGAGCACCTGACCGCGCCGAGAACTGCCGAACTCGCGGGCAAGCAGCGCGACCACGATGATCGTCGCGACGCAACTCAGCGTCGACAGCACCCGCAGACCCACGACGGTGTCGCCGAAGATCGTGGTCGAGATGCGAGCGATCAGCGGGGTCAGCGGCGGCTGGTCGATGTACCCCCAGCTGAGGTGCCGTCCCGCAACCAGGAAGTAGAGCTCGTCGCGGTGATAGCCGTAGCGCCCGGACAGCGCCGTGAGTACGACACCGACGAGCACCGCGACGCCCACCACGGGCCGCGCGGCAAACGGGTGCACCGGCTGAAGCGTCGTGGCGTCCGGTGTCTGAGTCGTGGTGGCCGGTGGGCGCGTCATGGGCGCATGTTGTCAGTCGGACGGGGTCGCCGCTAGTAATTCAGGATCGGCGGCGCGATTCAGCAGGAGGACGCGGCCGGTGAGGGTCTGGTCCTCGACGAAACGGATCACGCCGTCGGTCACTGCCTCGAGCGGAACCAAGGCCGGCCCACGCTCCGAAGCAGGGAGCGCCTCGCGCTCGCGCACGCCGCGTTCGGTCGCCACCCAGTCCGGCACGACGCAGTTGACCCGCACACCTTCGAGCGACGCCAGCGTCGTCGTCAAACGGATCAGAGCCGCCTTGGCCGCGCTGTACTCCGGTGACACGTGCGGCCCGAAACCCAGCCCAGCGGTCGATCCCACGTTCACCACCGCGCCGCCACCGGCCGCCCGCATCCCCGGCAGAGCCAGCTGCGTCGTCAGCATCGGCGCCCTGAGATTCACCAGGAGCGAATCGGTCCACCGCTCGACCGAGGCCTCCGGGAAGCACGGTCTGAGCACAGCGCCACCGCCCGCGTTGTTGACCAGGATCTGCGGTTGGCATGCCATCAGCTCGCCGACCGCGTCATCGTCCCGCATGTCCACCTGCACGAATCGCGCGGACGGCCCGATCAGCTCCGCTGTCCGCGCGCCACCCGAAGCGTCGATATCAGCGACGACCACCGACGCGCCCGCCGCGGCGAGGCGTTGGGCGATCGCGCGGCCGATGCCGACCGCGGCTCCGGTAACTATTGCGACCTTTCCGGTGATGTCCATGCCCGAAGGCTGCCACCGGCCACCGACAGTCCGGGATGATTGGATATGTCAACCAGACAACGGGCGAGGGGACACGCAGGTGGCACTGCTGTACGAGCGGATCTGCGCTCACGTCCTGGAGCAGCTCCGGCGCGGCGCCCTCCGGCCGGGGGACCGGGTGCCGTCGGAGATGGAGCTGGCGACCCAGTTCGGGGTCAGCCGGATCACCTCCAAGCGCGCCCTGGAGGTACTGCGTGAGGCCGGTCTGGTGGAGCGCATCCGTGGCAAGGGCACCTTCGTCGTACGCCGGCTGCCGGACCTCACCGACCTGACCATCCCGCTCCGCCCGACCCCGCGTCGGGAGGCCCGCTCGATCGCGCTCATCGTCCCGGACATGTCCGAGGCGTACGGGCTGGACCTGCTCAACGCGATCGAGGAGCGCTGTGCGGAGTACAACGCTCACCTGGTCGTACGGCGAACCCATGGGCGCCAGTCCGATGAGGAGAAGGCAGTCGACTCGCTCGTAGCCACTGTGGACGGCCTGATCGTGTTCCCGGTGCACGGCGACTTCTACAACGCCAGTCTGCTCCGGCAGGTCCTGGACGGGTTCCCAGTGGTCCTTGTCGACCGTCATCTGGCTGGAATCCCAGTAGCCGCCGTTCACACCGACAACGTGGCGGCAGCCCGCGCACTAACAACCCGCCTGCTGGACCAGGGCCATGAACACATCGCCTTCGTCTCGCCACCGCCGGTGAACACGTCCTCGATCGAGGACCGTCTGGAAGGCTTTCGCGCCGCCTTCACCGCTCGCGGCCACGCGTACGAGCTGACCGACCTCCGCAGCACCCTGCCAGGCTCGACGACCACTGAAAGCGTGCGCGCGGACCTGGACGTTATCCGTGCGTTCCGCGACCGCATGCCCCAGGTGACGGCGTACTTCGCCTGTGAGTACAACCTGGCCCGCATGGTCGACCGCGTTCTCGGTGACCGGGTCGTCGCGTGTTTCGACTCGCCTGGAGACTCGATCGGCGGACCGCCGTACCTGCACATCCGGCAGAACCAGACCGAGATGGGACGTCGTGCCGTCGACCTCCTGCTCGCCCAGCTCCGTGGCGAGGCGGTGCCGAACCTCTCGCTGGTCCCGTTCGAGATTGTCGAGGCTGCACCTGACTTTCGGCAGTAGGGCGACCTTCTCGCGACTGTGTAGCGTCTACCGCATGAAGTGGCGGCGTCTGGGGGACGTGGGTCTGTGCGCCGCGTTCAGCTTCCTGGTGCTCGCCGAAAGCGGCGCACGGCACGATCCGTACTGGTTCCGGGCCGCGTGCATCGCAGTACTGGCGTTTGCCGTCTACGGCCGGCGCAGGTGGCCGCTGGTAGCGCTGGCCGCGGTGGCGTGGGCAGAGATCGTCATCCTGGCCCTCGCCCTTGGTACGACGAACGGCGTGCAGATCGCACTGGTACCGGCGATCAGCCTCCTGAGCTATCTGGCCGGTCGCCGCGAGACGCAGCTCAAGCACTTCGTCTTGCTGTGCAGCTGGTCGCTGCTCGGCATGCTGATTCTCGCCTTGACCGTCAGCCGGGGTGCGCAGGCGACTGAAGCCGTTCTGACGTGGCTGTTGATGCTCCTGCTCGCTCTGCTGCTCGTCGTACTGCCCTGGCTGATCGGGCGGTACCGCGCTCAGCAAGCGCTGCTCGCCACGGCCGGCTGGGAGCGGGCCGAGCGGATCGAGCGCGAGCAGCAGATGGAGATCGACCAGGAACGGCTGCGTGAGCGGTCACGCATCGCCGAGGACATGCACGATTCGGTCGGCCATGAGCTCAGCCTGATCGCACTGCGCGCTGCGGCGCTCGAGCTCGACCCCTCGCTGCCCGACGCACACCGGCGGGCGGCGGGGGAGTTGCGTGAGTCCGCAGCCACTGCGACTGAACGGCTCGGCGAGATCGTCGGCGTACTGCGTGATCAGGACGCACCGACGATGCCGCACGACGAATCCGTGCGGGAGCTGGTGGAGCGCGCCGCAGCCTCCGGACTGTCGGTCCAGCTGACCGGAGACGTCGACGGTGAGCTGTCGCCGATGGTGGACCGTGCAGTGCACCGCGTGGTCCAGGAGTCGCTGACGAATGCGAGCAAACACGCACCCGGCGCATCCGTGACGGTCACAGTGTCCACCGAGGACGACGACGTACACGTGGAGGTCGTAGACACCGGAGCTGCCAGGCCGGCGGCTGCGTCATCGGGTGGACGAGGACTCGACGGCCTGCGGGAGCGGGTCCGCCTCGCTGGTGGCTCGCTGGCAGCCGGTCCGAGACCAGATGGCGGCTTCACAGTCAGAGCGACGATGCCTCGAGCCGGCGGTCGACCTGAGCCTCCGACAGCCGCAGTAGAGCGAGCCACGGTACGACGGAGCGCCCAGCGCGGGCTGATCACCGCCATCGCCGCACCGCTGCTGCTCGGTGCCGTAGTAGGCGCGGTTGCCCTTGGCTACTACCTCGTTGCGGGCTACAGCGCGATCCTGCGACCCGCGCAGTACGACCAACTCAGCATCGGCCAGTCCGAGGCAGACGTAGCGAAGGTGCTGCCTCGGATGCAGATGGTCGATGCGCCGTCGGAGGGATACAGCCCACCAGTCGGCTGGAGCTGCCGGTACTACCGTCCGGCCGCGCCGTTCTCCAGCAACTACGTGTACCGCCTGTGCTTCGCCGACGGCGCACTGGTCGCCAAGGCGGTGGTGGCGAGCGGATCCGTCGCACCAACCCCGGAGGGGAACGGATGATCAGGGTGATGCTCGCCGACGACGAGGCGATGGTGCGGGCCGGAGTCCGCGCGATCCTCGGCACCGACGAGGAGATCGAGGTAGTTGCCGAGGCAGCCGATGGTGTCGAGGCCGTCGAGGCGGTACGCCGTCATCGGCCGGACGTCGCCGTACTGGACATCCGGATGCCACGGCTGGACGGACTCGCTGCGGGCGCAGAGATCCGGAAGGCCGTGCCGGAGACGGCGGTCGTCATCCTCACCACGTTCTCGGAGGACGCGTACATCGCCCGTGCGCTCGGCGACGGCGCGAGCGGCTTCCTGCTCAAGTCAGGAGACCCTCGCGAGCTCATCGCCGGACTGAAGGCGGTGGCCGACGGGGCCGCGTACCTGTCGCCCAAAGTGGCGCAACGAGTGATCGCCGAGCTGAGCGCCGGATCCGGTGGCGGAGCGATGGCGCGGGCGGCTGCCGCGAAGGAACAGGTCGCCGTACTGAGCCCGCGTGAGCTGGACGTGCTCGGACTGGTCGGTGCGGGGCTGTCGAACGCCGAGATCGCGGCCCGCCTGTACCTGGTCGAGGGGACCGTGAAGGCGTACGTCAGCGCCGTACTGCTGCGGCTCGGCGTGAAGAACCGGGTCCAGGCCGCGATCGTCGCCCACGAGGCCGGACTGGTCACCTCCTGACCTCTTCGCGTCAGGCCGATGCGTGCCCCTCGCCACTCGGGATACTGGTCACGGAACGCTCCGGGTGGTGACGTGGTGAGGACACCCGGTCATGGGATAGTGGTGCCTCCCGGAGCCCTCACCCTCCGGACAACTCAGGACAACTCAGCAGAAGACTCCAGGGGCCACCCGCCCCCTCACAGAATCGGGGATCCAGGTCGTGACCGACTCGCACAACTCCGGACAGCACAAGGACCGGGAAGCGGCGGCGGCCGAGGTCCGGAGAATGTGGCAGCCGACCCCCTCCTGGACCCAGCCGGACCCTAACGACGCCGAGCCGGCCGAGGAGAAGGACGAGCAGCAGCCCGACGCGCTGTCCCAGGAGTTCCCAGCCGACTCCTGGTCGACACCGGCCGCCGGCCAGCCGGTCGACCAGCCCGCGCCGTGGACCCAGCCGCAGGCCACCCCGCCGGCGCCGTCCTGGACCCAGCCGGTCGCCGAGTCCGCCGCGGCGTCGTGGACTCAGCCGGAGGAGTTCGACGAGGAGCCTGTCGAGTCGCAGTCGACCGACACGGCCGAGCCGGCAGCTGAGCACCCGGACCAGACCCCGGCGGCCCCGAACAGCCCGGTCTTCGGCGGTTCCTCCTTCCACGGCTCGGGTTCCGGTCTCGGGCCGGAGCAGGGCCCCGCCGGCCAGCCCCAGCCCGGCCAGGCTGGCCAGGCAGGCCAGCGCCAGGCGGGTCAGCCGGGTCAGCCCGGTCAAGGCGGACCGCAGCGTGGTCAGGGCGGTCAGCCGTTGTCCCCGGCGGCGCAGCACTTCTTCCCGCAGGGCATCCCCGGCCAGCAGCCTCCGCAGCCGCCGCAGAACCTCTCCTTCCGCACCGACGACCTGATCCAGGCTCTGCCGTTGCCGCGCGAGGCTCCGGCCGAGCGTGGTGTCCGCAGCATGCTGAAGCTCCGTCCGGGCAGCGCCGAACGGTCCGAGCGGATCGCGCGGGCGACGGCTGCGACGGCGTTCCGGCGTCCGGTAACGATCGTCGTGGCCAACCCGAAGGGCGGCTCCGGCAAGACGCCGACCACGCTGCTGCTGTCCGGTGCGCTCGGCCAGGCCCGTGGCGGCGGTGTCGTGGCTTGGGACAACAACGAGCTGCGCGGCAACATGCACCTTCGCACCCACGACACCAACTCACGGTCCACCGTGACGGACATGCTGCAGGCGATGCCGATGCTGACCCAGCCGGATGCCCGGCTCGGTGACGTCGCGGCGTACTTGCGGCACCAGGTGTCCGGTCAGTACGACGTGCTGACGTCGGCGACCACGACGTACGCCCAGATCGAGGCCAACGACTTCGACCTGATCCACCGCTTGCTGAGCCGGTTCTACAAGGTGCTCGTGATCGACACCGGGAACAACGAGGGCTCGAGCAACTGGCGTGAGGCCATGAAGGCGGCCGACGCCCTCGTCATCCCGATCAAGTGGAAGAGCCTGTCCTGCGCGGCCGCGGTACAGATGCTCGAGGAGCTCGACAACCAAGGCCCCGAGGCGCAGCGGCTGATCCGCCGCGCGGTGATCGCGGTCTCGAACGGTCCCGGCGACGTCAACAAGGAGGTCGAGAAGCAGCTCCGTCCGTACTTCGAATCGCGCGCGGCCGCCGTCGTCGACATCCCGATGGACATGCACATCGCCGCCGAGGGCCCGCTCGACCACTCCGCGCTGCAGCCCGCCACCCGGCGCGCTGCGCTGGAGCTGGCCGCCCGGGTGTCGGAGCAGGTGACGATCGCCCTCAACGCTCCGCGGTGAGCACTGCAAGACTCAACCGGCTGAGGCGGGCCGGATCGGCCACCACGTCGTACGACGTGATCCGGTCCGTCTCGCCGGTAAAGGTGAAGGTGAGGGCGAGCAGTAGCTTGCCGTGAGGGGCGAGCACCACGCCGACCCGGCCGTTCACCAGCGCGAGCTCGGCCAGCTGGGAACGTGCGGCCAGCGCCGCCGTGCCTTCGGCGACTGCCCGCGCGCCGCGTAGCTCGGCGGACATGCCGGGAGACAGCACCGTGGCGTCGACCCGCCGGACGACGTCCGGATCCAGCACCGCCAGGATCGCGTGGAGATCGCCTGCTCGAGCGGCATCGAGGAACGCGGACACCACCCGGCGCTGCCGGTTCAGCTCACCGTTGGGCACCGACGGCGTGCCCTGGACTTTCTGACGCGCGCGGCTGGCCAGCTTCTTCGTCGTGACCGGGTTCCGCTCGACGATGGGGGCGATCTGAGCGAACGGCACGGCGAACATGTCGTGCAGCACGAACGCGATCCGCTCGGCCGGCTCCAGCGTGTCCAGTACGACGAGCAGCGCCCGGCTGACCGAGTCCGCGACCAGCGCCTCCTCCTCCGGAGTGCGCCGTACCGTCGGCAGCTGCTCGAGCTCGTCGGGATCCTCGGGCGGGGCTTTGCGACCGCGCAGCATGTCCAAGCAGATCCGCGTCACCACTGTGCGGAGCCAACCGCCCAGATTGTCGATGCCGTCCGTGCGGTCGAGCCGGATCCACGCCTCCTGCACCGCGTCCTGAGCCTCACTGTGCGAGCCCAGCAGGCGGTACGCGATCGCCTCCAGCTTGCTGCGCTCGGCTTCGAAGGCCTCGGTCAGCTGGTCCACTTGGTCACCTTTCCGCGCTACCCGCCGTCACCCAGTCTGACGACCACGAGACGACGAAGGTGACCATGCTGTTGCATCTGGATTCCAGTGCCAATCGCTCCGACGAGTCGGTGACCAGGAGGCTGACCAGACTGTTCGCGGACCGTTGGCGGTCCGACCACGGCTCGACCGAGTACCGGTACCGGGACCTCGCAGCGGACCCGGTGCCGCCCATCGACACGGCGTACTGCCAGCTCGGCCGGCGTTCCGAGCGGGAGGGCCTGGTACCGCTCGAGCTGGTCGGAGCCCTGGTCGAGAACGCCGCCGAAGCTGATGCCTGGGCCTTGACCGAGCCGCTGATCACCGAGGTACTCGGGAGCAGCACGATCCTGATCGGGGCGCCGCTGTACAACTTCTCGCTGCCCGCCGCGCTCAAGGCCTGGATCGACCGCATCACCTTTCCGGGCGTGCTGGCGCTCGGTGACACCGAGGTAGTAGTGATCACCAGCCGCGGCGGCGCCTATGGTCCGGGGACGCCGCGGGAGGGCTGGGACTACGAGGTGCCCTACCTGCGCGCGTACTTCACCAACTACGGCGTCCGAGACGACAACATCCGGTTCATCACCGCGGAGCTCACCCTGGCCGGGCTGGTCCCGCGCCTCGCGCACCTGCGTCCGTTGGCGGAGCAATCCCTGGCCGAGGCGATCTCAAGCATCGCGGCGGGTCAGCACGCGACAGCCGAGCGCTAGACCACCCAAAGCCCAAAGGACCAGGACGACCGCGCTCAGGGTGGGGGAGAGCGGGTCTGTGGTGCCGGTCAGATAGTTCTGACCGGCACCGCCGGGCAGCAGCGCGGCGACCCAGACCAGCGCGCGGAGTGAGCTCTGGCTGAGCATGAGCGGGACGACCAGGAGCAGCAGGAAGGCAGCCGTCAGTGTGCCCGCCGTACTGCGAACCACCCAGGCGATCCCCGCGACGAACAAGCCGGCGACAGTCGCGTAGAAGCCGACCGACAACAGGTCGACGACGAATCCGCTTACGTCCCACTCAGCCCAGGAGCCCGCGGCCAGACCTCCTGTCACGGAAGCGATCGCGGCCACCAGCAGTCCGTAGCAGAACAGAACAGGTGCCAACACGGCCGCCTTCGCCAGCACGACGTTCCGCCGTACCGGAGTCCACTGCAGGGTCGAGCGGATGCTGCCGGTGGCGTACTCGGATGTCACGCTCAGCAGTGCGAAGGCGGCCACCACCACCTGCACGATCAGGATCACCGAGGCGCCGAACTCGCCGACCGGCTGCGACTCGGCGTGCGCGCGATGGGAGTTGTCGTAGGCAAGGCTGAACCCGTACTGCATCCCGAGCAGCGCTGTCAGCAGGACGGCCCCCACGATGTTCAGCCAGCTCGACCGAACCGTCCACAGCTTCGTCCACTCCGACCGGACCGCGTTCATCGCCTGCCTGCTTCCACGGGTTGAGGGTCTACTTGAGGTTGAGGCTTGCGCTTGCGCAGGCGGTGGCGGACCAGCTCGACGATCAGCGTCACGGCGAGCGCGAGACCGATGCCGAGGACGACGCCCTTGAGCGGGTTGTCCTCGAAGGCTTTGCCGCCGATGAAGCCCACCAACGTGCAGTACGCGCCCCAACTGATCGCGGCGAGCGCTGCGAACGGCGTGAAGCTCCGGAGCGGGAAGCGGACGGAGCCCATGGTCAGCGTGACCGCGGTGCGGCCGCCAGGCACGTAGCGCGCGACGACGAGGACCAGACCGCCGCGCTCGTCCAGCGATCGCCGGGCCCATTGGACGGCGGCGTGCCGCTTGGTACCTGGCTTGACCCGGTCGAGTAGCCGCCCGCCGGCGCCGCGGCCGAGGGCGTACGAGACGTGGTCACCGATGAACGCACCGAGCGCCGCGACCACGATCACGGCGTACAGGTTGGGCTCACCGGTCGACGCGGCGAAGACCCCGGCCGTGACGACCAGCGTCTCGCTCGGGATCGCCGGGAAGAAGCCGTCCAGCGCCGCGAAGCCCCACAGCGCCAGGTAGATCCACCACGAGGACATCAGCTCGTCGGCGAAGTGCAGGATCGCGTCACTCACGATGCCACCCCATACTCCACGCTGTCGGCCGTGAGCTCCATGTACGCCTCCTCGAGCGACGCCCGCTCGGTGTGCAGCTCATGCAGCCGTACGCCGAGCTCGTGCGCGAGATCACCGATCCGCTCCACCGGTACTCCGGTCACGATCAGCCGGTCGTCGACGGCGTCCACGCGCTCCGCCTCGGCCGTCAGCCGCTCCCGGAGTACTGCGTGATCCCGCAGATCGGGAACGCGGACGGCGACCGTACTGCGGGACGAGCCCGAGATCACCTCCGCGATCGGTGCGTCGGCGATCAGCCGGCCGCGCCCGACGACGACCAGCTGGTCGGCGGTCAGCTGCATCTCGCTCATCAGGTGGCTGGAGACGAAGACCGTCCGGCCCTCGGCCGCGAGCGAACGCATCAGCTCACGGACCCAGCGGACGCCGTCCGGGTCGAGCCCGTTGACCGGCTCGTCGAACATCAGCACCTCGGGATCCCCGAGCAGCGCGCCGGCGATCCCGAGTCGCTGGCTCATGCCGAGCGAGAACTGTCCGGCCCGCTTCCGGCTGACCGGATCCAGGCCGACGATCGACAGGACGGCATCGACCCGGCTGGCCGGGATGCCGTTGCTGTGCGCCATCGCGATCAGGTGGTTCCGCGCGGACCGCCGCGGGTGCAGCGCCTTGGCGTCGAGCAGGGCGCCGACCTTGGTCAGCGGCGCCGGCCACTCGGCGTACGGGCGGCCGTCGACGAGCGCGACGCCGGCGGTCGGGGCGTCGAGGCCGAGGATCATCCGCATCGTGGTCGACTTGCCGGCGCCGTTCGGGCCGAGGAAGCCGGTCACCCGGCCGGGCGAGACGATGAGGTCGAGCGAGTCCACGGCGCGGGTGGCGCCATAGGTCTTGGTGAGTCGTTCGAGGGTGATCACGCTGTCGAAACTACGAATCCGGGCACCCCCGGCACATCGCACCAACGGCTGGCCCGACCCCCGACTTTCGTCAGGTACGGCGGGCCTGTGGATACGCCGTCGGGTCGGCGTCGCGATGTCGATACCATCTGTGGCGTGACCGGCAATCGGCCGGGAACGCGCAACCAAGGAGTGCACTGTGTCGGAAGTCAAGGTCCATCTGGTCGGCGTCGAGGGCGAGGCTGAGCGGAGTGTGACCGAGACGACGACGATCGGGGAGCTGTTCGCCGAGATCTTCGGTCAGGACCGCTCCGCCATCGCCGCCCGCGTCAACGGTGAGCTGCGCGACCTGTCCCGGGTCGTCGCCGACGGCGACGAGATCGAGCCGGTCAAGGCAGCCTCCGAGGACGGCCGCGCGATCATCCGGCACTCGACCGCGCACGTGCTCGCGCAGGCGGTGCAGGACGTGTTCCCGGACGCCAAGCTCGGCATCGGCCCGCCGGTGGAGAACGGGTTCTACTACGACTTCGACGTGCCGACGCCGTTCACGCCGGAAGACCTGACCAAGCTCGAGAAGAAGATGCAGCAGATCATCAAGGAGCGGCAGCGGTTCAGCCGCCGGGTGGTCAGCGACGACGACGCCCGCGAAGAGCTCGCCTCCGAGCCGTACAAGCTCGAGCTGATCGGCATCAAGGGCTCGGCGGCCGACGCGGCCGAGGGCGCGAGTGTCGAGGTCGGCGGCGGCGAGCTGACGATCTACGACAACGTCCGCCGCGACGACAGCGTCGCGTGGAAGGACCTCTGCCGCGGCCCGCACGTGCCTGCCACGGGATACCTCGGCAACTTCAAGCTGATGCGGACCGCGGCGGCGTACTGGCGGGGCAGCGAGAAGAACCCGCAGCTCCAGCGCATCTACGGCACGGCGTGGGAGTCCCGCGACGAGCTGAAGGCCTACCTGAACCGGTTGGAGGAGGCCGCCAAGCGCGACCACCGCAAGCTCGGCACCGAGCTCGACCTGTTCAGCTTCCCGGACGAGATCGGCTCGGGACTCGCGGTGTTCCACCCCAAGGGCGGCGTCCTGCGGAAGGTGATGGAGGACTACTCCCGCCAGCGGCACGTGGAGGACGACTACGAGTTCGTCTACTCGCCGCACATCACCAAAGCGCAGCTGTTCGAGACCTCCGGCCACCTCGACTGGTACGCCGACGGCATGTATCCGCCCATGCACCTGGACGAGGAGCGTGGCGCGGACGGGCAGATCCGCAAGCAGGGCCAGGACTACTACCTGAAGCCGATGAACTGCCCGATGCACAACCTGATCTTCGCGGCCCGCGGCCGGTCGTACCGCGAGCTGCCGCTGCGGCTGTTCGAGTTCGGCACGGTCTACCGGCTGGAGAAGTCCGGTGTCGTGCACGGCATGACCCGCGCCCGCGGCTTCACCCAGGACGACGCGCACATCTACTGCACCCGTGAGCAGATGCGCGACGAGCTGCGCAACCTGCTGACCTTCGTGCTCGGCCTGCTCGCCGACTACGGCCTGGACGACTTCTACCTCGAGCTCTCGACCAAGAACCCTGACAAGTTCGTCGGCTCCGACGAGGTCTGGGAGGAGGCCACCGAGACGCTCCGTGAAGTTGCCGAGGGCTCCGGTCTGGAGCTGGTCCCGGACCCGGGCGGCGCGGCGTTCTACGGCCCGAAGATCTCGGTCCAGGCCAAGGACGCGATCGGCCGGACCTGGCAGATGTCGACGATCCAGCTGGACTTCAACCTGCCCGAGCGGTTCGAGCTCGAGTACACCGCGCCGGACGGCTCGCGGCAGCGGCCGGTGATGATCCACCGGGCGCTGTTCGGCTCCATCGAGCGGTTCGTCGCGGTGCTGACCGAGCACTACGCGGGCGCCTTCCCTCCGTGGCTCGCCCCGGTCCAGGTCATCGGCATCCCGATCACCGACGGGCATGTCGACTACCTGTTCGAGGTCGCCAAGCAGCTGAAGGCGCAGGGCATCCGGGTCGAGGTCGACGCGTCCGACGACCGCATGCAGAAGAAGATCCGCAACGCCCAGAAGTCCAAGGTGCCGTACATGCTGATCGCCGGCGACGACGACATGGCGGCCGGCTCGGTCTCGTTCCGCTACCGCAACGGTGAGCAGAAGAACGGCGTGCCGATCGCGGACGCGGTGACCGAGATCGTCGAGGCCGTCAAGAAGCGCGTCCAAGTATGACACCGGACCACCCGGACTCGCCGTACCAGCCGGAGGAGCTGGTGCGGCAGGACGGGGTCGGGGAGCCGGACGAGTTCATGCGGCTGTGGACGCCGCACCGGATGGCCTACATCGAGGGCGAGAACAAGCCGACCAGCTCCGAGGCCGGATCGGGCTGCCCGTTCTGCCGGCTGCCGGGGCTGCCCGACGCGGACGGGCTGATCGTGCATCGCGGCGACGCGGCGTACGCCGTCCTGAATCTGTACCCGTACAACCCGGGCCACCTGATGGTCGTGCCCTACCGGCACGTTGCCGACTACACCGAGCTGACCGAGGCCGAGGTCACCGACGTGGCCGAGCTGACCCGGCAGGCGATGCAGGCGATCCGCAGCGTGTCGGGCGCGCAAGGTTTCAACATCGGCCTGAACCAGGGCGAGGTCGCTGGTGCAGGCATCGCTGCGCACCTGCACCAGCACGTCGTCCCCAGATGGGCCGGCGACATGAACTTCATGCCCGTGATCGCCGGCACCAAGGTCCTCCCACAGCTCCTGGCCGACACCAGAGCCCTACTCGCCAAATCCTGGCCGTAAATCCGGATCAGTCGCTACTCCCCGAAGAGCTTCGGGTCGGTGTACTTGTGCCAACTGAAGTACGCCGGGTCCGTGAAGCTGCCCGGCACCTTGCCCAGACCCTTGATGACGGTCGCCAGACCGTTGGCATGGCCAACGGAGTACAGGTAGCCGGCGCCGGTGTCCTTGTCGATCGCGAGAACGGTCGAGCCTTGACCGCACGGCGCCGCGACCAGGGTCTCGAACACCTGCCAGGTCGACATCCGGATCGGCTTCACCGTCGACTGCATGATGTGCCCGCCGGCCACCGGGAACCGCGCGGTGTACAGCCGGCCGGTGCTGTGCGTCATCAGGAACGTGTCGTACGTCGCTGTCTGGCTGATCAACGCCAGACCCTTCACCCCGCGGAAGTTCGACTGCCACCCGTCGTGGTGCCGGTACAGGTGGCCGTTGGCGTCGGTCTTCACCGTCCGGCGTTCCATCGTCCCGTCGTTGCGCAGGGACCACTCGGTCGTCCGGCTGCCGTAGCTCGACCGGTCGAGGCTGCGGTAGTTCTGCCATCCCGGCCCGACGCGGGCGAGCACCTTCTGCGACACGGTTCCGCCACCGACCGGCGTGCGGTACGAGACGTCGTAGAGGACCGATCCGACGACGGTCTGACCGGTGTGCAACTCCGACCCTTCACCCGGGCCGTACCGGACTGCGGCACTGAGCCTCGTCTGACCGTCGGCGAAGATGTCCTTCCCGACGATCTTGTCGGCGATCTTCGTCACCGGCGCCGTCGCGGAGAACGTCTGCATCCGATGATCCCCGCCGGCCGTCACCGAACCGACCGAGATCGTGCACGGCGCCATGATCCTGCCCTGCCCCGCCGTCGCCGTAACCGACGTGAGCAGTCCCGTGGTGAGCACTCCGGCGGCCATCAATCCGCCGTACTTCGCGAACGTGCGCATTACCACCACCCCCTGTGATGATCGTTGGTGGTGGGACGCCGGACTGGACCGGAAAGTTCTCAGGTACTTCTCAGCGCAGGACAGCGCAGGATCAGCGCAGGAACAGCGGCAGCATCGGATCGACGATGGTGGTCAGCTCGTCCAGCGTGACCTCGCGTGGCGGGTTCGTCAGCGCGGAGACGCGGACCACGCGGCGGCCTTGCCGGAAGACGAGTTCGCCGGCCTCGGGAAGGTAGTAGCCGGGCTGGCCGATCGGGGCGAAACGAGGCGGCGGCACGCGTTGCGACTCCGGGATCGTCGCTTGGTCAAACGCCTCGACAATCGACACCGTCGCGTCGAACGTCCCCCAGATGCACGTCAACGCGCCCTTCACCCGATAGTCGCGCCGCAGCTGAACCTGCAGCCGGACGAACTGCTCCGCCTGCGGAGTCGACAGCTGACACGTCTCGTCCGACTGCCGGGCCGGACGACGATTCTTCGGTACGGCGTCCCGCACGGCCAGCGCGATCGCGACCGCCTTCGCCCGGTCGATCCCGTCCGCGTTACTGCGATCGATCCCACCCGCCGGCGTGATCCGCACGGCCCGGTCGCCCACGTGGAAGACCAGCCGCGAGCCCGCGATGAATGCCTCCGGTCCGAGCTCCGGCAAGGCCTCGAGCGCGCCGGCACCGTCCATCAGGCGGCTGAGGGTGTCGGGCTGACTGGGCAGAGCGCTCACGCCGACCGTCACGGCCCGGTCCTCCAGCAACAGCGTGCACAGGTCCATCGCGGGGAGGCCGCCGTCGTTCCAGGCGTTCGGCTTCGCGGTGACCGGGACCCGGAGCTTCGTGGCCAGCGTGCGCGTGATCGCCGTACAGACCTGGGGTCCGGGCGCCCCCGCTGTACCGTCCAGGCCCTCGGGTTGCTGAGGCGCGATGACGGTCGGCACGACCGCGGTCGGAGGAACGGCAGGCGGCCGCGAGTCGTTGGCGCGCTGGGCGACCGTACAGCCGCTGGCCATGAGCAGCACGAGCACGCCGGCCAGCAGACGCATCCCACCCACCTCCTCGCGTCCAGCATTGCGCGGATTCACGTCCCATGCAGGTGGAATCGAGTGGCATGTCACCGGATGGTGACGCGTCTGGACTACGATCGCGTCGCCATGCTTAACAGATTCCGGCAGTTCTGGACCAAGGTGATCACGCCGATCGCCACCCTCCTGCTCAAGCTCGGCGTGACCGCCGACATGGTCACGCTGGTGGGCACCATCGGTGTGTCCGCCGGCGCGCTGATCTTCTTCCCGCGCGGCCAGCTGTGGCTCGGCGTGGTGGTCATCACCTGTTTCGTGTTCTCCGACCTGATCGACGGCTACATGGCCCGGACGTCGGGTACGTCGTCGAAGTGGGGCTCGTTCCTCGACTCGACGCTGGACCGGATCGCCGACGGCGCGATCTACGGCGGCCTGGTGATGTACTACGCGAACTCGCACGAGGGCAACTCGACGCTGATGGCCGCGGTGACGCTGTGGGCGCTGGTGATGGGCGCGGTCACGTCGTACGCCCGGGCCAAGGCGGAGAGCCTCGGCCTGAAGGCGAGCGGCGGCCTGGCCGAGCGCGCCGACCGGCTCGTGTTCACGCTGATCCTGGCGTTCTTCTCGGACGTGTTCAACCTGCCGATCCTGCTGGAGATCGTCATCTGGTACGTCGCCGCGGCGAGCACGATCACCGTCGTCCAGCGGTCGCTCTCGGTGCGGAAGCAGGTCCTGGCCGACCCGGCGAACGCGGGTCTGGACACCCCGCCGCCGGCGGAGCCTAAGAACGACTGACGATGGAGGGTCTCAAGCAGCGGGCGGTCGACGCGGCCTTCGCGCTCGCCTGGACCCTGGTACGACGGTTGCCCGAACGCACCGTCACCTGGCTGTTCCGCCAGGCCGCTGATCGCACGGTCCGCCGCAACGGCCGAGGTGTACGGCGCTTGCGCGGCAACCTGGCCGTCGTACGCCCGGAGGCCACCGAAGCCGAGCTGGACGCGCTCGTGCGGGCTGGTATGCGTTCGTACCTGCGCTACTGGCAGGAGACGTTCCGGCTGCCGGAGTGGTCGGACGAGGAGATCGTCAACAGCGTCCGCACAGTCAATGAGAAGCTGCTCCGCGACGCGCACGCGGCCGGACGCGGCGTGATCTGCGCGCTCCCGCACCTCGCGAACTACGACCACGCCGGCGCCTGGGCCGGCCTGACCGGGATGCCGGTCTCGACCGTCGCCGAACGCCTCAAGCCGGAGTCGCTCTTCGACCGCTTCATCGAGTACCGCAAGAAGCTCGGCATGGAGGTCCTTCCGCTGACCGGCGGTGAGGACGACGTGACCGCCGTGCTCGCGGACCGGCTACGGGCCGGCGGCTTCGTCTGCCTGGTCGCCGACCGGGACCTGTCCGAACGCGGTATCCCGGTCACGTTCTTCGGCCGCCCGTCGCGGATGCCCGTCGGCCCGGCCGCGCTGAGCCTGAAGACCGGCGCGCCGCTGATCCCGGCGACGCTGCACTACGACGGCCCGGACCTCGTCATCACGTTCCACGACGCGATCGAGCCCGACGGCGGCGCGGCCGCGATGACCCAGCGCTGCGCGGACGCGTTCGCGATCGGCATCGCCGCCCACCCGCAGGACTGGCACATGCTGCAGAGGATTTTCCTGCAGGGGTGAGAATCATCCTGTGAGGATCGGCGTGGTGTGCCCGTACTCGCTGGGCACGCCCGGCGGAGTGCAGAACCATGTCCGCGATCTCGCCGATGCGCTGCTCTCGCTCGGCCACGAGATCTCGGTCCTGGCGCCGGTCGACGACTTCGACAAGGTCCCGCCGTACGTCGTCTCGTCGGGTCGCGCAGTCGGCGTGCCGTACAACGGGTCCGTCGCGCGGGTGACGTTCGGCCCGCGTACGGCGGCTCGCGTGAAGGGCTGGCTCGCCGACGGGGACTTCGACGTGGTCCATGTGCACGAGCCGACCACGCCGAGCGCGTCGATCATCGCACTCTGGTCGGCAGACGGGCCGTTCGTCGCGACGTTCCACACCTGGCAGGTCCGCTCCCGCGCGATGAGTGTCGCGTCGAGCCTGCTCCGCCCCGCGCTGGAGAAGATCGACGCCCGGATCGCGGTGTCCGAGAACGCCCGCTCGATGATGGTCCAGCAC
Organism: Kribbella sp. NPDC049584; assembly: GCF_040675555.1. NCBI lineage: Bacteria > Bacillati > Actinomycetota > Actinomycetes > Propionibacteriales > Kribbellaceae > Kribbella > Kribbella sp. NPDC049584. The sequence goes on from NZ_JBFAPF010000007.1 coordinate 117,610, forward strand.
GTCGGCGGTGAGGCCGTCGTCATCCCGAACGGCCTCTACACCGCCCGGTTCAAGGGCATCCCGCGACCGGAGTGGATGGGCCCGGACGGCACGATCAGCTTCCTCGGCCGGTTGGACGAGCCGCGCAAGGGCCTCGGCGTACTGCTCGACGCCGTACCGCTGCTGCTCGCCGAACGCCCGCACCTGAAGGTGCTCGTCGCGGGCTCGGGACAGGCCGACGAGGCCCGACGCTCGCTACCGCCGCGCTACCGGGAGAACGTTCTGTTTCTCGGCGCGATCGACGACGAGGCACGTGCCGACATGCTCGCCGGATCAGACCTGTACGTCGCGCCGCACCTCGGCGGCGAGTCCTTCGGCATCGTCCTGCTCGAAGCGATGGCCGCCGGCGCACCCGTAGTCGCGAGCGATCTGCCCGCATTCCATCAGGTCCTGGACGGCGGCCGCCTGGGGGAGCTGTTCGAGCCGGGCAACTCCGCCGAGCTTGCTGCCCGCGTCCTGCGCCTGCTCCGGCGCCCCGACGACCGCGAACGCCTCCGCACCGCGGGCCTCGTCGCCGTACCGCAGTACGACTGGTCGGTGCTGCTCCCGGAGCTGCTGTCCGTGTACGAGCTGGTGGCTAGGTGAGCTTCGCTGCGGTGGCGTTGATCTCTTCCAGGTCTCCTGACGTCGGGTGCCAGGGGAGCTGGAGGGGGTCGTCCTTGTAGCGGGGGATCACGTGCAGGTGGGTGTGGAACACCGACTGCCACGCGTCGGCGCCGATGCAGCTGAGCAAGTTGGCGCCGTCGGCGTCGAGACGCTCGATCACCCGGCCGACCAGCGACTGGGCGAGCAGGGTCGCGGCCATCAGGTCCTCGGCGGACGCCTCACGCAGGTCGGTGGAGTGGGTCCGCGGGATCACCAGAAGGTGACCGCGGGTCGCCGGGTTGATGTCCATGAACGCGATCGCGCGGTCGTCGGACGCCACCTGGGTCGACGGGATGGTTCCGGCCACGATCCCGCAGAAGATGCAGTTCTCGCTCATCGGCACAGGCTATACACTGCGCGAGCATCACATGGTGCCGAGCCTGTCCACCCGAGGAGCCCGATGCCGGACGAACTTCTGCGCCCGACGATCGGCGCGGGTGTGGACATGTCCGTGCGCCCTTGGCGGCTGATGTCCCAGGCGTACGTCGCTTTCTTCGGCGGCGTGATCGCATCGACGGCCGTCGCCTTCCTGAACTCGCGCCGGCTCGGTGTCGACGCGGCCAAACGCCGACTGATCCTGCTGACCGGGCTCGTCGGCCTGATCGCGGTTGTTGCCCTGTTCGTCCTGCTCGACGGCGAGAGCCTGCAGGTCAGCTCACGCGTGGTGGCGGTGCTGTGCTTCATGGTCCAGCTCCGGCTGCAACGCCCGATGGACCGTGCGTTCCAGCTCCGCGGCACGGACTACGGCTCGCTCTGGGCCGTCGGGATCGGGCTCACGATCGCCGGGGCTGTGACAGAGGGTCTGATCCTGCTCCTGGTGACGGTGATCCGATGAACGAACCGAGTGAAGCGCGTCTGCAGATGGCGGCGCACTGGCTGCGGATCGGCCACCCGCAGCGCACCCTGGACGAGCTCGAGGGGCTGACCGGCGAGACGGCCCTCGACTACCGCGCGTACCTTTTCCGCGGCGCCGCTCTGCACGCTCTCGACCGAAATGCCGAGGCTGTCGGCGTACTGCGTGACGGCCTGGCGCAGCACGGCCCGTTCCCGGCGCTGCTCCACATGCTCGGCTCGGCCCTGCGCTCCGAGGGGCGCCTGCCCGAGGCGGAGGCCGCGTTCCTCCAGGGGCTGAGCCTCGATCCGAACGATCCCGATCTCCTGCTCGGTTACGCGCGCGTCTGCCTCGCTGCCGGCCAGGCCGACAAGGCCGGTGCACTGGTCGAGCGCGCGGCGTCCCATGCGCCGGAGAGCGCGGCGGTCTCGGCGGCTCGTGCGCAGGTCGCGTTCGCGCTCGGGAAGGACCGCGACATGCATCGCCACAGCACGGAGGCCCTGGCGCACGACCCAGAGGACCCGAACGCGCGGGCCTTGCACGGCACGGCGTCCATGCTCACCGGCGACTCGCGGTCCGGCTACACCTCACTCGCCTCCGCAGCGGCGTCCCAACCTGGTGACGCCGACCTGCGCGCGGCGGCCCGCCAGGCGAAGCTGATCAACCATCCGCTGATGCTTCCGTTGCGCCCGTTCTCCCGGGTGAATCCGCTGGTCGTCTGGATCTGTGTCGTCGCGATCATCTACGGCGTCCGGGCCGTGGGTCTCGCGCCGGTGTCGTTCGCGTTCGCCATGATCTGGCTGGCGTTCTGCGTGTACTCGTGGGTGGTCCCACCGCTGGTCCGCCGCTGGATCAACCGAAAGTGGGGCTCATGACTGTGTTGAATGCCGCGACTCCGTCGCGGGGGTCCTGGGGCTGTTGCTCCCGGCCTTCCCTCGTCGCTCCGGTCGCTTCGCTCCCTCCGCTCCTCAGTCCAGGCCGGGAGGCCCCATGACCGGCGACCGGATCAGCGCGCTGCGCAAGGCTGTCGAGGCGAGCCCGGACGACGTGATGCTGCGGCTGCTCCTCGCCGAGTCGCTGGCCACGGCGGGTGAGCACGAGGAGGCGCTCGACCAGTACGTCGTACTGCTTGACCAGCAAGGTCTTCCCGACGACCAGTTCGTACCGGTGGGCGAGCTGGCCGCGGCGAACGGACGGCTCGCACTGCTGCGGAACCTGCTCGAAGCTGCCCGCCAGCAAGGTGTCGTCGAGGGGACGGGTCGGCTGCAGCAGCTCGTCGACGGCATGATCGCCGAGCGCAGTGGCGTACGGATCAAGGTCGGTCCCGAGGCGGAGGCGGATCCGCTGAGCGCCGAGGCCGCGAAGGAGACGACCACCTTCGACCAGGTCGGCGGGATGGACGAGATCAAGCGGGTGATCCACCGAATGGTGATCCTGCCGCTGAGCCGCCCGGAACTGTACGAGAAGTACGGGCGCAAGTCCGGCGGCGGAGTGATGCTCTACGGCCCGCCCGGCTGCGGCAAGACGCTGCTCGCGCGGGCGACGGCGGGGGAGTGCGGTCTGCCGTTCATCAACGTCCGGATCGAGGACGTGATGGACCCGTACCTCGGGGTGTCCGAGCGCAATCTGCACGCTGCCTTCGAGCGCGCCCGCGCCAACGGGCCGTGCGTGCTGTTCCTCGACGAGCTGGACGCGCTGGCGTTCGCGCGGCACAAGCACGGCGGGTCCGAGGCGCGGCGGCTGGTCGACGTACTGCTGCAGGAGCTCGACGCGATCGGCTCCGAGAACGACGGCCTGCTCGTGCTGGCCGCGACGAACGCGCCGTGGGACGTCGACGAGGCGATGCTCCGGCCGGGCCGCTTCGACCGGGTGATCTTCGTACCGCCGCCGGACGAGCCGGCCCGCGCGGACATCCTGACCGTGCTGACCAAGGACGTGCCGGCCGACGGCCTCGATGTGAAGGCGCTCGCCGCGCAGACACCTATGTTCAGCGGTGCGGATCTGCGGGCGCTGATCGAGCGCGGCGTGGACAAGGTCATCGACGAGGCGCTCACCAGCGGTGGCGAGCCGCCGCTGGACATGCGTCATCTCACCGAGGCGCTGGCCGCGGTGAAGCCGTCGACGCTCGACTGGCTGCACCGCGTCCGTTCGTACATCGAGTTCGCCAACCAGAGCGAGCGGTACGACGATGTGGCGGCGTACCTCAAGTCCCGCGACGTACGCCGCCGCCTCAAGCCTTAACTCATTTCAGTTTGGCCGCGGCCGATTCCGGCATCGGCTCGTAACGGGAGAACTGACGGCTGAACGTCGCCGCGCCGTGGGACAAGGACCGGAGGTCGATCGTGTAGCGAGTGATCTCCACCTGCGGTACTTCGGCCTTCACCAGCGTCTTGTCGTCGCCGACCTTGTCCGTGCCGAGCAGCCGCCCGCGCCGCCCGGACAGGTCGCTCATCACCGCGCCGACCAGGTCGTCCGGCACGAGCACCGAGACCAGATCCACCGGCTCGAGCAGGCTGACGTGCGTAGCGGCCGCCGCCTCGCGGAGAGCGAGCCCGCCGGCCATCTGGAACGCCATATCCGACGAGTCGACGCTGTGCGCCTTCCCGTCCAGCAGCGTGACCCGGATGTTCACCATCGGGTACCCGGCGGCCACGCCCTTCTCCATCTGGGCCCGCACACCCTTCTCGACGCTCGGGATGAACTGCCGCGGCACCGCCCCGCCGACCACCTTGTCGACGAACTCGAAATCCGATCCCTCCGGCAGCGGCTCCACCTCGATGTCGCAGACGGCGTACTGACCGTGGCCCCCGGATTGCTTCACATGCCGCCCGTGGCCCTTCGCCTTCCCGCCGAAGGTCTCCCGCAGCGGCACCCGCAACTCCACGGTGTCGACGGTCACGCCGTACCGGCTGGACAGAGCGTCGAGTACGACATCGGAGTGCGCCTCGCCCATGCACCACAGCACGATCTGGTGGGTCTCCGGGTTCTGCTCGATCCGCAGTGTCGGATCCTCGGCCGCCAGCCGCTGCAACCCGACCCCGAGCTTGTCCTCGTCGGTCTTCGCGTGCGCCTGGACGGCGATCGGCAGCAACGGCTCGGGCATGTTCCACGGCTTCAGGAGCAGTGGATCCGCCTTGTCGGACAGCGTGTCACCGGTCTCCGCCCGGGTCAGCCGGCCGATCGCGCAGATGTCACCGGCGACCACCTGACCGGCCGGGCGCTGGGTCTTGCCGAGCGGGAACGACAGCGCGCCGATCCGCTCGTCCTCGTCGTGGTCCTCGTGCGAGTTGTGCTCACCGAAGAACGACGTGAAATGGCCCGACACGTGAACCGTCGTGTCGGGCCTGATGGTGCCGGAGAACACCCGCACCAGGCTGACCCTGCCGACGTAGGGGTCCGACGTCGTCTTCACCACCTCGGCGAGCAGCGGACCGTCCGGGTCGCAGGTCAGCCCCTTACGGGCGACACCGTGCGGCGTGAAGACGTCCGGGATGGTGTGCTCGGGCGGCGACGGGAATCCGCTGGTGATCACCTCGAGCAGCTCGAACGTGCCGATGCCGGAGGCGCTGCAGACCGGGATGACCGGGAAGAACGAGCCGCGGGCGACCGCCCGCTCGAGGTCCTCGATCAGCACCTTCTGGTCGATCTCCTCGCCACCGAGGTAACGGTCCATCAGCGACTCGTCCTCGGACTCCTCGATGATTCCTTCGATCAGCGTGCCGCGCAGTTCCTCGATCTCATCGGCGTACGCCGCATCCGGCGCCGAGGTCGAACGTTTGCCTCCGGAATAGCCGTAGTACGTCTGGGAGAGCAGCCCGATCAGCCCGTCACCAGCGGGCAGGTAGAGCGGGAGGACCTTGTCGCCGAAGGCGGCCTGCGCGGTGGCGAGCGCGTTCTGGTAGTTGGCCCGGGCGTGGTCGAGCTTGGTGATCACGACCGCTCGCGGCACCCCGACCTGCGCACACTCCTGCCAGACCGCCTTGGTCGGCTCGTCGACGCCCTCACTGGCCGAGACGACGAACAGCGCGCAGTCCGCGGCGCGGAGGCCGGCGCGCAGCTCGCCGACGAAATCGGCGTACCCAGGGGTGTCGATCAGGTTGACCTTGACGCCGTCGTGCGGCAGCGAGGCGAGCGACAGGCCCACCGAGCGCTGCTGCCGGAGCTCGGCGTCGTCGAAGTCGCACACCGTGGTTCCGTCCAGGACGGTGCCGGGTCTGTTCAGGACTCCGGAGGCCACCAGCAGGGCCTCGACGAGGGTGGTCTTGCCGGAGCCCGACGGGCCGACCAGGACCACATTGCGGATGGCGGCCGGACTGTCCACAGCGGGCGCGGCTCCGGTGCCTTGGGAAGCATTCGTCTTGTCTGCCATGACGTTCCTCCTGGTCCACCCACGATTCCCCTAACAGACACTTCGCACAAGAGTCTTCAGGTCGCGGATTCGTGACCGCCTCCCACTCCCGGACCCTCGCGCTCTGTAGTGTCGCCGCCATGCTTAGAGCGCGTCTCCCGATCCCACGCCTACTGCGCGGCACTCGGCGGGCACCTCGCCGTGCTGGAGCGAAGGGAACGATGGCACCGCATCGACCCCTCCGCTCCAGCACGCCGAGGCACTCCGCCGAGCACCTGCTCGCTACGGCGTGGAATCGGGAGACGCGCTCTAGGGCACTCGGGGTCGTCGTCAGCACGTTGTTCGCCGTTCTGGCGCTGGCCGGTTTCGCGGTACCGGCGAGCGCCGGGACGGCGGACGCCGGTGACGAGATCAGGAACTTCCGGATCGACTACACCGTCACGGCTGACGGCGTGCTGCAGGTGAAGGAGACGATCGACTACGTCTTCGGGAGCACCGGCCGGCACGGCATCTACCGGGACCTGGTCACCCGCGAGCCGTACAAGGACGACGACTCGAAGGACCAGGAGTATCAGGTCTCGGAGATCAAGGTCGCCTCGCCGACGCCCGGAGTGAGCACCGAGTTCACCACGCAGACGTTCAAAGAGAACAACCAGCGCAACCAGAACACCCAGATCAAGATCGGTTCGGCGGACCGCACGGTCCCCGGCAACGAGGCGACGTACGTGATCTCGTACGACGTACGCGGTGCGCTGCGGCACTTCGCCGACCACAGCGAGCTGTACTGGGACGCGACCGGCAGCGCTTGGTCCGCAGTGATCAACCAGGTGACGGTCAACGCCACAGTCCCACAGGGCGTGACCCGGGTCGACTGCTTCGCAGGTGTGGCCGGGTCGACGCAGACGTGCCCGCAGAAGTCCATCGTCGGTCAGCGCGGCGTGTTCGGCGCCTCCCAGCTCGAACGCGGACAGCAGCTCACGATCGTCGCCGGCATCACCGCGGGCGCCGTACAGAACGACACCCCGATCCTGGTCGACCCGCCGAACTGGCTCGAGCGCAACGGGCTGTCCTGGCTCTCGCTCATCGGCGCCGGCGTGGTCACCGCGGTCTCGATCGTCCTCGCCGCCGTCTACGCCAAGTTCGGCAACAAGGACCAGCGGTACGCCGGAATGCCGCCGGGCACGTTCCCGCCGGACGGCGTTGCGGCCGAGCCGGTGAAGGACGAGCTGAGCAAGGACCAGATTCCGGTCGCGTTCTCGCCCCCGAGGATCCCGGTCGCCGAGGGAGGCCTGCTGATCGACGCCAAGGCCACCACGGTCGAGACCGCGGCGACGCTGATCGACATGGCGGTGCGCGGCGGCGTACGGATCGACAACACCGGTGACTCGCAGAAGGCCGTTCTGCTGAACCCGGCGGTCGCGACCGCACCGCACGAGCAGGCGCTGATGTCCGGGCTGTTCCCGACGCTGCAGCCGGGCTCGGAGGTGCTGCTCCAGCGCGGTGCCGTCGGCGACAACACCATGCGGAACGCGCACAACGCGATGATCGCCGCGCTGCGGGAGCAGGTGAAGCAGCGCGGGTGGTACCTGCGGATGCCGCGGGCCGGCGGCGGATCGCCGTTCAAGAGCGGCTTCGGATGCGCCTGCATGGCCATGATCGGGCTGTGGGTGGTCGGCGCGGGCTTCGCCGGCACGATCACCGCGGCGGCGACCGGCGGTGCCGGCCGGGCGGTGGTGATCGCGATCCCGGTGATCGCCGTGATCGTTGCCATCGGCATCTGGATCGGGATCCGTGGCCGCGGGCAACGGAACCCGGCCGGACGAGCGGTGACCGACCAGCTGGTCGGCTTCGAGAAGTACCTGGCCACGGCCGAGGCGGACCAGCTGCGGTTCGAGGAGGGCGAGGACATCTTCTCGAAGTACTTGCCCTGGGCCATCGCTTTCGGGATCGCCGACCGCTGGCAGCGGGTGTGCGAGCAGCTCGTGGCCGCGGGCCGGCTGACGCCGGACCCGGTCTGGTACTACGGTCCGTCCTACTACACGTCAGGCTGGACCGCGGGCGCGGTGGGCGCGACCCTCGCGAGCACCTTCGACCCGCCGCCCACACCGTCCAGCTCGGGCGGAGGAGGCGGCAGCTCGTCAGGCTTCAGCGGCGGGTCCTCCGGCGGCGGAGGCGGCGGCGGGGGCGGCGGCAGCTGGTAGGCGGCGCCGCCTTGCGCGCGGTCGGAGCGACGACCGTCAGACGGTCCCACCGGCGGCCACCGGAGCCGTCGGGTCGCTCGCGGCCTGGGCGACGACCTCGCGGGCGAGGAAGTCCTCGAGGTGGAACAGGTTCTCGCCGGCCCGGTTGGCCACGTTCACCAGGGTCTTCATCGCGGCGACCTCCTCGACCTGCTCCTTGAGGAACCACTGCATGAATTGCTCGCCGATGTAGTCGCTCTCGTCCCGCGCGGTCCGGGCCAGCGTCTCGATCTGCTTGGTGACGGTGATCTCCTGTGCCAGCGCGAGCTCGAGCGGCTCGAGCGCGGTCTTGAAGTCGGACTCGACCTCGCCCACCGACGGGATCTGCGGCCGGATGTCGTTGTCGAGCAGGTACTGCACCATCATCATCGCGTGATTGCGCTCTTCCAGGGACTGCTTGTAGAAGTGCGAAGCCAGCCGGGGCAGGTCCTGCTCGTCGTACCAGACAGCCACTGCCACGTACTGCTGTGACGCCGTGAATTCGTTACGGATCTGCTCCTGCAGAAGTTTTTCGTACGTGCTCATGGCGTCAATCTAGTGCCGACGTCCCAGTTGGACGACGCGGACACTGCCGTCCGGCAGGCCGATCCGCACCGTCGTACCGTCCACCGTCACGTCGAGACCCTCGGCAAGCGCCTCCGGTCGCAGCGCGTCCCGCGTCAGCAGCACCGCGTTCACCAGCACGAGCGGTTCGCCGTGATGCGGGGCGGTGAGGTACGGCGTAGCCGAGTGCGCACCGAACGGGTTCGCGCCGAGCCCGCGATGCACGCCGGCCTCGTCGTACCCGTGCAGGCCGACGACTGCCGACACCAGCCCGTCCGCGTTCCGCGCCGATGCGGCCGCCGTACCAACTGTTGCCTCAGGCAATGGCTCGCCGGCGACCGCGAAGCCGCCGCTGCGCACCGACGCACCGTCCGGCCCCTCGACCAGCGCACACCGGATCTCCCACCCGTTGTGCACCACGGACGTGATCTCGATCGCCCACGGACCTTCGGAACCAAGCCATGCCTTGTGCCATGAGGACGCCGTCTGCTCATCCACTCCGAGCCGCCGGATCCGGCCGCGGCCGCTGGTGACACCGTCGGGCGAGACGAGCGAGATCAGGTTGTCCACCTGCGGCTCGTGGTCGGACAGGTCCGGACCGGCGTGGTTCGCGTACGCGAGCCGGTTGTAGTGCGGGTCGCCCGCGGGCTCCACGCCCTCCGGCTCGGCGACCGGCGCGTGGTCGGCCCCGTGGTTCACCAGCTGCACGACCTGGTCGTGGCGGCTCGCGTGGACGATCCATCCCGGCTTCGGCATCGCCCGTTGCTGATCCGCGTCGTCGAGCGGGATCGAGTCCTCCGGGTCGGACCACACCGGGTGCTCCGGCGGCAGGATAAGCCCCACGAACCCCTTCGAAGCCCAATACGGCGAGCCGGGTCCGGAGTACTGCTGTGTCGTCGGCAGGAACGTGTCGTACCACCCGAGGGTCAGTACGCCGCGCTCATCCGGCACGCCATGCTGTACGAAGTGCCGCGCGATCCCCGAGCACAGCCGCCGCGTCTGACCCGGCGTCAGGGGAGTGGAGTCGAGCAAAGCGCCCATCCAGTACGGCGCAGCCGCGGCCATGCGGTAGGTGAGCGACCGGCCCTGGTAGATCGGTGCGCCGTCGTTGCCGACGAGGTGCACCGCGTCTTCCAGGAAGAGATTGATCCGCTCGCGGTACAGCTTCAGCCGGTCCTCGTACTGCGCACCCGGCGTCGCGGCGGCCATCCGCGCCCAGAGGCCCGGGTAGAGGTGCATCGCCCAGCCGATGTAGTTGTCGAAGTTCTGCCCGTCGCCGTCGGAGTACCAGCCGTCACCGACGTACCAGTCCTCGATCCGGTCGAGGCCGCCGTCGATGTCGTCCTGCGAGTACGGCGCACCGACGGACGCGAGGAACTGTTCGCTCACGACCTGGAACAGCCGCCAGTTGTTGTCGTGCGTCGTGGACCCGTTGAACCCACCGAGCCATTCCGCGACGTGCTCCTGCGCCCGCGTGTCGAGCCGGTCCCAGATCCACTCGCGCGTCTCGTGCAGCGACACCGCGATCGCCGCCGCCTCGACCATCTGCTGCGACCGCGGGGTGAGCCGCAGCCACGCCTCGGGGTGGTCCGGATTCGCTCCGTTCGCGACACCGCGCGCGTACCGCTCGATCAGGTCTTCGCAGCCCTTGCCCTGTACGCCGGCGATCCGGAACGCGGCCAGCATGAACGACCGGGCGAAGCCTTCGAGCGCGTCCGACGCCGTACCCGATCGACTCGGCCGGCCGGGCAGCTCGACGAGCGAGGCGCCGGGGGAGAAGTACGGCACGAGCGAGTCGAGGAGGTGATCCGCCAACGCCTCCCAGTGCGCACGGCTCCACCCGGTCTGGCGGGAGAGCACACGGTCGGTATCGGGCAGTACGAGGCGGCTCATGCCAGCCTTCCGAGTTCGTTGGCGGTGATGGCGTGTTGGAGGGGCTGACCGGTCGCTAGGCGTTCGAGTTCGCTGACGGCCATCTCGCCCAGGCGGGCGATTTCGTTGCCGACGGCACCGGCGACGTGCGGGGTAACGAAGACGTTGGGCAGGTCGAGCAGCGGCGAGTCCGGCGGGAGCGGCTCGGGATCGGTGACGTCGAGTACGGCGTCGATCCGGCCGGAAACGCACTCGTTCAGCAGCGCGTCGGCATCGATGATCTTGCCCCGGGCGGTGTTGATCAGCACCGCGCCGTCCTTGAGCAGACCGAGCAGCCGCCCGTCCACCAGGCCGACCGTCTCGGGAATCAGCGGCGCGTGCACGCTGAGAATGTCGCTGCGCTCGAACAGCGCGTCGTTGCCGACCAACTCCGCACCGAGCGCGGCAGCCTCGTCCGCGGTCAGGTACGGGTCGCTGATCAGCACCTTGAGATCGAACCCGCGCAGCCGCTCCGCGACCATCTTCCCGATCCGTGACGCTCCGAGCAGGCCGACCGTCGTACCGTAACTGCCCGGCATCCCGTGCGGGTCGGCCTTCCGCCGTTCGATCCGGTACTGCGCCGCGAGCCGGAACGCCCGCTTCCCGGCGAGCACGATCGCGGCGACCGTGAACTCGGCGACCGGCTGTGCGTTCGCGGTGGCCGCCGACGAGACCCGGATGCCGCGGTCGAACGCGGCCGGGTCGACGATCGCCTTGACCGAACCGGCCGCGTGCAGGATCGCCTGCAGCTTCGGCGCCGCGTCGAGCACCTCCGGACCGATCCGCGGGCAGCCCCAGCCGGTGAGCAGTACGTCGACGTCCGGCAGTGCCGCCCGGACGGCGGGATCGGCGAGGAAGCTGGACCCGGGGCCGACCGGGAGCACGGTGGCGATCGCCTCGAGCCGCTCCCGGACGTGTGGCACGAGGACGCGGGACCTGGCGTCGTCGTGCATCGCCAGCATGACGGTCAGGGCGGAATCTGGTTCGCTGCTCACGACGCTAACCTAGCAAGCGCTTTCCCGCCTGTCTCGGCGATGGCCGAGTCTTGGAACATCCTGAATCTTCGCCGCGGCCGGAATTTGTGCCCCGAGTGACGGCGTTGGACTGGATGAACGGCAGGATAGAGGGGCCTACCCGCCCTGTTGGCGACTGCGTGAAGGAGAACGACGATGCTGCGACCGGACGACCTCTACGAGATCGTCGACGAGTCGGTGGCGACCGGCCCGGCGGCGACGCCGAAGGTCATGGTGCACTCGCTGGACGGGTTCATGGACGCGGGACAGGCCGGCCGGGTGACCGCCGACCACCTGCTCGAGGTGCTCGACCACCGGCTGCTCGCGCGCTTCGACATCGACCTGTTGCACGACTACCGGGCCCGGCGGCCCGAGGTGACGTTCGCCGAGGACCGGTTCACCGACTACACGCCGCCGCACCTGAGCCTGCACCTGCTCACCGACGACGCCGGCGTCGAATTCCTGCTGCTCGAGGGCGCGGAGCCGGACAACCACTGGGACCGGTTCGCCGGGGCAGTGCGCCAGCTGATCGAGCGGTACAACGTGACGCTGACGGTCGGCGTCCATGGCATCCCGATGGGCGTGCCGCACACCCGTCCGCTCGGCCTGACCGCGCACGCGACCCGGCCCGAGCTGGTCACCCGCTCGAACATCTGGGACGGCGAGATGGTGCTGCCCGCGAGCGCCGGCACGATGCTGCAGGTGCGACTGGGTGAAGCCGGCAAGGACGCGATGGGCTTCGCCGTCCACGTCCCGCACTACCTGGCCGAGAACCGCTTCCCGGGCGCCGCGCTGGCCCTGGTGCACGCGATCTCCGCCGCGACGGGCCTGCTCCTCCCTAGTAAGGCCCTGCTCGACGAGGCCGCCGTCACCGGTCGGCTGGTCGACGAGCAGGTCGAGGCTTCCGAGGACGCAAGTGCGGTCGTGAAGGCGCTCGAGACGCAGTACGACGCCGCTGAGGGTTCCTTGTCCCGCAAGAGTCTGCTGGCTGACTCGACGCCGTCGGCCGACGAGCTGGGCGCCGAGGTGGAGCAGTTCCTGGCGGAGCTGAACCGCGAGGACAACGACTAGCCCGCTGCGGGTTCTGCGTACGGGCCTGTCAGGATGAGGCATGCCTGAGTCGCTGGAGGACCTGGTCGAGCTGCTCGACCTGGAGATGATCGACGTCGACCTGTTCCGGGGCCGTCAGCCGCAGACCTCTATGCAGCGGGTGTTCGGCGGTCAGGTGCTGGGACAGGCGCTGGCCGCCGCCAGCCGCACTGTGGATCCGGAGCGAGTCGTGCATTCGCTGCACGGCTACTTCCTGCGGGCGGGCGACACGTCCGTGCCGATCGTTTACCGTCCGGAGCCGACCCGCGACGGTGGCTCGTTCAGCAGCCGGCGCGTCGTGGCCTCGCAGAACGGCAAGCCGATCTTCTACATGTCGGCGTCCTTCCAGCGCCCGGAGCCAGGCCTCGATCACCAGGATCCGATGCCGGACGACGTCGTACCGCCGGAGGAGGCGCCGCGATTGGCGACCGTCCTCGAAGCGCGGTCGGGCCGGCCGGCGGCGGACTGGGATCGTGAGTGGGCGGCGCTCGACGTACGACTTGCCGGGTTGACGGGCCGCCAGTTCTGGATCCGTGCCGCGGGCAAGCTTCCCGACGATCCCGCATTGCACGCGTGTGTGCTCGCTTATGCGAGTGACCTCACGCTGCTCGGTGCCAGCCTCCTGCCGCATGGCATCGTGATCGGCGACCGTCGCATCCAGCCCGCGTCGCTGGACCACGCGCTCTGGTTCCACCGCCCGTTCCGCGCCGACGAGTGGCTCCTCTACGACCAGTCGTCCCCGTCGGCCTCGGGCGCCCGGGGCTTCGCGACCGGCCGCCTGTACGCGCAGACCGGCGCGCTGATCGCGTCGGTTGCGCAAGAGGGTCTCATCAGGCCCGTTGGCCTGGACTCCGATCTGCTAACGTAGAAACGTGATTAAGCGCGCAGTAGTGACGACGACGCCGAGGTTCGTCCCGGCGCGCTGACATCTGACTGTCTACCGAAGCCCCGGGGCGAGTGCCCCGGGGCTTTGTTGTGCTCGGTGGTCGCTCGCTCCAACTCTCTTGGAGGAATCATGTACGACCACCGCAAGATCGGCCGCGAGCTCGGCCTGTTCGACTCCGACCCGCTGATCGGCGCCGGCCTGCCGTACTGGCTGCCCGCCGGTGCCGCTGTCCGGCGTGCCCTGGAGAGCTACATCTCCGAGGTCGAGCGAAGAGCCGGCTATCAGCAGGTCTATTCGCCCGTACTCGCGAAGCGTGAGCTGTACGAGATCTCGGGCCACTGGGCGAAGTACCACGACGACATGTACCCGCCGATGGATATGGGCGCTGAGCAACTGATCCTGCGGCCGAGCATCTGCCCGCACCACGCGCTCATGTATCGCTCTCGCTCGCACAGCTACCGCGAACTCCCGCTCCGGTACTCCGAACTCGGCGGCCAGTACCGCGCCGAGCTGTCCGGCGCGATCGGAGGTCTCAGCCGGGTCCGCGCGATGCAACTCAACGACGCGCACATCTTCTGCCGCCTCGACCAGGTCGCTTCGGAGGCCGCTTCCGCGTTGGCCCTGATCAACCAGGCGTACGCCGACATGGGCATCAGCGCGTCGCGCTACGTCCTCGCTCTCCCCGCGGAGGACGCGCAGTTCGGCGATCCATCCAGCAAGTACGTCGGCGACGCCGCGAGCTGGGCCGAAGCCGCTTCGTTGCTCCGGGACGTCCTGGAGGCGGCCGGCATCGACTACGAGGAGGTGCCCGGCGACGCGGCGTTCTACGGGCCGAAGATCGACATCCAGCTGGAGGATTCGGCCGGCCGCGAGTTCAGCCTGTCGACCGTCCAGATCGACTTCCACCAGCCGGCGGCGTTCGGCCTCGAGTACATCGGTGCCGATGGCAACAAGCATCGTCCGGTGATGGTGCACCGGGCGATCGTCGGCAGCATCGAGCGGGCGATGGCGCAGCTGATCGAAGTACACGGCGGGGCGTTCCCGGCGTGGCTCGCCCCGGTGCAGCTCGTCGTACTCCCGATCTCGGACGACGAGGAGAAGCGTGCCGTCGAGGTGGCCCGCCGGGCGGTGGATCGTGGTCTTCGGGTGGAGATCGCGCACGCGGACGAGGGCAGCCTCGGCGCACGGATCCGCGAGAACCGGTTGGCGCCGTACCAGGCGGTCATCGGTGCGCGCGAGGACGAGGCCGGTCTGCTCGCGATCCGTGAGCGCGACGGCGGCCGGTGGGATCCGGAGGCGATCGGCGAGGTGCTCGATCGGATCGTGGAGCTCAGTTCTCCTGCAGCTGTCCGATCAGGTGAGTGACCTCATGGGACTCGTCGTACAGCGCGAAGTCGATCGTCTTGCCGGTTTGCTGGTACCCGAACTGGACCCGGGACGGCAGTAGCAATGGCTTGCGGAAGTCGACGCGGACCGTGAAGGCGTCAGGCAGGTGCCCGGCGCGCTGGAGGGACGCGAGCGCGGCAGCCTTGGCCCACATCCCGTGCGCGATCTGGCGCGGGAACCCGAACGCCTGAGCGGTCAGCTTGAACAGGTGGATCGGGTTCCGGTCGCCGGAGGCGCCGGCGTACCGGCGGCCGAGGTTGCCGCGCAGATCCCACCACGCGTCCGCCGGCAGGACCGGGTCGGTGAGCAGGTCCGCGTGCGCGCCCGGAGTGCCGGCCGTGCGGCTGAGTAGCGTGGTCAGATCGCTCCACACCAGCTCGTGGTCGACGAAGACCTCGCTGATGATGTCGAAGACCGTGCCCTTCGGGTGCGCGCGTTCGGGCGTGCTGTGCACGCGGATGGCCGGTTCGGCGTGGATCGGGATCGGCTGCTTCTGCGTGATCGTGTTGGACAGATGCACGATCCCCATTGGCTTGTACGGGAACGAGGGGTCGGACATCAGGTCCAGGTGCAGCGGAAACGCCAGCACATGCGGGTACGTCGGCGGCACCGCCGGCCCGGCCTGGAACCCGGTGACATCGCGGTACGCCGTGAGGTGGTCCTGGTCGATCGCCGACCGGGGCAGCTCGAGCGTCAGCCCGTCCTCGTCGGGCTCGTAGTCGGCCCTGCGCAACGTGGCCCGCACGGTGCGGGCGTAGAGCGCGCCGAACTTGGGGGAGTCGTCGTACCGACGGGTCGGCATGTCATGCGCCCAGGATGCTCTGGCCGCAGACGCGGACCACGTTGCCGGTCACGCCGGCCGACGCCGGATCCGCGAACCACGCGATGGTCTCGGCCACGTCGATCGGCAGCCCGCCCTGTTGCAGCGAGTTGATCCGGCGGCCGACCTCGCGGATCGTGAACGGGATCTTCGCGGTCATCTCGGTCTCGATGAACCCGGGCGCGACCGCGTTGATCCGGATGTTCCGCTCGGCCAGCTTCGGCGCCAGCGCCTGGACCAGACCGATCACGCCGGCCTTCGAGGTCGCGTAGTTCGTCTGGCCGTTGTTGCCCGCGATCCCCGCCATCGACGAGACCCCGATGATCGAGCCGCCGTCCTTGAGCGCGCCGGACTCGATCAGGTACTCCGTGATGCGCTCCGGGGCGCGGAGGTTCACGTCGAGGACGGCGTCCCAGGCGTCTGTCCGCATGTTTGCCAGCCGCTTGTCCCGCGTGATCCCGGCGTTGTGGACGATGATGTCGAGCCCGCCGTACTGCTCCTGCGCGTGGGCTGCGATCCGCTGTGGGGCGTCGACCGCGGTGACGTCGAGGAGGAGCTCGGAGCCTCCGAGCCGGGTCATGACCTTGCGCAGCGCGTCCGCGTTCTGCGGTACGTCGACGCCGATGATCGTCGCGCCGTCGCGGGCGAGCGTGTCCGCGATCGACGCACCGATACCGCGGGCCGCGCCGGTCACCAGGGCTGTGCGACCGCTCAAGGGTCGGGTCGGGTCGTTGCTTACTAGCGGGCCGGTCCCGATCCGCGCGACCTGGCCATCGACGTACGCGGACTTGGGGGAGAGGAAGAAGCGGAGCGTCGAGTCGAGCTGCTCGTGGGCGTCCGGGGCGACGTACACCAGGTTGACCGTGGCGCCGCGCTTCACCTCCTTGCCCAGCGAGCGGGTGAAGCCCTCGAGCGCGCGCTGCGCGACGTGCTGCTCGGTGGAGGTGGCGAGCTCCGGCGTACGGCCGACGACGATCACGCGGCCGGCCGGCGCGAGCTGGCGGATGACGGGGGAGAAGAAGCGCTGCAGGCTGGTCAGCTCCGCGGTCGTGGCGGCGCCGGTCGCGTCGAAGACGAGTGCCTTCGGGCGGATGCCGATCGACGCGACGCCTTCGGTCGCCGTACTGAACGAGGCGCCGATGTCGCGCAGCAGGGCCTGGATCGCCTTGCCGGCGTCGGTCTCCCCGATCGCGCCGAAGACGACCGGCCCGTCGATCACCGGTGACCCCTCGACCCAGCGCTGCAACGGCGTCGGGTCGGGCAGGCCGAGGTTCTTCACCAAGGTCTGCCCGAGCGGTGTCCGGGTGAAGGTCTGGTAGCGGTCCGTCATCTCAGCTCCTACTTCTCGAGGATGGCGACGACACCCTGGCCGCCCGCGGCGCAGATCGAGATCAGGCCCCGGCCGCCGCCGTTCTCGTCCAGTTGCTTGGCCAGCGCGGCGACGATCCGCCCGCCGGTCGCCGCGAACGGGTGGCCCGCGGCCAGCGAGCTGCCGTTCACGTTCAGCTTGTCGCGATCGATCTCGCCGAGCGGCGCGTCCAGGCCGAGCCGCTCCTTGCAGAAGATCGGATCCTCCCACGCCTTCAGCGTCGACAGCACCTGGGACGCGAACGCTTCGTGGATCTCGTAGTAGTCGAAGTCCTGCAGCGTCAGCCCCGCCCGCTGCAGCATGCGGGGCACGGCGTACGCCGGTGCCATCAGCAGGCCCTCGGCACCCTTCACGTAGTCGACCGCGGCGGTCTGCGAGTGCGTCAGGTACGCGAGGGGCCTCAGCCCGTGCTCCTGCGCCCACTCATCGGTGCTCAGGAGAACGGTCGACGCGCCGTCGGTCAGCGGGGTCGAGTTGCCGGCCGTCATGGTTGCGGTTTCGCCTTTGCCGAAGACCGGCTTGAGTTTGGCGAGCTTCTCGAGTGTCGTGTCGGGCCGCAGGTTCTGGTCCTTCTCGAGGCCGAGGTACGGCGTGATCAGGTCGTGCTGGAAGCCGCGGTCGTAGGACTTCGCGAGGTTGATGTGGGAGTTGTAGGCGAGCTCGTCCTGCGCCTCGCGGGTGATGCCCCACTCGAGCGCGGTCAGCGCGGCGTGATCACCCATCGACTTGCCGGTCCGCGGCTCGGCGTTGCGCGGGATCTCCGGCACGACATCCTTAGGACGGACGCGGGCGAGGACCTTCAGGCGGTCCGGGTACGTCTTGGCGCGATTGAGGTCGAGGAGGACGTTGCGCAGGTGATCGTTGACCGCCACCGGCGCGTCACTCGCGGTGTCGACGCCACCCGCGATGCCGACGTCGATCTGACCGAGCGCGATCTTGTTGCCGACCAGGATCGCCGCCTCGAGCCCGGTCCCGCAGGCCTGCTGGATGTCGTACGCCGGGGTGGTGGCGGCGAGCTTGGAGCCGAGGACCACCTCGCGGACCATGTTCCAGTCGCGGGCGTGCTTCAGCACCGCGCCGGCGACCACCTCGCCCACCTCCTGACCGCCGAGGCCGGCCCGGTCGACCAGACCGTTCAGCGCGGCGGTGAGCATGTCGGAGTTGGAGGCGTGCCGATACGTCTTGTCCTGCCGGGCGAACGGAATCCGGTTTCCGGCGACGACGGCCACCTTGCGGGTCTCGGTCACGATGTCTCTCCTTTGGACTTTCGTGCGGTGGCGGAAGTTCGCTGGATCTTGAGTGCTTTGCGTCCAACAGCTGTTGCGAGTGTTGCCGTGATGGCAGTCTCTCGCACGGTACCGACATCCGCGTGATGCACCACCGGGTGTCCGGGCTGTCCGCTCGACACGATCAGTCCGACCCTTGCCATATGCAACGATCCGAGTGTCTGTGTGTACAGGTGATTGGCCAGGTAGGCGGTGTCGACCTCGTCGAACACACCGGTCCGCTGCCCGGCCTTGAGGATCGCCGCGATCCGCTCCAGCGGCGCGGCCATCGCCGTACCGAGTTTCAGCATCACCGGCTCGGTGATCTCGCCGAACAGCTCCTCGCCGGTCCTTCGGAGCAGGCTCATCGCGCAGTCCGTGAACGCCGGGTAGGCCAAGCAGAAGTCGACGAAGGTCTCGCTCAGCGCCTTGAGCCGGTTGAGCGGCGCTTTGCGCGGGTTGTCGGCGCTCGTCAGCTGGTCGTTCAGCTCGCTCAGGTAGTCGACCAGCGTGAGCGCGAACAGCTCTTCCTTGCCGGCGAAGTGCCGGTAGATCAGCGCCTTGTTGATACCGACCCGCTTGGCGATATCGTCGATCTGGGCGTCGATCGTGCCTCGCTCGTCGAACAGTTCGCGGGTGGCCCGGATGATGTCCCGCTCCCGGTCGCGACGACGCTCCGCCGTGGTCCGGCGGCGTCCGATCGCGAGCAGCGCGGAGCTCATGGATCGATCTTAGCCACAGCGGTACCCCTCAGTGCAAACGACGGTTACACTCATCGGTAACATCGTACTGCCGCCTGTTGGAGGATGTTGATGACCATGACCGATCCGAAGTCCGCGGTCTCCGCCGACGTGATGGCGTTGGCCGGCGAACTCGGCGCCGAGCGGTCCCGAGCGGGCTGGAGTTCGTTCTCGCTCCAGCTGAACGACGAGCAGCGCGAGATCCGCGACTGGGCCCACGCGTTCGCCGCGGACGTGATCCGCCCGGCCGCCGCCGAGTGGGACGAGCGCGAGGAAACGCCCTGGCCGGTCATCCAGGAAGCCGCCAAGATCGGTCTGTACGGCCTGGACGCCAACATCAACCTCTTCATCGACCCGTCCGGTCTGCTGATGCCGCTCGTCCACGAAGAACTCTTCTGGGGCGACGCCGGTATCGGCATGTCCCTGAAGGGCACCGGCCTCGCGTCGTCCGCCATCTTCTCCAACGGCACCCCGGAGCAGTGGAGCGAGTGGATGCCCCGCTGCTACGGCACGGCGGACGACGTACGTGTGGCTGCCTTCTGTTCTTCCGAGCCGGGAGCCGGCTCCGACGTCTCCGCGATCCGCACGCGGGCCGTCTACGACTCGGTCAGTGACGAGTGGGTCATCAACGGCCAGAAGGCCTGGGCCACGAACGGCGGCATCGCCGACATCCACGTCGTCGTCGCGACCGTCGATCCTTCGCTGGGCACCAAGGGCCAGGCCGCGTTCGTCGTACCGCGCACCGAGGTTCGTGGCCTCGAAATGGGCACGAAACTCAAGAAACACGGCCTCCGCGCCTCCCACACCGCCGACGTCTTCTTCGACAACGTCCGCATCCCCGCCGCAAACGTCCTAGGCGGCAAGCAAAAACTCGACGAGCGATTGGCGCGCGCCCACGAGGCTCGCAAGTCCGCCGCTGCCGGCTCGTCCGGCCGCAACGCTTCCATGGCCACCTTCGAAATGACCCGCCACATCGTCGGCGCCCAAGCCATCGGCATCGCCCGCGCCGCGTACGAAGTGGCGCTGGACTACGCCAAAACCCGAGAACAATTCGGCCGCCCCATCATCGACAACCAAGGCATCGCCTTCAAACTCGCCGACATGGCAATGGAGATCGACGCCGCAAGGTTGTTGGTCTGGCGAGCCGCCAACATGTCCGCCGCCCTCATGCGAGGCGAAACCCCCGACTACCGCCACGGCGAAGGCTCCATGGCCAAACTGAAGGCCGGCGAAGTAGCGGTCAAGGTCACCGAAGAAGCCATCCAAATCCTAGGCGGCAACGG
This sequence comes from Kribbella sp. NPDC049584, assembly GCF_040675555.1. NCBI lineage: Bacteria > Bacillati > Actinomycetota > Actinomycetes > Propionibacteriales > Kribbellaceae > Kribbella > Kribbella sp. NPDC049584. The sequence goes on from NZ_JBFAPF010000007.1 coordinate 138,019, forward strand.
CTACACCCGCGAATACCCAGTAGAACGCATGCACCGAGACGCCAAGATCTACACCATCTTCGAAGGCACCTCCGAAATCCAGCGCCTGGTAATAGCCCGAGCCATCTCCGGCATGCGCATCCGGTAGACGTTTCCGCAGGTCACAGGCTGATCTGAGGTTGGTCAGGGTACAGGCCGTCGTCCGGCTCCCAGGAGGTAGTGGGGGATCGTACGACGGCCTGCTCCGTGACTGCTCCGTGAGATTTCAGAGAGAAGAGACGAGAGAGTCTGGAATCCACAGCCTTCCGCGCCCGCTCGTGCGACGACGGCAGCATGTGCGTGTAGAGCCTCAGCGTGAACCCCGGGTTGCTGTGACCTAGGTACTCGGCCAGCTCCTTGATGTTGACGCCGTCCGCGAGGGTGATGCTCGCGAAGTAGTGCCGAAGCGCGTGCATCCCATTCTTCCGGCTCGAGACGTACTGCCGCCGACCCCGCCGGTCCGTTTTCTCCCAAGGCAAGGTGTACGGGCGTGGCTCGCGCGCCTCGATGTGCTCCTTGAGAATCAGCGCCGTCCCGTCAGACATCGGCACCGTCCGCTCGGTGTCGTTCTTGGGCAGCGCAAACACGAACTCTCTCCCGAGCTTCTTCACCTGCCGCCGAACGTGGATGACCATCTCCTCGAAGTCGATGTCCTCCTCAGCCAGCCCAAACAACTCACCCTGCCGCAGCCCACACGCCGCCCCGACGGATGCAATCGGCCGGTACTCCGGGGCGTGACCCTCAACGATCCGGAGCACGACATCGTCGCTCCATGCGATCGTCCGTCCACCCTTCTCCGCGGGCACCTTGACCGCCCGCCCCTTCGCCGGATTCTTCTTGATCGCCTCGTCATCCACCGCGATCTCCAACGTCCCGTGCAAGACAAGAAACGCCGTACGCGCAGTCGACGGCCCGAACCGCGCATCCAGATCAGCGACCCATGCAGCAATCTCCGACGGCTTGATCGTCCGCAACTGCCGCCGCCCAAACACCGGCTCCACATGCAGCCTCAACGACGATTCGTACCGGATCAGCGAAGCCGGATCCACCACCCGCGAAGCCAACCACCGCCCCGCAACCTCCGCGAACCGAACCTTCCCCGCCTCCGGATCGATGTACTCCCCACGCTCCCGATCCGTCTCCATAGCATTCGCATGCCGCTCAGCCGGCCCCTTCGTACTGAACGCCTTCGTCCGCTCCCGCCCCTCCGGATCCACCCACCCCGCCAACCACCGCTTCCCCTTCCCCCACCGCTCATTCCGAACCCGCACCGTGCTGCCGTCAGCCTGCTCCACCGGCCGAGTCCACAGATCCTTCACAAAAGCCACCGCACCGCACCTCCGCCGTTGTCGATGTGTGGCTGATCAACGCATGGGGGGAGCGGATCTGGGAGCAGGTACGACTGTATCGCTGCGGTGTCGCGGCCTTCGAGACATCTGGGAGTGCCGCCTTGACGCGGTCTACTGCTGGAAGATTCCGGCCAGATCGGTCGCTGCCGAGACCAGGCCGGCGAGCGTCGCTATGATGGCAGCCCAGAAGAGGACACTGTCCCGCACATCGTGCGGTCGCCTGGCGCTCTTGCCCTCCTGGCGAAGCTGCGGGTCAGGTCGTGCACTGGCTGTCCGGCCCGGCGGGTTTGGCTGTGCGGATTTTCGACGCCAGCCGAAATGACCGAAAAACTTCGCCCAGGTATGGCCTTCGGCGTTACCACATCCGAACAGCACGCCGTTGCTCGGGTTGGGACACCGTCGGCCAGTTCGCGTTGTCACGCCGCAGCTGGTCGGCGCCTTGAGGGCAATCAACCAGCAAGGCACCGCGACGGCCACGGAGCCTGTCCACAGCGCGGAACTCCAGTCGTGCTGGTCGATCGAATAGATCGAATATGCGGCGGCGGCAATCGCTGTCACGACGACCGCGAACGCGGTCTCGTGTTTCCGCTGTCGTGATCTGGCCATCTATCACCCCCGTGTCGCGTGAAAGGATCATGCGGCGGAGCACGATTCTCTACCCGGTGGCGCCGCGTGGCACCTCGTCCGGCGAGTCATGGTCGACCGAACGAAGTTCAGACCGGTGTGCCATCGAGGCCTCTCAGGTGATGGCCCGACGGCAGGTCGTGACGTCTGTCGGGTATTCGACGGCGAATCCGAGGATCGCTCGGGCCTCTCTAGCAGGTCGGCATACGTCGAGACTTGAGCCGACTGAGGTGCGCGTTGTACGAGCATGTCGAGGCGGTGACAGGATCTTAACCACACGCCTTGACCTTGAACCGGCGTCCAGGAGTTGCACCGTGTGGTGGCAAGTGGGCCGGTCTGCATGCTCTCCTACGCAACGGTCGTGGGTAGATGGCCGCTGTCCCGACCGAGCTCCTGGGCGGACCTACGGCTCGGAAGACCCGCCCTACCGCGTAGGCCCTGCGGCTAGGTGAGTCGATGGGTGGCCTGTTGCGACTCCGAGTTGGCACTCCAGATCACAACCGTCGTTTAATGCGCACGATCCGCAACTCTGAGCTTGGCAACAGAACGTGATGGGTGCATAGTGCTATGCCAAGCAGGCTGCGTGCGGCAACTGGGGGGCCAGGGCCGCACCTGCTCGGAACGTTGGGGGGTTCGGTTTGTTGCGGTACATCTGCATGCAGTCCCCTCAGCACATAGGGGAGGAACTGGATGTACGAGATCGACTTTCTACCTGTAGAGAGTGCCAACGGCCCAGGCAGCAAGAGCGGCGACGCTATCGCGATGAGGTTCAGCGTCGGCTCGGATTCAGCCGTGGTCGTGATCGATGGCGGGTTCACAGACACGGGCGACGACCTTGCGGCCCATATCAAGAAGTACTACGAGACAGCTTATATCGACCTGATGATCTCAACTCACCCCGACGCAGATCACATCAACGGTCTTGCGCGCCTGATGGAGCAGACCACCGTCGGGGAGCTGCTAGTGCATCGCCCCAGACTCCACGCTCGTGATGTCACAGAGTTCAGCAACATCGAGGCGGTGGACAACCTCATCAAAGTGGCGACTGACGCTGGCGTCAAGGTGACTGAGCCGTTCACCGGACTGACTCGATTTGGTGATCAGATACGGATACTAGGCCCGACTGAGGCGTACTATGAAGATCTTCTTACACAGTCGCTGGACCAAGAACGTTCTGGTTTTGCCGCGAAGTCTCGCCTGCTTGCCTCGCTAGAACTGTCGAGTGAAGTGGACTTCCTGAAACGTTTCCTCCAGTTCATGCCAGAGGAAACTCTGACTGATGAAGTCGAGACTAGCCCAAGAAACAGCACGTCCGTAATCACACTTCTCACAGTTGATGGTCATCGGTTCATGTTCACCGGCGACGCCGGCATTCAGTCCTTGGAAAAAGCAGCGGATGAATATGAAAGAGTATACGGAGCATTCAATGTTCGTGGACTGAAATTTTTCCAGGGGCCGCATCACGGTAGCCGACGCAATCTCGGGCCCACTATCCTCGATCGGATGTTCGGCACCGAGAGTTCGCCCTTCGGTTCGTTCGATTCAATCATCAGTTCGGCAAAGGCCTCGACGAAACACCCGTCGCCGAAGGTCGTCAACGCATTGAAGCGGCGTGGCGGCAGAGTGTACGCCACTGAGGGGACGACGATTTGCGAGCCTAGTATCGATGCTCCGAGTCGGGGATGGATTACGTTGGACCCGCTGCCGACGCTCGTTGAGGACGACGATGCCGAGTAGTCTTGCCGATCTGTTCGATCTTTATAGCCTTCGGGCTCGGGTCTATCCAGGCCTTCTGGCGCTCGCTCCTGCCGTTGGCGCCGTCTACCTCATCTGGAGTCCGCCCGGTTTTCAAAAAATCTGGCCAGCATTCGTTGGGGCTGGAGGTTCCTTTCTTCTGGCAAATCTGGTCCGAGGTCGCGGAAACAGCGTTGAGGGCAGATTGATCGAAGATTGGGGCGGTTGGCCCACCACCCATGCGCTCCGCATGGCGACGCATCAGAACACAATCATTCGGGATCGTCGCCGTAAGCGGCTTGAGGAAATCGCCGACGTTAGACTTCCCGACCTTGCTATGGAGCGATTGAATCCGAAGGCAGCGGATGACGAATATTATGCGGCAACCCGTAGGCTAATCGTACTTGTACGCGCCAAGGCCGAGAAGTTTCCTCGTGTTCAAGAAGAGAACACTCACTTCGGCTTTCGACGAAACATGTATGCGATAAAGCCCGTCGCGTTGGGAATCTTGACGCTGACCCTCATTCTGTGCGCCGCCAGCATAGGTACTCGTGGGCTGCATTGGCCGACGGCCGTCAGTGTCGCAGTCGCTTTGGCGCTGGCTCCGGTGTGGGCGTTCGCGGTTAGGTCAGGATGGGTGCGACAGGCAGGCGAGAAGTATGCGGAGCGACTACTCGAAACGTTGGACGACCCCACCTTGACCGAATAGCGCGATTCTGTCGCGTTACTTGCCAGGGTATGTTTCTCCTCTCCAGGACACATTGGCTTGAGGTCGGCGAGTAGATGCAGTCGGTCGAGGTTGGAAGCCGTCAGGTCGCTGTCGAGAAGGGTGCGGCGGCTGGAGAGACGGGCCGGCTTGTGGTGGAGGTCGATGTTGGGGCGTGGGGTCGCTCGTGGTTGGTTCTCGTCTCCGGGCGAGTTGGGCTGTTTGGCCTCAAGGTCGCCTGGCCGTCGGTGAGAGCGTTGATGGGGTAGTGACTCTTTACGCTGTTGAGGTGCAGGGCTGGAGTCGGGCGCGGGAGACGTGATTCGTACAGGCCGGGCGTGTCAGAATGCCTTGCATGCCCCTCGAAGGACTCGGTGACTCCGGTCCACTGTTGGAGACTAGCGCCGCAGTCGGCGCAACCCAGGTGGCCATGACGTCGCCGGCTGCGTGACGACCATGTACCTGGTACGCCGCGCGAGCTTCGCAGTTGACGGCCCTCCCAAGCAGGCCGCGGTGACAGTCCCGAGGACGTACTCTGGCTCCGATCCGCCGCAGGCGAGACCGACGAGATCCGTACCTGCAGCGTCTGTCCGGCCTCAGCCAACCCTGGTGAGGTCCCTTCAGCGTTGTGGAAATGCGCTTGGAAAGAGCGTCTTTCGTGGCCAAGCCATCGACTGCGGGCGACTTATACTGCGTGGCCGTCGTGGAGGTAGGCGACTGTCTTGGACTCGTCTGCGTCGAGAGCTGCTTGAAGACGTAGCCACACATATGGCCGTAGGCGATTCCGTGCTTCGTCTGGCGTGAGGAGTGCGTATCGCGCTAGCTCGTTGTGGTTCGGCTCGAGGTCTGAGATCTGCCCGGACGTAAGCTGGCCGGCGTCGAAGATGAGCATCAAAGAGTCGTCCCAAGGACCATGGGGTGAGACCCAGTCGATGCACACGAGCGTCAATTGGCCAGCTGTCACCTCGAGGTTCAGCTCCTCCTTGAGTTCCCTGATGAGGCCGTCGATTGGTGGTTCGTTTGCCTCGATCATGCCTCCGGGAAGGTCCCAGTCGGGTTTGTAGTCGGGGTCGACGAGGAGGATTCTGCCTTGTTCGTCTCGGAGGATCGCGTCGGCGCCGACCCGTTTTCTGGCCTGCCTGGCGTTTCCTTCGGCGAGGTGTTTCTGCCACGCCTCGGGGTCGCGTCGGTAGAGCGGTTCGTCGGCAGTCATCGTGGCGTTGCCTGGGCTTCGAAGGCGTCTGAGGCGATCCATTGCTGGAGCCAAGTCCGCTGTCGCATGGTGTCCGCGAGGAGCTGTCTGGTTTCGTTGACGGTTGGCGAGTCGGCGTACGGCGAGAGTTGGTCGTTGATCTCTCTGAGTTGCTGAACGACGAGCTGGGAGCCTAGCGATTGGCTTGAGTCGATGACGTCGCGTGTGACGCGGCACGCCTCGTCAGTCTCGCCTTGTTCGATCAGGGAGGTGATCAGGAAGAGCTGTCCGAACGCGTGGCTCCGTGTGCGATTGGACGGGCGGAGTTCGAGGATGAGCTGCGCGTGCTTCTGCGCCTCCGCCGGCTTTCCGAGGTGCTGCATGCATCGCGCAGCCTCGCTTGCGAGGCTTCCACGGTCGAAATGGCTGACCCAATCGGACGGCGCCTCCTCCTGAGACCCGCCGAGCGCAGCTTCAGCCTGTCCCAGGAGCACGCGGGTCTCCTGATCGTCTCCAAGGGCGGCTCGTCCTCTGGCTTTCATTGCTAGGAGACGCGCAGCTAACTCGGGATTCCGGGGGCCTTCGGCGAGCGCATCTTGGCCGGCTTGGGCGAAGCGAATGGCGTCGTGCGGGTCGACTCGGTGGTGTGCGAGGTGACTGAGACTGGCGAGTACGTGGACGCCGAGCTGGCGGTCCTGGCCGGCCTTGGAGAGGTGGAAGGCGCGCAGGAAGTGGCTGTACGCCCGGTCGTCGCGTCCCGCGTCGTGAGCCATCCAACCGGCCATCTCGGTCAGCCCCGCGGCGGCCGTGAACACGGCGGGGTCTTCGACCACCGAATCGCCGCCGAACAGCCGCGGACCTACCTGAGTGTGCAGGTACTTGACCACGGCGGCGTACAGGTGGCCGCCACCGACTTGCCGGTCAGCGGACCGGAAGGCCTGCATTGCGAGCACGTCCGGTCCTTCGGCGCGCTTCGCCAAGAATGCGTTAGCCCCGTGTTGCTGCGGCCGCAGTTCAGTGGAAGGCAGGGGCGTAGGCCCGTTTCGAATCGCCTCCGGCTCAGACGTCGCCCCTGGACTCAAGAGAGTCTCCAATCGAGCGGCGAACCGCGACTTCTCGTCATCGCTCGCCGCCGCAAGGAGCGAGTCCAGACCTTCTTGGTTAATCGGTCTCGGGCGGATGTTGGCTCCGCCGGCCTCCCAGCGGGACACCATTCGTTCGCTCACGCCGATGCGTTGGGCGAACTCGCGAATGCTCAAGCGCTGCGATTCGCGCAGCGCCCGTACTTCGCGGCCGGACCAGGCCTGGACCATCACGGCCTCAGTCTCCCATCGTCCGACCCGCGCATCTACCTGGGCCGCGCCGTGCAGGTTCGGTGGAAGTTCAGTGCTGCGTCAGCGGCAATCCATGGTGCGTGCTGTGCGGTCTGCTCGACGCTTACGTGTACCGATCAACAGCCAATCGAGCGCTGAAGAGCAACGGGGTTAGAGACAGATGCGAGTGGCCTTCGGGTACTTCAAGAAGCACTTCCTGATGAGCGATCCCGAGATCGCGGCGCGTCGGCAGGCGATCGTCGGTTGCGCGGGAGCGAACGATTGCGTGCTTGTCGCGCTCTTCATCGATGAATTGGAGACTGCGGCCGATGAACTGCACAAGGCGCTCGCTGCCGTGTTGGAGGTCGACGAGGGCGTCCTGATCCTGCCGAACCTTCTTCATCTTGCGGCAGCCGGAAATCCGATCGAGCTTCGTCGGCACCTCCTTGCCAGCCACGTCGAAGTCCTGCTGTCGGAGGTTCCCAAGCTGGCGGGGCGGGTGTGCTGAGAGGGGTCCCCTCCTCAATGGCCCTGCACTCCGCGCCCGTTCCGCCCTCCATCAGAGCCTCATCGCCGGATCTCCTCACGGATCACGGGGCGAGGATCTGAGCCCGGTCCGGTTGGCGCTGACACCTCTCAGCGCCAACCGAACCGGAGCACCGCTCGCTGCCGACACTCGCGGACCATTTGGTGAGCTGAAGCGGAGTTCCGCCTACATCCGATCCCACCTGCGGTACGGGTTTCGAGCCGATATCAGGCGCGTCTGTGCGCGGCGTACGGCATCGCGGAGGTTTGCGTTGGCGCGCTGAAGTTCGGTGACTTGGTGCTGCAAACGCACCACTTCTGTGAGCAGCAGGGTCACGTGTTCGGCCTCGAGCGCTTCTGCTGAGCGGACCCGTTTTCGGCTTCGCCAGTTGCGGAGGCGGCACCGATCTGAGCAGAACCGTTGGTCGGATCTGGAGGCGGTGTAGGTGTCGGCGCAGTGCTCGCAGACGTGTTGGCGGGCGGTCAGATCGTGGCCGAGCGGGGGTGGGAGGTCGTCCATATATGTTCAACGTGCGGCGCGTGAAGTTGACGAAATACGCGTTGCACATCGCCGAAACGCCTCGAATGCCAGATGTGTGCCGGTCGTGCTGTCGTCGTTTCGGCGGGGCGAGGGTGTGTTGGCTGCCTCGAACGTCTGGCAACTTGTTGAGCCTTCACCTACAGGTCAGGTGACCAAGCCGCGCTGGTTGGTGGCAGAGTGTGCAGGGTCTCGAGTTGGATCTGGACCCCGAATCCGATTGGTGGAGATAGCGGCCTGCGCGGGTTACGCATACGAATGCGTGCCGAGCTCGTGCAGGTTGGGGCAACTCGTCGACGGCGCGATCTTCAGTCGAACGGCTGACTGCGACTGCGTCGAGGAGAGCAGGTTGCCGGAAGCGCTCGCACCGGCGGACTCTTTGACGACTCGGTCAGTCGGCATGCGCTGAGCCGGGTCGACCTGGCGGGGGTCGCGTCGATCCTCCGGAGCGGGGTGCAGCCGAGCAGAACCCGACCGAGACCAGTTGGGAGATGCAGGTCTGCGTCTCCGTTCGCCGGAGATTTCGCTTGCTCACGGCACGCGGCAGCCTCGGTCGTCGCGTTCACGATGAATGAGTCGTCGTTGTCGTTGGCTCTCGACGCCATCGGACACTACGAACCGAACCGGGGTACGCCAATCGAGTACTCCGACGACGCCGGATCGACCTGGCGCCAGGCGCCGATCGTCGGCGGCAAGGCAATGTTCCCGACAGCCGCCGGGAACATCGTCTCAGTGCGCTCGACAGCAACCGACGCAATCGGCAACACCACGAAACAGATCGTGATAGCCCCGTACAGCACGCGGCAAAGCAGGTGAGGGCTCCGGGACTCGGTCCCGGAGCCTTTCACTGCCCGGGAGGTGGTTGCGCCGCTTTCGCCTGTGAGTGTTTGGCTTTTGCGACGCCGGACAGCGCGTCGAACAGCTCGTGATAGCCGGAGCCGGCGGCTCCGATCGCGAGGCCGGTCAGTAACGGTCCCCAGTTGCGTTCGCCGGTGCCGGAGAACGCGTTGACCTCGAAGGCGTACGCGAGACCGATACCGATCGCGAACCCGCAGACCTGCCAGACCCAACGGGGGACTGGCCGATCTCCCCAGGTGCCGTCAGTCTTTTCCTTCCCGATGGTGTTGCGGAGAAGGTCAACCAGTTTCGTCACGATCGCGCCGTAGGCAGTGACTGTTGCCAGTAAGACGCTCAGATCCATCTCCATCTGATTCCGCCTAGACCAGCGCGGCGATGACTGGCGCGACGACCTTGACCACCTCGATGATCTGGCCGATGGCGCGCGCCTGGAATTCCCAGTCCAGGTTCATCATGACCCGGACCGGCGGTCCGCCCATGCCGCTCCGGATCAGCGGCTCGTTCCAGAAGACCGTCCGGTCGCTGCGTTCGGCGCCGAAGATCGTGCCGTCGACACCGAGCGTCTGGGGGTTTGTCCATCCGACCACGGTGCCGGCGGCGTCCACGACGATGGCCTGGTGGACGTACACGATTCCGCCGAACCAGGTGTGTACCTTGCCTCGGGTGCGGCCGATGACGCGGTCGTCATAGTACAGATCGGCGTACGCCCACATCGAGTGGCCGGAGCCCAGGTACCTGTAGACCTCCTGCCCGGGGTCTCCGCCGGTGGATGCGATGACTGGCCAGGTGGGCATCAGGACCACCTCCTGTCCGCCGGTGCGGTGTCTTCGGGCGCAGGGTCGTCGGCGTACATCGACCGCACCAGGGACTCCTGCAGCCATACCGCGGTGACCTGTCCGTCGTAGGCCGCCTGCTGCAGCGACATCGGGTCTGGAATCGGGTGGAGGCGGTTCTGCTTCGCGCGCCACAGACCTGTGTCGGTCTCCACGATCGTGTCGTCGTCCAGCTTCGGCGCCGGCACGGCTGACGGTATGGCGTCGCCGAGCTCGAGTTCGGCGAAGTCAGCGTCTTCGAGCACTTGGAGAGATGTCGGTGACAATCCCTCCGCTTGCATCGTCCACGCATCCGGTATCCATCGCAGCTTCCCGTCCCTGAGCACGTACACGTGATGGTCGCTTCTGCTCGTGACGAGCGCGTTGTCCTGCAGGTCGTTCATGCCAGCCCCCAATCGATCTGTCTGGATCAGCAACACCTTCACGATGCGGCGACGAGGCATGCGTCTGAAATGGGCACATCTGCTCATGCCGCGGGAGCGTTGGCCGGCAGTACCGTTGGACGAACCAACTATGATCGGAGGATCGGTCATGCCGGCTGTACGAACCGTCCAGCTACCCGCTCGAGCCGACGCCGTCTGGTCGGGCGGCGCAGCGGAATACCGGAGGCTTCTCGAGTTCCCGGCGGGCCAGTTGGCTCACCTTCGCCTTCCTGCCGGCGCAGTGTCGGGGGCGAGTCGCATGTCGGCCAGCGTCGAGTGGCTCTTTGTCATCTCGGGGCGCGGCCGGCTCTGGCGCGGGGACGGCAATGAAGCATCGGTCGACCTGGTCCCTGACCGGTCCATCCGGATCGCACCGGGTACGCCGACGCAGTTCCGAGCTGATGACGCGACCGTCCTTGAGATCGTGGTGGCTGTTGTACCGGCCGTTTCTGATCCCATGTCCGGCGAGGCACAGCTGCAGGTCTGGGATCCCGCGCCGGATGACAAGTCCCGCAGCTACAGGGCGCCCGACGGCTCGCACATCCTGACGATGGGTGAGGGGCCTGCTGGTGGTGTGGCGATCTGCATCCTGAAGCCGGGCGGGGTCTCCAGGCCGGTCCGGCATCGAACCGTCGAGGAGATCTGGTACGTCGTGAACGGCAGCGGGCAGATCAGCCGCCGGCACGGGACGCTGAATCCCTGGATCGACGATCTCTCGCCCGGAACGGCCGTCGACATCGGAACGGGTCTGACCTTCCAGTTCCGATCCTCGGGGACGGAGCCGCTACGAGTGGTGATCCTGACCCTGCCACGATGGCCGGGCGCCGACGAGTCGATCGACGAACCCGGGTTGGCTACGTGGTGACCCCAACTGGGATCGGCGACAGACCACCTGCGCCGTATGGACGAATCGGGCTGGCTGCCGTCGGCAGGAGACCTCCCGACTCGAAGTTCGGGTAGGCGACCGGTGACGCGAATACTCGCACGGTGACCTCGCTGCTGATCTCAGGCTCAGAGTCGAGTTCGCGGAGCAGCCCGCCCTCGTGGGCCACCGCCACAGCTCGGAGACGGTCGGAGACAGCAAGCTTCCGATAGATGCTCTGCAGGTGGCGATGGACGGTCCGCGGCGAAATCCTCAGCCGGTGCCCGATCGCCGACGCGGTCAATCCGTCGGCCAAGAGCCGCAGTACGGCGAGCTCGCGTCCCGTAAGCGAACTCATGTTCTCAGCCGTACAGCGTCGCAGTACCGCGCATTGCCGATCGAGCAGCAGAAGAAGCGTCTGAATTCGCAGCGCGACCCGGAGATCCTCTTCGCTGAAGTCGTCGTCCCCGCGAGCCAGGATGAATGCCCGGTGCTCGCATGGACCGAAACGATAGGGAATGGACAACTGTTGCTCCATCGCGATCGGCACGAGGTAGTCCTTGACGGTCTGGCGCCCGAGGTCGGTGATCAATGACTGCGGAACCCGGCCGATGGACATCGGTGCGGGATCCCCGCTGGCCACGTACCACGCGACGATCGGATGGTGACCGATTGCATTGCGAAAGTGGGAGACGACATCCGGTGTGGGCCATCCTCGGATCGGGGTATGGAGATCGAATCCTGTCTCCCCGCTCGGATCCATCCAGTCCCACGACACCTGGGTTCCGAATGTTGTGGCCAGTTCGTTCGACACCGCGATACGTGGGAACGTGCTGGTTGGTCGCGCAAGCAACTCGCAGACAACCTCGAGCCACCAAGCAGTACGCCGTTCGGCCGCGCTCATGTCAGATTCTCCCTTCGCGCCCTCACATCTCTCGATGCGACGCTCCGCGCGGGAGTTGCTTCACCACCGCTGCCGTGACGCCGCCAGTTCTCTTCAAGCGCCTGAGTTAGCCCGACGAGGGTCGACGTTGTTGGTCCAAGATTGTGAGGATGGCGGGGATGTCGGCGACAGTACGAGCGGCGAGGCCGGCGATCGTCTCCTGGGCCAGGATGCACCAGAGGTCCTTGACCTGGGCAACCAATTCCTCGCCGCTCTCGGTGACAGTGACCGAGAACAACGGGTTCAGGCGCGTGCCCTTCGTGTTCTCGTTAGCTGGGACTCTCCACGACGAGGGCCTCCACACACTGCAGGTGACGTGCAATACCGGTGCGCGACTTGGCCAAAGACCTGAACGTTCGCATCAAGCCCATCAGCGCGGGACGCTCCCGAGTGAGCTCCGCTCTCGACCCCGGAGGTCGGTTGCCGCTCGCAACAAGTCAGGTTGCCGGTGCGTCCGCCGCGCAGTTCCCGCCGGTCTGCGCCAGCCGTGGCTGGGCCGCCGGATTGACTTCTTCAGAATCAGTGCGCGCCGCAAGCGGCGCGCTGCGCAGCCCGGGCTTACGACTAGCGGCCGACGCCCTCGACCTCGCGCACCATCTGCGTGCTGTAATCCTGAACTGCCACTACTCGCCGGAGCGGAGTGGCCTCGAACCGAACGCTGGCGGCTGGCCCCTTGGCCGCTCGATTGTCCGGCCATCAAGAGCGCTCCTCATGTCTCCGGGTTCGGCAAGCCGACTCTTGACGCGCACCGCGCTGACCTGGTTGGGCAGCTATGAGGGGACGGGGCAAGAATGGTCGAAGGCTGAGGAGACTGCGAAGTGACCGAATCGGACGAGTGGGACAAGATCGAGCGGCTGTGTCAACAGGCCATGGATCATCCCGGCCGCCGCGCGTTCGTTCAGTGGTCCGCGTGGCGGACAGTCGTCGACATCCTCATTCTGAACCATCGTGATCTGGTTGCTCACCTCAACGAGCCGAACGAGAAGCTCTGCGCAGCGCTGGAGGTCATCCGGAACGTTGGGCCTCGCAAGGACCCGGACTACCACACAGAGTTCTACCGACTGCTGCACAACTACCTGGCCTCGGTGAAGACCCTCGTCGATCACTCGCGGAATCTCTCCAAGCGGCATCCCGACAGGACCGAATTCCAGAGCGAGTACCAGGATCGCGTGGACCGCATCCGGGAGATTCCACTCGCGAAGTTCGTCCAGGAACTCCGGAACGTGGTGCTCCATGCACAGCTCCCTCAAATCGTCAGCACCGTCACCTTCGACGCGGCAGGAGGTCCGCTGCACGAGCTGACGGTCGATCGGGCCGCTCTCCTCCAGGCGTCGGACTGGTCGGCTCCCGCGCGTGAGTACATCCAGGGCCAGCCGGATCAGTTCGCCCTCCGGACCGCGATCGACGCCTACATGACCGAGGCGATGACGCTCTCGGCCTGGATCGACCGGCAGTTCCGGGAGCTGCATGGGCCTGAGTACGAGGATTACGAACGACTGCTCGACGAGCTGCGGGGACCCAACGCAGGGCGCGACTGACTTTCGCGGGCCGGTCCGACCCTGGGGACAGGATGTCAGGCTCGCCGGACGGTGGCCACACTCCGCAGCGTTGCTAACAAGGGTGCTGGATCAAAATGGACGAGTGTGGACGGACGGGCCCGTTGCTGCGCCTGGGCCGGCGATCTGAAAGGGGGGCGGTGTACGCCGGTCGGGGCACACGTAATGAGACGGTCGACAGACGGGTACGAGAACGGGTCTTGGAGGCCATCCAGCGCCGGCCAAGGCCTATTAGAACTATGTAACGGTCACGTCGTGGCTACCTGCTGGCAACGCCTCCAGCCGTTCGGCTGGCTGCTGCCGTTCCTTCTGTGAGAGATTTCGAACCTGTCTAGGACCAGGTGGGGGGCGCCGCAGAGTGCCCAATCGGGCTCCTGGCTGAATGCACTGGACTGCCTTCGAACTCACGGCTCTGCTGCCGTCCAAACGTTGCTATGGGCAAGTGCCTGCTCCGTCACAGCTCCGTGGAACGTTGACAGACCGTGGTCACTGCTGAGCATTGACGCCACAAGAAGCCGCAGGTCAGAGGCCCTATTCGCCGACTGGCGCCGAGGCGACCGCCACAGTGGAAGAGATCTACTCCATCTTCGAAGGCACCAGCGAAATCCAACGCCTGGTAATAGCCCGAGCCATCTCCGGCATGCGAATCAGGTAGTTGAGAGCCGGGCGAGTGGATGAAAGTCCCCGCACCCACCGCAGGCGCTCCGTCGCTCCGCTCCTCCCGCACCTGCTACGCGTGCCCCCACCCACCCCCCGGCTCATCGCCGGCGCATCCCTTCCGGCTACCGCCGGGACCTGCGGGCTGCCGCCCGCGCTGCGGTCGCTATCGCTCGCCTGTGACGGCCGCGTGCTGCCGCCCGACCGCCATGAGGCGCGTCCGCACCCACCGGGTCGCCCGCTCGGTGGCCGATCGCTGACTACCTCTGAGTGGCCTTGCCCGTCGTGTCGGCGTCTACGACCAACTGTTGCCGCTCGTCTGGGTCAAGCAAATCGTCGGTGGCGACCGTGTGGCCATGGAGGTTGCTCGAACGTGGGAGCGCTGTCTCACCTTCACCCACAACGGTGAGCAGAATGTGAGTCAATCGCGGATCGAACAGGCGCGAGCCGCGAAGCGAAGCTTCAGCCCCGTATCCGGCGCTGCGCCGATGATTTGGGCCCTTGTCCACACCCGTACATCGCTCCGCCCTTCGAGCCACTGCCACCCTGCGCTGAGCCGACGAGAGTTCCTGCTGGATGGCCACTGTGGAGACGTGCCACCGTCTGCGATTGGGCGGCCCTTAGGGCATGGCCATACGGGCAGATCCTCGTACTCTCAGTCTCTGGCCGACCGGAAGTACCACGGGTGTCATATTGCGGCGTGTCGGCGCCGGAGGTAGTAATAGCCCCTATTCATCCTACCGCTTGCCCCTTGCAGCGGCCTGCCGTCAAGGGTGGACTGTTCTCAACCGCCTGTTGGCGTCGTCTTGAAGGCGGCAACTGGAGCGCTCGTCGAGGCTAAGGGGAAATGATGGCGGCATCTTTCCGCTCCCGAAAGACTGCGTCGAGATTGGCGCTGTCACCCACGCTCGAGCGGCAGAAACTCTCGGGTCGCGCCCGCTTCCTCGTGATCCTGCTGCTCAGCCTCACGATCGCTGCGATCGTGATCGCAGTCGCCATGGCTCGTCGGGATCTCGACCACGACACGCTGTGGTATGAGATCGGAAAGCTCGTGGCCCAGGCCGGCATCCTGACGGGGTTCGGTGCACTCTTATCACTCCTTATTCATGAATTCCAACAGGACCAAGTGCAGGCGCGGCAGCGCGTGGACGAGGCAAGCCAACGATTGTCCAGTCGGCACGAGTGGCTACGTGACTTCGCGGCACGTGTTACCGACGCCTACACCAACCTTAAGCAGGCACGCCGCCGTCTTCAGTGGGCTTTGTCCTCAACGTCCGAAGGTAGGTTCATTGACGGGCGTGTATACGAGCATCAGATGCGGAGGATTAGCGCCGTTCAGGCAGAATTCGAGGCCCTGCTCACGCAGGCTCAGACCTACTTCACGGAGGGGGATTGCGCGAAGCATGTCGAGACTTACCTCAAATTCATCGAGGACCGCCTATCCGACCTCGTTTCTGAGCGGAAGGACCAGCCTGCCGTAGATTCTCTGCAACCGGCTCGGGTGTTCCTAAGCGATCGAGAGTCGATGAGGAAGTTCGTCGCCGAGTCGGATGATCTCGATTCGGATTTTAACAGGACAGGTGGTTTCGGTGAGATCAAAACCAACTACAAAGCAGTCTTGGTTTGGATCATCACCGAACTCCGCGGGGGACACCGCGCTAATGGTGAGTAGTCCTCGATAGCTCACTGGGACGCAACGGGTGAGATGAAAATTCGAATCCTCGGCCAGGCTTGACACCGGGTTCCGCAGGCGTGGATCGAATCACCCGATAACCACACGTCCGACGGACGCTCTTAGCGTTATAGGCGTGTTCCCACGAATACGCGACCTTACCTGAGTGCTTCCTGGCAGAATTGTGATCACGCCGACCGTCGCCGCACCCCGAGCGGCGGAAGGATCGCTCGGTGGTGGTGCCGCAGCGTTGGACCGCTCCGGCATCTGCCAGGGCTGCCGCCGGAGCTGCCAGGGTATTTCACAGGCTGACAGGCGCCGCCTCCGTCGGCCCGTCCACCTGATGTCAAGCCAACCTGCCGACGGGTCCGACCTGCCCGATCTCGACGGTCGGTTGTGCATCCGATGAATGCGGGCGGGTCGAGTCGTGCTTCGATGCCGTCGGGATAAAGATTCGGTGATAGATCGCGAGATAGAGCGCGTGAAGTCGCCGCGGACTCGATTCGATCTATGGAAGTTCCCGAGTGCGGCCCCGTGTCAGAGCGACGAGCGGTGTATGTCGGATTCCAAGAGTGCTGAGGCCGCGACCGCCATCATCTGTCATGAGTTGTGGCGGCTTCGCTGCTTAGACGGGTGGGCCTGCGGCGATGCGGTGATGGAGTTCGGTTGGTGAGATCTCGGAGCCGTCTTGGAACCACCAGGTAACGCCGGCCTCCTCGTACTGTGCGGCTGTTTCGGCGTTGGGCGCGCTGGCCTCGTTCGGGGACCAGATCGCGATGTCGGCGTGCGGGCGTCCGCCGGCTTTCTCGAAGTCGGCGCGGATGGTGGCCAATTCGTCGATGGTGGGCAGCCGGAAGTCGTCGGCCTCATCCCTGATCTGCGGGAAGAGTCCAGTCGCGTCGCGCGCACCTCGTACGGGGCCGGTCCGTGGCCAGAATCCACTGGTCCAAATGGGTACGTCGCTGGCTGGCATACGGACGTCTGTGGCCTGGTAGTACTTGCCGGCGTGCTCAACGGGGTCCCCGGCAAGGAACTTGTGTAAGAGCTCGGCCCCGTCGTCGAGGCGTTCAGCGAGTTCCTTGCGCCTGGCGGACTCACCGAACCGGGTGTAATCCCATCCGGCTCCTGTGCCGAGGCCGAGGATCAGACGCCCGTCCGAGAGCTCCTGAAGCGTGCCGGCCTCCAGCGCCAACTTCGCCGGTCGTCGCCGCGGCAAGGGCACAACCATCGGGCCGATGAAGATCCTGCTGGTCGCTTGGGCGATCGCGGCAAGCGTGACCCAAGGATCGGCAACTGGTGGTTCGTAGGTGGGTGCACTGAGCAGGTCCCAGACAAAGAAGCCGTCCCATCCGTGCTCCTCGCTGGCTACGGCAAGATCCCGCAACACTTTCGGGCTCCCGTACTCACCGAACGACTTCGTATAGACCCCATAGCGCATGGCGCTGACAACCTCCCTCTTCCAGACGCTATTCCCCGCAAGTCCCGAAGGCCCGCTTCCGGCTGGTCAGCCATACGTAGCCTCGGTGCGGTGATCGTCCTCGATGGTGGTGGGGTCTTCGTCGGGGAAGTACGCCTCGATTCCTACGACAGTTGCGCGAGCCGGTGGCCGCGTGCTGCCGACCGCGATGAGGCTCGTCTGTGCCAGCGGGCGCGGACGAGCGTCATGGGTTCGCAGCACCAACGTGTTCGATTGCGGGTGATGCCCGCTCGTGCCGGATCGCTGACTGTCTCCCGGTGGTTTGCCCGCCGTGTCGGCTTTTACACTGAAGCGATTGCCGCCCACGTAACAGGCGCATAGCCCGCGGCGTACCTTCTCCGAAGATCGACCCCGCGCTGCCCGGCGCGAGCTCAGCATCCCGGATGGCCATCGTGGAGGTATGCCACCGTCTGAGCCTCGGCGGACTTCAGGGCGGCTTCCACGCGGAGCCGAACGTGTGGTCGTCGACGCTGTTGCGCTTCCTCGATGTTGGCGAAGTAGTTCGTCGCGGTTGCCTGCGCTGCGATCTGTACCGGCTCATTTGCTCTCACGCGTTTGGTGTCGTGGGCCCACATTGCGATCTCCACGCGGTTGCGGGTGCCGAGCTTGGTCATCAGGGATGCGACGTGGGACTTGACCGTGCTCAGGCCGACGAAGAGTTCGGTGGCGATCTCGGCGTTGGTCCGGCCCCGGGCCACCAACGCGAGTACCTCCTCCTCGCGCTCGGTGAGCGGGGTGATGGGCTGGACCGGTACCTCCGACGCCTGGCCCGCGAAGGTCGCGAGGAGCCGGCGGGTGACGTTGGGGGCGATCAGCGCGTCCCCGCTGGCTGCCGTGTGGATGGCCTGTACGAGGAGTTCCGGACCGGCATCTTTGAGCAGGAAGCCGCGGGCGCCGGCGCGTAGCGCGCCGAGGACGTACTCGTCGAGGTCGAATGTGGTGATCACGACGACCGCCATCGGGTCCGTCACGTCGGGACCGGCCAGGCGCCGCGTCACCTCGACGCCGTCGAGCCCGGGCATCCGGATGTCGACGAGGAGGACATCGGGACGCAACCGGGTCGCCATGTCGAGTGCCGCGAGCCCATCTGCTGCCTCGCCGACGACCTCGAGGTCGGGTTGCGTGCCGAGGATCATTACCAACCCGGTCCGGACCAGGTCCTGGTCGTCGGCTACGACGACACGGATGCTCATCCCAACGCCTCCACCGGCAGTACGGCCTCGACCACCCAGCCGCCCCCGCGCCCCGGGCCGGCGGAGAGCGATCCGCCGAGGAGCTGGGCGCGCTCTGTCATGCCCAGCAGGCCGAACCCATGTCCCAGGACCGGCCCTGGCTCGGCCCGTCCATCGTCGCTGACACGCAGTCTGACGGCGTCGCCCTCCCGGCGTACGTCGATCCCGACGCGGGTCGCGCTCCGGGCATGTCGTACGGCGTTCGTCAGCGACTCCTGCGCGAGTCGATAGAGCGCGGCGTCCACGGGTGGTGCCAGCCGGGGCAACGAAGCGTCCAGCGTGACCTCGACGGTGGGCGTCGCGTTCGCGCGCGCCAGAGCAGGCAGGTCCGCGACACCCGGCTGCGGTGAGTAGGCGATGGCTTCCTCCTCACGCAGTACGCGCACCATGGATCTCATCTCCGTCAGGGTTCGCGACGCCTCACGCTCGATCGCGGTCAGGACCTCGGCAGCCTTCTCAGGCTGGATGCCGGCGACCACACGACCGGCCTGCGCTTGCACCGCGATGGCCGAGACGTGGTGGGCCACGGTGTCGTGTAGCTCGCGCGCCAGCGCCACCCGCTCCTGATTGCGGATCTCGCGCTGCTGGCGACGCCAGAGGTCAGCGCGATAGCGGAACACCACGGCGAGGGCGACGAACAACAGCACGAGGACGGTCCCGCCGAAAACCTCGGCCCGGCCCGCGGAGGCGGCGTACATCCCCAGCGCGACGACGACTGCCACGAACGCCGTACCCAAGACGATCTCCCGGCCCGAGCCCCACCGCACCAGGGAGTACAGCAAGATCACGACGGCCGTCATGGAGTCGAGGCCGAGGTCCCCGGCGTTGGCAGCCAACTGGAGGACCGAAAGCAGCCCTGCGACGCCCCACCCGACCAGGGCAGCCGTCAGGGGGCGGTACCGCCGCCAGAGCAGGGCAGGTATCAGCGCCAGCGCGAGTACCGTCACAACGGGTCGCCAGGCCAAGCCGGGCCGAGCGATGCCCTCGAGCAAGGCGGCGGCCGCGAACACGCCCACCAGCAGCCAGTCGAGCCGACCGACGGGTGGGGCGTCAGCAGGCCGCGGCTCATGCCAGATGGAGCGCCGGAGAGTCACCACGGCTCCAGCCTAGAGATCGGCGTGCCTCGGCGTACCAGCCGAAAGAACTAGAGCCAGACCATGCCATCGGCCAGGCGAAAGCGAGCCTCCGGGCCGAGGCGCCCGCCGCCGGGCCAGGCGATCGTGGATCTACCGATCCAGACCACGACAACGGAGGTCATGATGAGAACACGTACCACCCTGGAAGAGCAGCCGATCCCAGTGCGAGCCAAGCTCGCCGCGACGTGGACAAGCTTCATGTTCCTCTACGCGTACGTGGACATTCTCAACTTCTTCACCCCCGGCGTAGTCGAAGACATCCTCGACGGCAGGGTCTTCGAGTTCGACCTCTCCCAGACCTTCTCGACCGCGGCGCTGGCCCTGATGGCCATCCCGATCCTCATGGTCGTCCTGTCGGCGACGCTGCCCGCCAGGGCGAACCGCATCACGAACCTCATCGTGGCTTCGCTCTTCGTCCCCGTCACGGCATTCAACGCGGTGGGCGAGTCCTGGCTGTACTTCTACGGTCTTGGCATCGTCCTGGAATTGATCCTTCTCGCCCTCATCCTGCGGTTCGCCTGGACCTGGCCCCGCGCCGCACCGTCCGCGATCAGCCCGGACCACGAAACCGTTCGCGCGCAACAGCAAGCGTGAACCAACAGCAGTCCGTCCTGTTCGGAGCCAACCGACTACCCACTGAGTCGGCTCTGTCGGCTTCTACGGTGAATCGTTGTCGCTCGGGATCGGCACCTCTTAGGTCGAGCGGCCGGTGAGTTTGTCGCGGAGGCGGTCGACCAGTCCTACGCCGGGGCCGACGAGTTTGTGGAAGAGCTCGGCGTTCGGTGCCCCGGGGTGTGGCCTGGTGGGGGCGAGCTTTTTCGCGTGCTCGACCTTGTCCTTCAGTTCGACCAGGGTGGCGGCGGGCAGGTTGGCCCGCAGCTGCGGGAAGTGCTCGGTCTCCTCGTCCTGCACATGGTCGATGAGTACCTGTTGTAGTTGCCGGAGCGTGTCCTCGAACTCCGTGGTTCCGGCGTCAGCGCCCTCGAGCTGCTTCATGAGCGTCTCGAGTTCTTTGTGCTCCCTGATGTCGTGCTCGACAGCCTGGTCGCCGTCGGGGAGGTGGTCGCGCATCGCGGGGTAGACGTACATCTCCTCAGCGACGGAGTGCCTGACGAGCTCGGCGATGAGCTGGTCGGTCAGTTCCCGGCGTTCGTCGGCGTCGCTGGATGCGCTGATCTGGTTAGCAAGCTCCCGGGCCTCTCTATGGTCCTCGGTCAGGACGTCGATCACATCCTGGTCAGTGCTGCCGCCGGTGGAAACCATCAGCTTCTCCTTTGTTCTCAGTGATGATCCGCGCCGGTACCCACCCCGGAAAGTCGAAAGCTCCCGAGGCTGCGCCGTTCAGAGGCAAGCGCGCAGTCAGCTCTTCGAGGCAGCCTTGCCGCCCTTGCGGCCGGCCTTCTTCTTCTGGGCGGTCGTGCCGCCCTGGCTGCTGTTGCCGCCCTTGCCGCTCTGCTTGCCGCCGTGTTCGCTCGACTTCCGGGAGTTGGCGATCTTCGCCGCCCGCTGTTTCGACATCCCCTTGTCCTTCAGGGCTTCGTACTGCTTCTCGTTCTTCACGTTCGCTGACTTTCCGGGCATCGGTACCTCCACAAAGACGTGGTCCGTTGTGTCGCCGGTACCCAATCGCGAAGCCCGAGCAACTGAACAGCCGGAGTCGGTGCCGCTTCCATCGGCCGGCGCGTCGTTGAAGGTTGGCTCTCGAGTTTGGGGGTACCGAGGGGCTGGGTTCGAAGGAAAGCCCTACGACGACGGGCGCGGCAGCGCTCGGCATCGACGAGGGGCTTTCCATGACCGACGCCAGGTCCGCCCACTCCCATAGTGGGGTGGGGATCTGCGATCCGCTGCTCAGGCCGCCCGGGCGGGATCCAAGAGGAGCGCAGGCGTCCGTCGGGGTCTCGACCTCCGGCCCGCGGGGTGGCGAACCGTTCGACGCCGCGCTGGTTGGGTCGTTGTTCTCGAGCACTGTCCCGGGCACGGTCGGGTTCGAGGAGAAACTCGTTCACCGCCCCCTCCGCGACGCCGCCGAGCCCTGCGCGCCCAACGGTCTAGACGACGTACGTGAGCTGGTCGGGAACCAACCGGTGGACCGCCTGCGCGCGCTCGGCCCCGCACACGTGGTCCCGCGGCTCGCGGAGGCGTTCACCTCATGAAGCTGCTGACTCTTCCCGGTGTCTTCGCTCCCATCTCCGACTCCTGGATGCTCGCTGACGCCATTCGCGAGGAGGCCATCGGCCCAGGATCGCTTGCGCTCGACGTCTGTACCGGAAGCGGTGTCCTCGCCCTGGCCGCGGCGAAGTGCGGTGCGACCACGACCGCGATCGATGTCTCTCGGCGAGCTCTGCTCACCGTCCGGCTCAACGCGATCCGGTCCGGCGTCCGTGTCCGGACGCTCCGGGGGCGAACGTTCGCGCCGGTGGCCGGCCAGCGGTTCGACCTGATCGTGAGTAACCCGCCGTACGTACCGTCGCCCAGGCGCGAGGTGCCTCGTTATGGTGCGTGCCGGGCGTGGGAGGCGGGCCACGACGGCCGGATCGTCGTCGACGCGCTGTGCGACGAAGTCGCCGCCCATCTGAACCCCGGTGGAGTGCTGCTCCTCGTGCATTCGTCTCTCATCGGTACCGATGCCACCTTGAGCCGGCTGCGCCGGACCGGCCTGGTCGACGTCGAGGTGCGAGCGTGCGTCCGAGGCCCGCTGGGTCCGCTGATGCGAGCGCAGCAAGCCGTAGGAACGGTCCCGGCCGATGTCGACGAGGAGGACGTAGTGATCATCCGGGCGAGTGCCCCACGGACCTCACGTCTGAACGGCAGTGCGTGAATGACAACCTGACCGAGGTGCTGGGAACGTTTCTGCCTGGGGGACACGACGCCGACGAGAGGGCCGTCGTCGACGCCTGAGGTGGTTGCCGCTCGTGTGGATCAGGCGTCGGTCGTGGCAGCTCGGATCGGGATTCAGCCGTTGTTGCTAAGGGCAACAAGGCGATGTCGGATGGCATTACCGGTCATTGTGGCTTGCCGTTCTCGCTCCACTGCTGGAACAGGTCGACCCGCTCGCTCGGCCAGGCGCTGTCGCACGGCATCGTGCCTTCCCGGAGACGGGCCAGGATCCGGTCGGCGTGCAGGCTGGCGTCGTCGTACGACCAGAGGTCGAAGCGGTTCAGCATCGAGTTGCGGTCGCGTTCCCGGAACAAGGGTTTGATGGCGGCCTCGAAGCCCGTTGGATCATTGGTGTTGTCGGCCATGTCTCCTCCTGCCGTCCAGCGTGGACCACAGCGTAACCCCTGGCCGGACTCGTGCTAGCTGTCTCGGCGGGCGAGGTGGATGTCTATTTGGGCGTTGATTTCTACGGTTTGGGGGAGGGCCTCTAGGGATCGGCGGAAGACTTGGGCTCGGTCGGTGGGTGGGAGCATTACGTACGCCGAGACGGTTGAGAGGTAGCCGATGTAGTCGTGGGCCGTCATTGTCAGGCGGCGTTCGATCGTCGTCTGCTGGACGTCGGTGAACCGCTTGGACTGCTGGAGTTCTGTGCCGGGCCATTTCATGGGGCGGTCTGCGGGTGTGCCGTCCGGGGACGGGACGCCGTCATCCTGCAGGTACGGCGCACGGGCGGCGCGTGCGGCCTCATCGAGCTCTGGGTCGGCCAGCCCGATAGGTACGCCGAACGAGGCGAACACGCCACCGGGCCGGACGAGCGCGGCCATGCGGTCCCAGCGGCCTTCTGGGTTGGTCCAGTGGAGGGCAGCGGCCGAATAGACCAGGTCGTACGCCGTGTCCAGCGGCAGGTCTTCGAACGCGGACTGCAGCGTGGTGACGTTGGCGGACAGGTGCTTGTGGATCTCCGCGAGCATGGCCGCGTCGGGCTCGGTCGCGGTGATCGCGATCCCGCCCTGCGCGAACAGGCGGGTCGCCTTGCCCGTCCCGGCGCCGATCTCGAGCGCGGTCCGGATCGGCTCACCGGCGTACGACGTCACCAGATCGAGGAGTTCGACGGGATACCCGGGCCGGAATCGTTCGTACGCCTCTGCCACGGCCCCGAAACTCAACGCGCGCACAACCATGCCCGGCATCCTGGCACCATCCGCGACTCAGCGCTTGTCAATTTCCGGCCATCAGGCGGTCGCCGAGGTCGGAGCGGTGGTAGAGGACTGAGCGGCCGTGGCGGGCTGAGGTCAGGAGGCCGGCGGCTTGTAGGGCTCGCAGGTGTTGGTTGATGGCGGTGGGGGTGACGTCGAGGCGGACGGCCAGTTCTGTTGTGGACGTTGGGGTTTCCAGTAGCGACAGGAGGCGGGCTCGGGCTCGGCCGATCAGGTTTGCCAGGGCAGCCGGAGCCGTTGCTGTGGAGGTTTGCCAGAGGGTGCCCAGGCCTCGGGCTGGATAGATGAGGTGAGGTGGCTCGTCGGGGGAGATGGGGGTTGCGGCGCGGCGGCTGAAGAGGGAGGGGGTGAGCGTGAGGCCGCGGCCGGCAGTTGAGGTGCGGTACGAGAGGTCGCTGCGGAGGTGGATCCGGAGAACGGTGTCGTCCAGCCGGACATGGGGGTCTATGTCGGTGAACATCGCCGCCAGGCCGGCGTTCGCCATGACTCGGCCGCGGTAGACGATGTCGGCCTCGAGGATCGTGCGCATCCGCGTCCAGTACGGCTCGAAGCAGGCGTCCCAGTAGTCGCGCAGCGCGGCCAGCAGACGGCGGAGGACCGTGGCCGGGCGACCCCGGAGTGCCGACGGCAGAGCGCCAGGATGGACCTCAGCGAGGTCCGCGCGGACGACGCCAGGATGAGTGTCCACGAGAGCCGTCAGCTCGTCCTCGATCCGACCCAACGGGCTGTAGGGCCGTGGAGTGAGGAAGTCGGGCGTCCACAACGCCTCGTTGGTCAGTGCCTGGAGCAGCTCCAGGTCGAGCCCACTGCGTGCCGGCTCGGTGGCCCGCAGCCAGGGCAGTTGCAAGGGGAAGCGGCCGGGGTCGCGCAGGGTCCGTAGGGAGAGCACCAGCTCGTGCAGCGGCGAGATCGCGAACCGCACCTCGCCGAGATCGTTGCCCGCGAGCTCGTACTCGATCATGAAGTAATACGCTACATCTCTGGCCCTCGAAAGCATCCGATGCGACAACTGTCGGGTGCCTGAACTCCTCCGTGATCCCGTCGAACGCGCGCTCGCCTCAGCCGTGGCCGCGCTGTCGCTGTCCCGCGGCATGTTCTTCGCCGTCAGCGCCCTGTACTTCACCCGCGGAGTCGGACTGTCCGCAGCCACCGTCGGCCTCGGGCTCACCACGGCCGGCGCGGTTGGCGTCCTGGCGTCGTACGTCGGTGGGCGGCTGAGCGATCGCTACGGCGCAGACCGGCTGCAGCAGTGGACGCTGACCGCGAACGGAGCCGCATTGCTGGCCTATGCCCTTGCGGGCAACGTCGTCAGCTTCATCCTCATCGCAGCCTGCGTCTCGGCCACGCGTGGGCTGCAAAGCACCGCTCAGGTGACGTTGCTCGCCCGCTGGTACGTCGGCCCTGAGCGGGTCACGGTCCGAGCCAGGCTGCGGGTGGTGATGAACGTCTTCATCGGCGGAGGCAGCCTCCTCGCGGGACTAGCGCTGATGGTCGACACGACAGCGGCGTACCGCCTGACGGTGGTCCTCGTCGGCGCGGTCACAATGCTGGGCACACTGCCGTTGATCGGTCTGCGCCGCAGGGTCAAGGGATTGGCCGCACGCATGGACGCGTCGAGCGGCGCCGTGGCATCTGTGAGTGGACGATCCCCGTTGCGCGATCGTACGTACGTCGCCTCGACGATCCTCAACGCCATACTCGCGATCCAATTCGGACTGACGTCGGTCGCCATACCGCTGTGGGTCGCTGACCACACCGAAGCACCAACGGTCGTCGTATCTGCGCTGCTGCTGGTCAATACCGCTTATGTGGCGCTCTTCCAGGTCCGTGCCTCCCGCCGTGCACAGAACCTCCGGACCGCTGGGCAGTCGGTACGACGAGCAGGCCTGTTCCTGCTGGTCGCCTGCGTGCTCTTCGCGTTCGCTGGGTACGTCGGCGCAGCAGCAGCAACTGCCATCCTGCTCATTGCCGCACTTGCTGCCTCCGCGGCCGAGACCCAGGGCGAGGCCGGAGGGTGGACCATGGCGTTCGATCTCGCCGACCCCGCTCGCGCCGGCGCGTACCAAGGGCTCAGCCAAACCGGCTACGCGGTCGCTCAGATGCTGAGCCCGGCCGTTGTCACCACCAGCGCGATCGACCACGGCACACCCGGCTGGATCGCCCTCGGCGCCCTCTTCGCAGCCACCGGCGCTGCCACCGCAGTACTCGCCAACCACGCAGCCACGCGCAGAAACCAGCCCCAACCCATCTCCGGAATGTCTGTCAGCCAATAGAGTCGGTTCCGGACCAGCACGATGAGGAGTTCCGGATGGACAGCGTGGGTGTTCGCTACATCGTGGACGACGTGGCAGCGGCGGTGACGTTCTATACCGAACGGCTCGGTTTCACCGTGGAGATGGACTATTCGCCAGGGTTCGCTGCGGTGACGCGGGACGGGCTGCGGTTGATGCTGAACAACGTCGGAGGCGTCGGCGGAGCGTCCCAGCCGATGCCGGACGGCCGGCTGCCTGAGCCCGGCGGCTGGAACAGGTTCCAGCTTGTCGTCGACGACCTCGCCGCAGAGGTCGCGCGACTCCACGCCGAAGGCGCGACCTTCCGCAACGAGATGGTCGTCGGTATCGGCGGCTCCCAGATCCTCCTCGAGGACCCGGCGGGTAACGTGATCGAGCTGTTCCAGCCGGGACAGGGGTGAGCAACCGGTCGTGCGCGGCGACGACCGTCGGGTCATTCGAGGGTGTGTTGGACCGGGATGGTTTGCGGTAGGTCGGTGAGTTCGAGGGCGGCTCGGAGTGGGGAGTCCGGTGGGACGACGATGCGGAGTTCCTGGCGGCTGTGGGTGAGTCGTTCGGCGAGTCGGAACAGCATCGCGATGCCGGAGCTGTCGAGGTAGGCGGTCTCGGTCAGATCGACGGCGATGACGGTTGCGTCGAGGGACGCCACGCGACTGATGGCGTCCCGTACCTCGGCGGCGTTGGTGAGGTCGACTTCGCCGGAGATCCGCACAACCTGGACGCCATTGCTCGTCCAGGCATCGACCTCCGCGTACGCCGTCACTGCTCGTCCCCGACGGCTACGTTTCGTCGCATGAAGATCGTCGTACCTTCCGGATCGCTGTCGATGTCCACCGAGTCCGACAGCCCGTGGATCAGTGTCAGGCCCAAGCCTCCGCCGCGGTCCGCCGGGAGCCGCCACTGACCCTGATCGCGTACGGTCAGCTCGACCGAGCCGTCCACCAGCCGCGCCTCGATGTGCATGTCGCCCGGCGAGGCGCCGTACGCGTGGCGTACGACGTTGCTGCAGGCCTCTCCGCAGGCGATCGCGATCTCCCCGGCAATCTGCGCAGTGACACCCGACTCGCGGAGCCAGCGACGCAACGCATGCCGGACCTGGAAGAGCATGCGCGCCTCGGCGGGTACGTCGAGTGACAGCGGCGCTCCGGCCAGCGCGAGAGGTCTGAGCGCGATCAGTGCGATGTCGTCGGCCACCTTGCCCGTCTCCGCCAGCGCCGAGAGCAGATGGTCGCAGAGCGCGTCGAGGTCCGGCCATTCGGAGCCACTCGCCTCGGCGAGCAGCCGATCGAGTCCGTCCTGGATCGACAGCGTGCGCTTCTCGACCAGTCCGTCGGTGTAGAGCAGCAGAGTCGCGCCGGGCTGCAGCCGGTGCGTCGCCTCGGCATAGTCCCAGTGCGCGAGTACGCCGAGTGGTGGGGCGAGCCCGCCGTCGAGGTACTGCGTGCTCGCGTCGTCGATCAAGAGAGCCGGCGGGTGTCCGGCGCTCGCGAAGCGCACGGTCCCGGTGTCCGGGTCGTACAGGACGTACAGCAGGGTCACCATCTCGGCCATCGGCAGTTCGCGGGCCAACTCGTGCAGTCGGCTCATCACCGCTACTGGAGAGGGATCGTGGATGGCGTACGCGCGCACCGCCATCCGCAGCTGGGTCATCGCCGCCGCGGCCTGGAGACCGTGGCCGGCAACATCACCGATGACGAGACCTATCAGGCCGGCGCGGAGCTGGATCACGTCGTACCAGTCGCCGCCGACGTGCAGGTCGGCGGTCGCGGGGACGTAGCGGGCGGCCACCACCAGGCCGGGGATCTCGGGCATCCGGTCTGGGAGCAGGCTGCGCTGGAGAGTTTCCGCGATCTGGTGCTCCCGGCGGGTCTTGGCCTCCTCCCTGCTCAGCTGCTGCTGGGCCTCGTGCCGGTGGTCGATCTCGCGCCCCAGCCGGTCGTTGGCCGCTTCCAGCTCGGCGGTGCGCTCCTTGACGCGTACCTCCAAATCGGCGGCCGCGGTCATCAGCGCGCGAGCAAACCCGATCCGCTCGGTCACGAGCGCGGCGAGGAAGAACGATGTCAGCGCCACGGTGGCGTTGAAGGCCTGCAGCGTCAGCATCTGCTCCAGCAGCGACTTACCCGCGAACGGGCCGAGGTCGCGCGTCGCCGACCAGGTCGCGATCAGTGACGCGGTCAGCGCAGCGGGTGCGGCTCCGCGCAATTGCAGACGCCACGACGCCCAGCCGAGTAGCGGCAGCACCAGGAACATCAGGGGTACGTCGATGTGGGTCGTCCACCACACCAGGACGATCGTCAGCGCGAGGATGACGCCGGCCTCGAGCCAGCGCGCGGTCGACCACCGTTCGAGCTCCCAGAACAGAGGGATGCACAGCAGGAACGGGGTCACGGTGAGGACGCCCATTGCGTCACCGGTCCACCAGACCGCCCAGGCGCCCCCCAGTCCATCGGTGCCTTTCGACGTCGTGAGCGTGACGGCGCCGATGGTCGCGCTGATCGTCATACTCGCGAGCGCACCCAGGAAGACGATGGCCAGGGCATCACGCCAACGATCCAGCTGACGGCGGAACCCGACGCGCTCGAGCACGATCGCTGCCACCAGCGGTGCAAGCGTGTTGCCCATTGCGGTCAGAAGCGCGGGAACCGGGCCGGTGCTGATCGGCAGATTCACGGCCAGAGCGGCAAGCGCGACGCCCGGCCACATCTGCCTCCCCAGAATCAGGAAAGCTGCCAATGCGATCCCGCTGGGCGGCCAGAGCGGCGTGACGTTCCGCTCCACCAGCGACAGGCTCAGACCCAGACGCGCGCCGAGATAGTAGGCCGCGCCGACCAGCACCACGGCCGCGGCGGTACGGCCCAGATCCGCCGGTAGGCGCGGCCTGCGTGCCGTCGAGGCCCAGGAACCGTGCGTGCGCTCAGCCATGGCTCTTCTACGGCGTCACTGTCGACACGTGTGCGGTGGCTGTAGACACCCTGTCCAACTCCCCGGCCGAGCCCCTCGGCGCTTTAGCTCATGGGACGCTGCGGAACCCGGCTACGTCAACCCATCACCCTGGGGCGGCGGCCTGAGGGGCTGAGCCGGACAGGGACGTAACTGTCAACGTGTCGAGCCGCGACCCACCTGTTGCAGTAGGTTGCCTAACGCAACGAAACCGTAGTCGTCGCGTCACCGACAGTTCCTTTCGGCATTGACGTTTCGCGGTCAGAGGGAGACGCGACGGCGCGAGCGCAGTACTCTCGATCGGTGGCATCGAGCCGGTCGGGCGCCGGACTGGTCGGTCGGCGAGACGTGTGTCAGGTCCTGGACGACCTTGTGGCAGGCGCCAGGGCCGGCCGGAGCGCGGCTTTGGTGCTCCGCGGCGAGGCCGGCATCGGTAAGACCGAGCTGCTGGACTACCTGGCCGGACGTGCTGCGGGGTGCCGGATCGTGCGGGCGGCCGGCATCCAGTCCGAGATGGAACTCTCGTACGCCGGTCTGCACCAGCTGTGCTCGCCGCTGCTCTCCGGGCTGGATCAGCTGCCGGAACCGCAACGGAATGCGCTCGGTGCAGCCTTCGGTCTTCGGGCTGGGACCGCGCCTGATCCGTTTCTCGTCGGCCTCGCCGCGCTGACCCTGCTCGCGCACGCCGGTGCGGACCAGCCGCTGGTCTGCCTGGTCGATGACGCGCAGTGGCTCGACCAGGCGTCCTCGCTGACACTGGGGTTCGTCGGCCGGCGACTACTCGCGGAGTCGGTCGTCCTGGTCCTCGCGGTGCGCGAGCCGGTAGCGCGGGAGTCGTTCGCAGGCGTCCCCGACCTGACTGTCGACGCGTTGCTCGAGCGCGACTCCCGGACGCTGCTCGACTCGGTCGTCACGGCGCCGCTCGACAGACAGGTCCGCGACCGTATCCTCGCCGAGGCACGCGGGAACCCCCTCGCCCTGATCGAGCTGCCGCGCAGATGGACCGCGGCAGAGCTGGCCGGCGGATTCGCCCCGACCAGGGCGAACCGCGTGGCCGGCCGGCTGGAGCAGGAGTTCGGCCACCGGATCGAGGCGCTTGCGGACCAGACCCGTTGGGTGATGCTGATCGCGGCGGCCGAACCGCTCGGTGACGTCGAGCTGTTGCGGCGCGCGGCCGGACGGCTGGGCGTCGACATCGACTCCGCGACCGCCGGCGCGGACGATCTGATCACGCTGGACTCCAGGGTGCGCTTCCGGCATCCGCTGGTGCGCTCGGCGACGTACCAGGTCGCATCGCCGGCCGATCGCCGTACGGCGCATCGTGCGCTGGCCGAGTCGATCGACGCCGACGTGGATCCCGATCGCCGTGCCTGGCACCGGGCGCAGGCTGTGACCGGCTTCGACGAGGACGTCGCCCTCGAGCTCGAGCGGTCGGCCGCCCGCGCCCAGGCCCGCGGCGGTCGCGCTGCCGTCGCCGCGTTCCTCGAGCGGGCGGCAGAGCTGACAGGAGATCCAGGTCGCCGGGCGGGCAGAGCGCTGGAGGCCGCTCAGGCCAACTACCAGGCCGGAGCGTTCGAGGCGGCGGCGGATCTCCTGACCACCGCCGGTGCGGACCCGCCGAACGAGCTGGCGCACGCGCGGATCGAGGTACTGAATGCCGGTCTCGCGTTCGCCCAGGGGCGGGGCCTGGAGGCTCCGGCGCAGCTGCTCGCCGCGGCGCACCGGCTGTCCGGACTCGACGTACGGATGGCTCGCGACACCTACCTGGAGGCTGTGTCGGCGGTGATCTTCGCCGGTCACCTGGCGCGGAGTCCCGGGTGGGAAGAGGTGGGAACGGCGGCGCGCGGTGCGCCGCCGTCGCCGCAGGCGAGTGCCGCGGACAAGCTTCTGGACGCATTGGCCGTACGTCTGACGGGCGGTTTCACAGCATCCGTCCCGATGATCAGGAGCGCCCTGGAGGCATTCTCCGCCGACGACTTGCCGGTCGAGGAGTCTCTGCGATGGCTCCTGCTCGCCGGGGTCATCGCCGCGGATCTGTGGGATCTCGAAGGTTGGCAGGCGGTCACGACTCGGCATGTGGCGCTGACACGGAGCACCGGCACCATCAGTGGACTGCCACTGGCCCTGGACTCGTCCGCCGTCGTACTCGTCTTCGCCGGTCAGCTGACCGCGGCCGCGTCGGTGGTCGAGGAGGTGCGAACGGCGAGTACTGCGACCGGAACCGTCCAACCGCCCTTCGGGGCACTCGCACTGGCCGCGATCCGTGGCCACGAGACCGAGGCACGCGCGCTCATCGACGCGGCAGTCACCGAGGGGGCGTTGCACGGGCAGGGTCTCGGTGTCACCGTCGCGCACTGTCATCAGGCAGTGCTGTGCAACGGCCTCGCCCAGTACGGCGAGGCGATGACCGCTGCTCGGGCGGCCGCGAGTCACCAGGAGCAGTTCGGTGCGCCGAGGTGGGCCTTGGCGGAGCTGATCGAGGCGGCGGTGCGCGGTGGATCGCCCGAGGCCGTGGGGGACGCGCTGGAGCAGCTCTCCGAGGCCGCACGGGCCAGCGGCACGGACTGGGCGCTCGGCGCCGAGACGTGTGCACACGCTCTGCTGAGTCAGGGAACAGCCGCCGAGGACCTGTATCGAGAGGCGATCACGCGACTCGAGCGGACCAGAGTGCGCGTGAACCTTGCTCGCGCGCATCTCTTGTACGGCGAGTGGCTTCGCCGCGAGGACCGTCTTGCTGACGCCCGTGAGCAGCTCACGGTCGCGTACGACATGCTGAGCCGGTTCGGCGCCGAGGCATTCGCCGAACGTGCCCGGCGGGAGCTCCGAGCGGCAGGGAAGAAGGTTGGCGAGCGCAATGTCGTGAACCGTCCGACGCTCACTGTCCAGGAGGCGCAGGTCGCGCGGCTCGCGGGTGACGGCCTGACCAATCCCGAGATCGGAGCCAGGCTGTTCCTCAGCCCGCATACCGTGGATTGGCATCTCCGCAAGGTCTTCTCGAAGCTCGGCATCGCGTCCCGCCGGGAGATCGCGGCCCGGCTTGCCCAGGTTGCCACCGCAGGATCGTGAGCCCCGCAGCTGTTTTGGGTACTAACGGGTAATAGGAGACTGCAAGCGAGGAGGCGGACCGGTGACGGCTACGACGCGGCAGGTTGGGGAGCGGGAGGCTCGGGAGGTTGCGGAGGCGGCGCGGGAGAGCGAGTGGACCCGGCCGAGTTTCGCCAAGGGGCTGTACCTCGGTGACTTCGACCTGTCGCTGATCCATCCGCAACCGCATGCCGTCGCGCCCGATGACGCCGTCCGCGGCGAGGAGTTCATCGCCCGGTTGGCGACGTACTGCGAGACGCTCGACGGTCTGCTGATCGAGCGGGAGGCCAAGATTCCGGACGAGTACCTGCGCGGCCTCGCCGAGCTGGGGACGTTCGGTATCAAGATCCCGACCGAGTACGGCGGTCTCGGCCTGCCGATGTCGTACTACGGCAAGGCGCTGATGCTCGTCGCGTCGGTGCACCCGAGTCTGAGCGCCCTCGTCTCCGCGCATCAGTCGATCGGTGTTCCGGAGCCGGTGAAGATGTTCGGGACCGACGAGCAGAAGCAGCGGTTCCTGCCTCGCTGCGCTGCCGGCGCGGTGACGGCGTTCCTGCTCACGGAGCCCGATGTGGGTTCGGATCCGGCCCGGCTGGCGTCGACCGCAACGCCGACCGACGACGGTACGGCGTACATCCTGGACGGAGTGAAGCTCTGGACGACGAACGGCGTCATCGCCGAGCTGGTCGTGGTGATGGCACGTGTACCCGAGCACGAAGGCGGACGGGGTGGCATCAGCGCGTTTGTCGTCGAGGCCGACTCGCCGGGGATCACGGTCGAGAACCGCAACGCGTTCATGGGGTTGCGCGGGATCGAGAACGGCGTGACCCGCTTCCACCAGGTCCGGGTGCCGGCCGAGAACCGGCTGGGCAGGGAGGGCGACGGTCTGCGGATCGCTCTCACCACGCTGAACACCGGCCGCTTGTCGATCCCGGCGACCACCACGGCGGCGGCCAAGTGGTGCCTGAAGATCGCCCGGGAGTGGTCCGCGGAGCGCGTCCAATGGGGCCGGCCGATCGGCGCCCACGCAGCCGTCGCCGAGAAGATCTCGTTCATCGCCGCGACCACGTTCGCGCTCGAGGCCGTGCTCGACCTGTCGGCGAACCTGGCCGACGCCGGCACCAAGGACATCCGGATCGAGGCGGCGCTGGCCAAGCTGTGGTCCAGCGAGATGGCCTGGCGGATCGCCGACGAGCTGGTGCAGATCCGCGGCGGACGCGGGTACGAGACCGCCGACTCGCTGGCGGCCCGGGGCGAGCGCGCCGTACCGGCAGAGCAGATCCTGCGCGATCTGCGGATCAACCGGATCTTCGAGGGCTCGACCGAGATCATGCATCTGCTGATCGCGCGGGAGGCCGTCGACGCCCACCTGTCCGCGGCCGGCGACCTGGCCTCACCGGACGCCGATTTGCAGGCCAAGGCGAAGGCCGCGGTGAACGCGAGCGGGTTCTACGCCAAGTGGCTGCCCAAGCTGGCCGTCGGCAAGGGATCGGACCCTCGGTCGTACGGCGAGTTCGGGCCGCTGGCCAAGCACTTGCGGTATGTCGAGCGGGCGTCGCGCAAACTCGCGCGGCAGACGTTCTACGGCATGGGCCGCTGGCAGGCGAAGCTCGAGTACCGGCAGGGCTTCCTGGCCAGGATCGTGGACATCGGCGCGGAGTTGTTCGCGATGGCCGCGTCGTGTTCGCGGGCCGAAACGCTGCGCGAGCGGGACGCTGCCCAGGGCCAGTCGGCGTACGAGCTGGCGGCGGTGTTCTGCGATCAGGCGCGGCTGAGGGTCGATCACCTCTTCGAGCAACTGTGGAACAACACCGACGATGACGACCGACGGCTGGCTCAACGGGTACTCGAGGGAAACTACAGCTGGCTCGAGGCCGGCATCGTCGACCCCTCGGAGGGAACCGGCCCATGGATCGCGCAATGGCAGCCCGGCGAATCGACGGCGGAGAACAAGTCGCGCCGCTACCACTAGCGTCAATCGGCCGGTGTTTGCGCCGCGTCGAGGCGTTCGAAGGGTGTTGGGCCGCTCCGGTTTTTGGGTGGAGCGCCTAGATGGCGCGCGCGGAGGTCGTCCATCAGGGCTTCGATGAAGGGCCGGCCCTGGTCGTGCATGAACTGCTGGCGGGCGTGGAGTTCGTTGGCCGCGGGACGCCAGGTGAGTGACCAGTTGCCTAGGGCATCGAGGATGGGCAGGGTCTGGATGCCGGCCTCGGTGAGGCTGTACTGCGCTCGCTGGCCGCGGGCCGCCGTGCCGCGGCTGAGCAGGCCGGCTTCGACCAGGCGGACCAGCCGGTCGGCGAGGATGTTCGAGGCGATGCCTTCGGGGGAGCCGGTGAGCAGCGCCCGGAAGTAACGGCGGTCGCTGAAGATGACGTCGCGCAGTACGAGCAACGACCAGCGATCGCCCAGTACCTCGACGGCTGCGTTGATCGGACAGTCTGATCGTGGTTCCACGACTCCTCCTTGACAGCTCCGGGCATCGCCATAATAGTGATTGCAGATTGCAAGCACTAGTCGGAAGGGGGGACGATGGGCAAGTTCGTATACGCGATGAACGTGTCCCTCGACCTGCGGATCGAGCAGGTGCCCGAGGACAACGGCGCGGGCGAGTGGGTGCGCATCGACGAGGAACTGCACCGCGAGGCCAACGCGCGGACCCGGGAACTGGCGATGATCGCTCACGGCCGCGTCATGTACGAGGTGATGGAGGAGTACTGGCCGCGATCCCGCGAGGACGAATCGCTGCCCGACTTCATGCGTGAGTATGGCGAGATTTGGACCGCCATACCCAAGGTGCTCGTCTCGCGCACGCGGCAGACCGCTGATCACAACACCCGGATCATCGGGGGAGACGACGCGATCGAGCAGCTCGCCGTACTTCGTGCCGAGACCGAAGGCACGATCGCGGTCGGCGGCGCGGCACTCGCCACCCAACTGCTCCGCGCCGGGCTGCTCGACGAGCTGCTGCTCACTACGCATCCCGCGATCCTCGGCTTCGGCCGACCGCTGTTCGACGACTACGACCTGCCGATCGACCTCGAACTGCTCGATCAGCAATTGTTCGGATCGGGCGTCACGATGAACCGCTACGCGATCCTGAAAGAGGCCGGCTGATGCTGACGCACCTTGCGGACGGCGTACGCGTCCACCAGAGCGAACCGATCCGGAACAACACCGTCGTCGTACGAGGCAGCGCCGGTGTACTGCTCATCGATCCCGGAATCACCGGCGACGAAATGGCTTGCCTCGCGAAAGATCTCGCGGGCGAACCCGTCGTAGCAGGGTTTGCGACGCATCCCCACTGGGATCACGTGCTCTGGTACGCCGACCTCGGCGAGGCGCCTCGGTACGGCACGGCGCGCTGCGCGGCTGATCTCGAAGAGTTCCTGTCGGAGGCTGACTGGAAGTCCGGCATGACCGAGGGGGTGCCACCGGACATCGTCGACGATGTACCGCTCGACCTGTTCGGTCTCATCACCGGTCTGCCCGCCGGAACCACTCATCTCCCGTGGGACGGCCCACGAATCCGCATCATCGAACACCAGGCCCACGCCCCCGGCCACGCGGCGCTGCTGATCGAGGAGCACGGCGTTTTAGTTGCCGGAGACATGCTTTCCGACGTCCTGATCCCGATGCTCGACGCCGAAAGCCCCGTCGACCCGATCGACGAGTACCTCGCCGCTTTGCAACTGTTCGACGACGTGGCCGACGACGTCCAGGTCGTCGTACCGGGGCACGGATCCGTCGGCGGAGCGGACGAACTGCGCATCCGGATCGACCAGGACCGCGCCTACGTCCAGGCCTTACGCGACGACCGAGACATCACCGACCCACGCATCGGCCCATCCGCCAAGACCGGCTGGGAATGGGTAACCGACGTACACACGGGCCAACTCCAACGCCTCGCCGAAAGAACCACCCGCGACGCATTGTGAACAGGGCGTCCGGCGGGGGATGAGCCGCTGAGCGGACGCCACCTCAGCAACTCCTGCAGCCATGGCCGGGTTTAGAGTGAGTTTCTCGCTTGGACGTGGGGGCTGCCGATGGAAAGACCTGGTGGGCGGCGTTCCTTCAGTCGACCGCATCGCTCGGTGGAGATGCGGGACCGGCAGGCGGAGCGCCAGGTGATGACGGAGTTCCTGGGGGCGGTCCGGGCTGGCGATGGCCGGGCGAGTCCGCGCTCCTGGACTATCTGGTGGAGAGCGCGTCCGGCTGCAGGTTGGCACGTGCCGCGGGCGTCGAGTCCGAGATGGAACTGGCGTACGCCGGTCTGCATCAGTTGCTGCAGGCGACGGCCGAAAAGGGACAGCAGCACTGAATCCCCCGATGTGGCGTCTGGGGGCCATCGTCTGCGCGATGGCCTCCAGAGTCCGTGGCGAGTCAAGAGACTGCGTGGGCGAAGCGGTTGAGGTTCTTCTCGATCGTGCGGCCTTCGCGGCGGGCGACGAGGGCGGAGACGCCGTAGAAGATGCTGTAGAGGCCGAAGACGATGGCCAGGGAGACGGCGCCCAGGTCCGGGCGGATGAACAGCGCCACGGCGAAGACGATGGAGACCAGGCCGCCCAGGATGAACCAGGCGCGTTGCCCGGCCCTCTGGCCGCTCCGGAACGCCATCGCGATCTCGACCAGACCGGTGAACAGCGCCCACCAGCCGATGATCAGTGTCAGTACGAGCGCGGTCGGGCCCGGGTAGACCAGCGCGATGACCCCGGCCGCCAGCGACACCAGCGAAAGCAGGAGGTGGCCGACGACCGACCAACCACCGTCACTGCTGAATGCGCGAACCGCGTCCATCACGGCGGCCATGAAGGCGTAGACAGCGAAGAGGATGACGAAGGCGCCGACGGTGATGTTCGGCCAGATAACGGCAACTGCCCCAACCGCGATCGCCAGCAATCCACGCCACAACACAGCGTTCGAGATCCGGCTGGCCACCTTCGAGTCGGTGCTTGTGGTGGTACTCATGATGCACTCCCTACTCTCGATCTGGTTGCGGTATCAATTGATCCCGCTACCCATGAGGCTGGCAGTCGCCGGCCGGCCTTCGAGCCAGTAGGAGCCCCTGGCCCGTCCACTGGTGAGTAGTAGGGTGCTCGGATGCCTGTTACTCGTGTGCGGCGGCCTCGGCCGGCTGATATGACGGTGCCGGTGGGCGCTCGGTCCGTGTTTACGGATGGGGCTTGTTCGGGGAATCCGGGGCCGGGTGGGTGGGCCTGGGCGTTGTCGACGACGGAGTACGCCGCTGGGCACGAGGCGGTGTCGACGAATCAGCGGATGGAGATTCGGGCGGCGCTGGAGGCTGTGCGGGCCAACGCGGGGCCGCTGCTGGTGGTGTCCGATTCGACGTACGTCGTGAACTGCTTCCGCGACCGCTGGCACCAGGGGTGGCTCGAGCGCGGCTGGCTGACGTCCGCCAGGAAGCCGGTTGCCAACCAGGACTTGTGGGAACCGCTGGTCGCGCTGGTGATGGAGCGCGGCGACGTGGCCTTCCGCTGGGTGAAAGGCCACTCCGGACATGAGATGAACGACTTCGTGGACCGGTTGGCGGTGGCTGCGGCTCAGACCGCGGGATAGAGCGCGGCCTAGCGGGGTTCGGCAAGCGCAGCTCGCCACTCGGGGGCTTCGAACGGGTCAGCGAAGTACTGCGTCTCGCGGATGACGTGGTCGCCGTCGAACTCCATCACGGAGATCGAGTACGTCGGCACGCCGTCGTACCTGATCGTGCACTCGCTCACCCAGAGGTCGTCCCGGCCGACGATGCGCAGCACGGTGAAGTGGCGGTCCGCCGGGTGGCCGCCGCGCTGTGCCGCGATCGTCGCCCGGCCCCGGAACCGTTCCCCGGACTGCGGGTACTCGAGCAAGGCGTCGACCGCATAGATCGCGTGCTCCGTATCGACGTCGCCGCTCTCCGAGGCGCGCCAGTGCTCCTCGACGACGGCCCGCCGCGCGCGGTCCGGGCCGAGGTCGGGATTCTTGGTTTTCACGGTGATGCTCCCTGCTGTCCTGTGAGTAGTCATGACGGTGAGCTCGCAGACCGGATGTGTGTCCAGGCGGCGTCGGCGACGAGGAACCCGAGCGCCATCGCCAGCAGTACGAGCGCTGCCGA
Organism: Kribbella sp. NPDC049584; assembly: GCF_040675555.1. Classification (NCBI taxonomy): domain Bacteria; kingdom Bacillati; phylum Actinomycetota; class Actinomycetes; order Propionibacteriales; family Kribbellaceae; genus Kribbella; species Kribbella sp. NPDC049584. The sequence continues at coordinate 176,181 of NZ_JBFAPF010000007.1, forward strand.
GCTCGCGTTGTCCGCGGTCTCGACCAGGAGTTGTCCGCCGGGCGCACCTGCTGTCGACGGCAGCTGCGCGAAGCCGGCCAGCGCCCGGAAGAGGAGCACGCCCGGCAGGAGTGATACGACCGACGCGAAGCCGATGGTGGAGAACGGCAATTGCCATCGCGCGCAGACGGGCACGAGCACCAGCCCGGCGAACAAGCAGGCAAGGCCTGCGCCGACCCAGGCATCTGCTCCCGTTTGGGCGACGGTCCAACGCACGGCGTGAGCCGCGCCTCCGACCAGGCACGGCCAATAGAGCACCCGGAGTGGTACGCCGTAGAAGACGCCGTACGCGACAGCGAGAAATCCAGCAGTCGGTACCTCGACCCAGAGCGGCACGCCAGGTCCGGAGATGTCGGTGGCGAGGTGGGCCTGGCCGAGCCGGAGACCCACGAGGAGGCCGGCGGTGATTGCGGTCATCACGGCTGCGGCGTACACCAGACGACTGGCGCCGAGGGGGATCCGCAGGGCGGCGATGTCCAGGCTCCCGTTGAGCAGGTGCGGTCCGGGTACGAGGATCAGGCACGGACACAGGGCGATGAGTCCGACGGCCGAGCCGGCGCCGCCCGATATCGCTGCGCCGAGACCGGCGACCAGCGCGGCCGCCGCTGACTGGGTGTAGGCGTTGGCGCCTCGGTGTGCCAGGCCGCGGCGGACGAACGCGCCAGCCGCGCAGCACACGGCGATGACAGCAAGCGCCGTCGTGCCGCGGATGCCGAAGATCACCGCCAGCCCGCACCCTCCGGCAACGCACGCCGCCGCGAACACCGCGAGATGAGGCGGCGGCAGTACAGCGGCCCACCGCAGCCGCTCCCACGCATCGGCGAGTGCGGCCAGGCCGGTGTCGAGCTCGTTGATGATCCGGTCGACGGCGAAGACGCGGTTCGACGCAACGCCACTCGGGACCGCGCTGCTCCCGCGGACGCTGTGGTCGCCGAACGAGAAGTCCGACCACGACCAGCCGAGCTCGACCCGGGCGTTCAGACCGAGCGCGTGCGCCAACTGACGGGTACGCCGCTCGGCCCGCTCCGACTCGGCGCCGTTGGCGTGCAGGACGCTGATCGCCTCGACCAGGAAGCTCTCGGCGTCCCGCCCCGGACTCACGATCGTCTGGCGCAGAGTGTCCATCGTGGTCGACCGGCTAGCCGTCGATGCCGGGGTAGCGGACAGGTACGCCGAGGAACGGGAACTCGGTGAGCATGTCGTCATGCGGTTTCAGACCGTCAGGTTCGATCCGTCCGTTCGACATCCACGCGAAGCGGGCGCTGAACACGTCGTCGGTGATCGCCCGGCCGTTCGGGTACGCCGCCGGCCGGCTCCGGTCGTAGCGGAGGATGTCGGGCAGCACGATCAACGCCGCGCGCCGGGCCTCCTCGGGCGAGTAACCCCCGTTGTCCTCGAGGAACTTCGCCCACAACTCCAGGTAGTTGGCCACGTCGTCGACCGGTTGCCGCAGGTTGTACTCGTTCTTGACGTTGTTGGGGTTCACGAACGGGTTGATGGTCGGATGGCCGCCGCGATCCACCTGCACGACTGTGCCGTCCCGCCGTACGCCGACCGTGGCCCACAGACCGATCGCGGGATCCGCGCCGAGCAGCTCGTTCGGCACCTCGAGCGCGATCGACAGGATGTTGCGATCCGCGAACGCGTCCTGCCCGGTCCACTTGAAGCCGTGGAAGGAGCCGTCGGCGTCGGCGAAGAACGGGTCGCTGCGTACGCCGATGAACAGTCTGACCGGGCCCGCGACGACCGGCTGGGCGGTGTCGTCGAAGCCGACCGGCGCACCGGTGACGATCAGTTCACCGGCCGGCTCGGGGTTGCGGGCGTCGCGCCCGGTACCGAAGTACACCGATCCGGTCTGCCGGCCGTCGGTCAGTTCGGAGAACACGAACGTGAACGCGGCGTCGGCCTGTGCGTCCCCGTCGGTGTCGATGTTGATCCGGTAGACGCCCGCCGGGTGGAACTCCCGCTTCATCAGGAACGGCGGCATCGCGCTCATCCCGGTCGTGTACGGGTTCACGTCGATGATCACGACCGTCCGGCCGGGATCTCCCGGGGCGGCGAAGACGAACAGATCGGTCAGATCCAGGCGGGCGTCGTCGCCGGGGAACCTGAGATTGGCAGCGCTGTAGTGGTTGGACATGAAGACTCCTTCAGCTGTGTGACTCCTTCGAAGGAACTGACCTTTCCCTGTCGAGAGTCGACGACGAAGCCCGCTGTCCGCACCCGGGTGGCTCCCTGGTCCGTGGAGCGGGAAGTCCCCGGGCTGCCTGGCCCGCTAGCCGCTCGCGGTCTCGAAGTCGCTCTGGAAGAGCACGTCCCGCAGCTGCCGGCGCGAGGTGATGGAGAGCTTCTCGAAGATCTTGCCGAGGTGCCATTCGACGGTGCGCGGACTGAGGAACAGCCGGTTACCGACCTCGGGATTCGACAGTCCGTCCCGGACGAGCAGCGCGATCTGCCGCTCCTGCGGTGTCAGTGTTTCTCCGGTCGCTGCCGTCGCCGTGCGCTTGCGGACGGTCTCGCCGGATGCGTGTAGTTCTCGACGTGCTCGCTCCGCGAAGGCATCCATGCCGATCGAGGACAACATGGCGTACGCCGACCGCAGTTGCGCCCTCGCGTCGGTCCGGCGGGCCTTCCGGCGCAGCCACTCGCCGTACAGCAGGTGGGTGCGGGCCAGGTCCGGTCGCAGCCGGGTGCGGCTGAGGTACTCGATAGCCTCGAGATACGCGGCGTCGGCCGCATCGTCGTCGTGCACGAGCGCACGTCCACGTGCCTCGACACCGCGGGCCCAGGGTTCGTCGGTGGACCGCGTGCTCTCCTGGAGGCGTGCCAGCGCGGCGGCAGCCTCGTCAGGGTGCCCGGCGCGCGTCGCTGCCTCGATCTGCTCGCACAGCGCCCACGACGACACCCACAGCTCCGGCGTGTCCTCACTCGCCAGGCGGGCCAGCGCCAGTGCTTCGTCGTGGCGGCGCAGCGCGTTCAGGATGACCGACTTCGCCCACTGCGCGTACTGCACCGCCGTGCCCTGACCCTCGGCCGTCGCGCCCGCGATCGTGTCGTCGATCAGCCGGAATGCCTCGTCCTCGTGACCGCGGAACGCGGCCAATGTGAGGGCGCCGTACGGCGCGACGTGGGTGCCGGTGGCTTCTCGTACGGCGTCGGCCTCGGCCCGCAGCGCATTCGCCTCGGCGAAATCACCGGCGAACGCGGCCACCTGCTCGAGGACGTTGACACCGACGACGAGGACGGCGAGCGCCCCGGTGCTGCGCGCTGCCTCGACCTGCCGGTTCGCGGTCGCGAAGCAGGCCTCGAAGTTCCACGCCGTGGCGGCCGCGGCCGTGCCGAGCCATCCCCAGCGCAACGTCTCGTCGGCCGAGATGTCCGGCTGACCGAACGCGAGGGCCGCCTTCTCGAGCACCGGTACGGCCTGCTCGCGTCCCTCCACGAACACCATCGCGAGTCCGTCGAGGAGCAGGTCGGAACTTCTCGGCTCACCCTCCGGCGCAGCCGTGGCCCGGGCGGCCCGCGAGACCTCGCGGAGTCCGACCGTCCGGGCAAGGCGGCCGGCGAACAGCGCTGCGCTCCACGCGTCGAGATAGGTGTCCCGGGCGAGGCGGGCGTCGAGCGGCTCGAGCGTCTGCGCCGCGCGCAGCAGCAGTCCGGGGGCATCGCGCCCGCGCTGCTGCGAGAACGCTGCTTCCGCCCGAACCAGATCGATCTGGGCACGACCGAGATCGTCGAGCTGACCCGCCTCGGCCGTCGCGAGCAGCATCGACGCCGTCGTGAAAGCGCCGGCCCGGAGACTTGCGTGTGCACCGGCCAGGGCGCGCTGAGTGCGACGAGCGGGATCGAGAGTCAACGCGACCGCGCGTTGCAGACAGGCCGCGGCGGCCGCGAATCCACCTCGGGCCTGGGCGCGGTCGGCCGACCGCGCCAGTGCGATGGCGACCTCCTCGTCAGGCCCGGTCGCGGCAGCGGCGAGATGCCAGGCGCGTCGATCGGGATCGGCCGTCGCGTCCGTCGCCGCCGCGAGAGCCAGATGCACCGCTCTGCGCTCCACGTCGGACGCGGCGCCGTACAGCGCGGAGCGCACCAACGGGTGCCGGAACGTGACCCGCTCGCCCAGGGTGAGCAGGCTGGACACCTCCGCCAGGTCGGCCGCGACCCCGAGCTCGTCGGCGGCCCGGCGTACCACGACCGGATCTCCCTCGGGCTCGGCGGCCGCAACGAGCAGCAGTTGCCGGGCCGCCGCGGGCAGCCCGTCGGCCTGCCGCAGGAAGCTCTGCTCGATCCGCACCGGCAGACCCAGGCCGCCGACAAGGCCGAACCCGGCCGCCAGCTGGGTCGCGGTGAGACCGCGCGGCAGTTCGAGCAGTGCCAAGGGGTTGCCGCGGGTCTCGGCCACGATCCGGTCCCGGATCGGGCCGTCGAGCAGGAACTCGACCGACGATCCGAGCAGCGCGCGGGCATCGCGGTCCGGAAGCCCGTCGACTGTGAGCTCGGGCAGGTCGTACAGCTCCAGGCGGGCCTCGCGCGCGCCGAAGACCAGGCCGACCGCCTCGGCGCCCAGCCGGCGGGCCACGAAACCGAGCGTCTGGGCGGTCGCCGTGTCGAGCCACTGGGCGTCGTCGACCACGACCAGCACCGCCCGTTCGCCGGCGAGGTCCGAGATCAGGCTCAGTACGCCGAGACCGACCATGAAACGGTCGGGGGTAGGTCCGTGTGCCAGTCCGAAGATCGTCGCGAGCGCTCGCCGCTGAGGCTCGGGAATCCGGTCCAGACGGGCCAGGAGCGGTGCGCAGAGCTGGTGCAGTGCGGCGAAGGGCAGCTCCATCTCCGACTGGACGCCGACCGCGCGCAGGATCCGGAGCGTCGCGGCGGACTCCGCGAGATAGTCCAGCAGCGCGGTCTTCCCGACCCCGGCCTCGCCCCGGACGACGAGGGTGCGGCTCTCACCGGCGCGCAGTCCGGCGACGACACGATCGAGCTCGGCGCGCTCGGATTCGCGTCCGAGCAGTTTCGGCGCCGGGACTCGTGCCGCGGCCGGACCGCGCACCCCGCCTTCTGGACCCAACGTCCGCCGCCCTTCAAGCGGTGAGCACACGACGCCCACTCTGCGATTCGCGGGCGCAGCCGGTCGAACTGGCTCAGCGTAAGTCGCGGCAGCGCCGTTGCCAACAGACGATCTGCGCGGGCGAGATCGCTGCCTACGCAACAGGAAGCCGGCAGCGGGCGGAGGGCGGTGCGTCAGCAGAAGGCGGGAGGTGTGCCGTGGAGGGAGCGGTGGGTGGCGGCGGGGTCGGTGAAGAAGTTCGGGAGTTGGAGCTCGGGGGAGTAGTAGCGGTGGAAGACCGGGGTCAGGGAGCCGGACATCGGCGGGACGATCCAGGTCCAGTCCGCGGGGCACTGGCGGCCGGCTCGTTCCTCTCGCTCCACGTGGATGAGGAACCTGCGGGACTCGGTGTGGTGATCGGTGATCGTGACGCCGTTCCGGCTGAACGAGTGCAGCACGGCGCGGTTGATCTCGACCAGCGCGCGGTCGCGCCATAACGACGTCTCGTCGGTGGTGTCCAGGCCCATGCGTTCGGCGACCTCGGGGACCATCGCATAGCGATCGGTGTCGCCGAAGTTGCGGGCGCCGATCTCGGTGCCCATGTACCAGCCGTTGAAGGGCGCGGCGGGGTACGAGACACCGCCGATGACGAGGCGGTTGTTGCTGATCACCGGTACGGCGTGCCAGCGCATGCCCAGGTCGGCGAACCACGGCAGCTCGGGGTGTGCCAGCGGGACTTCGTGAACGGCTTCGACCGGAAGCTCGAACATCCGCGGTCCCTCCTCGACGGTCTCCACGACGAGCGGGAGTACGTCGAAGGCGCCCGTGCGGTCGGGCTGCTTCCAGCCGCGCCGGATGAGTTCACTGGTGAAGGCGCGATAGCGAGGATCGCCGAGAACGCGTCCGTCCGGCTGCTCGTATCCGGCGTACCGGATGAGTTGCTCGTTCCAGATCCTGGGCGCGGGGCGGGACGGCGTCTCCGGAGCGAAGACGCTGATCATCGGGCGGATCTTCCCGCCGTTGTGGGCCTCGCGCAGATGGTCGAAGCAGTGCCCGGCGACGCCGCGGGCGTCGGAGACCGTCCTCAGGTCGCGGACCTGCAGACTGCGCCAGTACAGCCGGCCAATGCAGCGGGCGTTGTTGCGCCAGGCGACCCGGGCGCCGAAAGCCAGCTCCTCGGGAGTGTGCCAGTAGGTCCCGGTGAGGTCGATCTCGCGCATCACCGCGGCGAGCCGTGGCCCCATCCAGCCGGCCTTGGGGTTCTCGGCGTGAAAGAGCTCGAGGAACTCCTTGGCTGCCGTCCGAACCAGCTCGGTGTCGCTGCTGCCGGGACCCGGCACCGGCTCGGGCCGGTTGATCGGGTGGGCGGCCCGCGCCCGGATCCGCCCGGGACCCGGCGAGGCCCGCCGGCCGGTCCGCGGAGCTTTGCCCCAGGATCTCTCAGCGGGGTTCATGGGGTACCTGGACGTCGGGTCTGCCAGTCGCCGGAGTTGTCGAAGAACGGATCGTGCTGGGTCAGCGGCTCGCCGGGCACGGGCTTGCTCCCGAGCTGCTCGACCTCGGTCGCGAACGAGTCCACGATCGACTGCATATGCGCCTGTGCCGACTTGGCGTACGAGCGAACCTGCTCGCCGGCCGTGTCCATGGCATCGGCGACGATCCTGCGCTCGTGCGCGCGTGCCTGTCCGATCCGCTCGCGGGCGTCCCGGCTGACGTCCTGGACCATCTCCTCGACCACGAGCTGGGCCTGGCTGAACATCTGGACGACCTGCTCGTTGACGCGGTCACCGGCCTGCTCGTACTGGTCCAGCTCCGCCTGGACCCGCTGCAGCTCCGCCTGTCCGCGCTGGAGCTCGCTCTGGAGACGTTCGTTCCTGGCCCGGGTCTCGCCGAGCTCGCGTTCGGTTTTCTGGACCTGGTCAGCCAGCTGATCGAGGTATCCGTAGACCGTGTCGGCGTCGAGACCCCGCATCCTGCGCCGGAACCTCTCCTCCCGGATCGAGCGGGGTGTCTGATAACGCGGCGAGCCTTGGCGGTGGCTGTTGTGCGTCACGTGTCGTCTCCTGACCTGAGAGTGCCGGCGCCACGGTGTGCTCACCCGCGGCTGCGTAGTAGAAGTGCTCGTACTTGATGTGTTCGGGCTGCATGCCCGCGGCGGCCAGCTGCTCCAGCGTGTGCGCGACCATCTGCGGGCCGCCGCACACCATCGCCGTCCGGCCGTACAGGACCTGGCGGGCCGCGACCGTGCCGACCTTCCCGCGGGTGCCGGGATAGGAGGCGTCGTCGGACACGACCTCGGTGTAGTCGAACCAGGCCCGGTCCTGGGCCAGCGCTTTGAGCCGCGGACGGTCGTACAGATGCCAGGGCAGCCGTACGCCGTGCAGCAGGTGGACCAGCGGTCCGTTGCCGGTGCGGGTCCATTCGTTGTCGACCTGCTCAAGGACGGCCAGGAGCGGAGCGAGGCCGGTGCCGCCGGCGACCATCAGCAGTTCCCGCTGGTCACCGTCCCGCCGGGTCAACCGCTCACCGATCGGTGCGCCGAGCTTCACGGTGTCGCCGGGCTTGAGGCTGCGGACCACGGCCGGGCTCACCTGGCCGCCGTCGATCTGCTGCACGTGCAGATCGATCGAGCCGTCGGCGCGTGGGGCGTTGGCCGGACTGAAGTACCGCCACTGCCGCGGCCGCTGCGGTATCTCCATCGACACCGACTGGCCGGGACGGAACCGGAACACGTGCCGCGGCTGGACCTTCAGCAGGGTGAGGTCCATGGTCCGGCGTTCGACCGAGACCACGTCGGCGTCCCACCAGTCAGGGCTGGTCTCCTCCGACGTCTCGGCCGCCTCGACCATGATCCGCGCGACCACCTGGTACGCCGCTGTCCAGTGTGCGGCGAGGTCCTCGTCCCATTCGGGCCCGAGGAAGTGCTTCAGGGTGGCGCAGAGCGAGGCCCCGACGGCGTTGTAGTGCTCCGCGACGACGGCGTACTTGCGATGATCGCGGCCGAGGTGCTGGAGGAAGTTCGCATCGTTCTCGAGCTGGTCGGCATGACTGACGATCCGGCCGAGTGCGCTGACGAACTTGTCCCGCTGGTTCGACATCGAGAGCGGGAACATCGCCCGCACCTCGGGATGGGACACGAAGATGTGGGAGTAGAAGTACAGCGCTACCTGATCTCCGTACGCCGACACGCGGTCCCAGCTGCTTTGTAATGCGTAGGCATCCATGGGGCTTGACTATCCGGCTCGGAACGGCAGCTCCTCGAAGAAGACGGACATGTGCTCCGGGTCGTCGGCAGGTCGCACCGACGGGTACTGCGTTGACAAGAGTTCCCTCCAACTTTCAATCCCCGAGGCTGTCCACTCTTCGTGATCCTCCCGATCTACCCCCGGGTTCGCGGCTTGAAACGGCGTGTCGGACTGAAACGTCTCGAAAATCTAGAGCTGGGGTCGAGACTCAATCGCTTGATCTACAAGGCGATCCGGAAACCATCCAGTTGCTTATGGCAACTAATGTCGTGGTGCCCTCAGTTAATCGATTGACTCGGTCGGGGGCGGGCTGATCTGCTGGGACGCTGATGCGCCGGAGCGGCCGGTGCGGACCGGGAGGAGGAGAGCCATGTCTGTTCTGTCCTGCAGCTTTGCTCTGAAAGGTTCATCGGTTTGGCTTTCGCACGTTCGTTCAGTTGTGAACACTGCGGCGTAGAGGTCTCCCTCGACGCCCCTGGAACCACCCATCGCAATCACTGCCCGAGTTGCCTGTGGTCGCGTCATCTCGACCGCAACGTGCCGGGTGATCGCAAGGCAGACTGCTCCGGCGGCATGGAGCCGATCGCGGTCACGGTCCGCGGGGAGGGCCGTTGGGTCCTCATCCACAGGTGCACCAACTGCGGGCGCCTTCGGCTCAACAAGACCGCCGGTGACGACAACGTCCTGCTGCTGATGCGGCTCGCGGCGCTGCCGCTCACGATGCCGTTCATCCCGTTCGCCGCCGAGCCGGTGACTGAGCCCGCGCCTCAGGTCAACGGCGCTACTCGCAAGCCGAGGGCCCGCAAGGCGAAGACCTGAGCTCAGCCCGGCAGCCTGCGTTTGACGAGGCCCCAGAGGGTCTGGGGCCAGGTGTAGAGGAACAGCACGCAGAGGCCGACGTACATGGCCACTGTGAACCAGCCCAGCGCCTCGATCCCGCTGTGGTGGCTGATGACGCTCATCCCGGTGACGATCGTCCCCCAGGAGAACGGCGTCGCCCACCACGCCATCGAGAACTTGAGCCCCTTCCCGAAGGCCCAGACGATCATCGCGACGCACAGGGCTGCCCACAGCAGTGTGAATCCCATGATCGGTACGCCGGCGACGATGGACAGGGTCTGGAGCCCGGTGTCGAACGGTGCGGGTAGGCCCGCCTTCGTCGCCTGATCGCCGAGGTTGCCGAGGGCGTTGACGCCCTGCCCGAACGGCGCGATGCCGATGAACAGGATCGGCGTCGCCTGGATCGGGAGCGGACCGTGGACGAAGAGCCGTTGCAGCACGAGCGGCAGGACCACGATCGTCATGATCAGGTCGAGGCCGAACATCGCGTACAGGCAGAGGACGAACAGCTCCTTCCCCTGCCCCGGGTCGAGATGTTGCAGCAGCGGCAGGGCGAAGGCGGCTGACACCATCGTCCCGGTCGGCGGCAGCAGCCAGGCGGGGGACTGGCCGATGATGCTCAGGTCGTGCTTGATGATCATCAGCAGCGTCAGCCCGACCGCACAGACGAGACCCACGACGGTGCCGATCGTCCACAACGTCGCACTCAGGCCGATCGCCAGGCCGTCCGGCAGGAACGTGTGCCCGACGGTGTAGCAGATCAGTCCGGTGGCGAGAAAGGCCAGCGAGATGCACGCGTAGAACGGCGCGACCGTGGGGTCGAGCAGATCGGCCCGGGCCTGATCGGAGTGCGCGTACCAATGGATGCCGCGGGCAACTACCAGTGCGACGAGCTCGACGAAGGCCAGTACGGCGACGACCTGCCAGACCCGCAGCGCGCCGGGGAACTGGTGTGGCAGCGAGATGCCGGCACCCGGAATGATGGCCGTCCCCATGATCGCCGCGTACCAGTTCGGGCCCAGGTGGCGGAACGCCGGCCAGCGCCGGTCGTCGGCACTCATCAGATGTCGATCAGTGCAGCGTCGAGGAGGCGCGTGAGCTGGGACGCTGGCCGACCGGCCTTGGCCAGCACGTTGGTCCCGATCACCACCGCCAGGAGGGCGCTCGCGGCGTCAACCGGATCACGACCGGGGATCAGTTCGCCGCGGGCCTGACCGCGCTCGATGGAGGCCCGGAACGCGTCCTGGACCAGGTCGAACATTTCCTTCGAGACGTCCGCGACGGCTTCGTCCGAGCTGCCCAGCTCGGCGACCGAGTTGACGATCAGACAACCCAGCTGATGCTCACCGACGCCGGCCAGGTTCCGCATCGCGGTCCGCAGCTTGGGGCGCTCGGCCCCCGGCCCGTCGAGAGCCTCCGCCAGCTCGGCGGCGCGATGGGCGCAGTACCGTCGCATGGCCAGCTGGAACAGGTGGTGCTTGCTCCTGAACGTGTTGTAGAGGCTGCCTTTGCCGATGCCGAGCTCGTCGACCAGGTTCTGCGGTGTGGTCGCGCCGAAGCCGCGCTGCCAGAAAACCTCCACCGCTCTCTCGATGGTCTCCTCGGCGTCGAACGTCATGGGTCTCGCCACAGCCTCATCCTAAGGTTCTGTACCCTGAAGTCAAGAATTCGGACCCGGAGGACAAACAGAGTGCGGATCGGTTCACATGTTGCCGTCGCCGGCGGCCTGGTCAAGGTCGGGTTGGGGGAGGCTGCGGCGGTCGGCGCCGAGATCATCCAGCTGTTCGCCGGCAATCCACGCAGCTGGACACCGGCGGCGGTCGATCCGGCGGTCGACGAGGCGTTCCGTACGGCGTGCGCCGAGCGGGACCTGCCAGTCGTCGTCCACGCCCCGCACCTGATCAATCTGTGCTCGCCCTCCGACCTGGTGCTGAGCCGCTCAACGGCCGCCCTCGAATTCACCATGCAGCGAGCCGCATCGCTCGGCGCGTCCGCGGTTGTCGTTCATGCCGGCTCGCTGGTCACCACGGGTCGCCGTGCAGAGGTACTCCGTGGCCTGCGCGATCTCGTCGTACCGATCGCCCACCGGTGGCACGACGTACGGCTGCTGATCGAGCCGACGGCAGGAGCCGGCGAGGCGGCCGCGTCGACCATCGACAGCAGCATGGAGTACCTCGACGCTCTGGCGGACCCGGAGATCGGGCTGTGTCTGGACACGTGCCATTTGCACGCAGCCGGCGAGGAGCTGATCGCCATCAAGCAGGTGGCAGACCGGGTCGGGCTGATTCATGTGAACGACAGCCGCGATCCCGCCGGTTCACGCCGCGACCGGCACGAGTCGCTCGGCTGCGGCACGATCGGACTGGCCGCGCTGGAGACGGTGCTGTCGGCCGTGCCGGGCATTCCGCTGCTCGTGGAGACGCCGACGCATGGGCGTGACGTCGCCGTACTCAAGGACATGCGTGCGGCGGCCCAGCTGTCTGTCGTACCGTGAAGCATGCCGTGGTTCCCGGAGTTCTCCACTGCGATCGAGCTGGCGCGTCGTGATGCCCGGGCGCGAGAGCAGGCGGATCCGGTCGCGCAGTACCTGAAGGCGCTGTACGACGATGCGCCGGGCGCGCTGGAGAAGACGTGGCCAGGCGACGTGGTTGTGCATGACCCGCGGGCCGGGGAGATTCGCGGGCATCGCGACTTGCGGGCGTTCATCCACAGCAACCGCGAGTGGATGGCCGCGCACCACGCCCGGCTGAAGGTGGTCGGCTCGATCACGGTCGGTGGGCGCGCGGCGGTCGAGCTGCTCGTCCACGTCCTGCATGAGGGCGACGAGGTGGCGTGGCCGGTAGCTGTGGTCGCCGAGTCGTGGGACGAGCGGTCCGTCGAGTTCCGCACGTACTGCAGCCAGTGGCCGGTCGACGGATTGCGCCACCTGCGGCCGGCTTTCCTGGAGGCTGGGGCCGTCGAGACCACGGACGTCGTGGCGCGCCACCTGGATGCGCTGGGCGCGGGCGATGTCGAGTCGGTCGTCAAGACGTTCCAGCCGGACGGCTACGTGCAGGAGCCGCTGGACAACGTCCACCGCGGCGTGGACGGACTCCGCGCGTTCTACGCCGGCGCCGGCGGAACCGCAGTACAGCCTTGTGCTGTCACCGATGACGGCGTCGGCTGCGCGCTGGAATACAACGTCGACGGACCGCCTCAGGCAGGTCTGGCCGTCTTCGAACGCGGCACGGACGGCCTCCTCGCAGCGGTGCGCCTGTACGACGACATCACGCGTTAGGCCGCTTGTTCCACCCGTGGAAGGCGCTGTGGTCGCCGCTGTCCCACGCCTCGCGCAGCCCTGGCTTGCTGAGATCCCAGTCCGGACGTACTTCGCTGCTCGCTGCCCGGAGGTCCTGCCACAGCTCGGAGATCGTCGGACGTCCCCAGAACCAGTAGCCGTTGTAGATGCTGTGCACCACCAGCCCGGGCTTGAGCACGAGCGTGTACGGGATCATCGGGTCGTTGTCCGGATCGGTGTACTCCTGGATATCGAGATCCCGCTGCACGATCCGCCCCGGATCGGACAGGAACGGCCACTGCGCGCCGACCGAGGCCCGGAACTCCTGCAGCGTGTGGTGCTCGTCGGTCGCGATCGTCACGATCTGCGTGTAGCTGACCGCGATCTTCGGGTAGAAGGCCGCAAGCTCGAGATGCTGCTGGTGCTCCTTGGGACAGTAGTGCCCGCGCGCGAGAGTGAGGATCATCGGATCCTCACCCTGGAGATCGCTCAGCTTCCGCGGTACGTCCTCCTGGTCGGGCAGCTCGTAGTCGGGGAACACGGCGCCGGGCACGATGTCAGCTCGCATGCTCGTCACTGTAGACCTGGGCCGTGCCGACGCGGTGGCCGTCGACCGACTGGTGCGGAGTCCTCGGACCCTGGTGGATGAGACCAGGGAGTGACCCGGGTCCGGTGGACCGGTGGCGGGGAGCATCGTCGGTGCGGAACGCATCCGGGAGGAGAAGACCTATGTGTTTCGCTCACTCGGCAACCGCCAGCGACGCCGTGCACGTTCAGGCAGGGGTCGGTCCCGAGGCCGCCGCCAGCTTCGCCCAGTTGGCCGGCGAGGGCGGCCTCGGCACGGTTGACGTTGCCGGATCGGGTACGCCGGAGACCGTCGCCGCTCCGCGCGGGGATCGGGTCCTGGACGGCTACGGGCAGGTCCTGCACAACCGCTGGAACCGCGACCTGGAGCCGGCCGTCACCGTCCGCCCCGGCGAGGAGATCCAGCTGCTGTGCCGCGATGCGCTGGACATCGGCGATCAGGCGCAGACCTTGACGCCGGACGGATCGCTGACGCTCGACCTCGGCCGGATCCATCCGCTCACCGGCCCGGTGCACATCGAGGGCGCCGAGCCGGGAGACATCCTCGAGGTCGAGGTGCTCGACGTCAGCCCGCTGGTCGACTTCGGCTACACGACGGTCAGTCCCGCTCTGGGTCTGTTCGGAACCCTCCGTCCGGATGTGCTCGGCGTGTTCGCCCCGTGGATCGAGGCGGCACAGCTGAGCGATCCGAGTCCCGGGCGGGTACCGTCGGCGATCCCTGAGAACCAGCCGTTCGGCACCGGAGCGGCGTACGTCCAGCTCTACCGGTTCGAACGCGGGCAGTCGTCCGGCTACGCCACGTTCGTCGGCTCCGACAGCGGGAAGCGTGCGCAGATCCCGATCGCGCCGTTCCTGGGGATCATGGGCAACGCGCCGATGCGCAAGGGTATGTACCGGACGTTCCCGCCCAGCTTCAGCGGCGGGATGGGCGGCAACATCGACGTACGCCAGATCACCACCGGCTCCCGGCTGCAGCTTCCGGTGTACGCCGAAGGCGCTCTGTTCTCGGCCGGCGACGGGCACATGGCGCAAGGCGACGGCGAGATCTCCGGGACTGCCATCGAGACGCTGATGTCGGCGACGCTGCGGTTCCAGGTCATCAAGAACACCGTGATCAGCGCACCGCGGGCGATCGTTCCCGCCGCGGACCCGACCCAGCGGGCGATGTCCGCCGAGATGGCCGCACAGGGGTACTACGTCACCACCGGCGCCGGTCCGGACCTGATGGAGGACGTGAAGAACGCCGTCCGCGACATGATCGACTGGCTGGTCACCGACCAGGGCGTGAGCATGCATGAGGCGTATGCACTGTGCAGCGTCGCCGGCGACCTGAAGATCAGCGAGCTGGTCGACCTCCCGAACTGGCTGGTCTCGATGACCGTGCCGCGCGGAATCTTCGAAGAAGCCGCGTGATGACGGTCGCCGACCTGCTGGTGGCTACGCTCAAAGCGTCCGGTGTCCGGCGCGTCTACGGTCTGCCGGGTGACTCGCTCAACGGCCTCACGGACGCGCTGCGTCGTGACGGCGGACTGAGTTGGCAGCATGTCCGTCACGAGGAGGCGGCCGCACTGGCGGCGGCGGGAGAAGCCGCGACGACCGGCGAGCTGGCAGTGTGCGCGGCGAGCTGCGGGCCGGGCAACCTGCATCTGATCAACGGTCTCTTCGAGGCGCAGCGCAGCCGGGTGCCGGTGCTCGCTGTCGCCGCGCACATCCCGTTGGCGGAGGTCGGGAGCGGGTACTTCCAGGAGACCCATCCGCAGGAATTGTTCCGCGAATGCAGCGTGTACGCCGAGATGGTCAGCGCCGCCGAGCAGTTCCCGCGGATCCTCCGGGTGGCGATGCGTACGGCGGTCGAGCGGCGCGGCGTCGCGGTCGTCGTCGTACCCGGGGAGGTGTTCAAGGCGGCAGCGCCTGAAGACGCGGTACACGGCGTACGGGCCGCGTCCGCGCGGGTGCTGCCCGCCGACGCGGATCTGGTGGCCGCGGCCCAGGTGCTGAACTCGGCCGGCGCGGTCACGATCCTGGCCGGGGCCGGGTGCCAGGGCGCGCACGGCGAGGTCGTCGCGATCGCCGAGCGGTTGAAGGCTCCGGTCGTGCATGCCCTCCGCGGCAAGGAGTTCGTCGAGTACGACAATCCGTACGACGTGGGGATGACCGGTCTGCTCGGCTTCGTATCCGGCTATCGCGCGATGGAACACTGCGATGCGTTGCTGATGCTCGGCACCGACTTCCCGTACCGGCCGTTCTTCCCCGAGAACGCCCGGATCGTGCAGGTCGACGTCCGCGGCGAGCAGATCGGCCGCCGGGTGCCGGTCGACGTGCCGCTGGTCGGGACGGTGAAGGACACGGTCGAGGCCCTTCTTCCGCATCTCGCGGCACGGGCGGATCTGAAGCATCTCGAGACGATGACCGCGCACTACCAACGGACTCGTCGCCGGTTCGACAAGCTGGCCGAGCCCGGGCGGCGCAGGGGTCCGCTGCATCCCGAGACGGTCGCGGCGGCGGTCGATCGACTGGCCGACGACGACGCTGTACTCATCCCTGATGTGGGTACGCCGACGCTGTGGGCCGCGCGGTACTTCCGGATGAACGGCCGACGGCGACTGATCGGCTCCTTCACTCACGGCACGATGGCCAACGCCCTGCCGCAGGCTCTCGGTGTGCAGTCCGCCTTCCCGGATCGTCAGGTCGTTGCCTTCTCCGGCGACGGCGGGCTGGCGATGCTGATGGGGGAGCTCCTGACACTGCGTCAGCTCAATCTCCCGGTGAAGATCGTGATGCTCGACAACGGTGCGCTCAGTTTCGTCGAGCTGGAGATGAAGGCCGACGGCATCGTGAACTACGGCACGGACCTCGACAACCCGGATTTCGCCGCGGTGGCGCGGGCCGTCGGCCTGCACGGCATCCGGGTCGACAACGCGAGGGACCTGGACGGCGCGTTGAAGGACGCGTTCTCGCATCGCGGGCCGGCGCTGGTCGACGTACGGACGTTGCGGCACGAGGTCGCCATCCCGCCGAAGATCGCGTTGAACCAGGCCGCGGGCTTCACCCTGTGGGCAACCCGGAGCGTCCTGAACGGCGACTCCAGCGCGGTCCTCGAGGTCGCCCGGACGAACGCTAGGCAACTCGCGCGCGAGTGACTCAGGCCTGGTCGGCGGGCAGAGCCACGGTGACGTGGAGGCCGCCGCCCAGGCGGGCCATCAGGGTGAGCGTGCCGTTGTGGGCCTCGGTGATGCTTTTGACGATCGCCAGGCCCAGGCCGACGCCCGGCTGATGGGTGCGGGCGCCGCGCTGGAACGGTTCGGTCAGGGTGGAGACCAGTTGCCGGCTGAGGACCTCGCCGGTGTTCTCGACGGTCAGTACGACGCTGTCGAAGCGTGCCGCGGTGGTGACGGAGATCGTGCCGTGCTCGGGCAGGTTGTGGACGATCGCGTTGTGGATGAGGTTCGTCGCGAGTTGGAGCAGGAGCGTGTGGGAGCCGTTGGTCGGCGTGAGCTCGCCGGCGGTCTCGATGGTGATGCCGCGCTTCTCCGCGAAAGGGAGCAGGGTTTCGGTGGCCTCTTCGACGATGAGCGAAAGGTCGACGCGTTCCTGGGTGAAGGACCGTTGATCGGCACGGCTGAGCAGCAGGAGCGCTTCGGTCAGGTTGATCGCCCGGGTGTTGATGGCGCGCAGGCGTTCGTCGAGGTCGCCGCTGTCGCGGTTCGGGTCGTTGATGGCGACGTCGAGGAGTGTCTGCGTGATCGCGAGCGGCGTACGCAGTTCGTGGGAGGCGTTGGCGGCGAATCGCTTCTGTTCGGCGACGTGGGCCTCGAGCTGCGCGAGCATCCGGTCGAAACCGTCGGCGAGTTCCCGGAACTCGTCGGTCGGTCCTTCGAGCTCGATCCGATGCGACAGCGATCCGTTCTCGGCAAGCCGGGTGGCGTTGGTGATGCGGGTCAGCGGCGCGAGCATCCGGCCCGAGAGGATCCACCCGCCCAGCAGGCCGAAGATCAACAGCAGCATGAACACCGCGGCGGCCCGCGGCGCGAACACGTCCAGCAGACGCGACCGGACCGGGAAGACATCGCTGCCGGCCGTCCCGTTGGGCACCGTCAGTACCGCTTGCTCGGGGACGTAGCGCAGGAGGAACAGCCACACCGCCGCGAGCAGCAAGGTGCCCGCGAGCATGAGGAAGGCGGCGTAGCTGAGGGTGAGCTTGAGGCGGACGCTCAACCCGGGCTGCCTACGCATGACCTGCTTCCCCAGTGAGCACACACATACCCACGACGCTACCGGGCGGCGCATATCGTTCGCATATCCAAAACCACATACATTGCGACAACACCAGGCAGGCTTCACTGGAAGACCGGAGCAGACGGAGGTAGTGCGATCATCAGAGGCTGGCACGGTTGGCTCGGTACGCTCACGGGCGTTTCTGTCCTAACGGTGCTCGCGCTGCCAGTGGCCGCGCTGCTCGTGTGCATGCTCGCACGCCGCCGAGGTACGTGGCGCACAGCGCTGGCCGACGTCGGCATCGTCTACGGCACGGTGCCGTGGGTGTGGATGACCCTGTTGCCGGGCAGCCGCGCCGGCGTCGCTCCTGCCCGCGTCAGCCTCGTTCCGCTGCACGATCTGCTCACGATGCCGGCCGACCAGATCATCGGCAATCTGTTGGTGTTCGCAGCGCTCGGCTTCCTCGCGCCGCTGCGGTTCGCGGCCCTGGCGTCCGTACCGCGGATCCTGGCGCTCGCGGCGGGCTGTTCGATTCTGATCGAGGTCTCGCAGTACGCGTTTCGGTTGGACCGGGTGTCCTCGGTGGACGACGTACTGCTCAACACCGCCGGCGCCGGGCTGGCCGCGGTCGCATCGCGCCGCTGGTGGCTGGTCAGGGCTGAGGAGCCGGAAGCCGCACAGTCTGTCCGGAGCTGATCGACTCCTCGATCGCGCAGATGAGTTCCGTGACCAGTACGCCGTGATCGATCCCCGGCCCGAGGTCGCCGCCGTCGACGAGCCCTGCCGCGAAGTCCTGGACCATCCACACCGCCGGACCGACCTGGGACCGGCCGATCCGACCGGCGACGGGCCAGGTCGACCGGTACTTGTCGCTGACCACGGTCAAGCCCTGGTGCGACAGGTCTGCCGTCACCGATCCCTCGGTGCCGACCACCTGGAACCGGAAGTCGACGATCCCGTCACCGGCGTCCGGCAGCGTCCACGCCGACGAGAGCGTCGCAGTCGATCCGTCCTCGAAGCTGACCAGCGCGTGGACGACGTCCCACGTGTCGATACCGCGCTTGGCCAGCACACCACGAGATCCGACCGCGGTCACCGACACGGCCCGACGGCCGGTGAGGTAGAGGATGAGGTCGACGGTGTGCGGCATGAGGAACCACGCCGGCGACGACTTCGCGGCCCACGACAGCATGGTGGTCGGCACGAAGTACGAGTTGCTCAGGGTGGCCGTTGCCGTGATCGGATCGCCGACGGAATCCATCGCGGCCTTGGCCTGCACCACGTGCGGATTCCACCGGTTCTCGAAGCCGACCAGGCATCGCACGCCCGAGCGATGAACCGCCGCCGCGATGGCCTGAGCGTCGTCGAGATTCGTGGCGACCGGCTTCTCGATCAGCAGATGCTTACCGGCCTCGGCCACATCGACAGCAACCTCGCGATGGGCGAAATCCGGCGTCGCGACGATCACGGCTTCCGGGTCGAGGCTCTCGAGCAACTCGGCGTGTGACGAGACGACGGGCAGGCCCGTGGCCGCCCGCGCCTGGGAGGCCACCTCTTCCGAGGGCTCTGCCAGACCGACGACAGTGACGTCCGGCTGGTTATGGAGTGCCTCGGCGAACAGCCTCCCGCGGAGCCCGGCGCCGACGATGCCTATGGTGACCATCAGAACAGTGTGAAGCCGCCGTCGACCTTGACGATAGAGCCGGTCATGAAACTGGACGCCTCGCTCGCCAGGAAGATTGCCACCGGCCCCAACTCCGGCGGCAGCCCGTAGCGCTTCATCGCCGCCGGATCGACGCACCACTGTTTGAACTCGGGCTGGTCGACCGGCGACATCTCGGTCAGGAAGTACCCCGGCGCCATCGCGTTCACGCGGATCCCGTGCGGCGCCCACTCGGCCGCCAGCGCCTTGGTCAGCTGATGTACGGCGGCCTTCGACGAGAGGTACGACGCCTGCCAGCGCGGCTGGTTCACGATCTCCGCCGACATCGACCCGACGTTCACGATCGTGCCGCCGCCGCGCTCGGCCATCCGGCGGGCGACCGCACGACTGCAGTACCACAGGCCGTCGACGTTGACCGAGAACACTTCGTGCCACGCGGTATCGGGTGTCTCGAACGCGCGACCGGCGACTCCGATCCCCGCGTTGTTGAGCAACACGTCGATCTCGCCGAACTCGCTGCTCACCTGCTCCACCGCGCGCTCCACGTCCTCGACGTCGGACACCTCGAGCTGGACGCCGTACGCGCGGATGCCGAGCGCGGTGAGCTCCGCCGCGGAGGCTTCGGCCGCGGCGAGCGTCCGCGCGGTGACCGCGACCGCGGCACCGGCATCCCCGAGCGCCTCGGCCATCGCGCGTCCCAGCCCCCGGCTGCCACCGGTGACGAGAGCGACCTTGCCCTCGAGAGAGAACTTCTGCATCGCGTTCATGGTGGCCCTTCTGTGGTTGGCCGGAGCGGAGCCAGGCCGGAGGAGAGGAGGGTGGTGTCAGCGCGGAGTGAGGAGGCAGAACTCGTTGCCCTCCGGGTCGGCCAGGACTGTCCACGGGACATCGCCCTGACCGATGTCGAGCCTGGTGGCACCCAGCGACTCCAGTCGGGCAACCTCTACCGCAGGGTCGTCGCCGGGGTACGGGCGGAGGTCGAGGTGGATGCGGTCGAGCCCGGTCTTCGGGTCGGGGGAGCGAAGGAACTCGAGGTACGGGCCGACGCCCTTGGATGAGCGCAGCGAGGCGGCGTCGTCGGTCTCCTCGTGCAGGGTCCAGTCCATCGCCTCGCTCCAGAACCGGGCCATGGCGTGCGGATCCACACAGTCGACCACGATCGCGGCGATCGGCCTGGTGTCGCTGTAGATCGGCCGCGGCTCGAGTACGCAGAACTCGTTGCCCTCGGGATCGGCGAGGACCGTCCACGGCACGTCACCCTGGCCGATGTCGGCGGGGGTTGCGCCGAGCTCCTGGAGGCGCGCGACGAGGTCTGCCTGGTGAGTCGCGGAGGTGGTGGCCAGGTCGAGGTGCACGCGATTCTTGGCCGGCTTGGGCTCCGCGCCTGGGATGAGGTCGACGCACACGGCGCTCGGGTCCGGGTAGGTGACACCCTCAGGCTCGAGGTTGGTCTCTTCGGGTTTGTCGCCGGTGACCTGCCAACCGAGGGCCTCCGCCCAGAACCGCCCGAGCGCGGAGTTGTCCCGAGCCTTGATCACCGCCTGCACGAGTCGCGTCGCCATACCGGGATCTTATGTCTCACGGCGAGTGGTATTTGAGAAGGCCGATCAACACCAGACTGGCAACCACGATCACTACGAGCATTGCCGCTCGGGGCGGGGGTTCGTTCACCGAGCCTTGGCCGCCAATGCCAATGACAGCATCCGGTCGATCACCTCGGTGCGGGACAGGCCGGTGGCGTCCATCATCCGCGGATACCGGCTGTACGACGTCATTCCGGGCAGGGTGTTGACCTCGTTCAGCACGACGGTTCCGTCCGCCGTGAGGAACATGTCCACCCGCGACAAACCACGGCACCCCAGCGCGCGGTAGATGGCTTTCGCCGTCTCCTGGACGAGCGCACGCGACTCGGCCGGAATGTCCGCGGGCACGATCACCGTCGAGTTGTCGGAGCCGCTTTCCGGCGTACTCTCCTGGTGGATCTTGAAGAAGCCGTGCGAGAGCGCGATCTGGTCGACCTCACCCGCGAGCAGTTCGGGATCGTTGCCGAGGATCGCGCAGCCGATCTCGCTGCCGACGACGGCCTCCTCGAGCAGCACCTTCGAGTCGAACGCCCGGGCGGCCTCGACCGCGGCCGGCAGCTCCTCCTTGCCTGCGACCTTGCTGACGCCGAAGGACGAGCCCGAGCGGGCCGGTTTCACGAAGATCGGGTAGGTGAACTGGTCGGGGTCGATGGCCTGGCTCGCCGTGAACGTCCAGAAGTTCGGCGTCGCGATCCCTGCACTCGCGGCGACGGTGTAGGCGAGGGACTTGTCCATGCACAGCACGGAGCTCTGGATGTCGCAGCCGACGTACGGAAGGCCGGAGAGCTCGAGCAGACCTTGGATCGCGCCGTCCTCGCCTTGTTTGCCGTGCAGGACCGGGAAGAGGACGTCGAGGCTGATCGTCTCGTACTTCCCGTCGTCCAGGACGAGCAGCCCGGGAGTCGTGCTGTCGGGTGACAGCATGGCCGGGCGGCAGGCGCCGTTCTCCCAATCCGTCGCCGGGCCGTCGCACAGCTTCCAGGCCCCGTCCTCGGTGATCCCGATGTAGAACGGTTCGTACTTCGCGGTGTCGATGTTCTCCGCGACCTGTTGGGCAGACTTCACCGAGATGGGGTGTTCCTCGGAACGGCCTCCGAAGATGATGCCGATCTTCATATCCACTGCTGCTTCCTGTTCTCGAATTTCCGGCAGTTGATGATCGAGTTCTCGACCGTGTCGCTCAGGGCGTGATCGGTGTAGTACGCGGTGTGCGGACTGACGATCACGTTCGGCAGTTCCTGGAGTCGCAGCAGCTGTTTGCTTTCGACGGGCTCGTTGCTGCGGTCGGCGTAGAAGATGCCGTCTTCGCCTTCGAGGACGTCCAGCGCGGCGCCGCCGAGACGCCCGTCTTCCAGCGCCGCGAGCAGCGCCTCGGTGTCGAGGAGCGGGCCGCGTCCGGTGTTGACGACGTACGCGCCGGGCTTCAGCTGCTCGATCCGCCGACGGTCGAGCAGATGGTGGGTGTCGGGGGTGAGCGGCGTGTGCAGCGTCACGAGGTCGCTGACGCGCAGCAACTCGTCGAGGGGGACGTAGTCGGCCGAGGTCGCGGGACGGTTGTCATAGGCAACGGTACGGCAGCCGAAGCCGCGCAACCGGTCGATCACGGCTGCACCGATGCGCCCGGTCCCGACGACTCCGACTGTCAGATCGCGCAGCTCTTTCCCGCGTACGTCGTTCAGCCGGTAGTCGTGAATGTCGGCACGTCGGATCATCGACTTCGCGTTGCGTATCGCCATCAACATCAGCATCAGCGTGTAGTCGGCGACGCTGTCGGGGGAGTAGGCAACGTTCTCGACAGTGATGCCGACGCTGTCCGCGTAGTCCACGTCGAGGTGGTTGTAACCGATGCTCCTGGTGGAGATGTACTCGACGCCGGCTCGGGCGAGAGCCAGCAGCGTTCGGTTGGTGATGTGCGTCTTGTGCCCGACGCTGATACATCTTCTGCCGAGGGCAAGTTCGATGGTGGCCTCGGACACGGGTTCCTCGGTGATGGTCGGTACGACGCCGAGGCGAGGCGCGAGCTCGCGGAACAGAATGGCCTCGTCCGGCCCGCACCCGTAGATCGTCATCGCGACGTCCGGCGGGGTCGCGGACGACAACCAGGACGCCAGCGATTGCGTACGGCGTACCGGTTCGCTGTAGGTCATACGTCCAGTGAAGGAAGAGTGGTGTTGCCGGCGCGTATCGGAATTTCGATATGCCGACGAAACACTGCGGCTCCTTTACTGGGCGGATGATCCCGCTCAGCCTCGATGAGATCGCGACGGTCGTCGGCGGCACGGTCGTCGGAGACGGCTCCGTCAAAATGACCGCCCCCGCAGTACTGGACGGTCGCGAGGCCGAGCCTGGCGGCCTGTTCGTCGCCTTTGCCGGCGAACACTCCGACGGACACGACTACGCCACACAGGCCGGCCAAGCCGGCGCGGTAGGTGTGCTCGGCTCGCGTCCCACGGCACTGCCCACGGTCGTCGTCGAGGACGCTCAAGCGGCACTACAAACGCTCGCCGCTCACGTCGCCGCACAGCTGCGCAAGGGGCTGACTGTCGTGGGCCTCACGGGCTCCCAGGGCAAAACCAGCACCAAGGACCTACTGACGGCGGTCCTCTCCAACGTGGCGCCCACGGTCGCAACGATCGGTTCGCTCAACAACGAGCTCGGCGTACCGCTGACGATCCTGCGTGCCGATCCGGCCACCCGCTTCCTGGTCATCGAGATGGGCGCGCGGCGGATGGGCGATATCGCTCACCTCTCCGGCCTGGTCCCACCTGATGTGGCGGTCGTGCTGAACGTCGGGCAGGCGCACCTGGGCGAGTTCGGCTCACGCAGTGCGATTGCCAGGGCGAAGGGCGAACTCGTACAGGGCCTCGCACCGGGAGGCACCGCGGTACTCAATGCCGACGATCCCCGGGTTGTCGCGATGCGCGCTCTGACGGACGGCCGGGTGCTCACCTTCGGCCGGGCGGAGCACGCCGACGTACGCGTGGTCGACTTGACGCTCGATCGCCTCGGGCGGCCATCGTTTACGCTGCGGTCCGTCGACGCTTCGGCTCCCGTAGTACTGCCACTTGTCGGTGCGCATCAGGCGTTCAACGCGGCAGCAGCGGCAACGGCCGGGTTGGCCATCGGCGTACCGCTCGAGCTGACCGCGGCTGCGTTGGCGACCGCGTCAGTGTCGAAGTGGCGGATGGAACTGTGCGAACTGCCCGGCGGCATCACGCTCCTCAACGACTCGTTCAATGCCAACCCCGACTCCACCCGCGCCGCTCTGGACGCGATGGCGGTGATCGAGGGCGGCCGCCGCATCGCCGTCCTCGGCGAGATGCTCGAACTCGGCGACGAAAGCGAGTCCGAACACCGCGTCATCGGCGAGTACGCCGCGACTCGCGCCGACGTCATCATCGCAGTCGGCGAAGGTGCGCGCGCGATCGCGGCCGGCGCCGGGGAGCACGCAGTGGCGCTGCCCGACAACAACGCAGCAATCGATTGGCTCCGCCGAACCCTCGCCCCTGGCGACGTAGTCCTGGTCAAAGCTTCACGGGAATCCCGCCTGGACGAGGTGGCCGCCGCGCTCACGTAGCCGCGCTGCCTCAAGTCGGCTGCGGTAAGCAGCGGAGGAAGCGGGTCGAGGTGTCGGTCTGGTCGGCGTAGCCGTGGTGTTGGTAGAACGCGTGGGCGTCGTGTCGGTGGTTGGCGCTGTTGAGGTCTATGCGGACGCAGCCTCGGCTGATGGCGAAGGATTCCGCAGCGGCCATGAGCTGGGTGGCAATGCCCTGGCGGCGGGCCTGGCTGGACACGACCAGGGCGACGATGCGTGCCCACGAGCCGTCGCGTTGGAAGAACGGGGCCACATGAACAGCGACCAGGCCCAGCACGTCGCCGGCCGACTCCGCGACGTACGCTGCCAGCGCTGGATCGTCCGCCCAGACCTGGATTCGATCGGCTGTCGCGGCTGCGCCGTCCTGGGGGTAGCCCAGCTGACCGAGGAGCGCGTTGATGGCGATCGCGTCGGCGCGGGTTGCAGGTCGGATGTTCATCGGCGCCGCCGCTTCATGTAGAGGTCGAAGGCGCGATACACCATCGGGCGCAGCGGGAGGTCCCACTCGCCGACGTACCGCACTGCTTGTCCGCCGGTGCCGACCTTGAACTGAATCAGCCCGACATGGGAGTCCTGCAGATCAAGGGTCGGCGTGATGCCGCGCAGGTCGTACACGTCGCATCCGGCGGCCAGCGAGTCGCGGATCATCGCCCACTGGCACGCGTTCGACCCGCGAACCTCACGCTTCGACGTCGACGAAGCGCCGTACAGGTACCACGCATGCGCGCCGACCTGGACCAGGATCGTCGCGGCGACCAGCTCACCCTGATGATGCGCCAGATACAACTTGGCCGAACTCATCGCGGCGAACAGGTTCTCGAAGTACTGCACCGGCCGCGGCGTGAACCGATCGCGCTCTGCAGTGTGGACGTAGAGGTCGTGGAACGCCTTCACATCCGTGCCGACCGAGGCCTCCACACCCTCCTTCGCCGCCTTCTTGATGTTGCGCCGCCACTGCTGGTTCATCCCTCGGAGTACGTCGTCCGCGGTACGCCCGGCCAGCGGAAGCTCATAGATGTACTGCGGTTGCCCGTCGCCGAACCCGTCCTCCGGACTCTGCGGCAGCCACCCCGCCTCCTCGAGCCACCGCGTCACCCGATCCCCGCCCCGTCCGGCGAGCCGCTTGACCTCTGGATCCGCGATTCCCGCCTTGACCTCGGCGGCGCTCCAGACGTCTGTGCGCACGGGCGGCCCGAGCCGGACAGCGAACGCTCCCTGCACCTTCAGGTACTCCGTGAGCGGGTCGATCCACTCACCGAGCGACCCGCTCCAGTCGATCACCGGCCCCTGCGGCAGGTACGCCAGCGTGTAGCGCTCCAACCGGGGTACGGGCCGATGCAGCACGAGGCCCGCGCCGACGAGCCGGCGGCCGTCGTACCAGCCGAGTGACTCGCTACGCCACTCGGTCTTCACCGCGCCCCACTCCGGTGTCTGCAGGAAGCTGACCGACCGCTGCGCTTCGACGAATTCCTGATGGTCGCGGGTGCTGATACGGGAGAGGGTCAGCCTCACCGCTGCATCCTCGGATCGTGCGTGGGGTCGGCGTACATCGGCTCACACCCGTCCGGCCGAAGCTCGTAGTGCCACGGTTCGTTGCGATAGATCTGGCACAGCCCGTACGCCGCGCCGTGCTCCGCCAGCCACGCCTTCGCGTCGGAGTGCCCGATGTCGACCGCCGCGCCGCGTACATGTTGGGACGTCTCGGGCGTAGCGACCCAGCGGGCCGCTTCCGCTTCGGAGCCATACTTCACAATCGCTTCGCGCAACAGTTCATTCTGGTACTGCGGAGAACGCCAGCCACTGTTCACGTAGAACGTGACCCCGTCCGCCAAGGCATCCGAAGCAGCCTTGCGCAGCGCCGCGAGCAGCGCCGGATCGAGGTTGGCCACGGCCGGGTAGTCGTCGTCGAACACCGTCACCCCGGCCGGGACGGCGCCGTCATCCTTGCTGGGCGCACCAATTGCCGCTCGAGTCATGCTCCCAGTCAAGGCAGCGCGGTGTTGCCGGTACGTATGGGGAATTCGATATACGGACGATACGGAGCACCTCGTAGCATCGGGAGTATGCGTGTGCTGCTGGTCGAGGACGAGCCGGAGATGGCCGGCGCGATCCGCGACGGCCTGCGCCTCGAGGCGATCGCGGCCGATATCGCCGGCGACGGCGACACCGCGCTCGAACTGCTCAGCATCAACGCCTACGACATCGCGGTCCTGGACCGCGACATCCCCGGCCCGTCGGGGGACGAGATCGCCAAGCGGATCGTTGCCTCCGGCAGCGGTATGCCGATCCTCATGCTGACCGCGGCCGACCGGCTCGACGACAAGGCCTCCGGCTTCGAGCTCGGCGCCGACGACTACCTCACCAAGCCCTTCGCGCTCCAGGAACTGGTACTGCGGCTCCGCGCGCTCGACCGCCGACGCGGCCACAACCGGCCGCCCGTGCGCGAGATCGCGGGCCTGCGCGTCGACCCGTTCCGCCGCGAGGTCTACCGCGACGGCCGGTACGTCGCGCTGACCCGCAAGCAGTTCGCCGTACTCGAAGTTCTCGTCGGGGCGGAAGGCGGGGTCGTCAGCGCCGAGGAGCTGCTGGAGCGGGCCTGGGACGAGAACGCCGACCCGTTCACGAACGCGGTCCGCATCACCGTCTCCGCGTTGCGCAAACGCCTCGGTGAACCGTGGATCATCGCCACCGTGGCGGGCGTCGGCTATCGCATCGACACCCCCGAGGAAGGCGAGCGTGGGTAGGGAGCCGGGGCTGAGCGTTCGGCTGAAGCTCACCCTCAGCTATGCGGCGGTCATCATGATCGCTGGTGCCGGGCTGCTCGCGGTCGTCTGGGTCTTCCTGCTGCGCTACGTTCCCGCGCGGATGGGTCGCGCACCGATGAGTGGCCCGGACCGTGCCGACCTGCTCGCCGCGTTCGTGCCGAAGGCGATCCTGATGCTGACGCTGCTGCTGATCGCCGCTCTGGTGGGAGGCTGGATCCTGGCCGGCAGCATGCTCGCGCCGCTGACCCGGATCACCAACGCCGCCCGCTTGACCACGAACGGATCGCTGTCCCACCGGATCCAGCTCGAAGGCCGCCAGGACGAGTTCCGCGAGCTTTCGGACGCGTTCGACACGATGCTCGAGCGGCTCGAAGCCCACGATGCCGAGCAACAGCGGTTCGCCGCCAACGCCTCCCACGAACTGCGTACTCCGCTCGCGATCACCCAGACCCTGCTCGACGTGGCCCGCAAGGATCCCCACCGCGATCCCGCCGAGCTCGTCGACCGTCTCGATTTCGTGAACAGCCGGGCGATCGACCTCACCGAAGCCTTGCTGCTGCTCAGCCGCGCCAACCAGCGGACCTTCACGCGCGGCGACGTCGACCTGTCCCTGGTCGCGGAGGAGGCCGTCGAGACTCTCCTCCCACTCGCGGAAAAGCGCGGCCTGACGGTAGAAACCTCGGGTGACGTTGCCCCGACCGTCGGCTCGCACACCCTGCTGCTGCAACTGGCCACGAACCTCGTCCACAACGCGATCGTCCACAACCTGCCCGCGGACGGCGCCGTGTGGATCACCACGACCGTTCACCCGAAAACCGTGGTGCTCACGGTCGAGAACACCGGCGAGATCCTGCCCCCGACCGTGGTTTCCACGCTGATCGAGCCGTTCCAGCGCGGCAGCGGACGTGTCCGCACCGACCACGCCGGCGTCGGCCTGGGCCTCGCGATCGTCAACAGCATCACCCAGGCGCACGACGGAATCCTGATCCTCGCCGCCCGCCCGTCCGGCGGCCTCCGCGTCACGGTCCAGCTCCCCGCCGTAGGTCGCTGACCGACTCGTAGCTGTCAATCCTCCGGGGGACAGTGCTACCTTGTGTCCGGAATGGTTTTCATTATCAATTGGCAATGAGGGACGGGTGCGCTGTGAGGCTGCGTAGTTCTGCTGGATTCCTGGCCGGTGCGGCGGCGGTGGCGCTGCTGGCGGCGTGTGGTTCGTCGGCGGCCGACGAGAGTGCCGCGTCGACCTCCAAGGCCGGGGTGCAGGTCGTGGCGTCGACCAACGTGTACGGCGACATCGTGCGGCAGATCGCAGGGGACAAGGCCGAGGTGACGTCGATCATCTCCGACCCCGACCAGGACCCGCATTCGTACGAGGCGAACGCCCAGACCCAACTCTCGCTCTCGAAGGCGAAGGTCGTGATCGAGAACGGTGGCGGCTACGACGACTTCGTGGACACG
This sequence comes from Kribbella sp. NPDC049584, assembly GCF_040675555.1. Taxonomy (NCBI): domain Bacteria; kingdom Bacillati; phylum Actinomycetota; class Actinomycetes; order Propionibacteriales; family Kribbellaceae; genus Kribbella; species Kribbella sp. NPDC049584. The sequence goes on from NZ_JBFAPF010000007.1 coordinate 204,496, forward strand.
ATGCTCAAGTCGGCGGGCAACACCTCGGCGAAGGTGCTGAACGTGGTCGACATCTCCGGCCACAAGGCGCCCGCCGGCGGTGAGCTCAACGAGCACGTCTGGTACGACTTCCCGACCGTCGAGAAGCTGGCCGCCCAGCTGGCCTCCACCCTGTCCGAGGTCGACGCCGCGAACAGTGCGACGTACGCCGCGAACGCTGCCGCGTTCACCGGCAAGGTGAAGCAACTGGAGGCGACCGAGGCCTCGATCAAGGCAGCTCATGACGGCGCCGGTGCCGCGATCACCGAACCGGTGCCGTTGTATCTGCTGACCGCCTGCGGGCTCGTGAACAAGACGCCGAGCGAGTTCAGCGAGGCGATCGAGGAAGGGACGGACGTTCCGGCGGCGGTGCTGCAGGAGACGCTCACGTTGTTCAGTGCGAAGCAGGTCAAGTTGCTGGCCTACAACGAGCAGACGTCGGGTCCGGAGACGGAGAAGGTGCTCGCGGCGGCGAAGGCGAACGGCGTCGCCGTCGTACCCGTGACCGAGACGCTGCCTGACGGCAAGGATTACCTGGGCTGGATGACGGCCAACCTGGACGCGATCCGTTCGGCCCTGGCCTGATGAACGTCCTGAGGTTCGAGAAGGCTTCGTTCGGATACGGAGGGCGGCGGTTGTGGGGCGGCCTGACGATGAGCCTGCAGGCAGGGGAGTTCCTCGCGATCCTCGGCGCGAACGGATCGGGCAAGACCAGCCTGCTGAAGGCCGTTCTCGGACTGCATCCGCTGATGTCCGGGACCGTTGAGGTCGCCGGTGCGCCGCCGCACCGGGGCAGCACGCAGATCGGGTACGTGCCGCAGCACCGACGGATCGACACGCTCACACCGCTCCGGGCCCGGGATGTCGTCGGCCAGGGCCTGGACGGCCATCGCTGGGGGATCGGCCGCCCCGACCCGCGGCGTCGGCGGCGGATCGACGAGCTGCTCGAGTCGGTCGGCGCCGACGCCTTCGCGGATCGTCCGATCGGACAGTTGTCCGGCGGCGAACAGCAGCGGGTGCGGATCGCGCAAGCCTTGGTCTCCGACCCGAAGCTCCTGCTCTGTGACGAGCCCTTGTTGTCGCTGGATCTGAATAGTCAGCGCACGATCTCCGGCCTGGTCGATCGCCGTCGCCGTACGCATGACACCGCGATCGTCTTCGTCACCCACGACATCAACCCGGTGCTGCCGTACGTCGACCGCGTGCTCTACCTGGCCAACGGGCGCTTCCGGACGGGGACGGTCGACGAGGTGATGACGTCGGCGACTTTGAGCGACCTGTACCGGTCGCCGGTGGAGGTGGTTCGTTCCGGCGGCCGGGTGCTGGTGGCAGGAGTTCCCGAGGACACGCATCACACCTCGGTGCTGCGGGCCGGGTGAAGTCGATGCTCACGGCAACTGTCTGGCACGAGATCTTCAACTTCACCAACTACGGTGAGTTGCTGGCGCTGGTCCGCAACTCGATCGTCGCCGGCGCGGCGCTCGGCATCGTCGGCGGTCTGATCGGCGTCTTCGTGATGATGCGCGACCTGCCGTTCGCGGTCCACGGCATCAGCGAACTCTCGTTCGCCGGCGCCTCGGGTGCGCTGTTGCTGGGCGTGAACGTGGTCGCCGGCTCGCTGACCGGGTCGATCATCGCGGCGGTCCTGATCGGCGTACTGGGAAGTCGTGCGCGAGATCGCAACTCGATCATCGGGGTGCTGATGCCGTTCGGGCTCGGGCTCGGCGTGCTGTTCCTGGCCCTCTACAAGGGGCGTGCGGCCAACAAGTTCGGCCTGTTGACGGGGCAGATCGTGGCGGTGGACACGCCCCAGTTGTCGTGGCTGATCGTCACCGGCATCGTCGTACTGCTCGGGCTCCTGATCGTCTGGCGGCCGTTGATGTTCGCCAGCTCGGACCCGGAACAGGCCGCGGCCCGCGGTGTGCCGGTGCGGGTGCTCTCGCTGGTGTTCATGGTGCTGCTCGGCCTGGCGGTCGCCATCTCGGTCCAGATCGTGGGCGCATTACTTGTCCTCAGCATCGTGGTCACCCCCGCGGCCGCCGCTCTCCGAGTCGCAACCTCCCCATGGCTCGTCCCAGTACTGAGCGTCACCTTCGCGACCGTCTCCCTCGTCGGCGGCATCCTCCTGGCGCTCGGCGGCAGCCTCCCGATCAGCCCCTACGTGACCACAATCTCCTTCCTCATCTACCTGATCTGCCGGACCGTCCCGGCCTCCAGGAGATAACCACCGGAGGCCAGGACGTCCAGCGAGGGTCCGGACTGACACGGCGCAGTCACCGGCGGATCGGCCAGACCGGCGGCCACGCAGGCGACACTGAGGGGATGGACAGGGGCCGGTGGCAGATTTCTGGGGTCGAGACGCTGCGGCAGTACGAGCGGGGCTGGCTGCGGCCGGATGTCGTCGCGGGCCTGACGGTCGCTGCGTACTTCGTTCCGCAGGTGATGGCGTACGCCGAACTCGCCGGCCTGCCCGCGGTGGTCGGACTCTGGGTCGCGCTCGGGCCGCTCGTGCTGTACTTCCTGCTCGGCTCGTCGCGGTTGCTGTCGCTCGGCCCGGAGTCGACGACGGCATTGCTGACCGCGACGGCGATCGGTCCGCTGGCTGCCGGTGATCCGGCTCGCTACGCGGCGCTGGCCGCGGTACTGGCTCTGCTGGTCGGTGTGATCTGCGTGGTTGGGTGGGCCGCACGCCTCGGATTTCTGGCTGACCTGCTGTCGAAGCCGGTGCTGATCGGCTACCTGACCGGGATCGCGGTGATCATGATGACCGGCCAGCTCGGACGGCTGACCGGTGCTCCGGTGGAAGGCGATTCGCCGCCCGCCGAGGTGGTGTCGGCGATCCGGCTGATCGATCAGTGGAAGCTCGCGCCGGTGCTGCTGTCGGTGGTCGCGCTCACATTGCTGCTTGCGCTGGCTCGATGGGCGCCGCGGCTTCCGGGGCCGCTCGTTGTCGTGGCGCTCGCTGCGTTCGTGACCTGGGCGGCAGAGCTGGGCGACAAGGGAGTGGCGGTGGTCGGCACGGTGCCGAGCGGCCTGCCGACACCGCACGTACCGTCGATGTCCCTTCACGACGTCGGTCTGCTGGCCCTGCCCGCGGTGGGCGTGGCACTGGTCGGCTACACCGACACGGTCCTGACCGGCCGCGCGTTCGCCAACCGCGGCGGCGGGCCGACCGACCCGGGCCGGGAGTTGCTCGTCCTCGGGCTGGCCAACGTCTCCGCGGGCCTCCTCCGCGGCTTCCCGATCAGCAGCAGCGGCAGCCGCACCGCTCTCGCTACGGCATCCGGGGCGAAGAGTCAGGTCTACTCCCTGGTCGCCGCGGCGGCGATCGTCGCGACCCTGCTTTTCGCCGGCCCGCTGCTCGCCACGTTTCCGATCCCCGCCCTCGGTGCGTTGGTGGTGTTCGCCGCGATCCGGCTGATCGAGCTGGGCGAGTTCCGCCGCATCGCCGCCTTCCGTCGCAGCGAGTTTTTGTTGGCAATGGCAACAACCGTCGGCGTGATCGCCCTCGACGTCCTGTACGGCGTACTCCTGGCCATCGCGCTGTCGGTCCTCGACGTACTGCGACGCGTCGCCCGGCCGCACGACGGCATCCTGGGATACGTACCGGGCATCGCCGGGATGCACGACGTCGACGACTACCCCGACGCGCGGCCGGTGCCAGGGCTCGTCGTCTATCGGTACGACTCGCCGCTCTTCTTCGCGAACGCCGACAATTTCCACCGGCGGGCGCTCGCGGCCGTGGACGATGCACCGACTCCGGCGCGATGGCTCCTGCTGAACACCGAGGCGAACATCCAGATCGACGTCACCGCGATCGACGCGCTGGACGCGTTGCGCGAGGAGCTGGAGTCGCGCGGCATCGTGCTGGCGCTGGCGAGGGTCAAGCAGGAGCTGCGCGACGACCTCGAATCGGCGGGCTTCCTCGATCGTTTAGGTCCTGGCCGCGTGTTCTACACCCTCCCGACCGCAGTCGACGCCTTCCGGGCAGAACAACCCGGCTAGCCTGGTTGCTGGATGCCTGACTCGGGAGGCAACGATGACTGTGATGACGAAAGCTGAGGTGCTGGCGATCATCCGCCGCGCTTACGGTCCTGGTGTTGCCGACTCCCTCGAGGACCGATTGCCGGAGCGGATCGACCCGGAGAACGACGCGGATGCCGAGTTCCTGACGACGCTCGGCTTGACCCGCGACGGACTGGCGAACGCCATGGGCGGGGAACTTTAGAGGAGGTCGCCGCAGAAGGAACGGATGGACCGATTGACCAACCGAGGACGTTCCCAGGGCAGAAAGTGTCCGGCGCCTTTGACCCAGAACGGGCCGACTCCTTCCGGGAAGGCCAGTGCGCAGCGTTCCTCGGCGTATTCGCCGACGGTGACCTGGTCCGCGCCGATCAGCACCAGGGCGCGTTGCCGCACCGGGCGATCGATCAGCTCCGGCGCTGACAGCGGCCGGGTGCCCATCAGCACCTCGTAGTCGGCGAACGACGCGCGCAGGCGGGCCGCGTCGCCGTACGGCTCGGTCAGGAACGCCAGGTCGTCCTCGTCGAAGGCGTCGGGCGGACACCAGAGGCGGTGCCCGTAGAACTCGCCGATGTAGCGCCGACGCCGTTCGGGGGTATCCAGCTCGGCGACCAATTCGTCGGCGTGGTGGCCCTGGCGGCGGTGGTAGTCGTAGACGGCCGGCTTGGGCCGGCCGGGCGGGATGCCGGCCGCCGCGAACGCGTCCGGCAGATCGGGCATCGAGTCGTCCAGGATCACCAGGCGGTCGACGCGCTCGGGGTGCCGGTTCGCCAGGTCGATCGAGATCATCGCGCCGAGATCGTGCCCGGCGACGACGGCACGCTCCCAGCCGAGTACGTCGAACAGCCCGGTCAGGTCGCTGTTGAACGCGTTGAAATCGTAGAAGTCGTCAGGCGCGAAATCGGAATCGCCGTAGCCGCGCAGGTCCGGGGCGACGACGTCGAACCCGGCCTCGGCCAGCGGGATCACATTGTGCGACCAGATCCGGCTCGTGCACGGGAACCCGTGGACCAGCAGCAGCGGTACGCCGCCCACGCCACGTCGCCGGACCGCGAGCCGATGCCCTGGACGTACCTCGATCCGCTCGGGTGCAACGACTTCAGCAGGAAGAACCATGCGTTCGGTCTACACGATCGCCCGGTCAAGCGGGCCTTGACCGGGCTTGACCGGGGTCGGCAGGGGGCAGAGGCTGGCTGGTGGACGGAGTGTCTTCGAGAAGGAGTGGCCTGATGGCGAAGGTACTGATTCTTACCGGCGACGCGGCGGAGGACCTGGAGGTGTTCTACCCCTATCAGCGCTTGCTGGAGGAGGGGTACGACGTCGACATCGCGGCGCCCGAGGTGAAGAAGCTGCAGTTCGTGGTGCATGACTTCGTGGACGGGTTCGACACGTACACCGAGAAGCTCGGGCACACCTGGCAGGCGGATGTCGCGTTCGCCGATGTGGATCCGGCGGAGTACGTCGCTGTCGTCATCCCGGGTGGTCGCGCCCCGGAGTACATCCGGAACGACGCGGACTGCCAGCGGATCGTGAAGCACTTCTACGGCGAGTCGAAGCCTGTCGCGCAGCTGTGCCACGGACCGCTCATCCCGGCGGCGGCCGGGGTGCTGAACGGCCGGAAGACGTCGGCGTACCCGGCGCTCGCACCGGACATCCGCGCCGGGGGAGCCGAGTGGGTCGATGGTGACGCGGTCGTGGACGGCACCGTCGTCTCCGGTCGCGCCTGGCCGGACCACCCGACCTGGATGCGCGCGTTCATGGCGATCCTCAAGGAGCACGCGCCGGCGTAATCGGCGGGGCCCCGACGACGCTGCAGCCTTTCTGCAGCGTTCCGAGGGGCAGGCTGGACGGAGCTACCGGGAGGAGTGAGCATGCCGGTCGCACCGTTGAAGGAACTCGTCGACGAGGCGTTGGCCAAGGGGTACGCCGTCCCCGCGATCAACATCGTCGACGAGTTGAGCCTGCGGGCCGTCGTCGACGCGGCCGTGGAACTGCGCTCGCCGTTGATCGTGCAGACGTCGGTGAAGACCGTGAAGTCGGTCGGGCGCGACGTCCTCAAGGCGATGTTCGACGCGACCGTCGGGCCCGAGCCGGTGCCGGTCGCGCTACACCTCGACCACTGCCCGGAGCGCGAGGTGATCAGCTCCTGCCTCGCGGCCGGCTGGAACTCCGTGCTGTTCGACGCCTCCGCGCTGCCGGTCGAGGAGAACCAGCGGCAGACCGTCGAGGTCGTCGCCGAGGCTCGTAGGTACGGCGCCCACGTGGAAGGGGAGATCGAGGGCATCACCGGCGTCGAGGACGGCGTCGGCTCCGACACCGAATCGGAACGCCAGTCCTTGGAGGTCGCCACGCGATTCGTGGAGACGACCGGGGTCGACGTGTTCGCGCCGGCCATCGGCAACGCCCACGGTATCTACCGCTCGACGCCTGAACTGGACTCGCAGCGGATCACCGACCTGGTCGCCGCGACCGGGATCCCGATGGCGCTGCACGGCGGATCCGGGCTGACGCCGGAGCAGTTCCGGGACCTGATCGGCCGGGGCTGCGCGAAGGTGAACATCTCCACGGCGCTCAAGGTCGCGTACATGAAGTCGTCGCTGAAGCATCTCGAGCAGGCCCGGGCGCAGGACAAGTGGGACCCGCCGACCTTGTTCCGGAACATCCACGCCGCGGTGAAGGCGATGGCCGTCGAATACATCGAGATCTTCGGCAGCGGCGGCCATAGCGGCGGCCCCAGCGGCGGACTCACATGACCGCGCTGATCTTCGACTGCGACGGGGTGCTCGGCGATACCGAACGCGACGGCCACCTGCCGGCGTTCAACGCGACGTTCGAGCACTTCGGCCTTCCGGTGCGCTGGTCGGTCGAGGACTACGGTCAGCTCCTGAAGATCGGCGGCGGCAAGGAACGCCTGGCCACGTTGCTCGACGATCCCGAGGTGGTGAAAGCAGCCGGCTCGCCGTCGACGGACGAGGAGCGGGCTCAGGTCGTCGCTGCTTGGCACCAGTACAAGACCAAGACGTTCACAGACCTCATCGCGGACGGAGTCGTTCCGCCGCGCCCCGGCGTACGGCGAATCATCACCGAGGCGCTCCGAGAGGGCTGGACCGTTGCCGTCGCGTCGACCTCGGCCGAGCCGTCGGTCCGTGCGGTGCTGACCGGAGCGGTCGGCGCCGAGGTCGCGGCGCGGGTGCCCGTGTTCGCGGGGGACGTCGTACCGCGGAAGAAGCCGGACCCGGCGGTGTACGAGCTGGCTGTGCACCAGCTCGCGCTGGTCCGGGATCACACGCTGGTCATCGAGGACTCGAGCAACGGGCTGCTCGCCGCGTCCGGAGCCGGACTGTCGACTGTCGTGACCGTCTCCGGCTACACGCGCGACGAGGACTTCAGCGGAGCGGCGCTGGTCGTCTCCAGCCTCGGCGATCCCGGTGGCGAACAGCTCGAGGTCCTCGCGGACCCCTGGAACATCGGCCCTGTCGGCGCGCTCACGCTGACCGAGCTCGCCGAACTGGCCGGTCGCAACGGAGGGCGAACATGAGTGACAGCTGGAGTGACGTCGACCTGGTGATGACCACGATCATCGACACCTGCCTCACCAACGAGAAGTACTTCGGTGACCTCGACTCGGTCGTCGGCGACGGCGACTTCGGGTACTCGCTGGCCCGCGGCTTCGAGAAACTCCAGGCGCAGTACGGCGAGCTGGACCGCACCGATATCGGCACGTTCCTGAAGAAGGTCGGGATGCTGGTGACGTCGCGGATCGGCGGGACCTCCGGACCGATCTGGGGAACGGGATTCCTGCGCGCCGGGATGACGGCGGGCGCGACGACGACCCTCGACGGTGCGGCCGTCGTCGCGATGCTCCGGGCCGCGATCGCGGGGATCATGGCCCGCGGCGGCGCCGAGCTCGGTGAGAAGACGCTCCTCGACGCGCTGGTCCCGATGACCGATGCCATCGAGGAGGCCCTCGCGGCCGGTGCGAGCAGCAACGAGGTCATGGACCGTGCGGCCGCGGCAGCCCGGTCGGCCGCCGACGCGACCATCGACCTGGTCGCCAAGCGCGGCCGGGCCGCCTACACCGGCGAGCGCAGCCGGGGATCGGTCGACGCCGGGGCCACCGCCGTCGCCGTGCTGATGGAGCAGATAGCAGAAAAGTGGAAGGCGAGGAACTCCGGATGAAGAAGTTCGTCAACGATCCCAAGAACTACGTGCCGGAGATGCTCCAGGGCATCGCACTGGCGAACCCCGAGACCTTGAGGTACGTCCCGGAGTACAACCTGATCATGCGCACCGACGCGCCGCGCGAGGACAAGGTCTCGATCATCCAGGGGTCCGGCTCCGGGCACGAGCCGGCACATGTGATGACCGTCGGCAAGGGCATGCTCGATGCCGCCTGTCCTGGTGACGTCTTCGCCGCACCGCCGATGGACTACGTGTACGAGACCACCAAGCTGCTCGCGTCGCCGAAGGGTGTGCTGCTCCTGGTGAACAACTACACCGGCGACCGGATGGCGTTCGACATGTCGCAGGAGCTCAGCGCCGCGGACGGCCTCAACGTGAAGACGCTGATCATCGACGACGACGTCGCGGTGAAGGACTCGACGTACACGGTCGGCCGGCGGGGTGTCGCGGGCAACTTCTTCGTGATGAAGGCGGTCGGCGCGGCCTCCGAGCAGGGCGCGGACCTGGACGAACTGGTCCGGATCGGCGAGAAGGTCAACTCGGTCACGCGCACGATGGGGATGGCGCTCACCGCGTGTACGCCGCCGGCCAAGGGCTCGCCGCTGTTCGAACTCGGGCCGGACGAGATGGAGATGGGTGTCGGCATCCACGGCGAACCGGGCCGGAGTCGCGAGCCCCTCGCGTCCGCGAACGACATCATCGACCAGATGCTCGAGGCGGTCCGCTCCGACCTCCCGTACGAGTCGGGCGACAATGTCGCGCTGATGATCAACGGCCTGGGAGGTACGCCGATCAGCGAGCTGTACCTGCTCTACGGCCGGGCGCACAAGGTGCTGACCGACCAGGGCATCAACATACGGCGCAACTACGTCGGGGAGTACTGCACGTCGTTGGACATGGCGGGCGCATCGGTGACGCTGGTGAAGCTCGACGACGAGATCGACAGCCTGTTGTCAGCGCCTGCGGAGATCGCGATCCGCGTGTTCTGACAAGCCGTAGTCCGCGCGCAACCGGCGTACTTCGGACTGGGTCGACGGCCATAGCGGGGAGGCCGGCGACAGCAGGGTCAGCTGGTGCTCCCAGGCGCTGAGGTCGTTCACGCCGGCGTACGAGCGGGTCCAGGCGACGACGAGATCGACGTCGTGGGTCCGCAGTACGTCGGCGCGCATGCGGTTCTCGAGCCGGTTCCGCGAGGCGACGACGCCGGGGGCATCGGACTGCGGGAGGAGCGGGCCCGCGTAGCGGCGCAGAGCCGACGAGAGCAGGTGGGAGTCGAGGTCGTCGGCCGTCTCGAGCCAGTCCGCGGCGATGTCGCGGCGGAACCTGTACGGACGGGAGTCGAGGACGTCCGCGCCGAGGAGTGCGCGAAGGCGGGTCATCTCGCCGCGCAGCGAGGAGCGGTGGTCGGCCTCGCCGTACAGCGCGTCGGAGAGCTCTTCGGCGGTGAGGCCTTCGGGGTGTTCGGCCAGCAGTACGACGATGTCGCTGTGACGCCGGCTGAGCCGGAGGTCGCGGTCGTCGACCCGTAGCTCGGCGTCCGGGCGGCCGAGGGCCGAGATCCGGATGCGATGGCCGGTGTGGCCGTTCAGTTTGCGAAGGACGGTCAGCCGCCCGAGCTCGGCCTCGGCCATCCGGGCGGCGGCCCGGACCAGAGCGAGCGACTGCGGTGAACTGGCGTCGGCGCCGCCGGTGATGTCGACGACGCCGAGGACGCGCTGCGTGTCCGGGTCGTAGATCGGGGCCGCCGCGCAAGACCACGGCTGCACCAGGACCGTGAAGTGTTCGGCCGATCGGATCTGGACGGGCGCGGTCACCTCGAGCGACGTACCGAGCGCGTTGGTGCCGACCTGCCGCTCGGCCCACCAGGCGCCCTCGCTGAAGTGGATGCCGTCGGCTGCACGCAGTACGTCGGGTCGGCCGCACACCCAGAGCAGGCGGCCGCCGCTGTCGCCGACCGCCATCACACAGTCGCTGTCCACGGCTGCTCGGCCGAGGACGTCGTACAGCATCGGGAAGACGGCCGACAGCGGATGTTCGGCCCGGTAGGTGGCCAGTTCGTTGCCTTGGAAGGCAAACGGTGCCGCCGTGTCGGCGTGCAGCCCCGCGGCGACCGAGCGGTCCCAGGACGCCGCGACGAGCCCGCGCACGGGCTGTTTCTCCCCACCCTCGACGAACTCTTCGTGTCGCCGGTGCAGCCATCGATCGATGGATTCCACCCTCCCAAGACAACTGCCGAACCCGGCGAAAGTCCAGACGCGCAGCGACGAGGATCCGACACGCGGAGTAATCGCGCGGGTCGGGGTTCGTTCCTAAACTGGGAGCGCGTGGATGACGGGTCGCCGGGGAGGTCGCGGATGGCGGGACTGCCGGGTGGCCGTTATGACCGCGCGGCCGCGGCCCGAGTGCTGGCCGAAGTCGCGGGTCCTGTTGCGTCCGGGCAGGCGAGTCTTGGTGGTCCGCGCCGGCTCGAGCCCGAGGTTGTGCCGCTCGACGGTCGGTTATCGGCGGCGCAGTTGGAGTACGTGCATAGCCGGATGCGGCCGTGTCCACCTGGCTTGGTGGTGAGCGCCGCCTCGAAGGTCAGCTGGCGAGACAGCGGCGGGGTTGCGAACGTCGCTCATTGTGGTCCGCTCGGGCCGATCGTGCCGGTGGTCGCCCGGGAGGCGACGCTGGCCATGTGGCAGGCGTTCGCAGGATCGGGTGCCGCGGCGTTGACGGATGACGATCGCGCGGTGATGGATGCGACGACGACCGACAAGGATCCGGTGGAGATCCTGCGGGTCGGGATCGATACGACGTCGCGGGCCCTGGTGCAGCACGCGTACCTTGCGGATCAGACGCCGTACCGGAGTGCCGCTGAGTTTGCGCGTGGGCTGCGGGACTCGGGGATCTTCTCGGTGGTGGCGAACACCTGGTTCTGGGGGCTGCAGTCGTCGACGTACCGGCGCGGGATGATCCCGGTGCGGCTGGTCGCGCAGGACGACGGGACCGTGCGGTACGCGGCGGAGACGGTCGAGGTACTGCGGGAGATGAAGCAGACCGCGATCGGGGACGCGCACGAGACGTTGCGCCGGGCAACGGTCGAGGAGGGGCTGACCGTCGGGGAGGCGCTGCGGAAGTACGACGTACTGCTCGGGCAGATCTCGCGGCAGTACGCGCTGCTGCCCGCGGGGGAGCAGCCGCGGTGCCTGGCCAACATGTCTGTGGGCGGGGTGCGGTTGCTGTCCGGGGTGGTGGACACGTTCGTGGAGACGTTCGTTCAGTTGCTCGAGTTGGTGGAGATTGGGGAGACCGGCATGGACCGTGTTGACGAGGCTGACCAGGTTGACGAGGTTTTCGAGGTACCGGACATGACGTGCTCGCACTGCACGAACACGATCACCGGGGTGCTGGAAGCGCTCGGGGTCCGGGTCGCGGGGATCGACCTCGACACGAAGGAGGTTGTGGCGGCGTTCCCGTCCGAGGAGGTTCGGGCGCAGAGCTTCGAGGCGATTCGCGGGCGCGGGTACACCGTCGTACCGCGGTGAGCTACTCGGTGTCGGGCTCGGTGCCGAAGTCGCGGAGGCGGAGGCTGTTGTACGTGACGAACAGCGACGAGAGGCTCATCGCGGCGGCCGCGATCAACGGGTTGAGCAGGCCCGCGGCGGCGATCGGCACGGCGGCCACGTTGTAGCCGAACGCCCAGATCAGGTTCCGGTGAATGGTCTGCCGCGTACGCCGAGCCAGCGCGATCGCGTCCGGGATCACCCGCAGGTCTTCGCGGACGAGAACGATGTCGGCCGACTTGAGCGCGATGTCGGTCCCGGTCACGACCGCCAGCCCGAGATCGGCAGTCGCCAGCGCAGCCGCGTCGTTGATCCCGTCCCCGACCATCGCGACCCGATGCCCGTCGGCCCGCAACCGCTCGATCACAGCCGCCTTGTCAGCAGGCAACACCCCCGCCCGCACATCCTCAATCCCCAACTCCGCAGCCACCCCCCGAGCCACAACCTCACTGTCCCCAGTCAACAAAACAGTCCGCAACCCCTGCCCATGCAACCCCTCAACCGCACCCCCCGCACTACCCCGCAACCGATCCGCAACCGAGAACCACCCCGCCACCCGCCCATCAACCCCCACATAAACAACCGACCCCTCGCCGCGTTCCTCCGCCTCCGGTGCGGTGATGCCTTCGGCTTCGAGCAGGGCGAGGTTCCCTGCTACCACGCGGTGGCCGTCTACTACGCCTACTGCGCCTTGGCCGGGGCGGACCTCGAAGTTGGTGACTGGTTGGGGTTCTACTCCGTCGGCGGCGGCTCGGCGTTCTACGGCTCGGGCTATGGGGTGTTCGGAGTTGTGTTCGATGGAGACGACGTAGCGGAGGAGTTCGGGGTCGATGTGGTCTACGACGAGTTCGCCGGTGGTGAGGGTGCCGGTCTTGTCGAGGACGATGGTGTCGATGACGCCGCTGGCCTCGAGGGCGTCCTGGCCCTTGATCAGGATGCCGAGGGTGGCGCCGCGGCCGATGCCGACCATGAGCGCGGTCGGCGTGGCCAGCCCGAGTGCGCACGGGCACGCGATGACGAGAACCGCGATACCTGTGCCGATCGCCTGCTGGAACGGCGCACCGGAGACGATCCACCCGACGGTGACGGCGATCGCGAGCGCGATGACCGCCGGCACGAACCACACGATGACCCGATCGACCGTGTGCTGGATGCGAGCCTTCCGCTCCTGCGCCTGCTCGGCGACAGCCGCCATCTGCGCGAGCTGCGTATGCGCACCGACCGCCGTCGCGGTCAGCACCAACCGCCCGTCCGTGCTGATCGTCCCGCCGATCACAGGATCTCCGGCCCGCACGCTGCGCGGCAGCGGCTCACCGGTCACGACGCTCGTGTCGACAGCCGCCGCGCCCTCGAGCACAGTCCCGTCGACCGGCACGATCTCGCCGGCCCTGACGACGACCACCTCGCCCTTGACCACCTGCCCGGTCGGTACGTCGACCTCCGCGCCATCTCGCAGTACCCGAGCCGTCGGCGTAGCCAACCGGCTCAGCGCACCGAACACATCAGCAGCACGCCGGCGCGACCTCGTCTCGAAGTACCGCCCCGCGAGCTGAAACACGGTCATGCCCGCCGCGACATCGAGATACAGCGCCCCGGTGTCGAGCGGGATCGACGCCAACCCCGGCCAATGACTGCCCGTGCTCGATGCCCCAGGCAACAACACCGACACCGCCGCCCAGCCGAACGACACGACGATGCCCAGCGAGACCAGCGTGTCCATGCTCACCGCGCGATGACGCAAGTTCCGGATCGTGGCGCGGTGGAAGGGGTACGCCGCCCACGTGACAACCGGCAGCGCCACGAGTAGCGAGACAATCTCCCAACCAGGAAAGCGCAGCGACGGTACTGCGGCCAGCACGATCGTTGCGTCCATCAACGGAATCGCGAGCAGGATCGCCACGATCAGCCGACGGCGCAGCGCGGTCACGCGCTTGATGGTCAGTTGCTCCGCGAGCTCGTCGGCGGACTCGGGATCGCGCACCGTCGCCTCGTACCCGGCCTTGTCCACCGCACTGGTCGCCCGGTCCGCGAGATCCGGTCCGGTCCCGGTGACGATCGCGCGCTCCGTCGCGTAGTTCACGCTGGCCGTCACACCGTCGAGCTTGTTCAGGGCTCGCTCGACACGGTTGGCACAGGCAGCACACGTCATCCCGCCGACCAGCAGCTCGACGGAACTCGTCTCGGTCCGGGTCAACGTCACCGAAGCTCCTTTGGCCGGTCCGCAGTTCGGTCGGCCGTTCGATCGGCAAGGCGCTCGAGCATCGCGTTGTAGGCGTCGTACGAATCGTCGAGCCCGCTGTCGAGGTGGCGATCGATGCGTTTGGCAAGCTTCCCGTCCTGGACCGCCCATTGCAACGCCAGCACGACGACGACGATCAGCAACGGGATCTCGCCGCCGGCCCACGCAATCCCACCCGCGGTGTGCTGAGTCGCCGCGAGATCGACCTTCCACGGCAGCTCGAGGTGCTGGTAGAACGAGTCGCCGATGATCGCGCCGTCAGACATCAGGATGACCCCGAAGAACGCGTGGAACGGCATCGCCGCGAACAGGAAACCGAGCTTCGCCAGCGATGGAAGCTTCCGCGGCGTCTGGTCGACTCCGATGACGAGCCCGAAGTACAGGCAACCGACCAGCAGGAAGTGGGCATTCATCAGTTGATGCGCCCAATGGAACTTCATCAGCGTGCCGAAGGCGTTGGTGAAGTACAGGCCGTAGTACGAGCCGATGTAGATGCCGAAGACAAGCAACGGGTGGTAGAGCGCCTTGAGCGGCCGGGAGTGCAGTACGGCGACGATCCACTCGTGCGGGCCGGGTTGTGCGTCCTTCGCCGCGGCAGGCAGGGCCTTGAGCGCGAGGGTGAGAGGTCCACCGAGTACGAGCGGAATCGGGATCAGCATGCTCAGCGCCATGTGCATCGCCATGTGGACCGCGAAACTTGCGCCGGAGTACTTCCCGATGCCCGAGCTGGTCACCACGACGATCAGCACCCAGCCGAGCGTCCAGGCGATGGTCCGGCCGACCGGCCACGACTCGCCACGGCGACGGATCCTGATGGCGCCGGCGAGATAGGCAGTGATGGCAGCGAGGGCTGCGGCCACGAAGAGCAGGTTCGGACGCCACTGGCTGACCAGCGTCGCGAACGCCGGCGGCTTGCTGAGGTCGAAACCGAAGAAGATCTGGCTGATCGACGTCGGCACGAAGAACTGGGGCGGGGGAATCCGGGTCATCGCGATGCCGCAGGCAACGAACGCCGCCGTGCCAGTGGTAAGGAGCACGGCGCCGCGCGGAAGCTTGCTGCGGGCAACGGAGTACAGGCCGGCGGCAACGAGTCCGAGCACGGCCAACCGGGCCAGCGTGAGCCAGCCGGTGGCCGAGGCGAAAGGCGATGAACCGGCCAGCTTGAACCACAGCAGAACGGCCTCGGTCACGACCAGCAGTGCGGCCCCGATCATCGCGACGCTACGCCAATGAGCGCGGTCGAAGACTCGGTTCCGGCGGCCAGTGGCAAGCCTGAGGGTCTGTACGACGGCCAGCCCGAGCAGCAGTTGCGCGACGACGGTCTGGTAGACGGCGGAGTCGCCTGCGAAGTCGTGCCGTGGGCCGACCAGCACCTGGCCCACGACGACCGGCGCGAGCGAGCCGACGAGCGCCGCCCAGAGCGCGATCAGGTACGCGACCCAGCGCACGGTCACCACGCTCGTGACGAGGACCACGATCGCCGCCAGGCAGGTGATCATCCAGGCGCGCCCGAAGTCGCCGGAGAACATCGCGAACCAGAGCGCGCTCGGGCTTGCGATCCGCCCGAGCGACAGGCCGTTCGAGTCGGCCGAGTCGAACGCGATCAGCAGGCCGGAGCTGATCACCCAGACGGCGGCAGCCCGGCGTACGACGATCGGCTCGAACCACTCCGCGATCTCCAACTGCCGGCGGGAACCCGACTCGCGCACCGGTCGCGCCTTGCCCGCGACAAGCGCCGACGCGAGCGCGCCGACCGTCACGAGCGAGGAGAGGTCGGCCACCGCACGGACGAAGGTCGTGACGAGCCCGGTCAGCCGTCCCGGGTAGTCGCGGGCGATCGGCAGATAGCTCGCCGAGCCCATCAGTGCGGTAGTGACCAGCGATGCGGCCAGAACGAGTACGCCGAGCAGGACGACGTACCCAATCAGCCACCGCCGGTGGCGCGTCGTACCCACGTCACTCCTGATCGATTGGTTGCCACAACCCCCAACCGGTGAATACGAGCGAGTTGTGGGAACAGTTCCCAGCAGCGGAACTTCTTTGCAACGGCTGGAGTTAGAGGGGCGTGGTGACTGGAGCCTGGACGATTGTCCTGACCGCGGTCTTCGCTGCGACGGGTCTGTACGGCGTTTGGCGGCTGAGCACGAGGCGCTGGCAGGGGATCGAGACCGTCGTCGACGTGAGCCATGCCTTGATGAGCCCGGCCATGCTCGTGATGCTGTGGTGGCCGATGGCGGCGACCGGCCAGTGGGCGCAGATGGCAGTCTTCAGCGGGCTCGCGGTCGCCTTCTTCTACCACCTGTCCGGCTTGGAGACCGTCCCCGAGCGCGCCGGTGCGATGGCTCACGCCGGCATGAACCTCGGCATGGTGTGGATGCTGGCGGCGATGCCCCGCCTGATGTCCGGCGAGGCCTGGACCACGCTGCTCAGCTGGTCCGCCGTCGGCCTCCTCGTCATCACCGCCATCTGGTGGGTCGTCCACGCCGCCCGCACCCCAGGCCACCGAGCCCTGTGCGGCTGCCACGGCCTCTCCTGCGCCGGTATGGCAACAATGCTCGCCCTGATGACACCAGCCCTCTGAGGCGGCGAAGCTCACTCGTTGGCTAGTTGGCGGAGAGCCTGGAGGAAGGATTCGGAGAAGGTGGGGAACGGCTGGATGACGTCGAGGAGGACGGGGATCGGGATCCTCGCGCGGATGGCGAGGGTAGCTTGCTGGAGCCATTCGCCGGCTTCGGGGCCGACCGCGTAGGCGCCGGTGATGACGGTTCCGTCGGAGACGAGGGTGAGGAAGCCCGGCTGCGTGTCGTAGGAGCGCAGGTACGTCGAGGTGCGCGGCACGCCGGACAACTGGATCGTGCTCGTGTACGGTCCCTCGGCATCACCCACCGACGCGGCCTGCGGATAGCTGTACACGACGCGCGGCACCGCCCGGTAGTCCGCGGTCCGCGGCCTGCCGAGAATGTTGCTCGCGGCAACGCGACCCTGGTACTCACCGACGTGGGTCAGCTGCCACAGGCCCGTGACGTCGCCGATCGCCCAGAGGTTGGTCCCGGCCGACAGTCTGTCGTCGACCGCGATACCCCGCGGATTCGCGACGATGCCGACGGTCTCCAGCCCGATGTCGTCGACGCGCGGCCGTCGGCCTGTCGCGACCAGGATCTGGTCGCCCTCGACCTGGGTCCCGTCGCTCAGCTCGATCACGTACGTCGCCCCGTCGAGGCGAGCGCGCTCCGCAGTGGTCCCCGTCCGTACGTCGACCTTGTCGGCCGTCAGCGCGACCGCGATCGCCTCGCCGACGGCCCGCGGTTCACGAGGCATCAGGTGGTCGTCGCGCTCGATCACCGTCACGGTTGATCCCATCCGCGCCAGCGCCTGACTCATCTCGATACCAGTCGCCCCACCGCCGAGGACGAGCAGCCGGTCCGGTACGTCGACCAGCCCGGTCACGTCCCGGTTCGTCCACACGCCAGGCAGCTCACGCAGCCCCGGAGCGGGCGGGATCACCGGATCGGCACCGCACGCGATCACGATGTGTTCGGCTGTGTGCGTCCGGTCGTCCACCGCGACCGTGTGCGGCCCCGCCAGCCGACCGTGGCCGCGGATAACCTCCAGGCCGACGCTCTTGGCCCACGACACCGCGCCGGCGTCGTCGTAGTTCGACACCATGAAGTCACGCCAGCCGAGTGCAGCGTGAGTGTCGAGCGATCCGGTGACGGCCTCCCGCGCCCCGGGAACGTCGAGAGCCTCGGCCAGCGCCTCGCCCGGTCGCAGCAGGGTCTTCGACGGGATGCAGGCCCAATAGGAGCACTCGCCACCGAGCAGTTCGCGCTCGACGATCGCAACGCTGGCACCGCCCTTGGTCAGCGCTGCCGCGCAGTGTTCTCCCGGAGCACCGGCTCCGAGGACGATCACGTCGTACTCACCCATCAGATTCGGGCTCCCTTCGAATGCATCCAGGCTCGCGCGGAGCACGCCGTGCGCGGGCCAGGGAGTGTCCCTGGTCTGGTGCGACCAGGGACCGGAACAGTGGCGCAACGCGGTCCGTCGGCTCGATCGTGGAGCAGACACGCCTGGGAGGTCGGATGAGTGAGCCTGCGGTGACCGGCTCGGGGCTGGTCGCGTTACGGGGGAGGGCCGGCGCTCTGCTTGTCGCCGCGACCGTGCTGGCGTCGATGGTCGGGTTCATCGACGCCTACATGATCAACGTCGCGATCCCGGCGATCGGCCGCGACCTGGAGATCGGTGTGAGCGAGCTCCAATGGGTGCTGACCGGGTACCTCGTCACCGTCGCGTCGCTGCTCCTGTTGGCCGGCGCCCTCGCCGACCATTTCGGCTGGCGGCGCATTCTCGTCGCCGGTCTGATCGTCATGCTGGTCGCGTCGCTGTGCTGCGCGGCGGCCCCTAACGGCGGCGCCCTGATCGCGGCGCGAGTGGTTCAAGGCGCCGGCGGGGCGCTCGTCGTACCGAGCAGTCTTGCGTTGCTGAACGGGACGCTTCAGTCGGCCGACCGCGCCAAGGGGATCGGTGTCTGGGCCGGTCTGTCGACCCTCGGTACGACGCTCGGCCCGTACGGCGGCGGCTGGTTGATCGACCACGGCTCGTGGCGGTACGTGTTCCTCCTGAATGTCCCGCTGATCGCGGCGGGATTGTGGGTCCTGCGCGGCGTACCGGAGGTTGCGCGTGAACGACGTCCCCTGTCGGTCGACGTCGCGGGTGCTTTGCTCACCGCGGTCGGGTTGGGCGGCGTGATCTACGCGTTGACGGCTGGACCGGCGTCAGGCTGGGCCAGTGCTCCGGTCCTGGTGTCGGCTGTCCTCGGCGTGGTCTGCCTGGTCGCACTGATTCCGGTGGAGAACAGACAGTCGGCGCCCATGCTGCGTACGGCGCTGTTCCGGATCCGGCAGTTCGTCGCGATCAACGCCGCGACCCTCCTCTTCTACGGCGCGTTGTCAGCCGCCAGCTACCTGGTTGTCCTGCAATGTCAGCTGCGCCTGGGCTACAGCGCCACCGAGGCGGGTGCGGCGCTGATTCCGGAGTCTGCTGTGTTCCTGCTGGTCTCGCCGTTCGTCGGCGGTCTGGTCGCACGGGTCGGCACGCGTTGGCCGATGGCCATCGGCATCCTGATCGTGGCCGGTGGGTTCGCCTGGCTGTCCGCTGCGCAGCCCGGCCAAAGCTATGTGCAGGCGATCCTCCCTGGCGCATTGTTGTGGGGTCTCGGCATCGGGTTGACGGTCGCTCCACTGACAGCCGGTGTGCTGGCAGCTGTCGACGATGCCGATCTGGGCGAGGCATCCGCGATCAACGATGCCGCGTCGCGCGTCGGCGGGGTGATTCTGATCGCGCTCGTTCCTGCGCTGCTGGGCGTGGGCAGCTCGGACGAGCTGGCCGGGCCGTTGGCGAACAGGTACCAGGCGGCCATGCTCGTGATGGCAGCGTTGAGCGTTGTCGCCGCGGTGATCACGATGGTGTTCGTCGCCCGCGGTCGCCCGTCCGCCGCTCAGCTTCCGGCGACACCTCGCGTGCACGGTTGCGCCGTACCGGTATCCAACTGATTCGAACTAGGAGAGCACGATGTCTGAGCCAACTACGAGTCTCGCCGGGCAGGTCGTGGTCGTGATGGGCGGCAGTGCCGGCATCGGGCTCGAGACCGCGAGGCTGGCCCGTGCGAACGGCGCACGGGTCATCATCACCGGACGTGACCGCGAGCGGCTCGAGAAGGCGGCCGTCGAAGTCGGTGCCGAGAGCGCGCTGACCGTCGACCTGGATGATTCGGCGGACGTCGAACGGGTGTTCGGCGAGCTGCCCGAGCAGCTCGACCACATCCTGATGGGCGGGAGCGGTCCGTTCTACGCGCCGCTCGCCGAGCTCGATCTGCAGGAAGCCGAGCGGTTCATCAACCAGCATCTGGTCGGCTCGTTGCGGATCGCCCGGTTGTGCATCGGCAGGGTTCGTGCGGGCGGGTCGCTGACGTTCATCAGCGGTACGGGCGCGCGGCGGCCGGGGGTCGGGCTGATGCTCGCTGCCATCGCGACGGCCGCGCAGTCCGCGATCGTGGCGAACGCGGCCGTCGAGATCGCCCCGGTCCGGGTGAACACGGTCGCCGCCGGCTTCGTCGACACGCCGCTGTCGGCGCGGCTGCTCGGAGACCAGCTCGAGGAGCGTCGCGCGCAGCTACGGGCCACCTTGCCGATCGGGCGAGTTGTCGGCCCCGAGGACGTGGCGGCGCTGGTCGTCCACCTGATGACGAACACGGCTCTGACCGGCGCGACGTACGACGTCGACGGCGGACAGCAGCTGATCCCGGGCTAGCCGGCTTCGGGGAGTGCGTCGCGGAGTTGGCGGCGGGAGCTGATCGAGAGCTTGTCGAAGATCTTCCGGAGGTGCCACTCGACTGTGCGGGGGCTGAGGAACAGGCGGGTGCCCACTTCGGGATTGGAGAGGCCGTCGCGGACGAGCAGGGCGATCTGGCGTTCCTGCGGGGTGAGCTCGTCGCCCGCGGTCGAGGCGGCCGCGCGCCGGCGTACCGTCTCGCCGGTCGCCTGGAGCTCGCGGCGGGCCCGGTCGGCGAAGGCGGTCATGCCGATCTCGGAGAACATCTCGTACGCCGTACGCAGCTCGGTCCGGGCGTCGCCGCGGCGCGTCTGCCGACGCAGCCATTCGCCGTACAGCAGGTGGGTGCGGGCGAGGTCCGGGCGCAGCCGGGTGCCGTTCAGGTGCTCGATCGCCTCCGAATACGCCTCCTCCGACTTGTGGACCAGCCCGCGGGCACGTGCTTCGACGCCGAGTCCCCAGGGTTCGTCCGTGCCGCGTGTCTTCTCCTGCAGGCGGGCGAGGGCGGCGGCCGCCTCGTCGAGGTGCCCGCTGTGTGCGGCGGCTTCGATCTGCTCGCTCAGCGCCCAGGAGGACACGAACAGTTCCGGTGTGTCCTCGGCGGCGAGAGTTGCCCAGGGCAACGCTTCGGCGTGGTGACCGAGTCCGTTCAGAACGACGGACTTCGCCCAGCGCGCGTACTGCGCCGCCGTACCCTGACCCTCGGCCGTCGTCCGCGCGATGGTGTCGTCGATCAACGGGAACGCGTCGTCCGGGCGTCCTTGCAGCGCGCTCAGCACGAGCGCGCCGTACGGCCCGATGTGGGTGCCGGTGGCCTCGCGTACGGCGTCTGCCTCGGCGCGGAGCGAGGTCGCTTCGGCGAAGTCTCCCGCCATCGCGAACACCTGCCCGAGCACGTTGACGCCGACCGCGAGTACGGCCAGCGCCCCGGCGCCTCGCGCTGTCTCCACCTGGCGGACGGATGCCGCCAGACAGGCTTCGATGTCCCACGCAGTCGCGGCCGCAGCCGTAGCCAGCCACCCCCAGCGCAGAATCTCCTCGGCCGAAACCTCCCCGTCGCCGAACGCGCGGGCAGCCCGCTTGAGCAACGGCACCGCCTCATCGCGCCCGGTCGCGAACAACAACGCGAACCCATCCAGCAACACATCAGAACTGCGCTCGGGCGCGTCGGGGCGCGGCGCGGCCATCGCGGCTTGGGAGACTTCGCGGAGGCCGGTGCCTGCCGCCAACTGGCCTGCGAAGAGCGCTGCGCTCCAGGCGTCGAGGTAGGTGTCACGGGCCAGGCGCGCGTCGAGGGGTTCGAGCGTGCGGGCGGCGCGCAGCAGCAGGCCAGGGGCGTCCCGGCCGCGCTGCTGGGCGAAGGCCGCCTCGGCGCGGAGCAGGTCGATCCGTGCGCGACCGAGATCGTCGAGCTGGCCCGCCTCCGCCGTCGCGAGCAGCTCCCAGGCGGTCCGGAACGCGCCGGCCTGCACGCTCGCCTGTGCTCCGGCGAGTGCGCGCTCGGTCCGGCGTACCGGATCACGCGTCAGGGCGACCGCCCGCTGCAGAAACGCCGCGGCCGCCGCGAACCCGCCGCGCGCCTGCGCGCGATCAGCGGACCGCTCCAGCTCGACGGCAACCGCCTCGTCGGGCCCGGTCGCGGCCGCAGCCAGATGCCAGGCCCGCCGGTCAGGATCAGCGACCGAATCCGTAGCGCCAGCGAGCGCCAGATGTACGGCGCGACGCTCCGTCACCGACGCCGACCCGTACAAGGCCGACCGCACCAGCGGATGGCGGAACGTCACCCGCTCACCCAAGCTCAACAGGCCGTCGATCTCCGCGAACGCGGCATCGATCCCGAGCTGATCGGCGGCCCGGCGTACCAGAACCGGATCGCCCACCGGCTCGGCCGCGGCGACCAGCAGCAGCCGTCGCGTCGGCGGCGGCAGCTCATCGGCCTGCCGCAGGAAGCTCTGCTCGATCCGCCCCGGCAACCCCTGCCCACCCAGCAGACCGAACCCGGCCGCCAACTGGGTCGCCGTCAGGCCCCGAGGCAACTGCAGCAACGCCAACGGGTTGCCACCGGTCTCGGCGACGATGCGGTCCCGGATCGGAGCGTCCAGCAGGAACTCGACCGCCGAGCCGAGTAACGCGCGCGCCTCGTCGTCCGGCAGCCCGTCGACCGCCAGGTCCGGGAGACCGTTCAGCTCCACACCGACCTCGCGCGCGCCGAACAACAGACCGACTGCCTCGTTCCCGATCCGGCGGGCGACGAACCCGAGGGTCTGAGCGGTCGCGGAGTCGAGCCACTGAGCGTCGTCGACGACGACCAGCACCGGCTGCTCGGCGGCGAGATCGGAGATCAGACTGAGTACGGCGAGCCCGACCATGAACCGATCCGGCGCGGGCCCGGGAGCAAGTCCGAAGACCGTCGCGAGCGCCCGGCGCTGCGGCTCAGGGATTCGCTTCATCCGGTCGAGCAGCGGCATACACAGCTGGTGCAGAGCAGCGAACACCAGCTCCATCTCCGACTGGACGCCGACCGCGCGCAGCAGCCGCAGATCCGGCGCCGAGTCGGTGGCGTAGTTCAGCAGTGCGGTCTTCCCGACACCGGCCTCTCCGCGGACGACGAGCACCTGGCTGCCGCCGTTACCGACATCGGCGAGTAGCTGGTCGAGTACGGCGCGTTCGGACCGGCGCCCGAGCAGCGCCGTCGGTTGTGGTCGTGCCGCCTCTGCTCCGCCGCCATGTTCCACCGTCCGTCCGCCCTCCCAGCGGTGAGACCACGACGAACTTCCGGAACGCCGCAGTTGCCGAACCGGTCCAGACTAAGTCCGCGGAGCCCCGCTGACCATCACACAGGCGTCTGGACGAGATCGCTCTCGTGTTGCTCGTGCAGCAGTTGCCGGGCGATCGAGCCGGATCCTTCGAGTTGGAGCGTGTGCGGCGTGTCCGGCAGGCGGAACCCGAGGGTGGTGACGGTATCGAGGCAACGGGCCGGTCCGAGGATCGCCCAGCCGCTGCGGGTCTCGGGGGACAGGTCGAGGTCTTCGGCGAGCAGGAGGTCGTCGTCGAGCCAGGCGCGGGTCGCCGTACGGAGTGTGCCGCCGACCTCGCCGTACCGTCCGAGGACGAGGGACTCGCGCAGCTGAGCGGTGCACCCGGTCTCGAGGCGTGCGGTCGTCGTGCGGGTGACGTCGGCGTCGGCGGAGACGACGAACGGTTCGGCGTACCACTGGAGGCTGGCGCCGTCGGTGAGGCGGATGTCTACGTCCCAGCGGGCGGAACCGCCGCGCATCGCGTAGGCGACAGTGCCGGCCGTCTCGACGATCTCGAGCCTTGTGGGACCGGAGACCGCGATCTCGATGCGTACTTCGTCGCCCGCGAGCAGGAGCGCGCCTGCCGCGACGAGGGCGACGCGGACCACGCCCGGCGGACCGTGCAGCCGCCGGGGCGACAGGTGGTCGGTCGTCAGCAGGCAGCGGTCGCGGACTGGGTCGGCCGTGACGTCAATGCGTGTGGACATGGGTGATCACGCTGCCGTCCTCGCCGATATGAGAGTGCGGCGCCATCGGACCGGGGTCGACCGGCGTGTGATCGCCGGTCCTCACGTGGGCCGTCATGTTCCGGACCCATTCCTTGAGCCTGGCGATCGAGGCGGGATCTTTTCGGGAGAGCGCGAGGACGGGTTTCCCGTCGCGGGCGGCCTCTGCGTCCTTCACCATCTGCTCGACGTCCACTTCGACGTACGGCGCGAGGTCGGTCTTGTTCACGACGAGCAGATCCGCCCGGGCGATCCCCGGTCCGCCCTTGCGCGCGACATCACCGCCGCCGGCGACATCGAGGACGAAGATCTGGGCGTCCACGAGCGCGGGGGAGAAGGTCGCGGTGAGGTTGTCGCCGCCGGACTCGACGAGCACGACGTCCAGCGGGGCGAAGTCGCGCTCGAGGTCCTCGACCGCGATCAGGTTCGGGGTGACGTCGTCGCGGATCGCGGTGTGCGGGCAGGCGCCGGTCTCGACGGCGCGGATCCGGGCCGGGTCGAGTACGCCGGCGGAGCGCAGCAGGCGGGCGTCCTCGTCGGTGTAGATGTCGTTGGTGATCACGCCCAGGCGGAGCTCGTCGGCGAGTTCGCGGCAGATCGTCGCGATGAGCGAGCTCTTGCCGGTGCCGACCGGGCCGGCGACACCTAGCCGGAAGGAGCGGGTCTCAGGCATGGAACAACCTCATTCTCTCGGTCGCGTGGTTCTGTGCGTGAATATCAATCAGCGGGGCGGCGTTGGCGGGGATCTTGTCGACGTCGGTCAGCGGCGCGACGTCGGCGACAAGCTCTTCGATGTCGTCGTGGAGGGCGGCGAGCCAGGTGGCGGCCTCGGCGGGGTCCACCGGCAGCAGCTTCAACGACGCGGAAACCACGGTCTGCGCATCGTCGTACGCACTAACCCGCGCCACCTGCTCCGCCGACATCCCCGTCACCGCCGCCACGACCCCCAACACAATCGGCCGCGCAACCTCCCGATCAGCCGGCAGATACTCGGTCACCCCCGGCCAAACCCGCCCCGCCAGCCGCAACAACAACCGCCCCTGCCGCCGAACCACCCCCCGCACCACATGCGAAGACGTCCGCCCAGCCCAAGCCCCCTCCACCACCCCCAACCCACCAAGCCCACCCGGCCTTCCACGCGGCCTTCCACCCGGCGGCTCGACCGCCTCGAGCCGGTCGGCGTCGAGTCGTGAGTTGGGGTTGTGATTCGGCAACCAGGCTTCACGACTCGGCGAAGGGGGTGTCGACCAATCCGCACGACTCGCTGGTGTGGCGGTGGTGAGGACTACGTGGCGGGCCAGGACGGCGACCGCGGCGTCGACGCGGGCGACTGTCCGGATCCGGTCGCGGGCGTAGGCCGGGACCTCGTACAGCTGCTTGCCATCGGCGCCCAGTCCGGCGCGCACGGCAGGCTCGAGGCCCGCCGACTGGGTGTGGCCGCCGGTCGGTAGGCGTCCGTCGGCGAGCATCAGCGCGACCAACTCCGCCGTACCCATCAGAACATCGCGTACAACTGGGCGAGCGGAAGCACCTCCGCGGGCGACGGCTCCACGAGCTCTCCATCGACCTCGATCGCGAAGGTCTCCGGATCGATCTCGATGCTCGGCAGCGCGCTGTTGTTCTTCATGTCCGCCTTGCCGACTTCCCGCGTCGGCCGTACGCCGAGCAGCCGCCGGCGCAACTGCAGCCGTTCGGCCAGCCCGTCCTCCAGCGCCGCGGGTGACACGAACGTGTACGAGAGATCCGCGCCGATCGCGTCGCCGAACGCCGGCCGCATCAGCACCGGCTGCGGCGTCGGGATCGACGCGTTCGGGTCGCCGAGCGCGGCCCACGCGATCGCGCCGCTCTTGATCACCAGGCTCGGGCGGACCCCGAAGTACCGCGGATCCCAGAGGGTGAGGTCCGCCAGCTTGCCGGCCTCCACCGAGCCGACCTCGTGGTCGATGCCGTGGGCAACAGCCGGGTTGATCGTGTACTTCGCGACGTACCGGCGTACCCGCTCGTTGTCGGCGGGAAGCTCGCCGGCGAGCGCGCCGCGGCGGTGCTTCATCACGTGCGCGACCTGCCAGGTGCGGGTGATCACCTCGCCGATCCGGCCCATCGCCTGCGCGTCCGACGAGGTGATCGAGAGCGCGCCGAGGTCGTGCAGGATGTCCTCCGCCGCGATCGTGGTGGCCCGGATCCGCGACTCCGCGAACGCGAGGTCCTCCGGGACGTCCGGGCTGAGATGGTGGCAGACCATCAGCATGTCGAGGTGCTCGGCGACCGTGTTCACGGTGTGCGGCAGGGTCGGGTTGGTGGATCCGGGAATGACGTGCGGGTACGCCGCGATCGAGAGAATGTCCGGCGCGTGACCACCGCCGGCGCCCTCGACGTGGAACGCGTGGATCGACCGGCCCGCGATCGCGCCGAGCGTCGACTCGACGTAACCGGCCTCGTTCAGGCTGTCCGCATGCAGCGCGACCTGCAGGCCCCACTCGTCCGCGGCGCGCAGTGCGGAGTCGATCGCGGCCGGCGTCGAGCCCCAATCCTCGTGGACCTTGTAGCCGGCCGCACCCGCGAGCGCCTGCTCCGCGAGGGCGTCCGCGCTGACCGTGTTGCCCTTGCCGAGCAGGAGGATGTTGAGCGGCACGGCGTCCAGCGCGCGATGCATCTGCTCGAGGTGCCACGCGCCGGGGGTGACCGTGGTCGCCTTGGAACCCTCGCTCGGCCCGGTCCCACCGCCGACGATCGTGGTGATCCCGGTTGCGAGGGCCTCGTGCAGCTGCGACGGGGAGAGCAGATGGACGTGCGAGTCGATCGCGCCGGCGGTGAGGATGCGACCCTCGCCTGCGATCACGTCGGTGGACGGGCCGATGCGAAGGTCGGGGTGTACGCCGTCCGCGATGTCCGGGTTCCCGGCACGACCCAGCGCGACGATGCGGCCGTCGCGAATCCCGACGTCGGCTCGCACGATGCCCCACCAGTCCACCACAAGCACGTTCGTGATCACGGTGTCCGGCGCACCCTTGGCCCGCGTCGCCGTACCCTGCGCCATCGACTCCCGAATCGACTTCCCGCCCCCGAACACCACCTCCTCGCCGCCGACGGTGAAGTCCTGCTCAACCTCCACCCACAAGTCGGTATCAGCCAACCGAACCTGATCCCCGACGGTAGGCCCGTACAACGCCGCATACGCCGCCCGCGAAATCTCAACCATCACGCTTCTCCTGAATCCCCGGCACCTGACGGTTACCTCTCAGTGCCACCAGATCCACCTCGCGTGACGCCCCGGGCTCGAAGCGCTGCGACGTCCCCGACGGTATGTCGAGCCGGAACCCACGCGCGGCCTCCCGGTCGAACGCGAGCGCGGTATTGGCATCAGGCAGATGCAGATGCGACCCGATCTGGATCGGCCGGTCACCCGTGTTCACGATCACCAAGCGCAACCGTTCTTCCTCCGACCGATCCGCATTCAACGTGATGGTCCCAGGACGAACGCGAATCTCACCCGGAGCACTCATATCTCTCCCTCAGATGATCGGATCATGAATGGTGACAAGCTTCCGGCCGTCCGGGAAGGTCGCTTCGACCTGTACGTCGTGCAGGAGTTCGGCTACCCCCGGCATCACCTGATCTCGAGTAAGCACCAGGCGGCCGCTCTCCATCAGGTCGGCGACGCGGGCACCCTCACGTGCCCTCTCGATCACCCACGTGCTCAGCAACGCCACCGCCTCCGGGTGGTTCAGCAGCACCCCCCGCGCCAGCCGGTCACGAGCAACTATGCCGGCCACGGAGAGCAGCAGCTTCTCAACATCAGCTGGAGTGAAGTTCACGATGGCAACGGTAAAACGTGGTCGGACACCTTGTCTGTGCTCAGGCATAGGGAGCAGACGGCGGCGGCGTGGGTTTGGCAGGCGGTCATGTCGGGGCGTTCGTAGTCCTGGCGGCAGACGTGGCAGGTGAGTACTTCGCCGGACGGGTTGCCGTGTTCGTCGTACATGGGGAGGTCGAGGCCGTCGTCGGGGCGGCGGAGGTAGTACTTGCCGCGGGTCATGATCGCGAGGACGGGCGGCAGGACCAGGGCCAGGCCGATCGCGACCAGTGGTGAGTACGGCTTGATCGTGTCGCCGAGGCCGCCGAAGAAGACCAGGATGGAGACACCCGCGGCCGCCGCCATCGAGACGAAGCCGACCGGGTTGACGGCGTACAGCATGCCGCGACGGAATTCGGGCGCCTTCGGCGACAGCTTCAGCAGGTACTTGTTGAAGACGATGTCGGAGGCAACGACCACGATCCACGCCATCCCGCAGTTCGCGTAGAACCCGAGGATGGTGTTGAGGAAGTCGAACATGTTCGCCTCCATCAGCACCAGCGCGATCACCAGGTTGAACCCGAGGAACACGAGCCGGCCGGGGTAGTGCCGGGTCAGCCGCGTGTACGAGTTCGTCCAGGCGAGCGAACCGGAGTACGCGTTGGTCACATTGATCTTGACCTGGCTGATGACCACGAGTACGACGGCCAGCGTCATCGCCAGCCATCCCGGCAGGAAGTCGCGGTAGATCTCCAGGAACTGGTGTACCGGCTGGTTCGCGATCGCGGTGCCGCCGTCGACTCGGGCGATGATGTAGACGGCGAGGAACAGCCCGATGATCTGCTTCAGCGCGCCGAAGATCACCCAGCCGGGGCCGGCGAGCAGTACGGCGGTCCACCAGCGGCGCGAGTTCTCGGGTGTCTTCGGCGGCATGAACCGCAGGTAGTCGATCTGTTCCGCGATCTGCGCGATCAGCGACAGGCAGACGCCGGCCGCGAGCAGCATCGATCCGAAGTCGGCGTCCGGGCCGTAGTCGAAGAACGTCGACACCGACGACGGGTGTGAGACGACCAGATAGCCGAAAGGCAGCACCATCAGGATCAGCCAGAGCGGCGTCGTCCACACCTGCAGCGTCGACAACACCTTCATCCCGTAGATCACCAGCGGGAAGATCACGAGTGTGGACACGGCGTACCCGAGCCAGAGCGGCACATGCAGCCCGAGGTTCAGGCCTTGCGCCATGATCGAGCCTTCGAGCGCGAAGAAGATGAACGTGAACGACGCGAAGATCACGTTCGTCACGACCGAGCCGTAGTACCCGAAGCCGCTGCCGCGGGTGATCAGGTCGAGGTCGATGTTGTACCGCGCGGCGTAGTACGCCAGCGGCAGGCCGGTCGCGAAGATGACCACCGCGAAGATCGCGATACCCCACAGCGCGTTGGTCGTCCC
Source organism: Kribbella sp. NPDC049584 (assembly GCF_040675555.1). Lineage (NCBI taxonomy): Bacteria > Bacillati > Actinomycetota > Actinomycetes > Propionibacteriales > Kribbellaceae > Kribbella > Kribbella sp. NPDC049584. The sequence continues at coordinate 233,598 of NZ_JBFAPF010000007.1, forward strand.
GTACGAGATGCCGATGTTCGCGCCGATCGCGAAGTCGGCGAGGTACGCGATCCCGCCGAGGGCCGAGACGGCGACGACACCGGTTGACCACTTGCGGTAGCTGCGCGGCGCGAACCGGAGGGTGTAGTCCTCCAAGGTCTCGCGGGTCGCGGTGTTCTGACCGGGAGAAGCGGGGCTGCCCTGACCGAGCGAGGGGTCGAGCGAGGGTTCGAGCGAGGGTTCAACAGTCATGGCGGAACTCCTGCGGCACCTTCGGGCGAGCGGTGCTCCGGCGTACCGGCGACGCTGCCGGCGGGGATGCACCCGAATGGAAGGAACCTAGGAACGCCGTGTTACCTGTGTGTTGCCGATCCGCTACGTTCGTGTATTTCCATCTGGAAGTAATCCGGGAGCTGGGCCTCGAGGGCGTGCTGCGCGGCGCCGAGGCGATCGGCGACGGTCGCGCCGACGGGGGAGAGGGCGGTGACGATGCGGCGCTTGTCGTCCGGTTGCACGCGGCGCAGCACGAGCCCGCGCTCGACCAGCTTGTCGACGTGCCGGGTCAGGCTCGCGGCCGGCAGTACGGCGGACTCCGCGAGCAGCGACATCGGCTGACCGGGCTCCTCGTGCAGCGCGGCCATGATCCGCCACTGCTCGATCGTCAGCCCGAATTCGTCGAGCAGCGGCGACAGGCCGAGCTCGATCTCCCGCTCGACCCGCTTCAGCAGCAGGAGCAGGCTCGACGCCATCCGCACCCCCTCGTCGGTTCAGGTGCTGGGAAATATAGCCGTTCGCTCGAAGTTCCGCCTCCGATTCGTTCACACTGAGGTCGCGCCCGTCCGGCGAGGAGGAGGTGATCGTGCGGCGTTCCGACGTACTGCCGATCGCCTTCGTGGTGCCGCTGCAGGGGCCGACCGGGATCTACGGGCCGTCCTGTCTCGCCTGCGGTCAGCTGGCCGTCGAGCAGTTGAACGCGCGCAACGGCATCGCCGGACGCCGGGTCGAGCTGGTTCAGGTCGATGCCGGTCGTTCCCCTGAGGTGGTCGCCGAGGAGGTCGGGCGGCTGGTCGACTCCGGACGGGTCGAGGCGGTGGCCGGGTGGCACATCTCCGCCGTACGCGTGGCGCTGACGCGACGGATCGGTGGACGGGTCGTGTACGCGTTCGCCGCGATGCACGAAGGGAGCGACGACACGCCTGGGGTGTTCATGCTCGGCGAGCGTCCGGTCAACCAGTTGTTGCCGGCGGCCCGCTGGCTCCGTGAACATCACGGCGCCCGGCGATGGGTTGTCGTCGGCAACGACTACGTGTATCCGCGGGTCACCGGATCCGTTGCGCAGGAGGCGTTGGACATCGTCGCGTCGGCTTATGTTGCCCTCGGCACCTCCGACTTCACCGAGGTGATCAACGGGCTCAAGGCAACAAAAGCGGACGGCGTGATCATGTTGCTGATGGGGCAGGACGCGGTCCACTTCAACCGTCAGTTCGCCCGCGCCGGGTTGAGCGAGGACCTGCTCCGCCTCAGCACGGCGATCGAGGAGAACACGCTGCTCGGCGCCGGCCCCGGCGCGAACCACGGTGTTTACGCGGCCGCGGCGTACTTCGACGGTCTGTCGACGGTGGAGAGCAGCGAGTTCGCCCAGCAGTACTACACCCGCTTCGGCCCGTTCGCGCCCGCGCTCAACGCGGTCGGCGAATCCTGCTACGAGGCCATCCGCTTCCTCGCCCGCCTCGGCGAGATCAGCGGCTCGATCGAAATGTCCGCCGCCCTCCCCACCGGCCACTTCTACGACAGCCCCCGCGGCTTACTCCGCCTCGACGGCAACCTCGTCGACCAGGACGTCTACCTCGCCGCCGCCGACGGCCTCGAATTCCGCATCGAGGAACAAATCGCCCACACGCACTAACCTCGAAGCCGGGGCCTCAGCCGGGCTCCCGATGGATGTATTTCTGGCGACCGGAGGGACCTCTTTACAGCGTGACGAGATCAGCGGTGGTGGTTGGTGGGGGGATTGTCGGGCTGGCGGTGGCGCGTGCCCTGCAGCAGCGTGACCCTGGTACGCCGGTTGTCGTGCTGGAGAAGGAGCCGTCGGTCGGCGCGCATCAGACCGGGCACAACTCCGGCGTCGTGCACTCCGGCCTGTACTACCGGCCCGGCTCGCTCAAGGCGCGGTTCGCCGTAGCCGGTGGGGCGGCGCTGAAGGAGTACTGCGAGGAGAAGGGCATCCCGCTCGATGTCCCCGGCAAGCTGGTCGTGGCGACGTCCGAGGCCGAGTTGCCGCAGCTCGACCGGCTGTTCGGCATCGGCCAGGAGAACGGCGTACCGGTTCGCCGGCTGACCCTCGGCGAGGTGGCCGAACGTGAACCGCACCTCCGCGTCAAGGGCGCGCTGGCCGTCGACTCCACCGGCCGCGTGGACTTCAAACTGGTTGCCGCCGCGCTCGCTGAGGACGTCAAAGCCGCGGGCGGAGAGATTCGTACCGGAATCTCGGTGACCTCGGTCGAGAATGCGGGCTCGACCGCCCGCGTGCGAACGACGGACGAGGTGATCGAGGCCGATCGCGTCGCCGTCTGCGCCGGACTGCACAGCGACCGGCTCGCGCGTGCGTCGGGCCTTGAGCCGGGAGTGCGCATCCTGCCGTTCCGCGGCGAGTTCAGCGAGATCGTTCCGGAGCGCGACTTCCTGGTGAAGGGCCTGGTCTATCCGGTGCCCGACCCCGACCTGCCGTTCCTCGGGGTCCACCTGACCCGCGGTATCGACGGAGGCGTCCACGTCGGCCCCAACGCCGTACCCGCACTGTCGCGCGAAGGCTACAGCTGGTCGAAGATCGCCCCGAAGGACGTCTGGGAGGCCGCTGCGTACCGAGGCACGTGGCGCCTGGCCCGCCGGTACGCGCGGACCGGCGCGAAGGAGATCGTCCGCTCCCTCACCGGCCGCGCCCTGGTCCGGGAGGCCCGTCGCATGCTCCCCGAGCTCGAGGTCAAGGACGTACGCCGCTCCGGCGCCGGCGTCCGCGCCCAGGCCGTCACCCGCGAGGGGAAACTCGTCGACGACTTCCTGTTCCTCCGCGACGGCCGCGCCCTGCACGTCCTCAACGCACCCTCACCCGCCGCAACCGCCTGCCTGGTGATCGGCATCCGCATCGCCGAGGAGCTGTCCGCCGACCGCGCTTGACCGCCTGATGTGCGAAGTTGGGTGTCATGGCGACGTTCGCGATACCCGGGGTCCGGGTCGGGCATTGGAGCGACTTCGACGGCCGCACCGGCTGCACGGTGGTTGATCTACCGGAAGGAACGGTCGCGTCGTACGAGGCGCGTGGCGGTGCGCCGGCGTCGCGGGAGCTGGAGCTGCTCGAGCCCGGCAAAGCTGTCAGCACGATCGACGGAGTCGTACTGACCGGCGGATCAGCGTTCGGACTGGCGGCCGCGGACGGTGTCATGCGGTACTACCGCGAACTCGGTCGCGGCGTGATGACGCCCGCGGGCGCAGTACCGATCGTGCCGACCTTGGCGCTCTTCGACCTCACCGCCGGCGATCCGTCGGCGGCGCCCGACGGAGACGCCGGTTATGCGGCGGCCCAGGCATGCAAGGGCGAGCAGATCCTGCAGGGTCAGGTCGGAGCCGGGGCCGGGGCGTACGTCGGTCATTGGCGCGGGCCGGACGGTCGGCGGCCCGGCGGGCTCGGGTACGCCGAACACCGGCTCGGCGAGCTCGTGGTCGCCTGCCTGGCCGTGGTGAACGCCTTCGGCGACATCGACGACGGCAGGGCGAGCGTGTCGTTCGATGCCGTCCGGGTGCTGGCGCAGCCGTTCGAGTTCAGCGAGAGCCGGGCGCACACGACGATCGGGATCGTCGTCACGAACGCCCGCCTCGACAAGGTCGGCTGCCGGGTCGTTGCCCAGGGCGCGCATGACGGCCTGGCGAGGGCGATCACTCCACCGCACACCCAGTTCGACGGCGACGGATTCGTTGCGGCTTCGACCGGGCAGGTCGAGGCTCACACCGACATAGTCCGGCTGCTGGCCCTCGCCTGTGTCACCGACGCCGTACGCAGCGTCGCGGGCTGAGAAAACGTCATACCGGGGCAACAGCGGGGCAACGTTGGTCAGCAACGCTGTGGCGTATGGATTCGTTGCGTACGACGCTCACCGGCGGGACAGCCTGTGACGTGTGTGGACGGCTGCCTCACCCCCGGCGGCTGCGGTTGACATTGGCGAAGCTCGTCGCGGTTGCTCCGGTCGAGCTGGCGCTGCACGCGGTCGTGCTTGCCGCGCATCCGCCGTATGTGGTGTCGGTTGTCGTGCTGGCGAGTGTGACGACCGCTTTGGTGATCTGGGTGGTCGAGCCGTCGACGATGCGTTTGCTCCGGTCGTGGCTGCATGCTCCGAAGGCGCTCCCGCGACAGGGGATCGGCACGTTGTGGCGGATCCGGGTGACACTCGACGATCGGGCGGGTTCGCTGGAGAGCATCACTCGCCGGCTCGCGGACCTGGACGCCAACATCCTCGGCCTGCACGTTCACCCGATCGACGACGGAGTTCGAGACGAGTTGGTCGTCGCGACGCCGGACGCGATCACCGCCGCGGACCTGGAGTCGGCGGTCGAGGCGGGTGGCGGTCGCAGTACCCACGTCTGGCCGACGACCGCGTTGGCGCTCGTCGACGGTCAAACCCGGGCGTTGAGCTTGTCGGCGCGGGTCGTCGCGGACCCGGCCGAACTCCCGCACGTGGTCGCCGAACTGCTCGGCGCTCAGCTCGTCACGGACCGGGCCACGCTGGCCGGACAACTTCCAGGCGACGTCCTGAAGGTGCCCTCACCCTGGACAGGCCTGTTCGCCTTCCATCGGCCGGGCGAGCCTTTCACCCCGGCCGAGTCCGCCCGCGCACACCGCCTCGCGGAACTCGCCGAAGCAGCCCTCACCATCGCCCCGGCTCGACGCTAGCCCTGGTGTACGACGGTCAGGGCTTCGCGGGCGATCTGCCATTCCTCGTTGGTGGGGATGACAAGGACGGCGACCGGGCTGTCGTCGGTCGACGCGAAGGTTTCGGAGCCGGCGTTGCGGTCGGGGTCGAGGTGGATGCCGAAGGCGTCCAATCCGCCAACGGCGGCAGCGCGGACTTCGGCGGAGTGCTGACCGACGCCGGCGGTGAAGACGATCGCGTCGACGGTCCCCAGTACGGCGTAATACGCGCCGATGTATTTCTTGATCCGTTGGCAGTAGATGTCGAACGCCAGCTGAGCCCGCTCGTCCCCGGCTGCACGGCGCCGGGCGATCTCGCGGAAGTCGTTCACACCGGTCAGACCCTTGAGGCCGGACTCCGAGTTCAACGTGTAGTCCGTCTCCTCGGCCGTACGTCCCGCGACCCGGGCGAGAAGTCCGTGGATCGCCGGATCGATGTCGCCCGAGCGGGTGCCCATCACGAGACCTTCCAGCGGCGTGAGGCCCATCGACGTGTCCACCGATTGCCCGCCGCGGATCGCCGCGGCGGAGCAACCGTTGCCCAGGTGCAGCACGATCACGTTGATCTCGTCCGGCGAGCGACCGAGCAGCCGCGCCGCCTCGGCCGAAACGAAAGCGTGCGACGTACCGTGGAACCCGTACCGGCGGACGCCGTACTTCTCCTGCCACTCATAAGGCACCGCATAGGTGTAGGCGTACGACGGCAGCGTCTGGTGGAACGCGGTGTCGAACACGGCGACATGCGGCAGATCCGGCAGTAGCCGCCGCGCGACCTTGATGCCCTCGAGGTTGGCCGGATTGTGCAGCGGAGCGAGCGGGACGAGTTCCGTCACCGCCGCGATCAGCTCGTCGTCGATGAGCGCCGGCGCCGCGAACCGGTCGCCGCCATGCACGACCCGGTGTCCGACCGCCACGATGTCCACGTCGGCAAGCGCGGGCCCTTGCGTCTCGAACGCCCGTACGGCGGCCTCGAGTGCGGCCTCGTGGTTGGCGATCGGCTGATCGTCGTTCCACTCGCCCTTCGGCCCGTGATGCACGTGGTGGCTGCTTTCCTCGCCGATCTGCTCCACGAGGCCCGTCGCGGCGGCCTCACCCGAGGCCGAGTCGACGAGGCTGTACTTGAGCGAGGACGATCCGGCGTTGATGACCAACACGTGCTCGATCACTTCGCGCCGCCTTGCTGGGCCTGGATCGCGGTGATCGCGACCGTGTTGATGATGTCCCGCACAGTTGCCCCTCGCGACAGGTCGTTGACCGGTTTGCGCAGCCCTTGCAGGACCGGGCCGACCGCGACCGCGTTGGCCGAGCGCTGCACCGCCTTGTACGTGTTGTTGCCGGTGTTGAGGTCCGGGAAGATGAAGACCGTCGCGCGGCCGGCCACGGGGGAGTCCGGAAGCTTGGTGCGAGCCACGGCGCTGTCGATCGCGGCGTCGTACTGGATCGGTCCCTCGACCGGCAGTTGCGGCATCCGTTCGCGCACGATATTCGTTGCCTTCGACACCTTTTCGACGTCGGTCCCGGTGCCGGAGCTGCCGGTGGAGTACGACAGCATCGCGACCCGCGCCTCGACGCCGAACGCGACCGCGGTCTCGGCGGACGAGATCGCGATGTCCGCCAGCTGCTCGGCGTTCGGATCCGGGTTCACCGCGCAGTCGCCGTACACGAGGACCCGGTCCTGCAGGCACATGAAGAACACCGACGAGACGACCGACGTGTCGGGCACGGTCTTGACCACCTCGAGCGCCGGCCGGATCGTGTGTGCGGTGGTGTGGACGGCGCCTGAGACCATCCCGTCCGCGAGTCCCAGCTGGACCATCATCGTGCCGAAGTACGACACGTCCCGGACCAGCTCGCGCGCCCGGTCGAGGTCGACGCCGCGATGCTGTCGCAGCCGGTGGTACTCCGCCGCGAATCGCTCGGTCAGCTCGCTGTGCTCCGGATGTACGACGGTCGCCGCGGACACGTCCACGCCGAGCGACGCGGCCTTCGCGCTGATCGTCGTCGGATCGCCGAGCAGGGTGAGGTCGGCGACACCCCGTCGCAGCAGGACGTCGGCGGCGCGAAGGATCCGCTCCTCCTCGCCCTCCGGCAGCACGATGTGCCGGCGGTCGGAGACCGCGCGATCGACCAGTTGATGCTCGAACATGAGCGGCGTCACGGCACTGCTCCGCGCGAGCGCGAGCTGGTCGAGCAGGGCTTGCCCGTCGACGTACTGGTCGAAGAGAGCGAGCGCGGTGTCGATCTTGCGCGGCGCATCCTTGGTCAAACGGCCGCGAACCGCGGTGAGCCTGGTCGAGACCGCTTGCGTGCCGAGGTCGGTCTCGATGATCGGCAGCGTGACGCCGAGCCCCTCGATCAGGCGTTGCACCTGCGGCGGCAGCTCGAATCCACCGTTGAGGATGACGGTCGAGATCTGCGGGAAGTTGCGGGAGGCGTGCGCCATCAGTACGCCGAGGACGACCTCCGGCCGGTCGCCCGCCGTCACGACCGCCGCGCCCTCGAACAACCGGTCGAGCACGTTCGGCATCGTCATGCCGGCGATCATCAGGCCGGTGACCTCGCGGTTCAGCAGTTGCGGGTCACCGCTCACCAGCCGGCCGTCGATGGGAGGCAGCAGGTCGGCGACCAGCGGCTGGTTCAGCAGCGGCTCCTCCGGGATCGCGAACACCGGCGCGCCGACGCCGTCCAGCGCGGCGACGAGCGGTCCGCCGTCACTCGCGCGGTTGACGATGACCGCGAACAGCGAGCCGTGATTCGCGGCGAGCTCGGCCGCGGCCAGGTCGGCGATCGTGCGTACGTCGTGGGGCGTACGGGTGAAGCCGTTGAGCACCAGCAGGACCGGCGCGCCGAGGTTGGCCGCGATCTTTGCATTGAACGAGAACTCGGTCGGAGTGCCGACGTCGGTGTAGTCGCTGCCGACGACGAGCACAGCATCGGCGTGCTCGGCGACCGCGTGGTACCGCTGCACGATAGTGTCGAGCGCGGCGTCCGGGTCGTTGTGCACCTCTTCGTAGGTGACCCCGACGCCATCGTCGTACGAGTGCGTGACCGCGTCCTGTGAGATCAGGAGGTCGAGCACGTAGTCGCGACCGCCGTGGGTCGCGGTGTCGGCGCGGACGATCGGCCGGAACACAGCCACGCGCCCGACCCGCCGCGACAGCTGTTGAAGAACTCCGAGAGCCACCGTCGACTTCCCGGTCGTTCCCTCGACCGATGCGACGTACACGCTGCTGCCCATGGGTGAACCCTACTAACGGGTCAAGGCGTGCAGATGGTCGATCATCGTGTCGACCGCGATCCGCAGTGGAGCGGGATCACGGCGTACCTGGCTCAGCAGCAGGCCGCCCTGCACGGCTGCCAGCATCGCGACGGCGAGCTCGGCCGGATCCGCGTCCGCGGCGAGCTCGCCACGCTCCTGCATCTGGACCAGGCCCTCGCGGATCAGCCCTTCCCACTGCGCGAACGCTCCGGCGAGCTGGATCCGGGCGACCGGGTCGCTCTCGGACAGATCACTGGCCAGCGAACCGAGCGGGCAGCCGCCGGCGCACTGCACGTCGGTGAGGATGCCGACCATCAGATCCCGCCAGTTCGCCAGCGAGTCGATGCTGTCGAGACTGCCCAGCCCGCTGTGCTGGATCTCCAGGACCTGCGCGGTCTGCTGCTCGATAACTGCCGACACCAGCGCGTCCTTGCCGGGGAAGTAGTGGTAGAGCTGCGACGGGCTGACGCCGGCGGCTGCCTGGATGTCCTCGATCGTGGTGCGGGCGACGCCCTGCTCGATCATCAGCCGGGCCGCGGCCGCGACGATCCGGTCGCGGGTCGCCTGGCCCTTCCTCGTCAGCCGCTGGGTCGTCATGCCTCCACCGTAGCGATTTTGGAGTTGATACTCCAATATCTCCGGCGAACTATTGGAGCAATCACTCCAACAACCTGGATGGGGAACGGATATGACGCAGGACTTCGCCGGCCGGACCGCGCTCGTGACCGGTGGCAACAGCGGGATCGGCCGGGCGGTGGCCGACCAGCTCGCACGGCGTGGCGCGCATGTCGTGATCAGCGGGCGGGACGTCGCGCGCGGGACGAAGGCGGTCGAGGAGATCCGGGCCGCCGGCGGTACGGCGGACTTCGTCCGGGCCGATCTGGCCCGGCTCGACGAGGTGCGGTCGCTGGCGAAGCAGGCGATCGAGCTCGGCGGCGGGCACGTCGACGTACTGATCAACAACGCCGGGATCTTCCCGTTCGGGCCGACGGCCGAGACGGTGGACAGCGACTTCGACGCGGTGTACGCCGTGAACGTGCGCGCGCCGTTCTACCTGGTCGCCGAGCTCGCTCCGTTGATGGCGGCCCGCGGATCCGGCGCGATCGTGAACGTCACCACCATGGTTGCGTACTTCGGGATGGCCGGCATGGCAGCGTACGGCTCGAGCAAGGCGGCCGTGGAGCTGCTGACCAGGGCCTGGGCGGCGGAGTTCGGCGCGGCCGGTGTCCGGGTGAACGCCGTCAGCCCCGGACCGACGCGCACCGAGGGCACCGCCGTGATGGGTGAGAACCTCGACGGCCTGGCCGGCACCACCCCGCTGCAGCGCGTGGGCCGTCCGGAGGAAGTTGCCGCCGGCATCGTCTTCCTGGCCTCGGACGAAGCCTCCCTGATCCACGGCGCGACCCTCCCGGTCGACGGCGGCCGCCTCGCGGTCTGACGACCGCGACACGATCCGCGCCGGCGCCGGCTGCACACGCCGGCGCCGGCGCGGATCTCGCTCCTCAGGACCTGGCGTTACGCGGCAGGTGGGGTGAAGATGCCGAACTGGTTGCCGGACGGGTCCCGCAGGTAGGCGAAGGCCGGGGTGCCGGGGGCGGGGTCGGTGTTCTTGCTGACGAGCGTGCCGCCGAGCTGTTCTGCCTGGGCGCAGGTGGCTTCGAGGTCGGTGACAAGGATGTAGAAGACGGCGTGGTTGGGCAGTTGGCCGCCGGTGCCGAAGATGCCGCCCATCGGCTGCTGGGCGCCGGCGGCGGTGATGTTGCGGTAGTCCAGGCCGCCCGAGGTGAGGCTGCCGGACGACTCGAACGTCCAGTCGAACAGGCTGCCGTAGAACTTCTGCGCACCGTCCGGGTCGTCGCTCGCGACCTCGAACCAGGCCAGCGTGCCGGCGGCGGGATTCGTCATGGGATCTCTCCTTCGTCGAACTGTTTCGGTAGAACCCACGGTTCCAGCGGTTCGCGACAGCCCTATGTCGGAGTTGGAAAAAGATCCTCGGGATGCAAGGCAGCGGCCGGCAGTTTGGTCTCGAAGCCGTCGACGTGCAGGTCGCCGGTCGCCTGCGGTCGGTGCGGCAGGATCGGCGTGCGCTCGGCCTTCGTGATGCGGTCCATCCGGAAGACCCGGTCCTCCTGGCGCAGATGGCACCAGGCCGTCAGGTAGGAGCCCTTCGGACCGACGACCCAGTGTTGAGGCTCGACCTCGCGGACGGTTTCCACACCGTCGCCATTGGTGTAGAAGATGCGCAGCACCTGGTTGTCGCGGACGGCGCGCCAGATCTGCTCGGCGACGTCGCCGTCCGGATCAGGCGTCGGCCGGACCAGGAGCCGGACCTTCGCGGCCGCCGCCCGCGCCTCGTCAAGGGCCTGCTTCGGCATGGCAGCGACGATCTTCTGCAGGGCCGTCCGGGAGTCGCGGGCGAACAGCACGTGGTCGCTGCCGCTCAGTGCGACAGCGACCGCCATCGCCTCCCGGGCGGTGAAGTTGAGCGGCGGCAGGCTCATCGACCGGTCCACGCTGTACCCGCCCGTGCGGCCCTGCTTCGTCGCCAGCGGCACCCCGGCCTGACCGAGCGCGCTCAGATCGCGCTCGATCGTCCTCACACTGACCTCGAAACGGGCGGCCAGCTGCCGCGCCGTACGCCCCCTCGGTCCCGCTGCCCGTAGTTCCTCGGCGAGGGCGTACAGCCGATCGATCCGGTTCATACGGGCAGGCTAAGGACCTCCATGGACAGTTCCGTGCCAGTCCGGGGCCAGTTCTGGGCCAGTTCTGGCCCGGGCTACTGCGGAAGCTCGGTGCCGGTGCCTTCGGCGAACATGTAGGCGGCGTACCAGGCGGGCCAGTTCTCGTCGGCCTGACCGGTGCGGGCCTCGTGCTCGCCGTGCGCCGCGGCCGCGCGCTTAAGGGCGGCCTCGAGGTCCTCGACCTTCATGTACGTCGTCTCCTCGACCCGGCCGGGCAGCCGCGTCGTGACCTCCTGCAGCAGCCAGGTGTTGCCGTCGGGGTCGCTGAACGTCGCGAACGAGCTGTAGCTGGCGTCCTGGTCTGCCCGCCCGTCCACGCGTCCGCTCCCGTCGGTGACCTCGAACTGCGCACCCGGCGCGGCGGGGTGGAAGACCTCGCTGACCTTGGCGCCGTGCGACAGCAGCTCGGACCGGGCCGCCTGGACGTCGCTGACGACCAGGTAGAGCCCCTGCGCCGTGCCGGGGGTGGCCGAGGTGATGTTCGTGCCGAACTGGACCGACGCCGGCGAGCCCGGCGGCGTGAACTGGACGACGCGGAACCCGTTGTCGAACGCGAAGTCGGCATCGAGCCGCCACCCGAGCCCGGTGTAGAACTCCTTCGACCGGTCGGTGTCCGCAACCGGGATGACGACGGCCTCGAGCTTCAGGTCGGTGCTGCTCATGACTTCCTCCAGAGATGTTCTCGGTTCGTTGACACCTAATCTGCCGCCCCGGACCTGGTATGACACCAGTGAGAATCCCTGGTCATTACCCTGGCGGGCCGGTCGCGGGACCTAGACTGCCATCGCGTGGACCACCAGTTCGTTCTGATTGCCGGTGCGGGGCTCGCGATCATGATCGCGGCATCGGTGTTCGCGCGGCGGACGGGGGTGGCGGCCCCGTTGCTGCTGGTCGCGCTGGGGATCGGCGCGAGCTACCTGCCGAGTACGCCGACGATCCACCTCGAGCCCGAGATCATCCTCGCAGGCGTCCTCCCGCCGCTGCTGTACGCGTCGGCGGTCCAGCTGCCGGTTCTCGACGTACGGCGGAACTTCGCGCTGATCTCGTGGTTGTCGGTCGTGATGGTGATCGCGTCCGCACTGGCGATCGGGGCGCTGGTGCACGCGCTGTTCCCGAGCATCTCGTTCGCGCTCGCGACCGCGCTCGGCGCCGTGGTGAGCCCGACCGACGCGGTGGCAGCGACGGCGATCGGGCACCGGGTCGGGCTGCCGCCACGGCTGATGACCGTCCTCGAAGGTGAGAGTCTCGTCAACGACGCGTCGGCGCTCGTCGTTCTGCGGACAGCGGTCGCCGCGCTCGCCGTGACGACGCATTTCAGCCTCGGCCACACGGTCCTCGACTTCATCTGGGCCGTCGTCGGCGCGGTCGTGATCGGGCTGGTCGTCGGTCTGCTCACTGCCCTGCTGCGCCAGCGGCTCGACGATCCGGTGCTGAACACGACGATCTCGTTCGCCGTACCGTTCCTTGCGTACTTCCCGGCCGAGGAGGTGCACGCGTCCGGCGTACTCGCCGTGGTGATGGCCGGTCTCCTGACCGGCGCGGTGGGCAGCCGGAGGTTCAGCGCGCGTGATCGGCAGACCCAGGCGACGACCTGGACGACGATCAGCTTCATTCTGGAGAGCGGCGTCTTCCTCGCGATGGGCTACCAGCTGCCGGAGCTCGTCAACGACGCCCGCGCGGAGACGACGGTCGGTGAGATCACGGGGCTCGTGCTGCTGGTCGTGGGTCTGCTGGTCGTCCTGCGGTTCCTCGGGCTGACGTTCCCGCTGTTGCAGTACCGGTTCGGCTCGAGCGATCGCACCGAGCAGACGCGGGCCAGGCTGAGCCAGTTCGAGGAACACCTCGACGCGATGGAGCCGTCGGGGGAGCGGGAGGAGACTCGCCTCGCCTGGGCGCGTAAACGACTGGCCCGCGGTCAGGCGGATGCGGATTTCGAGGAACGCGAACCAATCACGGCCCGCGGCATGCTGGTGCTGGCCTGGGCCGGGATGCGCGGCGTCGTGACGGTTGCTGCCGTCCAGACCATTCCGGCCGGTACGCCGCACCGCGCGACCGTCGTACTCGCCGCGTTCATCGTCGCGCTGATCACGCTCGTCGGCTTCGGGCTCTCGCTGCCCGCGGTGATTGCGCGGATGCGGTTCCGGCCGGAGAGCGACGAGGAGAAGCGCGACTCCGTGATGGCGCTGATGCGGCGGATCGGCGAGGCCGCGATCGACGCGCTCGGACCGCTGGAGGAGCAGACCGTCGACGGCGAACCGATCGATCCCGAAGCGGTCACCGCGCTGAGGGAACGGATCCTTCCTCGCTTGGTGTCCGGCAGCCGGCAGCTCCGGGAGACCAGGCCGGACACGCGCGAACAGATGGCCGTCCTGCAGCGACGGTACCTGGACGCGATGCGCGAGGCTCTCGAGGCGGAGCGGAGCATCGGCGCCTACAGCTCAGACACGTATCGCTTCGTCGAAGGCTTCCTCGACACGTTCGAGCAGCGCTTCACCACCTAACAGGTGGCGCCATCGAGTTACCAGTCGGCGACGCGTTCCTGACTGCGGTCCTCGGTGGCGACCAGGACGTCGAGCAGGAACTCTTGCAGGTCGGTGCGGATGTCGCGGTGCAAGAGATCGTCCCAGAGGTTCTGCTGCTCGTCGGGGTCGGCGCTCAGGTCGTACAGCTCGCCGGTGCGCTCGCGGGAGGTCGCGTGTTGGACGACGACCTTCCACTGGTCCCGGCGAAGCATGGTGAGATGAACGGGTGGATCGTACGGATGGCCGCTGTTGCGGTACTCGCTCAGCGCCCAGCCGCGACCGTTCGACCGATTAGTGGCCAAGGGCAACAGATCTTGACCCTGACCGCGAGGCTGCAGTCCGGCAGCGGTGAGGATGGTCGGGGCAAGATCGATCCATTGGACCAGCTCGGGGCAGCGGATGCCGGGATCCAACCGGGAGGGCCAGCGGAGGATGAGCGGGACGCGGACCGCCTGCTCGTACATCATCGGCCCTTTGAGCATCAGCCGGTGGTCGCCGAGCATCTCACCGTGGTCGCTGGTAAAGATCACGAGAGTGTCGTCGCTGAGCCCCTCCGCGTCGAGCGCATCGAGGATGCGGCCGACCTCGTCGTCCACCAGCGTGACCATCGCGTAGTACGCGGCCTTGACCTCTTGCAGTTCTTCGGAGGAGTACGACGTGTAGCCGCGCGCGTGTCCGGCGTACGACGCCTTCGAGGCCTCGGTCTGGATGGGCGGCTTGCCGGCGAGGTCGTCGGGGATGGGGCGGGTGAGTTGCTTCGCGCGGTAACGGCGTACGTAGTCGTCGGGGGCGCCGAAGCCGTGGTGGGGGTCGAAGAAGTTCGCGATGAACAGGAACGGCTTGTCGCGATCGCGGGAGCGGGTGAGGAAGTCGATGGTCTGGTTGCCGATCCACCGGCTGTAGTGCAGGTCGGTCGGGAGCGTGTCGTAGTCGACCTCCGTGTCCTCGGCGCCGGCCAGGTCGGGGCGGAGGGTGTGGAGCCACCGGTGATATTGGTTCTCCGAGGAGCCCGGGTACGGATCGTGCGCCCAGCGGAAGACGCGGAAGCCGTCGTCGAGGCGCTTCTCGGACCGTCCGCCGAAGCAGGCGTTCAGGTGGAACTTGCCGACGAGACCGCAGTCGTAGCCGGCGTCGGCCAGGTCCTTGCTGAACAGCCGCTCGTGGTCGGGGAGGCCGACGCCGTTCGCCCAGAGGCCGTGGGCGTGGACGTACCGGCCGGTCATCAGGCTCGCCCGGGACGGGGCGCAGACGGGGCTCTGGACGTAGCAGTTCTCGAAGAGCACGCCCTGCGCGGCGAGGCGGTCGAGGTTCGGAGTCTCGATCTCGTTGTTGCCGTAGGCACCAAGCGCGGAGAACCGCTGCTGGTCGGTGCAGATGAGCAGGACGTTGGGCGGCATGGGGTGGAGTCTATTAAATTCGGACTGTTGACAAAAATACGCCACACCGTCCAGAGTCGATGCCGTGGGAACCAAGCCCTCCGGCCCGCTCCGGCTCCTCCGCGAGACACACGAAGACCGGGTCCTCACCGCCCTGCGCAACCAAGGGCCGCTGACCCGAGCCCAGCTGGCCGACCGGACGAGCCTGTCCCGCGCGACCCTGTCCTCGATTGTCCAAACCCTCCTCGCCAAGCAGGCGGTCACCGAGGCGGGCCTGGAGGACGCTGCCGAGGTACGTGGGCGGGGGCGGCCGGTTTCGGTGCTGACGCTGAACCCGGCGGGCGGGCTCGCGGTGGGGATGGACCTGGGGCACCGGCGGATCCAGGTGACGGTGGCCAACGTCGCACACGAGATTGTCGCGTCCGACGGGATCGCCTGTGCGGAACGGACGCCTTGGACGCAGCGGGTCAAGCTCGCGGTCGACCTGGTCGACGAGCTGACGAACCGGTACGAGATCTCGCTGACCTCACTCGCCGGACTTGGAGTAGGCATCGTGGGCCCAGTACCGTCCGACCGGGCCGGCGTGGTGCGTGACAGCCTTGCCGCACGGTTCGGCGTACCGGTGTTTGTGGACAACAACACTCGGCTGGCGGCGCTCGCGGAGGCTACTTGGGGTGCGGGGGCCGGGATGGGGAGCGTGCTGTATCTGCGCCTCTCGTACGGCGTGGGTGGTGGGCTTGTGCTTGGCGGTCGCCTGCTGGCGGGGGCTGGGGGAGCGGCCGGTGAGTTGGGGCATATCAGCGTGGACCGGGACGGACCGCGATGCTCGTGTGGCGGTCGCGGGTGTCTCGAACTGCATCTCTCGAACCTCCTCGACGAGTACGGCGGCTTCGACAACCTCACCCCGGACGCGATCGCAGACGTCGCAACCCGGACAGGCGAGGTCCTGGCGGCCGCGTGCAACACGGTCAACCCCGAGCTGGTTGTCATCGGCGGGGAGCTGACCGGCGTCGCCCTATTGCGTCCGCTCCGACGGGCGCTTCGCGATTACACCCACACACAGGTCCACCACTCGCTGCGCGTCAAGCCAGCAGAGCTCGGGTACGACGCGGCCGCTCGCGGCGGGATCGCCCTCGTGCTCACCAACCCACCCGAGGAGGCCGAGTGGCGAAGAACATCCTGTTCCTGATGACCGACCAGCACCGCGTCGACACATTAGGGTGCTACGGCAACCAAATCTGCGAGACCCCGCACCTCGACGCGCTCGCCGCGGCCGGCACCCACTTCACCAACGGCTTCACCCCGACAGCGATCTGTACGCCGGCCCGCGCCACGCTGCAAACCGGCGTACTCCCGTACCGGCACACGCTGCTCGCGAACTACGAACGCAACGTCGGCTACCGCGAAGAACTCGACGACACCTTCCCTGTCTTCTCCCACTACCTCGCCGACTACCAACTGGGCCACGTCGGCAAGTGGCACGTCGGCAAGGACAAAGGCCCACGCGACTTCGGCTACGACGGCGAGCACTACCCCGGCTGGGGCAACGCCGTCGATCACCCCGACTACCTCAGCTACCTGGCCGAGCATGGGTATCCGCACTTCAGCGTCCGCAACCCGGTCCGCGGCACCTTCGCAAACGGTGAACCGGGCAACCTTCTCGCCGGCATCCTCGAGCAGCCCGTGGGAGCGACGTTCGAGTACTTCCTCGCTGAGCGCACCATCGCGCAACTCCGCCGCTTCGCCGCCGACGGCCGTCCGTTCTACCTCACCTGCAACTGGTTCGGCCCCCACCTTCCGTACCTGCTGCCCCAGGCCTACTACTTCCGGTACGACGCCGCCCGCGTCGAGCTCCCCGCCTCCGTAGCCGAGACGTTCGCCGGCAAACCACGCGTCCAGCAGCACTACTCGTCGCACTGGACGTACGACAGCATCGGCCCGGACCGCTGGCGTGAACTCGTCGCGGCGTACTGGGGCTACGTCACGCTCATCGACGAGCAGATCGGCCGCATCCTCGCAGTCGTCGACGAACTCGGCCTCACCGACGACACCGCCGTACTGTTCACCGCAGACCACGGCGAGTTCACCGGCGCGCATCGCCTGCACGACAAGGGCCCGGCGATGTACGACGACATCTATCGCGTCCCGCTGATCGCCAAGGTCCCCGGTCTACCGGCCGGGCGCGTTGAGGACTCCTTCGCGACCCTGACCGACCTGACGCCGACGTTCCTGGAGTTGGCCGACGTCGTACCGCTTGCGCACTACCAAGGGCGCTCGCTGCTGCCATTGATCAAGGGTGAGCGACCGGACGACTGGCCGACCGAGGTGGTCGCCGAATTCCACGGCCACCACTTCCCGTACCCGCAGCGGATGATCCGCACCGACCGCTACAAGCTCGTCGTCAACCCGGCCGACGTCAACGAGCTGTACGACCTCTCGACCGATCCGGACGAGCTCCACAACCGCTACCAGCATCCCGAGCTCGCCGCAGTACGCCGTGAGCTGACGACCCGCCTGTACGACGTACTCCGGGACCGTGGCGACAACTTCTACCACTGGATGACGTCGATGTTCGAGGTCGGCGGCAAGAGCTACGACACCGCGCTCAGCGCACTCGATCAGGAGGCACCTCGCCCGTGACCCAGCCCGTCGTGACCCGGCCCGTCGTGACCCAGCCCACCGAGATCAACATCCGCCGCGACCAGCGTCACTCGATCGATCCGATGATCTACGGCCACTTCCTGGAGTCCGCCTTCTTCGGCAACATCCAGGGCGGCGTCTTCGACGAGGGCTCGCCACTGGCCTACGGCGGCGACGACGTACGCAGCGGCCTGCGGACGGATGTGATCAAGCTCTGCCAGGAGCTCGGGCTCCCGGTCGTGCGTTGGCCCGGCGGCAACTTCACGTCGGCGTACCACTGGGAGGACGGGATCGGCCCGCGCGCGGCACGCCCGCGACGGCTCGAGCTGGCGTGGGGCTCGGAGGAGGACAACCGCTTCGGGACCGACGAGTTCCTGACCTGGTGCGCCGAGGTCGGCACCGAGCCGTACCTCGCACACAGTTGCCGCGATGTCGACGAGGCTGTGCGCTGGGTCGAGTACACGAACTACAGCGGCGACACGGAGTACACCCGCAAACGCGGGCGCGAGCCGTACGGCGTGAAGTACTGGGGTCTGGGCAACGAAGTGTACGGCGACTGGCAGATGGGCCACCGGACCGCCGAGGCGTACGCCGCCGACGCCGCCGAGCACGCCCGCTTCATGCGAGCCGTCGATCCCGGCCTGAAGCTCGTTGCCGTCGGAAATCCTGACCAGCAGTGGACCAGGATCGTGCTCGATGCCATCGGCAACCAGATCGACTACCTGTCGTTCCACCTCTACGGCGCGACGACCCAGCTGGTCGACGGCGCGGCGGAGTACGACGAGATCGTTGCCCAGTCGCTCTATTTCGAGCAGCAGATCGTCGAGTACTCCGACCTGGTCGCCGACGTCGCACGACGTCCGATCGGTCTCGCGCTGGACGAGTGGAACATCCGCCACGTCGAACCCGCGAGCTGGCCCGTCCCGCGCCCCTCGGACGACGGCGGGATCGTGGCGCGTGAGGTGGACGGCCTGCCGACGTACCCGGCGGATCGGGTCAACCGGTGGAGCCCGCGCACCCTCGCCGACGCGCTGTTCTACGCCGGTGTCTTCCACGCGCTGCATCGCGCCGCCGGTCGTGAGATCCCAGTCACGATGGCCAACACCGTCAACCTGCTCAACGCCAACGGCGTGATCGTCGCCCGGCCGGGTGGTGTCGTGCGAGCGGCGACGTACCACGTGTGGGATCTGTACCAGAACCACCTCGGCCCGATCGCGGTCGCTGCCGACGTACGTTCGCCCGGCCGGTTCGCCGCAGTACGTCAAGGCGACGAGCGCGACCGCCGAGGCGACTTCCGCAGCCGCCCGGCGACCGTTCCCGACCTGGACGTCTCCGCGACGACAGACGGCCGCGCGCTCCAGCTCGCCGTCATCAACCGCCACCGGGACACGGCGATCCGCGCCGACTTGACCCTCGACGGTCGTCGAGACACCCTGCCGGCGCGGGCCACCGTGAAGCAGCTAACTGCGGACGATGTGCTCGCTTCCAACACGCTGAGCAACCCGGACGCCGTCGTACTCCGCGACCTCGGCGTGCTGGAGCTGCCGGAGCCGACCTACGAGTTCCCGCCCCACAGCATCACGCTGCTGTCGTTCGCGCTCAGTGGATGACGAGGCGCATCAGGATGCGGGGGTGGCCGGCCAGGGTGGAGGTGGTGTCGGCGGACTTGGTGAAGCCGGCCCGTTCGAAGTTCTTGCGGATGCCGGCGTACGCCATCGTCAGGTCGACCTTGCTGTCGCCGTTGTCCAGGGGATAGGCCTCGACGACCGGGGCGTCGTTCGCACGGGCGAAGTCGACGGCGCCGGCGATCAGGGCGTGGGAGATGCCCTGACCGCGATGACCCGGCCGGACCCGGATGCACCAGAGCGACCACACCGGGAGGTCGTCGACGTGCGGGATCTTCCGGTTGCGGGCGAAGGTCGTCGTCGCGCGCGGCGCGATCGCGGCCCAGCCGACCGGGGTGTCCCCGTCGTACGCGAGGACTCCGGGCGCGGGCCGCTGCTTGCATAGCTCCGCGACGTAGTCGGCGCGCGCTTGGCCCTTCAGCGTGTTGTTCAGCTTGGACGGGATGCGGTAGCTCAGGCAGAAGCAGACCGTCGAGGTCGGCGACTTGGGGCCGATGACCGCGCGGACGTCCTCGAAGACAGTGGCCGGACGGACGTCGATCATTCGGCCACCAACAGCTGGTTGTGGATCATGAACGCAGTACGGAGTTCCTTGTAGCCGACGCGGTCGAACAGGACGGTCATCGTCGTACCGTCGTAGTGCTCGACCAGACCGGCGCCGAACGTCCGGTGCCTGACGCGGCTGCCGATCGGGAACGGCTCCTCCTCGGGCGGCGCCGCCGTCCGTCCGGCCAGATCGTTGTCGCAGTTGCCGCACGGGCCCTCGTAGTGCTCGCCGAAATAGCTCAGCAGCCACTCGCGCCGGCAGCCGCCGTACTCCGCGTACGTCGACATCATCTCGACTCGGGACCGCGCTACCTCGCGCCGGTCGTGCTCGACCGCGGACGCGGCCGCGACGGCCTTGTCGACGTCGACGCGGCGGGCCAGGTGGAACTGGTGGCCGATGGCAACGACCCGGGCGTCGGTGAGCCGGCCGAGCGCACGCTCGACGCGAGCTGCGCTGAGCTGGGTCGCGGCGGTGAGCTCGGCGATGTTCGCGGGCCGGTGCTCGTGGATGGCGGTCGCGACCGCGAGGAGGTCCTCGTCAGTGACGCCGCCGGAGGCGAAGAAACGGTTCAGGCCGAGGTCGGCGTGCCGGAAGAACAGCTCGATATCGGCCGGTTCGCCGTCGCGGCCCGCGCGGCCGATCTCCTGGTAGTAGGCGTCGATCGAGGCCGGTGCCTCGGCGTGACTGACCCAGCGGATGTCGGGCTTGTCGATCCCCATCCCGAACGCGATCGTGGCCACGACGACGCGGCAGTCACCGGCGAGAAACGTGTCCTGGACCTCGCGGCGCTGCTTGGCCGACAGCCCGGCGTGGTACGGATGCGCGGATACGCCCGCGGTGTTGAGATCCGACGCGAGCTCCTCGGCGTGGCGGTGCGTGGCGACGTACACGATGCCCGGGCCGCGGGACGACCGGACATGACTGAGCAGCCGGCGGTTCTTGGTGTCGTCGTCGGCGAACGCGAACACGGCCAGGTTGAGGTTCGGCCGGTCGAATCCGCCGACCACGACCGCCGGATCGTCCAGCTCGAGGCGATGCGCGATCTGCTTGCGGACCGGCGGGGCGGCCGTCGCGGTCAGCGCGAGCACCGGAGGCCGTCCCATCGCCTTGATCGCGGCCGCCAGCCGGAGGTAGTCGGGCCGGAAGTCCTCGCCCCACTCGCTGACCAGATGCGCCTCGTCCACCGCGACCAACCGAGGCCGGGACTTGGCCAGCAGTTCCAGTACATCGGCATGCGTCAACTGCTCCGGCGACATCAGCACGAACCCCGGCCGCCCGTCCATGAGCAGCTCACGAGCCGCACGCCCGCCGGCGCGATCGGTCGCGTTCAGCTCGGCAACCTCGACTCCGGCAGGATGCTTCGCCAGGGCCCGCAACTGATCGCGCTGCAACGCCACCAGCGGGCTGACGACCACAGTCACCCCGCCGAGAGCCAGGCCCGCGAGCTGATAGATCGCCGTCTTGCCGGTCCCGGTGGCGAGCACGGCCAACGTGTCCCGCCCGTCGAGCACCGCTCGAACGGCGTCCTCCTGCCCCGGCCGCAGCGACTCGTACCCCAGCCATTCGCGAGCGAGCGCGACGATGTCCCTCACGCACACATCATGCCTCGCCGCGCTGGACCGCCCGCCAGCGCCAGAGGTACATCCCGGCCAGCGTCCGCTGCGGCCGCCACGCCTGCCCCAACTTCTCGACCTCGGCGGGCTTGGGCAGCACCGGCAGCTTGTACGCCGCCTCGATGGTCCGCCGGATCTCGAGGTCGCCGACCGCGAGCACATCCGGCCGAAGCAGGTGGAAGATCAGGAAGATCTCCGCCGTCCATCGCCCGATCCCTTTGATCGCGGTGAGCTGAGCGACCACCTCGTCATCCGGAAGGTCCGGCAGCCGCTCCAGCTCCAGCTCACCCGAGATCACATGCTCCGCGAGCGACCGCAACGAGGCAGTCTTCGCATGGGACAACCCCACCGCGGTCCGCAGCGCGTCCGGTTCGTCGGCCAGCAACTCCTCCGGCGTCGGCGTACGCCCGCCGTACCGCTCGACAATCCGCCGGAAGATCGCCTGAGCGGCCACATTCGAGATGTTCTGCCCGACGATCGCCCGCACCAGCACGCCGTAATGCTCACCCGGCAGATCCGGAACGCCGGTGTCCCGGCTCTCCGACAACAGCACCCCCAGTGCCCCGACAACTTGATCGATCACCCCACCAAGCACCGAGTCAGCCCGCCGCAGGTAATCCTCAGGGGTCGTCATCCGTGAACCGTAGTACAGAGGTCAGTGGTTCACGGTGTAGACGAGTTTCTGGATGCCGTTGGGGTAGGAGGCGCTGTCCGTGAGGGTGAGGGGCTGCTTGTCGCGGTCGGCGTCGCTGAAGAGGCGTTTGCCGGCGCCGAGGAGGACCGGGAAGACGAGAAGGTGGTAGCGGTCGATGAGGCCGGCGTCGGACAGGTTGCGGTTGAGGGTGGCGCTGCCGTTGACGATGATCGGGCCGCCCTCGGTCTCCTTCAGCGCGGCGACGTCGTCGAGTGAGCGCAGGATGGTGGTCTCGCCCCAGTTCGTCACCAGGTCGCTGTCCTGCAGCGTGGTCGATACGACGTACTTCGGCATCGCGTTGTAGCCGGCGAACTCGACCGTCATCCCCGGCCAGACCGGCGCGAACGACTGGTAGCTGATCCGGCCGAGCAGCAGTGCGGTCGCCTCGTCCTGCTCGGTGCCCTTGAGCTCGTACGCCGCCTCGTCGAACGGGATGTCCTTGAACGTCCAGCCCGAGTTCCGGTAGCCCGGCTCGCCGCCGGGACCCTCGACGACACCATCGAGAGAGACGAACGCGGTGGTGATGAGAGTACGCATCAGATGCTCCTTGTTCGGTTGGTTATGCCTGTGCGTCGAGCAGGGCCCGGTGGATGCGACACGTCAGGATGTGACGCCCGTCACTCGGCCGCGATGATCCATGCAGCCGAATCGAAGAGGACGCCGTCGCCCGTGTCGTGCGCAGCGAGCGTCGCGCGCAGAGCCGCCTCCGCCCGCTCGGCAGCGGCTGGGTCGAGCTCTGCGAGAAGCGACTGAGGCTCCCGAAGCCGGAGGACATTCGCGTACGCCGCCTCGACGTCGGCCCCGTAGAACAGTGGCTCATGGACCGCGGTGAAGGTCGGTGCAGCGAACCCTGCGGACGTCAGAATGTCCCGCGTCGTGTCCTCGGCACCGAGCGCGAACGCCGACTCGTCACGGAACGTCCCGCCGATGGCTTCCGGAATCACCCGCGCCCACTCGTTCTCCGCACGCGGCTGCCAGACCAGCACAACCAGCCGGCCACCCGGACGCAGCGCACGCCGCAGATTGGTGAACGCACCAACCAAATCATCGAAGAACATCACGCCGAACCGGCTGATGCACACGTCGAAGGACTCCGGCTCGAACTCGTGCGTCGCGGCGTCGGCCAGCAGATAGTCGACGTTCCGCACCGGCTGGCTGCGGGCGTGCTCGAGCATCCGCTCCGAGACGTCGACACCAAGCACACTGCCTCGCCCGGCATCAGCCGCAGCGTCCCGCGTGGTCTGCCCACCGCCGCAACCGACGTCGAGCACCCGATCCCCGTCGCGTACGCCGCACGCGTCGCGAAACCGCGAGCGATAGAACCGCATCTCCGCGTCGTAGTCGAACATTGCCCAAGGCTAAGGGCGGCCGTTCACCTGGGTTGCCTACGCTCCACGGCATGTCGATCAGAACCGTCGATGACCTGATGAACCTGCTCGGGGACTGCGAGGACGCATGGGACATGCCCGACCGGAGCGGCGATCCGGTGGACATCCTCGATCACGACCGCCAATGCGCCGAGCTGTTGCGCCGCGACTTCCCGGACGACGAGGAGTTGCAGGTCGCGGGGCTCGTGCACGACATCGGGCACCTGCTGCGGCCGGGCGACGATGCGGGTCATGGCCGGCACGGCGCGGACGCAGTACGAGGTTTGCTGGGGGAGCGGGTCGCGCGGCTCGTCGAGCTGCACGTGGTCGCCAAGCGGTACCTGGTGGCGACGGACGCGGTTCACGCCGAGCGGTTGTCCGCGTCGAGTCGCCGTACGTTGGTCGCCCAGGGTGGCGCGCTGTCAGAGGACCAGATCCGGGCCTTCCGGGGCGATCCTGAGTTCGCCGCAGCGGTCGCCTTGCGGCGGGCCGACGATGCCGGGAAGGTCGTCGGCCTCGAGGTCGCGCCGCTCGAGTCGTGGCGCCCGGTCGTCGAGCGAGTCGTCGAGCGAGTCGCCGAGGGGAATCGTTGAGCGGGCTGTCGAGCAGACTGTCGAGCGGGTCGCGCGCGGTTAGGCGGCGGGCAGGAACACGACGCGGTTGCCGTCCGGGTCCTGCGTGTCGGCGCCGGGCTCCGCGGCGGTCAGGCCGAGGTGGTCGATGGAGGACGCGGCGTCCGGCACGAGTTTGACCGCGTCGGCGCCGATCCGGAACGTGTCATCGGCGACGCGTTCCATGCCGAGCTGAGTGCCGTAGAACTCGATCGCCGCGTCGAGATCGGGCGCGGCCACGGCGACGTACGACAGACCGTGCACCGGACCGGCGGTGATCGGCGGCACGCGGAACTCCTCCGAGCGCTGCAGCAGCTCGACCCGTACGCCGTTCGGATCGGACAGGAACGCGAGCCGGCCCTGGCCGCTGCCCGCGACCCGGGGCGACGAGATCTCGCCGTACCCGAGCGCGATCAGCCGCGCATAGTCGCCGTCGAGGTCGTCGGTCATGAAGCCGACATGGTTGAGCCCGTACGTCGCGTCCGGGTCGGACTGCTCGGGGTGGAGCAGCTCGACCAGGCCGGTGGCGATCTGGATATGCACCCGGTGAACGCGTGAGTTCGACATGAACAACCGGTCGACCACCTCCGCGCCGAGACCGTCGTAGAACGACAAGCTCGCCTCGAGATCCCGCACCGGGCCGCCGACGTGGTTCAGCTCATAGATCACCAGGCCACTCTAGCAAGCGCTTTCCGATCCCGTCGCCACTCAGCGTCCTCTCAGCTGTACGCCAGGTGGCGTCATCTGGTGGTCACGTCCTGGCCACCTCACGTCCGGTGGCGACCCCTAGGTTCCAGCTGTCTTGACCTACCAGAAAGGCCCGGAATGATCAGGAAAAAGGCATTCGTGGCCGCCTTCGCGGCGGCCTCGGTGATTGCTGCGGCAGGAATGGCCTCGGCCGCCGCCAGCGGGGCGTTCGACACGGCCCGCGGCGACGACTCAGCTGCCGAGTCCGCGTCGCACCAGCCCCAGCGCGGGCCGAAGAACGTGATCTTCTTCCTCGGTGACGGTATGGGCACCCAGGAGATCACCGCGGCGCGCTACTACCAGGGCGTCCAGAACAAGCTCAACGTCGACCGGGCCCGCTACACCGGCTTCGACACGACCTGGTCGGTGAAGCCCGCCGCCAAGCCGCCGTACAAGCCGGACTACGACCCCGACTCGGCCTCCACCGGCTCGAGCTGGGCGACCGGCAAGAAGACGATCGACGAGCGGATCTCGCAGGGTCCGAGCAGCGCCGACAACGTCCCGGGCACGAACTACCAGACCGTCCTGGAGTTGGCGCAGAAGCGCGGCCTCAAGGTCGGCGACGTCTCCACCGCCGAGATCACCGACGCCACGCCGGCGGTGCTCGCCTCGCACATGTCGCTGCGCGGGTGCCCGGGCCCGGCCGACATGACCGCCTGCCCCAAGGAGACCAAGGCGGCCGGCGGCCTCGGCTCGATCGCGGAGCAGGAGGTCGACCACAAGGTCGACGTACTGCTCGGCGGCGGTCGCGCCCGGTTCGAGCAGAAGATCGCCGGCGGTCCGTACGCCGGGAAGACCGTCGTCGACCAGGCCAAGGCGAAGGGCATCCAGTACGTCACGGACGCCGCCGGTCTGAAGTCGGTCAACGCCGGCAAGCCTGTGCTCGGCCTGTTCAACAGCAGCAACATGTCGCTGGAGTGGAGCGGCCCGACCGCGTCCCTCGGCAAGGGCAACGCGGCGCAGTCCTGCAAGGAGAACCAGCGCCCGTCGAACGAGCCGAGCCTGTCGGACATGACGTCGAAGGCGATCAGCCTGCTGGAGAACAAGAAGGGCTTCTTCCTGCAGGTCGAGGGCGCCTCGATCGACAAGCAGGACCACGCCACCAACGCCTGCGGCCAGATCGGTGAGACTGTCGCGTTCGACCGGGCGATCGGTGTCGCGCTGAACTACCAGAAGACGCACCCGGACACGCTGGTCGTTGTCACCGCGGACCACGCGCACACCAGCCAGATCGTCGGCGAGGACGCCTCCGGCTCGGGTCTGCCGACCGGCTGGTCGACCAACCTGACCACCAAGGACGGCCAGACGCTGACCCTGACCTACGGCACCGCCGGTTTCGGCGGCGACGGCAAGGCCCCGGTGGCCGTGCCGCCGAGCCAGCAGCACACCGGTGCGGTCGTCCCGGTCTGGGCCAACGGCCCGGGCGCCGAGGCGGTTCTCGGCACCAACGACCACACGCATCTGTTCGACGTCCTCCAGGGCAGGTAACACCCGTTTGAAGCAAACGTGTGGCCTCCGTTTCTCACCGAAGCGGGGGCCACACGTGAGTGGTGCGGTGTCCATGGTGCCGTGCACTATGGGGCGATGGATTCCCTGCGATTCGAGAGCCGGGACCTGGCGAGGACCGAGGAGTTCCTCAACCGGGCCTACACCAAGATGCAGATCGGCGGCACCGCGAAGGACGCGAGCACCCGGATCTCCCGGGCCGCCGCGGACTCGATCAGCATCGACCGGCTCGAGATCGGTTTCGAGATGAGCTACGACGCCGACCCGCTCGGCAAGATCTGCCTGTGCGAGGTGGTCTCCGGCAGCATCGAGGACCACGCCACCGACGGCTGGAAGGACGAGTTCCGCCCAGGGGACCTGGTCTCGTTCGCCCCTCCGGAGCGACCGTTCTCCGGCAAGGTCTGCCGGTCGTCGTACAGCATCACGATGTTCGACCCGGCGCTGCTCACCCGCGTCGCGGGCGCCGGCCGGAAGGATGATTCGCCGGTCCGCCTCCTGTCTCACCGGCCGTACTCACGCCCGGCTGCGCGTCAGCTGTCCAGGACGATCGCCTACCTCGGTGATCAGCTGTCCGACCCCGCCGTACACGCCTCGGCGTTGGTGCGCGCGTCGGTCTCGCAGTTGCTCGCCTCGAGTGTGCTTGCGGCCTTCCCGAACACCGCGATGGCCGAACGCGACAGCGCCGACCCGCGGCCCAGCACCGTCCGGCGGGCGGTGGCCTTCATGGAGCTGAACCTCGACCAGGCCATCACGATCGGCGACATCGCGGCCGCGGCCGGTGTCACCGTCCGGGCGGTGCAGACGGCGTTCCAGCGGCACGTCGGCGCGACGCCGCTCGCCGAGCTCCGCCGGCTCCGGTTGGCCGAGGTCCGTTCGGAGTTGCTGGCCGCGGATCCGGCCGAGCGCACCGTCGCCGAGATCGCGGTCCGTTGGGGCTTCCACCATCACGGCCGGATGGCAGCGGCGTACCTCGAGCAGTACGGCGAGCTGCCCAGCACCACGCTGGCGCGCTAAGGCAGCTTGCGGGTGTCGATGAGCTGTTGCGCGACGTCCCGCAGCTTGGTGTTGGTGTCCTGCGAGTAGCGCTTCAGTACGGCGAAGGCCCGGTCGCCGTCGATGTCGAAGCGTTCCATCAGGATGCCCATCGCCTGCCCGACGAGCTTCCGGGCGTCGATCGCCTGCGCCATGGTCTCCTCATGGCGGGCGGACGCCAGCGCGACCGAGGCATGCCGGGCCAGGATGTGCGCGACCGCTTCGTCATCGGCCGCGAACGCGTCCGGATCCGGGCTGTACAGCCCGAGCACGCCGACCGTCCGGCTGGTGGCCAGCGGTACGTCGAGAACGCTGCGGACGCCGAGGGTCGCGACCTTCGCGGCCCACTCCGGCCAGCGAACGTCGGCGAGCGTGTCCCGGATCAGCACCGGCCGCCGTTCCCGCATCGCGGTCACCAGCGGCCCGTTCTGCTTGCCGAGCTGGAGTTCGTAGACCTCGGCGACCACCGGGTCGGTCACCGCAGCGATCTCCGGCCGCGAACCGCGGGCAGTCAGGGCGATGCCGGCGTAGGTGCACCTGAGCGCCTGGAGAGCGAACTGGACGACTGCGTCGATGGTCTCCTCGACCCCGGTGGCGTCGTGCAACTCGACCGCAAGATGGGCGAACGCCGAGGCGGCGCTCTCCTCGGTCGGGTCGATCAGCGTCATTTACGTCGTCCTCCACTAAGACGGCAGAGGGTGGCCCCCCTCCGGACCACCCGGCTGCCGTGGACACATCATGCGGCCCTTCTGCCCGCCTCGGCGCCGTTCTGCCCGAGTTGGTGCAAAAGTTGCGTTCCTTGGACACCCGGACTTCGCCGTACGGCTAAATTGGGGGCGTGCAGGTGGCGAAACGCTGGTCATGGGTGGCGGTCGGGGTTCTTCTGGTGGGGGTGTGGGCGGCCTGCTCGGACAACGGCACCAAGACCGCCTCCACGCCGAAGACCCAGCCGGCGGCCACGAAGCCGAAGCCGACGCCCACCACAACGACGAACACAGCGACGACCACGAAGCCGTGGTACGACGACTACGATCCGGCCCGGTTCGCTCCCGAGGTCCGTCGTTACGCGCAGCAGGCGGGGATCAACCCACAGTTGCTGATGGCAATCTTGTACAACGAGGACTACAAGCCGCACGACCCGAAGTTCGAACGCCAGTGGGCCGAGGTCGACTCGGACCCGGCGTTCGGGATCGCGAACATGCACCGCCCGGCGTTCGATGAGACCAAGCGCGGGCGCGACTTCGCCAAGCGGAAGTGGGAGGAGCTGCCGGACAATCCCGCGCTCGCGATCGAGGCGGCCGCCTGGCACCTGCACGACCTGGCGAAACGGCTGCCGAGCAAGCGCGCGGACCTCTACACGAAGGACGAATTGCTTGCCCTCGGCTACAACGCCGGCGGCGGCAACATGCGGATCTTCGCCCGCGGCCGCAAGGCCGGCTCGCAAGCCCAGTCGTACCTGGACCGCCTGCACGGCAATTGGGCGAAGTCCGCCGAAGCCCTCAACAGCTGACTGGAGACATCGTGGAATTCGCCGCACCCGCACTGGCTGTCGCCGATTGGCGCCGGCGCGTGTTTGCGCTCTACCAATCCGTCCGCGCCGAGAGCGATCCGGCCGCGGCCCACGCGCTGTGGCGAGCCGGGCGGGACGACCTGCTCATGCATCATCCCGCTTCACCGGTGCCAGAAGACGAACGTGCGACGTACGGCGGCGCGCCGGTGGGGGAGTACCGGCCTGAGTTCAGGTTCGACGCGGCGATCGACACGGACGTGAAACGGGACCGGTGGGAGTTCGAGTCGGCCACCGACGGCGTGATCCCGTTCTCGCTGATCGGCGTCCTGCACCTGCCGGCGGTCGGGGACCTCGACGTGTGGTGGCTCGAGTCGTACGGCGGCGGCATCTTCGTCCCGCTGAAGGACGCGCTCGCCGGCAGGTCGACGTACGGCGGCGGCCGCTATCTGATCGACACCGTCAAGGGCGCGGACCTGGGCGGCGATCTGCGCGCCGGCCGGCTCGTCGTCGACCTGAACTTCGCGTACAACCCGTCCTGCGCCTACAGCCCCGAATGGACCTGCCCACTCGCCCCGGCAACCAACAAGGTCGATGTCGAGCTGCCGGTGGGCGAGCTGACCTCAGCTCCCGCCGACCTCTAGCGCGGTCAGCAGGACCAGTACGACGGTGACCACGGCGAACAACCCGTGCCCGCCGACGATCGCGACCGGGAAGTGTCCCTCGGCAGGAGCGTCCGCGGCGGCCGCGGTCCGGGTCCGGTACGTCGGCAACCACCGGCGGAACATGGCCAGACCGAGCAGAGCCACCGGAACCAGCAGGACGAACGCGATCCAGGCCAGCGTGTCGTTGTCGACGATCACGTAGACGATCCACAGCACGAGCCCGATCGCGGCCAGGGCGAAGTGGCTGAAGATCAGTGCGGGCCGGAAGCGGCTCGTGCTGGGCTTCTTCGGACCGCCCTTGCTGATCCACGCGAACAGCAGGTAGAACCCGCCGAGCGCGGTGATCAGCCAGGTGATGAGTGCTGCGATACCCATGTCAGCTCCTCGGTTCGAATCCTTCGGCCTGGTCGCGTTCCTCGACCACGCGGACGCCGTACCGGAACGCCAGCTTGCCCCCGAGATAGCCCGATACCGCCAGGGCTGCCAAACTGACGGCCGACAGTACGATCGGCCCGATCGCGACCTGGTCGTCGTCGCCGCGGCGCCACAGCGCGTTGCCGGCGTAGGCCGCCGTGATCGCGACGTTGAGAACCAGATGGATCAACCCGACCCGGAACGCCGGTGTGCCGGACGGGATCGTGAAGAAGTCGAGCAGGCCGACGCTCGCGGCGGCCAGCGCGCCGACGATGCCGATCACGATCAGCCAGACCGACGACTTCACCAGGTACGACGCGTCCGGCGCCGCGCGTGAACCGAGGTCGAACACGAAGCTCGCCACCCAGGCGCCGATCGGAACCGTCACCAGGATCGGGTGGAACGGGTGCCCGTACGGCCCGGTGAGCAGGCCGCTGACGGGGTGTTTCGCCGCCGTCTGCCGTTCGGACATCGAGCCTCCTTTTCACCAATTGAGTTTGGTCTTATTAACGGCGTACGGTCAAGATCTCGCTTCGCACCGACGGACATTTCCGTTATGTTGAGCAGGTGAACGATCGGGAGATCGAGGCGGTGGCGTCGCTCAGCGACCCGTCCCGGCGCCGGATGTTCGAGTTCTGCCGGCGGGCCGGGCGGCCGGTCAGCCGGGACGAGGCGGCCGCCGAGGCCGGGATCTCGCGGAAGCTGGCCGCGTTCCATCTGGAGCGGCTGGTCGAGGCCGGGCTGCTGCGCGCGAGCTTCGACCACCCGGGGCGACTGCGGAAGGTCGGGCGGGCACCGAAGCTCTACGAGCCGGTCGCTGCCGACCTGAGGGTGTCGATCCCGCCGCGGCAGCCGGATCTGCTCGCCGAGATCCTGCTCGACGGGGCGCTGAGCGACGACCAGGGCAGTCCAATGGAGTCGGCCCGGCGCGCGGCCTTCCGGCGCGGTGAGCGGGTGGCCGCGGACGAACGCGCCCGGACCCGCCCCGGCCGGCTGAGTGCCGAGCGGGCCCTGACGTTGTCAGAGGCAACTTTGTTGCGGGCCGGCTTCGAGCCGGTGCGTCCACGGCCGGACTGCGTGCGGCTGCACAGTTGCCCGTTCCACCCGCTGGCGCAGGAGCAGCCGGAGGCGGTCTGCGGTATCAACCACGCGTTCCTGACCGGTCTGCTGTCCGGCCTGCAGGCGAGGACGGTGCAGGCGGTGCTCGATCCCGACGGCGGTGAGTGCTGTGTGGAGATCACCGTCGCCGGGAACGCGTCAGGCTAGCTCAGGCAGCAGCTTCCAGGGCCTGGGTGAGGAGGGCGGCGAGGGCCTCGAGCTGGAAGTCGGCGGAGGCGCCTACCTCCTCGTCGGACCCGTCCAGTGCCTTGGCGGCCAGGCCGGCCTTGGCGTCGATCAGGTCGGCGATGCGGGTGTCGATCGTCTGCGCGGCGATGATCCGCCAGGCGGTGACCGGCTCGTCCTGGCCGATCCGGTGCACCCGGTCGATCGCCTGCGTCTGCTCGGCGTTCGTCCAGGACAGCTCGGCGAGGACGACGTTCGAGGCGACCTGCAGGTTCAGGCCGACGCCCGCGGTCAGCAGCGAGCAGACCGCGATCGACACCTCGGGATCCTTCACGAACGCATCGATGTTCTTCTGCCGGGTCCGCGCGGTCTGGTCGCCGCGGATCGACGAGAACTGGATGCCGCGCTCGGCGAACAGCTCCTCGGCGGCGTCCATCACCTCGATGTGGCGGGCGAAGAAGACCACCTTGCCGACGTTCTGTGCCAGCTGGGCCGCGTAGTCCGCGGCCAGGCCGGCCTTGGCCTGACCGATCCGGCGGAACAGGCTGAACACGTTCTCGCCGGTCTTCTTGGCCGCCATCTCCGTGCGCTCCCAGCCGGCCACCTGGCGGACCAGGTCGTGGTCGATCCCGTCCACGACGATGCCGGAACGGCGGGTTTCGAGCGCGGTGTTGTAGCGGGCGACGAGCCGGTCGGCGAGCTCGCGCTCGGCGGCCCGGATCGAGCGGCCGACGGCGCCGTCCAGCTCGACCGGCAGGTCGGCGATCCGGCGGGCCGGGATGTCCGCGGCCACGTCCACCTTGCGGCGGCGGACGATACCCATGTCGATCACGCTCGCCCGCGCGGCGGCGGAGAAGCCCGGGTCGGCCGGGGTCAGATCGGTGTCGTCGAGCTTCTCCATCAGCTCGGCCCGCGGCGCCTTCTCGTCGATCCAGCCGAGGTACTCCCAGATCGCGGTGAAGTCCTCGATCGAGTTGATCAGCGGCGTACCGGTCAGGGCCATCAGCAGCGGCCGGACCGTGCGGTTGCGGATCCGGTTCGACAACTCCAGCACGTTGCGTGACCGCTGTGACTTCTTGTTCTTGATGAAGTGCGCCTCGTCGACGACCATGCCGCGGAAGCCGAGGTCGCCGAGCCAGCCGACGTGCCGGTCGAGGACCTCGTAGTTGACCACGACGATGTCGGCGAAGCCGTCGATCGTGTCACCGTCGCCGTGGATGACGGTCGGCGTACGGCGTGGGGTCCATAGGTTGGCCTCGCGCGCCCAGTTCGTCTTCACGACGTTCGGGACGACGGCGAGCAGCGGGTAGGCCTCGGCAGCCTGGGCGGCGAGCAGAGCCTGGGCGGTCTTGCCGAGACCCGGCTCGTCGGCGAGGAGGAAGGTCCGGTGGCCGGCGGCCGCGGCGGCGATCACGCCGGCCTGGTGCGGCATCAGCTCGAGACCGCGCAGTCGCAGCGCGTCGATGCCGCCGGTCAGCTGGAGGGAGGTCGGGTCGGGCAGCTTCATGCTCGCCGCGGCACCGGCGTGCTCGAACGATCGCAGCAACGGCCCGATGAGCTCCCAGCCCGCCAGCCGGCTGGCATGCACCGGGCGCGGCGGAGTGCTGGAGAAGTCCGGGGCCAGGAACGGGTTGGCCAGCTGCCGGGCCACGACCGCCTGCGGCACCACTCGCCTGGTCTGGGTCTCCGGGGGAGCGACCGGCTGCACCGGCTCCGGCTCCTCCGGCAGCTCCATGCCGGCGTCCTCGAGCATCTGGCGCCGGAGGGCAGCCGCCGCCTCCGAGATCACCGCGTCCTCGGCCAGCAGACCCAGGAGCGTCGGATCCATCGCAGCAGTCTTCGCCAGGATCGTGGCGATGCCGTCGAGCCGCCGGAGCTGCTCGGTGCGGTACGCCTCGGTGGCGGACTCCGCGCCGTTCACCCGGGCCCGCTCCTCGCGGACCAGCAGGGCGACGACCTGGAACTTCGTCCGGGTCGACGGCTTGATCGCGCCGCGGGTGACCGCGCCTTCGACCTCGCGCACGGCCTGTGCGAGGACCTGGATCAGACCGTCTGACTCGCCGTCGCGGACACGACGCCGTCGACGGGGAGCGGAACGGGTAGCGCCGGGCTGGCGCTGACCTCGTCGGGCCAACGTTTCCTCCTGTGTCATGCCACGACGGAGCCGTGGCGGAAAGCCAGACCGCGCGAAGATCAACCCGCCGACGAGACGCCACGCGGAGCCGTCCAGAGGATCCCCCAGGAACACGGCTCAGAATTCACCGCTCCTGAATGTGCGATCGAGAACCCATCCTACCCTCTGTCAGCACCACCGAGCGCTACCGGGACCCCATCCGATTCCGCGATCAGGCTTCCGGCTCGCTCTCCGGGTGCCTGCTCTCCTGCTCCAGGGTGGCCTTGAGCTCCGCCAGCGCCTGCCCGAGCTCGGCGTCGACGCCGTCGTCGTGGCTGGTCCGGAGGCGGACCGTGAGCTTCGACGTGCCGTCGGCGACGAAGTCGACGACCAGTTCGCCCTGATAGTCACTCTGCGTTTCCGTACCCCACCGCAGGATGCGGTCCTCGTCGAGGACGTCGACCCACCCCTCCTCGTGCGCGTCCCCGGCCGTCATGTCGACCTCCTGGCGCACGGCCTGGTGTGGCAGGCGTACCTCCGGGCCCTGGGCCTCCACCGGGCGGGGCGCCATCAGGTGGACCTCGGTCAGCCAAGGCAGGTAACGCGGCAGCCGATCGAGGTCTGCAAGCCGGTCGAAGACGATGTTCGGCGCGACGTCGATCGTGGTCCACGCTTCGTGGTCACCCATGAGAATGCTCCTTGCGGAGGCGGAGCTCGGGGAGGATCTCGGTGCGGTAGAGGTTCATCATGTCGACGGTGTGCGGTCCCATGTTCGCGACGTACACCTCGTCGAAGCCGGCCTCGACGTACGGCGTGAACGCGTCGACATGGTCGTCCGCCTTCGGGCCGCAGGCGACGGACTTGGCCGTGGCCTCCTTGGTCACCAGCTGGCTGGCCTGCTCGAAGTGCCGGGGCGAGGGGAGCACCTGGGCGAGTTCACCGGGCAGGCCCGAGTTGCCCCAGATCCGGTGGGCCTGTTCGACACCCTCCGCCTCGGTCGGCGCATAGCTGACCTTGAACCCGGCCTGGGCCGGCTTGGTGCCGCCGCCGTTGTCGCGGAACCGCTTCAGCAGCTCCCGGTCCGGAGTCGTGGTGATGTAGCCGTCGGCGATCCGCGCCGCGACATCGGTTGCCTCAGGCCCGAATCCGGACATGTAGATCGGCAGCGGCTGCTGCGGCCGGGTGTAGATCCGGGCGGTGTCGACGGTGTAGTGCTTGCCGTGGTGGCTGACGAACCCGTCCTCGGTCCACAGCCGGCGCATGATCTCGACCGCTTCCTCGAGCATCTCCAGCCGTACGTCGATCGTCGGCCAGACGGATCCGAGCACGTGCTCGTTCAACGCCTCGCCGGTCCCGATCCCGAGTGTGAACCGCCCGTTCAGCAGTACGGCGCTGGTCGCGGCGGCCTGCGCGATCACGGCCGGATGGATCCGCACCGTCGGGCACGTCGCCGCCGTCGTGATCGGCAGCTCGGACACCTGCGAGATCGCGCCGATCGTCGACCAGACGAACGCGCTCTGGCCCTGTTCGTCGTTCCAGGGATGGAAATGGTCGCTGATCCACAACGCGTCGAACCCGGCCTCCTGGGCCATTCGGGCCTGCTCGATCAGCTCGGCGGGTGTGTACTCCTCGCTGGAGAGGAAATATCCGATCTTCACGACGCACCTCCGATGACTGGCTACCCATCGGGTGCCCGATGCCGCGGTCTCCAATCACCCCCGGATTCGCCCGCGCGGGTCCCGGGTACCCGCGAGGGCGTGATGAGTCTCGACGGGCACGTGATCTACCAGGTCGACCCGGCGACGTTCTGCGGCCCCGGAACTGACGGCGGGCTCGCCGGCGTACGGCGGCATCTCGACCACGTCCGCGCGGTCGGGGCGGACACGCTGTGGTTGCAGCCGTTCTACGTCTCGCCGTACCGCGACGCCGGGTACGACATCGTCGATCACCTCGGCGTGTCGCAGCGGTTCGGGACCATGGCGGACTTCGACGACCTGGTCGAGCGGTGTCATCAACTGGACCTGCGGATCGTGGTCGGGCTCGTCGTCCAGCACACCTC
This sequence comes from Kribbella sp. NPDC049584, assembly GCF_040675555.1. Classification (NCBI taxonomy): domain Bacteria; kingdom Bacillati; phylum Actinomycetota; class Actinomycetes; order Propionibacteriales; family Kribbellaceae; genus Kribbella; species Kribbella sp. NPDC049584. The sequence continues at coordinate 268,859 of NZ_JBFAPF010000007.1, forward strand.
GATCGACCATCCCTGGTTCCGCTCGGCGCGCGACGACCCGGCGTCGCCGTACCGCGACTTCTACGTCTGGGCCGCGGAGCCGCACGACGACAAGGTCGTGAGAGAGCCGGTGTTCCCCGGCGTCGAGGACTCCATCTGGGCGTACGACGACCACGCGGCGAAGTACTACCGGCACGCCTTCTACACGCATCAGCCCGATCTCGACGTGGGCCACCCGGGGGTCCGCGAGGAGATCGCGGGGATCGTGCGGCACTGGCTGGATCACGGCGTCGACGGGTTCCGGGTGGATGCCGTACCGCACATGGTTCGGCAGGCCGCGGTCACCGACAGCCGGGACGACGGCTTCTGGTTCCTGTCCGAGCTCGCGGACGCGGCCGGCGGCGCGCCGCTGCTGGGCGAGGTTGACCAGGGGCCGTCGACGTACCTGGACTACTTCGGCGACGCGGACCGGCTGAGCGGCATCCTCGACTTCTGGACCAACAACTTGCTGTTCCTCGCGCTCGCCCGGGGCTCGGCGGAGCCGTTGGTCCGCGCGCTCCGGGCACAGCCGACGCCGCCGGACGGCTGTACGTATCTCAACTGGCTGCGTAACCAGGACGAGCTCAACCTCTCGCTGCTGTCGGAATCCGAGCGCGACGAGGTGATGGCCGCCTTCGCACCCGACGACACCATGCGCGTCTTCGGCCGGGGCATCCGCCGCCGGCTCGCTCCGATGCTCGGTGAGGACGTACGCCGGATCGCGATGGCGCACGCGATCGTGCAGTCGCTGCCGGGCGTTCCGATCGTGCGGTACGGCGAGGAGATCGGGATGGACGACGACCTCTCGCTACCCGAGCGGCAGCCCGTCCGTACGCCGATGGAGTGGTCGAGGGTCGAGGAACAGGAACTCCAGCCGGGCTCGCTGCTCAGCCGGGTGTCGCAACTCGTCCATCGCCGGCGCGAGGTGGGCCCGTTGCGGCCGGGCCGCTGCGAGGCGCTGTCGTTCGGCGCCGGTGCGGTCCTCGGTCTGGTGCATCAGCGCGCGGACGACGCCGTACTGATGCTGATCAACCTGTCCGCCGACGAGGTGCATGTCGAACTGCAGTACGACGTCCGCGCCGACCTGCTCGCGGATCGCCAGTACGAGCCGGCCGGAGCGGACGTCGTGCTCGGTGGTTACGGCTATCGCTGGTTGCGGGTGAGGTAGACGGTCGCGGCGGCCGCGCCGGCGGCGAGTACGCCGCCGACCATGCCGCGGTGGCGCGAGGCCCAGACCTGGTAGCTCCGGTTGGTCGACCGGTCGTCGAACACGCCGTGCGCTCCGTAATCGCGGTCTTCGTCGGCGGGGGCCCACAGATTCGCCGGCTTCTCGGCCGGCTCGTCGGTCTGCTGCGCCTTGTATCCGGTCCGGGCCAGGTAGCGGTCCAGGAGCCCGGCGGCGAACTTGTTCGCGATCAGCGTGGCGGCCGTCGGGGCGCCGACCCAGTACTCGCGCCGGCGCGGATGATCCGCGGCGTACACGACGGCGTCCGCGGCGACCTCGGGCTGGAAGATCGGCGGCACCGGCTGCGGGTGCTTGGGCAGGCGTGAGAGCACCCAGGAGAACTGCGGCGTGTTCACGGCCGGCATCTGCACCATCGTCACGTGCACGTTCGACTTGTCGTGGAGCAGTTCACAGCGCAAAGAGTCGTGGAAGCCCTGGATCGCGTGTTTCGCCCCGCAGTACGCCGACTGCAGCGGGATCCCGCGATAGGCCAGCGCCGATCCGACCTGGACGATCGTGCCGTGGTTGCGCGGCTTCATCCGGGTGAGCGCGGCGCGGGTGCCGTACACGTAACCGAGGTACGTCACGTCCGTGGTCCGCTGGAACTCCTCCGGCGTGATCTCCAGGAACGGCGCGAAAACCGAACTGAAGGCGACGTTCACCCAGACGTCGATCGGGCCGAGGTCCCTCTCGACCCGTGCGGCGGCAAGATCCACCTGCTCGTGGTCGGCGACGTCGACCTCGATCGGCAGCGCCGTACCGCCGGCCCGCTCGACATCCTGTACGGCGGCCGCGAGCCCCGTCTCGCCGCGCGCCAGCAGCGCGACCTTCGCCCCGCGGCGCGCGAACGCGACCGCGCTCGCGCGACCGATCCCGCCGCTCGCCCCGGTCACTACGACGACCTGTCCCACCTGAATCTCCTTCACTGTGCGAGTGACTGCTTGGCGCAGTGGCGACGACGCGCCTCCGAGAACGCTCCGATTCCCCTCCCCAGTGACCACGGCGGCCCGCTCGAAACGTCGGTTTGCGGGGGTAGGCGCCGGGTACCGGCGGAGTCGTGGAGGTGGGGTAGTGGCTGTGCAGGTGGAGATTCATGGCCCCCGCACGCCGCACTGGTTGGCTGGTGCGCTGACGTCGGCCGTCGATGGCGAGGTGCGATTCGACGCGGGGTCGTTGGCGGCTTACTCGTGCGACTCGTCGAACTACCGGCAGATCCCTCTGGGCGTGGTGGTGCCGCGGACGGTGGCGGCGGCAGTAGCCGCGATCGAGGTGTGTCGGCGGGCCGACGTGCCGGTGCTGTCGCGGGGCGGCGGGACGAGCCTGGCCGGGCAGACCACCAACGCGGCGGTTGTGATCGACTGGACGAAGTACTGCAATCGCTTGGTCTCCGTGGACGCCGCCGCCCGGACCTGCGTCGTCGAACCGGGGATCGCGCTCGACGACCTCAACCGTGACCTGGCCTCCGAAGGCCTGATGTTCGGCCCCAAGCCGTCCACCCACCAGTCCTGCACGATCGGCGGCATGGTCGGCAACAACTCGTGCGGCGCCAGCGCGCAGGCGTACGGCAAGACCGTCGACAACGTCCGGCGACTCGAGGTGCTGACGTACGACGGAACGCGGATGTGGGTCGGGCCAACGACCCCCGCGGAACTGGACGAGATTGCTGCTGGCAACGATCGGCGCGCCGGGATCTATCGCCGGCTGGCGGCAATGCGGGACCGGTATCTCGGTCAGATCCGCACCGGTTACCCGAAGATCCCGCGCCGCGTCTCCGGCTACAACCTGGATTCCCTGCTGCCCGAGAACGGCTTCGACGTCGCGAAGGCGCTGGTCGGCAGCGAAGGCACGCTGGTGACGGTGCTGCAGGCCGAGCTCGAGCTCGTGAAGGTTCCGAAGTACCAGACCATGGTCGTGCTGGGTTATCCGTCCCTGGAGGAGGCCGGCCGCGACGTACGCCGGATCCTGCCGCACGAGCCGTGGCAGCTCGAGGGGCTCGACGCGGTCCTTGTCAATCTCGAACACCAGGAACACGTCGTCGACACCGCGATCGAGCGACTGCCGCACGGGCGCGGCTGGCTGACCGTGCAGTTCGCCGGCGACACCTTCGAGGAAGCGGACCGGGCCGCGCACCGGCTGATGGACGACCTCCGCGACGGCAACGCGACGATCAGCTATCTGGACGATCCTGGCCGGGAGCAAGAACTGATCGAGCTCCGCGAGGCGGGCCTCGGCGCGACCGCGCACCCGGCCGCGCAGCACGAGAACTGGGAGGGCTGGGAGGACTCCGCCGTACACCCCAACGATCTCGGCGAGTATCTCCACGACCTTCGCGAGCTGCTGAACGAGTTCGGGTACGACGAGAGCGAGACGTCGCTGTACGGCCACTTCGGGCAGGGCTGTGTGCACACCCGGATCCCGTTCGAGCTACGCACCGCGGGCGGGATCGCGCACTATCGCGACTTCGTCCAGCAGGCCGCCGGACTGGTGACGAGGTACGGCGGCTCGTTGTCCGGAGAGCACGGCGACGGGCAGTCCCGGGGCGAGCTTCTGACGATGATGTTCGGCCCGGAGCTGGTCGGCGCGTTCGGCGAACTCAAGGCGATCTTCGATCCGGGGAACCGGATGAACCCGGGCAAGATCGTCGATCCCAACCCGCTCGACTCGCACCTGCGGCTCGGCACCGAGTTCGCGCACCCGCCGATCCCGACCGAGTTCAGCTACCCGCACGACGACGGCAAGTTCAGCAAGGCGACGATGCGCTGCGTCGGCATCGGCAAATGCCGGCAGTCCACGTCGGCGGACGGTGCGGTGATGTGTCCGTCGTACCTCGTGACCCGCGAGGAGGAGCACTCGCCCCGCGGCCGGTCGCGGCTGTTGTTCGAGATGGTGCGCGGCGAGGTGATCCCGGACGGCTGGCGCTCGACCGAGGTCCGCGACGCCCTCGATCTCTGCCTTGCCTGCAAGGGCTGCAAGGTGGATTGCCCGGTCGGGGTGGACGTCGCGACGTACAAGGCCGAGTTCCTGTCGCATCACTACCGGCATCGGCTGCGGCCGATGGCGCACTACTCGATGGGCTGGCTTCCCGTCTGGGCACAACTGGCCCGCCGGGCACCGCGCACGGTGAACGCGGCAACGCATGCCCCGGTTGTATCGCAGGTGCTGAAGCGGGCGGGCGGGATCGCGGCGGAGCGTGAGCTGCCGCGGTTCGCCGAACAGCCCTTCACCGACTGGTTCGCACAGCGGCCGCACCGAGCCGGGACGCGCGTCGTGCTCTGGCCGGACACCTTCACGAATTTCTTCCATCCGTCCATCGGACGCGCGGCCGTCGAAGTCCTGGAGGCGGCCGGCTTCCAGGTCACTGTGCCGGACCGGCCGGTGTGCTGCGGGCTGACGTGGATCTCGACCGGGCAGCTCGGCATCGCGAAGCGGGTGCTGCGCCGGACGGTCGGTGTACTGCGGGACTCGATCCGGGCCGGGGTGCCGATCGTCGGGCTCGAGCCGTCGTGCAGCGCGGTGTTCCGGTCGGACGCGCCCGAGTTGCTGAACGACGACGAGGACATCCGGCGACTCTCGAAGCAGTTCGTGACGTTCGCCGAGGTACTGCGCGACTGGCAGCCGCCACACGTCGACGTACCGGCGATGGTCCAGACGCACTGCCATGATCACGCCGTACTGGCATCCGATGCGGAAGCAGAGCTGATGCGGAGGGCCGGGATCGACCGCGAGCAACTCGACTCCGGCTGCTGCGGGCTGGCCGGGAACTTCGGCTTCGAACGCGGTCACTACGACGTCTCGATCGCGGCCGGGGAGCGCGTCCTGCTGCCGAAGGTGCGCGCCGCCGACGGGGAGACCGTGATCGTTGCCGACGGCTTCAGTTGCCGCACGCAGATCGAGCAAGCGACCGACCGGCGGGCTGTACATCTCGCCGAACTCTTGGCCACGGGCCTTCAGGAGGATTGATATGAGCACGACAGTTGGCGACTTCGTACTTCAACGCCTGCGTGACTGGGGTGTCGATCATGTCTTCGGGTACGCCGGTGACGGGATCAACGGGCTGTTGTCGGCGTGGGAGAAGGCGGGCAACGAGCCGAAGTTCGTGCAGGCGCGGCACGAGGAGATGGCGGCGTTCGAGGCGGTCGGTTATGCCAAGTTCACCGGCCGCGTCGGTGTCTGTACGGCGACCAGCGGCCCGGGAGCGATCCACCTGCTGAACGGGCTGTACGACGCGAAGCTCGACCATGTGCCGGTGGTGGCGATCGTCGGCCAGACGGCCCGGAGCGCGATGGGCGGCAGCTACCAGCAGGAGGTCGACCTGCACACCCTGTTCAAGGACGTCGCGTCGGAGTACATCGAGACGGTGATGGTCCCGGAGCAACTGCCGAACGTGCTCGACAGGGCGATCCGGATCGCGGCGTCCCGGCGTACCGTCACCGCGCTCATCATTCCGTCGGACGTGCAGGAGCTCGAGTACACGGCACCGTCGCACGCGTTCAAGATGGTTCCCTCGAGCCTCGATCTGAGCTGGTCGGCGCCGGTCCCGGCAGCCGACCAGCTCGACCGGGCCGCGGAGATTCTGAACGCGGGGGAGAAGATCGCGATCCTCGTCGGTCAAGGTGCGCGCGGCGCGGTCGACGAGGTCACGGCGCTCGCCGAGATGACCGGCGCCGGCGTCGCGAAAGCCCTGCTGGGCAAGGATGTTCTCAGCGACGACCTGCCGTGGGTGACCGGCTCGATCGGGTTGCTCGGCACCAGGCCGTCGTACGAGATGATGATGGACTGCGACACCCTGCTGGTCGTCGGATCGAACTTCCCGTACACCCAGTTCCTGCCGGCGTTCGACCAGGCGCGGGCGATCCAGATCGACCTGGATCCGACGATGATCGGGATGCGGTACCCGTTCGAGGTGAACCTGGTCGGCGATGCGGCCCGGACGTTGCGCGAGCTGATCCCGCTGGTCCAGCGCAAGAACGACCGGTCCTGGCGGTCGGGGATCGAGTCGAACGTCGCGCGATGGTGGGAGGTCATGGAGCGGCGGGCGCACACGTCGGCCGATCCGATCAACCCGGAGCTGGTCTTCCACGAGTTGTCGGGGCGACTCCCGTCGAACGCCATTCTGGCGGCCGACTCGGGGTCGGCCGCGAACTGGTACGCGCGGCACATCAAGTTCCGTGACGACATGCGCGGATCGTTGTCCGGCACGCTGGCGACGATGGGGCCCGGGGTGCCGTACGTGATCGGCGCGAAGTTCGGGCTGCCGGACCGGCCGGCGTACGCGCTGGTGGGTGACGGCGCGATGCAGATGAACGGGATCAACGAGCTGATCACGATCGCGAAGTACTGGCAGGAGTGGGCGGATCCGCGGCTGGTGGTCGCCGTACTGCACAACAACGATCTGAACCAGGTGACGTGGGAACTGCGGGCGATGGGTGGCTCGCCCCAGTTCCTGCCTTCTCAGGAGCTGCCGGAGTTCCCGTACGCCGGGTACGCGCGGCTGCTCGGGCTGCACGGCGTGACGGCGGAGAAGCCCGAGGAGGTCGCGCCGGCCTGGGACGAGGCGCTGCGCTCGGACCGGCCGTGCGTGGTCGAGTTCCGCACGGATCCCGCCGTACCGCCGATCCCTCCGCATGCGACCTGGGACCAGCTGGAGAAGGCGCTGGAGTCGATCGTGCGCGGCGACACCGACCGGGTCAGCATGGTCAAGGAAGGCGTGAAGTCGAAGGTCCAGGAGTTCCTGCCAGGCAAGTCATGACGATCGAGTCGGTCCGGGCGTCGGCGTACACGATCCCGACCGACGCGCCCGAAGCGGACGGGACTTTCGCCTGGGACAGTACGACGCTGACCTTGGTCGAGATCTCCGCGGAAGGGCGCACGGGAACGGGCTGGACGTACGGGTCGCCGGCCTGTGCCACGGTCGTTACGCGAGACCTGGCCGCCGTAGTCGAGGGCCGGGCGGCGACGGATGTCGGTGGCTGCTGGACCGCGATGCGCGCAGCTCTGCGCAACATCGGCCGGCCCGGCGTTGGCGGCATGGCGATGTCGGCCGTGGACTGCGCGTTGTGGGATCTGAAGGCGCGACTACTGGACGTGCCTCTGCACCGTTTACTGGGAGCGGTGCACGGGAGCGTTCCGGTGTACGGCAGCGGCGGCTTCACGACGTACGACGACCGGCAGTTGGCCGACCAGCTGTCCGGTTGGGTGGAACAGGGGATCCCGCGGATCAAGATCAAGATCGGCGAGAGCAGCGGAGCGGCCGAGGACCGGGATCTGCGCCGGGTCGCCCAGGCGCGGAAGGTCGTCGGCGACGCCGAGCTGTTCGTCGACGCGAACGGCGGCTACCGCGTCGGCCAGGCTCGGCGGATCGCGGCGTGCCTGTCGTTGTACGACGTGACCTGGTTCGAGGAGCCGGTGTCGTCGGACGACCTGGCCGGGCTCCGTGCTGTCCGAGAGCAGACGACCATCGACGTGACAGCGGGGGAGTACGGCTACGACCTGGTGTACTTCGAGCGCCTGTGCGCGGCCGGTGCGGTCGATTGCGTGCAGGTCGACGTGACCCGGTGCGGCGGCATCACCGAACTCCTGCGGATCGCCGCCGTCGCCGAGGCACACGGACTCCAGGTGTCCGGCCACTGTGCACCCGGACTCCATCTGGCGCCTCTTGCCGCGGTGCCGAACCTCCGCCACCTGGAGTGGTTCCACGACCACGTACGCATCGAGTCGATGCTGTTCGAGGGACTGCCCAAGCCGGCCGGAGGCACCGCGACGCCGTCGAGTGCCCCCGGCCACGGCCTGACCTGGCTCTCCGCTGCCGCTGCGGCCTACCGCGTGGCTTGATCCAGTCAGGCGTGGTCGCCGTCGATGAGTTCGTGGATCTTTTCGAGGGCTTCCTGGATCTCGGGGTGGTTGTACTGCCCGGCGCGTGACTCGGCGCTGATCACGCCGCAGCGGTGCACGCGGCGGAAGTCGCCGTACGGGAACTCGTAGTGGCCCTTCGTCTCCTCGCCCATCTCGTCGTCGACGCCCAGGAACCACAGGCTGTAGTCACTCCAGCCGTGCTTGTCCAGGTACTCGTTCTGCTCGGCCGCGGTCGGGGCGTGCTCGCTCCAGTCGTCCCGCTCATCCTTGACCGTCTGGCCTTTACCGACGAGATACTTCGCGTGCTCGAACGCCTTCTTGTTCAGCTTCACCGTCATATCGCTCCGGTTCCCGCCCGCCGCGAGCCGAACCACCCGGGATGGCCGACGCGTCAGGGCAGCGGGCGTCCACCGGTCGCGCCGATGCGTTCGCCGGTGACGTACGTCGAGTCGTCCGAGGCGAGGAACACGTACAGCGGCGCCAGCTCGGCCGGCTGACCGGCGCGGCCCAGTGGCGTGTCGGCACCAAATTCGCCGACCTTTTCCGCGGGCATGGTCGCCGGGATGAGCGGCGTCCAGATGGGACCGGGTGCGACGGAGTTGACGCGGATGCCCTTCGGCGCCAGCTCCTGCGCGAGCCCCTTGGTGAAGTTGAGGATCGCGGCCTTGCTGGTGGCGTAGTCGAGGAGGTTCGGCGACGGTTCGTACGCCTGGATCGACGTCGTGTTGATGATCGCCGACCCCTCGCTCAGGTGCGGCAGGGCGGCTTTGCAGAGCCAGAACATCGCGTAGACGTTGGTCTTCATCACCTGGTCGAACTGCTCGGTGGAGATGTTCGCGATACCGTCCTGCGACATCTGGTACGCCGCGTTGTTGACCAGGATGTCGAGTCCGCCGAGCTCCTGCACACACTGCTCGACGAGGCGGCGGCAGTGCTGCTCGTCCTGGATGTCGCCTGCCAGCGCGGCCGCCGTACTGCCTGATTCCCGGACCAGGCGGCAGGTCTCCCGCGCGTCCTGCTCCTCGGCCTCGAGGTGAGAGATCATCACGTCCGCGCCCTCGCGCGCGAACGCCAGCGCGACGGCGCGCCCGATCCCTGAGTCGCCACCGGTGATCAACGCGCGCTTGCCGGCCAGTTTCCCGCTGCCGCGGTACGTCTTCTCGCCGTAGTCCGGCTCAGGGCTCATCGAGCCGCTGTGTCCGGGGTGCTCCTGCTGCTGCGGCTCCTGCTCGTCCGGCCCGGCGTACCTCGTCCTCGGATCGTTGCTCATCGTCTGCCTTTCGTCGGGGCGGTGGTCACGGTCGTCCTCGCGGTACCCGCCGTCCGCCGTCGGCACGCGCGTCGCCGCCGCGGCGCGGTCAGGTATTACTCGACGCCTGATCCGGGTACCTGACGGTGCGCCCTGCACGACAAGGAGATCGGGTCATGGTCGTCTCGGATCAGGCGCCGCTGGGGGAGCGCTCTCTGGACCTGGCGTGGTTCCGTCGCGAACTCGACCAGGAGCGGGAATTCAGGCTCGAGCAACTCATCAGCCTGTCGTACGACGCGGACGCGCCCTGCTCGAAGGCCCACGAAGAGGTCCGCGCCGCGTTGACGGCCGGTGCGCGCCGTGCCTTGGCGGAAATCGACGCCGCACAGTTCCGCCTCAGTCGTGGCACATTCGGCATCTGCGAGATCTGCGGGCGCCCGATCCCCGCTCACCGGCTGACAGCAATCCCTACGACCAGGCTGTGCCCGCCTTGCGAGCGATCCCGTGTCGACCCTGCGGAACTCGCCGGTGACGGGACCGATTGATCCGGAGTTTGCTGACGGGGGTGGTGGTCGGACAGGTGACTTCGCGCCGGGCCCAACCCCGGGCGCCAGGACGAGACCCGGCTTTCGAGCTTGGCTGCACTCGGCCTGGCCTTGTGCTTGCCCAGCGCGAAGCGCTTCTGTATGCCGGCCCTAGCGGCCGGTCGGCTCAGCGGTCGCGCGCCCGGACGCGGACGCACGCGTGGTACGGCGAGGTGGCGTCGACGTCCGCTGGTCGTCGACGTCTGCCGGCAGGGTTTCGGGACGGGCGACGGTCTTGTGAACCGGTCCGCCACCGAGGCGCCGATACTTCCACTGGCGCTCGTCGTAGTCGTAGTACGTGTCGACTCCGCCGATAGCCATGATCGAGCCTCCCACCCCAGGTGCGCTCAGGTGAGCGCGGTTGCCTATGGGTTCCCAAAGATCGCAGTACTCAAACCCCTGGATTCTGTCGCCGGCCACGCCAGAGGTTCTCGAGGTGGGTGAAGGCGAGCAGTTCGCCGTCCACGGCGCCGAAGGTGGCGAACGCGTCGCGGTGTACGGCGGTCACCAGTGAGGTGAGGGCAGCTGGAACGCCCCGCAGGCTCGCGAAATCCTCGATTGATTCGAGTTCCTCGACGATCCGATCGAGGCCGAACGTCGCCAGTCGATCCCCGGCCAGCATGCGCGGTACGACGTCCCGGACGAAGGTCGAGGCAGCGGGGCCGTCGAGCAGGATCTTCCTGAGCTGTAAGGGATCGAGGCCGCCGCTCTGCCCCAGCATGAGGGCCTCGCCGACCGCGACGACCTGGTTGAACCACAGGAGGTTGACCAGCAGCTTAGTCAGGTACCCGCTGCCGTGTGGGCCGGTGTAGTGCAGGTCCTTGGCGAAGGCTCGCAGGATCGGCTGGAGGCGATGAAAGGTTGTCGAATCGCCCGCGACGTACAGCGTGAGCTCACCAGCCGCCGCTGCGTCGGGGCCGCCGCCCACCGGAGTCTCCAGGTAGTCGATGCGCTGGTGAGCGGCGGCCGCGGCGAGTTCGGCCCCGAGGGCGGGGGAGGCGCTGGTCAGGTCGAGCCAGCTGGTGCCGGGCCTGAGGCGGTTGAGTAGTCGGGACTCGTCGAGCATCAGCGCGCGAAGCTCCGGGCTGCCGGGGAGCACTGTCACGAGTACGTCGGTGTCCGGCAACGGCTCACCCCAGGTCGCACCCAGTTCCGTGGCCTGATGCTCCACCTCGGGGCGGACGTCGTGAACCCGGACGGAGTGTCCCGCGGCGACGAGCTGACGAGCTACCGGAAGCCCGATCCGGCCGGCGCCGACGAGTGCGATCTCAACCATGAACGCATTATCAGTAGCCGGGAATGTACAGGCAGAAGAGATGCCCGTGCGGGTCGCGCATGACCCGGACGCCGTCCGGCTGCGGCTGATGCGACTCGATCGTCGCGCCGAGTTCGACGGCGCGATCGACCTCGCGATCCAGGTCGTCGACCTGGATGTCCAGATGGGCCTGCATCTGCTGGGAATCCTCAACCTGCGGCCACACCGGAGGGACATGGTCTGTCTCCAGCTGGAAACTGAGCCCCGGCCGCTCCTGCTCAGGCGCCCGCAACCGCACCCAGCCGGGCTCCCGTGTCATCTCCACCCAGCCCAGCAGTTCTCGGTAGAAGTCTGCCAACGCCGGCGGATCCGGAGTACCGAGAACTGTGGCGGTGAGGCTCGCGGTCATGACTCGATCCTCGGGTACTGCGCATCCTGCAAGAGGCGGGCGAGATGGGCGGCGTTGGCGGCGGCGGTCTTCGTGGTCAGGCCTGTGGTGTCGGGCTTCGGTCCGGCGTCCTGGTAGTCCTCCGAGCCCATCGCCTCGCCGACCCAGTACGTCGCACCGGCCGCCGGGATCGTGAATCCGACGTCGTTCAGCGCCTGGAACACCTCCGCGCTGACGTGATGCGCACCATCTTCGTTGCCCACGACACCGACCATGGCGACCTTCCCGTACACCGACGGCCGGCCCTGCTCGTCCTTCTCCGACAGCTCGGCGTCCAGGCGCTCGAGGACGACCTTGCACACGCTCGCCGGCTGTCCCATCCAGATCGGCGTCGCGATGACCAGGATGTCCGCCGCCAGCACCTTCGCCCGCAGCGCCGGCCACTCGTCGCCGTCACCTTCGTCGACGCTGACCCCGAACCGGACATCGTGGTCGGCCACCCGGACTAGCTCGCCGTCGACGTCGTGGTCGGCCAGCGCGGTCAGGATCTCCCGCCCGATGAACTCCGAACTCGACTTCGCCGGTGACTTCTTCAGCGAACAACTCAGCACCAGCGCCTGCAGCGTCGTCATCCAGCCCTCCATCTCAACAGTGTGGGGAACAGTTTCGGAACCGACCGGTAGCCACCGGCCGCCGCCCGGAAACGGGGAGTCGAGGGTCAGGTTCGCCAGAACCCCATGCGGATGGTTGTGTGGTTGAAGGTGGTGGGGAGTGGATCGGTCAGCTTCGCGCGGGTCGCCGGATCGACGTCGAGGTCGTAGTGGGCGGCAACATGGCTGACCGCCGTGCTCGTGGTCAGGAGTGCCACATTGCGGCCGGGGCACTCGGCCGGGCCCGCGCTGAACGGGATGATCGGCCACGAGCCGTCGGCGCGGCCGTCGAGCCAGATGCTCGGTTCGAAGGAGTTGGCGAAGTCGACGGCCTCGTCGTCGCGGTGGAAGACCGAACTGACGATCGCGAACGCGGTGCCTGCGGGCGCAATGCGCTCACGCCACACGGTGCTCGCGCGCGACTCACGCAGTACGACGGGGGTCGTCGGCCAGAGCCGGAGCGACTCCTGGACCGCCGCGCCGGCGTGTGCGAGCAGGGGAGACGCGTCGGGATGGCGAGCCTCGGTGATGATCGGCTCGAGCTCGGCCGGACGGGTTGCGAGTACGGCGAACAGCCGCCAGAGCGCGATCCCCGCGGTATCGAACGCGACCAACCATTCGGCCACCTGACCGGCCGGATCGTGTACGCCGTCGTCGTGGGCGAGCGCACTGACCAGCGACCCCGGTTCCGCCTTGGCGACGTACGCGGCGACGACATCGAGGAAGCCCTCGCGGACGTCGCCCCGCTGCGGACGGAGCTCCGCCCAGTTCGCATCGGCCCGGAGCTGGTCGAGGTCAGCCGTGAGTGAGGTGTCGTCGCGCGCCGAGTCTCCGAGGACGATCCGGCGTACGACGCGGGACCAGATCGAGCGGAACTCGTCCCAACCGAAGGTCCCGGTCAGTATGTCGAGCTCCTCGCGGACGAGCTCCAGCATGCGTTGTCCGTGCTCATGGACGGGCTGATGACTGCCGAGCGCTCGCTCGTTCGACTCACGCCGCGCAGCACGCAAGGACGGATCCGTGCCGAGGACAGCATGGGGCTGGAGGTGCGGCAGCGCTGTCGCCGCAGCGAAGGGGTCCGGCGCCTCCGCCAGCAATCGACGGACGTCGTCCGCGGCGAGAACGAGCGCGATCGTCCGGCCGGAGAACCGGAACAGCAACGGACCGTCGCCGTACCTGTCACGGAGCTTGCGCACCAGCCGCAACGCGCGGTCGTCGGTGTGGAGCCGCTCCGCCAGGGTGCCGACCTGAGGCCGACGGAGGGCCGCGCCGTGTGCGACCAACGGCAGGAAGATGTCTCGCACCGCACGTCCGGTGTCGAGTGGCGAGGCGGCAGGCAACTCGGTCGGCATGCGTTCCGGTGTCCGCCTGAGCGCCGGCGAAACCCGACGATTGACCGCGGTGACTCCGGGTACTGGCGGATCGGGTGAAAATCGGGTGGAAGGAGCAACGACATGCCTGCAGGATCGAGCCCGAAGCGGGAGCGGCAGTACGAGCACATCAAGGACGGGCTGAAGAAGCGCGGTCGCAGCGAGGACGTCGCCGAGGAGATTGCGGCGCGCACGGTGAACAAGGAGCGCGCGCGGTCGGGCGAGGCGAAGGAGAAGAGCCGTACGTCGACGCAGGACATCTCGTCCAGCCGGCGCGGGGGCCTGCGCTCGCACAGCGGCTCCAAGGGCCGCACCAAGGACCAGCTTTACAATGAGGCGAAGCAGAAGAACGTCAAGGGTCGCTCGAAGATGACGAAGGCCGAACTCGCGAAGGCGGTCGGCCGCTAGCTGGGGGAGCCAGCCGTGCAGCAGACCGACAGCACACCACTGACCGACGACGAACTGCGCGGCATCGACGCCTACTGGCGCGCGGCGAACTACCTGTCCGTCGGGCAGATCTATCTACTCGCCAATCCACTTCTCCGTGAGCCGCTGCGGCCGGAGCACATCAAGCCCCGGCTGCTCGGCCACTGGGGTACGACGCCCGGGCTGAACCTGATCTACGCGCACTTCAACCGCGTGATCAGGCAGCGTGGTCGCGAGGTGCTGTTCGTCACCGGACCCGGCCATGGCGGTCCGGCGCTGGTCGCGAACACCTGGCTTGAAGGCAGCTGGACGGCGGAGTACCCGAACACTACGCAGGACGAGCTCGGCATGGGCCGGCTGTTCAAGCAGTTCTCGTTCCCGGGCGGCATCCCGAGCCATGTCGCCGCGGATGTCCCGGGGTCGATCAACGAGGGCGGCGAGCTCGGCTACTCGCTCAGCCACGCGTACGGCGCTGCCGCGGACAACCCCGAACTCGTCGTCGCGTGTGTCGTCGGCGACGGCGAGGCAGAGACTGGTCCGCTGGCGGCGTCCTGGCACTCGAACAAGTTCCTCGACCCGGTGCGCGACGGCGCAGTGCTGCCGATCCTGCACCTGAACGGTTACAAGATCGCGAACCCGGCGGTGCTGGCGCGGATCGGCGACGACGAGTTGTCCGCGCTGCTGCAGGGGTACGGCTACGAGCCGTATCTGGTCGAGGGCTCCGAACCGGCCGAGGTGCACCAGGCGCTCGCCGCGACGCTCGACCTGTGCATGGACCGGATCGACGAGATCCAGCTGGTGGTTCGCTCCGCGGCCCAGCCGCCGCCGCGACCGGCGTGGCCGATGATCGTGCTCCGTACGCCGAAGGGCTGGACCGGCCCGCAGATCGTCGACGGGGAGCCGGTCGAGAACACGTGGCGCGCACATCAGGTGCCGCTGTCCGGCGTACGGACGAACGATGACCATCTGCGCCAGCTGGAATCGTGGATGCGCAGCTACCGGCCCGAGGAGCTGTTCGACGATGAGGGCCGTCCGGTTGCGGCGCTCGTCGAGCTCGCGCCGGGGCCGGAGCTGAGGATGGGGTCGAACCCGCATGCCAACGGCGGGGTGCTGAGCCGCGATCTCGAGCTGCCGGCGGTCGAGGAGTACGCCGTACCGGTGAAGATCCCTGGCGCGGAGGACGGCGAACCGACGCGGGTCTTCGGGGCGTTCCTGCGGGATGCTTTCCGGTTGAATGACAACAACCTGCGCTTGTTCGGCCCCGACGAGACCGAGTCCAACCGGCTGAGCGCCGTCTACGAGACGACCGGCAAACAGTGGCAGGCCGAGCTGCTCGACACCGACAACCACCTCGCCCGTGACGGTCGCGTGCTGGAGATCCTCAGCGAGCACACCTGCCAGGGCTGGTTGGAGGGTTACCTGCTGACCGGCCGGCACGGGCTGTTCTCGTCGTACGAAGCGTTCGTCCACATCGTCGACTCGATGGTGAACCAGCACGCGAAGTGGCTGAAGACGATCAACCGGCTGGAGTGGCGCCGGCCCATCCCGTCGCTGAACTACCTGCTGACGTCACACGTCTGGCGGCAGGACCACAACGGCTTCTCGCACCAGGACCCGGGCTTCATCGACCACGTCGTGAACAAGAAGGCCGAGGTCGTCCGCGTCTACCTGCCGCCGGACACCAACACCCTGCTGTCCACGATGGACCACTGCCTGCGGACCCGGAACTACATCAACGTCGTTGTCGCAGGCAAGCAACCGCAGCCCAACTGGCTCGACTGGGACGCTGCCGCGCTGCACTGTGCGCGGGGCGTCGGCGTCTGGGACTTCGCCAGCAACGACGAGGGCGAGCCGGATGTCGTGATGGCCTGCGCCGGCGACGTACCGACGATGGAGACGCTCGCCGCGGTCGACCTGCTGCGCGAACGCCTGCCCGACCTGCGGATCCGGGTCGTCAACGTCGTCGACCTGATGCGGCTGCAGTCCGAGGGCGAGCACCCGCACGGGCTGCCGGACGCCGAGTTCGACGCGCTGTTCACCACCGACAAGCCGGTGATCTTCGCCTACCACGGCTATCCCTGGCTGGTCCACCGGCTCACGTACCGCCGGCGCGGGCACGACAACCTGCACGTCCGCGGGTACATCGAGGAAGGTACGACGACCACGCCGTTCGACATGGTCGTCCGCAACAACCTCGATCGGTACCACCTGGCGATGGACGTTATCGACCGCGTGCCGTCGCTGGGCAGCCGGGCGGTGTCGACGCGGCAGTACTTCGCCGATCAGCGTGCCCGTCACCACGCGTACGTCACGACGTACGGCGAGGATCTGCCGGAGGTCAGGGACTGGCGGTGGACACCGCGCTAGGACACCCGCGCCAGGACACCCGCACCAGGACGCCGCGTTCAGCCGAGGAGCGCGACCGCGGCGCGGAGGTCGTCGACGAACAGACCGAGATCGCGAGTAAAGTCCTGCGACCGGACCACCGCTGACGGGTGGACGGTCGCGATTGCGGCGGTGCCGTCGGGCAGCTCGACCTTCTCGCCGCGGTGCTGCGTCACCCTGAAACTCGGGCCGATCAGCGACCGTGCGGCGACGGCGCCCATGATCACGACGAGCGCGGGCTTCACGATCTCGAATTCACGCGCGAGCCACGGATGGCACGCGGATATGTGCCCGGCGGACGGCGTCTTGTGGATCCGCCGCTTACCCTCGCGTTCGAACCGGAAGTGCTTGACCGCGTTGGTCAGGTAGATCTCCGACCGGTCGATGCCCGCTTCCGCCAGCGCCCGGTCGAGCAGCCGCCCTGCCGGACCGACGAAGACGTGGCCTTCCTTGTCCTCGTGATCACCGGGCGTCTCGCCGACAACCATCATGCGAGCCCGGACCGGCCCTTCACCCGCGACGGCCTGCTCGGCGTCCTCCCACAGGTCGCATCCGCGGCAGTCCCCGAGGGTCGCACGCACTTTCCGCATGCCGCCGTCGTGCGGCACCCATTTCTCCGCCCCGGCGTACGTCGTCATCCTGCACCGGTACCCGGGACGGCCCTAATTCATGATGCCGGCGGGATCAGGGCCTGCCGGATGATCACGAGTGCGAACAGGATCAGCGTCAGGCCGTGGACCACCGTGCACCACAAGCAGATGGCGTTGATCTGGAACAGCTCCGCCCAGATCAGGTAGCAGATGAACACGACCCCGACGAGTACGGCGGCCAGGCGCAGCCGCCCCGGCCACGGCGACGACGTACGCCAGAGCGGCGGCACCGAAAGGGCCGTCATGCCGACGAAGAAGCCGAGGCCGAGCAGTGCGACCGGGATGCCGAACACCTTCGAATACTGGCTGCTGGTGACCTTCGCGCAGTTCACCACACCGGTGTCCGGGCACGCGAGCGTCGTACCGGCCGTGAAGTGTTCATAGGTCAGGTACCCGGCGACCGCCAGGCCTGCGATCGACACCACCAAGGTGGCCCATGGGATCCAGCCCAGTGACGTCTGGGAGGACCGCTGTGCTGTGTCGCTCACGTTCAGCTGTTCCCGCTGCCGAGCTTCGAGGCCGCCGCGGTGACGGCGGAGCTGGTGCACACGTTGGCCGGCTGGTTGTTGGTGATCTTGCAGATCGCCGCCGTGTACACGTTGGCCGACGCGATGACGGCCTTCGCGATGTCGTTGTTCGGGTCCTTCAGCGCGTCCGCGACCTGCGACTGGGTCTTGCCGGCCAGCAACTGCGGGCTGTACGTCGCGCCGGACGACACGAACTTGCCGCCGATGTCGATGAACGGGATCGACCCTTCACTCGAGACGTACGGCGGTTTGTTGTACGTCTCGAACGTCTTCTCGTCATCGGGCGCCGGGGTGTCGAGCGGTTTGTACCCGTTCCCCGCCTGCTCGTTCGTCGTCGTCTCGACGCCGGTGAACGCGAGGTACTGACTCGTGAACGTCGCGCCGTGGAACGACAGCGTCGGCGTGTTCGGGAACTCGTCAGCGGACGCCGAGTGCGTCGTACCGAGGTTGCTGAACGTCCCGAACCGCGACAGCGCGACCGTCACCGGCCAGCGCTCGGCCGCGCAGAACGGGCAGAACTCGGCGCCGATGTAGAGCACCTTCGGCTTGCCGTTCGCGGTCAGCGCCGGCGCGGTGATCGCGGACGGCGCCGCCTTCACACCCTCGGTGCCGACGGTCGAGAACGTCGACTCCGGGATCGAGGAGAGTGCGGTGATGAGGGCCGCGTCGGCGGCGCCGGAAGGTCCGGTCGCCGTCTTCTTGCCGCCGCCGACCAGCCGGATCGTCACCAGCCCGCCGACGATCACGATGACCAGGACGACCGCACCCACCGCGAGCAGAAGGCGTCGCCGTCGCTCCGCCGCCTGCTGGGCGGCGAGCTGCGCTGCGATCCGCTCCCGGGCCGCAGCCTTCTGTTCGACACGCCTTGCCATGACTCTCCTCTGATCGCGCACGGACTCCTGAAAGACAACTATCCATAGGTCCCGGAAGTTCCTGTCCTTCTGTCACCGCGAGATTACAGATCGCCAGCATTACGGCACGTAGCAGGTCAACCTGCCCGGTCTCACCAGTAAAGCCCCACCGACCGCGGCGTCGGTGTCGGTGGGGCCGTTTAGGGTTCCCGCCATGGATTGGAAGACGTGGCACGAGCGGTACGACGATCCCGATTCCGAACTGTCGCGTCGGCTCGAGGTCGTGAAGGAGCACGTCCGGGCGGCGCTCGACCGAGCTCCCGCTGGTCCGGTGCCGGTGGTGAGCCTTTGCGCCGGGCAAGGCAGGGATCTGCTCGAGGTGCTGGCAGACCATACGCGTCGGGCGGACGTGCAGGCGAGGCTCGTCGAGCTGGATCCTGTGCTGGCTGCCTCCGCTCGGGAGCGGGCCGTGGGATTCGGCCAGGTGGAGGTCGTCACCGGTGACGCGTCGCTGACCGATCAGTATGTCGGTCTCGTGCCGGCGGAGCTCGTCCTGCTGTGCGGGATCTTCGGCAACATCAGCTCCGAGGACATCCGGCGGACCGTCGACGCGAGTCCGCAGCTGTGCCGCACGGGCGGAACGGTGATCTGGACCCGCCACCGGGAAGACCCGGATCTGGCGCCGTCGATCTGTGACTGGTTCGAGGCCCGCGGCTTCGAACCAGTCTGGCTGTCCGACCGCGACGCCGGCTTCGGTGTGGGCGTGCACCGCTTCACCGGCGTACCGGAGCCTTTGATCACCGGGCAGAGCCTCTTCAGGTTCGTTTCGGGCCGAGTATGACGAGACCCACGAGCAGCAGGACGGCCAGCGCCAGATAGCCGGCGTCCAGGACTGCGACGGTCGCGACTGCGGCGACGAAGAGCGGGCCACCCGCGTCACCGAGTTCACGACCGAGCTCGGCGGTCCCCATGGTCTGCCCGAGTCGCTCGGGCGGCGTGCTCGCGGCCAGCGCGGCGAACCCGAGCGGCGTGATCACACCCGCGCCCGCACCGATCAGCGCGGCTGCGATCAGCAGGAACACGACCCCGGGTAGAGCGGCACAACCGAAGCCGAGCGCCGCCAGACCGAGGCCGACCGCGATCCCGGTCTGTGTCGTCAGCCGTCCGGCGTCGAGCGCCCGGCCCGTCCGGGGCTGAACGATCGCGGCCGTTGCCGCCAGCAACGAGACGGCTGCTCCGGTGGCAATCGTGCCGAGCCCGTCGGAGGCACCCGTGACCGGCAGGAACCCGACGCCCACCGACAACGCGGCTGTCGCGGCCGCAAGCGCCATGGTCGGACGGAGAAAAGCCGGGTCCGTGATCCGCCGCGTGAGATCGAGCACGGTCTGTCGCGTCCGCGGCAACGGAGGCACAACGGGTACGGCGACCAACGCCCACACCGCTACGCTCGCCGCAAGCACGGTCATCACACCGAACAGCAGCCGGAAGCCACCCAGCCACACCAGTCCGCCACCGAGCAGCGGCCCGGCGGTGTACCCGATGCTCTTGTAGAACCCATAGCTACCGAAGGCACGCCCGTGCTTGCTCGCCGGGTTCAAGCGGGCGACGAGCGTCGAGGCTGCCGGTGAGAACGCCGAGGCGGCAGCTCCCTGGCCGAGCCGGGCGACCCACAGCCAGCCCGGGCTGTCGACGAGCACATAGGTGCCTGAGGCGATCGCGAACCCGACCAGGCCGAGCAGCAGCACCGGACGGGCGCCGATCCGGTCCGCGATCGTCCCGAACACCGGCTTCAGCAGCACCTCGGCTCCGTCGTACAAGGCCAGCAGGATGCCGAGCGTGAGCAGCGAGGTGACGGCATCCGACGACGACGCGCCGAGGTTCGCCGCCACCGCATGGGCGCCGAAGGCCGTCGTAAAGCCCGCCGCGTACAGCGGCCACATCCGCATCACAAGGCCCGAGGGTATCCGGGTCGGCGGCTTGCCGGATGGTGAGACAGCGGTTATGTTACATGGACGATGTCATATCGCATCGGAGGTGTGTGGGATGGATGAGACCGCGCAGCGGTTGCTCGGGTCGGCGACCCGGTTGTCCCGGGATCCGGAGACGGAGATCGACTGGGACGCGCCGATCGGTGACGGGTACGGGATGTCGCCGGAGTGGAGCACGCTCTACGGCACGCCGTACTGGGACGAGCTGACCGAGGCTCAGCAGCGGGAACTGACCCGGCACGAGTCCGCCTCGGTGGCGACGACCGGGATCTGGTTCGAGCTGATCCTGCAACAACTTGTCCTTCGGGATGTCTACGACAAGCCGGCCCGGAGCGCCGAGTTCCAATGGGCGCTGACCGAGATCGCCGACGAGTGCCGGCACTCGATCATGTTCGCGCGGGCAACGGAGAGGATGGTCGAGCCGGCGTACCGGCCGCGGCTGCTGGCCCGCGAGCTCGGGCGGATGTTCAAGACGATCGCGACGGGCGAGTCGGCGTACGCCGCGATCCTCGTGGCTGAAGAAGTCCTGGACGTCATGCAGCGCGACTGGATGCGGGACCGGCGGGTCGAGCCGTTGGTGCGTACGGTCAACCACATCCATGTCGTGGAGGAGTCGCGGCACATGGTGTTCGCTCGCGAGGAGACTCGGGAGCGGTTGGCCGGTGCCGGACGCGGACGGCGCTGGGTGAGTGCCCTGGTGATCGCGATCGCGGCCGACATGATCGTGTCGAGCATGGTCGGTCCGGCGGTCTACGCGAACGTCGGTCTGGATGTGGGCCGGGCGGTCCGTGAGGCGCGGCGGAACGAGCATCACCGGTCGTTGCTGCGGACGAGCTGTGCGAACTTGATGGACTTCCTGGGGTCGCTCGGGCTGCTGACGCCGGCCGCGTCCCGGGTGTATCGGCGGACCGGGCTCCTTTGAGTGCTCTGAGTGCTGTGACTGCGGTGAGTGCGGGGCCGGTATGAGTTACGCGATCTCGGGGGAGTGCTGCTCGGACGCCAGTTGCGTGGCGGTGTGCCCGATGAACTGCATTCATCCGTCGCCTGGTGAGCCTGGGTTCGGGACCGGAGCGAGTCTGTTCATCGATCCCCGGACGTGTATCGACTGCGGGGCGTGCGCCGACATCTGTCCGGTCGATGCGGCTCAGCCGTCCGAGCAGGCCGCGGCTGAGGATGTCGAGCGGAACGCGGCGTACTTCGCGGGGCAGGAGCCGCTCGATGCGATGGACCTCGACAGCTGGGAGGCCCCGTCGTACCAGGTGTGGGGTGGTGAACCGCGGCGGGTGCTGGTGGTCGGCGCCGGGCCCGCCGGTCTGTATGCGACGCGTGAGTTGTTGCTCCGGACAACCGCTGAGGTGACGCTGGTCGATCGCTTCGAGCAGGTCGGCGGGCTCGTTCGATACGGCGTTGCGCCGGATCATCCGAGCACCAAGCAGATCATGAGCAGCTTCGAACGTATCACCCACCACAGGCGCGTCCGGTGGTTGCCGGGCACCGATGCGACGGAGCTGGAAGGCGGCGCGGCCGGTGGGCTGCCGGATGGGTTCGACGCGGTCATCCACGCCGTCGGGGCTCGGCGGAGTCGTCGGCTGGGGATCAGCGGCGAGGATGCCGCGTGCAGTGCGGAGGATTTCGTTGCCTGGTACAACGGGCGGCCGGGCTCGACGTTGCCGGTCGAGCTTGTCGGCCCGCGAGCGGTGATCGTCGGGAACGGCAACGTCGCGTTGGATGTCGCCCGGATCCTGCTGAGCGACGAGGCGCGGCTGCGGACGATGGATGTATCGCCGCAGGTGCGCAGAGCGCTCGTGACCAGCGGAATCAAGGAAGTCGTTCTGCTCGGCCGCCGAGGCCCGGACGAGGCCGCCTACACGCAGCCGGCGTTCCAGGAGTTGCTGACCGCGGCGGGAGACAGGGTCGAGCTGCGGTATCACGCCCGGCCGACGGCCTGGAGCTCCGAAGGTCTCGCGCTGGACGACGGTACGACGATTGCTGCGGGCAACCTGTTCACCGCGATCGGGTTCGAGGGTCGGCCGATCGACGGGCTGCCGTTCGACCCGGACCGTGGGATCGTGCCGAACGTCCGCGGCGCCGTCGTCGGCCGGCCCGGGCACTATGTGGCGGGCTGGATCAAACGCGGCGGTCGCGGCGGGATCGGCGTGAACAAGGCCTGTGCGCAGGAGACCGTGATGACGCTGGTCAGTTCGTCCAGGGCCCCAGCTTCTCCGGGTTCCTGATCGCCCAGATGTTCGTGATGTGATCGCCGTCCACGTCGAACGCGATCACGGTCTCGATCACACCCTCGAACTGGATCACCAGACCGGGCTGGCCGTTCACCGTGCGCTCGACGAGCTCGCGACCGAGCATGAACACCGGAAGCCCGGCGAAGTACGACGCGACCTCTGTGCCGCCGTGCACCGGCTCGAGGGCGGCCGTCACGATGCCGCCGCCGTCGGCGACCGCGGTGACCTCGGGGTCGAGCAGGCTGACGAGCTTGGCGATGTCGGTCGCCTCCCACGCCTGCTTGAACTGCCGGATGAGCTCGGCCCGGTGTGCCGAGGGCGCCGCCGGGAGTTGCGCGTCGCGGATCCGGCGGCGGGCCGAGGAGGCGAGCTGACGGCAGGCCGCCGGAGTACGACCGACGATCTCGGCCACCTCCGGGAACGGATACCGGAAGACGTCGTGCAGGATGAACGCGACCCGCTCGGCCGGCGTCATCGCGTCGAGCACGACGAGGAACGCCATGTTGACGGACTCGTCCAGCGTGACGCGGTCGGCCGGATCGCCGGTACCGCCCGGCTGACCGGTGTGCCACTCGGTGCTCTCCGGGAGCGGCTCGGGGATCCACTCACCGACGTACCGCTCGCGCCGGGACCGCGCGGAGCGGAGCAGGTCGAGGCAGATCCGGCTGGCGACCTTGGTCAGCCACGCGGCCGGGTTGTCGATCGCCTGCTGCTCGGCCGGCGTCATCGCGTACCACCGGGCGTAGGTCTCCTGGACCACGTCCTCCGCGTCGGCCAGCGACCCGAGTAGCCGGTAGGCGAGGTTGATCAGCTGCCGCCGTTCGCTCATGATCGCGCTCAGGCCCGGCTCGCTCATGTCGGTCCTCTCCTCGTTCATACCCCGGTTCATATCCGTACGACGGGACAGCCCGGCGAACTGTGAGGTCTGACAGTCCGCGCCGCTGCCTCGTCGTAGCGATCATGACCACAAACAACGCAGTAGCCGAAGTAGCTATCCGTGAGCGTATCGACAGCCTGCTCGACGCGGTCCGTACCGGGGACCTGGAGACGTTGCGGACGGTCTTCGCCCCGAACGTCGTTTCGTTCGACATCGAAGCGCCGCTCCGGCACCTCGGCGCGGAGAAGAAGATGTCGAACTGGGAGCAGATGTTCACCGTGCTCGAGGTGCCGTTCGAGTACGAGACCCGCGACCTGACCGTGCTCGTCGACGGCAGCCTCGCGGTGGTTTACAGCCTCAACCACATGAACGCGAGCATCCACGGCGGCGGCAAGATCGACTACTGGCTGCGCTGGACGTCGGCGTGGCAGAAGATCGACGGACAGTGGATGATCGTGCACGACCAGGTCTCGGTGCCGACGTACTTCCCGGAGCGCCGGGCGGCGATGGATCTCATGCCCTGAGCCAGGACGGCCACGGCCTGAGTTCGCCGGCCGCCTCCGCCAGTGCTGTGAGCGCTCGCTGGGCCGTCGGGTGCGGCGCGAGGAGGAAGCGGAGGTTGTCGGGCAGCTCTCCACAGGCCTCGGCGAGCGTCCGGCCGAGACTGTAGAGGTCCATCTCGGCGGAGACCGGCTCGCACGCTTCTTGCGCGGGCGATGCGTAGTCTTCGGTTCCGACCGGATGCCCGGCGGGCTGCTCACTCCCGATCCGGCGCGCGCTGCCGAAGTCGATCAGCACCGGCCTGCCGTCCCGCAGAACGACGTTCTCCGGTTTCACGTCCAGGTGCGCCAGCTCGCGACGGTGCAGGTCCATCAACGCGGGCAGCAACTGCGCTCCGAGATTCGCCGCCTCGGGGATGCTGAGCAGCCCGTTGTCCTCGAGTTCGTCGGCCAGCGGGGGACCATCGACGTACTCGACGAGGATGTGCGGGATGGGACCGTCGGTGCCGTCGGCGAGCAGCCGTGGAAGGGCCGGGTGCAGGTTGCCGGCGAGCGCGGTCGTCTCGCGGCGGAGAGACTTCACCGCGCGAGGATGGTGGATCTGATGAGGGCGTGCGGCCTTGAGTACGGCGGGCGCCCAGAGTTGGACCGACCACACCAGCCAGGTCTCGCAGCGGTGGCCGACGCCGAGACGCTCGATGGCGAAGGTTCCACCGGGCAGCTCGCAGCCTTCGGCCCAGTCCCAGACGGCCAGGCCGTCCACATCATCGGTCGGCGTGTCGACAAGCACGGTCGGTCTCCTGGAAAGAGGTGAAGCCTGCCGCCGGGATCGACCCCGGCGGCAGGCTGGTGGGTCAGCCGCGCGAGCGGCTGCGGGAACGGCTGCGGCTGCGCGAACGGGACCGGCTACGGGACCGTCCGTGGTGCATGACGGGCTTGATACGCAGGGTGTGCATGGTGCTCACCTCCTTCCGGCGAGTTGGTGGTCGAGGGTGACGACCCGGTCGGCGATCGCCGCCAGGTCGCGATCGTGGGTGACCATCAGCACCGTGCGGCGCGAGGTCCCGGTTGTCCCAGATGTCCCGGTTGTGCCGGTTGTCATCGCTTGGATGGCCCGGATCACGGTGCCGGCCGAGACCGGGTCGAGCGAGGCGGTCGGCTCGTCGAGCAGCACCATCGGCGCGGGCGACACCGCGGCCCGGGCGAGTGCGACCCGGCGGCGCTGACCGCCGGAGAGCCGTACGCCGCCTTCGCCGAGCGGCGTGTCGTAACCGAAGGGGAGCCGGTCGGCGAACTCGTCCACCAGAGCGGTCCGTCCGGCCGCGATCACGCCGGCACGGGTCGCATTCTGGTTGCCAAAGGCAATGTTCTCGGCGACGGTTGCATCTAGCAACCACGGGTCCTGCGGGACGAACGCGAACCGGTCCCGCAGGCTGCGCTGGTCGCAGTCGCGGAGGTCCACGCCGTCGATCAGGATCCGGCCGGCGTCCACGTCGTACAGGCGGAGGAGCAGGTGGAGCGAGGTGCTCTTGCCGATACCGCTCGGGCCGAGCAGGCAGACCGTCTCGCCGGCCGTGATGTCGAGGTCGAACTGGTCGAGGACCGGGTGGCCGGGTTCGTAGCCGAAGGACACTCGCTCGAAGCGGACCCCGGAGCGCAGCCGGGGCGCTGGGCGGGCGTCGTACCGGTCCTCGACGGCTTCGTCGCAGTCGAGCACGTCGCGGACGCGGACCGCGCTGGCTCCGGCCTTGGCGAGTACGACGGACAGGCGGGTCAGGCCGCGGACGGGGGAGTAGAGGTCGCGGAGGTATGCCAGTACGACGAGGAGCTCGCCGACGGAGAGCGCACCGGACAGGACGTGGCGTCCGCCGACGACCAGGACGAGGGCGGTGCCGATCGCGAGCACGATGTCCGCCATCGGGGTCCAGCGGGCGTCGACGTCGATGGCACGGAGCTCGACGTCGAGGACGGCGCGGTTCCGGGTGCCGAAGATCGCGGCGGCGCGGTCGATCCGGCCGAAGGCCTGGACGGCGCGGACGTTGCGGAGCAGGTCGGTCGTTGCCCCGGCCAACCGTCCGGACTCGGTCCGGGCGGCGTGTTGCGCGGCGCGGATCCTGCGGCGCTGGCGGACCGCGAGGACGGCGAGGACCGGAGCGACGGTGAGACCGATCAGAGCGAGCTCGGGGTCGAAGGCAACGAGCAGGGCGAGTACGCCGGCCAGCATCACCGCGTCGGGCAGGAACGAGGTGGTCATCGCGACGACCGCGTCGAGGAGGCGGCCGACGTCGGTCGTGAGGCGGGAGACCAGCTCGCCGCTCCGCATCCGGTCGTGCCAGCGGAGCGAGCGGGTCATGGTGCGCTGGAACATCGTGGCCCGGAGCGAGGCACCGATGCGCTCGGCGGCGCCCTCGACCGTTCGCAGACTCGCCATGTCCAGCAGCCCGACGATCGCGGACAGCAAGACGCTGGCGGTCGCGGCCAGCACGAGCACGACAAGCGGGCTCGCCCCGAGGCTGGCAGCGAATCCCGACGCGGCGCTCCGCGTGGTTGTGGACTGCGCCGAGGAGGTGGGGCGGAGGACGTGGTCCACCGCGAGGGCGAGGGGCCAGGGGCGGAGCAGGACCGCGCCGACTCGCAGCACGACCAGGCCGGACGCGGCGGCGAGAGCGGGTAGCTCCGGTCGTGCGGCGGGCCCGGCGACTGCGACCGACAGCGGAAGTTTCATGCCGACAACGCTCGCCGTCAGCTGGTCGGCTCCGGTAGTGCACCTTGGTACTAGGACCGTTGTCGGGCTGCCGTCCGGCGGTGGGCGCACCCTACGATCCCTGACATGGGGAGACTCCGACGTGCGGACCGCGGACAGCTGACCGAGCGCACCAGACAGGACGGTTCGACGGTCGGCCTGTTGGTCCGCTTCACGGCAGCCGGGTTGATCGTGCTGCTGTCGCTGGCCGCGCTGATCGCGTTCGTCGCGCGACAGGCCGGCGTGGACCAGGCGACCGAGTCCGCGCGACAGGTGACGTATGTGACCGCGCGCGGGGTGGTCGAGCCGCGGCTGGACGCAGCGGTGATTGCTGGGCAGCCTGCCGCGCTGACGGCGTTCGACCAGGCGATGCGCAGGTACGTCCTGCAGGGCTCGCTCGTCCGGGTGAAGCTGTGGAACGCCGAAGGGCGGATCGTCTACTCGGACGAGCCGCGATTGATCGGTCAGCAATTCCCGCTCGGACCCGAAGAACAGGAAGCCCTGCAGCGGCAAGGAAGCAGCGCATCCGAGGTCAGCGACCTGAGCCGGCCGGAGAACAAGTTCGAGATCCCCTACAAGAAACTGCTCGAGGTGTACGTCGGGGTGCGCGGCACGAACGGCGAACCGATGCTGTTCGAGGCGTACTTCGAGTACCGGGCGGTCACCGAAGCGGGTCAGGCCGCGTGGCGACGGTTCGCGCCGCCATCGCTGGGAGCGTTGCTGGTCCTGGAACTGGTGCAGATCCCGTTCGCGTGGTCGCTGGCCCGGCGGGTGCAGCGGCAGCAGCGGGAGCGGGAACGGTTGCTGCAGCACGCGGTGGACGCGTCGGACGCGGAGCGCCGGCGGATCGCGGGAGAGCTGCACGACGGCGTCGTACAGGAGTTGACCGGGCTGAACTATGCGCTCGACGCGATGCGGCTCGGCCATCCGACCGAGGGGCAGCGGGCGGAGCTGATCGCGGACAGCGCGAGCCGGCTGCGGGGGAGTATCGGGTCGCTCCGGTCGTTGCTGGTCGACATCTACCCGCCGAACCTCGCCGAGGAGGGGCTGACGTCGGCGCTGGCCGAGTTGGCTGCTGGGCTCGAGCGAGCCGGGATCGAGGTACGTCTCGAGACCGATGGCGCGGAGGCGTTGCCGCCGGCGGTTGCGGCGTTGTTGTTCCGTACGGCGCAGGAAGTCGTGCGGAACGTCGCCGCGCACAGCGGGGCCGGCGAAGTACTGATCAAGGCCGGTCGTTCGGACGGGCGAGCTGTGTTGATCGTGGACGACGACGGGCGTGGATTCGACGAGTCGCGGCTCGGGGAGCGCAGCAGCAACGGGCACCTCGGGCTACGCTCGATCGGCGACCTGCTCGCGGAGTCGGGTGGCACGCTGACGGTCCGGGCCGCGCCCGGTCAGGGGACACGGGTGGAAGCCGAGGTACCGATGTGACGCGGGTGATCCGGGTGTTGATCGCCGACGACCATGCGATCGTCCGCACCGGCCTGTCCCAGTTGCTCGGTACTGCGGACGACATCGAGCTGGTCGGTGCTGCCGGTGACGGGGCCGAGGCGGCGACGATGGCGGCGGAGTTGCGGCCGGACGTCGTACTGATGGATCTGTCGATGCCCGGGACCGACGGGATCTCGGCGACCGAGCGGATCGTGGCGGCGTCGCCCGAGGTGCATGTGCTCGTGCTGACGTCGTTCAGCGATCAGGCGCGGATCCTCGATGCGTTGCAGGCCGGGGCCGAGGGGTATCTGCTGAAGCACAGCGAGCCTGAGGTGATCCTGGCCGGAATCCGGGAGATCGTGTCGGGCGGTTCGCCGCTGGATCCGAAGGCGGCGCGGGTGTTGCTGACGAACCGGCGCTCGCCCGGCCCTGAAACCAAGCTGACCGACCGCGAGCAGGAGGTGCTCGACATGGTCGGCGCCGGCTTGCCGAACAAGACGATCGCGCGACGGCTGGGAATCAGCGAGCGCACGGTCAAGGCACACCTCACCAACGTGTACCAGCGCCTGGGCGTGACCGACCGCACCCAAGCTGCCCTCTGGGCCCAACGCCAACGCCGCGACAACTAGGTGACGACCAGGTACTAGTACCAACGTCCGATACCCCCGGGACCGCCGGGTGCGACACGATCGAAGCATGGACGACTCAGATGATCTCCGGCGGCGACCTGTCGTCCTGCACACCGATGGCGCCGGCGACGAGGCTCCGAAGCGCTCACGCCGGTACCTGGCCTGGGCGAGCACCAGCTTGATCGGCGTCGTGGCGGCGGCCGGGTTGGTAGCCGGCGGTACCGCGGTGTGGTCCGCGTTCGATCCTGGTACGCCGGGGCGGTCGCCGGCGCCGTTGTGGTTCCCGCCGCCGGAGACCATTACGCCGCAGAGCGAGCGCATCACCCCAACGCCGACCCCGACACCGACTGTTGACGATCACGGTGGTGACCGCACTCGTACTCCGAAGTCCGGCAGCACGACCGAGCCGGGAGACGACAAGGGCGGCACCCGCCCCCGGACCGCGACGACCACGGCGTCGAGCACAGGGAAAACCTCAGGGAAGACGACAGGGAAGACCATGGCGACGTCGACGTCCGGCAAGCACGGGTCGGACGATTCCGGGAAGTCGGGTTCAGACGACGGGCCCAACCACCGCTGACCTGGCACGTCCCAGGATGTGCGGTCGCGCCGGGTTCGGCTGACCGGCCGGGAAATCGAACCGATCGATCTCCTCGATCACGAACCCGGCCGCCTCGATCGCGGCCGCGGTGTCGCGATGCAGATGACACCCGCCCGCGAACAACGACCACACCGTCGCATCCGCGAGCCGCTGCGCCGTCTCCAGCCGTCCGCCGTCCGCCGCAACATGCTCGTAGAACCTCAGCTCGCCACCAGGCCGCAGTACGCGAAGAGCCTCAGCCAGCGCTACCTGCTGATCCCGCACCGAGCACAGGACCAGCGACACGACAACCACATCGGCTGACGCGTCAGCGGCCGGCAGCCGCTCTGCCGTACCCTCGACGACCTCCACCGGCACAGGTGCTGTTGCAGCGGACCGAAAAGCCTGAGCCCGCAGATACGGCTCGGGCTCAACTGCGAGAACACGAACGACCTCAGCCGGATAGTGCGCGAAGTTGCCCCCGTCACCCGCACCGACCTCGACCACGTGTCCAACCGCTCCGGCCAGCAGCCGCCGCCGGTGCTCGGCCGCGCCTTCCCGGTCCATTGCCGGGCGGACGCGCGTGTACATCCGGGCGAAGATCGGTCGCTTCATGCGGACACGATGCCACCCGGGAATGTCAGAGTGTCGGATTGAGCGTGACCCCGATCGTCATCAGGCTGAAGCTATCGACCGGAGGTGTACGGGTGAAGTACGTGCTGATGTTCATCGAGACCGAGGAGTACGCCAAGGAGTTCGAGGCGAAGGGGCCGGCCGAGCGGGAGGAGGCGTACCGGCGGGTGTACCAGTGGTTCGACGACCACCGGGACAAGATCACCGACCGCGGGAACAAGCTGCAGGGTCCGGAGACGGCGACCACGGTCCGGCTGGACGGTGGCGTGGCGATGACCACCGACGGTCCGTTCATCGAGGGCAAGGAGGTCGTGTCCGGGTTCACCGAGATCGACGTCGCGGACCTGGACGAGGCGCTGCGGATGGTCAGGTCCTGGCCCGCCTGCCCGGTGATCGAGATCCGTCCGGTGGCAGAGATGTGAGTACCGAGGACGAACTGGCTCGGGTGGTGCGTGACCACGCGGGCCGGTTGGCCGGCGCACTGGTGTCGCTGCTGGGTGACTTCTCGGCGGCCGAGGATCTGGTCCAGGACGCGGTCGAGATCGCGCTGAGGCGCTGGCCGGTCGAGGGCATTCCGGATCGGCCGGACGCCTGGCTGTTCACGGTCGCCAAGCGGCGCGGTCTCGACGTACTGCGTCGTCGGCAGAACTATCGCGCCAAGCTGGCAGAGCTGCAGCGACAGGACGACCAGCCGGCGCCGGACGACCGGCTGCGGCTGATCTTCACCTGTTGCCACCCGGCCCTCGCCCGCGAGGCACAGGTCGCGCTGACCCTGCGAGTCGTCTGCGGCCTGACGACCGCACAGATCGCGGCCGCCCTGCTCGCCTCCGAGTCCGCGATCGCGCAACGCATCACGAGGGCTAAGCGCAAGATCACCGACGCGGGGATCCCGTACCGGATCCCGCGCGACGACGAGCTGCCCGAGCGCCTCACCGAAGTACTGACCGTCATCTACCTGCTCTTCAACGAGGGCTACCTCTCCAGTACGGCGGAACGTGCCCACTCGCGCGACCTGGTCGACGACGCCGAATGGCTGACCGCACTGCTGCACGGCCTCCTGCCCAACGAGCCCGAGGTCGCCGGCCTCCTCGCCTTGATCCGCCTCCACCGAGCCCGTACGGCTGCCCGTTTCACGCCCGCCGGCGAACTCGTCCTACTCGAAGACCAGGACCGCACTCTGTGGGATCAAACCGCGATCGCCGAAGCGACAGCCCTCCTCACCAGGACCGCCCACCGCCACCACGCGCCCGGCCCGTACCAGCTCCAAGCCGCCATCGCGGCCTGCCACAGCGAAGCGCCGACCTGGGCCGAGACCGACTGGCGGCAGATCCTCGTCCTGTACGACATGCTCCTCACGCTCCAGCCGAGTCCCGTGACCTGCCTGCACCGCTCGGTCGCGCTCTCGTTCGTCGACGGACCGGCGGTCGCGCTGGCCGAGCTCGATCGGCTCGCCCTCGACACCTATCCCTTGTTCCACGCGACCCGCGCGCAGTTCCTCCGCGATCTCGGTCGCGATGCCGAGGCACACGTCGCCGACGAGCGCGCGGCCGAGCTGACTGCCAATCCGGCGCAACTCGACCTGTTACGCGAGCGCCTGGCCCGCTGAGCATTCTCGGTGCAAAGGTGTCGAAGGTGCCGAAGGTGTCGAATCCGGGTCCGCGCCGATCGTCAACAGATAGAAGGCATCCGATTGAAGGAGACTGGAGCAATGGGATCGATCGTCACGAAGGTCGAGGTCGAGCGGAAACCGGACGAGGTGTTCGCCTATGTCACGGACCCGAACCATTTCACCGAGTGGCAGGCGAACGTCACCGGCGGGCACCTCGAAGGCGGTGAACCGGTCGTCGGCGCCAAGTGCCTGACCCGCCGCAAGATCGGCGGCCGCGAGCGGGACGTGACGTCGCGGCTGACCGAGTTCGACCCGCCGCGGGCGTGGGCGGTGCACGGCGACGAGGGACCGATCCGCTCCACGGTCAAGGTGACCGTCGAGCCGATCGCCGGCCGCGACGCCAGCACCGTGACGATCGACCTCGACTTCGAGGGTCACGGCATCGGCAAGCTGCTGGTGCCGCTGATGGTGGTCCCGCAGTCGCGCAAGGAGATGGTGCGCAACATGGCCCGCTTGAAGACCAACCTCGAGAGCTAATCGCTGGTCAGACGGGGTCAGACGCTGCGGAGGACCGACACGACGACGCCGAGGATCGAGGCGTTGTCGCCGTCGATGACCTCGTACGCCGGGTTGCGCGGCTCGAGGTACACATGGCCGTTGCGGCGACGGTAGACCTTCACCGTCGCCTCCTCGTCGATCATCGCGGCGACGATCTGGCCGGAGTGTGCCTCGGACTGCTGACGGACCACGACGATGTCACCGTCGCAGATCGCGGCGTCGATCATCGACTCGCCGCGGACGCGCAGCCCGAACACGGTGCCGCGTCCGGTCAGCCCGCGGGGGAGTTGCATGACATCGTCGACGTGCTCGATCGCGGAGATCGGCGTACCGGCCGCGATGTCACCGACGACCGGCACCGGCACGTTGTCGTCACTCGTGGCCTGCGTGGTCGACTCCTGCAGGAACATCCGGACGTCGATCGGCCGCGAAACCGACGGACTCCGGCGCAGGAACCCCTTCTCTTCCAGGCTCGCCAGGTGCTTCGACACCGACGACGAGGAGCGCAGCCCGACCGCGTCACCGATCTGCCGGCTGCTCGGCGGGTACCCGTGCCGCGTCACCCAGTCGCGGATCACCACCAGGATCCGCTGCTGCCGCTCCGGAAGGGCGGCGGTGTCGAGGTCGCCGAACAGGTCGAGATCAGTCACCGCAGAACCCTATATCTCGCGGTGCTAAAACCTGGTGAGCCCGCGCGCTGTTGATGGCAGGGTGCGCACATGGTTGGTCCTTCTGAGGATGTGCTGGATGCGTTCGGTCTGTCGGAGCCCGCGGTGTTGCTGCCGGGCGGGCAGGGCGAGACGTGGCGGTCCGGTGCTGTCGTCCTGAAGCGCGCGGTTTCGGAAAGCGTGTGGCGGGCCGAGGTATTGGCGACGCTGCCTGACTCCGAGGCATTCCGAGTGCCCCGGCCCGTGCGGAGCCTTCGCGGCGAGTGGGTCGAGTTCGGGTGGGAGGCCTGCGAACTGCTCGCCGGGGCGACCGACGTCCGGCGGCAGGACGAGGTACTGACGGCAGCCGAGGCTTTTCACGCCGCCGTTGCCGGGTTGTCGCGGCCCGATTTCCTTGATGGGCGCAACGATCCGTGGTCCGACGGCGATCGGATCGCGTGGCGCGAGCAGTCGTACGACGGCAGTCCGGCGTACGCCGACCTCACCGGGCCTCTCGTGGACGCCTGGCGACCGGTCGAGCTCGTGGACCAGGTCGTGCACGGAGACCTGCCGGGGAACGTGATGTTCGCCGACGGGCTGCCGCCGGCGATCATCGACTGGCCGGTGTACTGGCGACCACCGTCGTGGGCGTCGGCGGTCGCCGTTGCCGACGCGCTGTGCTGGTACGGCGCCGAATCCGGGCTCGCCGCTCGCTGGGCGCACCTGCCGGAATGGGGGCAGATGCTGATCCGCGCGTTGATCTACCGGATGGCGACCGACGACCTGGCCGGAGGAGCGGTCACCTGGACCGAGGCCCGCCGTTCGGGTTATGCGCCGGTGATCGAGCTCGCGCTCTCGTACGCCGGCTGATCCCGGCGCGACCGCTCGGCGGCCCGGATCGCGACCGGAATGGTGCCGAAGGCAAGTACTCCGAGTCCGGCGCCGATCCAGCCGACCGAGGAATACCCGGCGCCCGCGTCCAGCGCGAGTCCGCCCAGCCAGGGACCGACCGTGATCCCGACGTTGAACGCGGAGATGTTGAACGCCGCGGCCAGCGTCGGCGCGGATCCGGCGACGCTGAAGACCCGCGAGTTCACCGCCGGGTTGGTCGCGAACCCGAACGTCCCGACCGCGATGATCGCAGGTACGGCGAGCCACGGCGTACCGGTCGCGAGCGCCAGCACGATCGCCGCGACGATCACTCCGGTCAAGCTCAGAGCGAGCGTGCTGAACGGGCGCCGGTCCGCCGTGCGTCCGCTGACGGTGATGCCGATCAGCGCGCCGACGCCGTACAGCGCCAGGATCGCCGGCACCCACCCGGCCGAGAGCCCGGCGGTGTCGGTGAGCAAGGGAGCGAGGTAGCTGAAGATCACCAGGATCGCGCCGGTCGACAACGCGGTGGTGCCGTACGCGAGCCACAGCTGCGGATTCGTCATACTGCGCACTTCCTGCCGCAGTTGCGGTGTCCGCTCCGCCCGGCCGCGCGGGATCGTGGCGACGATGCCGATGATCGCGAGCGCCGACACTGCGGCGACCGCCCAGAAGGCGGACCTCCAGCCGAGGTGCTGGCCGAGCAGCGTGCCCGCGGGGAGACCGACGATCGTGGCGACGGTCAGTCCGCCGGCCAGGATGCTCATCGCCTTGGCCCGGGCCTCCGGTCCCGCGAGCTCGATCGCGGTCACGGAGGCGACCGCCCAGAACCCGGCGTACACGAACGCTCCGGCGACGCGGGTCGCGAGGAGTACGCCGTACGACGAGGTCAGCGCGCCGGCGACGTGGGTGAGCGCGAAGATCACCAGGAACGCGAGCATCGCCGCGCGGCGGGACCAGCGCAGGGTGGTGACGGCCAGGATCGGCGCGCCGACGAGCATGCCGACGGCGAACGCGGAGATCAGCAGGCCGGCGGCCGGGATCGACACGTCCAGGTCGGTGGCGATCTCGGGGAGCAGACCGGCGAGCATCAGCTCGGACGTGCCCTGGGCGAAGATCGCCAGGCCGAGCAGATAGACAGCGCGAGGCATGAGGTCCTCTCGTGGTGTTCAGTGCAAAGGTGGGCAGGGGTGAAGCTCAGAAGCTGCGCAGTGTCGCCTCGACGACTGCCTGCTGGCTCGCGCGGTCCGCGCCGCGCCGAGCGGCGACGCGGAGGCCGCCGAGAACGGTGAAGACGTACGTCGCGAGCCCGGTCGCGTCCTGCTCCGGGTCGACCTCACCGCCGGCCTGCGCCGCGCGGATCGCGTCGGCCAGAGCGGTCAGCTTGGTCTCGTGGTCCCGGTCCAGCAGGTCGATGATCTCGGCGTCCTTCGGGCCGAGCTCCACGATCGTGTTGATCACGAAGCAACCGGTCGGATCGTCGGGCTCCGGCTCGACCGCGGCCCACAGGATCCGCCGGACCCGTTCACGGATCGGTAGCGCGGCGTCCTCGATCACCTCGAGCTGAGGCGCGGTGAACTGGTCGACGTACCGACGCAGGGCGCGGTCGAACAGATCGCGCTTGCTGCTGAACGTGTTGTAGATGCTGCTGCGGCCGAGGCCGGTCGCCTCACACAGGTCCTGGGTCGAGGTCGCTTCGTAGCCGGCCGTCCAGAACACCCGCATCGCGGCGTCGATGGCGCGATCCTCGTCGAACGTCCTCGGTCTCGGCACGCCGCCAGCCTAGCACGTTATGGACTGATCGATCCAAAATGGGCCCCGAACAGGTGAACCACCTGCGCCGATAGCATCCGGGCATCGAGGCGAGTGCCGGATGCTCTTCGACAAGAGCGCAGGTGCTCGCTTTCACTTGGGGGCTCTGATCGTCGATCATCTGGGGAGCACTGTGAGGTTGTTCAGACCTGGGGGGCTGGCAGTCGCCCTCGCACTGGTCGCGGGTGTCACCGCGACCACTTCAGCTGTCGCGGAGGGGACCAAGACCGTCTCGTACCGCGGCTACCAAGTCAGCGTCCCGGCCGACTGGCCGGTGGTCGACCTGACCGCCGACCCGACGGCCTGCGTCCGGCTCGACCAGCCGGCGGTATACCTGGGCCGCAGTACGTCGCAGGCCAAGTGCCCGGCGCACCTCGTCGGCCGCAGCTCCGGCCTGATCCTGGAGCCGCTCACCACGAACACGCCGTCCAGCGACGGACTGCTGTGGCGCGCGGTCACCGACGCCGGCGTTCTCGCGACCGCGTACTACGCGCCGGGGGCGGAGCGTGCGGCGAGCGACGTACTCGCCACCGGCCGGGTGGTGACGAAGACGCCGTCCGCCCGGGTCGCGGCACCGGCCGCCGTCACTCCGTCGGTGGTGGCTACGGGCAACTTCGCGGGGAACGGCTTCGACACCTGCGCGGCGCCGGCGCAGTCCTCGATGGACGCGTGGCGCTCGACGTACCAAGGGGTCGGCATCTACATCAGCGGCGGGCTGCGCGCATGTGCGCAGCCGAACCTGACCGCCGACTGGGTTGCCGCGAACGCGAGCAAGGGCTGGCAGTTCCTCCTGATCGACGTCGGTCTGCAGGCGCCGTGCACGACGTACAACAGCCGGATGTCGTCGGTTGCGTCGACCGCACTGACCCAGGGCCGCAACGCCGCGATCAACGCGGTCGCCGCCGCGCAGGCGCTCGGGTTCGCGCAGCGGAGCGCGATCTACAGCGACATCGAGGCATACACGTCGACGGCGGCGTGCAAGGCGGCCGTGCTGTCGTACCTGAGCGGCTGGACGCAGGAGCTGAACTCGCGCGGGTATGTCGGCGGCGCGTACGTCGGTGCCGCGTCGGGTGGCGCTGACCTGAACAGTGCCTACACGAGCACGGCGTACACCCGTCCGGACAACATCTGGTTCGCGCACTGGGGATCGCCCGTTGGGACCAGCCGCTTCGTCAATGCGGCGTACTGGAACAACCACCAGCGTGTGCACCAGTTCGCCGGCGATGTGAGCGAGACCAACGGCGGCGTCACGATGTCGATCGACAAGGACTACCTGAACCTGACCGCTCCGCCGCCGCCTGTCAGCAGCTTCACCGTCGCCGGTGGTGTCGCGGCCGCGACGTTGCGGTGGACCAAGCCGGCCAACGTGACACTGGGTCAGATCATGGTCCGCAGCGCGGTCGGCTCGACTCCGCCGCCGCTGCCGACGTCCGGTACGGCGGTGTACAACGGCACAGCCAGCCTGTTCACGCAGACCGGGCTGTCGAACTCGGCCAGCTACGCCTACCGGGTCTGGGTGAAGGACAGCAAGGGCAAGATCGGTCCTGGCGTCGACGTGCAGCTCGTCGGGTCGAAGGCGACAATCGGCGCCAGTGCGGCGTCGATCATGTACACGCAGGCGGTGACGCTGTCGACGGCCGTCAGCCGGCTGGACGGCGTGAAGCTGGCCGGCGTACCGGCGGTGCTGTACGCGAAGGCGAAGAACGCGAGCAAGTGGTCGACGGTCGGATCGTTCACCACCGACGCCAACGGGATCGCGTCGACGTCGCAGAAGCCGGCCGTGTCGACGTACTACATGTGGGGCTACAACGGCGGCGGAGCGGTGCTCGGGACGCGGAGTACGGCGCCGCTCGTCCAGGTGCATCCGGCGCTGTCGGCGTACCTGACGCCGGGCGCGATCAAGCTGGGCGCGTCGACCTTGCTCTACGGGTACCTGAACCCGGCGCATGCCGGGACGACGGCCTACCTGCAGCGTCGTTCGGGTACGACGTGGGTGGCGGTGACGACCGGAAAGCTGACCACGAACGGGAAGTACGCGTTCAGCATCAAGCCGACCGCACGCGGCACCTACACGTACCGCGTGGTGTGGCTGGCGGACGCTGACCACCAGGGGACGCAGACCGCCTCGAAGGTGCTGACCGTCAGTTAATCGGTGAGGCCGGCCGCCGCACTTCGCGCGAGCTCGATCGCGTGGGCCGCAAGCGGTGAGTGCGTGCGGCCGGCCTGCCACAGCAAGAAGATCTCCCGGGCCGGGAGTTCGGGCGTCAGCTCGTGCAACCTGAGGCTCGGGTCGTCACGCAGTACGGCGAGGCGCGGCGCGAGCGCTGCGCCCAGGCCGGCGCGGACCATCGCGAGCAGTGCCTCGTTGCCCTCGGTGCGGAACACGAACTGCGGGCGGATGGTCCGGGCGCGTAAGAAGTCCTCGACCACCGCCTGGTGGCAGATCGCCGGATGAGCGACGAGTGGCAAGCCGTCGAGCGTCTCCAGCGGGACCGGCCCGTCCGGGAAGTCGCCGGGTCTTGCGACCAGGACGTACGGGTCGTCCAGGAGTTTGAGGTCCTCGACCGTGTCGTCGGTCCGTCCGTCGAAGAACATCAGGTCGAGCCCGGTGAGATCGGGATCGTCGGTCTCTTCCTCGAACAACCGGATGTCGCAGCCCGGATGCGCGTCCCGCAACCCGCGAATCACCTGCGGCAGCAGCGTGTTCGAGACGGTCTGGAACGTGCCGATGTCGATCCGGCTGTCGCCCGCCCGGAACCGCTCGATCCCGTCGCTCAGTTCGTCGGCGCGACGCAGCAGTTCGCGCGCGTGCTGCAGCAGGACGGCGCCGAGCGGCGTGATCCGCACCGGCTTCGGCCCACCCGGCCGGTCGAACAGCGGGCCGCGTGCGATCTTCTCGAGTACCGCGATCTGCTGGCTGACGCTCGACTGGGTGTACCCGAGCCGGCTCGCGGCGCGGCCGAACGATCCCTCGTCGGCGACGGCAACCAGCGTGGCCAGATGACGCAACTCGTACATGACAGCACTCTATCGCCATTGGCGATTGCTTTGATCAGAATCAATCGCTTTTCACGATCGCCAGCCGCCTCCTACGGTCGTGTCTATGGAGAACTTCTACGAGGTCAACGGCATCGAACTCTGCGCGGAGACGTACGGCGATCCGGCCGATCCCGCCGTCCTGCTGATCCACGGCGCCACCGCCTCCATGCTGTGGTGGGACAGCCGTTTGTGCTCCGCTCTCGCCGCGCGAGGGCGGTTCGTGATCCGGTACGACCAGCGCGACACCGGCCGGTCGACGTCGTTCCCGGTCGGGGATCCGGGCTATGCGATGAGCGACCTGGCCGCCGACGCCGTCGGTCTCCTCGATGCCCTCGGCATCGACCAGGCGCAGGTGGTCGCGCAGTCGATGTCCGGCGGTACGGCGCTGATCCTCGGCGTCGACCACCCGGCCCGCGTCGCCTCCCTGACCTTCGTCTCGACGAGCACCGGCGATGAGGGCCTCCCGGGGCCATCACCCGGCATGCCACGACTGGGCACGCCGGACTTCAACGATCCCGCCGCGATCGAGGAGTACGTCGTACGGTCGATCGAGGCTGAAGCCGCCGGGCATTTCGACGAGACGTCCACCCGCACCCTGGTTCGGCAGGACATGGCGCGGGCCAAGAACTACGAGGCCTCACTGACGAACCACTTCGCGACGACCTTCGACGGCCCGCGCAACGGAGACTTCGGCGACCTGACAATGCCGGTTCTCGTGATGCATGGGGACGCTGACCCGTTGCTCCCGTTGCCGCACGGTGAGGCGGTACGTGACGCCGTACCCGGCGCTCGGCTCGTGGTGCTGCCCGGCATGGGACACCGGCTGTCGGCGCCGTACTGGGACTCGTTCATAGATGAGTTGGGGGAGTGAGGATGAAGTTCGCTGTCTGGCTGCCGTTGTTCGACGAGTTGTCCGATCCCCGCGAGGTCGCGCACCTCGCCGCGGCCGCTGAAGAGGCCGGGTGGGACGGGTTCTTCCTCTGGGACCAGTTGTGGTGGCGGGAACCGGTCCGGCTGGTGTCGGATCCGTGGATCGCGATGAGCGCGATGGCCATGACGACCGAACGGCTGCGGATCGGCCCGATGGTCTCGCCGATCGCGCGCCGCCGTCCGACCAAGTTGCTGCGCGAGACCACGACCTTGGATCGGCTGTCGGGTGGCCGGCTGACGCTCGGCGTCGGGCTGGGCAGCGATCGCTTCGCGCAGGAGTACTCGAAGACCGGTGAGGAGGTGAACGACCGGGTGCGGGCGGAGAAGCTGGACGAGACGCTCGACATCCTGACCGCGGGCTGGACGGGTGAGCCGGTTGCGTACCGCGGGAAGCACTACCTGGTCGACGACGTGCAGTTCCTGCCACGCCCGGTCACTGGCCGAGTGCCGGTGTGGATCGCCGGGTTCCCCGGCAACGCCAAGCCGATCCGGCGAGCGGCCCGGTACGACGGGTTCTTCCCGGTCAACCTCACCTCGCCGGAGCAGGTCGCCGAGCCGGCCGCCGTACTCCGGGAATTGCGCGGCAATCTGGACAATTTCGACATCGCCGTGGCGCTGGAGCCGGACGTCGATCCGCGTCCGTACGCCGACGCCGGTGCCACCTGGTGCCTGCTGGACGTCGACCCGGCGGCGCTTCGGCTGGACGACGTACGCACGGTGATCGCGGCCGGACCTCCGCGCTAGGGGGTGTTCCTCTCCGGTGCATAGGTGTCTAA
Source organism: Kribbella sp. NPDC049584 (assembly GCF_040675555.1). Taxonomy (NCBI): domain Bacteria; kingdom Bacillati; phylum Actinomycetota; class Actinomycetes; order Propionibacteriales; family Kribbellaceae; genus Kribbella; species Kribbella sp. NPDC049584. The sequence continues at coordinate 309,151 of NZ_JBFAPF010000007.1, forward strand.
TCGAATGGTGGCCAGCGTCAGCGGACAGGCTGGGATCACCGAGCGCACCGGAGCGACAGCTGTCGGACTACGACGGCGGCCCATCGGGCAGGTGATCGGGAAAGTCCTGTCGACCACCGATCACAAGGTGATCGGCCACTTGTACCTGATCACCTCGTTCATCTTCTTCCTGATCGCCGGCGTGATGGCGCTGATCATGCGCGCCGAGCTCGCCGAGCCGGGCCTGCAGATCGTGAACGAGGAGACGTACAACCAGCTGTTCACGATGCACGGCACGATCATGCTGCTGCTGTTCGCGACCCCGCTGTTCGTCGGCTTCGCCAATGTGATCATGCCGGTCCAGATCGGTGCTCCGGACGTGGCGTTCCCACGGCTGAACATGTTCAGCTACTGGTTGTTCCTGTTCGGTGGGCTGATCACGATGGGCTCGTTCCTCACTCCGGGCGGGGCGGCCGACTTCGGCTGGACGGCGTACTCGCCGTTGTCGAACGCGGTCCGGTCGCCGGGCGTCGGTGGCGACCTGTGGATCATGGGCCTGTGGATGGCCGGTCTGGGCACCATCCTCGGTGGCGTCAACTTCATCACCACGATCGTCACGCTGCGAGCGCCGGGCATGACGATGTTCCGGATGCCGATCTTCTGCTGGAACATCCTGGTCACGTCGATCCTCGTGCTGATCGCGTTCCCGATTCTCGCGGCGGCGCTGCTGGTGCTCGAGGCGGACAGAGCCTTGGGAGCCCATGTGTTCGACGCCGCGAACGGCGGCGCGATCCTCTGGCAGCACCTGTTCTGGTTCTTCGGGCATCCCGAGGTCTACATCATTGCCCTGCCGTTCTTCGGCATCATCACCGAGATCCTGCCGGTCTTCAGCCGCAAGCCGGTCTTCGGCTACATCGGTCTGGTCGCGGCGACCATGGGCATCGGCGCACTGTCGATCGCGGTGTGGGCACACCACATGTTCGTCACCGGCGCGGTGAACCTGCCGTTCTTCTCGTTCATGACGTTCTTGATCGCGGTGCCGACCGGGGTGAAGTTCTTCAACTGGATCGGCACGATGTGGGGCGGTTCGCTGTCGTTCGATACGCCGATGCTCTGGGCGATCGGCTTCCTGACGACGTTCCTGTTCGGCGGGCTGACCGGGGTCATCCTGGCCTCGCCGGCCTTGGACTACCAGATCTCCGACACGTACTTCGTCGTGGCGCACTTCCACTACGTGGTGTTCGGCACGGTGGTGTTCGCGATGTTCGCCGGGTTCTACTACTGGTGGCCGAAGATGACAGGCCGGATGCTCGACGAGCGCTGGGGGAAGTTGCATTTCTGGCTGCTGTTCATCGGCTTCCACACGACGTTCCTGGTGCAGCACTGGCTGGGTGTCGAGGGCATGCCGCGTCGGTATGCCGACTACAAGGCGTCCGAGGGCTTCACAACCCTGCATCAGGTGTCGACCGTCGGTGCCTTCATCCTCGGGATCTCGATGTTGCCGTTCTTCTGGAACGTCTACAAGTCGCGGCGGCATCCGCTCGTCGGGGTGGACGATCCGTGGGGCTGGGGCCGGTCGCTGGAGTGGGCGACGAGTTGCCCGCCGCCGCGGCACAACTTCGACACGCTGCCACGGATCCGGTCGGACTCGCCGGCCTTCGACCTGCACCACCCCGACATCGCGCTGTCCGAGTACGTCGACAACCAGGCCGGTGACGGCGGCTTGCTCGACGCCGGGGAGGACACGGGCCGGGTCAGCCACCTCGAGTCGACCGACACCGAGGACTAGTCAGCTCGCCAGCCGCGCGATCAAGCGGGTGAGCTCGCGGTCGGTCTGCTGTGGTGACGGGCTGCTCGAGGCCAGTAGGTCCAGCGCCTGTGTGTAGGCCTCGACGTCCTCGCGCTTGTCGAGGTACAGCGCGCTGGTCAGGTGCTCCAGGTAGACGATGTCGGGCAGATCGCGCTGCGGGAACCGCAGCAGCGAGAACGCCCCGCCGGTCGCCGCGTGACCGCTGCTCGCGAGCGGGATGATCTGGAGCGTCACATTCGGCCGGGTGATCGCCTCGCGGAGTGCGCCAAGCTGATTGCGCAGCACGTCGGGGCCGCCGATCGGGCGATGCAGCACCGACTCCTCGATGACCGCCCACAGTTTCAGCGGCGGCTCGCGGTCCAGCACCCGTTGGCGGCGCGTGCGCAGCGCGACGATCCGCTCGATCTCGCCTTCGGTCGGCACTCCGGACGGTGTCAGCCGGGCCACGGCACGCGCGTACTCCGCGGTCTGTAGGAGTCCCGGGACGAATTGGATCTCGTAGGTCCGGATCAGCTCGGCGGTCGCTTCGAGGCCGAGATACGCATCGAACCAGTCCGGCGTGACGTCGCCGTACCGATGCCACCAGCCCGGGTCGTTGGCCTCGCGGGCGAGCTCCAGCAGCCGGTCCCGCTCGCGCGCCTCGTGCACGCCGTACAGCGTGAGGAGGTCGGCGACGTCACGTTCCTTGAAGCCGACCCGGCCGAGCTCGAGCCGGCTGATCTTCGACTCCGACGACCGGATCGCCCAGCCGGCGTCCGTGCGGGAGACGCCGGCACGCTCGCGCAGCTCCCGCAGATGACCGCCGAGCATCATCCGCAAAGCCGTCGGCCCCACCACGCCTCGCCCCGCCATAGAGCGAGTCTACATCATTTTCGAACAGATGTTCCCATGCGATCTCATCGCACCCGGGTGCCCACCAGCAGCGAATTCCGCAGATCCGGAAGCACCACTTCGGTAGCCACCAGCCGTGAATCGGCAAAGAAGAACTCCCGCTTCGGGTCGTTCTCCCGGTACGGCGAGTCCGCGGGCAACGCCTCGACCGGCGTCACGTCGTCGAACACAAGCCGCCCGCCGATCCGCAGCAACTCCACCACCCGATCGGACGGACCGCCGTCAACGAAGACCAGGTCGAACGGCGCCTGTAGCGCCAGTTCGTCGAACGCATCGCCCTGGATGACCTCGACGCGGTCCTGATCGGCGAACACCCGCTGTGCCGCCGCCGCGCGGTTCGGATCCAGCTCGACCGTCACCAGCTGGCAGTCCGCGGGCATGGCCGACGCCATCCACGCCGCCCCGACGCCGACGCCCGTACCCATCTCGCCGATCCGCCCGCCGAGACACCCCGCCGCAAGGACGGCCAGGAACCGTCCGACGCCGGGCAGACAGGCCGAGGGTCCGGTTCCCTCTCGCGCCAGCGGCATGCCGACCTCTGCCGCTGCGGCGTTGGCCCGCTCGACCAGCGGTGGTACGTCGACCATCAGGCCCCCAGGAGTCGGTCCACGCGCATCGCAGGCGTGTGCGTTTACCCGAGCACCGTAGTACCTCCGGGTTTGTTGTGCTTGTCAGTCGCGGAGGTACTCGGCTCGCCAGCGGAGGATGGTGGGGTCGCTCGGGCTAGCGGCCTGGTCGAGCTGGATGAGGTGGAGGTCGGGAGCGGTGAAGGATCGGATGGCCGCGCGAGTCAGGGGCCAGGGTGGGCCCTGGATCTCGTCGTCGGGTTGGTCGTCGGGGCGGGCGGCGGCGATGACCAGCAGGGTCCCGCCTGGGGCTACCAGCTCGGTGACCTGCTTGATTGCCTTGGGCTGCACGGGGATCGGGAGCGCCTGGACCGTGTAGATCTCGACGACAAGATCGAAGGCGCGATGCCAGTCGGCCGGCGGAGCCAGCAGGTCGGCGACGATGTAGTGCGCCTTGGAGTCCGGGTGGTTGCGGTGGGCCATCTCGATCGCGGTGGGGGAGATGTCGAACGCGGTCGTGTCGTATCCGCGGTCCGCGATCAGCTCGGCGTCCCAGCCGGTGCCCGCGCCGACCACGAGTGCTGTCTTGCCCGTGCCGTCGGGCTGCGACTCGTCGACCCACTCGATCAGCTGCTGATGCGCCGTACCGCGGTCCCACGGGACGATGGCAGATCCCTCGGCCGCCGCCGCGTACAGCGGCTCGAACCAGCCGGTCGGGTCGTCGCGCTCGATCGACTCGCGAGCGATCCGCCGGGAGGCGACATCAGGTTCCTCACTCATCAGCTGGGCCTTCTTCCCCAAGATCTGGACCGACGTGGATCGCACGCACGGTCTGCACCGTATCAACGTCCGCCGGCCGCTTGTCCTCGCGATAACGAACCACCCGGGCGAACCGCAACGCCATCCCGGCCGGGTAGCGAGGCGACGTCTGCACCCCGTCGAACGCGATCTCCACCACCACCTCCGGACGCAGGTAGACAGCCCAGTCGTCCCGCCGTACTGCGAGCTCCTGGAAGCGCTCGGTCTGCCACCGAAGGAGCTCGTCCGTCAGCCCCTTGAACGTCTTCCCGAGCATGACGAACTCGCCCGTCTCCTCGTCGCGCGCCCCGAGATGCAGGTTCGACAGCCAGCCCGTCCGCCGACCATGACCCCACTCCGCCGCGAGCACGAGCAGATCCAGCGTGTGCGTCTGCTTGACCTTCACCCAGCCGGACCCGCGCCGTCCCGCTTCGTACGGCACGGTCAGCGACTTCACCATCACGCCCTCATGCCCGCGCCGGACCGCATCGGCGAAGAACGCCTGCCCGGCCTCGGCGTCATCGGTGACGAGCCGCGGCACCCGTCGCTCTTCCGGGATCAGCTTCGCCAGCCACTCCTGCCGTGCAGCGCCGTCGAGCCCGAGCAGGTCCTGCCCGTCCTGATGCAGGATGTCGAAGAAGTACGGCGTGAGCGGCACGGTCTCCGGGCCCGTCGCCGCGCGCGTCGCCGTCCGCGACCCGGTCACCTGGAACGGCTCCGGCCGCCCGTCCGGTCGCAGCGCGATCAGCTCACCATCAAGCACGACCTGCTGCGCATCCAGGGCGAGCACCGCTGTGACCACCTCGGGCACCCGCGTGGTGATGTCGTCGAGCGTCCGCGTGTACACGACCACGTCGTCGCCGTTCCGATGCACCTGGATCCGGATCCCGTCGAGCTTCCACTCGAGCGCTGCCGGCGTGCCCGTCTTCGTCAGCGCCTCCGCGACCGTCGTCGCGGACTGCGCCAGCATCGGCTGCACCCCACGCCCGACCTCGAGCCCGAACTGGGCGAGCCCGGCCTCGCCCTCGGTCAGTACGGCGACGGCGACCGGAGCAGCCGCTCCGCGCAACATCGCCGCGGCCCGGATCTTGTCCAACGGAATCCCGGTGGCCCGAGCGACCGCGTCCGCCATCACGCCGTCGAGCGCACCCTGCCGCAACTCGCCGCCGACGAGCTGGCGCAGGAACGTCTGCTCATCCGCCGTCGCCCGCGCGAACAACCCGTCCACGGCCTCCCGCCGCCGGGCCTGCACGCCGGTGCCTGACATCTGAGCCAGCTCCGCGAACGCCGCGTCGACCTCCTCGACCGTCAGGGACGGCTCCGCGGCCGGCTCCGGCGCGTCCATCAACGTCCGCCAGCCGACCCCGGTCCGTCGTTGCCGTAGCTCGCCGGACAGGTACGTCACGACGATCTCGATCTCGGCCGGTTCGGTGGCCTTGGACAACAATCCGGCGATGAACTCCGCCTTCTTCAGCCGCGACCGGGTCCCGGCCAGCGCGGCCGACGTCGTGACCACCTCGGAGAGCAACATGCATCCAGTCTGGCCTATGGCACCGACAGGTTGGCTTTCACAACTTTCGAGGTGACACCCGCATCGAGGGAAGTGTGAAAACTCGGCACTGAAGGGGGAATCGATATGCGACGCATGATCGCGGCGGCGGCAGGCCTGCTCTTGGCCGGCTCCGCCCTCACAACTATCAGTCCGGCCCAAGCAGCCCAGACAGCACCCAGCGCCACTGCGTGCTACGTCCAGGCCGGCTCGGTGACCGCGGGGACGAACCTCGTGGACAAGTACGTCCGGGCGACCTCGCCGATCTCGGTGAATCCGGTCGACACGATGGCGAAACAGCCGTTCGCCGGCACTGTCACCCTGAGCAGCGAATGGGTCTGGGACGACGACTTCGACGACGACACGGATCTGACCGGCGCCGTCGTCACCGGAGGCGTCCTGTACGACGGCGGCCTGCTCACCCAGAAGGGGACCGGCGGGCAGGTCGTCAGCAACCAGATGAACCGCATCGGCGGTGGCTGGAACGACTTCCGCACTCTGACCAAGTCGTGGTCGGCTGACGGCGGAAGCAGCTACCGGGCGTACGCGCTGCGGAACGACGGCGTGCTCTACCGGTGGTTCGTCAGCGAGGTCAACGGCAAGCCGGCCTGGCGCGCGGCGGGTTCGTACGCCGGGTTCGCGTCGGTCAAGGCGGTCGCGCTGATCAGCAGGACGGCGACGTACGACACGCTGCTGGCGACGACTCGTGGCGGCGCCCTGTACACGATCCGCATTCCGTTGACCTCGCCGATGAAGCCGGTCGTCAAGGCGTTGCGGACCAGCACCTGGCAGGGGTTCGAGTCACTCCTGACGACTCGTTGCGGTCAGTACGGCACGCTGCTCCTCGGCATCGACAAGGACACCGGTTCGGCGTACCTGTACGCCGTTGGGCACGCCAACGGAACCGCGACCGTCATCAACAGCCTCGGCAAGGTGCCCGGGACGTTCAACGACCCGGTGAACTACAGCTGGGCGAGCTTCGTCGACCCGCCGCTGAACGGCGAGTGAGCCTCAGGGCGCCGGCGGCAGATCGTCGAGGAAGTCCGACGTCGGGGTGAAGAACAGGCCACCCGTGACCGCTGTCGAGAAATCGAGCAGCCGGTCATGGGTGCCCTCGGGTACGCCGATGAACATCCGCCGCAGCATCAGCTCCGTCACCGCCGGGCTCTTCGCGTACCCGATGAAGTACGTGCCGAACTCCTGCGTGCCGATCGTGCCGAACGGCATGTTGTCGCGCAGGATCTGCTGCTCGTTGCCGTCCTCGTCCTCGATCACGTTCAGCACGATGTGGGCGTTGGCCGCCTTCTTCGCGTCGGGGAACTCGATGTCGTCGAGCTTGGTCCGGCCGACCGCCGCCTCCTGCTGCTCGACCGTCAGCGCGTTCCACGTCTTCAGGTTGTGCAGGTACTTCTGCACGATCACGTAGCTGCCGCCCCGGAAGTCAGGATCCTCGTCGCCGACGAGTACGGCGGCCTCCGCGTCCGCGCCGGTCGGGTTCTCGGTCCCGTCGACGAAGCCGAGCAGGTCGCGCATCTCGAAGTACTTGAAGCCGTGTACTTCGTCGACCACCGTGGCGGCGCCGTCGAGGACATTCATGATCTGCTGGGCCAGCTCGAAGCACTGGTCCTGGTGGGATGCCCGGATGTGGAAGAGCAGGTCGCCGGGCGTGGCTGGAGCGTGGTGGATCGCGCCTTTGACCTCGATGAACGGGTGCAGCTCGGCAGGCCGCGGACCACTGAACAGGCGGTCCCAGACGTCCGAGCCGATGCTGACGACACACGAGAGGTTGCCGTCGGGTACGCGGAAGCCGACCGAGCGCACCAGACCGCTCAGTCGCTCCAGGAGGTCGCGGGTCCGGTCCTCTCCGCCTTCCTCGACCTGGACGACCAGGAAGATGGCCGAGCCGCTGAGCGGCATCAGTACCGACTGCGGCAGCGCATCCGTCGACCTGGATGTTTCCGGATCAGTAACCACCGTGTTCTTCCCTCCATGTGCCCTGGGTGCTTGGCCCGATCTTCTAGAGTCCAGTCATGGACCCGCAACAGCCCGGGCCGCCACCGCAACACCAACCGCAACCGGGCCCATACTCCCAGCCGGGGCAGTACCCGCCGCCCCCGCCCCACCCCGGCCCGTACCCAGAGCAGTGGGGAGCGCCGCCGCCGCACCAGCAGCAGTGGGGCGCCCCGGCGCCATACCCGACGCCGTACCCAGCGCCGAACCCAGCGCCGTACCCGGTCCAATATGCCTACCGCGAGCCCCGCGTCATCCCCGCCCCGCCGGGTACGCCGTTCCACCGGCTCGCCCGTACTCCGAAACACGCGTGGTGGCGCCCGATCGTCGGGACGCTGCTGCTGGGCGCCTTCGTCTTGTTCCTGACGACAGGTGTCGTCGTCGCCTGGACCATCGTGCACCGCCTGGTCGCCGGACCGGTCCCGACGCCGACCGGGACGGATATCTTCCCGAGCGACACCGAGAACCTCGCCGTCACGCTGGTCATGCTCGGCATCCTCACCCCGTGCGTCGGCCTGGCCGCGTGGGTCGTGCAACGCAGGCCGTTCTGGAGCGTCGCCTCGGTCCTGAACAAGATCCGCTGGCGCTGGCTGCTGCTGTGCTGCGTGCCGGCCCTCGGCTACCTCGCCCTGTCGTACGCGATGGGGCTGCTGGTCGACGCGATCTTCCCGCCCGATGACGCGATCGGCAACGACGGAGGATCGTGGATCGGTTTCGGCGCGTTCCTCGTACCGGCGCTGGTGATCCTGTTCCTGGTGCCGTTCCAGTCGGCCGCCGAGGAGTTCATGTTCCGCGGCTGGCTGATCCAGGCGGTCGGCGCCTACGGCCCGGACAGCCCCGACGGCCCCGGCGGCAGAGCCCGCTGGGTGCGGACGATCTTCCGGTCGCCGTGGCCGGGCATCGTGATCGGCGGTGCGGCGTTCGTCTCGGCGCACGGGTACACCGGCTGGGCGATGGCCGACGTGTTCCTGTTCGCGATCACCGTCGGCTGGCTGACGGTCCGGACCGGGGGACTGGAGGCCGGCATCGCCCTGCACGCGCTGAACAACGTGCTCGCGTTTATGTTGCCTGCGGCAACTGGTCAGCTGTCCGGCTGGGACGAGCAGGGCGGCGCGCCGTGGACGTTGCTGGCCTCGGACATCCCGAGCCTGGCGTTCTACGCGTTCGCGATCACCTGGCTGGCCAAGCGTCAGCAGGTCGCCACAGTCAGCTGATCGGGTGAGCTGAAAAGCAGGCGAGAACTGTCGGCCTGCTCTGGCAGGCTGTGCCGCGTGACGAACGTGAAGATCGAAGCCGTCCTGTTCGACTGGGGCGGCACACTGGCAACCTGGCACGACATCGACCTGCACGAGACTTGGCGGGCGGTCGCCGCGGTGCTCGACGAGGCGCAGGCCGACGAGCTGGCGGCCCGGCTCGTGGCAGCCGAAGGGTCGATCTGGCGGCGCTCCCGCGACGAGCATCTCAGCAGCACGCTGGAGGAAGTGTGCACGCTGGCCGAGGTCGTGATGAGCCCGGCGGCCCAGGCGGAGTACGACCGGCAGTGGGACCCGCACACCGAGTTGGATCCGGACGCGATCGACACGCTGCGGGAGCTCCGCGCCCGTGGGCTGAAGGTCGGCGTGCTGTCGAACACGATCTGGCCCCGGCAGCGGCACGAGGAGATCTTCGTGCGGGACGGCGTCCACGAGCTGCTCGACGGTGCGGTCTACACCAGCGAGATCGCGCACACGAAGCCGCACCCGGAGGCGTTCCTGGCCGCGATGCGGGCGGTCGGAGTGTCGGAGCCGTCACACTGCCTGTTCGTCGGCGACCGGCTGTTCGACGACGTCTGGGGCGCGCAGAACGTCGGCATGCGGGCCGTGCACCTGCCGCACAGCGCGATCCCGGTCGAGCAGATCGGCCACACCGAAGGCACGCCGGACGCCACCATCCAGCGGCTCTCGGAGCTCCCCGCGCTGATCGACAGCTGGAACTGACCGCGGAAAAACACCTGCGGAGACCGAAGGACCCCCGAGCCGGATCGCGGCTCGGGGGTCCTGAGGGGTTTCGGAGTGGGTGTTACGCGGCCAGCGTCGGGTCTGCCATCAGGCGGAGGCGGCCCAGCGCCTCGCGCTCGATCTGGCGGACTCGCTCCGCCGAGATGCCGTGCACCGCGCCGATGTCGGCCAGCTTGGCCTGGCGGCCGTCGTGCAGGCCGTAGCGGCGGCGGATGACGTCCGCGGACCGCGGGTCGAGCTGGTCGACCAGGCTGAACAGGCCCGAACGGTCGGACGCGTCCGCGACCAGCTGGTCCGGACCCGGCGCGGTCTCGGCCGCGATCAGGTCACCCAGCGAGGTCTCGCCCTCGTCGTCGACCGGGCTGTTCAGGCTGATGTGGTCCCGGCCGATGCGGATCAGTTCGGTGACCCGCTCCTCTTCCAGGCCCAGCTCTGCCGCGATCTCTTCGATCTCCGGCTCGCGCCCGAGCTTGCGCTCCAGCGTGCGCCGCGCCGACCCGATCTGGTTCAGCTGCTCCACCACGTGCACCGGCAGCCGGACCACTCGGGCCTGCTGCGCGATACCGCGGGTGATGGCCTGCCGCACCCACCAGGTCGCGTACGTCGAGAACTTGAAACCCTTGCGGTAGTCGAACTTCTCCACCGCGCGGATCAGCCCCGTGTTGCCCTCCTGGACGAGGTCCAGCAGCGGCATCTGGGACCGCCCGTAGCGGCGGGCGATCGACACCACGAGCCGGAGGTTCGCGGTCACGAACCGCTGCTGCGCGCGCCGGCCCGCTTCGGCCAGCCACTCCAGCTCCTCCTCTGTCGCATATTTGGGCGCTCCGCCCTTCTTACGTCCAACCCGCCCCTCGGCCAGCAGTTGCTCCGCCAGGAGTCCTGCTTCGACCGTCTCAGCGAGCTCGACCTCTTCCTCAGCCGTCAGCAAAGGCGTACGTGCGATCTCTTCGAGGTAGAGACCTACACTGTCCTTGCCGTCGATACCGTCGTCCGTTGACCGGACACGAGCCATGCGAGCCACCGAAACTCCCTTCGTCGTTACATGGAGAGCAACGCTCGAGTAGGGTTCAAGATTCCGGTACCAGTGTGTAAACACCCTGAAGGTTCCCTGAGAGTTCCCGGCAGCGATTCCGCCGTGGAAACCGGTGTCCCGCAGCTTTGCTGAGGTATTGGGCCCGACACTCCGCGCCGAACCTGAGAATCCGTCCAGAAATCCGTCCCTGGATGTGTTGCACAACACACGCCCAGGGACAGATATTCCCTCCGGTTCAGCTCAGGCCGAGCGTGTCCAGCTCCCAGGCCAGCGAGAACGCGACCTCGCGCCAGGCGTCGTACCGCCCGCTGCGGCCGCCGTGGCCGGCTTCCATTTCGGTCTTCAGCAGTACGTCGGCGTCGCCGGTCGCGGTCGCGCGGAGTTTCGCCACCCACTTCGCGGGCTCGACGAAGAACACCCGGGTGTCGTTCAGGCTGGTGATCGCCAGGATGCGCGGATAGTGCTGCGCGGCAACGTTTTCGTACGGCGAGTAGGACTTCATGTACTCGTAGACGGCTTTGTCCTCGAGCGGATTACCCCATTCCTCCCACTCGATCACGGTGAGCGGCAATGACGGGTCGAGGATCGTGGTCAACGCGTCCACGAACGGGACCTCCGCGACGATTCCGCCGAACGCCTCCGGGGCCAGGTTCGCAACGGCGCCCATCAGCAGTCCGCCGGCGCTGCCGCCCTGGGCGACGATCCGTTCCGGCCTGGTCCAGCCGGCCTGCACGAGGTGTTCCGCGGCCGCGATGAAGTCGGTGAACGTGTTCCGCTTCGTGAGCATCTTGCCGTCGTCGTACCAGTGCCGACCGAGCTCGCCGCCGCCGCGCACGTGTGCGATCGCGAACACCACGCCGCGGTCGAGCAGCGACAGCCGCGGGATCGAGAACCATGGGTCCATCGACGACTCGTACGAGCCGTAGCCGTACAGCACGACCGGAGCGTTCCCGTCCTTCGCCACGTCCTTGCGCGCGACCATCGAGATCGGCACCTTCGTCCCGTCCGGCGCCGTCGCCCACTCGCGGTACTGCGTGTACGCGGTCAGGTCCACGCCGCCGAGAACGGGCTGCTGCTTCAGCAAGCGGCGCTCGCCCGTCGCGACGTCCACGTCGTACGTCGAACCGGGCGTGACGAGCGACGTGTACCCGAAGCGATAGCGGGTGTCGTGCCACTCGTCGTTGCGGCCGGGGGAGACCGTGTAGATCGGTTCGTCGAACTCCAGCGCCTCGGGCACGCCGAAGGAGCCGTCGGTGCGGCGCATGATCGCGAGCTCGGTGAGCGCGTTGCGGCGCCGGTAGAGGATCACGTGGTCGGCGAACGCGTCGGTGCCGAGCAGGCGGCTGGTCTCGTCGCCCTCGATCAGCGTCGTCCAGTCGCCGGGGGAGTCCAGCGGGGCGGACGCGAGTGAGAAGTTGGCGGCGTCCGCGTTGTGCGTGATCAGGAGTTGGTCGCCGGCGTGCTCGACGTCGTACTCGACGCCCTCGCGCCGCGGCGCCACGACCACTGCCTCGCCAGTCGGGTCGTTGGCATTGAGCAGCCAGACCTCGCTGGTGAGCTTGCTGCCGAGCGCGATCATGATCGCCTGCTCGTTGCGGGTCAGGTCGACGCCGACCCAGAACCGCTCGTCCGGCTCCTCCATCACCAGGACGTCGTCCGTCGTACCCAGGGTGTGCCGCCAGACCTGGTACGGGCGCCAGGCGTCGTCGACCTTGGTGTAGAAGATCGTCGAACCGTCCGCGGACCAGGCTGAGCCGTAGTGCACCTCGGGCAGCTCGTCGGGCAGCAGCTCGCCGGTGGTCAGATCCTTGATCCGCAGGGTGAACCGCTCGTCGCCCTTGAGGTCGACGGAGTACGCGAGCAGACGGCCGTCGGGGGACACGTCGACGGTGCCGAGCGAGAAGAACTCGGAGTCGCCGGCCACCTCGTTCCCGTCCAGCATCACCTCTTCGCCGGCGATCTCGCCGTCGGTCGCGGGCGGCTGGTCGCCGTCCACCTTGACCCGGCAGTGCAGCGAGTACTGCCGGCCCTCGATCGTGCGCGTGTAGTACCAGTACCCGCCGCGTCGCGCCGGGACGCTCAGGTCGGTCTGCAGGGTCCGGTCCGAGATCTCCCGAAAGATTGCCTCACGCAACGATTCCAGATGCGCCGTGCGCGCCTCGGTGTACGCGTTCTCGGCACGCAGGTACCCCAGCACCTCGTCGTCGGTCTTGTCCCGCAACCATTCGTACTCGTCGACGAACACATCGCCGTGATGCACCCGCTCAACCGGCTTGCGGGCAGCAACCGGCGGCGTAACAGAAGAAGTCTCGGACATGCCGCGAGACTACCCGCGCCACCGCACGACGGCTAAGCGCGGACCGAGGCACTCACCGCGGTCAACGCAGCCGTCACCGCGCGCCGCGACTCATCGGTGTGATCGAGTACGTCGAACCCGTGCCGGCCGTTCGGTACTTCGATCACCTCGAGCCTCGCCCCGGCAGCCCGCGCCGCGTCGATGAACGGCGGCTGCGTCGGCGCTACGTCGTCCAGCTCGTGCCCCACTACGGTCATCACCACCGGCAGCCCGCGAGCGCCTTTGACCGCCTCGACCGGATGGACGCCGCGAACTGTGACCAGCTCGGAGTCGCCCAGCACCGGGTACGTCAGCGCGACACAGCGGAGCCACTCCGGCGGGCTCTGCAAGAACGGAGCTGCGAGCGGGCCGCTTCCGGAGAAGAACCACAGCGCCACGCGGCCGCCGTCTACCCGCGGGTGCGGCCGGACTGCCGCGATCGCCTTCGCCAGCGCCGCGTTGGAGCGGTCGTCGTCCGGCCGTCCGTCGGGGCTGTGGTCGACGACAACGGCGACGCAGCCGTGGTCGGCGAGTTGACTGGCGTAGCCCTGATAGATGTTCCACGCGCTAGGCAGCGGTCGTCCCTCGGCGGAGTACGGCACGCCGTGGATCAGCAGGACCGCGGGCGCCGGCTCCGTACCGCTCGGGAGATAGAGCTCGAGGCTCTCGTGCGTCGTGCGGGTGACGTCTGGGGTGGACAGGACGAACGCGGGATCAGCCATGGCGCCACGGTAAGCGCGGGCAGGGCTAGACGTGGTACGTCGCGACGACTGGTGCGTGGTCGCTCCAGCGTTCGGCGTACGTCGGGGCGCGGTGGATGACGCAGCTTGTTGCTGAGGCCGCTAGGTCGGGGGAGGCGATCTGGTAATCGATGCGCCACCCGGCGTCGTTGTCGAAGGCCTTGCCGCGCCACGACCACCACGAGTACGGCCCGGGTCCTTCACCGCCGAAGCGGCGGCCGAGGTCGACCCAACCGGCCTCGAACAGGCGATCCATCCAGGCACGTTCTTCGGGCAGGAAGCCGCTCTTCTTGCGGTTGGCCTTCCAGGCCTTCAGGTCTTCCTCGCGGTGCGCGATGTTCAGGTCGCCGCACATCAGCACGTGCCGCCCGTCGGCGCGCAGTTCGGTCAGGCGCGCCGTGATCGCGTCGAGGAACGCGTACTTCTCCTCCTGCCGCGGCGGCGTCTCGAACTCCCCGGTGAACACATACGTGCTCACCGCGGTCAGTGTCGTGCCGTCGTCGAGTACGACGTCCGCCTCGACCCACCGCCCGGTCCCGGCGAACCGCTCCGGGCCGATCTCGCCGCGCTCGTCCTTGATCGGCCGACGGCTCGCCACCGCGACCCCGGCGCGTCCCTTGTGCCCGTCGATCGCGGGCTCGGCGTGCGCGATGTCCCAGTCGCCGCCGAGGAGCTCCCGCAGTACGTCGTCGGTCGCCCGGACTTCCTGCATCAGCAACAAGTCCGGGTCCGTGTCGTCCAGCCACGGCTGCATCCCGCGCCGGAAGGCGGCCCTGATTCCGTTCACGTTCACCGTGGCAACCGTCAGCACGCGGGAACCCTACCCTCTGTGGTGCCCCGGCTTGACGACCATCAGCACCAGCACGACCAGCCAGAGCAGCGCGAAGATCCCGGACGTCATCGAGAGCAGCTTCGCCTTCGACAACGCGGCGCCGCGCTCCTCGGTCGTCCCGCCGACGACCGCCAGCACGCTCGACTGCGCCGGCGCGACGAGGAACGCGAGCACCAGCGCCGCGGCCAACGTCAGCACGATCGAGATGATCAGCCAGGCCTCGCCCATGACGTGCATGCTGCCCGCGAGAGCGAATCCGAAGATCGGGACCGCGAGGCTTGCCCAGGCGTAGACGCTGGTGATCCGATGGAGCACCTGCAATCCGCCCGCGTCCGGGGTCTCGGCGGTCAGCGCGCGCTTCGCGATCGACGGGAACATGCTGGTCGCCACGGTCACCGGGCCGACGCACAGGATGGCCGCGAGGATGTGGACCGTCAGGAAGAACTTGTTCATCACGCTCACTAGGAAGTCGTCGTGAGGATCGCGTCCAGCGACTGCTCGCAGAGATGTTCGAGGGATTCCGGCGAGACGGTCGGGTCGTCGATCCACACCAGGAGGGTCTGTTCGACGTAACCCTGCCAGCCGTGGCACGCGAGCTCGACGACGGGGGTGACCTCGATGCCACGCTGAGCGACCGCGCTGATCACCCACTGGCTGAACACGCGGCGCAGCTCGGAGTGCAGCGCGCGGATCTCCGGATCGCCGGCGGCCGACATCAGCAGCGTGGCGCGGTAGAGCTGCGGAGCCTCGAGTACGGCGCGGACGAAGGCGCGGATACCCGATCGGAGCTGCTCGTCCGGTGGGAGTGACGGATCCGGGGCGGTCCGCAGCATGACCTCCGCGGCGGCCTCCTCGATGACGGCGTACTGGAACTTCTTCTTCGAGCCGAAGTAGTGGAACAGGAGAGCGGGGGAGACGCCGGCCTGCGCGGCGACGAGCTCGACCGTCAGCTCGCGGTGCGGGTCCGCGAGCAGCACCTGGCGCGCAGCCGCGAGAATCTGCGCCCGCCGCTCGTCAGGGCGCAGTCTGGCGGAGGAGGTCTGGCTCATACGGTCATTCTATTGAGTAAATGGTCAACAAGCACTTACTGTTGAGTATCTGCTCAACAAGCTGGAGGTCCAGATGCGTCCGTTGGCCGGTCAAGTCGTCCTCATCACCGGAGCCTCCCGGGGGATCGGCGCCGCGGTGGCCCGGGAGTTGGCGAGCGAGGGCGCGAAGCTCGCGCTGGTCGGCCTGGAGCCGGACGAGCTGAAGAAGGTCGCGGAGGATTGCGGTCCGGAAGCCGGCTGGTGGGAGGCGGACGTCACCGACACCGACTCGCTGCGCACCGCGGTCGAGGGTGTCGTCGAGCGCTACGGCCGGATCGACGTCGTGATGGCGAACGCCGGCATCGCGGCGCCGGGCTTCAGCCGGAGCATGGACCCGAAGGCCTGGGAGCGGGTTGTCGACGTCGATCTGTACGGCGTCTGGCGCACGGTCCACCTCACGCTGCCGTATCTGCTGGAGAGCAAGGGCTACCTGCTGCTGGTCTCGTCCCTGGCCGCGATCGTGCACATCCCCGGCCTCGCGTCGTACAACGTGTCGAAGGCCGGCGTCGAAGCGCTGGGGGACACGCTGCGGCCCGAGCTCAGGCATCTCGGCGTACGGGTCGGTGTCGCGCACATGACCTTCGTCGACACGGACATGGTGCGGGGAGCGGACGAGCATCCGGTGTTCGGCCGGATGCGGACCGGGCTGCCGCTGGCGAGCAAGACGTATCCGCTCGAGTTCGCCGTCGACAAGTTCGTCGACGGCATCAAGAAGCGGTCGCGGACGGTGCACGTGCCGGGCTGGATCGGTGCGCTGAAGGTTGTCCGATGGGCGATCCCGCACCTGATCGAGCTGGGCTCGCGGTTCAGTGTCCCGAAGGCAGACGCGGCCGCGCTGGCCGACATTCAGGCGCGCGGCGCCGAGGCATCGTCCAGGGCGACCGGCGCCGGTGGGTTGGCCGACTCGGAGAAGGCTGCACACAAATGAGCCGCGAGTATGACGTCGTGCTGCTCGGCGCGAGCGGGTTCACCGGCGCGCTCACCGCGGAGTACCTGGAGAAGAACGCACCGGCGAGCCTTCGCTGGGCCGTTGCCGGACGCAACAAAGCCAAGCTGGAACGCTTCGGCAAGGACATCCTGTACGCCGACGTGACAGATTCCGAGTCACTGCGCGCGCTCGCCGAGTCGGCCAAGGTGGTCGCGACAACGGTCGGGCCCTACATCCAGTACGGCGAACCGCTCGTTGCGGCGTGCGCCGAGGCCGGAACCGACTACCTCGATCTCACCGGCGAGCCCGAGTTCACCGATCGCATGTACGTGCGCTACCACGAGCTCGCGACACGGACCGGCGCGCGGATCATCCACGCGTGCGGGTTCGACTCGATCCCGTACGACCTCGGCGTGCAATACACCGTCGAGCAGCTGCCCGAACGCGTGCCGATCCAGGTGGACGGCCTGCTCCGCGTGGCCGGCCGACCGTCGGGCGGCACGTTCCACACGGCGATCACCGCCTTCTCGCGGCCGAAGCAGCACCTCGAGGCGCATCGGGCGCGCAAGCAGGCTGAGCCGCGACCGGAGGGGCGGAAGGCGCGTGCGGTGGCCGGGCGGATCCATCGTCAGCAAGGTTTCTGGGCGGTACCGCTGCCGACGATCGATCCGCAGATCGTCGGGTACTCCGCGCGGCTGCTCGATCGGTACGGTCCCGACTTCCGCTACTCGCACTACGCGGCGATGGACCGTCTGCCGATGGTTGCCGTGGGCATCGGTGGGGTCGGTCTGCTGATCGCGGGCGCTCAGCTACCGCCGGTGCGGAAGGCGATGCTGAGCCGGCTGCAGCCCGGCGACGGTCCGAGCCCGGAGCGACGGGCGCGGTCGTGGTTCAACGTCCGCTTCGTCGGCCGTGGTGGCGGCAAGCAGGTGATCACCGAGGTGGCCGGCCGCGATCCGGGGTACGACGAGACCGCGAAGATGCTCGGCGAGAGCGCCCTGTGCCTGGCACTCGACGACCTACCGGAGACCTCCGGCCAGACGACGACAGCCGCCGCCATGGGACCTGCTCTGCGCGAGCGACTGGTGAAAGCGGGGATGACCTTTGCCACCCTCGAAGTCGACTACTACTAGCCGGGACGGCACGCGCATAGCCGTCTACGACTACGGCAACCCCGATGCGCCGACCCTCATCTGCATCCACGGCTACCCGGACAACGCGACGCTCTGGGAGCCAGTAGCAGAGCGCCTTGCCGCCGACTTCCACGTCATCGCGTACGACGTCCGCGGTGCCGGCGCGTCAGACCACCCGAGCCGCACCTCCGCGTACGCCCTGGACCGCCTTCACGAAGACTTCCGAGCAGTCCTCGACCACGCTGCCCCCACCCAACCCGTCCACGTCCTGGCCCACGACTGGGGCTCCATCCAGTCCTGGCACTTCGTCACCGCTCCGGAGCCCCGCGTCGCGTCGTTCGTCTCCATTTCAGGGCCCTCACTGGATCACGCCGGATACTTCCTTCGTCAGCGAAGCCGCCCCGCCCTGAGACAGCTCATCCACTCCTGGTACATCTTCTACTTCCACCTGCCATGGCTGCCCGAGCTTGCCTGGCGAAAGGGTTGGGCTCACCGCGCTTTCAATCGTCTGGAGAGACAGCCCACGAACGGCAACAGATCGATCGGCGACTACGTGAACGGCATGAAGCTGTACCGCGCCAACGTCGTCCCGCGCCTCGTCCGCCCGGCAGCCCGCCGTACCGACGTGCCCGTGCTCGCCGTCTCACCGGATGCCGACCCGTTCGTCACCACCGCTCTGCAGACCGATATCGCACGATGGGCGCCCAACCTGACCGTGAAGGTGGTCAGGGGTGGGCACTGGATGCCCCGGAACGATCCCGGACTTGTCGCCGAGCTGGTACGGGAACACACCCGCCAGGTGGCAGGCTTGGGAGCATGAAGACGCTTCTCAACCTGATCTGGCTGGTGCTGGCCGGATTCTGGCTGGCTGTCGGGTACGCGGTCGCCGGCATCATCTGCTGCGTGCTGATCGTGACGATCCCGTTCGGCATCGCGTCTTTCCGGATCGCCGGGTACACGCTGTGGCCCTTCGGCCGGACCGTGGTCGACAAGCCGGGCGCCGGCGCGGGCGCGCTGCTCGGCAACATCATCTGGATCATCTTCGCCGGCTGGTGGCTGGCGCTCGGTCACCTGACCACCGGGATCGCGCTGTGCCTGACGATCATCGGCATCCCGCTCGGCGTCGCGAACTTCAAGCTGATCCCGGTCTCACTGCTGCCGCTGGGCAAGGAGATCGTGCCGAGCAACCAGCCGTTCGCGACCCGGTGAGGTCGCTGACGGTCCTCGGCTCCTGCGGCGCGTGGCCCGAGGCCGGGCGGGCGTGTGCCGGGTTCTTGCTGGAGTACGACGGCTTCCGGGTCGTGCTCGATCTCGGGTACGCCGCGTTGCCCCGCCTGCTCGAGCACTGTCCCCGGGGTGAGGTCGATGCGGTGGTGGTGACACACCAGCACCCGGATCACTGCGTCGACGTGAGTGGGCTGGCACGAGTGCGGTACTACGAAGCCCCGGATGCGCCGCCCGTTCCACTGCACTGCACGCCCGGGACCCTCGACGTACTGCGGGCACTCGAACCCAACCCCGATCCAGCCGATGTTTTTGCGGTGCACGATCTTGCGTCGACAACGCGGATCGGGCCGTTCGACGTGGTGACCGTGGAACTGCCGCATTACAAGACGAATCTCGGTGTGCGATTGAGCGCGCCGGGGGTGGCGGTCGCATACACCGGCGACAGCGGCCCGTCGCCTGAACTGCGGCGATTGGCCGAGGGCGCCGACGTGTTCATCTCGGACGCGACATACCAAGGCGCGCCCGTCAGCGACTACCTGATGACAGCTGCCGAGGCGGCTCGAGCAGCGCGCGGAGCCCGGCGGCTCGTGCTGACGCACTTCTGGCCGGGCTCCGATCGCGCCGTCTCGGTGCGCGAGGCGGAGGCCGAGTTCGACGGCGAGGTCATCGCCGCCGACGAAGGGCTCATCCTCAGTCTTTGACAGCCTCGACGATCTTGCGAACGTTCGCGATGTCGCCGCAGCCGGACTTGATCAGCCGGGCCCGTTCCTCCGCGAACGCGTCGCCGAGGTCGCGGCGTTCCTGTTCGGAGACGTCGGTGCGGGCCGGGTTGAGGACGTCACGTTCCTCTTCGTCGAGGTGGTGGGAAAGGGCCTCGGACAGCTCGTGCAGCTTCTCGCTGAACTCCTCGCTGCCGGTGTCCTCGACCTCCATCAGCTCGAGCAGCGCCTCGTTGCCCTCGTCGTGCTCGTGCTCGGAGTGCTCGACCTCGTCCGCGTCGATCGCGTGCTTGCGCCGCAGCGTGGGGTAGACCTTCGACTCCTCGGCCTCGGCGTGGGCGATCAGCACCGTGGCCAGGTCGGCGAGCACTGCCTCGCGGTCGCTGCGGACGTCGCGCAGTTCACGCAGCGCCTCTTCGAACCACCGGTGGTCGGCGAGGATGATCTCGACCACATCGCCACCCGCCGCCGGAAGAATCTTCGGCATCCCGTTGTCTCCTCTCTCGGATGCCTCCTGGTACCCGGATAGCCTGCGGGCATGCCGACAGCTCTCATCCGCCGTCCGGGTCCACGCCTCGCCGAAGGCCTCGTCACCCACATCGAGCGCAGGCCTGTCGATCTCGACCTCGCCGCAGCTCAATGGCAGCGGTACGTCGACGCGCTGCATCACACCGGCTGGTCCACGGTCGAGGTGCCGCCGATCGAGGAGTGCCCGGACAGCGTGTTCGTCGAGGACACGATGGTGGTGTACGGCGACCTCGCGGTGATCGCGCGCGCCGGTGCGAACGAGCGACGCCCGGAGGCCGCGGCCGCCGAGGAGACCGTCGCGAAGCAGGGCTACCGGATCGCTCACATCACCGACCCCGGCACGCTCGACGGCGGCGACGTGCTGAAGGTCGGCTCGACGATCTACGTCGGACAGGGCGGACGGACCAACGCAGCGGGTATCGACCAACTGCGTGCGGCGTTGGCACCGCTCGGCGCCGACGTACGGGCAGTGCCGGTGAGGAAGGTGCTGCATCTGAAGTCGGCGGTGACGGCGCTGCCCGACGGGACGGTGATCGGCTACGAACCACTGGTCGACGACGCGTCGGCGTTCGACAGCTTCCGGCCCGTTCCGGAGGAGGCCGGCGCCCACGTCGTACTGGTGGGGGAGGACCAGCTGCTGATGGCCGCGTCGGCGCCGAGGTCCGCTGAGTTGTTCGCAGGCCTCGGATACACGCCGGTTGTCGTGGACATCAGCGAGTTCGAGAAGCTCGAAGGATGCGTTACCTGCTTGTCGGTGCGGCTTCGCCGGTGAGCGCCCGGCGTGCCGCCGCGGCGAGTTGCACCTCACGCTTCTTCCCGCGTCCGTCGGCGATCTCGCACGCCTCCACCAACGCCGCGCGATAGACAGCCGTGTCGGGATGCCCCGGAGTCGCGTCGCGAACGACCTGCGTCAGCGCTTCGAGCGCCTCCGAGATGTCGCCGCACGCGAGCAGCGCCCGTCCCAACGCGGCCCGATCGCGCACCAACTGCGGATCCGTGGCCAGGAGGCTGTCCTCGTCGGCGGCAACGATGTCGGCGAGCAGCTGAGCTTCGGATCGCGGGCCGCCGATCATCAGCCGCGCACCGGTCGTGGCCTCGGTCGCCGCCCGGGTCAGCTCGTGATGCGGCCCGAACACCTCCGTCAGCTGCGGCGTCACGAGCTCGAACCACGCGATCGCGCGCCCGTAGTTCGCCGTCGCCAGCAAGCCCTGGGCCACCCGCAGCCGGACCCGCAACGTGGCCGGGTCGTCGGCGGCCAGCACCTTCTCGCGCTCGGTCAGCGCCGACTGGTAGAACGGCAACGCCTGCCCCGGCTCGTGCTGCTCCCAGTACGCCTCGGCCCGCTTGTACGCCGGGTCCGCCTCGAGCTCCGGATACGTCGCGATCGCCGACACCGGCTCCCGCCGTACGACGGTTTGCAGCGGCCGCGTGACCACCTTCCGGCCGACGTACGTGCGCCCGCCGGTCGGGATGATCCGGAACGTGCCGACCTTCGACACCGGCAGCCACAGGACCGTGCGGTAGAGCGTCCGCACCGACGAGCCGCAGTTCTCACACACGTCGCGGTGGCCGTAGAACCGGCTGCCCATCGGGCCGGCCGTCCCGGCGGCCCAGGCCTCGGACGACGCCGTACACGGCGCGCAGAACGGGTACACCCCCCGCCGTTCCTCATTCATTCGAGACATTCTGGCCGGTCTCGGGTTCTTCGTCTGCATCCGCCCCACTGATCCGCACTTTTGTCAGCGCCGGGTCGTCGATCGCGAACGTCCGGACCGGGCCCGGCGGGGTGTCGGCGGTCTCGAAGCGGACCGTCACCCGGCCGCGGCCCGAACCCCAGACCCAGCCCCGGCCGTAGTCGGGGTGGGCGACGTCCTGGCCGGGATGGAAGCCGACCTGGTCGCGCGGCCGGGCGGGCAGCTCGACAACCTCGATCGGATTCTCGGCATGCTCGTCGTCGGTGAACAGGTCGTCCTGGATCCAGTCGGCCAGTGACGACACGCCTACGCCGAGCAACCGGATGCCGCCGCCGACCTCGCTCTCCTCGAGCAGCCGGCGCGCGACCCGCGCGATCACCCGCGAGTCGTCGGTCGGTCCGGCCAGCGTCGACGAGCGGGTGTGGGTGGTGAAGTCGTGCATCCGCGTCTTCACCGTGACGGTCCGGCCGGACAGCTGGGCCTTCTGGAGCCGCTCGGAGACGCGCAGGGACATCCGGTCCGCGATCGCGACCAGCAGCGAGCGGTCGATGATGTCGGTCTCGAAGGTGTCCTCGACGCTGACCGACTTGGTCTCGCGGTCGCTCACCACCGGGCGGTCGTCGGCCGCGACAGCGAGCCGGTGCAGGCTGGTGCCGTGCGCTGACCCGACCTGCCGGATCAGCTCGTCCTCGTCGAGCTGCTGCAGATCGGCGACGGTCCGCACGCCGGCCATGCTGAGCCGTTGCGCGGTCGCCGGACCCACACCGGGGATCACGGTCACCTGCATCGGCGCGAGGAACTCCGCCTCCGTGCCGGCCGGAACCACGACCACACCGTCCGGCTTGTCGAGGTCGCTGGCGATCTTCGCGATCAGCTTCGAGGTCCCCGCGCCGACCGATGCGGTCAGGCCTCCGCTCACCTTCCGGATCGACTCCTTCAGGTCGCGTGCGATCGCCTCGACGTCGTCGACCGTCAGCCCGCGCAGCCCGCTCGCCGCGAGGTCGATGAACGCCTCGTCGAGCGACAGCGGCTCGACGAGCGGCGACAACGCGCGCATCTCCGCCATCACGGCCCGGCTGCTCTGCCGGTACACCTCGAACCGCGGACCCAGGTACGCCGCGTGCGGGCAGCGCGATCGCGCTTCGGCGGTCGACATCGCGGACCGCACGCCGTACTTGCGGGCCTCGTACGACGCGGTCGACACCACTCCGCGGACGCCGATACCGCCGACGACCACGGGTTTGCCCCGTAGCGACGGCTTGTCCCGCTGCTCGACGGCCGCGAAGAACGCGTCCAGATCGACATGCAGCACCGACGGATCCCCACGCACCTGTCCAGTGTCCCTGGTGTGACCGACAATTCCGGTTATGACGTTCCCCGCGCAGTGGGACGACGGCACCGATCCGTCCACTCCCGCGCACCAGGTCCACTGGTACGACGACCGTACGGCGATCATCCGCCAGGCGCTCCACACCAACTTCGAAGGCCCGTTCCTGTACCTCCTGCTCGGTGACGAGCGAGCCCTTCTCCTCGACACCGGCACCGGCCACGCGCCGCTCCGTCCGCTGGTCGAGAAGCTGGCGGGAGAGCGACAGCTCGTCGTCGCGCACACCCACAGCCACGGCGACCACGTCGGCGGCGACGGCGAGTTCGACGAGGTCGTCGGCAGGTCGGCCGAGGACGTCGCGCAGTACTTCGGGTTCGCCGACTGGCCGGACGGCGTCGTGCAGTTCGACCTCGGCGGACGGGTGCTCGACATCGTCGCGATCCCTGGGCATCACGCGTCGCACATCGCGACGTACGACCGGAACACGCGGCTGCTGTTCAGCGGCGACTCGCTCTATCCCGGCCGGCTCTACGTCGCCGACTGGCCCGCATTCCGGGCGAGCGTGGCGCGGCTGGCGGAGTTCGTTGCTGACGGCAATCCGGTCGACTGGATCCTCGGCGCGCACATCGAGCTGACCGGCAAGCCGGGACAGGACTACGAGCTGGGCGCGGCGAAGCACCCGGACGAGCACGAGCTGCAGTTGCCTCCCGACGTACTGACCGAGCTGGCGACGGTCGTCGCCGAGGCCGGGGAGGAGCCGGTGCGGATCGGCCGCGACCACTTCATCGTCTACCCGGTCTGAAGTCACCACGCGATTGAGTCACCCACGCGGGGGCACCTTCAGGCACACTGAGCGAAGGAGCCACCACGGGAGGCGCTGATGGGTGAGGAAGTCGACCGGGTGGAGTTCACCCGGGCGGACCGGACCGCGTTCCGGGGTCAGGTCCATCGCAATCTGGACGCGTTCGCGCGGATGCTGCGCGAGGCCCGGTTCGCGCCCGACCGGCCGATGACCGGGATCGAGATCGAGCTGAACCTGGTCGACGAGAACTGCGACCCGGCGTTCAAGAACACTGAGGTGCTGAGCGCGATCGAGGACGACGCGTTCCAGACCGAGCTGGGCCAGTTCAACATCGAGATCAACGTGCCGCCCGGGCAGATCGACGGACTCGGCCTGGACACGATGGAAGCGAGTATCCGGGACAGCCTGAACGCCGCCGAGGACAAGGCGGCCCGGACCGGCTCGTCGATGGTGGTCGTCGGCATCCTGCCGACCCTGCTGACCGAGCACATCCGCCGCGACGCGCTCAGCACGAACCCGCGGTACGCGTTGCTCAACGATCAGATCTTCGCGGCCCGCGGTGAGGACGTGCAGATCTCGATCGACGGTGTCGAGCGCCTGCAGGTCACCGCGGACAGCATCGTCCCGGAGGCCGCGTGCACGTCGACGCAGTTCCACCTCCAGGTGACGCCGGAGGCCTTCCCACGCTACTGGAACGCCGCGCAGGCGATCTCCGGCGTACAACTCGCCGTCGGCGCGAACTCGCCGTTCCTGTTCGGCAAGGAGTTGTTGCGCGAGACCCGGATCGCGTTGTTCGAACAGGCCGCCGACACGCGCACGCACGAGCTGAAGACCCAGGGCGTCCGGCCGCGGGTCTGGTTCGGCGAACGATGGATCACCTCGATCTTCGACCTGTTCGAGGAGAACTCGCGCTACTACCCGGCCCTGCTGCCGGTGACGTCCGACGAGGACCCGATCGAAGTCCTCGACCGCGGCGACACGCCGGCCCTTTCGGAGTTGCGGCTGCACAACGGGACGATCTATCGCTGGAACCGCCCGGTGTACGACGTTGTCCGGGAGAAGCCCCACCTGCGCGTGGAGAATCGTGTCCTGCCGGCCGGCCCGACGGTCGTCGACACGATCGCCAACGGCGCGTTCTACTTCGGTCTCGTCCGCGCGCTGGCCGACGACGAACGGCCGATCTGGTCGCAGATGTCGTTCAGTGCGGCCGAGGAGAACTTCCATAACGCCGCCCGCACCGGGATCGACGCGGAGGTGTTCTGGCCGGGCGTCGGGACGGCGCGCGCGACCGAGCTCGTGCTCAGACGCCTTCTGCCGTTGGCGGTTCGCGGTCTGGACGCCTGGGGCGTCGACGTGGCTGTCAGGGATCGACTGCTCGGCATCATCGAGCAGCGGTGCCTCACCGGCCGCAACGGAGCGTCCTGGCAGGCCGATGAGTTCCACCGCCTGTATACAAAGGGCTCGCACGGTCGCAAGGACGCGTTGCGCGGGATGCTCCGCCGGTACCGCGACCACATGCACGAGAACATGCCGGTGCACGAATGGCCGGTCGACTGAACCGGTTCGGACTCGCGATTGATGCCTGACCGGGTGGTGGGGTGGGGAAGGTATTACGCAGACAACGTAGGACAGGGATGGACGGAACCCCGGTCCTTCTGGCGGAACCCGTTCGCTCTTGCCCAGGGCAACGGGGTGGGCCGGTTCAGGGACGAGTTCGATAACGACCCGGACTACAGGGGTGGCGCGTTGGGTGACAGCCCTGCAAAGGTGTGGCCACCGGAAGGTTAGGCGGGCCCGCCGCGGGTAGTACTCGGGCACCGGCAGCCCTCCGTCACCGCCGCGACACAACAGGTGCAAATGCAGCGGATGCCGACCGCGGTCGGGAGCAGTATCGTTCGAGACGGGTCGACACACACCCGGAGGTGAGGCAGGGCGATGACGACCATCGTCGTGGGTTATGTGCCGAAGGCGGAAGGCCGTGCGGCTCTTCGGCGAGCAGCGGAGGAAGCGACGCTGCGCGACGCGAAGTTGGTGGTGGTGAACTCGCACCGGGGCGGACGCAGCTTCGACAGCGACGAGGCTGCGGCGAGTGATGCCGCTTTGACGGAAGTACGGGAGCAGCTCGACTCCACCGGCGTGCCCTACGAGGTGCGGCAGCTGGTGCGTGGCCTGGACCCGGCGGAGGACCTGGTGGCCGTCGCCGAGCAGGTGCATGCGGAGTTCATCGTGATCGGGCTGCGGCGCCGCTCACCGGTCGGCAAGCTCATCCTCGGCAGCAACGCTCAACGGGTGCTGCTCGATGCTCCGTGTCCGGTGCTCGCCGTCAAGGCCGAGCCTGAGTTGTCTGATGGGGAGGAGGACTGAGGTGACTTCGACACGCAGCAGGAAATTGTGCCTCGCACAGCAGCCCGACGCCGACGAGATGTTGAGCAGAGATCCGTTCGCCTTGCTGGTCGGCATGTTGCTGGACCAGCAGATCCCGATGGAGCGCGCGTTCGCGGGCCCGGTCGCGATCTCGAAGCGGATGATAGGTCCGTTCGATCCGGCCACGGTCGCGCACTACGACCCCGACGCGTTCGTCGAGGTGGTGGCCGGTCCGCCGGCGGTGCACCGGTTCCCGACCGCGATGGCGGCGCGGATCCAGACCCTGGCCAAACACCTGGACGAGCAGTACGGCGGTAACGCCTCGGCCCTCTGGTCCGATGTCAAGTCGGGGGACGATCTGCTGGCCAGGCTGTCGGCCCTTCCGGGCTTCGGCGCGCAGAAGGCGAAGATCTTCGTCGCGTTGCTCGGGAAGCAGCTCAAGGTCCGCCCGCGCGGGTGGCGCGAGGCGTCCGAGCCGTACGGCGAGGACGGCGCGTTCAAGTCCGTCGCGGATGTGATCGACGTGGCATCGCTGGTGCGGGTGCGGCAGTTCAAGCAGGAGCAGCAGGTGGTGCGGCAGCGGGTGGTCGCACGTCCGCTGCGGCAGACACGCAACGGGTGAACACAGACGTATAACGGTTCAGCAGAAGGGCGACCGACGACGTACCCTTCGAGTACCGAGCAGATCAGGCCCTTGCCGGCGCGGGATTGCCCGCCCGGCAGGGGCCTGAGCGCACCGTTCCGGGGGGTCGTGCGACGCGTGGCCTTGGTTCGCGGATTACAATGGACTGTTGCCGCCGCCTGACCAGCGAGCAGCCACACACAGCAGTGCCCACAGACTCAGCAACACAACGCGCTTCAACAGTCGTACCGCCGTACAAACCCTGCGTCAGACGAGAGGTAATTCGTGTCGTCCAGCTCGTCCGAGAATCTTCCCGCCGAGCCGGCCCGGGCCGTGGCCGCCACCGCCCGCAGCACGGCTCCGAGGACCAGCGCCCGAGTGACCGATCCCGCTGCCAAGAAGGCGGCCGCGAAGAAGGCGGCGGTGAAGACCGCCAGTACCAAGGAGGACGGTATCCCCGCGAAGAAGGCCGCTGCTGCCAAGAAGGCTCCGGCGAAGAAGGCAGTGTCCGAGGCGGGTCTGGCGATCGACCCGAAGACCGGCAAGCCGCGCGCGCTCGACGAGGTGGACGAGTCCGACTTCCAGCCGGACGCGGTCAAGGGGCTGGAGAAGGAGCTCACCGAGGACCAGGGCTTCATCGTCTCCGAGGCCGACGAGACCGACGAGCCCGAGCAGCAGGTGATGGTCGCCGGCGCCACCGCGGACCCGGTCAAGGACTACCTGAAGCAGATCGGCAAGGTCCCGCTGCTGAACGCCGAGCAGGAGGTCGAGCTCGCGAAGCGGATCGAGGCCGGCCTGTTCGCCGAGGAGCAGACCGCCGACGAGGGCGCCAAGCTCAAGGACAAGGTCCGCGACGAGTACGAGTGGATCTCCGAGGACGGCCGCCGCGCCAAGAACCACCTGCTCGAGGCCAACCTGCGCCTGGTGGTGTCGTTGGCCAAGCGCTACACCGGCCGCGGCATGCTGTTCCTGGACCTGATCCAGGAGGGCAACCTCGGTCTGATCCGCGCGGTGGAGAAGTTCGACTACACCAAGGGCTACAAGTTCTCGACGTATGCCACCTGGTGGATCCGGCAGGCGATCACCCGCGCGATGGCCGACCAGGCCCGGACGATCCGTATCCCGGTGCACATGGTCGAGGTCATCAACAAGCTCGCCCGGGTCCAGCGGCAGATGCTGCAGGACCTCGGCCGGGAGCCCACTCCGGAGGAGCTCGCCAAGGAGCTCGACATGACCCCGGAGAAGGTCATCGAGGTGCAGAAGTACGGCCGCGAGCCGATCTCGCTGCACACCCCGCTCGGTGAGGACGGCGACTCCGAGTTCGGCGACCTGATCGAGGACTCCGAGGCGATCGTGCCGGCCGAGGCGGTCTCGTTCACGCTGCTGCAGGAGCAGCTGCACGCGGTCCTCGACACGCTGTCCGAGCGCGAGGCCGGTGTGGTCTCGATGCGGTTCGGCCTCACCGACGGCCAGCCGAAGACGCTCGACGAGATCGGCAAGGTGTACGGCGTGACCCGCGAGCGGATCCGCCAGATCGAGTCCAAGACCATGTCGAAGCTGCGGCACCCGTCGCGCTCGCAGGTCCTGCGGGACTACCTGGACTGATGACGATGGGGCAGGTGCTCGCCGGCGTGTGGACGCTGGCGATGCCTGCCCTCGGCCCGGACTCGGGCCTGCTGGCCGTCGCCGTGTTCACGGCGGCGGCCGTGCTGTTTCTCGCCGTCCAGGTCGCCGTCGCCCGGACGGCTGCCCAGCGGCCGCTCGCATCGCCGCTCCCGGCGCGGGTCAGCGCCGCCCGGGCCAACGCCCGCCGCACCGCCTACCTCCCGCTCCGGGATCCCGACCTGGCCGGCCGGCCCCGACCACGAGCACCGGGACAGTAGCGCTCCTCCTCGCTACCTGTTCCTTCTCACTCGTGGAGTGCTGCTGTGCCTTCTTTCCTGGAGGCACCGGTCGCCGGTGCCTATTACTTGCTCACGTCCCTGGTCTCGACCCTCCAGCCGCTCACCGGCGCGTACGCCGCGGTGATCGCGATCGTGCTGTGCACCCTCGTCGTACGCCTGTGTCTTGTCCCGTTGAGCGTGCGCGCCCAGCGCGGGCTGAAAGCGCGCGCGGCGATGATGCCGCAGTTGAAGCAGTTGACCGAACGCCATCGCGGCAACCCCGAACGCCTGCAGCGTGAGGTGGCGAAGCTGCAGTCGGAGTCCGGTACGACGCTGTTCGCCGGATTCCTGCCGACGCTCGCGCAGCTGCCGTTCTTCTGGCTGATGTACACGCTGTTCTCCCGCACGGTCGTGGCGGGGGAGTCGAACCAGTTGATCAGCGGCAGCCTGCTCGGTGCGCCCCTCGGTGTGCACTGGCCGATCTTCGCCGGGACGCCGGCGTTCATCGTCGTGGCCGCTCTGGTGGCCGTCGTCGCGTGGTTCTCGGCGCGACTGCAGGTGCGCCAACTCGACGCGTCGGCGACGACGCTGTCCCGGCGCCTTGCTCGGCTGTTGCCGTACGGCACGATCCTGACCGTCGCGTTCGTGCCGCTCGCTGCCGGTCTGTACGTGCTGACCACGACCGCGTGGACGGTGGCCGAACGGACGATTCTCAATCGCTGATGTCCGTTGCCACCCGTGAACCTATTCTGTTACGGTCTTTATTAAAGCCGGTTGCATAACAGGGTTTGGGGCCGATGGACACTGTGCGAGGCGCGAATCAGGTCGCCTGCCTGCGCTTCCTGGCCGACACCGACGACGCCCAGACGGTCGGTGTCATCAGCGCCGGCACCGGCCTGTCCCGCCCGACGGTGCACGCCGTCCTCGACGATCTGGTCGGGGCCGGCCTCGTCGAACCGACCGAGCCGTCGACCGCGGGACCAGGCCGCCCGGCGCGAGCCTTCCGGTTCGCGCGGGAGGCCGGTCTCGTGGCCGGCGTCGACCTCGGCCCACGCGGCGTACGCGCGATCATCTGCGATCTGTCCGGCCGCCGCGTCGCCTACACCGAGCTCAGGCAGGAGCCGACGACCGAGCTCATCCAGCACGCCGTACACCTCGCGGCCGACGAGAGCGGGTTGGACCTCGAGCGGCTTCGTGCGGTCGGGGTCGCGCTGCCTGGCGTGGTCGAACCCAACGGCTACCTTCGCGCGAGCCTCGCGCTGCCCGGGCTGGTCGGCCTGCAGACCGCGGATGTCGTCGGGCAGGACCTGGGCAAACCCGTTGCCGTAGACAACGACATCAAGCTGGCAGCACTCGCGGAGCAGCGCCTCGGCGCGGGTCGTGGGTACTCCGATGTCGTCTACCTCCAGATCGGTCAGCGCCTGTCCGTGTCGATCGTCCTCAACGGGGTGATCCGGCAGGGACGTCACCGCCTCGCCGGCGAACTGGGCGCGCAGCGCGGCATGCGCTGGACGCGGAACGCCCAACGGGGACAGCTGATCTGGGCCTCGCACCCGACCGGCGAGGAAGTGCTGACGGCGGCCGCGCAGGGCGATGCCGACGCGCAGGCGGAGATCGAGGACTTCTGCGCGCAGATCGCCGGGCGTATCGCGACGGTTTTGCTGACCGTGGACCCCGAGGTCGTCGTCGTCCGCGGCGGCCTCGCGCAGGACAGCGGCGTACTGCTGCGGCCGCTGGTCGCCGCGGTCGAGAACGAATTGGTTTTCCCCGAACGTCCACCGTTCGTCGCCTCGGCTCTGGGGCGCGAGGCGGTGGTGCTCGGGGCGGTCGGCAACGCGTTCGACCGGTTCGGCTCTGACATCTACGGCGTCAAGGACTATCCGGGTCCATGGCACCGGATCAGCACCGCCTCAATCCCCTGAACACCTGAGAGGACCACCAAGTGAAGCTCGGAGTCAGCTCGTACTGTTTCCGCTCGCTCATGACCAGCGGCGAGATGGACCTGATCGCGGTCCTGGACTGGGTGGCCGCGTCCCCGGCCGGCCATATCGAGGTCGCCGCGATGGACGGCGAGTACTACCTGGAGAACCCCGACGTCGTGAACGCCACGGCCAAGCACTCCGCGGACATCGGCGTACCGATCGTGAACTACCTGGTCAGCGGCGACCTCCGGACCGCTGACGACAAGGAGATCGACCGGCTCCGTCGGCAGCTGGATGTAGCGCACCGGTTCGGCGCCCGCATCTTCCGGCACGACGTCGCACCGTGGTCGTGGCGCGAGCAGGACCCAGGGGAGTTCGAGACGACGTTCGCTCAGGTCGTGGAAGGTTGCCGTGCGGTCGCCGACCACGCGGCGGAACTGGGTATCACGTCGACGATCGAGAACCACGGCTTCTTCATGAACGGGAGCGACCGGCTGGCGCGGCTCGTGCACGCCGTCGACCGCCCGAACTTCCGCGTCACGCTCGACCTCGGCAACGGTCTGTGTGTCGGCGAGGTGCCCGGCAAGACGGCCGCCGGCCTGATCGACCTCGCCGCTTCCATCGGCGTGAAGGACTTCCACATCCGCCGCTCGGCCGGCGACGGCTGGCTGAAGACGCTGGCCGGCGATTACCTGCTCGGCACGATCTCCGGGCACGGCGACGTCGACCTGCCCGGTCTGCTCGCGCTGGTCAACACCAAGCCCGAGGTACCGGTGAGCCTCGAGTTCGAGGGTCTGGAGTCGACCCCGGACGCGATCTCGCGCTCGCTCAACAACATTCTTCGACTGGCAGGAGCTGCCTGACATGACGACCCGTATCGCAGTGATCGGGGTGGGCGCAATCGCGACCCAGCACCTGATCTCGTACCAGAAGAATCCGCAGGCCGAGCTCGTGGCCGTGTGCGACATCGACCAGGCGCGGGCGAAGGCGCGCGCCGACGAGTTCGGCGTACCGCGGGCGACCGATGTCGTCGACGAGATCCTCAACGATCCCGGTATCGACGCGGTCAGCATCTGCGTGCCGAACCTGCTGCACGCGAAGATCGCGGAAGCGGCGCTGCGGGCCGGCAAGCACGTGCTGGTCGAGAAGCCGATGTCCGTGACGGTCGCCGAGGCCGAGGCGCTGGTCAAGGCGACCAAGGAGACCGGCAACGCCCTACAGATCGGCTACGTACGGCGGTTTGCCCCGAATGCCCTGGTGACGAAGCGTTTCCTGGACGAGGGCGAGTTCGGCGACATCTACGCAGCGAGGGCAACGATCATCCGCGCGGCCGGCAACCCCGGCGGCTGGTTCGGCGACGTCAACGTGTCGGGTGGCGGTCCGCTGATCGACCTGGGCGTGCACATCATCGACCTGTGCTGGTACCTGATGGGGATGCCGAAGCCGGTCTCGGTGTCGGGCGCGACCTTCTCGCCGCTCGGTGCGCGCGACAACATCCAGCACCTGACCCGGTACCGCGCTGCGTCCGAGACCAAGGTCAACAACGTCGAGGACTACGCGACCGCGCAGATCCGGTTCGAGGGCGGGGCGGTGCTCGACGTGGACACGTCGTACTCGCTGCACGCACGGAACTCGACGAGCGTGAAGATCCACGGCGACAAGGGCGGCGCCGAGATCGAGCCCGAGTTGCTGATGATCACCGAGCGGCACGACACGCTGCTGCACATCCAACCGCAGATCGACTCGCTCGGCTTCGACTTCCAGGTCGGGTTCGCCAACCAGATCGACCACTTCCTGCAGATCTGCCGCGGCGAGATCCCCGCCGACGCGACCGCCGAGCAGGGCCTGGAGATGGCACGCATGCTCTCCGCGATCTACGAATCCGCGCGGATCGGATCCGAGGTCACCATCACCCGCTGAGCAGGCGCCGCGGCTGAGCCTGGTCAGGGGCGGTCAGGTTCAGCCGCGGTCAGCCTTCCGGTGCAGTCAGCAACAGTCAGGCAGCGGGTCTGCCAACATTCCAAGCGTGAGGCCAAGCGGCAGGTCAGGCGAGTAGTGCGGCCGTGAGGCGGTCGGCGTGTTCTTCGAGCCAGGCCTGGCGGTGCCGGATCGTGTCGCCGACCCCTTCGCTCCACATCCGCTGCCAGCCGCCGCCCAGGGTCTCGGCGCGGTACTTCATCGTGTGCCACGCGCGCGCGTCCCGGGCGATCGCGAGCCTCACCAGTCGCTCGCGGTCCGGATCGGACAGGCCGTAGGCGTCGGCGAGCAGGTGGCACCGCCGCGGCCGGTCGAGACCGCGCAGTTCGGGATCGAGGTCGGCGTCCTCGCCGAACGGCGCCCACCACAGCATCAGGTTCACGACGTCGCCGGCCCGGCTCACCGGACGGACCAGGTCGAAGTCGATCAACGCGTACGCGCGCCCGTCACGGAAGACGACGTTCTCGGGCGTGACGTCCTGATGCCCGATCAGCTCCAGCGGGTCGTCGAGGTCAGGCAGGCCCGGCGGCTGGATCGGCGCCGGCAGGTTCTGCGGGATCCCGAATCCTTCGACCGCGTCGTGGTAGGCGCGCAGCAGCCGGGCGACCGACAGCGCCCGCTCCTCGTCGGCGATCCACGGCGGCCGCGGGCGTCCGGCGACCTCGCCCTCGACGTACGTGAGAGCGTGGCGGCCCGCGGAGTCGACGCCGAGGTACCGCGGTGCTCCTTCGAAGCCGGCCTTCTCGAGGTACAGCAGCACGTCCCGGACAAGTTCGTCGCGCTCGCCCGGCGGCCGCCGTACCGTGTCGCCGACGCGGACCAGCCCCTCGGTCACGTCACCGCCGAGCAGCGGGATCTCTTCGCCGTCCTCGATCACAGCAGTCCTCCGTCGTGAGTTGCCGGTCTGGCAAACATGTTTGCCTGTCGTCGTCGGGTCAACGCAGCATCTTCACATGACAACCGAGGAGCTGTCCGAGGATTATTGGAATTCGTTTTACGCCGAGCGCGACCAGATCTGGAGCGGCCGG
The DNA here is from genome assembly GCF_040675555.1 of Kribbella sp. NPDC049584. NCBI lineage: Bacteria > Bacillati > Actinomycetota > Actinomycetes > Propionibacteriales > Kribbellaceae > Kribbella > Kribbella sp. NPDC049584. Next base: position 342,933 of record NZ_JBFAPF010000007.1, read on the forward strand.
CCGAACGTCGTGCTCGTGGACGAGGTATCCGGCCTCACGCCGGGTCGCGCGCTCGACCTCGGCTGCGGCGAAGGCGCAGATGCGATCTGGCTCGCGCAACAGGGCTGGACGGTGACCGGGGTCGACATCTCGTCGGTCGCGTTGGCACGTGCGGCGCAGCATGCGACGGACGCCGGGGTCGAGGACCGGATCGACTGGCAGCAGCATGAGCTCGGGCAGTCGTTCCCGCAGGGCTCTTTCGATCTCGTGTCGGTGCAGTTCCTGCATTCGAAGACGGAGTTGCCGCGGGACGCGATCCTGCGGAGCGCGGCGGGCGTGGTCGCACCTGACGGCGTACTGCTGATCGAGGGACACATGGGATTCCCGCCGGGGGAGCACAACCCGCACCCGGACATTCACTTTCCGACGCCTGACGAGGTGATCGAGAGCCTCGACCTGGCGGACGGCGAGTGGGAGACGCTGGTCAGTCGCGTGCACGACCGGGCGCAGGTGATGCGCGACGGTGAGCTGATCAATCGCCGCGACTGCACGGTGAAGCTCCGTCGCCGGTGAGCTGTTCACCTCGCGGTCATCGAAGGAGTTGAATCTGGGGGTATGAACACCCCTGATCTCGTGCAAGAGCTTGGCTTTCGTGTCCTGGACGAGGAGGACGACGACCCGGTGCTGCTGCGTGCCGACGGTACGCCGGTCGACACCTGGCGCGAGGGCTATCCGTACGGTGAGCGGCTGCCGCGGGAGATCTACGACCGGGACAAGCGGCTGCTCCAGATCGAGCTGCTGAAGCTGCAGTACTGGGTGAAGCGCTCGAAGCAGCGGCTGGTGATCGTGTTCGAGGGCCGCGACGCGGCGGGCAAGGGCGGGACGATCAAGCGGTTCATGGAACACCTGAACCCGCGCGGCGCGAGCATCGTCGCCCTCGAGAAGCCGACCGACCGTGAGCAGACCCAGTGGTACTTCCAGCGGTACGTCGCGCACCTGCCGGCCGCCGGCGAGATGACGTTGTTCGACCGCTCCTGGTACAACCGCGCGTGCGTCGAGCACGTGATGGGGTTCTGCACCCAGGAGCAGTACGAGGAGTTCATGCGCCAGGCGCCGGAGTTCGAGCGGATGCTGGTCCGGTCGGGGATCCTGCTGGTCAAGCTGTGGTTCTCGGTGTCGCAGGCGGAGCAGCAGACGCGCTTCACCATTCGCCAGATCGACCCGGTCCGCCAGTGGAAGCTGTCGCCGACCGACCTCGCGTCGCTCGACAAGTGGGCGGCGTACACGGAGGCGAAGGAGGCGATGTTCCACTACACCGACACGGAGCACGCGCCGTGGACCGTTGTGAAGAGCAACGACAAGAAGCGCGCGCGGCTGGAGGCGATGCGCCACGTCCTCAGCCTCTACGACTACACCGACAAAGACGTGGAACTGGTCGGCCGGCCCGATCCGAAGATCCTCGGCCCCGCCGCCCAGGTCCTGGAACACGGCGAATCCGCCAATCGCACCTTCCCGAAGCTGTAATTCGGAGGCGGTGGGTTCAGGCCGGCTTGCGGCCCCACGCGGTGATCATCGGTGCCAGCATGAGGTCCAGGTCGCCGCGCGCGAGGTTGGTGAGGTGGGTCTCGATCTCCTCGGGCGTTGCCAGGTCGGCTGCCAGGAGCTGATCGCGCACATGCTGGAGCGTGGTCGATTCCAGGACCGCGCACGCCGGTGACGCGATCGGGAAGTAGGCCTCGGCGCCGACGTCTTCCAAGTCCGACTCACGCAGCAGCCGGGGGAGCGTGCGACCGTAGGCGAAGTCCGCCCCGCGCTCAGCCATCAGCGCCCGCATCTGGGCGCGTAGCCGGTTCGCCAGCGCTTCGGCCGGGCCGTGTTCGTCGGGGCAGGCGAGTGGTTGCAGGGCCGGGTCGCCATCCTCGATCACCAGCCATCCGCCGGGCCGGAGCGCATCGATCATGACGCGCATCGCGGCCGCGCGATCCTTCAGGTGGACCAGGACGAGCCGGGCGTGTACCAGGTCGAACTTTTCCGCCGGCGGTGGATCGCGGAGTACGTCGTGCCGTCGTACTTCGAGTACGCCGCCGGCCGCGGGCTCGGCCCACGACACGTCGATGTCGGTGGCAAGCACCCGTCCGCTCGTCCCGACCCGCTCGGCCAGGCCGCGCGGCACCGAGACGCCGCCCGCACCGACCTCCCAGCATCGCCATCCTTCGCCGAGCCCCAGGTCGTCGAGGTGACGAAAGGTCCACGGGTCGAACAGTTCGGCGAGCGCCGCGAACCGCTCGCCGGCCTCCGGGCGACGGTTGTCCAGCAGATAGCGGTTCACTGCACCAGTATGGCGGGGTGGACACCTTCGACGTAATCATATCCGGGTGCGGCCCGACCGGCGCGATGCTCGCCGCCGAACTGCGGCTGCACGACGTGCGCGTACTCGTTCTGGACCAGGAAACCGAGCCCGCGTCCATCGTCCGCATTGTCGGACTGCATATTCGCAGTCTCGAACTGATGGCAATGCGCGGCCTGCTGGATCGCATGCTCGAACGCGGCCGGAAACGTCCGGCCGGCGGTTTCTTCGCGGCCATCAACAAGCCCGCACCCGCAGGCCTGGATTCCGCTCACGCCTATTTGCTCGGCATCCCACAGCCGGTCGTCGTACAACTCCTCGAGGAACATGCAGTCCGTTTGGGTGCACAGGTACGGCGAGGTTCCGCGGTCGTCGACTTCGTGCAGGACGACGAGGGCGTGACTGTCCGCCTGGACGACGGGGAGCGGTTGCGTTCGCGGTATCTCGTCGGCTGCGACGGCTCGCGCAGTACGGTGCGCAAGATGCTCGGTGTCGGCTTTCCGGGCGAGCCCTCGCGCAACGAGACGCTGATGGGCGAGCTCGAACTGGCTGTGCCCCAGGACGAGGTCGCCGCCAAGGTGACCGAAGTCCGTGAGACCTACAAGACCTTCAGCATCACGCCGTTCGCCGACGGGATCTATCGCGTCGTAGTCCCAGTAGCGGGAGTCAGCGGCGGCGCCGAACCGCCCACACTCGGCGATTTCAGAAAACACCTGCGCGCCATCTCCGGGACCGACTTCGGCGCGCATTCCCCGCGCTGGTTGTCCCGTTTCGGGGACGCCACCCGGCTGGCAGAGCATTATCGGGTAGGGCGCGTATTGCTCGCCGGCGATGCGGCACATATCCATCCTCCGACCGGCGGCCAAGGTCTCAACCTGGGCATTCAGGACGCATTCAACCTCGGCTGGAAACTGGCCGCACAGATCCGCGGTTGGGCGCCGGGAACGCTGCTGGACACCTACGAGGCGGAACGCCACCCGGTTGCCGAGGATGTTCTGGACAACACCCGCGCCCAGATGGAATTGCTCTCCACCGAACCAGGCCCACAGGCCGTACGTCGGCTGCTCACCGAGCTCATGGACTTCGACGAGGTGAACCGCCGCCTCATCGAGAAGATCACCGCGATCGACATCCGCTACGACTTGGGCGAAGGCCCAGACCTGCAAGGCCGCCGCCTGCGCGACGTCAAGACCAAGTACGGCGACCTGTACGCCCTCCTGCACCACGGCCGCGGCATGCTCCTGGACCGCACCGAGCAGCTCACCGTCGACGGCTGGTCCGACCGAGTCGACCACCTCACCGATCCCACCGCGGCAGTAGACGTCCCCGCACTCCTCCTACGCCCCGACGGCCACATCGCATGGCTCGGCACCGACCAGCACGACCTCACCACGCACCTCACTCGCTGGTTCGGCAAACCCGCCAGCTGAGCCCGCCAGTGTGCGGGAAGGGCTATCGGTTGAGTGGGAGGTAGATGGTGAAGGTCGCGCCGTGGGGTTGGGTGTCGGTGGTGGTTACTCGGCCGTTGTGGGCGGCTACCAGGGCGGCGACGATGGAGAGGCCGAGGCCCGAGCCGCCGGTGGTGCGGTTGCGGGCGGTGTCGGCTCGGTAGAAGCGTTCGAAGACCCGGGCCTTCTGCTCGTCGGACAAGCCCGGTCCGGTGTCGCTGACCTCCATGACGGCTTCGTTGCCGCGGGTGCCTATCGAGACGGTGATCGGCGCATCCACCGGGGTGTAGTTCAGCGCGTTGCTGACGAGGTTGCCCAGCACCTGCCGGAGGCGGGCCTCGTCGCCCTGGACAACGGGAGCCTCCGAGTCAGGGAGGATCGTGAGCGAGAGGTTGCGATCGGGCTGGATGGCTTGGGCGTTGTGGAGGGCGTCCGCGGCAATCGGGAGCAGGTCGACGGTCTCCATCCGAAGCGGACGCTGCTGATCCAGGCGAGCCAGCAACAGCAGGTCGTCGACGAGGAGACCCATCCGCTTCGCCTCGTCCTCGATGCGGCGCATGGTGTCTGAGTCCGTCGTGTCGCCCCGCTGACGCGACAACTCCGCGAACCCACGGATCGACGTCAACGGCGTACGCAGCTCGTGCGACGCGTCCGCCACGAACCGCCGCATCCGGTCCTCCGACTGCCGTGCAGCCTCCTCCGAACGGCGGGCGGTGTCCTCGGATCGCCGCGCCGCGAACTCCGAGGCCGTCCGCTGCGCGAAGGCGGTCTCGATCTGACCGAGCATCTGGTTCAGCGCGAGCGACAACCGCCCGACCTCGGTCCGCGGATCCCGTTGCGGTACGCGCCGACTCAGATCCCCGCCGGCGATCGCCACCGCGGTGTGCTCGACATCCTCGAGTCCGCGCAGACTTCGCCGTACGACGTAGGTCCCGACGCCGGCCAGCAGCACCAGGAGGATGACTCCCGCGGCGACCTGGATCCCGACCAGGCGCTGGATCGTGTGATCCATCTCCTTCAGGCTCTGCGCGACCATGACGGACCCCTGCTCGTCCTCCGTCGGCACCGCCAGCACCCGCCAGGTCGCGCCGCCGGACTGGGCGTCGACGTTGAACGACTTCCCGTTGAGCGCGCGGACCTGGTTCAGGTTGAGCGTCGGCAACTTCGGCAGCGGCTCGGTCTCGTCCGGCCGCACGTTGACCGGCCCGTTGTCGCTGTCGCCCTCCGAGTTGCTGAACTGGACCACGAACTGGCTCGGCAACTGCCGCCGCGCCGGACCGGCGCCCGGCGGCAGCGGCCGGCGATCGGACGACACATGGGCCAGCGGCATCGCGGTCTGCTGCAGCTGCTCGTCGACGCGGTCGATCAGGTACCCGCGCATGATCGTTGTCGCCAGTACGCCGGACGCGCCCAGCGCGACGACCACCAGCGCCAGCAGTACGACGACGATCGTGACGCGCAACGGGTACCGGTCGGCGAACCGCTGGTGGGTCGGTTGCATCAGTTGGGGCCTCGCGGGGTGCGCAGGACGTAGCCGACCCCGCGGACGGTGTGGAGCAGCTTCTGGTCGCCGGTGTCGACCTTGCGGCGCAGGTACGACATGTACGACTCGACCACGCCCGCGTCACCGGCGAAGTCATAGTTCCACACCGCGGAGAGGATCTGGCCCTTCGACATCACCCGCTCCGCGTTCTCCAGCAGGCACCGAAGCAGCTTGAACTCGGTCAGCGACAGCTGGACCGCCTGTCCGCCCTTGAACACCTCGTAGCTGTCCTCGTTCAGCTCCAGGTCCGCATAACGCAGTACGGCGGCCTCGGTCGTGGTCTGCTCGCGGTGACCGGACCGGCGCAGCAGCGCACGCACCCGCGCGACCAGCTCGTCCAGGCTGAACGGCTTGGTCACGTAGTCGTCGCCGCCGGTCTGCAGACCGAGCACCTTGTCCTCGACCGCGTCACGCGCAGTGAGGAACAGCACCGGCACGTGCCGGTCCTCACCACGGAGCCGGCGGACCACCTCGAACCCGTCCAGGCCAGGCATCATCACGTCGAGCACCACCAGGTCGGGCTCCACGTCACGCGCCTTGCGCAGCGCCTCGGCGCCATGGGTCGCCGTGGTCACGTCGTACCCGGCGAAACGCAGGCTTGCGGACAGGAGCTCGACGATGTTCGGCTCGTCGTCGACCACCAGCAGATGCGGACTCATGCTGTCAGTGTGCCGTCAGTACCCATGTGGACCCTGGAAGCTTCCTGGCAATCAGCTGTGAGTCACCAGGAACACTGACTCAGCGCGGCCCGTGCTTGAACCCCCACTTCTGGCCGGCCGCGTCGCGGGCGGAGCCGTCGTTGATCATCGTCGCGGTGGCGGTGTTGTCCGCCACCACCGCACTCACGGTCACGGTGCTGCCGGTCTTGATCGACGCGATGCCGTCACGGGCAGAGTTGACCAGCGTGTCGGCGTCCACCGTGTACGTGCGGCTGTAGCCGTCGTCGCTCTTGACCGTGATCGAGTCCTTGCTGACCGCGGTCACCGAGCCACGCTGCGTCGCGACGGTCTGGTACCCGCCGCCTTCCTTCTGTACGACGAATTCGCCGTGCAACGCGCCGCCCAGCCCGAACTCACCACGCGGCCCGAAGCCGCCCTTACCGGGCCGGTCGGGCTTCTGCTGCTGCTGTCCGGGTGTGGACGGCGACGCCGAGGGCGACGGCGTCGGATCGGCGTTTGTCGCCGCCCAGGCGACCCCGCCGGCAGTCGTGGTCACGACAACCGCGGCCACGGTGCCGATGAGCCGCCATCGCTGCTGCGAAAGCTTCATCCTGCTGCGCCTTCCGTCCTGCGTGCCGGGCCGTCACCTGGCACTGGGTCTTTCCACCCTGCACCACCGAACTGAGACGGACCTCCCGTACACCTGAGAATCAGCTGGCAGTTCAGACGACGAACAGTACGGCGATCAGCCAGAGCGCGGCGGCCAGCGACGTACCGAGGAGCTCGATGAGCATCGAAACCCCGGTCTCACGAAGAGCGTGCTTGGTGGAGGTCCAGGCGGCGGCGTGGGTGCGCAGCCGCTGCAGCTCGGAGATGTAGACGCCGACGGGGAAACCGATGAACATGCCGATCACCGGGATCACGAAGAACCCGACGATGCCGAGCAGGACCCCGACGATCATCGAGCGCCGTGGCACGCCGGCCTCGCGGAGCCGGCGCTCCGGTACGACGTACTTGACCACCTGACTGGCACCGATGAGGACCGCGGTGATCGCGAACACGATCCACCCGGTCGCACTGTGCTCGACGATCGCCCAGACCAGGATCGCCGCCAGGCTGAGGATCGCCCCGGGCAGGATCGGCACGACGATGCCCACGATCCCGACAAAGATCGCGATCCCGACCAGAACAGTCACACCCGTCTCCACACCCCCACTCTGCCGCAAAACCAGGGCCTTAGGGTGGAGACATGTCCCCGCTCCACGAACTGGTCACCGCTCTTGCCGCCCCGTGGGTGGTTCTCTCGCCGCGATCCGGTCAGCTGACCGGCGCCGGCGCCGAGGGGGTGTACGCGCGGGACCGGCGGATCCTGTCCCGGCTGAGCGTCACCGTCGACGGCCGGGAACCGGTCCCGGTCCATGTCGACGAGCGGGACGCGGCCACGCATCAGTACGTCGCGATGGTCGAGGGTCTCGGCGACACGCGGCACGATCCGACCGTGATGCTGTACCGGACCCGGACCGTCGACGACGACGGCCTGACCGAGCAGATCACCCTGGTGAACCGTTCCCGCTCGACGGTCGAGGGCCGGCTGGATGTTGCCCTGGGCACCGATCTTGCGGGCACGGCCGCGGTCCGCAGCGGCGCCGCCGCGAGCCTGCCGCAACTCGCTCCGCTCCCGGACGGTCCCGGCCGTACGCGCTGGGAGAGCGACGACACCCACGTCGTCGTGACCGCCGACCCCGGCGTCACGGCGACGCCGCGGCTCGAGCCGGGGGAGGAGTTCACGATCACCCTCCGCGTCACCGCCGACTTCCCGAAGTCGACCACCGGCTTCTCGATCGAGCCGCCTGCCGAGCGCACGCCGTACGACGTCACTGTCCACTGCGACGACAAGCGGGTCGAGCGTTGGATCGATCGCTCGCTCGAGGACATCAGCGCACTCCAGTTGGCCGCGGGCAGCGACCGGTACCTCGGTGCCGGCCCGCCGTGGTACCTGACGCTCTTCGGCCGCGACTCGCTGATCTCGTCCGGCATGCTCATCCCGGTCGACCCGGCTCTCGCCGCCGGCACCCTTCGCGCGCTGGCTGCCTGGCAGGGTACGAAGGTCGACGTCGGGTCGGCCGAGCAGCCCGGCAAGATCCCGCACGAGTTGCGCGCCGAGGTCGCCGACCATGGCGGCGGCCTGGTCCTCCCCGCGGCGTACTACGGCACCCACGACGCGACCCAGCTCTGGATCATGACCCTGCACAAGGCGTGGCGCTGGGGCATGCCCGCCGACGAGGTCCGCGATCTGCTGCCGAACCTGCAGCGCGCGCTCACCTGGATGAAGGAGTACGCCGACCCGGACGGCGACGGCTTCCTCGAGTACGTCGACGAGTCCGGCCACGGCCTGGCCAACCAGGGCTGGAAGGACTCCGTCGACGCAGTGCAGTGGCCTGACGGCACGCTGGCCACGGCGCCGATCGCCCTGTGCGAAGTGCAGGGTTATGCGTACGCCGCCGCGGTTCAGGGCGCCGAACTGCTCGACGCGCACGGCGAGTCCGGTGACGAATGGCGCGAATGGGCGGTCGCTCTGCAAGAGCGTTTCCGTAAGACGTTCTGGGTGGACGGCTACCCGGCGATCGCGCTCGACGGCGCGAAGAACCCGGTCGCCGGCCGCGCATCCAACATGGGCCACCTGCTCGGCACCGGCCTGCTCGACGCCGACGAGGAGCAGGTGGTCGCCGACGTCCTCGCAGGTGACGATCTGAACAGCGGCTTCGGACTGCGAACGTTGTCCACGGCAATGACCCGCTTCAACCCGCTCGGCTACCACACCGGCAGCGTCTGGCCGCACGACACCGCGATGACGGTCCAGGGCCTGTTCGCGACCGGTCAGTCCGACGTGGCGACGTCGTACGTCGAGGGCCTGATCCGCGCGGCGGAGTCGTTCGGCTACCGGCTCCCGGAGTTGTACGGCGGCCGCGGGACGAGCGAGGAGAACACACCGACGCCGTACCCGCTGTCGTGCCGCCCGCAGGCGTGGGCAGCCGCGTCCGCGGTCGCGGTACTCGTGGCCGCGCTCGGCATCGAGCCGGACGTCCCGGGCGGCACCCTCATCATCAATCCCGCAGAGACGATGCCCTGGAACGCGCTTGAGGTAAGGGGTTTGCGCGTCGGCAACGACACGTTGTCCGTGCGCCTCGACGGCGACCGGCTGACGGTGCTCGAAGCGCCTCAGAGTGCGGTGATCAGCGCGAACGCCGACAGCCCGAGGTAGATCGTCGCGACGACGAGATTCCGCGCGCGGCCCGTCGTACGGACCGAGCGGAAGCGTCGGCCGATCGCGTCCGCTCCGACGGCGTACGAGAGGTCGAGGACGAGGCCGATCAGCAGCGTGCCCACTCCGAGCAGCAGCATCTCGGTGCGGAGTTGGCCGGGCCCGGCGCCGCGGGTGGTGAACTGCGGGAGGAACGCCAGGAAGAACAGCGCGGCCTTCGGGTTGAGGAGGTTGACCACGACACCGTCGCGGAACACTCGCCCCAGCGGTGCCGGCGCGATGCCGTCGAGTTCGGCAGTCGCGGCTCTGAGCGTCTTGATGCCGAGAAAGGCGAGGTAGAGCGCGCCGGTGACGGTGATCGCGGCGAACAGCGTGGGGGAGGCCTGTACCAGTGCGGCCAGGCCGAGCGCTGTGACGACGATGTAGACGAGCGTCCCGGTCTCGACGGCGAGCGCCGACACCACGCCGGCGCGGCGTCCCTGCGTGAGGCTACGCAGCGAGATGTACAGGTTGTTCGGCCCCGGCATCCCGACCAGCACGACTGTCGCGCCGGCGAACCCCAGCACCTGACCGATCCCCATGGCTCTCCTTCTCGAACTGGACTGCTTGCCAGGACTAGCCTGGCCGCGGAGGAAGCAGTCCACCCGAGCCAATAAGAGGAGAAGTGGACCGTTCTGGAGATCCCGCCGCCCTGGCCGACCTGATCGGTCACCGGCTGAGCGGCCGCGCGGGCGGCCTGTACCGGCGACTGGCCGACGAGATCGCGGCGCTGATCGGATCCGCCGAGCTCCCGGTCGGCGCGCGCCTCCCGGCCGAACGCCGGCTGGCCGAGTCGCTCGCGATCAGCCGCTCGACGGTCGTCGCGGCGTACGACGAACTCCGCGCCCGCGGCCTGGTCGAGAGCCGCCGCGGCAGCGGTACGACGGTGGCACGCGCGGCCGGCCGTGGGCGTTCACGAGCGGACAAGCGCATCCCCACGGGGTACGGCGAGTCGCTGTTCCACCGCATCACCGTCGGCCCGGGCGAAGTCATCTCGCTGACGTACGCCGTCGACCCCGGCCTGCCCGAACTGTCGTCAGAGCTCATCGACCTCGCCACCACCGAGCTGCCTGCACTGCTCGGCGACGTCGGGTACCACCCGCGCGGCCTCCCTGTGCTGCGAGAACGCATCGCCGATCACTTCACCGACTCCGGACTGCCCACGTCTGCGGACGAGATCGTGGTGACGACCGGAGCGCACCAGGCAATCGGGTTGGCGACGCAGATGTACCTGCGCAACGGCGCCGCGGTCGCGATCGAGCAGCCCAGTTGGCCGGGCTGCTTCGACCTGTTCGGGGCGGCCGGCGGGCGGGTGGTCGGCGTGCCGCTGGACGATGCCGGGATCCGGCCGGACCTGCTCGAGGCGGCGTTCGCGGAGCACCAGCCGGCGATGTTGTTCGTGATGCCGACGTTCCACAATCCGACCGGGCGGTTGATGTCGGCGAACCGGCGGCGGCAGGTCGCCCAGCTCGCCGCGCGGTACGGCGTCGTGGTGGTCGAGGACAACGCGTACTCGGCGTGGGATCCGTCCGGGCCGGCGATCCCGCCGCCGCTCGCCGCGTACGCTCCGGACGATGCCGAGGTACTGACGATCGGGTCGGTGTCGAAGGCCGTGTGGGGCGGTCTACGGATCGGCTGGATCCGGGCCTCGCGACCGTTGGCGGAGCGCCTGGCCCGGCACAAGGCGTTGGCCGATCTCGGGAGTCCGCTGATCGATCAGGCACTGACGGCGCGTTTGCTGCCGCGACTCGCGGAGGTCACGGCGACCCGGGCCCAACTGGCCACGGCCCGGAAGAAGCTGATGGGGGAATTGCTGACCGAACGTCTGCCCGAATGGGAATGGAGCACACCCGTCGGCGGGTCCGCGCTGTGGATCCGGCTGCCGGAGACGGACGCGCGAGTCTTCGCACAGGTGGCGTTGCGGCACGGTGTCGAAGTGGTGGCGGGTCAGGCGATGGATCCGTCCGGATCGCACGACGACTACCTACGGGTGCCGTTCGCCTATTCGGAACAAGTGCTTGATGATGCGGTGACCCGGTTGGCGCGGGCCTGGCAGGAACTGCGGCGGCACGGCCCGGGCCCCGGAGTACCTGTCGTGTAAGGGGTCGTGTAAAGGAAGGATGGCGGTCACCCTTCCGGGTGAACCGCCATCGAAGCCTGTATGACTTTGGCGCCGCCATTGGCGCGTTTGGGACAGCCTTGGGGCTTACCGCTCTTCTTCCGCAGCGACCGTCGGGGTGGCTTCGAGCCGCCCGGTCTCGTCGTGGATCGTGATCGCGATGTCGCGCAGCTTCTCCGAGTGCTCCCGACCGTGGTGGGCGCAGAAAAGTAGCTCCCCACCGCTGGTCAAGGTGACTCGGACGTAGGCCTGCGCACCGCAGCGGTCACAACGATCCGCGGCCGACAGGGCCGAACTCGGGGCGAGTGCTGTAGTCATTGAGGCCTCATCTCATCTAGTTCCGTACTCACCAGATAGCAACATCCTGACATGCGGATCGCTTCCCGGTGGGGACAACGTGTCCGTATGTGAGACGAACCACCTGTCTCCGTATGACGCTTGCTGACACGGAATCGTTTCGTGGGTCGGGGATATTCCGGTGAGCCACGGCGGCGGAGTGCTTCTTCTCTCACTGTGCGCCATGGAACCGTCACCGTGTGCTGAGAATCGGAGTGTCGTACGCCACTCCGAATCGAGTCCGGATCGATACCTGTCGCATCATGTATCTCCGGTTCCCCCCGGCATGCCCGGCCGGATGCCGTACCGGGCCCCGCCTGCCGCGTTTTGGGGGTCCGGCCACATAGGCTGTCGGTAGTAAGCGTGTGAACCAGTGAAGGAGCCCAGTGGCCGCCCCGACGCCTCGCAGTACCGAGATCGACCCGGCGTACAACGCCCGCCATCTGCTCGTCCTCGAGGGTCTCGAGGCGGTCCGGAAGCGGCCCGGTATGTACATCGGGTCGACCGACAGCCGCGGTCTGATGCACTGCCTGTGGGAGATCATCGACAACGCCGTGGACGAGGCCCTGGCCGGCTTCGGCGAGCAGATCGACGTCATCCTGCACAAGGACGGCTCGGTCGAGGTGAGGGACCGCGCTCGCGGCATCCCGGTCGACATCGAGCCGAAGACCAAGCTCAGCGGTGTCGAGGTGGTGTTCACCAAACTGCACGCCGGCGGCAAGTTCGGCGGCGGGTCCTACAACGCGTCCGGCGGTCTGCACGGTGTCGGCGCGTCGGTCGTGAACGCGCTGTCCGCGCGGCTGGACGTCGAGGTCGACCGTGGCGGGTCGGTCTGGACGACCTCCTTCCGGCGCGGTGTGGCCGGCGAGTTCGACGGCGAGGGCGCGAGCGCCGCGTTCACCCCGGCGAAGGGGCTGCGGAAGGCGGGCCGGGCGAAGAAGGGTGTCACCGGCACCCGGATCCGGTACTGGGCGGACCGGCAGATCTTCACCAAGGACGCGACCTTCAACTACGACGAGCTGGTGACCCGGGCGCGGCAGACGTCGTTCCTGGTGCCCGGCCTGTTGCTGGTGATCCGCGACGAGCGCGGCGACGAGGTCACCGAGGAGCACTTCAAGCACGACGGCGGCATCAGCGAGTTCACCGAGTTCCTCGCGACCGACCAGAAGGTGACCGACGTCATCCGCCTGACCGGGACGGGTCACTTCACCGAGACCGTGCCGATGCTGGATGACGCCGGCCACATGACACCATCCGACGTCGAGCGCGATCTCGACGTCGACATCGCAGTGCGCTGGGGCGATGGGTACGAGACCGAGCTGCGGTCGTTCGTGAACATCGTGGCCACGCCGAAGGGCGGCACCCACGTCAACGGTTTCGAGCGCGCGCTGTCGAAGAGTTTCACGAATGCACTTGATGGCACCCGGCTGCTGAAGAGCGGCGAGGAGATCATCAAGGACGACGTGCTCGAAGGCATGACCGCGGTCGTCACCGTGCGGCTGGCCGAGCCGCAGTTCGACGGCCAGACCAAGGAAGTTCTCGGTACGCCGGCGGCGTCGCGGATCGTGGCGAAGGTCGTGCAGTCGGAGCTCGAGGCGTTCCTGACCTCGACGAAGCGTGAGCACAAGGCGCAGGCGCGTGCGGTGCTGGAGAAGGTCGTCGCCGCGTCGCGGACCCGGGTGGCGGCTCGTCAGCACCGTGAGCTGCAGCGGCGGAAGACCGCGCTGGAGTCGTCGGCGCTGCCGGCGAAGCTGGCCGACTGCCGCAGCAACGACGTCGACCGGTCCGAGCTGTTCATCGTCGAGGGCGATTCGGCCCTCGGTACGGCGAAGCTCGCGCGCAGCTCGGAGTTCCAGGCGCTGCTGCCGATCCGGGGCAAGATCCTCAACGTGCAGAAGGCGTCCGTCGGCGACATGCTGAAGAACGCCGAGTGCGCGTCGATCATCCAGGTCGTCGGCGCCGGCTCGGGCCGGACGTTCGACCTGGAGCAGGCGCGGTACGGGAAGATCATCTTCATGGCGGACGCCGACTCCGACGGCGCCCACATCCGCTGCCTGCTCGCGACGCTGTTCTTCCGGTACATGCGGCCGCTGGTCGAGGCCGGGCGCGTGTACACCGCCGTACCGCCGCTGCACCGGTTCGAGCTGACGAACCCGAAGAAGGGGCAGGACAAGTACCTGTACACCTACAGCGACGCGGAGTACCAGCGGAAGACGGCCGAGCTGATGAAGAAGGGCGTCCGCTGGAAGGAGCCACCGCAGCGCTACAAGGGTCTGGGTGAGATGGACGCCGACCAGCTGGCCGAGACCACCATGGACCCGCGGCACCGCACGCTTCGCCGGATCACCGTCGACCACGCGGAAGAGGCGGCCCAGGTCTTCGACCTGCTGATGGGCAACGACGTTGCCCCACGCAAGGAGTTCCTGGTCCAGGGCGCCTACGAACTGGACGAGAACCGCATCGACGTCTGATGCACCTGGCTTGCTTCGACCTGGACAACACCCTGATCGATCGCGATGGGGCGTTTCTGGCGTGGGCGCGCTGGTGGGTCGGCCGCGCCGGACTCGGTCCGGAGGCGGTGGACTGGTTGATTGCCCATGACAACGGTGGGTTCACGCCGCGCGGCGAACTGTTCGAACGATTCGAGCGGCGGTTCGGTGTTGGGATTTCGGTGGATGACTACGACCGGGAGCACCCGCCGTTCACCTCGGTGGACCCCGAGGTACTCGACGGGCTGGCGGCTTTGCGTACGTCGGGTTGGCGGGTGGCTGTGGTGACGAACGGGAACGTCGTCCAGCAGTCCGCCAAACTCGCGCACACGGGCATCGACCGCGCAGTCGACTACTGCTGCATCTCCGGCGCGGTCGGAGTCCGAAAGCCCGATCCCCGGATCTTCGCGATCGCGGCCGAGGCGGCCGGCGCGGGGCTCGAGGGCGGGTGGATGGTTGGCGATCATCCGGCGTACGACATCGCAGGTGGAATCAACGCGGGTCTTCGCACGATCCGCATCGGGAGCCGCCATGCGGTGGACTCACCGGCTGCGGATCATCACGTCGATTCGGTGCTCGAAGCCTTCGCTCTGCTGTCTAGTTGAGGGCGTCGGCCAAGGCTTTGCGGCCTCCGACCACTGGTATGTCGATGGAGCTGTGGGACAGGTCGAGGGTCAGCTGAGTGCCAGGAGCCGGCCGGATGGTGAAGTCGCGGTCGCTCGACACGATCATCAGAGCCAGTCTGTTTCCGGCCGGTACGACGGTGTCCTTCGGCTGCAGGTCGATGTCCAGCCGGTACATCTTGCCCGGCTTGACCGGTGCGTCGATCCAGTCGGACACGCGGTTGGCCGGGTCCATCCACCCGCGGGTGAGGATCGTGCCGGTACCGGTCGGGGAGTAGCTGACCAGCGCCGCGGTGACGTTCGCCTTCGATGCGCTGAAGGCGAGTTGCAGCGAGGCAGACGGCGTACCGCTGATGCGGACCGGCTTGGTCAGCGGCGGCGTCTGGTACACCAACCGCACTCCCGACGACGGCGCGTTCGCCGAGGTGATTGCGGCGATCGATGAGTCGTCGGTGAGAGTCTCGGTTCCCGCCTTGGATGGCGCGAAGGTCAGGCCGCCGCGCGTCGGCGCTCCCGGCGTGAGATGGAGTCCTGCCTGGCCGGCGGCCGGATCCGGCCATTCGGCGTACGGCGTCGGGTTGGCGTTGCTGCATTGCAGGCTGACGGTCGCGCCATCGGCAACCTTCTGGCCAGCAGCTGTTGCCACGGGGGAGGCGAGGACCAGATGGGTCGCGTCCGGGATCTTCGCGATCAGCCGGGTCGTGGTGGTGACCGTGCCGTCGGGGTTGGTCTGCGGCACGGTCAAGGAGAACCCGATCCGGAACGGTTGCGTATCCGCCACCGCGAGCTTCGCCGTATTGGACTGTTCGCCGGCCACCGTCGTCTGACGCGGCGGGCACGACACGGCCTCACGGACGACCCAGGATCGCGGCAACCGCTCGACCCCGTTCTGCACGCCGTACAGGTACCGGGTGAACCAGTAGTTGACGAGTACGTCGGGTGGCGCGCCGCCGTGGCCGCCCTGGTGGAAGTAGAACATGTGTGGCACGTGCTGCTTCTTCAACGCGGCGTAGAACTGGGCCGCGTTCTTCGTCATCACGTTGAAGTCGTTGTTGCCGTGGGCAAGCAAGGTCGCGGCGCGGACGTTGCGCACGTCCTTCATGTAGTCGCGCTCCTGCCAGAACTTGTTGCGGTTGCCGGTGGCGCGGTCGATGTTGCGCTCGATGTCGTCGATCACCGGCTGACAGATGGTCCGCGCACCGGTCTCGTCGAGCCGTGAGTAGACCACGTCGGCCAGTACGTCGAGGTCCTCGCCCTGGAACGCGTTGTTGTTTCCGGACGGGTTGGACGACGAGTGCGGCGCCCGGACCATGCCGTTGGCACGGTAGTAGTCGTACCAGTCCGAGATGGCCGAGATCGGCACGATCGCCTTCAGGCCGGCCACTCCGGTCGTCGCAACGGCCTCCGGCAGAGTGCCGTTGTACGACGTACCGATCATGCCGACGTTCCCGGTCGTCCAGCCGGCGACCGCCGGGGTCGAGCCGTCCTTGGTCGTGTACGCGCGGGCTCGACCGTTGAGCCAGTCGATCACCGCTTTCGCGGCCAAGGTCTCGTTCGTGCCGCCTGATGTGGGGCAACCGTCCGAATGGCCTGTACCCGGCGACTCCGCGTGAACGACGGCGAACCCACGCGGCACCCAGGTCGACTCGTAGACGGTGCTGATCACCGGGCTGGTGTCGAATGCCGACCAGAACGGCGCGCGCGGACGCGTTGCCGGCGGTGAGCCCAGCTCGTGATCGACACCCCAGTTGCTGTACTCGTCCGCCGTACCCGCGTAGTAGGGGCTGTCCTCGAAGATGACTGGCACCTTGAGACCCTGGGTAAGGACCTCTGACGGCGCGGTGAAGTCGGCGTGGATCCGGTCGGGCGCGCCGTCGTGATCGCTGTCGAACGGCGCCTGCACCCACACCTCGCCGCTGTACCAATCGGCGGGGTTGGTCGAGAAGACCGCCTGCGCGAGACCGTCGACGAAGGTCGGCACCGCCGGCGCGGCGATCGCCTGCCGTGACGCCTGAGCGGGACTTGCGACTGCCGCGGCCACGAGCGCAGTCGCTGCCGCAGCACTCACCAGAAGTCGGATCCTCATGCGTAGGCCCCTCCCAGCATTCGACGGGCGGATCGAACCCCTGAATCATCCGGCC
The DNA here is from genome assembly GCF_040675555.1 of Kribbella sp. NPDC049584. Classification (NCBI taxonomy): domain Bacteria; kingdom Bacillati; phylum Actinomycetota; class Actinomycetes; order Propionibacteriales; family Kribbellaceae; genus Kribbella; species Kribbella sp. NPDC049584. The sequence continues at coordinate 359,918 of NZ_JBFAPF010000007.1, forward strand.
CTGGTGCCGGAACCGCAACCGCTACCCGCGGGGCGTACGGCGACGACGGTGCCGTCGGGGTCGGGGGACTGTGGCCGGCCGTCCACAGAGACCTCGAAGCCGTCGGGCCTGATGGTGATGTCGATCGTGTGCCCGCGGTAGCCGAGACCACTCAGCGTGATGTTGCCAGCGGCAACCAGGTTCGGGGTGATGTGCAGCGAGCCGTCGGGGTTGGGGCGGATGCCGGCGAGCCCGGTGAGGATGGCTTCGGCTCCGGTGAGGCCGGCGATGATGTTGATGCGGCGGCCGGAGGCGGGTGCGCCGGGTTTGTCGGAGTAGTGGTCCTGGGGGAAGTACGGGTAGTGCTCGCCCATCCAGAACAGCCGGCGCAACACGTCCCACGCGAGCTCGGGACGGCCTTGCTGCCACAGCGTCAGCGCGAGCTGCGGCGCCTCACCGGTATAGGCGCCGGCGCCCGACCAGTCGATGTCGGCCGTCTCGTAGTGCAGTTCGTCCTCGGCGCTGACGCTGCTCACGCCGTACTTTCCGAGGAACGCGCCGGGGCGGAGGTGGCTGATCAGCGCGTTCGCGATCTCCGGCGGGCAGGAACTCAGCGCGTCGAACGCCTGGACGGAGTACGCGAGCTCGGTGTGGCCGTCGGAGTAGCGGCTGCGGAACCATCCCGCATCCTCGTCCCACAGTTGCCTGATCAATTCTTCGCGGATCTTTCGTGCGGAGCGTCTCAGCTCGCCGGACGGGAGTGCGGCGCCGGTGAGATCAGAGAGTTCGGCGAGTGTCTCGAGGGTCCAGGCACGTTCGGCGTTGGGGCTCGCGACGACATGTTCCCAGCCGGATCCGCGCATCTCGAGCAGATTGCTCTGGTCGCCGTAGTCGCGTAGTACGCCGGTCTGCTCGTCCGGCTGGAACCGCTTGTCGAGAGTCATGAGTACGTCGTACAGCCGGGCGATCAAGGTCGGATCGAGCCGGCGTCCGGCAGCCGCCGCCCGGGTCAGGGCGACCAGTGACCAGCCGCTGTACGCGTAGGCGACGCCGAGGCCGGTGCCGTCGGGGGCGATGGCGTACCGGTCGGTCAGGTCGGCGTCGAGGAACGACTGGATGACATCGAGGACGCCGTCGCCGAGCATCAGGCTCAGCAGGGTCGGCGCGTAGCCGCCGGTGTCCCACGCGTAGGAACACAGGGCGCCCCCGTCGAGGCCGGAGGTTGCGATGAACGGCTGGGTGACGAAGTCAGCGTGGTCCCACCAGCAGACGAGCCCGCTGGCGAGCGAGCGGCGGTAGTACTGCTCGAGGCCCGGGATGTCCGACGTGAGCGTCGGGACCTGGCCGAGCGTCCGTGCGATGCGGGACTCCCAGACTCGGGTGGTGTCTTCGGCGTTGGCGGCCTGGATGCGGATGCTGAAGATCGCTTCACCGTGGGCATCAAGGATTGCCGTCAGACCGTCGTGCGACAGAGTGACTGGCTTGCCGCGGCCGGCGGCAGGCGGAACCCAGCCCCACTCGGACAGCGGGACCTCGCGGGCGTGGGTCGCGACCAGCTCCGGGCGGACGGTGAGTTCGTGGGTGTTGGCGGAGCGGTTGCGTATCCGCAGCGTGAGCACGTAGCCCGGGGAGCCGTGGCTCGGCGTCAGAGTGGACTCGACGGCCAGTGACGTGAGGCGACCGGCGTACTGGTGGTAGGTGCCGCGGCGGACGATCCGGTCCGGACGCCAGGTGCCGCCGGCCGGGAGCAGACCGCGATTGCCGGCGCCCGGGCGGGCCAGGTCGACGATCACCTGCCCGTCGACCTCCAGCGAGATCGTCAGCCGGCTGTCAGGCGCGGCCAGCGGGGGAGCGAACCAGCCTCCGACCCCGCATACGGTGCCGGTCAGCTGGCTGACCGTCCCGGTGCCGCTGCCGACCCAGATCTCGGCGGGAGGTGCGGCGCGGCGGAGGTCGAAGGCGAAGTCGTCGAGGGCGTACGGAGGCATGGGCGGCCTTCCTGGCGGCGGCTGGTGGGCGTTGTCAGGTCTTGCCCGGGGCGGCTGAGCCTGCGGGCGTGCCGGACCGGTCCCGGCAGGTGATCCCGGCCTGCGTAGGACCGGTCCAACACGGTGCGACGATCGTGGCACGAAGACCGCGACGGGCGCAATGCCTCGTACTGAAACCGATTTGCAGGCGGGGTGTTGACGGCGCACCGGCGCACTGTTACGTTCCGATGCAACCAGCCGTTGGACCAGTCCAACGAACCGAACCCGAAGGATGGCCGGATGGCGAAGCTGACGATCCGCGACATCGCCGCGCTCTCCGGGCTGTCGAAGTCCACCGTCTCGCTGGTGCTCAACAACAGCCCGAAGGTGGATCCGGCGACCAGGCGGCACGTCCTCGCGGTGATGCGCCGGCACCGATACGTGCCGAGTTTCGCCGCGACCGCGCTGGCCAAGGGGAGCACCCGGCTGATCGGCATGGTCGTGCCCGGCCTGTCCTGGCACATGGTTGCCTCGATCAACATCGGGGTGGCCGCGGTGACCGAGCGGAGCGGGTTCGACATCATCCTCTACACGGCGACCAACGACCGCGACTACGGTCCGCTGATCGACCGGATCCTGACCTCGAGCATGGCGTCCGGTCTGCTGGTCGTCAGCCATGAACAACCGCTCGACCCGCTGGTCCAGCTGCACGAGGAAGGCCTGCCGGTCGTCCTGGTGAACACCATCGACGCCGACGTCGCACTGCCGTCGGTCACCGCCGACAACTACGACGGCGCGTTGACGGCGATGGATCATCTGCTGCAGCTCGGGCACGAGCGGATCGCTTGTGTGCAAGGCCGGATGACGTACCGCTGCTGCCAGGACCGCTACCGCGGCTACCTGGACGCCCTCCGGTCGGCCGGCATCCAGCCGGATCCGGAGCTGACCAAGCCCGGTGACTTCCTGCCCGAACAGATCCGCGCCCGGTCGCACGAGCTGTTCGCGCTGCCCGCCGACGAGCGGCCGACGGCCGTGTTCGCGCACTCCGACGTGACGGCGTACGCCGTGATGACCGCGGCCGCCGAAGCCGGGCTGCGGGTGCCGGAGGACGTGTCGGTGATCGGCTTCGACGACATCGAGTCGGCGGCACAGATCCGGCCGCCGTTGACCACCATCCAGCAACCGTTCATCGACATGGGCAAGCGGGCCGCGGAGCTGCTGCTGTCCGAGATCGGCCCCCGCGACCCCGACGACGAGGAGCCGGGGGAGGCGGGTGCGACGGTCGACGTCGAGCCGCCGGCCGCCGAGCTGCCTCGTCTGGTGATGCCTACCAGCCTGATCGTCCGGGCGAGTTGCGGGCCGGTGCCCGTGACCCGGTCCCCGCGCGGACGCTCGCAGACCACCAAGGCCTGATCTCCGGATCGAGGTCCCGCCCGACCCCCCTGACACAACGCACGGCACCAGCCCAGGCTCTCTCGCCGCCGGGCGATGCTGTTGTGCGCCCTCTGGAAGGAAATCCTCCAGTGCTCAGAAAACTGGCCACCGGTGCGACGCTTGCCCTCCTCGCCACCGTGGCGATCCAGCCCACCGCCCGAGCCGACGCGACGCCGTACGAAGTCCTCCCGGCTGATGCCGTCGCCAACTTCACCGAGTTCAAGAGCCTGCCTGCCGACGCGACCCGGCAGGTCGACATCACCGGTAACCCCGACTTCACCAAGGCCCTCGAGATCGCCGTACCCAACGCGCCGCAGAGCCCCGGCCTGGACGGCGAGTACGAGATCACCCTCGGAGTACCCGCTGCCGCCACGGTCACCGAAGGTGACGCGCTGGTCGCGACGGTCTGGGCCCGAGCGATCACGCCGACCGGCGGCAACGCCCACCTGGTCTTCGAGACCGACGGCTCGCCGTACAAGAAGTCCCTCAACGCTGCCCTGCGCTACGAGACCGAGTGGAAGAAGTTCGAGTTCCCGTTCCGCGCGGCGACGACGTACACCGCGGGGACGAGCACGGCCGCGCATCTCAACCTCTGGCTCGGGTATGGCGCGCAGACGTTCCAGATCGCCGGCGTCTCGGTGCAGGACCTCGGCCCGGGCAACCCGGCCGGCTACCCGCAGGTGACGTACGACGGCCGCGACGCGAACGCCGCCTGGCGTACGGCGGCCAACGCCCGCATCGACCAGTACCGCAAGGGGAATCTCTCGGTGTCGGTCGTCGACACCGCCGGGAATCCGGTCAGCGGTGCGACCGTGTCCGCAGTACAGCAGACGAGCGCGTTCGAGTTCGGCGCGGCGTCCGACGGCGCGCGCCTGGTCGGCGATCCGTCCGGCGGGATCAGCGGGACCGACCTGGCGCAGTACCAGTCGAAGTACTCGACGCTCTTCAACCAAGGGGCCCTGGGCAACAACCTGAAGTGGAACCACTGGGAGAACCCGACCGAGCGCGAGACGATCACGCTGCCCGCACTGCAATGGATGCGTGAGCACGGGCTGCGGATCCGCGGCCACAACCTGATCTGGCCGTCGTGGGGACTGATGCAGCCCGACGTCGTGAACCTGCAGAACGACCCCGCCGCGTTGCGCGCCCGGATCAACACCCACATCACCGACGAGGCGTCGTCGCTGGCGGGCATCGTCGACGAGTGGGACGTGGTGAACGAGCCGTACTCCGAACACAACGTCCAGGACATCCTCGGCCAGGACGAGATCGCGAACTGGTTCCGGCTCGCGCACGCTGCCGACCCGAACGCGAAGCTGGCCCTGAACGACTACGGGCTGGTGGAGAACGACGGCTGGGAGACACGTCACCGCGACCACGTGTACAACCTGGTGCAGTCGTTGAAGTCGTCGGGCGCGCCGATCGACACGGTCGGGTTCGAGAGCCACTTCAACGGGCTCCAGCTCACCTCGCCGGACGACCTGATGACGATCGTCGACCAGTTCGCCGGCCTCGGCGTGAAGGTCGCGGTCACCGAGTTCGACGTGGACACCGACGACCAGCAACTGCAGGCCGATTACACCCGCGACTTCATGACCGCGATGTTCTCGAACCCGAACGTCAACCAGATCAGCAACTTCGGGATCTGGTCGAAGAACATCTACAACCCGCGCGTCGCGCTGTACAACGACGACTGGTCGCCCAAGCCGAATGCTCTGGTCTGGGAGGACCTGATCCAGCATCAGTGGCACACCAGCGTCTCCGGCCAGTCGAACGCGGCCGGGACGTTCGGTACGCGGGGCTTCCTCGGCGACTACCTGGTGACAGTCACCGTGAACGGCATCTCCAAGCAGGTGAAGGTCGCCATGCCGACCACTGCCGGCGCCTCGGTCAAGGTGATCACGGACGGCATCGCCACCACGGTCCGCGCCAACCAGCCGAATCCGATCGGTGACGGCGGCTTCGAGAGCGGCACGCGCGGCTGGACGTCACTCGGCACCGGTCCGAACACAGCCGCGAATGCGCACAGCGGCCACAGCGCACTCTCACTGAGCCCCGGCTCCGGCGTCACGCAGAACGTCACCGGCCTGACCCCGGGGACGAGCTACCTCCTGTCCGGTTGGGGACGCCTGAACGGCGGCGGCACCCAGTGCTACGTCGGCGTCCGCGGTGGCGCTACAGCCGGTACGCCGACGTTCCAGTACGAGCTGTCGTACGCCGACGAACGCGCGTACACGCAGAAGCTGGCCGCCTTCACGCCGCCGACGGGAACGAAGTGGGTCCAAGCCTTCGCTTGGTCGAATCCCAGTGCGAGCTCACCTGAATGCACTCTGGACGACCTGGCCATCACACCGACCGACGGCACGCCACCGCCGGCGCAGGGGGCGCCCACAGTCACGCCGTACCTGCCGACGCCGTCTGTGCTGGCGAACGGATCGCTGGAGAACCAATCGAACACGACCGGCTGGTACTGCCTCGGGACGTGCACGCTGAAGAACGCGTCGACGACTCCGCACACCGGGTCCGGTGACCTGTCGGCAGCCGGACGAGAGGCTGCCTGGGCCGGTCCGGCGCAAGGAGTGTCCGTCGTGAACGGCGGGCTGTACGACTCCTCAGCGTGGGTGCGGCTGGCGTCCGGCTCCGACACCGCGATGGTCAGTCTGAAGCTGACCACGTCCACCGGCTCAACCACGCTTCGGCTCGGCTCGGCCCCAGTGAGCTCGAGCGGGTGGACACAGATCTCGGCCTTGAACACACCGGTCTCCTGGACCGGGACGCTCACCAAGGCCGAGTGGTGGGTCAGTACGACGACCGGCGCCGCCGACCTGCTGGTCGACGATGCCTCGTTCGCTCCACTCGCCAAGGACGCACCTCGCGGGACCGGTCCTGCGGAGACCGCGTTCAACCCGGTGCAGCCGACCGCGGCCTGCGTCGTACACAACGCCGACTCCTACACGGCGTACTTCGGCTACTCGAACGCCAACAACTACTACATCCCCGTCCCGGTCGGCAGCGACAACGCCTTCAGCCCGGGACCGTCGGATCGCGGCCAGACCGTCTCGTTCCTGCCCTTCCAACGTCCGCGTCGCGTCGCGGTGACCTGGGACGGCAGTCCGCTCACCTGGCGGCTCGGCTCCCTGTCCCAGACCGCGTCGTCGGCCTCGCCGGCCTGCAGCTAAGTCACTGGAGGAATTCCCATGTCATCACCCATCTCACGGCGGACACTGCTCCGGGGCGCCGCCGGCCTGGCCGGCGCGGGCGCACTCGCCGCCTGCTCCTCGGACAACTCGGCCAGCGGGGCCTCAGGATCGAAGGCCAAGACCACCATCACCTACTGGGACTGGTACGCAAGCCAGGCCGGCTGGGTCGACAACGAGATCAAGCTGTTCCAGCAGGCCCACCCGGACATCGCGGTGAAGAAGACCACGCAGGTCAGCGACAAGTACGCCGACCTCGTGTCGCTCGCGTACCGCAGCAACAACCCGCCTGACATCCTGATGGTGCCGAAGAGCCCGCAGCTCAGTCAGCAGGTGTCGCAGGACTGGCTGATGCCGGTCGACAAGTGGGCGACGAAGTCCTGGCAGGCCGGATTCCCGGAGGACAGCTTCGTCGAGGGAGTCGATGTCTTCGGCGGCAAGGTCTACACCGCGCCGTTCGCCGCCCCGGCGCCGTCGCTGCAGCTCTACATCCACCACGGCGTCTTCAAGGCCGCCGGCCTGACCAACGACGACGGCAGCATCAAGCTACCGAAGACGTGGGACGACGTGACGCAGGCGGCCGACGCGATCGCGTCGAAGAGCGGCGGGAAGGTCGCGCCGTTCGGTTTCGGCAACTCGACGAACACGACCCTGGCCTGGTGGCTCGATCTGTTCGTCCGCGGCGCGGGCTCGCCGGGCGGCGCGGCGGTCGGCGGGATCGACGGGATGGACTACCGGGTCGGGCACTGGACCTTCGGCAGCGATCGCAACTACCTCGACGTGATCAACCTGCTGATGGAGTGGAAGAACAAGAACTGGTTCTACCCGAACTCGATGAGCATCTCCGACGAGCAGGCGCGGGCGTTCTTCGAGCGCGGGCGGTTCGGGATGACTGTCGGGGGAGTGTGGAACCAGCCGGAGTGGTCGCAGCACAAGTTCACCGACTACAGCCTGGTAACGCTGCCGAGCCCGAGCGAAGCTCCGAAGGCCTTGTTCTACGGGCCTCCCGGAGGACGGTTCGTTGCGGTCTCGTCGAAGACGACGCATGCCGACGAGGCGTGGGCCTGGTTCGACTGGCTGTACAGCCCGGACGCCGGCAAGCGTTGGGTCGAGCAGGGCCAGGGGCTGTCCGTGTACGCGAAGAACAACGACCCGAAGAGCGTCACGTTCAAGCCGTTCTCGCAGTACGTCGCGATGGCGGGCGCGGCAGTGGTCGGACCGCAGCCCGCCATCCGGAACCCGAAGGTGTCCGCGGTCCAACTGCCGGCGGTCAAGCCGGACATCAACGACGTGCTGGCAGGCATCTACACGGGGCAGCTGAAGGATCCGCAGGGTGCGCTGACCGAGCTCGAGGGCAAGATGAACCAAGCGCTCGGCGACGCGATCAAGAAGGCGCCGGGGGTCAGCGCCAAGGACTTCGCCTTCACGGACTGGGATCTCACCAAGGCCTACACCACGAAGCCGGGCGCCTGATGGCGATGACCGCCGTACGCCAGGACGTGACCGTCACCGGGCCGCCACCAGCGGCGGCCCGGCGGCGGGCGCGACGCCGTACCTATCTGTGGTCGTACGTGTATCTGGCGCCGATGATGGTGCTGCTGCTCGCGTTCGTGGTGTACCCGATCGTCGCGTCACTCGGCTACACGTTCTACAAGTGGGACGGGATCGGCGACCCGTCGGACTTCGTCGGCCTGGCCAACTTCCGGCAGATCGTCCACGACAGCATCTTCTGGCGCTCGCTCGGCCACACCTTCGTGTACGCCGCGTTCGTCGTGCCGGTGCAGCTCGTGCTGGCGTTGGCGCTCGCGCTCGTGCTGAACAACAAGCGGCTGCGGTTCGCATCGTTCTACCGGACGCTGTTCTTCCTGCCGGTGGTGACGTCGGCCGCGGTGATCGGTGTCGTGATCCAGCTGCTGGTGTCGAACTTCGGCGACTCGATCAACACGCTGCTGCTGAACCTGCATCTGATCCATCAGCACATCGACTGGCTGGGGGATCCGCACTTCGCGATGGCGATCATCATCCTGGTCGGGATCTGGCACACGTTCGGCTACAACCTGGTGTACTTCCTGGCCGGGCTGCAGACGATCCCGGACGAGCTCTACGAGGCCGCCCGGCTGGACGGGGCCGGCCGGATCGCGATGTTCCGGTACATCACGATCCCGATGCTGCGGGCGGTCGGCGTGGTGATCGTGATCCTGGCGGTGATCGGGACGTTCCAGATCTTCGACCTGGTCCAGGTGCTGACCAGCGGCGGCCCGTTCTTCGCGACCGAGGTCGTGAACACCTACATCTACCACCTGGCCTTCGGCGGCAGTAATGCCAACGCGGTCCAGCCGGACATCGGCCTGGCGTCGGCGGCGTCGTTCATCTACGGCCTGCTGCTGATCGGGTTCTCCGTCGTACAGGTCGTCGTACTGCGTTCGCTCGCTCGTCGGAGAGGTACCGCATCATGAGTCGGCGTCGCGTGGTGACCGTGATGACGCATGTGGCCTTGCTGGTCAGCGGATTGGCGTGGCTGTATCCGCTGTTCTGGGCGCTGGGCTCCTCGCTGAAGAGTGACGACGACTTCTTCACCGACGGGCTGAATCCGATGCCCTCGCACTTCCTCTGGGCGAACTACCTGAACGCCTGGCAGGAGGCCTCGTTCGGTCGGTACTTCGTGAACACAATACTGATCACCGTAGGCACGGTAGTGATCACTTCAGTAGTCACGTCCTGCGCGGGATACGTACTTGCCCGTACACGGTTCCCGGGCCGTGGCTTCTGCCTCGCGCTGGTGTCGGCGACGCTGTTCCTGCCGCACGGGTACACGATCATCCCGGTGTTCGACCTGATGCAGCGGGTGCATCTGCTGAACAGCCTGTGGTCGGTGATCATCGTGCAGGCGTCCGGGGGAGTGGTGTTCGGGACGTTCCTGTTCATGGGCTACTTCATGGCCATCGACAAGGAGCTCGAGGACGCCGCGATGGTCGACGGCGCGAACTTCCACCAGACGTTCGCGCGGATCATGCTGCCGCTGTCCGGGCCGATGCTGGCAACGGTCGGCCTGTTCACCGCGATCACGGCCTGGAACAGCTTCTTCATCCCGCTGGTGTTCACGCTCGGCCGGCCCGAGCTGCGCACGCTCGCGATCGGCATGTACGCGTTCATCGGCGAGAACTCGACCGAGTGGACGCTGCTGTGTGCCGGCACGGTCATCACGCTCGCCCCGATCATCCTGCTCTTCGTGCTTCTGCAGCGCTTCTTCGTCAACGGTCTGGCCGGTGCGGTCAAGCAATAGCAAGCAATAGCAAGCAATAGCAAGCAATAGCAAGCAATAGGAGGTCCTCCATGCCTGTGCGGACGGCAATCGTCGGAACCGGGAACCGCGCCCAGCTCTTCACCGAAGGCCTGGCCAAACGGGACGGGTACGACGTCGTTGCCCTGTGTGACCCGAACTCGGTCCGGATGGCCTTCCACAACCGCATGCTGCTCGCGGCCGGCCGTCGTACGGCGCATCAATGGCCACCGGGGCGGTTCGAGGAGATGTTGCGGGTCGAGCGGATCGAGCTGCTGATCGTCACCAGCGTCGACGCGACCCACAACCTGTACATCGAGGCCGCGCTGAGGGCGGGCGTACGGGTGATCAGCGAGAAGCCGATGACGACCGATGCGGCGAAGGCGACGAGCATCCTGGCCACGGTTCGCGAGACCGGCGGGTCGTTGTCGGTGGCGTACAACTACCGCTTCAACCCGGTGCATCGACGGGTGCGTTCGTTGCTGGCCGATGGCGGAATCGGGGACATCCACTCGGTCCACTTCGAGTGGATGCTCGATGTGTCGCACGGCGCGGACTACTTCCGCCGCTGGCATCGCGACAAGGCGAACTCCGGTGGATTGATGGTGCACAAGGCCAGTCACCACTTCGATCTGGTGAACTGGTGGCTGGGCGCGGAGCCGCGGATCGTCTATGCACAAGGACAATTGGCGTTCTACGGACCGGGGCATTCCCACGGGTACGCGCGCGCCTACGACCGTGTCGACGGATCCGCTGCCGCCCTTGACGATCCGTTCGCCCTGCACCTCGCTGACAACGCGACGCTCCGCGAGCTGTACCTGGATGCGGAGGGGGAGGACGGCTACTACCGGGACCGCAATGTGTTCGCGCCGGGCGTGACGATCGAGGACGACATGGCCGTGCTGGTGTCCTACGACAGCGGCGCGACGATGACCTACCACCTGACGGCGTACTCACCGTCCGAGGGCTACCGTGTGATGTTCAACGGTTCGCGGGGCCGGCTTGAGCTCAATGTCGAAGAGTCGACATTTACCGCCCCGAATCAACGGGTCGAATCCGCGAAGGGCTGGATCCACGGCGACCTGGCCGCACCAACCGCCGGACGTACGTCGATCACGCTGCGGCCGTTGTGGGAGCCGCCGATCGACCACACCGTCGACCACGACCACGCCGGCCACGGCGGCGCCGACGCCCGTGTGCTGGCGGCTCTCCTCGACGACGAACCGACCGAAGGAGCCGACATCGCCGACGCCCGTCAAGCTGCCTTGGCCCTCGTCACCGGCCTGGCAGCCAACCGCTCCTTCGAGACCGGCCAGCGCGTCCGCACGGCCGACGTACTCGCGATCTGATGGACAGAATTGTGATCATGCTGAGCGGGGCGATGATCAGTTTTCTGTTCTAGCGCAGGGCTGCTCGAAGGATTGCGTGGGCTCCGGTGACGATGGACTCGCGGTTGGCTTCGTAGGTCGGGTCGGTGATCTCGGTCTTGTTTGCCGGGTCGAAGGACAGGACCGGGACGTGTAGGTGGCCGGCTGGCATCGACGGGTCGAGGAGGTCGCGTTGGAGGGTGTTGCGGTAGGCGACCTCGTTGGACAGGTAGCCGCCGCCGGTGCCCTCCGAGGCGATCGAGCCGGGTGTCGGGCCGTCGGGTCGGCGTACGGGCTCGGTCTGGCCGGCCGGGATCTCCAGGACCGAGGTGTTGACGCGGGTCCGGAACGGGCTGACGTCGGCCTGCGACATGCGGGCCAGCGGAAGGCTCGAGGTGATGAACTCGGGGCCTGGCGGCATGCTGGGGGAGACGACCGGTGCGTTGATCGTGCCGCCGCCCCAGAGGTTGTTGTTGTCGCCGATCGAGCTGACCGAACGGCGGCGGCCGTTGAAGACCTCGAGGTCGAAGATGCCGACGCGGCCCTGGCTCGCGGTCATGACGAGATCGGCGTGCTGCGGACCCGGGCGGTAGTGCGGCGCGAGAGCGTTCTCGACCATGTTCTCGTCGAAGTCGGTGTAGCGGACCGGGAAGACGACGGTCTGGATCTCGTACGTCTTGCCGTTCACCGTCCAGCGCTGGCCGTCGAGCGTGAGCGCGTTCGCGCCGGACGGGTTGCCGATGCGGATGTCCGCGTCCAGGGTGAACGGATCGAACCCGGTGACGAGGATCTTCCGCACGCCCGGTGTGAAGCGAGTGCTCGTGATGCCTCGCGACGCGTACTCGAACGACTTGATGAGCCCGGCGCGTTCCGTCGTACCGAGGCCGAAGCGTGGTTGCCATTGGCGTAAGGCGAATGCCATCGAGATCCGCGCCCAGTACAGGCCGCGGTCGTCGGTTGCCGGGAGCGCGTCGGCTCCGTGGACGGGATGCTGAGCCCGGTACGTCGCCGTACGCCAGAGCGTCTCGCCCTGGGCACGCACCAGAACCGCCGCGGCCTGACGGGTTGGGACGTGGCACAGGAGTCGAGTGAAGAGCTCAACCTGCTGGTCGAAGCCGGACCGCCGCAAAATCTCGGCCGGAACCGACGGGCCACCGCCGACCCCTCTGTCGAGTCGCTGCTCCTCGACGGTCCCGGCGGTCGACTGATCCAGACAGCCGGTTGTCGGCACGGCCTGGACCATGGGCGCGCCGGAAAGGACGGCGGTCAGCGCCAAAGCGCCGATGAGCAGGGAACGGTGGAATGAGCTGGGGCGGAGTCTCATACGGGGTGTCTATCAGATTTCCCGGCTGGAGCCGAGAGATTCGAAGACTTTGTGGGTACTGCAGACTGTATGCAATCTGCTACCGTCAAGAGGACGGCACCGCCCACGCCGTCCGCGCGTGAGGAGCCCTCCGTTGACCAATCCGTCCCGCCGTCAGGCCCTGACCGCCGGCCTGGCCGCTCTCGGCGCCGGAGCCCTCGCCGGTTGCGCAGGGGCCGCTGGAGGCACCCCCGAACTCTCCGCCGGCACGCAGGTCCCGAGCACGACCGAGAGACCGGTTGCCGACGGCAAGCAAGCTCTCGAGCGACTGATGGTCGGCAACGCGCGCTTCGTCGCGGCTCAGGACCAGGACCTGAACGAAGGTATTGCGCGGCGCGTGGCGGTGAGCAAAGGCCAGCAGCCGTTCGCCACGATCCTCGGCTGCGTCGACTCCCGCGTGCCGATCGAGCTTGTCTTCGATCAGGGTCTGGGCGATCTCGTCGTCGTACGTAGCGCCGGCGGAGCGCTCGACCAGTCGGTGACCGGCAGCATCGAGTTCGGCATCGCCGAGCTCCGCACCCCGCTCCTGATGGTCCTGGGCCACCAGCGCTGCGGTGCCCTGGACGCCACCATCAAGGCGTTGGACGCCGATCAACGCACCTCTCACACCAAGGGCCTCGACTACCTCGTAGACACTCTCGCGCCGGCCGTCCGCCAGGTCACCGGCAAACCCGGCGACCGCCTCACCAACGCCGTACGGGCCAACGTGACCCTCGTCCTTGCCAGACTCCGCCAGTCACCTGTCATCGGCCCTTTGGAAAGGTCCGGCAAACTCCGACTGGCCGCCGCGTACTACGAACTCGACACCGGCAAGGTCATCATGCTCTAGCCGGGCCGGCGCGACGCGTCAGTCGATCTGGGTGAGACGGCCGTCGTCGACGTCGTACATGAAGCCGCCGACGAGGATGTCGTCGCCGATGAGGGGGTGTTCGCGGACCGCGGCGACGTCGCGGCGGAGGGCCTCGAGCTGGTCGGGAATGACCGAGATCGGCAGGTATCCGGCCGGCTTGCCCGCCGCCTGCTCGACCTTCGCGCGCAACTCGTCCTCGGACATCGCGGCCATCGCGCAGCGGGTGTGCGGGATGATCATGATCCGGCGTACGCCGAGCAGCTGGGCGCCGAGCACCAGCCCGGTCATCGTGACCTCGGTGACGCGCCCGCCGGGGGAGCGCAGGACCTTCGCGTCACCCGGCTTGAGGCCGAGCATCTCCAGCGGCGGGATCCGGGAGTCCATGCAGGTGACCAGGCCGATCCCGGCGTGCGCGATCCCGTCGAAACCGCCGTAGTGGAAATCTGCGGCGTACTCCGCGTTGGCGGCAAGCAGATCGTCGAATCCGCCGGTCATCGGATCGCGCCTGACACTGGAGTTCCGGTTTGCAGGATCGACATCGCGAACGGTTCCTTTCCACACGAGTCCGGACGGGGAGGGTCAGCGAGCGTGCTGGTGACCGGGACGATCCACGACCTGCCGTCGAGGTGCTGGACGGTCACAGTCTCGGGGTCGTCGGCCATCACACGCAACGCATCCAGGGAGAGCTCGCCGGTGAGCTCTCGGACGGCGACCTCGGCCGCCTGACCGCGTTTGCTCCAGGTGGAGCGGCCGCGCAGTCCGGTGGTGATGGTCTCGCCGCGATCGGCGGCGGCCAGCGCCTCGACCGCGGTCTCGACGGTGAGGTGCCCGTGCATCGTGCCGGCGGGCAGGTACGTCGCGGTCGGAGCGAAGCGGTGTCCGCCGAGATGGTTGGCTTCCCACACACGGCCCGGTGCCCGTTCGGCGAGCCCTGACACCAGCGGCCGACCGAGAAGCGCGCAACATTCGTCACGCTTGCCGTTCGTACATACGAGCACGACCGGCTCGTCGACCGGCAGGAGCACCGGCAGCGAGGCGATCACCGCAGCACGGTCACCGCGCGCGACCGCACCGAGATCGAGGTCGCGCAGCTCGGATGGGTCGTCGAGCCGGCCGCCGAGCAGCCAGCTCCGGCCCGGCGTGGTCGAGGCGACGAACACCTGGTGCGACCGCTCGGCCGCGTCGGCATGCCGCCCCGGCGACCGGATCAGCCCGAACCGTAGATCGGCCTTCTTGCACTCGTCGTCGAACGACCCGCCGAATTCGACATCGAGGTGACTCTGCGTCGGCGCCTTCGCACCCCACGGCCCCGGCTGCTCGAGAACAACCCATCCCTTGGCCACGACCGCAGTACCGGCGAGCGGCTCACGCAACACCCGGCAGTACGTCGAACACAGGCCGGGCCGCGCTGTGTTCGACAAAGCGTCGGGCGCAGGGGTCACACCCTCACCGTACGCGAGGTGAGACAGCTGTCCCTCATGATGATCATCATGTGTGCGTTAGCCCACGTCGGCCGAGCAGGAGCACGGCGAGGCCAGCGGCCAGGAACGCGCACACGGCAGCACCGGCGAAGATCGCGTGAACTTGTGAAATGGCGGCATCGCGGAGCGCGTCGACGAACGGCCGGCAGTTGCCGGGGGAGGACGGGCACAGCTCGTTCGGTGATTTGATGCCGTCGGCAATGGCGTAGTACCGCCGGAGCCCGATCGCGGTCAGTGCGGAAACGCCGACCAGCATGCCGACCATGCGTGCGACGACGACGAGCGCGCTCACCAGCCCGTGTGTGTTGGCGGGCGTCGCACCGAGCATGGCGGTGTTCAGAGGCGACAGCGCCAGGCCGAATCCGAAACCGCAGACGAGCAGTACGACAGTCGCCGGCCAATGATCGAGCGCCGTACGACTCCAGAACGCCATGACGACGAACATCGCCGCGGACAACCCCAGCCCGGCCCCCGCGATCAGTCCGAGCCCGTAGCGCCGCGTGAGCCACCCACCGGCAACCGCTCCGACCGGCAGCGCGATCAGGAACCGCACCAGCACGAGCGCGGCCGCCAGTTGCCCACCGCCTTGCGTAGTCCGCGCAAACACCGGTACGTCGACCAGCGCCGCGATGAGCGCGCAGCCGATGAGGAAGCTGACCGCCAACGAGCCCCAGGCATGACGGGCACCCAGCAACCCACGAGGCACGATCGCTGCCGCCGTACGACGCTGCCACAGCGCGAACGCCACCGCGAAGACGGCGGCCGCGACCAGGAGCCACGGACCGGCCGGCGACATCAGCTCACGCTCCGGGTCCGCCGTCGCGAACGCCAGCACCACGCCCGCCAGTGCGAGGGCGAGCAACAGTGCTCCGACGAGGTCAACCCGCGACAAAACGCCAGAGGTTCGGCCGCACCCGCGCCACAGCACCAGGCCGAGCCAGATCAGCGCGAGGACAAGAGTGGCGACGCCGATCGGCGTAAGCAGCCGGGAGGTTCCGGTGAAGGGCACGAACGGCAGTCCGAGCGTCACACCGGACGCGAGTCGCTCGGGTGCCGTCAGCGTGAGACCGAGAGCGATACATGCGAGCAATCCGACAACACCGGAGAGCGAGGGCCGTCGACGGCCGCGAAGGAGCAGCGCGAGCACGACTGCGACAGCCAGGTTGAGCCAGAAGATGTACCGCCAGTCGGCCACCGCGAGTACGGCGGCGCCGAGCAGCGGACCGAGAACCGCCCCAAGCTCCTGGACGGCGCCGACGACACCGAGCGGCAGACCGCGCCGGTCGGCCGGCCATAGATCAGCGACCAGCGCGAGCGTCGCCGGAACCAGGCCACCGCCGCCGACCCCCTGAAGAAACCGACCGGTTACCACCAGCGGCAGGTCGTACGCACCGGCCGTGATCAGCGATCCGACCGCGAACAGCAGCAGCGCCCCGACCAGCACCGGCGTCCGCCCGACCACATCCGCGATCCGCCCGATCAGCGGCAGTACGGCGATGTACCCGAGCAGGAACCCTGAGATGATCGGCGCCGCGCGCTGCAACTCGTCCGCGGACAGCCCGACGCCGGCCATCATGTCCGGAAGCGCCAGCACGACGACGTACGTGTCCGCCGCCGCGAACGCGACCGCGATCGACGCCAGCGTCAGTCGCGTCCTCGCCGAGCTGTCGCTCACGGCTTCGTGATCTCTACCTTCTCGCCGTACTTGTCGAGGGTGACGTCGTAGCTGCTGGTCGCGCCGGAGTAGAACGGGCCGGTGATGGTGGCCGAGACGAGCTGCTTGGCGTCCTTGTCGATCTTGAAGGTGCTCGGGAAGTCCTGGTCCGCGGGCGCCTTCGGGAAGATGCCTTGCAGATCCTTGCCGCGGACGGAGCCGGTCACCTCGGTCAGCACCTTTGCGCCTTCGCGGGTGTCGCCCTTGATCTTCGGGTCCTTCATCGTCGGCAGGACCGCGGTCGGGCCCTTCGCCGGGTCGAGGAGGACCGACGGGTCGGGAGCGCCGAGCGAGGCCAGCTGCGACGGCGGAAGCTCGATGTAGGTCGGCGTGAACGACAGCTTGGCGTACACCTTGCTGCCGACCGCGACGACCTGGGCGTCGATCGGCGCACCGGCCGACCGCACCGTCAGCTTGCCCTTGAAGGCGGGCGCGTGCGTCGCAACACCGTCACCACTGGCCAGCGTCTGCGCGTTGCCCGGCAGATCGCGGCCGGTCAGCACGATGTGCACGCTCGCCGCCCCGTCGATGGTCTTCTTCACGTCGGTGAGCAGCGCGACCGCGTCCCCGCTGGACTGCCCGCTCCCGCCGGTGTCCTTCTTGCCGCTGCATCCGGCCAGCGCAAGTACTACGACCGCGCCGAGCGCGAGCAGTCTCTTCACGAGGGTCAGCCTGCCAGATCAGCAGCGCACGCAGCGATCGGCTGCGCGACCGGTACGCCGGAGCCGTCCCGGCGCGGGTCGACCGGCGGCAGGTCCACCGGTGCGCCACTGCTCGCACTGGCCTTCACCGGAGCCGCACCGACGAATCCGAGCAGCAGCCCGTCCTCACCCTTCAGCAACCGCTGGCAGCGCACACCGCCGGTCCCGCGGCCCTTGCCCGGGTACTCGCTGAACGGCGTCACCTTGACCGCGCCGACCTCGGTCCCCGGCAGTGCCGACGACGAGCCCGCGATCGTGACGACCTGCGCATCCCGGCCGGGGTCGACGGCTCCGAAGAACACGACCTTCGCGTTCGCGGCGAGACGCACGCCGGCCATACCGCCCGCGGTCCGTCCCTGCGGCCGTACTGCGGACGCCGGGAAGTGCAGCAACTGCGCGTCGGACGTGATGAAGCACAGCTCCTCTTCACCCGTCGACAATTCGACCGCGCCGATGACCTCGTCGCCGTCCTTCAGCCCGATGATCTCCCACGAGTCGCGGTTGCTCAGGTGGTCCGGCACGACCCGCTTCACCACGCCGCCCGTCGTCCCCAGAGCGACACCGACCGAGTCCGGGTCCATCGTGGTCAGCGCGAGCGCCTTCTCACCCGGCTCCAGCGACACGAACTCCGCGATCGGCGCGCCGCCCTGCAGGTTCGGCGCGGCAGCCGTCGTCGGCACGGCGGGAAGGTCGAGCGACTCGAGCCGGATCAGCCGGCCGGCACTCGTGATCAGGCCGTACTGCCCGCGGGCCGTGCTCTTGATCGCCGACACGATCGCGTCGTGCTTCGCGCGAGCCTCGCCGCCGCCGAACGGCTCGACCCCGTTGGTCCGGGCGAGCAGCCCGGTCGAGCTCATCAGGATCCAGCACGGGTCGTCGCTGACCTCGAGCGGTACGGCGGCCGTCTTGGTCGCGCCGGACGACTCCAGCAGCACGGTGCGTCGCGGCGTGCCGTACGTCTTCGCGATCTCCGCGAGCTCGTCCGACACCGTCTTCTGCAGCAGCTTCGGGTCGTCGATGATCGCGGTCAGCGCCTCGATCTCGCGCTCCAGCTCGCCCTTCTCGGTCTCCAGTTCGAGCTTGGAGTACTTCGTCAGCCGGCGCAGCGGCATGTCCAGGATGTAGTTCGCCTGGATCTCGGACAGGTCGTAGATCTCGATCAGCCGGGACCGCGCCTCGGCCGAGTCCTCGCTGCTGCGAATGATCTGGATGACCTCGTCGATGTCGAGGATCGCGATCAGCATGCCCTCGACGATGTGCAGCCGGTCCTGCGCCTTCTTCCGGCGGAACTCGCTGCGCCGGCGTACCACGTCGTACCGGTGGTCGAGGTAGACCTCGAGGAGCTGCTTGAGGCCGAGTGTCCGCGGCTGGCCCTCGACCAGGCAGACGTTGTTGACGTGGAACGCGTCCTCGAGCGGAGTCAGCTTGTACAGCTGCTCCAGCAGCGCCTCGGGGACGAAACCGTTCTTGACCTCGATCACCAACTGGGTGCCGTGGGTCCGGTCGGTCAGGTCCTTGACGTCGGCGATGCCCTGCAGCTTCTTCGCCTGGACCAGCGTCTTGATCTTCTCGATCACCTTCTCCGGGCCGACGGCGTACGGCAGCTCGGTGACCACGATGCCCTTGCGCCGCGGGGTGACGTTCTCGATCCGGGCGGTGGCGCGCATCTTGAAGCTACCGCGACCGGTCGCGTACGCGTCCTTGATGCCCTCGAGGCCGACGATCTTGCCGCCGGTCGGCAGGTCAGGCCCGGGGACGAACCGCATCAGGTCGTCGATGTCGGCGGTCGGCGTCTTGATCAGGTGCCGCAGCGCCTGGATCACCTCGACCAGGTTGTGCGGGGCCATGTTCGTGGCCATTCCGACCGCGATCCCGGTGGCGCCGTTGACCAGCAGGTTCGGGAAGGCGGCCGGCAGCACCGACGGCTCTTCCTCCTGGCCGTCGTAGTTCGGCTTGAAGTCGACGACGTTCTCGTCCAGGCCGGCCGTCATCGCCATCGCCGGCGGAGCCATCCGGCACTCGGTGTACCGCATCGCGGCCGGGCCGTCGTCGAGCGAGCCGAAGTTGCCGTGCGGGTCGATCAGCGGCACCCGCATCGACCACGACTGCCCGGTCCGGACCAGGGCGTCGTAGATCGCGCCGTCGCCGTGCGGGTGGTACTTACCCATGACCTCACCGACGACACGGGCGCACTTCACGTGCGAGCGGTCGGGGCGGATGTTGTTCTCCGCCATCGAGAACAGGATCCGCCGCTGCACCGGTTTCAGCCCGTCCCGCGCGTCGGGCAGCGCCCGGGCGTAGATCACCGAGTAGGCGTACTCCAGGTAGCTGGTACGCATCTCGTCGGAGACGTCGATGTCGAGGATGCGCTCCTCGAAGTCTTCGGGTTCGGCGGTGCTGGTACGGCGTGGCATGCGGGTCTACGAGCTCCTCGTTCAAACCGGTACGGCGCCGCGACGGTCCGGCGCCGTACCCATTGTCCCTGGTCAACGGCTGTTTGCCCGGCCACGACCCACCCTTGCGCCGATCATCTCCGCCGTACCGATCTAGTCCATGGCTATTCGAGGACCGCGGCAGGCTGCGACCGGCGCAGGATGTACGTGGTCGGGGCCAGAGCGGACCCTACCGCCGGGATGAGACAAAGTCCGCCGATGCCCAGCAGCACACCCCACGGAACCGTGAACGGTACGTCGGCCAGCCCGGCGTTCATCGCGCGCCGGATCAGGATCCCGACGGTCACCGTGATCGCCGTACCGAGACTCAGCGCGACCGCGCCGACCAGCGACGACTCCCACAGCACCATCCGCCGGATCTGCGCCGGGGTCGCGCCGAGCAGCCGCGACGTGATGAACTCGTGGCGCCGCTGCAGACTGCCTATCAGCAGCGTGTTGGCGATCGCGATCGCGCTGTACAGGCCGGCCGGACCGAGTAACAGGATGAGCCCGAGCTGGTTGCCCTTCCGTACGCCGTCCGCCTGGTCGGCCTCCCAACTCGCGGCCAGCTGCGCATTCGGCAACTGTTTCACCAGGGTCGCGGGATCGACGCCGTCGGCGGGCAGCACGAACTGCCGCTGGGGCTCCGCCGTCGGGGCATGCTTGCGGGCCAACTCAAGCGGGATGAGCAACGACGGGTTCACGCCGAAGGCGTCCTTCACGATCGCCACCACCCGCAGCTTCACCGGCGCCCGATCGACGAACACCAGCGGAATCTCGTCCCCGACCCTGTAGCCCTCGAACCCCGACATTTCCTTGCCAATAGCAACCGTATTCCCGGTCAGCCGGCTGAGGTCGCCGGACAGGGGAGTGAGGTCCCGGGTCTGCGTGGCGATCGCCGGATCGATCCCTTCGACGTCCTCGAGTTCGGCATCGTCCCGATCGATCCGCACCATCTGCAACGGAACCCCCGCATCTACCGCCTTCACTCCTGGGCCGGTAACCGGCGCTCCTCCAGTGACGACGATCGGAGCGCGAACAGCGTCACGGATCGTCGCCCCCGCACTGTCCGCGGCGAAGCTCAGACTCAGCACCATCGAGCCGGCAACGGCCGAGATGGCCAGGATGGGCGCAGCCAGAGACGCGCTACGCCGTGGGGCGGCCAGGACATTGCTACGGGCAAGGCGTCCAGACACACGGGTCCACGCGACCAGCGGCAGCGCCCACAGCCGACCCAGGACCGGTACGACGAGCGGTGCGAGCAGCGTCAGCGCGATCACCATCACCATCGGCGTGAACATCGCCAGCGGTACGGCGCCGTCGCCGCTCGACGGCCGGATCAGGGTCAGCATCGTGACCGCTCCGCCCATAAACAACAAGCCGAAGATGATCCTGACCAGCCCGATCCGCGGCGGCTCCAGCGCAGCCTCCCGCAACGCATCGATCGGCCCGACCCGACCGGCCCGCCGCGCGGCCGACCGCGCCCCGAGCATCGCGACCAACAGCCCAGCGCCGACCGCGATCGCCAGCGGCACCCACGGCGAAGCCGGCTCCAGCTTCACCGGCGCAAGCTCGGTGTACGACGCCTTGGCCAGCAGCAGCGGAGTCGCGAGCTGAGCCGCGAGCGCACCGGTCAGTGAGGCGGCGAGCGCGACGACCAGCGCCTCGCCCAGCACCATCCGACGGATCTGACGTGGGGTCGCGCCGGTCAGCCGCAGCAGCCCGAGCTCGCGGCGGCGCGACGCGACCGCAAAGGCGAACGTACTGGCGATCACGAAGATCGTGATGAACCCGCTGATCGTCCCGACCATGTTCAGCACGACCTGGAGCCCCGAGACATCGGCGTCCGAGAACGGCACCCGGATCTGCTGAGGCGCTGCACCGTCGCCGCCCAGAGTGGTCACGGTGATGGCGGAAGCGGCCGGCCCGCGGTACGCGATGGTGGCAGCCGTCGCGGTCGCGGCCAGCCCGAGCAGGAACACCCCGACGGCGAGCGCGACGAACGAACCGGCGTACAGCGACCGGTGGCGGCTGACGGTCTGTCGGCTCAGGAAGAACATCACTGCTCCAGATCGCTCATGGCGGCAGCGATCTGCGTCGGTGTGGCGCGATCGAGGTGCCCGGCGAGCAGTCCGTCGGACAGGAACAGCACCCGCTCGGCGTACGCCGCGGCCACCGGATCGTGGGTGACCATGACCACGGTCTGGCCGGCGCGGTCGGTTGCTTCACGCAACAGCCCGAGGATCTGCCGGCTGGTGCCGCTGTCGAGCGCGCCGGTCGGTTCGTCGGCGAAGAACACCGACGGTTGGGTGATCAGCGCTCGCGCGATCGCAACCCGCTGCTGCTGACCACCGGACAGCTCCGCGGGCCTCCGCTTCGCCTTGCCGTCCAGTCCGACCTGGTCGAGCACCCGGTGTACGTCGGCCCGCGAGGGCCGGCGTCCGGTCAGCCGAAGGGGCAGTGCGACGTTGTCGTAGACCGTCAGCGACGGCAGCAGGTTGTACGCCTGGAACACGAAGCCCATCTCCGCCCGGCGCAGTTTGGTGAGCTCGACCTCGCTCAGTCCGCTCAGCGTCACTCCGTTGAGTACGACGGTGCCTGTGGTCGGCTGGTCGAGTCCGGCGGCGCACTGCAGCAACGTCGACTTGCCGGAGCCTGATGGGCCCATGACAGCGGTGAAGGAGCCGGGGGCGAAGTGGTACGTCACTCCGCGCAGCGCGTCAACCGCTCCCGCCTTGGAACGGTACGTCTTGGTGATGCCGTCGAGCAGCAGTGCAGGCGGCTCGATCGGCGCGACGGTCGGGTACGAAGGCGCGGTAGCGGTCATAGAACCAGGCAACCGTGGAAGCAGCCGCGAAGCCCTGGCCCATGGTGGAGACCTGGAGTAGCGCGCACGCTACCGTCCTCGAGCCTGAGCCCCCTCTAGGGTTGAAAGCGTGGAGAGTCCGAAGACGGCGTGGGAAGCGTTGGCCTCGCCGCGCTATCTGATCTCGTCGTGGCCCTGGCGTAGCTACGCGTACCTCTTCACGTCCGTGCCGGTCGGTGCGCTGGCGATCGGCGTACTGGTCGGGCTGGCGGCGCTCAGCGCAGTACTCAGCCCGATCCTGATCGGCATCCTGATGCTGACCGCGTTCCCGCTGATCGGCGCCGCGATCGGCTGGTTCGAGCGCTGGCGGGCCGGGCTGATGCTGGTGGACGGCATCAGCACCCCGCACGCGCCGCTGCCGCTCGGTTTGTCGCTCAAGCAGCGGCTGACCTTCCGTCGGCGCGAGCAGGCTTCGATGCGGGCTCTCGGGTACGGGTTCGTGCTCGGGGTCCTCATCTGGCCGCTGAGTGCATTGTTCGCAGGCATCAGCGCGACGATTCTGCTGACCACGCTGGCCGCGCCGATCATCGCCGACACCGATGAGATGGGGATGGGGCCGTGGACGCTCGACTCTGCCGGGGAAGGGTTCCTCTTCCTGATCCTGTTCGGGCCGGTGTTCTACGTGCTCAGCTCGTACCTGCTCGGGGTCATCGCCGGCGCTGAGGCCTCGCTCGCGAAGGCCATGCTCGGACCGCGGCAGGAGGAGCTGCAGCGCAACCTCGCCGAGCTTCGGCGTTCGCGGCTCGATCTGGTCGACGCGTTCGAGACGGAGCGGGCGCGGATCGGGCGGCATCTGCATGACGGCGTACAGCAGCGGCTGGTCGGGCTGACGATGACGCTCGGGCTGGCTGAGCTGGATCTGCCCGACGGTGAGGGGCGGCGGCTGGTCGTGAAGGCGCACTCCGAGGCGGAGGCGGCCTTGGCCGACCTGCGGGCCGCAGTACGCGGGATCCATCCGCGGGTGCTCGTCGATCACGGGCTGGAGGCCGCCGTACGGGAGGTGGCCGACCGGATGCCGCTCCCGGTGACGGTGCAGCTGTCCACGACCCGCTTGCCACCGCCGATCGAGGCCGCGGCGTACTTCGTCGTGTCCGAGGCGCTCGCCAACGTCGCGAAACACGCGCAGGCGACCAAGTGCGAAGTGTCCGGCTGGGTGGATCGTGAGCGGCTCGTCCTCACGATCCAGGACGACGGGATCGGCGGCGCACGTCTCGGTGCGGGGACCGGACTCACCGGGCTGGTCACGCGATTGGACGCCTTGGGCGGCACACTCGACGTCGACAGCCCACCCGGTGGGCCGACCCGACTGAGAATGGAGTGCCCGTGCCGACTCGGCGACTGAGCCGTCGTTTGAGCATTGTGCTGGCCGAAGACTCGCTGCTGTTGCGGGAGGGCCTGGCCAGCATTCTGGATCGCGCCGGGCACGACGTACGGGACGCGGTCGGGGACGCCGACACGCTGCTCGCCGTCGTACGCAAGGAGCCGCCGGACCTGGTGATCACCGACGTCCGGATGCCGCCCGGGCACTCCGACGAGGGTCTGCGCGCCGCCGCGGCGATCCGTTCCGAACTGCCGGCGATCGGGATCCTGGTGCTCTCGCAGTACGTCGCCGACGCGTACCTCTCGTCGTTGCTGGAGACAACGACCGGCGGGATCGGCTATCTGCTGAAGGACCGCGTCGGGCATGTCACGGAGTTCCTCGAGTCGCTGGACCGGGTCGCGAACGGCGGGACCGTGGTGGACCCGGAGGTCGTCCGTCAGCTGCTCGCACGACGGCGCAACGACGGGCCGCTGGCCGCGCTCACGCCGCGTGAGCTGGAGGTGCTCGCGCTGATGGCCGAGGGCCGGGTGAACGCGTCGATCGCGGAGCAGCTGGTGGTCAGTGAGGCCGCAGTTCGCAAGCACGTGGGAAACATTTTCGCCAAGCTGCGGTTGGAAGATGGGTTGGACCGGCGCGTATCCGCGGTACTGACCTACTTGAGAGGTTGAAGATGGACGAGGCGATCCGGAAGATTCTGGCCGACTGCGACACGTGGGCCGTGGTCGGACTGTCGAACAACACGAGCCGGGCGGCGTACGGCGTGGCGCGGTTCCTGCAGAACCACGGGAAGCGGATCGTGCCCGTGCATCCGTCCGCGGAGACCGTGCACGGCGAGCAGGGGTACGCGACGCTCGCGGACATCCCGTTCCCGGTCGACTGCGTGGACGTGTTCGTCAACTCCGAGCTGGCCGGCGACATCGCGGACCAGGCGGTGGGAATCAATGCGAAGGCGGTGTGGTTTCAGCTCGACGTAGTTGACCAGGACGCCTACGACCGAACGACCGCGGCCGGCCTCACGATGGTGATGAACCACTGCCCGGCGATCGAGTGGGGCCGTCTCGGACCGGCGCTCTGAAAGGTTCTGATGTTCACGATCGACACCTCCACCGGCTTCGGCAAGCGCATCGCACGGCAACTCGACGACGAACGTGTGGTCTGGCTGACCACGGTCGCTGAATCAGGGACCCCGGCTCCGACGCCGGTGTGGTTCCTCTGGCGCGACGACGAGATCCTGATCGGCAGCGAGCCGGGCAAGGCCAAGCTGCGCAACATCGCGGCCCATCCACAGGTCAGCGTCAACTTCAACGCGACGCACACCGGGGGAGACGTCGGCGTCATCACCGGTACGGCGGTGGTCGAGAGCGCACCGCTCAGCGGCGAGGCACTCGCGGCCTACAACGCGAAGTACGCCGACGACATCGCGAGGCTCGGGATGAGTCCGGACCAGTTCCATGCGTCGTACTCGGTCCTGATCCGGATCACCCCTCGGAAACTGCGCGGTTTCTAATCCGGCGCGGTCAGTTGAGGTAGCCCTCGACGGTGTCGGCCGAACGGGGCTTCGCGTCGTCGGGGTTCTCACCGAACTCACGCCGGGCGCGCCGCTGGCGGAGCAGGTCCCAGCACTGGTCCAGCTCGACCTCGACGGCCTTCAGCCGGGCATGCTCGTCGGCGTCACTGATCTGACCGGCGGCGTGCTTGGCACGAAGGTCCTTCTCCTCCGCGACCAGGTCGTCGATCCGCCCGATGATGCTCTTGTCGTCACTCATGAGGAAACCGTACGCCCGTCCGGTAGGTGGGAGCGGGACAGGAGCTCGGTGAGGACGAGGATGGCGAGGGCCTCGGCTGCGATCAGGCCGAGGAGGACGACGAGTTGGAGGGCCGCGGCCTGCGTGGGGGAGGCGCCGCCGAGGACCATGCCGACGAAGGCGCCGGGGAGCGTGACGAGGCCGACCGTGCGGGTCTGATCGAGCGCCGGCAGGAGGGCGTCACCCGCGACCGGACCGACGACGAGCTTGAACGCGTCCGGCTGGAGCAGACCGATCGACAGCCCGGCCTCGAACTCGCCGTAGCGGGTCGCGTACTCGCTGAGCACGCGACGGCCGGCCAGCGTGGTCGCAGTCATCGCGCCGCCGACGATGATGCCGCCCATCGGCAGGATGCTCGCCGGATTCCGCGGTACGACGCCGGGCAGGATGAGCAGCAGCAGTACGGCGAACGCACCCGAACCGATCGCCGCCGCGCAGTACGCCCACTGCCCCCGGATGACCGCGGTCTGATGCAGTCGCCGCGTGCTGGTCACCGTGGCGACACCGAACATCAGCAGGACGAACGCGATCGCTCCGATCGTGTGCTGCAGCGCGAATCCGACCACGACCCCGACGGCGGCCAACTGCACGACCGCGCGCAGCGCCGCGGTGACGATGCCTCTGTCGTGCCGCAGACCCGCGTACCGGGACGCGGCGACACCGATCGCGATCAGCAAGGGCAGGACGACGAGCGCCGACCAGCCCAAGCCGGTATGGAACGACATCTACTTGAAGTCGGCCTCGTCGTAGGTGTTCCCCGCGCCGCTCTCCACCTTCGCCGCCTCGTCCGCGCGCAGCTCGACCCGCCGGATCTTGCCGGAGATCGTCTTCGGTAGCTCGGCGAACTCTAGCCGACGGATCCGCTTGTACGGCGCCAGGTGCTCGCGGCAGAACGCCAGGATCTCGCCGGCCAACTCCCGCGACGGCTCGTGTCCAGCTGCGAGGACGACGTACGCCTTCGGAACGGCGAGCCGGACCGGGTCCGGTGACGGTACGACGGCTGCCTCGGCGACGGCGGGATGCTCGATCAGCACCGATTCCAGCTCGAACGGCGAGATCCGGTAGTCGCTGGCCTTGAACACGTCGTCCGAGCGTCCGACGTACGTGATGTAGCCGTCCGCATCGCGGCTCGCGACGTCGCCGGTGTGGTAGTACCCGTTGCGCATCACCTCGGCGGTCAGCTCGTCCGCGTCGCGATAGCCGCGCATCAACGGGACCGGCGCGGGCGCCAGCTCGATGCAGATCTCCCCGTCGTCGCCGATCACGTCGGTGGCCGGGTCGATCAGCGCGATGCTGTATCCGGGCAGCGGGCGGCCCATCGAGCCGAGCTTCACCGGCTGACCGGGGGTGTTGCCGATCTGTGCGGTCGTCTCGGTCTGGCCGTACCCGTCCCGGATGGTGATGTCCCAGGCGTTGCGGACCTGCTCGATCACCTCGGGGTTGAGGGGCTCACCGGCCGAGATGCACTCGCGGATCTGGACGTCGACCGCGGACAGGTCGGCCTGGATCAGCATCCGCCACACCGTCGGCGGGGCGCAGAACGTGGTCACGCCGTACTCCTGCAGGACCTGGAGCATCCGCTCGGCGTTGAAGCGCGTGTAGTTGTAGAGGAAGACGGTCGCACCGGCGTTCCAGGGCGCGAACACGTTGCTCCACGAGTGCTTGGCCCAGCCGGGCGACGACACATTGAGGTGTACGTCGCCGGGCTGCAGACCGATCCAGTACATCGTCGACAGGTGGCCCAGCGGGTAGCTGACCTGCGTGTGCTCGACCAGCTTCGGCTGACTCGTCGTACCGGACGTGAAGTACAGCAGCAGCGAGTCGTCCGCAGCGGTGTCGACCTCCGGGACCGGACCGTCGTAGCTCTCGGTGTCGGCGTACTGCAACCAGCCCTCGGCCCCCGAGCTGGTCGGCCCGACAGCGACGCGGATGCAGTGGTCCGCGATCCCGGCGTACCGGCCGGCGTCGGCGCCGCTCGTGACGACGGCGCGGACGTTGCCGCGGGAGATGCGGTCGGCAAGATCGGCGTCGGTGAGCAGGGTGGTCGCGGGGATCATCACCGCGCCGGCCCGGATACAGGCGAGCATCGTCTCCCAGAGCTCGACCTGGTTGCCGAGCACGATCAGCACGCGATCGCCCGGCTTCAGGCCCGCCTCGGTGAGCCAGCCGGCGACCTGGCGGGACCGCTCGGCCATCTCGGCGTACGTCCGGGAGGTGACCTGGCCGTCCTCCTCTACGATCGTCAGCGCGGCCACCTCGGGCTGCTCGATGGCGAGCGCGTCGAACCAGTCGCGCGCCCAGTTGAACCGCTCGAACGCGGGCCACTTGAAGTCCCGGTACGCCATCTCGTAGTCGTCCCGATGCGCCACCAGGAAGTCCCGGGCCGCCCGGAACTCCCGGGTCACCGCCGAGGTGCTCTGTTCCGTCGCCATGTCGCGCACATTACCCATTCGGTCACGCATTCAGCGCCAGGACAGCTCCCGCCACGACCAACGGCGTCAGGATCAGACCACGCCACAGGAACGACCACCACGAGATGTCGACGCGGGCGGCGTCGCAGCGGGCTCGCCACAGGAGCGTGGCGAGTGAGCCCCAGAGGGTGAGCAGGCACCCGCAGTTGACGCCGATCAGCAGCGCCATCATCCGGTGCGGGCTATTGGAAGCGACCGGCTCCATCGCGAGGTACGCCGGCAGGTTGTCGAACAGGTTCGCGCCGACGGCAGCAGTCGCGCTCAACCGCAGTTCGGACGTTGTCCCGGCGATCCGCCGGAGCAGATCCTCGAGCCCGTGCTTGCTGAGGAACCCGACGACGGTGAACAGCACCACGACCGTGATGACGAGTTTGTACGGGATCAGCGACCACCGCAGCGCGCTGCGCCGCCGGACAGCGAACAGGACTACCAGCGTGACCGCCCCGATGCTGGCCGGCCAGGCAACCTCCACCCCGGACACGAACGCGGGCCCCATCAGCACACAGATGCCCGCCGAGCCCCAGAACAGCACCTTGTCCTCGACCGGCGGAGTCGGCGGTACGCCGTACGTCCGGTGCAGGTCGCGGTGGAAGAGGGCCGCGAGCACGACGACCGTGATCAGGATCGATGCGATCGCCGGACGCCAGCTCACCGAGATGAACGAGGTGTCCAACTGGCGGAACTGGTGGAGGGCGAGGAGGTTCGTGAGATTGGACACGGGCAGCAGCAACGACGCCGTGCCGGCCAGCCAGACCGTCGTGAACGCGAACAGCTTCGGCGGGATCTCCAGTTGCCGGGCCATCGACAGCACGACCGGCGTCAGCAACACCGCGCAGGTGTCCAAGGACAGCACGATGGTGAGGCCGGTGGCGAGCGCGACGACCAGCAGCCAGAGCCGCCAGACCCGGCCGCGGGCGAGGTGCGCGGCCTCCCGCGCCGCGACGTCGAACACCTTGGCCTGGTCGGCCAGCTCGGCGATGACGGTCACTGCGATCAGGAACACCAGCACCGGCGCGATCCGCTCGACCAATATTCACGACCTCCGGGGTGACTGTTTGAGTACGCTTGCCAGGTGCCGGACCAGTATGACCACGAGCTGCCGGACGGCTATCCGGCGGAGTACGAGGCCGATGTCGTCCTGCGGGACGGCGCGACCGCGCATCTGCGTCCGATCACGCCCTCCGACGCCGAGCTGCTGGTGGCGTTCTACGCCCGGGTGTCCGAGCAGTCGAAGTACTACCGCTTCTTCGCCCCGTACCCACAGCTGTCGGACCGGGATGTGGCGAGGTTCACCACGGTCGACTACCACGACCGGCTCGCGCTGATCGTGACGGTCGGTGACGAGATGATCGGCGTCGGCCGGTACGAGCGGACCGGACGGAGTACGGCGGAGGTCGCGTTCCTGATCGAGGACGCGCACCAGGGCCGCGGGCTCGGCCAGCTGCTCCTCGAGCACCTGGCGCAGGCTGCCCGCGAGAACGGCATCCACCGGTTCGTCGCCGAGGTGCTGCCGGACAACCGGAAGATGATCACGGTCTTCGCCGAGGCCGGGTACAAGGTCGCCCGCGAGTTCGAGGACGGCGTGATCATGGTCGAGTTCGACATCGCGCCGACCGACACGTCGTTCGGCGTGATGCAGGCCCGGGAGCAGCGGTCCGAGGCACTGTCGATCGCGCGGCTGCTGACCCCGTCGTCGGTCGCGGTCATCGGCGCGAGCCGGCGTCAGGGCACGATCGGCAACGCCCTGTTGCGCAACCTCCGCGACGGCGGGTTCCCCGGCCGGTTGTACGCCGTGAACACCGACACCAAAGCCGACGAGATCGAGGGCGTCCCGGCGTACCCGACGATCCGCGAGGTGAGCGACACCGTCGACCTGGCGGTGGTCGCGGTCAAGGCGGAGATGGTCGCCGACGTCGTCCTGGACTGTGCGGCCAAGGGCGTGCGCGGGCTGGTCGTGGTGTCCAGCGGGTTCGCCGAGGTCGGGGACGAAGGACGGAAGCGTCAGCGGTACCTGGTTGGTCTGGCGCGCTCGTACGGTATGCGCGTCATCGGCCCGAACGCGCTCGGTGTGATCAACACGGCGGACGGAGTCTCGCTGAACGCGACGCTCTCGCCGTTGATGCCGAGCAAGGGCCGGGTCGCGTTCTTCTGCCAGTCCGGTGCGCTCGGCGTACCGATCCTGGCCGATATGGTCGGTCGTGGTCTCGGCCTGTCGACCTTCGTCTCGGCCGGCAACCGCGCGGATGTCTCGGGCAACGACCTGATGCAGTTCTGGTACTCCGACGAGGCCACCGAGGTCGTGCTGCTGTACCTCGAGTCGCTCGGCAACCCGCGCAAGTTCAGCCGGGTCGCGCGCCGGCTGGCCGGTCGCAAGCCGGTGATCGCGCTGAAGTCCGGGCGGGCGACCCAGGGCGTGCCGGTCGGGCAGATGGTCCGGCGCAGCCAGTTGCCGCCAGCAACGATCGAGTCGCTGTTCCGGCAGAGCGGGCTGATCGGGGTGGACACCACCGGTGAGCTGTTCGACGTCGCCCAGTTGCTCGCGCACCAGCCACTGCCGAAGGGCCGCCGCGTCGCGATCGTCTCGAACTCCGACGCACTGACGCTGCTCGCACTCGACACGATGGCCGGCTGCGGTCTCGACGTAGCCGGCGACCCGCACAACCTGAGCCCGGACGCGACCGCTTCGGACTTCGGCGTGGCCCTGTCCGAGGTGTTCGCCGACGACCGTGTGCATTCGGTCGTGGTGATCTACACCCCGCCCGTACAGTCCAACGGCGCCGAGGTCGCGCAGGTCCTGGCAGCAGCCGCCGCCGGGTCGGACAAGCCGGTGGTATCGACGTTCCTCGCCTCCCGCAGCGTGCCCGCCGAGCTCCGCGTCCCCGACGAGGACGGTGGTGCCGCGCGCGGATCGATCCCGTCGTTCCTCAACCCGCAGTACGCCGTGGGTGCGCTCGCGAAGGCAACGCAGTACGCCGAGTGGCGCAGGCGTTCCGACAGCCGGATCCCGGATCTGCCGGACGTGGACACCGCCGGGGGAGAGGACTTCGTCGCGGAGTTCCTGCAGCGGCATCCCGGTGGCGCCGATCTCGACGAGGCCGACCGCCAGCGGCTGCTGAGCTTCTACGGGATCACGGTGCTGCCGGCGTTCCCGGTGCTGAGCGCGGACGAGGCGGTCGACCGGGCCGCGGACCTCGGGTTCGAGGTGATCCTGAAGGCGACCGCGGAGCAGTGGCGGATGCGGCCCGACCTGGCCGACATCTGGCGGCACATCCACGACGAGGACGACATGCGGGCGGCCTGGGCGGAGATGACCCAGACCTTCGGCGTCGCGTCGGATCCGGGGCGGGCGCAGTTCGTCGTCCAGAAGATGGCGCCGCCGGGCGTGCCGGTGGTGATCTCGACGATCGAGGACGTGTCGTTCGGCCCGGTTGTCACGTTCGGGCTGTCCGGCGTGGCGACGGACCTGCTCGGCGACCGGTCGTACCGGATGCCGCCGCTGACCACGCGGGACGCCGCCGAGATGGTGCGGGAGGTGAAGGCGTCACCGCTGCTGTACGGCTACCGCGGCTCGGACCCGGTCGACATCTCCGCGATCGAGAACCTGCTGCACAGGGTCTCGCGGCTGACCCTCGACCTCGAGGAGGTCGTCCGCCTCGACCTGCGCTCGGTCCTGGTCTCCGCCGAGGGCGCCTGCGTCCTCGACACCCGGGTCCGCATCGCCCCGAACGAGAAGCCGCGTCAGGACACCCCGGCCCGCCGTCTGACGTAGATGCCGTTCTCACGGTCCAGCAGCCGTGCGTCGACCAGGCCTCGCCGAAGGGCGGCGTGGTCCGGATGCCAGCGGTTCAGCAGTCCGTTGACCTCGGCCTCGGGGTAGGCCCGCCCGACCTCGAACGTCTCGACCAGATACTCGAGAACGACCTGATACTTGTCCGGGTACGTCGGGAAGTGGGTGAGCCGCCCGTCGCGGATGAACGACTTCAGCACGTTGTCCCGGTCCGGATCCGGGTCGAGCGGCACACGCTCGGGGCGGCTCTCACGGACAGCGTCCTTGAACGCGGACTCGTCCGCCGTGAACCCGTCGCGGGTGGCTTCGATCAGTCCGCCCTTGGTCAGCCGCTGTAGTGCCTTCACCACGACCGGCGCGGCAAGTCCGGTGCTCCCGGCAACCTGCTCGGGAGTGGTGGCGCCGAGGACGATCGCGGAGTACGTGCGCAGCCTCGACGGTTCGGCCAGCAGACCACAGAGCTGATCGGCGTTCATACATTTCACGCTAACGATTGCCGCAACCGGATTATGATCCGCCGTATGCAGCCTGGCCCGCACAACGCGATCACCGATGTCCCCGGAGTGCTTGTCGGTCAGGTTGAGCGCATCGACGCGCCGTACCTGACCGGTACGACGGTCATCTACCTGCCGACGACTGGTGTCGCGGGTGTCGATGTCCGCGGCGGAGCGCCCGGAACGCGTGAGACGGATCTGCTCTCGCCGGTGAACTCGAACGGCGGCGTGAATGCGATCGTGCTGACCGGCGGGAGCGCGTTCGGTCTCGATACCGCGGGCAGTGTGATGCGCTGGCTGGAGGAGCGTGGCGAGGGTGTGCGCGTCGGTCAGGGCGAGTACGACGTGGTGCCGATCGTGCCGACCGCGGTGATCTTCGACCTTGCCCGCGGCGGCGACTTCAGGGCCCGGCCCGAGCCGTCCTGGGGTGCGGACGCGATCGCCGTCGCCACCGACGGACCGGTTGCCCTGGGCAACCACGGCGCCGGGGCCGGAGCGCGTGCACGCTCGTTGAAGGGCGGTGTCGGCTCGGCCAGCGTGCGGCTCGACGACGGTACGACGGTCGGCGTGCTGGTGATCGTCAACGCGGCCGGCTCGACGGTCGACGCCGACGGCAACTTGTACGGCGCGCGCCTCGGGATCGGTGACGAGTTCAGCCACCTGCGGACGCCGGTCGAGCCGCCGCCACCCGCCGCGCCCGGTCGCAACCTGATCCCGGGGCCGCCGATGAACACCGTGATCGCGGTGGTGGCGACCGACGTACCGCTCGACAAGGCGGCGACCAAGCGGATGGCGATGGTCGCGCACGACGGGCTGGCCAGGGCGATCGATCCGATCCACACGCTCGTCGACGGCGACAGCATCTTCGCGGTGTCGACCCGGGTGGCCGACGACGACCGGCCCCGGCTGAGCCTCACCGATCCGATGGCGCTGGGCCAGCTCGAGACGCTCTACGCCGCCGGGGCGCGCACGTTGTCGCGGGCGATCGTGCACGCGATGCTCAACGCCGAATCGGTGGAGACGCCGGCCGGCCTGATCCCGAGCTACCGCGACGCGTATCCGTCCGCGTTCAGCACCGACTGACACCGCCCGACACCGACTGGCGTACGACTTGGGTCGTACGCCGAACTGCCGAAAGGCGTCGGAAGACGACGGCAAGACCGGTCTGCGGGCCGACGATCGCGGGCGCCGTACGCGGAAGGCTCTGGGCTATGAGCTTCCAGAGTCCCCAGTCGCAGGTCGTGCTCTCCGGTCACGGCCTGGTCAAGTACTACGGCAGCGTGGTCGGCCTGGCCGGCGTGGACGTTGCTGTCCGGTCCGGCGAGGCGCTCGCGGTGATGGGCCCGAGCGGCAACGGCAAGACCACCCTGCTGCACGTCCTGGCCGGAATCCTCACGCCGGACCAGGGCGAGGTGTGGCTCGCCGGTGAACGAGTGGACCAGCTGAACGACGCCGCCCGGACGGTACTACGTCGGCGGCGGCTCGGGTTCGTGTTCCAGGACAACCAACTCCTGGCCGAACTGCCCGCGGACGAGAATGTGGCGCTCCCGTTGATGGTGGACGGTCTGAGCCGGCGGGACGCGATCGGCCGGGCGCGGAACATGCTTGCCCAGGTCGGCCTGGCCGCTGAGGTCGGCCGTCGTCCGGGTGAGCTGTCCGGCGGACAGGCGCAACGAGTCGCGATCGCCCGTGCTCTGGTCGGCGAACCGCAGGTCGTGTTCGCCGACGAACCAACCGGCGCTCTGGACGCAGCCACCGGCTCCCAAGTCATCGACTTGTTGGTAGGCGCAGCGACCTACCGCGGCGCGGCCGTAGTAGTCGTCACGCACGACAACGCAGTCGCCGCCCGCTGCCACCGCGCCCTCCACATCGTCGACGGTCGAGTCAGCGAGTCGACGGGAGTCGCCCGATGAATCCGATGACCGACCTCGGTCTGCGCTTCGTACGTCGTCCCGGGCCGGGTGGGCGAGCCGCCAACCTTGCGGCGCTCGGCGCGACCGCAGTCGTCGCGTTGCTGGTGACCTTCCTGATCGCGGGCTCACTCGGACTGTCACACCGGTCGGAGCGGATCGGCTGGCGGAGTGCGGACAAAGCCGACCCGGCGACCGCGATCGGTGCGCTGCATCTCGACGACGACCAGCGCGTCGACGGCCAGCGGATGACCGTCCTCGACCTGGCGACACTCAAGCCCAACCAACTGCCGCCACCGCCCGGCCTCGAGCACACTCCGAAGCCCGGTGAGGTCTTCGTCTCGCCTGAGGTCGCCAAGCACTGGTCCAGCCTCAGCACGAAGTACGGCGTTGCGGAGCCGACCGGTGTGATCAGTGCGAAGGGTCTGTCCTCGCCGGAGGAGTTCATCGTCATCCGGGGCCTCCAAACGATCCCGGCCGACGAGCACCCGCAGTACGTGAGTAGTTGGCACGACAAGGTGTGGGACAGCCGCATGCTCGGTCTGCTGATCGCAGTGGCCTTCGGCATCACTCTCGTGCTGTTCCCGATCCTCAGCCTCGTCGGCCAAGCCGCCGGGGTCGCGGCCAAGCGCCGCGAACACAGGCTGGCCGCACTGCGCCTTGCCGGCGCCACGCGAATGCAGGTCCTCTGGCTGAGCGCGGTGGAGCAAGCTGTCCTCGCTCTGGCCGGTGCAGTGGTCGGACTCGTCGGCTACACGGTCCTGAGCCCGCTGATCGCCCGCATCCCGCTCGGCGGCGGTCGCTGGTACTTGGGCGACATCACCGTCAACTGGTGGACAGTCCTGGTCGTTCTGGGCGCAGTACCTGTCCTGTCCGTGGTGAGCGCACTGATCGGTCTGGGCCGCGTCAGCATCACTCCGCTGGGCGTTGTTCGCGGCCAGACCCGTAAGGGCGTCAGCGTCCTGCGTCTCGGCCTGCTGGTGATCGGTCCGCTGATCCTGGCGTACTACGGACTGCAGGCTGCCTTCCTGCCCTTGCTGATCGGAGTCGGGTTCGCTGCGCTCGCCGTACGCATCATCGGGCCGTTCGCGGTGCAGGTGGTCGGCAAGACGATGGCGAACCTGGCGAACGGACCTGTGACGTTGCTGGCGGGTCGCAGGCTTGTCGACGACCCGAAGGGCGCTTTCCGGCCGGTAGCTGCGCTGGTGCTGTCGGGCTTCGTCACTGGCTTCATCTCGGTGTTCATGCCGCCCGGTGACGACGATCCGAGCTTCCACGACATGCGGATCGGTGTGGTACTCCTGCTCTCTCTGGTCTTCCTGACGGTGGCAGCCTCGACTGCAGCCGGTGCGGTCGGTACTGCGCTCGACCAGGCGGTTCCGGCGCGAGCGCTGCGCCGGTCCGGCGTACCCCTGAAGGTGATTGAGCGGTCGGCGCGGGTAGCGGCAGTCGTACCGGTGATCGGAGTCGGGCTGCCGGTCGTCGGTTTCGGGGCGCTGTGCGGGCTGGCGCTGAGCGGCGGGAAGGTCATCACGCAGGGCAGTTCCGGCGTACTGCTGCTGATCGGGCAGGTAGTGGCCGGGCTGATCCTCGTCGCGGTCGCGGGCGCCGCCGGTGCACCGGTCCTGCGCAAGGCGAGTGCGAACTGAGCGTGGTTGTCCACAAGGGTCGAACGCTCGGGCTCGCGATCGTGCAAGGATGAGGGCATGCGTGACCTGAATGCACCGGAGCTCGCGGACGCATCCGCGGACCTGCGCGAGGCGATCGATCGGTGCGGCTACTACCCCGACGTGGTGACGGATTCGCTCGAGGTGGCGATCGCCGGCGAGCCGATCCGGGCCTACGTGCTGCAGCACGAGCCGACGTTCGACCGGGACGAGGTCCGGCGGCACATCACGATCCTGGCGCTGACCCCGAGCCGGCTGATCGTCGGCCACACCGACGAACACGCCGCCGACGAACTGATCCGCGCGCCGTATGCGTCGACCTCGACCGAGGCGATCCCGTTGCACCGGGTGAATGCCGTCGTCGTGAACCGCGTCGTCCCGAACCCGGCCGGCTACGCCTCCGGCAAGTCCGACCCGGCCGTGGCCGGCGCCGGTGAGGTCGTGCTGACGATCGGCTGGGGCATGGTCAATCGGATCGACCTCGAGCCCGCGGTCTGCGCCGACCCGAACTGCGAGGCCGACCACGGGTACACCGGCTCGGTCGCCGCCGACGACATCTCGCTGCGGATCAGCGCGGCGGCCGACGGTCCGGCCGGGATCCAGCAGGTGCTCGAGTTCGCCAAGGCGCTGTCCTTCGCGACCAGCAGGTAGTGCCGTGATCGTCCCGGTTTCCCCGCAGTACGGCGGCGGATCGCTCGCCGACGTATTGCCGTCGGTGGCCGGTGCGCTGTCGGTGCCGGGCGAGACGAACGTCCTCGGCCTGCCCGCCGCGCCGCGGTACGCCGTACTGCTCCTCGACGGCCTGGGATGGAACCTGCTCCAGCGGTACGCCGAGGCCGCGCCGTACCTGTCCTCGCTGATCCCAGTCAGCCGAAGCCTGACCGCGGGCGTGCCGTCGACGACCGCAGTGAGTCTGACGAGCCTCGGCACGGGGCTGCCGCCGGGCGCCCACGGCATCGTCGGCTACACCTCGATCGTCCCGGAGACCGGCGACCTGCTGAACGCGCTGTCCTGGGATGCCCCGGTCGACCCGCGGCGCTGGCAGCCGCACGGCACGGTCTTCGATCGGGCAGCCGCCGCCGGCGTCGCGACTCGCAACGTGAGCAAGGCGCGGTTCGACTCGTCCGGCTTGACCGCCGCAGCGTTCCGGGGGAGTGCGCACCGCGGCGCGGACACGGTCGAGGACCGGCTGGACGCGACCCGGTTCGCGAGCCGCGAGGGGAAGTCGTCGCTGGTCTACGTGTACGACTCTCAGCTCGACTACATCGGCCATCAACAGGGCTGCGACTCGTGGCAATGGCAGAAGGAGCTGTCCGCGGCTGACGACTTCGCATTGCAGGTTCGCTCGGCGTTGCCGCGTGACGCCGTGCTGCTGGTCGTCGCTGACCACGGCATGATCGACATCGCGCCTGAGCATCGGGTGGACATCGACCTCGAGCCGGCGCTGACCGACGGCGTACGCGTCGTCGGCGGTGAGTCCCGTTTCCGCCACCTGTACTGCGTTCCCGGCGCCGAGCTCGACGTCATCGCGACCTATAGCGAACGGCTCGGTGAGAAGGCGCTGGTCTTGTCACGCTCGGATGCCATCGCGCGCGGGTGGTTCGGGCCGGTCGAGGATCGAGTGGCGCCTCGCCTCGGCGACGTCATCGTCGCGTCGCTGGGTCCGGTCGCACTCGTCGCATCACGTCGGCACGCCCAAGAGGCAAACCTGATCGGTCTGCACGGCTCGCTGACTGCCGACGAGATGGAGATCCCACTCCTCATCGACACCGGGCGTTAGAAGCTCCAGACGTCCCAGTAGAAGCTGGTCCGCGCGGTCTTGGCTTGTCCGTCGCGGGCGATGACGGTGACCTTGTAGCGACCCGAGCCGGGCGTCAGGACTCCTGTGATCCAGCCGCGTTCGGGGTCGATGGACAGCCCGGGCGGAAGGCCGGCGGCGGAGTAGCTGATGTCGCCCGAGCCGCCGGTGCCCTTCATCAGCAGCGGGATCGCCGGGATGCCGCCGACACCGATCTGCTCGCCGGGTTCGGTGATGGCGATCGCGCCCTGCGGCTGGGCGGGGGCGGCTCCGACCGCCTCGGCGGCGTCGACGAGACCCTCACCGTAGAACGAGTTGTTGGCCGTCGGACCGACGCATTCACCGGTCGCGCCGGGCGGGCAGGCGAGGTCGTTGGCCTGCTGGGCGAGTCGGGCGCGGACCTCGGCGGGAGTGAGTTTGGGGTCGACGCTTCGGAGCAGCGCGGCGACACCGGCAACATGCGGCGAGGCCATCGACGTACCCTCGAGGATCTTGTAGCCGCCGCCTGGCACCGTCGAGTACACGTCCTCGCCCGGGGCGGCCAGGTTGATCTTGTTCACGCCGAAGTTCGAGAACTGCGACTTCACGCCGCTCGGGTCGACCGAACCCACGACGACCACGTCCGGGAGTTCGGTCGGCAGGCTGATGCAGTCGTTCGTGACCGTCCGCGGCGCTGCAGTCGAGTCGTCCGGGCTGGAGTCGTCGCCGGACTTGTTCGCCAGGTCGTAGTCCTCGTTGCCCGCCGCGGCCACGTTCACGACGCCCTTGGTGTCGGAGTACGCGACGGCCCGGCGTACCGCCTCGGCGATCGCATCCTGGTCCTTGTCGCTCGGGCACAGGAACAACCACGGGTCGACGTAGTAACTGTTGTTCGTCACCGAGACGCCCTTGTCCGCGGCGAACATGAACGCGCAGACCGTGTTCTCCGGGAAGAACAACTGGTTGCCGGCCTCGGCGATCCGGATCGACGACACCTTCACGCCGGGCGCGACGCCGATCATCCCGACGCCGTTCTTCGCGCCCGCGATCGTGCCGGCGACGTGCGTGCCGTGCTCACCGACCGGACGCCAGGCGCCCGGCCGGGTGTCGGCCTTGCCGTACGCGCAGGACGCCGACTTCGACGCGTCGAAGTTCGCCTTCAGATCCGGGTGCTGGTCGTCCACGCCGGTGTCGAGTACGCCGACCGTCACGTTCTTCGAGCCCTGGTTCTTCTGCCAGGCCTGGTCGGCGCCGATCTGCGTCATGTCGGCGCGATCCGTCTCCGGAGCGGTCGTCGCGGTCTCCGGAACCGCGGATGGGATCGCCGGATTGCCGACATCGGCCGGGAGGTCCGTCGTCCGGGTGGCTCCGGCCTTCTCGACCCCGGCGACGTCGCGCATGTTCGTGACGAAGTCGGGAGCCGTCGAGTGCGCCACGATCACCCCGATGGCGTCGTACGTCGCGTAGACCGTGCCGCCGTTCTGCGTGACGGCTCCGGTGACCTTTCCGGTCTGGTTCGGTTCGGTGATCACGAAGTACGCACGCAAACCTGCCGCGGCCCGGACCGGCGTCGCACCGGCCGGCAGAGTGGCGCTGACGACAGTCAGCCAGGCCGCGAGCATGAGAAGCAGAGCTTTGCGCACGATCCATTCAAACCGCACCAAGCCCCAGAACCAAAGCGGCAGGGAACGACACCCCCCGAGGTGCGGCGCGTACCGCTGACTTGGCAGGATGATCGCCCGTGGCTGAGCTGCTCTATTTCACCGGGACCATGGATTGTGGCAAGTCGACGCTGGCCCTCCAGATGGATCACAACCACAAGGCGCGGGGACGGCTCGGCCGGATCTTCACCAGCCATGACCGTGCGGGAGAGTCGGTGCTCTCGTCGCGGCTCGGTCTGTCCGCGGACGCGGTCGAGGTGCGGGAGGAGTTCGACTTCTGGGACTACGTGGTCAACGAGCTCACCCAGGGCGGACGGATCGACTATGCGGTGTGTGACGAGGCGCAGTTCTACAGTCCGCTGCAGATCGAGCAACTGGCCCGGCTGGTCGACGAGCTGCAGATCGACGTGTTCTGCTTCGGGATCCTGACCGACTTCCGGGCGACGCTGTTCCCGGGTTCGGCCCGGTTGGTCGAGCTCGCCGACCGGATGGAACTGCTCCAGGTCGAGGCGTTGTGCTGGTGCGGTGAACGGGCCACACACAACGCCCGTACGATCGGTGGGGAGATGGTGACCGAGGGCGAGCAGCTGGTGGTGGGTGACATGGTGACCCGCGACCTCGAGCCGGCGTACGAAGTGCTGTGCCGCCGGCACCACCGCCGCCGGCTCACCCAGGCCCGCGCCCGCGCCACCCTGTCCCCAGAGGTCCTGCCGTTCGGAGGAGCTGCTTCATGAGCCCGTTGATCACCGTTGACGAACTGCGTGCGCTGTCGCCCGTGCTCGTGGACGTGACGTGGAACCTGGCAGGTCCGCCCGGCAAGGAGGCGTACGACGCCGGTCACCTGCCGGGCGCGTACTTCGTCGACCTCGAGACCGAACTCGCCGGCCCGCCCGGCCCCGGCCGACACCCGTTGCCCGACGCAACCACCGTCACCGCGACGTTCCAGCGCCTCGGTATCACGTCCGCGGACACGCCGGTCGTGGCGTACGACGCCGCCAACTCCACGTCCGCCGCCCGCGCGTGGTGGATCTTCCGGTACTTCGGGTTGACCGACGTACGCGTCCTTGACGGCGGACTCGCCGCGTGGAAGGCCGCCGGGGGAGAGGTCACGGTGGAAGCACCCGCCGATGGAGCCGGGACGTTCACCTCGACTCCTGGGCACCTGCCCGTCCTCGACGCCGACGGTGCGGCCGAGGTGGCTGCGAAGGGCATTCTGTTGGATGCCCGGGCTCCCGAGCGCTTCGCTGGTGAGGTCGAGCCCATGGACCCGGTCGCCGGCCACATCCCCGGCGCCACCAACGCTCCGACGACCGCGAACGTCGATGAGACCGGCCGCTTCCTCCCCGCTGCCGACCTCCGCGCCCGCTTCGAGAAGCTCGGCGTCACCGCGGACGCCGAGACCGCCGTCTACTGCGGCTCCGGCGTCACCGCCGCCCACGAGGTCCTGGCCCTCGAATCCGCCGGCCTGCCTTCGAAGCTCTACATCGGCTCCTGGTCCGAATGGATCACCGACCCAACCCGCCCGGTAGCCACAGGCAAGAACTGATTGGCTACCAGTCCACCGGACCGAGGCGATCCTCGAACGTGCCGGTCGGGCCGTCTGGGCCGATGGTGGCCATCCGGATGATCGAGTCCGTGCCTTGGGTGACGGTCAGCTGACCCTTGTGGTTGTTCATGTCAGTGGCCGCGAACGTATGGTTCGCGGTCTCGCCCGGCGTGACCGCGTTGAACTTGATGTTCGGCAGCGCCTTCGCGTACCTGACCGTGATCATATTCAGCGCGGCCTTCGAGGAGCTGTACGCGAGCTCGTGCAGGTTGGACACCGGCTGCTCCGGGTCCAGCACCACGCTGAAGGCTCCACCGGCGCTCGAGACCATCACCACCCGTGGGTTCTCCGCCGCTTGCAGCAGCGGCAGGAACGCGTGGGTGACCCGCACCGGGCCGTACACGTTGGCGTCGTACACGGCGTGCAGTTCGTCGGCGGTCGCCTCGCCGGGGTGTACCGCGTGCCCGGGCGCGCCGGCGTTGTTGATCAGTACGTCGAGCCGGTCAGTGTGCTTGGCGACAACCTGCAGAGCATCAGCGACCGATTCGTCGGACGTGACGTCGAGCGGGACCAGTACTGCATCCAGGCCGTCGGCCGTCAGCTTCCCGACGGCGGCCCTGCCGCGGTCCGCGTCACGCGCGCCGACGAAGACCTTCCAACCCAGCTCACCGAGCCGACGGGCTGCTTCGTAGCCGAGTCCCTTGTTCGCCCCGGTAACCAGCGCCGTGGTCTGCGCCGTGTTGCTCATCATGCTCCTCCTGTGGAATTTGTTTGATCAGGAGATGCCCCGGTGGTCCGGCTCGTGACAGCAGACCGGCGTGAGGTGAGTCACGGGATCCCAGGCGCCGGGCCTCACTACGAAGCCGGCGACGGCCGCGGGGCGCTGAATGCGACCCAGTGCAAGCAGTTCACCCGGCTGGCATCCGTACTGGTCAACCCTTGACAGAGGCTGGTTGCTGCGCGAGAGTCAGAAATCGATTTCCCGCATTCCTTCCAACCGCCCCTGGGAGACAGCGATGATGAAGCGATCCACGTTCCTCCGCGCCGCGTTCGGCGCCGGCGTTGTCGCCGCCGTACCGTCCACCGCCTTCGCGAGCACCCAGGCCGTGCTGACGAGCAAGGTCGCCGACCTGACCGGGCCGGGGCTCACCGACCGGTTCCGGATGGCGGCGACCGACCTCGGCATTCCGGCGCGTACGCCGGACGGGAGGCTGCTCTTCATGTTCGGCGACACGTTCGAGCAGCCGGCTGTCGGCGGGGGATGGTGGCGGTCGCCGGTCGCGTTGTGGTCCACGACGACGGACCTGAACAGCGGCGTGAAATGGTCGGGCGCCGTCGGGGGCGATGCAGCGCAGCAGTTGTGGGACTACCCGCACGACAATCCGACGTTCTCGACCGTGCTGCCGTCGGATGTGATCACGATCGGCGGCTCGATGTACCTGCATGCGATGGTGAACAAGGGTCTCGGCAACGTGGTCTGGACCGAGATCTGGCGGTCGGACAACTCGGGCGCGAGCTGGTATCACACCGGCGCGAAGTTCGACCCGAACATCGACGGCGGGCTGTTCCAGCTGCTGACGTGGGGGCTCGGGAACGACGGGTACGTGTACGTCTATTCGACCGGCTTCCAGCGCGACAAGCCGATCATCCTGAAGCGCGTCCGCGCCGACCAGATCGCGAACCCGGCGGCGTACGAGCCGTGGGGCTACCGCGACGGGGTGTGGGCGTGGGGGAACCCGGCGACGCCGATCCTGACCGGGAGCTTCGGCGAGATGAGTCTGCGCCCGCTCGGCGGCAAGTGGGTCCTGACCTGGTTCAACGCCGGCGATTACCGCATCGACGGCATCATCATGGACACGCCGACGTCGAACCTCTACACGGCGTACCGCCAAACGCTTATCTACGGCGGCAACTGGGGCTCCGAGGACGGCAACCACGTGGCGCAGCTGTACGGCGGTTACGTCATCCCCGGATCCACCTTGTCGGACATGCACCTGTCCGTGAGCCAGTGGAACACCGCCAACGGCTGGCCGTACCGCGTAATGCAGTTCCGCGTCCGCGGGTTCGGCTAGAGGTCGAGCACCATCGTGTCCGACGTACCGACCACGCCGATCTTCACGAACCCGAGCGACGCGTAGAGCTTCCGCGCCGGGTTGTCCGGGTCAACACTCAACGACAGCCGCTGGTACGACGCCGCGCGGGCGTTCGCGATCAGCTCGGACAGCACGGCCCGCGCCACGCCCTGGCGACGATGCGCGGGGGAGACCCCGAGCGTGATCTCCGGAACGTCGTCCGCGACGTACCCATACCCACGCAGCAAGCGAGCCCAGGTGGCGCCGGCCGGTACGCCGTCCACCTCCGCAATCACCCCGAAGTCCGTCTCCCGCGGCCAGCCGGCGAGATAGCGCCAGGCGCGCTCATCCGCCCGCACCTTCGCCTCGTCGTACCAGGGAGTCCCGTCCCAGTTACATGCCTCAAGCAACATCTCGATCAGGAACGGAAGGTCGGCCGCACTCGCCGCTCGCAGCTGCATGCGCCCATCCTCACCTCCACCGGTTCACCGCGGCCCGGCGACCCCGATGAGGTTGCCCTCCGGGTCGGTGAACTGGCCGACCACCAACTTCCCCGGCACACCGTCCGGCCCGAACACCCGCCGCCCGCCAAGCCGCTCAGCCTGCTCCAGAGCAGCGCCGACATCGTCGACCCCGACATAGAACAAGACCTTCGCCGCCAGCGAGGCGCCACCGCCGACACCGCCGTTGAGCCCAGCAACCGATGCCTCGACGAACCCGTACTGCCCAGCCTCGGACACCGCCGCAGACACGGTGTCCCCGACCGCGAACGTCCAGCCGAAGAGCTCCCCGTAGTACTCCCGCAGGCCCTCCGGCGAGGTCCCGATGATCTCGAAGTGCACAACCTGGTTAGCCATCTGTTCCTCCTTCTCGCTGGGGTACGTCGGCGCCGTCCGAGAGGTCTCGACATGTTGCGCAAGCGTTATCGCATCAATGGCTGTCAAGGTCTTGAGTTAGTAACACGCTTGGTTTAACTTACTCGGGACCTGGCCGGTGTGTGGCTCAGAGCGCATCGGCGGCATCCGGAAACCTGAGGAGTTCCGATGACGAGTGTGAGCAGGTGGGGCCGGTTTGGGACTGCCCTCGGTGTGGCGGGCCTGATGCTCGCGGCCGGCTGTGCGAAGGCCACGACGCCGTCGTCGTCCGGCGGGGCGGGCGGCGACGTCGACCAGAACGCGCCGGTCACGATCACGATCGGCGACCGCCCGACCCCGGACAAGCCGAACGACATCAAGGCGTTCGACCAGAAGATCAA
This sequence comes from Kribbella sp. NPDC049584, assembly GCF_040675555.1. NCBI lineage: Bacteria > Bacillati > Actinomycetota > Actinomycetes > Propionibacteriales > Kribbellaceae > Kribbella > Kribbella sp. NPDC049584. Next base: position 404,315 of record NZ_JBFAPF010000007.1, read on the forward strand.
AGACTTCATGGCGAAGAACCCGAACATCACGGTGAAGTCGACCGAGACCGCCTGGCAGGCGCAGACCTTCCAGGCCCAGGTGGCCGGCGGCACGCTGCCGACGGTGATGAACATCAGCTTCACCGAGCCCGCCAACATGATCCCGAACAAGCAGCTCCCGGACATCACCGACGAGCTGAAGCTGGTCGACCTGACCAAGGACCTGAACCCGAACGTCCTGAAGATCGTCCAGGACGCCAACGGCCGGATCTACGGCGTGCCGACCGACGTGTTCTCGGTCGGCCTCGCCTACAACCGCAACCTGTTCAAGCAGGCCGGTCTGGACCCGGACAAGCCGCCGACGACGTGGGACGAGGTCCGGCAGTACGCCAAGCAGATCCACGACAAGACCGGCAAGGCGGGGTACGCACAGCTGACCACCAACAACACCGGTGGCTGGATGCTGACCACGATGACCTACAGCATGGGCGGCACGGTCGAGAGCCCGGACGGCAAGAAGTCGACCTTCAACGACGCGCCGACCAAGAAGGCGCTGCAGCTGCTGAAGGACATGCGCTGGACCGACAACTCGATGGGCAGCCGGTTCCTGTACAACCAGGAGGAGGTCCGGCAGGACTTCGCGGCCGGCAAGATCGGCATGGTCCTGCAGGCGCCGGACGCGTACGACATGGCCGTGAAGCAGTTCGGCATGAAGCCCGCCGACTTCGGTGAGGGCGCGCTGCCGCAGGACGGCGGCCCGCACGGCACGCTGACCGGCGGCTCGCTGAAGATGATCAGCCCGAAGGCGACCAAGAACGAGATCGTCGCGGCGCTGAAGTGGATCAAGTTCGACCAGTTCGACAAGTACACGACCGAGTCGGTCGCGGTGCAGGACGCCAAGACCACGATCGCCGACAAGGGCTTCGTCGGCCGTCCCGGCATCACCCCGCTGAGCCAGTCGACGTACGACCAGTTCAACAAGTGGCGTGAGCCGTACGTCAACGTCCCGGTCAAGCAGTTCCAGGGCTACATCGACTCGACCACGTCGCTAAAGCTGCTGCCCGAGCCGTCGAACAAGGGCCAGGAGGTCTACTCGCTGCTCGACCCGGTGGTCCAGCAGGTGCTCACCAAGAAGGACGCGGACATCGACAAGCTGGTCAGCGATGCCGCCGCGAAGATCGACGCGCGTCTGGCGCGGTAGCCACATGTTCCAGCAACGAACGCAGAAGTCGAGCCGGAGCGTTACCACCTGGTACCGCTCCGGCGGGCTCAGCAGTATCTTCTTCGCCCTGCCCCTGGTGCTGATCTTCCTGTACTTCTCCTGGGGCCCGATCGTCCGCGGTCTGGTGCTCAGCTTCCAGAAGAACAACCTGGTGGCCCCGGCCGAATGGGTCGGGTGGTCGAACTTCAGCTACGTGCTGACCGATCCGCAGCTCCCGCAGGCGGCGCTCAACACGCTGTACTTCGCCTTCCTGGCGCTGATCTTCGGATTCCCGGTGCCGCTGTTCCTGGCGGTCTTCATCAGCGAGCTGCGCAAGACCGGCTGGCTGTACAACGTGCTGTCGTACCTGCCGGCCGTCGTACCGCCGGTGGCCGCCATCCTGCTCTGGACCTTCTTCTACGACCCGAGCGGGGCAGGCGTCTTCAACTCCATCCTCGGCTGGTTCGGGATCGGGCCGTTCGCCTGGCTGAACTCGCAGACCCTTGCGATGCCCGCTATCGTGCTCGAGGCGACCTGGGCCGGCGCGGGCGCGACCTCGATCATCTACCTGGCGGCGCTGACCGGCGTACGCACGGAGTTGTACGAGGCGGCCGAGCTGGACGGGGCGGGGATCTGGAGCCGCGTCTGGCACGTCACGCTGCCGCAGATCCGCGGAATCATCCTGATCATGATGCTGCTGCAGCTGATCGGGACGTTCCAGGTGTTCACCGAACCGTTCCTGTTCACCGGCGGCGGTCCGAACAACGCCACGCTGACGGTTCTGCTGCTTATCTACCGGTACGCGTTCATCAACGGCGACTTCGGCGCCGCGACGGCGCTGAGCGTGCTGCTCGCCGGGGTGCTGTGCGTGCTCTCGGTCGTCTACCACTTCGTCACTCGCCGCTGGAGTACGACATGAGCATTTCCGAGCGCGGAATCATCTCGACAGCCGACCGGCAGCGCGGCCTGATCCGCTACGGACTGCCGGCGATCCAGGTGCTGATCTTCGTCGGCGTGCTGGTCGCCGGCGTCGGCCCCCTGCTCTGGCTGCTCAAGTCCGGCGTCTCGACCAGCCAGGACATCCTCAGCGGCCCGATGCAGCTGTGGCCGTCGGGGATCCAGCTGAAGAACATCCCGGACGCCTGGAACCGCGTGCAGATCGGCGCGTACCTGGGCAACACGGCGTTCATCGCGATCGGCTCGATGATCTCGACGCTGTTCGTGTGTACGACGGGAGCCTTCGTGCTGAGCATCCTGCGGCCGAAGTGGGGCCCGATCATCACCGGCGCCGTGCTCGCGACGCTGTTCCTGCCAGGCGTCATCTCGCTGGTCCCGCTCTACATGACCGTCCTGGACATGCCGCTGCTCCACGTCAGCCTGCAGAACACCTTCTGGGCGGTCTGGCTCCCGTCGGCGGCGAGCGCGTTCAACGTCCTGATCATGAAGCGGTACTTCGACTCGATCCCGCGCGAGCTGGTCGAGGCGGCCCGGATCGACGGCGCGAGCAACCTGCGGCTGTTCACGGCGCTGATCCTGCCGCTGTCGAAGCCGATCGTCGGGGTCGTCGCGCTGCTGACCGTGATCGGTTCGTGGAAGGACTACCTCTGGCCGCTGCTGGTGCTGCCCGACCCGACGCTGCAACCGATCTCGGTCGCCCTGCCGCGGGTGGCCAAGACCACAGAGATCTCGCTGCAGATGAGCGCGCTGTTCCTCGCGGTTCTGATACCTGTCGTGCTGTTCTTGTTGTTCCAGAAACAATTCCTGCGTGGTGTGGGAATGGCGGGAGGCATCAAAGAGTGAGTGAACTGAACGGCCGGCGCGTGCTGGTCACGGGGGCCGCCGGCCGGATCGGGCTGGTCACGGTCGAGCACCTGAACGACCTGGGTGCGAAGGTGACCGCCCTGTCGAACGTCGAGCACCCGGACCTGAAGGCGGACCGGGTGCTGATCGGCGACACCCGCTCCGAAACCGATGTCGCCCGGGCGCTCGAGGGTGCGGAGTACGTCGTCCACCTGGCGGCGCTCGCGCACCCGTCGGCCGGTACGCCGTACGACGTCTATTCGATCAATGTCGTGTCGACGTTCAACGTGCTCGCGCAGGCCGGCGCGCTCGGCATCGACCGGGCGGTGATCGCGAGCAGCATCAACGCGACCGGCGTCCCGTTCAACCCGCACGAGATCCGCCAGCCGTACTTCCCGTGGGACGAGAAGGCGCCGACCGACGTCGGCGACTGGTACTCGCTGTCGAAGCAGAACGACGAGAACACCGCACGGATGGCGTGGCGCCGGTGGGGGATCGACGTGGTCTCGTTCCGGTTCCCGCATGTGAACTCGCCGGACGTGCTCGAGCGGATGGCCGAGCACGCCCGGGTGAAGCCGGCCGACGGACTGCGCGAGGCGTGGAGCTACCTGGACACCCGGGACGCGGCGTACGCCGTGGAGCTCGGGCTGACCGCGCCGTTGTCCGGCGCCCACACGTTCTTCGTCGCCGCGGACACAACCACCGCGCCGTACGCGACCGAGGACCTGCTCGACGCGTTCGCGCCGGACGTGCCGCGCACGCGGCGGTTCATCGGCCGCGAGGTGCCGATCGACCTGACCGCCATCCGCACGGTGCTCGGCTTCCGGGCCAAGCACGAACTCGACCTACCCACCCTTCCCCTGGAGTCCTGAATGGCTCAGCACAGTCCGACGAACTTCGACCAGCCGTGGCCCGTCCGCGACGACATCCGGATCCGCGAGGTGAAGGCGATCGTCACGGCGCCGCAAGGCATCCCGCTGGTCGTCGTGAAGATCGACACCACCGAACCCGGCTTGTACGGGCTCGGCTGTGCCACATTCACCCAGCGGTGGAAGGCGGTGCAGACATTCGTCGACGAGCACCTGTCCCGGCTGCTCGTCGGCCGCTACCCGGGTGACATCGGCGACCTGACCCGCCTGGCCGGGTACTCCGGCTACTGGCGCGGCGGACCGGTCACCAACAACGCGATCTCCGGTATCGACCAGGCACTGTGGGACATCGCCGGCAAGCGCGCCGGGATGCCGGTGTACGAGCTGCTCGGCGGCAAGGTCCGCGCCGCCGCGGACACGTACATCCACGCCAGCGGCAAGACGATCGAGGACACCATCGAGCACGCCCAGAAGCTGATCGCTCAGGGCTGGCGACACATCCGGCTGCAGATGTCGACGCCGGGCGGTGGCGGGTACGGCGCTCCGCGGGTGCCGACGCTCTACCCGGATGCGCCGTACCACAACGGCTGGTCGGCGCGGGACTACCTGCGCACGACGCCGGAGCTGTTCGCCGAGGCCCGGCAGGCGCTGCCGGACAACATCGAGCTGCTGCACGACGTACATTCGCGGCTGACGCCGAAGGAAGCGGTGCTGCTGGCTCGTTCGCTGGAGCCGCACCGGTTGTTCTTCCTCGAGGACGTGCTGGCGCCGGAGCTGTGGGACCGGCTGCCCGAGGTGCGGGCCGCGTCGCCGGTGCCACTGGCCGTCGGCGAGCTGACGACGTCGTTCGGTGACGCCGTTCGGCTGATCCGGGACGGCGGTGTCGACTTCATCCGGTCGCATGTCTCCGATATCGGCGGCCTGACGCCGGCGCGCAAGCTGGCGGACCTGGCCGAGATCTCCGGCGTACGGACGGCGTGGCACGGGCCGGGCGACACCTCGCCGATCGGGGCCGCGGCGAACGTCGCGCTCGACGTGAGTTCTGTTGCCTTTGGCATCCAAGAGGGTCACATCTACGACGACGCGGTCCACGAGGTGTTCCCCGGGACACTGCGGATCGAGGACGGCTGGCTGCGCCCGAACGAGGCGCCGGGCTGGGGTATCGACATCGATCTGGAGGCGGCGGCCCGTTATCCCGCGCAACTGTCCGGACACGACGAGTGGGCAGCGGGCGTACGACGCATCGACGGTGCGCTGGAAGCGCCGTAAACACGCCGGCGCGCACACAGTGCGCAGTACGATCGCGGCTACTCGAGGTGAGACGGGGAGGTGGAGATGAACGATTCGGTGAACGACCTGGCCGAGTTCGAAGGCCTGCGGCGGGCCGGCGCGAACCAGTACGACCTGGGTTCGTTCAACGAGGCTGTGATCATCGAGACGATCCGGCTGGCCGGCACCATCAGCCGGACCGAGATCTCCCGCCGGACCGGTCTCACCCAGCAGTCGGTGTCGCGGATCCTGCGCATCCTCCTTCAGCAAGGGCTGCTGGTGGAGGAGGCGCAGGAGCGCGCCGAACGACTCGGGAAGCCGCGGACTCCGGTGCGGATGCGGTCGAATGCCGCGCACGCGGTGGGGATCCACATCGACCCGGAGCTGCTGACGGTCGCGGTCGTGGATCTGGACGGGAGGATCGTGCGGCGCGAGACCGTCGATCTCGCGGACGGTCTCGAGGCCGACAAGCTGATCGATCTAACCGCGGCGACGGTGACCGCGGCGTTGAGCATCAGCCAGGTCGATCCCGCGTCGATGCTCGGCGTCGGCGTCGCCGTACCAGGGCCGATCGACAGGGACGGCTCGCTGCTCGCGCTTCCGCTGCAGCCTGCCTGGCGTGGGTTGAAGATCCGGAAGTTGCTGCAGGAGCGGCTGAATCACCCGGTGCTGGTGGAGAAGGACGGTACGGCGGCCGCGATCGGTGAACGCTGGATCGGGCGTTCCGCGCGGGCGCGGGACTTCGCGTATTTGTATCTCGGTACGGGCGTCGGGAGCGGATTGATCCTGAACGGGTCGATCTATCGCGGGGGTTCGGCGAACGCGGGTGAGTTCGGGCAGATCGCGGCGCTGCGGATGGGGGAGTGGGACCCGGAGGACGGTCCGCGGATGATCCCCGAGTGCAATCCGACGGCTTCGTTGCCGGTGATCGCGGCCGAGTTCGGGTACGTCGAGACCGATCCGGGCGCGACCGATGAGGCCAAGCGGTACAAGGCGGTGTGCAAGGCGGCCGCGGACGGTGATGCGGCTGCGGTGAAGGCGGTCACGCAGGTGGCGCGGGTGGTCGGACAAGGCGCGGTCGGGTTGGTCGATCTGCTCGATATCGATCTCGTGGTGCTCGGCGGACCGGCGTACATGAAGGAGATCTCGGAGATCTTCCTGACCGAGATCGGGCGTGCGGTGAACGCGCATCCGGTGGCTCGGGAGACCCGTCCGGTCGCGGTCGAGGAGTCGATGTTGCAGACCGATGCGGCCGCGGTCGGGGCGGCATCGACGATCTTCCACGACGCTTTCACCCCTCGCGTGTCGGGCTCCAGCCAGGCACGTAGGCTGCCGAAGTGATTGAAGCCCGCTCGCTGACTTCCGACGTACAACTCCGGATCGCCACCCTCGAGGACGCTGCTGCGCTGGCGGACGAGTACACCCGGTCGTGGGATCACTTGTCGCCGTGGGAACCGTCTCGGCCTGACGGCTGGTTCACTGTTGCCGGCCAGCGGGAGCGGCTGGCGAGCACGCTGGAGCGCTACAAGAACGGTCAGGTCGTGCCGTGGCTGCTGGTCGAGTCCGACCGCGTCATCGGCGCCTTCACACTGCAGGACGTCGTCGCCGGACCGTTCCGCAGCGCGAGCCTCGGCTACTGGCTGGCCGCTGACGTGACTGGTCGGGGCCTCGCCACACTGGCCGTCGAGGCGGTCACCGAGCTCGCGGACACCGAGTTCAAACTCCACCGCATCGAAGCCAGCACCCTGAAGAACAACGTCGCCTCCCAACGCGTCCTCCAACGCACCGGCTTCAACCAGATCGGCTTCGCCCCCACCTACCTACACATCGGCGGCGTCTGGCAAGACTGCAACCTCTACCAAAGAATCCTCAACAACCGCGCCCCCGGCGCCTGAACAGCCCGCGAGCCCGGCGCCTAGCGGCGCCGGCCTCGCGGAGCTACCCGCAGCAGGTACTCGGGAAGTGCCGGGAAGGTGCTTCCGGGAGGTGCTCGGACGGCGCTTCCGGGAAGTGCTCGCAGGAAGCAGACCCTCCAGTGCGCGACGGGCAGACGGAGGTGTGAGAGGCGGCTGCTGATGAGCTCACCTGGGGATTGCAGCTGCCGTCAGGCCACCTGCGCAAGGCAGCGGCCGCCTCACCTGCCTGCGGATCAGCTGCTGGACCGACCTGCGAGCGCAGCTCCTCTCGGGCCACCTGCCGGGCGCAGCTCCTGCTCAGTCCACGTGCGGAGCGCAGCTCCTGCTCAGTCCACGCGCGGAGCGCAGCTCCTGCTCAGTCCACGCGCGGAGCGCAGCTCCTGCTCAGTCCACGCGCGGAGCGCAGCTCCTGCTCAGTCCGGGTGCGGAACGTAGCTGCCATCCTCCCCGGAGAGGGTGGGCCCTTACATACATACCCGCGCGCCGGGCGCCGTTAGGGGCCCCGGGGCCGGGGTTTGTGGTTGGGGGGTTGGCGAAGGCAGGGTGGAG
>NZ_JBFAPF010000008.1:0-395017 GCF_040675555.1 Kribbella sp. NPDC049584
TGCATCGGCGCGCGGGGGCGAAGGGGTCGATGCGGAGCATCGTTCCCTTTGCACCCGTGCGGCGAGGTGCCGTGCCGAGTGCCGCGCAGTAGGCGCGGAGCCGTCAGACACCCCCTAGGCGCCCGCAGGATGCTTGCTACCGGCCGAGCGGGCGCCGTATGCGTGCCCTGCGACGGAAATCCGCACGACATCCGGCGCAGGGCACTGAACGCCCGTGGCTCAATCGGACAGAGCACCGGCCTACGAAGCCGGGGGTGCAGGTTCGAATCCTGCCGGGCGTGCTGTGTCCGAGGCAGAAGCGGGCGATGCACCGGGACGTGGCCCCGGAGGAAGCGGGTTCGAGCCCCGCCGGACACCCTCAGTACGCCGGCCTCACGCACAGTCGCCGGACGCAACACCACGCAGTACCGAGATCGCCGACCTGGGACCGCCGGGTCGGGCACACTGGAAGGGAGGAGGTCCCAGATGAGCGGTGTGATCGTCCTGAACGCCTCGTACGAGCAGCTGCACGTCGTGTCGATCCCGCACGCCATCCGGATGCTCGTCCGCGAGGTCGCCGTCGTCGAGGAAGCCCACGACGGCGCCAGCATCGGACCGTTCCCCCTCCCCCGCGTACTACGTCTCGTCCGGTACGTCGTGATGAACTGGCGGTATGCGTCCGGCCGGCTGCAGTACACGCGCGCAGGCGTGCTGAAACGCGACAAGTACCTCTGCGCGTACTGCGGCAAGCCCGGCGCGAGCACTATGGATCACGTGATCCCACGATCACGTGGCGGTCGCGGCGAGTGGCTGAACGCCGTCGCCGCGCACTCCGGGTGCAACGAGAAGAAGGGCTCGCGAACACCGGAAGAGGCCGGCATGCCACTGCTGTGGCAGCCGTGGATCCCTTCCCGTGCCGAGTTAGCGCTCTGACGCGACACCCACCCGGTGTCGCGGCGGAGCGCGATGCCAGGTGGGCGCCGGCGACCCACCCTCGGTTCTGACCCGAGGCCCCGCAGGTTCGACTCCTGCCCTGGCAGCTGCACGTACACGACAAAGGGGAGGGAACAGTGGAGCTTCCGATCGAGCTGAGTGGGGCGAAGAGCTCCACACTGATGTGGGCTCAGGAGTACGACGTCGACGCGAAGGCACTGCAGCAGCTGCGCAACATCGCGGCGCTGCCGTGGGTTCACGGCGTTCGCGTGATGCCGGACGTGCACCTCGGCAAGGGCGCGACCGTCGGGTCCGTGATCGCGATGTACCAGGCCGTCTCGCCGGCTGCCGTCGGCGTCGACATCGGGTGTGGGATGGAAGGTGTCCTGACCTCGCTGACGGCTGCGGATCTGCCGGACGACCTGTCGCGCATCCGTTCGCGGATCGAGGCCGCCGTACCGGTCGGATTCCGTTCGCACGGGGACCCGGTCGGCGTAGGTCGGCTCGGGCTGGACCCGCGGCCGTGGGATCGGCTGTGGGGTGGGTTCACGAGTCTGCACGACGGGGTGCAGGACCGCGAGCGCAAGGCCAAGCAGCAGATGGGATCGCTTGGCGGCGGCAACCACTTCATCGAGGTGTGCCTCGACGACGAGGACCGCGTGTGGCTGATGCTGCACTCCGGCAGCCGGAACATCGGCAAGGAGCTGGCGGAGCGGCACATGCGGATCGCCCGGGAGCTGCCGCACAACGCGGACCTTCCGGACCGTGACCTTGCGGTGTTCCTGTCCGGTACGCCGGAGATGGACGCGTACCGCCGGGACCTCACCTGGGCGCAGGAGTACGCCGCGCGGAACCGTGCGGTCATGCTCGCACTGGTGATGCAGGCGGTCCGGGAGTCGTTCGAGGTCGAGGTGCGGTTCGAACAGCCGATCTCGTGCCACCACAACTACGTGGCCGAGGAGCACCTCGACGGGCTCGATCTGCTCGTCACCCGCAAGGGCGCGATCCGGGCGGGGTTCGGGGACCTCGGGCTGATCCCGGGATCGATGGGCACCGGTTCGTACGTCGTTCGCGGTCTCGGCTCGCAGCGCTCGTTCTACTCGGCCTCACACGGGGCAGGCCGCCGGATGAGCCGTAACGAGGCGAAGCGCCGCTACACGGTCGACGACCTGGTCGCGCAGACCGCGGGCGTCGAGTCCCGCAAGGACGCCGGGGTGATCGACGAGATCCCTGCCGCCTACAAGGACATCGACTCCGTCATTGCCGCCCAGTCCGACCTGGTCGAGGTCGTCGCCCACCTCAAGCAGGTCATCTGCGTCAAGGGCTGAAACGGGTTCCTGCCGTCCGAGGGTGGACGGCAGGAACCTCAGGTGAGATCCGCCTGTGGGTAGGGGCAGCGGTTTGCTGAACCGTCGGTCGGCTGGCATGTCGGCTCGTGAGTTCGAATCTCACTCTCACCGCTGGGCGGCCGGGAACGACCGGCCGCCCTGCCAAAACCAGCAACTAACAAGAAGTGAGAGGAGGACCGGCTATGGCCGACCTCAGGAAGAAGCGGGTGCCCGGCGGTAGGACCGGTGCTCCGGTGAAGCAGGGTCATGCGTTGCGGCGGGTGCAGCTCGCCTGCGGGCATGTGCAGCGGGACCGGATCGCCCACGCGGGCGATCACGTGTGGTGTGAGGCCGACTGCTCCGACTGGATCCGGGTCATCTCGGTCGAAGAGTAAGCGTCGAAGAGTAAGCAGCCGAAGAGTAGTCACCCGGTTACGCCGCCCGCCGTCGTCAGGGGAGACGGCGGGCGGCTCGCCGAGGTCGCCAGAAACTCATAGGAGCTAATCGCAACTTTCTCCACCAACTCACCATCGTGCGGTTGTACAGGTTGTCACCGCCGGCCGGGGGGCCGCGCGCGAGTGGGTGGGGAAACGCATGATGAGATGGTTACTGGTGCTCGGGCTCGTTACCGCGGGGCTCGCAGGCACCACCGGTGTCGCGACGGCTCAGACCGGGCCGGGGATCGCGATCGCCGCGGATCTTCCCGAGCCTGAGGCAGCGCAGTTCGTGCCAGGGGCAACGAACGTGGTCCCTGCGACCGCTGTGGCTGCGAAGAGCGCCCAAGCGATCACCACGGCAACAGGTGGCACCTACACCTGCCCAGGTTTCAGCACGGTCGACGACGCCACACCGCTCTCGTCCGTGATGCAGGACACCTACACGTGGGGCGGGTTCAAGCCGTACAAGGTTGGTGACGGCAAGGGAAACATCAACTGGAAGCTGAACCCGTACAGCAATCCCAGCTGGTACATGTGGTTCCACTCACTCCGTTGGATCGGCCAAGGAATCACTGCCGCGAGCCAGGGCGACACCGCGGCGCTCGAGCACGTGACGGCGATCGTTCACGACTGGGTCCGCGACAATCCGTACTCCTGGAAGGGTGACGTCGGCGCCTGGGAGTCGACGATGCACCGCACCAACGTGATCATTTGCACCCGGCAAGCAGTCCTCGCCGGATTGAACGTCAACACCCTGCCGACGCAGTACGCCTGGCTCGACGCGGCACTGCGGGACCACGCCACGTTCCTGGTCAACAACTGGAGCGGCGCCTGGAACCACGGCACCGACGAGAGCATCGCGCTGTTCGGCGTCGGCTGCACGCTCGACCGCACCGACTACATGACGCTCGCGCAGCAGCGTCTCAACGCCGGCATCACGACCTCGATCGATGCCCAGGGCTCGACCAACGAACAGTCGACGGCGTACGCGCAGTTCAACTACTCCCTCTGGGGCCGTGCCGTCGACGTACTGCGGGCGTGCGGCGCCGACCCCGGTACGACGATCACCGCGCGCCGGGCGCTGCTGGCCAACTGGCTCGCGCTGGCAACGAACTCGCTCGGCAACCTGCACCAGATCGGCGACTCCGAGGTCGTCCGTACGGCGCCCGTCCCCGGCACCCCGCTCGAGTACGCCGGAACGCAGGGCGCGACCGGTGTCGCCCCGACGGACCGTGTCGGCATGTTCTCCGCGGGCTACGTCTTCGGCCGCTCCGGATGGAGCAACTTCGCGGGCCAGTCGTCGTACAGCATCAGGTACGGGCCAACGCGGCAACTGCACGGGCACAGTGACCACACGTCGCTGACCTACACCGCCCGCGGCCGGGACATCCTGATCGACGGTGGGCATGCCGGCTACCAGAACGACGTCTGGCGGACCTGGGCGAAGAGCCCGTTCGCCAGCAGCGCGATGACGACGCCGCTCTCGGCCGACGCGTTGCCCGCGACCAAGCTGACCCGGTCCCAGGTGAAGCCGGGCGCCGACTTCTTCGAGTTCTCCGACGTACCGGGGGCCGGCATCAGCCGTGTCCGCGCAGTACTCGTGCTGAACAACCCCGACCTGATCGTCACGCTCGACCGCGCGTCGTCGAAGACCGCGCAGCAGTTCCAGACGCTGTGGCATCTGCCCGCGGACCAGAAGGCGACCGTGTACTCACGGACCACCGCCCTGGCGTCGAAGGCGGGCGAGAACACCCGGACGATCCTGTTCCAGGTCCCGTACCGGCAGGCGCTGCCGCCCGGCGCGATCCTCCTCAAGCAGGCACAGACGAACCCGATCCAGGGCTGGACCTACCCGAACATCAACACCCGACTCTCGGCGCCGACACTGATGTTCGCGCGCTCCGGCACCACGGCGTCGATCCTGTCGTTCATCGCTCCCGTCAAGGCCACCGGCGCCGTCACTTACGCGACCCGCTGGTCGGGTACGACGTTCGTGGTCGACCTGAGCGTTGCCGGCGTACGCACGTCGATCGGCATCACCGCGGGCGGCTCCCTGGTCCGGCTGACCTGACGCCGTGCGGTTCAGAAGGCTTGAAGGACCTTCCCCGGGTTGAGGAGGTTGTCGGGGTCGAAGGCTTGTTTGATGCGGCGGTGGAGCTCGAGGCCGACCGGACCGAGTTCGGTCTCGAGCCAGCCGGCCTTGAGCGTGCCGATGCCGTGTTCACCGGTGATCGTTCCGCCGAGGCGGAGGCCCAGTTCCATCACCGCGCCGAACGCCTCCAGGCCTCGCTCCTCGGCCGCCGGGTCGTTGCGGTCAAAGACCACTGTCGGGTGCATATTGCCGTCGCCTACGTGCCCCGGGCAACAGATCAGCACCTGGTACTTCGCACCGATCTCGGCGATCCCGCGCAGCAACGCGACGAGCTGCGAACGCGGTACCGACACGTCGTCGATCAGCGTGGTCCCGAGCGGCTCCAGCGCGGAGTTCACCAGGCGGCGCGCCTCGAGCAGCATCCGGGATTCCTCAACGTCCGAGGCCTCCGCGACCTCGATCGCGCCGTGCTCTGTGCAGATCGCCGCGATGCGTGCCACGTCCTCGGCCGCGCGAGGCCCGCGATCGGACTGCGCGAGCAGCATCGAGCCGACGTCGCCCGGCAGACCCATATCGCGGTAGTCCTGGATCGCCCGCAGCGTCGGTTGGTCGAGGAACTCCAGCAAGGACGGCCGCAGCCCCGAGGCCATCACCGCCGCCGCGGCTGCGATCCCGTCCTCGATCGAGCGGAACGTCGCCGCCGCGGTCAGCGCGGCCTCTGGCGCCGGACGCAACGCGAGCGTCGCCTCGGTGACCACACCCAACGTGCCTTCGGATCCCACGATCAATCGGGTCAGGTCGTAGCCGGCAACGCCCTTCGCCGCACGCCGCCCGGTACGGACGATCTCACCCGACGCCAGCACCACCTCGACGGCGCGCACGAAGTCCGACGTCACGCCGTACTTCACGCAACACAACCCGCCGGCGTTGGTCGCGATGTTGCCGCCGATCGTCGACATCTCCCACGACGACGGGTCGGGCGGATAGAAGAGATCCTTCTCCAGCACTGCCCGCGAGAGGTCCGCGTTCACGACGCCCGGCTGGACCACGGCCACCTGGTCCTCGACCGAGATCTCGAGGATGCGGTTCATCCGCGCGGTCGACAGCAACAAGCAGCCGTCGATGGCGTTCGCCGCGCCTGACAGCCCGGTCCGCGCCCCTTGAGTTACCACCGGTACGCCGAAACTCCCGGCGGCCCGCAGGACCTCGGCGACCTCGGAGGTCGAGGTCGGTCGCGCCAGCACCCGCGGCACGCCGGCCGGCGAGAACGTCGCGTGGTCGTGCCGGTGGCTGTCCAGCACATCGGGATCGTCGACAACCGCCGCGTCCCCCAACGCGGACCGGAGCCGGGCTACGAGCGCATCAGTCATGCCTCATCCTGTTCGGCCAGCAGCCGTAGGATCAACTCCGCCCGTCGGACACGCTCCCGTCCGAGGGCTTCCGCAGTACTAGCGAGGTGTGCTCCGACCGGGTAGATGTTCGGGGCGTTGCGCAGACCCATCTTCAGGTAGACAGGTGCCGCGACGCGGACGATCTCCGGTACGTCGTAGAAGCGGACGTGCCCGCCCTGGTCGTCGGGGACCTCGATGTACATGTCGATCGGCACCGTCGTCACCGAGCGGATCTCCGCGAGCACCGGCACCGGCAGGTCCGTCGATACGTTCAGGCTGGTCGCACCCAGACGTTCGTACAGCTGGGCGGTCGGCGCGTTCGGCAACGGCATCAGCACCGAGGTCTTCAGCACCAGATCCGCAGGCAGCTCGCCCTCGACCTTCAGCCGGCCCATGATCTCCAGCACGCCGATGTCCCCGACCAGCAAGCTCCTGACGCCGAGCTCCACCGCACGGAACGCGTCGCACAGCGAAGCCGCGACCTGATCATTGCCCCGAGCAACACCACCGACAGCGGCCGAAACCTTCGCCTGACCGCCGATGTCCCACGAACCGCGGGGCCCCAGGAACAGGCAGACTTCGACACCGGAGGAAGCGCCCAGCGAGAGCATCTCCTCGATCTCGCCGTCGGTCAGCATCATCACGCCGCTGCCCTGCGACACCCGGTCGATCGTGATCCCGCGCGACTTGGCCTCCTCGAGCACCGCGGTCATCACCCGCGGCCCCTCACACGAAGGGATCTCGACCTTGTACGGCGACCCGTCCGGGAACGTCCGGGTCGAGGTGTCCCCCGGCGCGAAACCGCGGTCGGCGAGCAGGGCACGTGCTTCGCGAAGGTTCATCACTCGCTCCAGGATCCGAGGCTCCCGCCCGACGTCAGGTCGCGCGCCGTACCGGTGATCTCCAGGTCGAAACGCTCAGCCGCCTCGTCGAGCAATGCCGGCGTCACCATCAACTCGTGCGGGGACAGCGTGTCCCTGATCCGGGCCAGCCGCAGCTCGGACCAATGCCGTCGCCCGCACATCGTCACAGCCGCGAGTACGGCGGCCTCGTCGTCCTCCATCACCATCGGCAACCGGGAGCGCCGCGCACCGCCGGCGCCCGAGGTCAACGCGTTCACGTAACTCGCCCGCAGGTCGATCTGCTCCAGCAACCGCGCCGGGATGACATCGGCGAGCCCGAGGCCAGACGCGTTCCCATGCGATGCGGGCGTCAACGAGTGCACGCTGATCGCCGCAATCGACGGCGATTCGAACTCTGGGATCCCGTGCACCCAGCAACGACCGATGACGTTGGTGTCCATCCCGGCGCCGGACTTGTCCTTGCCTAGCTCATCGATCACCAGGACGTCGAGCTCGTCGAACGGCAACCGGCCGAGCATGCTGGAAGCCCTTTGCAGCAAGGCGTTCTCGGCAGCTCCGGCGATTCCGTCGGCCTCGACGAATTCGACCGACGCGGTCTGGTCGAGCGAGTTCTCCAGGATCGCGAGACCGCCGAGGATCTTGCCCTGCGCAACGACCATCCGGGCCGCCGCCTCGATGTTGCCGCCGAGCGACGGGATGCCGCCGGCGTGCAGCGACGCGGCGCCGCGATGGTTGCCGAGGCCGATCGCGAGGATCTTCGCGATCCCGCTCTCGATCTGTCCGTGGAAGTCGGTGTGCGGTTTGACCCGGTTCACCAGGAGTACGCCGTCGGCCTTGGCGGCGATCGCGTCGTGGTGGATCTCGGTGCCGTCGTCCAGCGTGCCGACGACCACGGTCTCCATCGTCGCCTCGATCGGGCAGCCGACGGACTCCGGCGTGATGCCGAGCCCTTCGAGCATCTCCCGCTGCCCGTCCGCGGTGGCGCCGCCGTGCGACCCCATCGCCGGGATCACGAACGGTGCCGCGCCGACGTCCTTCAGCCAGTCGACAGCGGCCTTGACCACCGGCACGAGGTCGCGGATCCCACGGCTGCCGGCGGTGACCGCGATCCGGGCGTCGGGCAGGATCCGTTCGCGAAGCGGTTCGAGCGCAGCGCGCGCGTCGGCGTACGGATCGGCAGAGGTCTGCACGTCCGTCAGGATCCGCCTGATCGGCGTCACCTGTGGGAGCGTGCCGGACGGCCGGAGTCCTCGAACCGCCTCGAAGGGTCCCCAGCTCATCAGTGACTCTGTCGCGCGACGGCCGAGCCGGTCCGGCCGACCAGGAAGTCCAGGTCGCAGCCCTGGTTGGCTTGGGTTACGTGGTCGACGTACAGGCGCGCCCAGCCGCGGTCTGTCTGCGGGGCAGGTGGCTGCCAGTCGGCGCGGCGCTTCTCGAGCTCCTCGTCCGACACGTCAAGGTGCAACCGCCGGGCCGCGACGTCGAGCTCGATCCAGTCGCCCGTCCGTACGAGCGCCAGCGGTCCACCGACGGCCGCCTCAGGGGTGACATGCAGTACGACGGTGCCGTACGCCGTACCGCTCATCCGCGCGTCCGAGATGCGCACCATGTCGTCGACGCCGATCTCCGCGAGCTTGCGCGGGATCGTCATGTTGCCGACCTCGGGCATCCCGGGATACCCGCGCGGACCCGAGTTCTGCAGGACCAGCACGGTGTCCTCGTCGACGTCGAGATCGGGATCCTCGACCGCCTTGTCGTACTCCTCGATGCTGCTGAACACGAGCGCCTTGCCGCGGTGCTGCATGAACCGCTCGGAGGCCGCGGACTGCTTGATCACCGCGCCATCGGGCGCCAGGTTCCCCTTCAGTACGGCGGTCCCCGCGCCGCTGCCGAGCGGATCGCCAACCGGACGGATGACGGCAGCAGCCGGCGCGCCCTCCTGCCCGCTCCAGTCGGTCCGCTGGGCCTGCGCGACGTTCTCGCCCATGGTCTTGCCGGTCACGGTGATCGCGTCGGCCTTGAGCAGCGGCAGGATCTCCTTCATCACCGCGGGCAGACCGCCGGCGTAGTAGAAGTCCTCCATGAGGTACTTGCCCGACGGCTGCAGGTCGACCAGCCACGGTACGCCGCGCGCCCACTCGTCCATGTCGTCGAGTGTCAGCTCGACACCGACCCGGCCCGCGATCGCGAGCAGGTGGATGACAGCGTTGGTCGAACCACCGATCGCCGCGTTCGCCCGGACCGCGTTCGCGAACGCGTCGCGGGTCAGGATGTCGCTCGGCTTGAGGTCTTCCTCGACCATCTTGACGATCCGCTGACCGGCCTGCTGCGCGATCGAGTACCGCCGCGAGTCGACCGCCGGGATGGCTGCCGACCCGGTCAGCTGCAGACCGAGCGCCTCTGCCATGCAGGCCATGGTCGACGCCGTACCCATCGTCATGCAGTGCCCGTTGCTGCGGGACATGCCGGACTCGGCCGCCGCGTAGTCCTCCTCGGACATCCGGCCGGCGTTGCGGTCCTGCGTGAACCGCCACACCGCCGTACCCGAGCCGATGTCGCAGCCGCGGAACTTGCCGTTCAGCATCGGACCGCCGGTCACCACGACCGTCGGCAGGTCGACGCTCGCGGCGCCCATGATCGATCCCGGCGTGGTCTTGTCGCAGCCGGTCAGCAGCACGGCGCCGTCGATCGGGTTGCCGCGCAGCGACTCCTCGACGTCCATGCTGAGTAGGTTCCGAAACAACATCGCGGTCGGGCGGAGCATCGTCTCGCCGAGTGACATCACCGGGAACTCGAGCGGGAACCCGCCGGCCTGCCAGACCCCGCGCTTGACCGACTCGGCCAGCCGGCGCAGGTGCGCGTTGCACGGCGTGAGCTCGGACCAGGTGTTGCAGATGCCGATCACCGGGCGGCCGTCGAACACCTCGTCGGTGAAGCCCTGGGCTCGCATCCACGACCGGTGGATGAACCCGTTGCGGTCCTTCTCCCCGAACCAGTGGTCGAAACTCCGGCGCCCGATCGGC
Organism: Kribbella sp. NPDC049584; assembly: GCF_040675555.1. Lineage (NCBI taxonomy): Bacteria > Bacillati > Actinomycetota > Actinomycetes > Propionibacteriales > Kribbellaceae > Kribbella > Kribbella sp. NPDC049584. The sequence continues at coordinate 10,047 of NZ_JBFAPF010000008.1, forward strand.
GCATCCGGGCGTCCCGGTTCGCCGAGCGTGCCGGTCTTCTCCGGGGTGGGTTCGTCAGTCATCGCGACACCTCGTCTGTGGTCACGGTTCCGTTCACCCGGCGGCTGATGCCGGCCGGGTTCGAGTCCTTGAGTACGTCGGGAAGCACCGCGTCGGGAGCGTCCTGGTATGCGACCGGGCGCTGGAACCGGCGGGCCGCCGTCACGCCGACGCTGGTGTGGATCGAGCCGACGGTGGACGGGAAGGGGCCGCCGTGGTGCTGCGCCCAGCTCACCGCGACGCCGGTCGGCCAGCCGTTCCACAAGACGCGACCTGCCCGGGCCGTCAGCAGCGGGAGGAGCTCTCGTGCTTGGTCGGCGTCCGACTCCTCCGCGTGAAGAGTCGCGGTCAGATTCCCTTCGAATGCCTCGATGGCTGCCTTCAGCTGGTCGGCCCCGTCGTACTCGACGACGATGGAGACCGGACCGAAGCACTCCTCGAGGATCTCGTCGCGGCGGGCGAGTAGCTCGGTGACCGTGGTCTGCAGAAGGGTCGCGGCGCCGCTCGACCAGACGCGGAGGCCGTCGACCTTTTCGAGGCGGTCGAGACCGGAGCTGAAGCCGTCCCTGATCCGGTCGTTGAGCATCGGCGCCTCGGCGACTCCGCCGACTGCCTCGACGAGTTGCTCTTGCAGGCCGTGGCCGGTCGGCAGGAAGAGCAGTCCGGGCTTGGTGCAGAACTGTCCGACACCGAGGGTGAACGAGCCGATGTACCCGGCGGCAATGTCCTTGCCCCGAGCATCGATCGCAGCCTGCGTGACGAAGACCGGGTTGAGGCTGCCGAGCTCGCCGTAGAACGGGATCGGCTCCGGCCGGGTGACGGCAATCTCGTGCAGCGCCTTGCCGGCCGGGACCGAGCCGGTGAAGCCGGCCGCGGTGATGCGCGGGTCCTTCAGTGCGGTGACACCGACGTCGAAGCCCGCGATGAGGCCGAACGTTCCGTCCGGTACTCCGGCAGTCTTCAGCGCCTCGATCATCACCTCGGCGGTCCGCGCGGACAGCTCCGGGTGTCCGGGATGTGCCTTGACGATCACCGGGCAACCGGCCGCGAGCGCGGAGGCGGTGTCGCCGCCGCAGACGCTGAACGCGAACGGGAAGTTGCTGGCGGCAAACACCAGGACCGGCCCGAGCGGCACGAGGACGCGACGGAGATCCGGCCGCGGTACCGGCTTGGCCTGCGCATCGGCGGTGTCGATGATGACTTCCAGTAGCGAACCTTCTTCGAGCACGTCCGCGAACATCCGCAGCTGGCCGGTACTCCGGGCGACCTCGCCGGCCAGCCGGGCCTGAGGCAACGAAGTCTCGCGCATCGCGATCGGCACCAACTCGTCGGACGCCGTATCCAGCGCGTCCGCGACGGCGCGGATCCACCCGGCCCGCACGCCCGGCTCGGACACACCGAACGCGGGCGCAGCAGCTGCCGCGGCGGCGAGCGCCTGCTCGAGCTCAGCCGGCGTGGTGTCGTGCGTCATCGGATTCCCTCCAGGTTGTCGGTCGCGAGGAACGTGAACGGTTCCCTGCCTACCGCCACGGTATTCGTGAGGGTGCCGACCTCGTCGATCGTGATCGTGATGACGTCACCCTCGGCGAGCGCGAAGTCCAGCTCGGGAACGATCCCGGTGCCGGTCGCGAGGATCACACCGTCGGGGAAGTCGTTCGGCAGGAACAGTACGTCGATCAGGTCCTGCAACTCCCGCACCAGCTTCGCCGTCGAGGTGGTGTCCGAGAACACCTCCGCGCCGTCCCGTTCGATCACCAGCCGGATGGCGAGGTTCTTCGGATCGGAGACCTCCCACGCCGGACGGATTCCTGACGCCAGCGCGCAGCCGCCCGCGAACAGCTTCGCCTGCGGCACGTACAGCGGATTGACGCCCTCGATCGAGCGCGAGCTCATGTCGTTGCAGACCGTGAACCCGACGATCTGACCGTGGCTGTTGGCAACTACCGCGAGCTCCGGCTCGGGGACGTCGTGACCGGAGTCGGTCCGGATGCCAACCGGCTCGCCGTCCACGACGACGCGCCAGGCCGGCGCCTTCTGGAACAGCTCGGGCCGGTCGGCGCTGTAGACCTTGTCGTACACCGACTGCTCGGTGCTCTCCTCCATCCGGGCCCCGCGCGACCGCTCGTAGGTCACGCCCGCACACCACACCTCACCCCGCCCGTCGAGCGGGGGCAGGAACTTCAGCCCTTCCACTGGCTCGCCCTCCCCGAGCTTGCCGACCGCGGCTTGCAGATCCTCGAGCGAGAGTTGCAGCAACTCCGCGAAGGTGTTGATGCCGGGAAGCGACGCCACGGTGTCACCGGTGCGCACACCGGGGATCGGGCGACCGTCCACCGGGGACAGATATCGGACCAAGTGCATTGACAGGCCTTTCACATCGAGGTGCCGAGCAGACCACGGGTGATCTGGAAACCGACATTGCCGGAGGCAACAGCTTTGGGAACGAGCCGGCGGCTCGCGACGGCGGCGATGGTGTCGAGCCCGATCCGCGCCTGCTCGGCCGCGTCACCGGTGGCGACCGCGTCCAGGTCGTCGCCGTACGTCGCGACCGTCTCCGGATCGTTGCTGAACTCAACGACCGGCACGAACCGCTGCGCCGACAAGGTGCCGCCGGCAACGTGCGCGAGGATCTGCTGGACGCCTGTCGCACCGAACCCGGTCGCGGTCTCCATCCAGTCCGTCCCCGGCATTCGCATCACGTGCCACCCCGGCGCGGCGAACCGCTGCCCGTGCGCGACGGTCGGCCCGACCGGCTCCGCGGACCCGAACGCCGCAGTACGGAACCCGTCATGTGCCAACAGTGCGCCACGCGATGACAGTACGACGGAGCCACCCGAGCCCACGATCTCGCGGCCGATCAGCGCGAGCGCCTCGGCCGTCGCGTCCGAGAACGGACCTCGTGCTTCGAGCCCGACGGTGAGCGCGCCGAGGTCTCCGCGTTCATCGACCGGCGCGGCCAGCTGGAAGCTGCTGAACCAGTCCTTGACCTTGCCACCGACCGCGTCGAGACCGCCGTCGGCCTGGATGCTCGCCCAGCCGAAGCGGGACGGATCCGCGCCGGCCTCGACGAGACGCGAGCGGAAGTAGTCGTTGTGGGTCTTCTCGCAGCCGTGCTCGAGCAGCAGCGCCATTCGGGTGTTCGGGTGCAACAGGTACCCGAGCATGATCCGCGCGAACGTCTCCTCGGACGCGCCACCACTGCTGCCACAGCCCTCGGTGTGCGGCAGCGCGACCATGCGCGTGACCGCGTCACCGGCCCATTTATCCAACTCCGCCTGGGCCGCGATGCGTAGCGCGATCTGACCGGAGCACAGGCTCGTCGGCAGGATCAGGCCGACCGCCTCGGGCACCAACCGGTCGTCGACCCGCAGAAGCGCCGTGGGTGTCCGGCTGTCCGAGGTGAGGCCGTGGTGCGGCAGGCCGTCGAGCGGAGCGTCCCGGTCCTCGGCCGGGAGGTCGGTGAGCTTGCGGCTCATCCGGCCGTCGGTGGTGATCGAGATTCCCTCGACCGGGCCGACCTGCTTCCAGTTCCGCCAGATCGACACCTGGCTGTGGCCGGCGCGTTCGCCCGCGCTCTTCTCTCCCGACGCGACCCGGATCGTGAGGTCGAACGTCTCCGCGGTCAGGTCCGCCATCGGCGTACCGGTCAGATATTTGCCCGCGTCAACGTCCATCTCGGCGTGCAGGCGCTCGTACCGGGCGGTGGTCGTGACGAATTTGAGCGTGGGCACGAACGGGAAGTTGGTGATCGAGCCGTTGCCGGTGGTGAAGAAGATCAGGTTGCAGCCGCTGCCGATCTGGCCGGCGACCGATTCCAGGTCGTTGCCCGGGCTGTCCATGAAGATGTAGCCGCTGCCCGGCAGCGGTTCGCCGTACTCGATGACGTGGTCGAGCCGGACCTCGCGCGGAAGCTTGCGCGCGGCACCGATCGACTTCAGCACGATGTTGTACAGCCCGCGGTACACGTTGCCGCCGGACGGGTTGCCCTCGGCGGTGTGGCCGTGCCAGCCGACACGTTCCTTGAACGACTTGATCGTGGCGAGGAACTTCTTCGCGGTCGCGAGATCGCGGACATTGTTAAGCACGTACGGCTCGGCGCCGATCAGCTCGTCGGTCTCCGCGAGCACCGCCGTACCGCCGTGCCGGATCAGCTCGGCGCTGACCTGACCTGCCAGTGGGTTCGCCGAGATGCCGGAGAACGCGTCGGACCCGCCGCACTGCAGCGCGATCTTGAGATCCGCCAGCGGGACCTCCTGGCGCTGCTGCGCGTCGACGATCGGCAGCCACGGCTCGATCAGCGCACCCGCGACCGTCAGGTCGTGCTCGAAGCCGGCCTTCCGGGTGAAGTACGCGTGCGGCACCTTGATCGACGGGTAGCCGTTCTCGGCCATGAAGTTCTTGATCGCCTCACCCGAGACGACGTCACCCTCGGTGTCGACGATCAGCACTGCGCCGACGTTCGGATTCAGCGTGAAGCCGGCCAGCGTGGCGAGCAGGAAATGCAGGTTGTTCGGTACTTCGTCCTCGCCGCCCTCGGTGTGTGCCACCGGTACCACGCCATCGCCGGCCGCCGCGCCGTCGAAGCGCCGCGCGAGCTCCGTGACGAACCCGCTACTGCGCGAACTGGTTGCCATCAGCACGACGTGGTTGCGCGTGCCGGCCGGGCCCTGCTCACGCGGGTATCCGAGGAACGTGCCCGGCTGCTCGACGCTCGTCACCTGGGTGCCGAAGTTCAGCGCGGACTCGTCCAGCTCGTACGGGTCGAGCGGCTCGTTGGTCGCACTCGGCACCTCAGGCAGGCCCTCGACGCCGCGGGCGCTCACAGCGGCGAGGCTGGTCGGCGTACACACGTAGTCACCGGGGACGAGGTCGCGAGACGCCCGGGCGAAGGCGGTGTTCCACGAGGTCAGCGCATCGCCGGTGCTCGTCGGGGCGACCACGAAGCGGTGCCCTTCGAGCACGGTGTGCGGCAGCGTGACCGTCGTACCGTCCAACTCGACCTCGGTGCCGGCCTCCAGCCGCCGGGAGGCGATCGCGACGTTGTCCCCGGGCTCGGGCAGAACGCCGATCTCTTCGAACCTCACCATCGTTCGCGCCTTCCCATAGCTTGCTCCGGGCGGAATCGTGCATGATGCATGATTACCAGTGTTACCCTGCCGAAACCTGCCCGGTGGGGTCAAGGGCGCGACCAGATTCCGGAGACAGCTGATGGCGGAGGCGTTGGGGCCGATGGAGCCGGTATCGCCGGTGGACCGGCGAGTGCTGCGGCGGCAGATGCTCGCCGACGACGTGTACGAAGCCATCAAGACGATGCTGATGGACCACGTCATCCGGCCCGGAGCCCGGATCTCGATCGACGGCCTGGCGCGGGAGTTCCAGGTGTCGTCGACGCCCGTCCGGGAGGCGCTGGCGCGGCTGGAGTCGGAGGGGCTGGCGGTCAAGGAGCCGCTCAAGGGCTATCGCGCCACGCCGCTGTTGACGCTGGAGGGGTTCGACGATCTGTACCGCTTCAGGCTGCTGCTCGAGCCGTGGGCGGCGCGGCGGGCCGCCGAGCTGATCTCTTCCTCGGGGCGCGAGCTGTTGCGGGCCGAGTTGGCGAACGCGGTCGAGCCGACGTCGGTCGACTACGCCGGGTACAAGTCGCTCACCGCGCACGACAACCGGTTCCACTCGCTGATCGCGTCGCTGTCGGGGAGCGAGCAGGTCCGCCTGGCCTTCGAACGCACCCACTGCCACCTGCACATCTTCCGGCTCCACTACGACCGCGACATCGGCCCGGAGGTGCTGACCGAACATCGCATGCTGGTCGAGGCGATCACGTCCGGCAACCCGGCGGCCGCGGAAGCCGCGATGACCCAACACATCGAAAACTCAATGACGCTACGCCTCCGCCGCATCTACGAATGACCCGACGCCCGTTCCCACTGGCGGTGCCGCCGGAGCTCGCGGCGTACATCCTGGATTTCCACTGGGACCTCAAGCTGCTGCACGCCCTCGACCTGCCGGTGGTGGAGTTCTCCGTCGCCGCCTTGGCACATCACCTCGAGCTGCCGTTCTGGGCGTACGGCGGACGTCCGTTTCAAGTGACGCCTCGGGAGGTGGCGGCGGATCCGGTGACGTATCGGGACCAGTACGAACGCACCCTGGCGGACGATCTGCGTCATCCGCTGGACGTCGTACGACGCCCCGACGAGCGGATCACGATCCTGGACGGTGTGCACCGTTTGCTGCGAGCCGAGCTCGAGGGGCGAGCTGTTGTTGAGGTGCGCATATTGCCCTGGCCGGACCTTGATCGGATCGCGGTGCGGGGGCGGACCACCCCCGCACGCGACACACCTACTTCGTGATGACCAGCGCGTCGCCGACCGGGCGTTCGCCGGCCGCATCCGACGGCGTGTTCAACACCTTGCCATCGGCAACCATCGTCGTGGACCCACCACCGTCGAGGTTGATCGCTTCGGTCAGGTGGAACGACTTGGCGACCGCGGCGGCTTCGGAGATCGACAGGCCGAGGCTGTTGACGTTGCGACCGTCGGCGGTGATCAGCACCGTGCGGCCGCGGTCGTCCACGCCGGCGATCGTGCGCGGGTTCCGCTTGTGGACCCAGCCGTAGTAGAAGCTCGCCGTGTCCTGCACCATCCCGTCCGCGGCCGCGGTCGCATGGATCTGCCCGTCGCGGACCAGCTCCGGTCCGCCGTTGACGATCGTCGTACGGCGGGACAGCGGGACCGGCCGACCGTGCTGGTCGAGCAAGGTCGAGCGGACCGTCAAAGGCTTGCCAACTCGAGCGGCAGCCAGCAGCGGCGCCAGGAGATTGCCGATCGCCTGTACGGTTCGCCCACCCTCAGGGATCGCCCCGCCGCGCGTCGTCGGACGGACCGCGGTCACGATCCCGCGCCGGTCGAGCACCACCTCGGCGCCGGGTCCGCTGGGCGTGGCGACGCCGTACGACTCGTCGAAGGCGATCAGTTCATCCGCGTCGGTGCAGGTCGTGTCGTGCATCGGCTTCGCGGTCGGCAGGTCATCCGCAGTACCGCCGCAGTTGCGGATCAGCCCGGGCACGCGATTCAGGCCGTCGAGCGGAAGCGGCTTGCCGACGCCGCGGACCTCCCCACGCCAGGTGAAGCGTTCGACGGAGGTGCCGTGCGGGCCGAGCACGAGGGCCGGGCGGCCGTTGGTCGGCTCGCTGACCAGGCGTCCGTCGTATACACCGACGCCGGCCGGATCGCCGGGCGCTCCGGACTTCGGATCGAGGACGAAGAAGCCGGCGTTGATCGCGGCCGTCGCACCGGTCAGGGTCGCGAGCGTGCTGGTCGTCTCGCGCTGCTCGATGTCCGGGCCGTACGTCGCGTCGAACTTGCCGTGGAACGTCTTCGGGTCGATCGTCAGGACCTGGACGTGCCAGGGACCGGTCGAGCCGGCGATGTCGTCGGGCTCGCCGTCCCAGCCGGTGTAGATGCTCGATCCGCTGAGCCCGGCTGCGATCACCTTGGTCCGCAGGGCGTCGGCGTCGGCCTTGTTCGCGAACAGTCCGAGTCGGACGCGGTATCCGAGGCTGCCCCCGCCCGCGTCGGCGAGTCGCGGCGTCGGCACATCCTCGACGCGTGGCTCGAGGCCCGCGGCGCGGAGCTTGTCAGCGGCCTTGTTCGCGGCGGCCTGGTCGGAGATCGCGGCCGCGGGCGCGTCCGGGTCGGGCGAGGAGGAGGGGATCGCGATCTCGACGGTCCAGCCGGCGTTGGTGTCGGTCTTGCCGCGGACGATAGTCGTCAGCGTGACGCCCGGCTGGAGCGTGCGGGTGTCGCGGGTCTCGGTCAGGTTGTCCGGTCCGAGCGGCAGATGCTGCGTCGGCGGGGTGGCAACAGCGGTCGCGCCACCGAGGGTCAGGGAAAGGCAAAGGGCGGACAGGCCCAGACGTCGCAGGGTCATAGGACGTTCCTACGTTCCCCCCTCCCCTGTCGCAACCTGACCCGAGCGTCGCGTTCCTGAACAACAAACATCACCCCAGCGGGCCACCGCAGTACGAGAACCCTGTCGACAGCTAGCCTCAGCTAGATGCGTGTCGATCGGCTGGATCACCTTGTTCTGACAGTTGCGGATGTCGACGTGACCGTCGACTTCTACCAACGGGTGTTGGGGATGGAGCCGGTGAGCTTCAAGGGCGGCCGACGCGCGCTCGCCTTTGGGAGCAGCAAGATCAACCTGCATCAGGCACGGCACGAGTTTGAGCCGAAAGCCGAGCACCCCGGCCCCGGCACCGCCGACCTGTGCTTCATCGTCGACGAGCCGATCGCGCAGATCCAAGCCGAGCTGGCTGCGCAAGGCGTCGAGATCGAGGAAGGCCCGGTCGAGCGTACTGGCGCGACCGGGCCGATCCTCAGCGTGTACTTGCGCGACCCCGATCGAAACCTGATCGAGCTCAGCAACTACCTCTAGGCAGGTGCGTCGCCGTGGTCCGGGATTTCCAGTTGTACGCCGCCCTGGAGCGCGGATTGGTGGGCGACGATGCCGGGGAGGGTGTAGCGGGCGGAGACCCAGGCGTTGATCGGCGGGAGCGTCTTGTCGGCGACCGCGCGGACGAAGTCGTCGGCGAGGAAGTGGTGCGAACCTTCGTGGCCGTTGTGCAGGCCGTCGAACTCCTTCGGCAGGCGGGAGCGGTCGTGCACCGGGGAGAGACCGGAGCGGAACGCGTCGCGCAGCGCGGGGTCTACGTTCGCCAGGTCGGCGTCGTCGCCGGTCGGCTTCGTCTCCATCAGGTGGCTGACGTCCTCGACGCCTTGCTTGTTCTGCCACAGCGTCGTGGTGGCGAGCTGCTCGAAGCTGCCCTCGGTGCCGAACACGCGCAGTCGCGACTCGCGGATGTGCGACGGGTACCCGACGCGGCGCATCTCGTTGGTCCGCATGATGCCGCCGTCGGCGAGCTTGAAGAGCGCGGTCGCGTTCGAGAAGTCGTTGTTGAACTGGCTGACGTCCTTGTCGAAGACACCGTCGCCGCGGTCGTCCTTGACGCCGATCGCCGACACGTGCGTGGCGTGCTGACCGGTCACCGAGAGAACGTTGCCGACGGCATGCGTCGGGTAGAGCAGCGGCGGGAACGACGCGGTCTTCTTCCAGTCGTCGCCGCCGGAGTACTGGTACGCCGCGTAGAACCCGAGGTCCATGTCGTGGACGTAGTCACCCTCGGAGTAGAACACCCGCCCGAAGGCACCCTCGGCGAGCTTCTGCCGGCAGTACACCGAGGACGGGTAGTAGAAGCTGGTCTCGCCCATCACGTACGTCAGGCCGGTCTCCTTGACCAGCTCGATGATGCGCGCGATCTGGTCCGCCTCGATCGCCATCGGGACCGTCGAGTACACGTGCTTGCCGGCCTCGAGCGCCTTGATCGCCATCTCCCCGTGCAGCCAGCGCTGCGTGAAGATCGCGACCGCGTCCAGGTCCGACTCGAGCATCTCCTCGAACGACGCGTGCGTGACTGCGATGCCCTGCTGGGCGGCCATCTCCGCGGTCCGCTCCGGGATCACGTCGGTCAGCCGCACCTCGGACACATCCGGGTGCGCGGACCACAGCCGCAAGAACGAAGGAGCAAACTGTCCGGCGCCAACCACACCGATGCTGATTCCCATGCACGCTAGGCAATCACACATTTATGTTCTACGGAAGAACAAATTCACACGTTGGAACGTGTGCCCCAGCCCACACCCCTCCGGCGGCGCGCTGTGCGCGCGGTGATGGCCCCTGGTCCCCCGCGGGCCGATCCGACTTTGGGCGCCCACCAACCATCTTCGTCGCGGCGGAACGGTTGACGGGTGCTCAAGGTGCTGCTCGGACGCGCGAGGTGTGGGCGGTCAGCGGGTGTGGGGTGGGGTGAGTAGGTGGGGGTTGTCTGTGGTGATGCCGTCGACGCCGAGCGCTACGGCTGTGGCGAGGGTTTCGGGGTCGGGGACCGGCCACGCGGTGGCGGACAGGCCGGCGGCGTGGAGTTCGCTGACGCCGGAGGGGGTGAGGCCGGTGATGCCGCAGAGGGACCAGGTGGCGTGGGCAGCTCGGGTGCGGGTGATTACGTCGGGGATGTCCGGAGTACGGCCGAAGATGTGACCGGTGGTCACGTCCGGGAAGGCCTCCCGGATCGCCAGCAGGATCTCGGGATGGAACGACGTGACCAGCGTCCGGGCGGCGAGTGCTGGGTCCGACTTCAGACATTGGGCGAGCAGCGGTACGGCGGCCTCGGCCTTGATCTCCGCCTGGATCCGGACGTCGACGGCAGCGACCGTCTCGGCCCAGGTCGGGACCAGCTCGCCGAGGCCGGCATCCAGTGACCGGAGCTGCGCAAGCGTCAACGAGGCGACCTCGCCCGACCCGGAGGTGGTCCGCTCGACGGTGGCGTCGTGCATGATCACGAGCTCCCCGTCGGCACTCACCCGCAGGTCGAGCTCGATCTCGTCGCAGCCGTCCGCGACCGCCCGGCGGAACGAACGCAGCGTGTTCTCCGGCTCCGTCCCCAGCGCACCGCGATGCCCGGTGATGATCACGACAGCAGCTCCTCGTCCGACCCGGGGATGATCACAGCACCTTCTCCTCGTAGAGCCGTTTGACCTCGGTGCCGATCGCGTCGAGCCGCTTCGCGACCGAGCCGAACACCTTCTTCGGTTGGGCGTTGTCCGCATAGATCTGCTGCAGGCCGGTGTAGATCTGCACATTCGCGTTCCGCCCGTACAGCCGGATCGCGTCCTGCTGCCGCGCGTTCTCCAGCTGCGCGATCGCCACCCCGTAGTTCGGCTGCTCGGCGATCAGCTTCTTCAGCTCGGCATCGTCACGCGCCTTGTTCACCACCGGCAGGTAGCCGGTCTGCGTCGTCCACCACGCCGAGTTCTCCGGATGCGCCAGGAACTGCAGGAACGTCGCCGCGGCCTGCTTGCGCTCGTCCGAGATGTTCCGCAACATCCCGATCCCGCCGCCGCCGGTCGCGAGCCCGGTCGCGACCTCGGACGGGATGAACCCGGCCCCGACCTTGAACTTCGCCTTGCTGCTGATGGTCTTCATGCCACCGGTCGATTCCTGGATCACCGCGACCAGCCCGTTGGCGAAGTCCGTACTCGGGCTGCTCGCCATGTACGCCGCCCCGAGATCGTGCACCATCGACCGCTGCCACTCACCGGCCGCGACCGCGCCGGCCTCGTCGATCGTCACGTCCAGCCCGCGCGAGTACGCGCCGCCGAACTGCCACACGTTCCCCTGGAACTGCCAGTCCCCGTCGATCTTCGCGAACGCGATCGTCCGCAGCGACCGCCCGCCGGACTGCACCTTCGCCAGCGACGGCACCCACGACCGCAGCTCGCTCCACGTCCGCGGCGCCCGATCCGGCAGCCCGGCCTTCTCGAACGCGTCGCGGTTGTAGTACAGGATCGGCGTACTCCGGGCGAACGGAACCGCCCAGCTCTGCCCCTTCACGACGTACTCCCCGAACAGCTTCTCCTGGTAGATCCCGGGCCCGAAGCCGTCGTTGAAGTAGCCGTTCAGCGGCTCGAGCGCCTCGTTCAGGAAGAACCGTTCCCAGGTGACGTCGGACAGTACGGCGAGATCCGGCGCCTGCTTCGCGACCAGCGCGGCGGCGACCTTCTGCGCAACGTCGTCGTAGCTGCCCTGGAACTGCGTCTCGACGTACACGTCGTCCTGCGAATCGTTGAACTTGGCAACGAGCTTGTCGACTGCCTTGCCGTTGACCCCGCCGTACGGCGACCAGAAGACCACCCGCGTGCGATTCGCGTATTGCTTCGGGACCGCCCCAGCCGGCTGCGAGTAGACCGCATCCACCGACCGGTACCCACAGCCCGCCAGCGTCGCGCCGGCCGCGAGCCCGAGGAACGTCCTGCGCTTGAGCATCGTCATCCCTTCAGAGCTCCCTGCGTGATACCGCCGACGATGTAGCGCTGGGCGATCAGGAAGATCAGCAGCATCGGCGCGAGCACCAGCAGCGTGCCGGCCATGATCGTCCCCCAGGCCGCGAGACCCTCCTCGTCCTTGAGGATCAGCAGGCCGACCGGCAGCGTCCGCATCGAGGCGGTGTTGGTGACGATCAACGGCCAGACGAAGTTGTTCCACTCCTCGACCGCGGTGATCACCACGACCGTGACCAGCATCGGCTGCGACATCGGCAGTACGACGCGCCACAGTGTGCGCAGGTGTCCCGCGCCGTCGACCGCGGCCGCGTCGGTCACCTCGGTCGGCAGCGTGAGGAAGTGCTGGCGCATCAGGAACGTCGCGAAGGCGGATCCGATACCGGGGATGATCAGCCCGGCGTACGTGTTGATCCAGCCGAGTGTTGCCACGGTCAAGTAGTTCGGCAGCAGCGTCACGTGGCCCGGCACCATCATTGCCCCGAGCACCAAGAAGAACAGCACCTTCTTGAACGGGAATCGCAGGTACGCGAAGGCGTACGCCGTCAGTACGGCGTTGATCACCTTCAGCGCCGTACCGCCGACCGTGATGATCGTGGAGTTCAGGAAGAACCGGTCGAACGGCGCGGCCTTCCAGGCCAGGCTGAGGTTCTCCCAGGTCAGATGCGGCCACCACGCCGGCGGCCACTGGTAGATCTCACTCGGCTGCTTGAACGCCGTGGACAGCAACCAGTACAGCGGTCCGAGGAACACGGCCGCCACACCGATCAGTACGACGTACTGGATCGCGCGGATCTTCATCGGTAATGCACCCGCCTCTCCATCACCTTGGCCTGCACCGTGGTGACGACCAGCAGGATGACGAACATGATGATCGACAGCGTCGCCGCGCGGCCCGCGTTGAACGCCTGGAAACCCTCGTTGTAGATCGACCAGCTCAGCGTGGTGGTGGCATCACCAGGGCCACCACCGGTCATCACCGCGATCACGTCGAAGGCCTGGAACGTCCCGATCACCGTGGTGATCAGCAGGAAGAAGGTGATCGGGGCAAGCAACGGCAACTTGATCGCCCGGAACCGGGTCCAGGTCGACGCGCCGTCGATCGCGGCCGCCTCGTCGAGCTCCTTGGGCAGGCCTTGCAGGCCGGCCAGGTAGATCAGCGCGGCGAAGCCGACGTTCTTCCACAGGTAGACGATGACGAGCCCGGGCAGCGCCCAGTCGGAGTTGTTCATCCAGTCCGGCGGCTCCGCGCCGAACGGCTCGATCAGCGCCCGCATCAGGCCGTAGCCGGGGTCGAAGATGAACGCCCAGATCGTGGCGACCGCCGCACCGGACAGGATGTGCGGCGCGAACGCGATCGTCCGGACCGCGCCCCGGCCCTTGAGCGGCAGGTTGAACAGGAACGCCAGCGCCAGCCCGATGATCAGGCTGCCGACCACGATCAGGCCCGTGAACACGACCGTGATCCACAGCGTCTTGTGGAACGCCGGGTCGGTCAGCGTACGGCCGTAGTTGGCGAGGCCGATGAACTTCGGCCGGGCGGCGATCATGTTCCAGTCGGTCAAGCTGAGGAACGCGTTGTAGACGATCGGCCAGTACGCGAAGACCGCGATCACCAGCAGGTTCGGCGCGACGAGCAGGGCGAACAGCCCGTACTCGCGACGGCGCCGGCGTTTCAGCTGATCGTTGCCGGTGGCAAGTGTTCGTTCGTCCGGATGTGTCCGCGCCGGCAGCTCTACTACCGTCACACCGACCTCCTAGGGGTGAGGATGTCGAGAAGTCCGGCCGCGAGGGAGGGCGCGGCCGCCAGGATGCCTTGCGGGAAAGCCGTTCCGGGTCCCCGGACCACGGTGGCGCCGGCCTCGCGCGCGATCAGCGCGCCGGCGGCAACGTCCCAGGGCTGGATGAGGTGCTCGTAGTACGCGTCCGACGTACCGTCCGCGATCGAGCACAGGTCGAGGGCGGCGGATCCGCCACGGCGGATGTCGCGTACGGCGGGGAGGAGTTGGCGGAGGTGCTGAGCCTGCTCGGCGCGGCGGTCGGGGAGGTAGGAGAAGCCTGTGCCCACCAAGGCCGTCTCCAGGCCGACCTCCCGCAGCGGCCCCAACCGCCGACCGCCATACCAAACCGTTTGGTATGGAGCATCGTCGCGGGCATACCAAACGGTTTGGTATGGCGGGGTGTCGCGGCGATGAGCGCCGCCATTGCGGGTGGCGGACCAGGTGCTGCCGGTGCGGGGTTGGTGGACTGCGCCGGCGACGCTGCCCTGTTCATCTTCGACGGCGATCGAGACGCACCAGTCGGGACGGCCGTACAGGTAGTTGACCGTGCCGTCGAGAGGATCGATCACCCAGGTCAGGCCGGTGGTCGACGGGCGGTACGCGCCTTCCTCACCGAGCAGCCCGTCGCCGGGCCGGGCGGAGGTCAGACCGTCGGTGATGAGCTTCTCGGAGGCGCGGTCGGCCGCGCTGACCGGGTCACTGACCGAGGTTTTGGTTTCGACAGCGGCGGCGTCGATCGAGAGACTCTGCTGACGGACCAGCAGTTCCTCGCCTGCTGCCACGGCCAACCGAACGGCCAGTTCACACAGGTCAACAGGTGTCGAGGAGGCGGGCATGCCGGTGAAATTATCACCGCTTGGTGGTTACGTATAGAGAATCACTGTGATTTTCTCGCGAAAATCACATCCAGGAGCAGGATCACCGCGATCCCGCCGACGAGTAGGCCGAGGCGGTGCAGGCCGGCGTCGGTGGCCGGGCCGGCGAAGACGAGGGCGATCGCGGCGGCCGCGAGGTTCGCGCCGACGTACTGCGAGGTGCGGAAAAGGCCGGCCGCGGCACCGGCGACCTCGGGCGGGGCGGCGCGGTAGACGGCCAACTGGTTGCCGAGCCCGTTGAACCCGTTCGGTACGCCGAGGACCGCGCTGATCACGACGAGCACGGCGATCGGCGTACCCGTGTGAACTCCGAAGGCGAGCGCGGCGCCCCCGACCAGGAGGCCGGCCGAACCGATCAGGAGCAGCAGCCGGTCGCCGTGGCGGCGAGCGAGTCTGGTCGCGATCGCGACGGTGATCGCGCCGAGGGTCGCGATCGGCAGGACGACCAGTCCGACCTGCGTCGGGTCGAGCCCACGGCCTTGCTCGAGCCAACCGGGCAGACCGTAGAAGATCGCGTAGAAGGCGACATACGTGAGCATCGTGCGGAGGTAGCCGAGGGACAGCGGCGCGCTGCGGGCAAGCAGGCGTACGTCGACGAACGGGGTCGTGGAGCGACGTTCCCAGAGGATGAAGAGCGCAACGAGCGGGACCGCTGCGCCGAGCAACCACCAGTTCGGGTTGGTCGTCAGCGAGAGCAGGACCAGCATCAGCGCGGTCATCGCGAGCGTGAACAGGACCAGCCCGGCGAGGTCGATCTCCCGCCAGAGCTTCCGGTCGTCGTCCGCCGGCCGGGGCGGATCCTTGGGCACAAGCCGGAGTACGGCGATGCCCGCGACGGCGGCGACCGGGAGGTTGACGAGGAAGATCGCCTGCCAATCGAACGTGCCGACGAGGAGACCGCCGACGCTCGGGCCCAACGCCGCGGACGTTTGCGCGAAGACGGACAACAGGCCGAGCGCACCGACGGCTGAAGCCTTCCGGCGGTCGGCGATCCGGCGGATCATCGCGACGCCCGAGGGGAACTGCGCGCCGGTCCCGATTCCGAGCAGGACCCGCGCGACGATCAACCACCCGAGGCTCGGGGAGAGCGGAGCCAACGCCGACACGACCGCCACGAGCGCAAGTCCGGCGAGGAACACTCGACGGGCACCGACGAGATCAGCCAGCCGCCCGGCCGTCGGCGCCGAGACCGCGGTCGCGAGGTACAGCCCCGAGACCAGCCACTGCGTCTCGGTGCCCGCGTGGAAGTCCGCGCCGATCGCAACCAGCGCGACCGCGATCATCGAGGAGTTCAGCGGCTGCAACAACGTGCCGAGACCGACCGAGGCGGCATACCGCGCCGGCAGCTCCCCTGTCCGAACCGCCTCCCGTTCCTCCACGGCCTTGGTCACTCCACGACCTCCGAGAGCTGGTCCATGAGGCGGGCGGCCAGGTGGAGAAGTTCTTGTTCAGTGGGGGTGAGGGTTGCGTCCATGGCCTTCGCCAGGAAGGTGTCCCGGCGACGGCGGTCCTCGCGAACGAGCGTGGCTCCGGTGGGCGTGATCTCCAGAAGGACCTGACGCCGGTCGGCCGGATTATCAGCACGGCTGATGAACCCGCTCGCCACCAGGTCGGTCGTGGCACGCATCATCGTCTGCGGGGTGACCCGCTCGGCGGCGGCCAGGTCGGCGTTCGTCATCGCGCCTTCGCGTTCCAGCCAACCCAGCACGTTGAATTGCGAATAGCTGAGCTCACCCTCGGGACGCTCCTGCCGCAGCCGGCGCACCAGCCGGAACAGGCTGGTCCGGATCTCGTGGGCAGCGACATCCGTTGAACTCATACCATCAGCATAGCTGATGGTCTCAATCGTCGTCGTCCTCCCGCAGTCGCACCCCGGTGACCCCGTCGAGGTCGTCCAGTGCGAGCACCAGGTGCTGCAACGGCGCCCGCCCGTTGAACCGCATCGACGCCAGTACCTGCGGCCGCGACCCGTCCCGACGGTGCACCTCGGTCCCGAGCACAGACGCCTCGAACCCCATCGAGGTGGCAGTCGAGAGGATCGACCGCAGTACGCCGGAACCGTCGTCGTACCGCACCGTGACGATGCGGCGACGGTCCGGCGAGGGCAGGACCCGGGCCAACCGGGCGAACGGTCCGACCGCAACCAGATGCAGCACGGTCGCGGCGACCGCGAGCACCGGCATCCCGGCGCCGCAGGCCATCCCGATCGCCGCCGTCATCCAGATCGTGGCCGCGGTCGTGAGCCCGCGAACCACGTCGCGGCGCATGAAGATCACCCCGGCGCCGAGGAAGCCGACGCCGGACACGACCTGGGCCGCGATCCGGGACGGGTCCAGGTTGACCTCGGTCCCGAGAACCGCGCTGAAGCCGAAGCCGGAGACCAGGGTGAACAGCGCCGCGCCGGTGCCGACCAGCGTGTGCGTCCGCATGCCCGCGCTCTTCTGCCGGATCTGCCGTTCGATGCCGATGATCATCGACAGCACGAACGCGATCAGCAGCAGAAGGAGTTCGATCCCGGTACTCGATGTTGCCAGTTTCATGGTCTGTACCCTGTGCCCCGACTACGCGGACACCAGTCCTACCGGATCCTTTCCGGACAGGAAGGCTGCCACCGCCTCCGCGGCGATCGAGCCCGCCCGGTGGGCGGTCTGCCGGGTCGCGCCGGCCAGGTGGGGGGTCATCACGATGTTCGGCGCCGTCAGCAGCCGCGACCCGGCGGGCACGGGCTCGGCCGGAAACACGTCGAACGCCGCCGCCCCGAGCTGGCCCGACTCCAGCGCGTCCACCGTTGCGTCGTAGTCGAGCAGACCACCGCGCGCAGTGTTGACCAGTACGGCGCCGCGCGGCATCGAGGCGAGCTGCTCCGCACCGATCATCCCGCGGGTCTGATCGGTCAACCGGGCATGCAGACTCACCACGTCGGACCGCCGCAGCAGCGCGTCGAGCTCCACCAGCTCGATGCCCTCCGGCGCCTGCTCGACGTACGGATCGGCGACCAGGACATGGGCGCCGAAGGCAAGCATCACCCGGGCGACCCGTTGCCCGATCGCGCCGTACCCGACCAGCCCGACGGTGGATCCGTCGAGCTCGACGCCGCACTCGTCGTACGCGTAGAGGTCGGAGCGCCACTCGCCCAGCTCCAGCGTCCGCTGCAGTCGCGGAAGGTTGCGCAGGGCACTCATCATCAACGCGACCGCGTGCTCCGCGGCCGCCACCGCATTGCGCCCAGGCGTCGACGCCACCGCGATCCCTCGCTTCGCCGCCGCGGCAACGTTCACATTTACCGGGCCACCGCGGCAGACGACCAGGTATCGCAGGTCGGATGCAGCTTCCAGCACTCGCTCCGTGAACGGCCCCATCTGCGTGACCGCGAGCTCGACGCCGGCCAGCGCCTCGATCAGCTGGTCCTCGACATCACTGGCTTCGTCCACCTCGGCGACCCGCCCGTACGGCGTCAACGGCCAGGGCAACGTGACCTCACGAAACTCGAACGCGACGTCCGGGATCGTGCTGAGCGCAGCGGCGAGCAGGTCGTTGCGCACGAAGTGGTCGCCGGCGAGCAGCGTCCTGACGGTTCTCATCGATCTCCTGTGAACGTGGGTGCTGGGTCGGACCAGCGCGGGCGGGCCGCCTCGATCCGACGCAGATAGTGGGCGTATCCCTCGGCGTAGAACTCGGCGCGGGCCGGATCCGGGTCGACCTGGCGCGTCTCGGCGATCCACTCCGCGCCGGCACTGCCGGGGTCGACGGCGCGTCGCGCGCAGATCACCGCACCGCGCGCGGCGACCTGTTCGGCCTCGGCGGTGTGCAGCGGCGCATTCAGTACATCAGCGAGGATCTGGGTCCACTCGCTGCTCCGGGCGCCACCGCCGCAGACCGTC
This sequence comes from Kribbella sp. NPDC049584, assembly GCF_040675555.1. NCBI lineage: Bacteria > Bacillati > Actinomycetota > Actinomycetes > Propionibacteriales > Kribbellaceae > Kribbella > Kribbella sp. NPDC049584. The sequence goes on from NZ_JBFAPF010000008.1 coordinate 28,514, forward strand.
ACGCGACCGGTCCACCCGGCCGCGTCGAGACAGTGGCGAGCGGCGTACGCGATTCCTTCGCAGGTGGCGCGGACCAGGTCGGCCGTCGTCGTGGCAAGCGAGATGCCGTCGATCGTGCCGCGGGCGCGGGTGTCGACGAACGGCGCACGTTCACCAGCCTCGGACAGGTACGGCAGGACGGTGACGCCGGACGCGCCGGGTGGGCTTTCGGCGAGCAGACCGGGCAGTTGAGCAGTACCGACGCCGACCAGAGCGAGCACACGGTCGAGGGCCGCCGTACCGACCATGGCCGGCATCGCACGCAGCCAGACGCCGGGGGTCCAGGTGCCGAGGAACAGGCCGGCGGGCTCGCCGTCGACGGGCAGTTCACGGGTGACGACCTGGCACGCCAGCGTCGTACCGACAGTGAGGAGCGCGTCTCCCGGATCAGTCACTCCCGCACCGGCCGCAGCCGCGGGAAGGTCGTACGGACCAGCCGACACCCTGGTCCCGGCAGCCATGCCGGTCGAGTCGTCACGCAACTCGCCAACGGGCCCGCCCACTACAACCGCTGCCAACAGGTGACGCACCTCGGACAGCCCGGTCGCCGCCAGCGCCTCCGCGTCGTACTCCCCGGTCCTGGGATCAAGAAACGGCGCCGACGCGTCCGACACATCGGTCGCCCGTACTCCGGTCAACGCCTGCATCACGACGTCCTTGCAGTACGCCGCCGTACCGGCCCGATCGATCACCTCAGGCTCTTCCGCCCGTACTGCGGCCAGCAGCGGCCCGGACGCGCCGGGAAACATCCGGTTGCCCGAACGCCGGAACACCTGCTCCGCGACACCGTCCGTCGTCCATCGCTCGAGGATCGGACTCGACCGCGCGTCCAGCCACGAGATCGCCGGGCGGACCGGCGTACCCTCGTCGTCCACCAGCCAGAGGCCGTCACCTTGCGCGGTGATGGCCAGCACACCCGGCCGGTTCCCGACCGCGCCGGCCAACTCCTGCACTACCTCGTTGACCGAGGCAACGATCTCTTCGGTCTCGTGCTCAAAGCGCCCGGTACTGCGATGAACCAGGCGCGTCGGCCGGGAAGCCTCGGCCAGTGGCCGGCCGTCGGCGTCGAAGGCGACCGCCTTGGTCACGGTGGTGCCGACGTCTACTCCGACGTCCATGAGCCCCCTCCTCAACGTTCATAGTTTGGCTACCTCCACGGTGGCGCCGTGGTCGCGCAACGGTTCGATCAGGTCCTGCGGGGTCTTCTCGTCGACGATGACGACGTCGAAATCGGTGAGCGGCGCGAGCCGGTGCAGAGCGGTGCGCTGCAGCTTGGCGTGGTCGACCAGCAGCACCTTGGTCCTTGCCGAGCGCAACATCGCCCGCTTCACCAGGACGATCTCCTCCTCCTGATGGAACGCGTGCGTCGACGACACCGCGGACACCGAGCAGAACAGCAGGTCGGTGTGCAGCGCCTCGACGGCCTCGGCGCACGGCATCCCGCCGAACGAGTCGTGGGTCGCGGAATAGATCCCGCCGAGTGCGAGCAGGGTGATGTCGCGGAGCTGGGACAGCCGGGTAATCGCGGGCAGGAAGTTCGTTGCCACGGTCAACGGTGTGATGTCCTCGATCAGGTCGATCAGGGCCAGCGCGCTGGTCGAGTCGTCGAGCATCACCGACATCCCCGGCTCGATCATCGTCCGCGCGTGCCGGGCGATCGCGGCCTTCTCCGCGTGCGCGGTGTTCAGCCGGTACGCGACGTTGCTCTCGAACACGCTGGTCGGCTGCGCGCTGACGCCGCCGCGGTACTTGCGGACCACGCCCTGCCGCTCGAGCTCGTCCAGGTCGCGGTGCACCGTCATCACGCTCACCCCGAACGCCTCGACCAGGTCGTTGGCCGAGACCGAGCCGTGCTTCACGACGTACGCCGCGATCTCGGCCTGCCGGCGCGCGGGCCGGCTCAGTTCGGTGGTGTCACCATCGACTTCCGATGTCATTGCTGGATCTCCATTCGCACAGGATCGGGCACAGGCGGAACGTTGTACGCCTCGAGACCCACTGTGCCGTCCTGCCACCGGAAACGCACCAGTGCCGCGGGACCGAGCGCAGGTAGCAGTCTGCGGTAGTCGTTCAGTCGCAGTCCGAGCATCCTGCACACGAGCAGCCGGATGAGCGTGTTGTGCGCGACGACGAGGACCCGCTGACCCTCGTGCCGCTCGGCGATCTCCCCGAAGACCTCGTGCACCCGGTCGGCCGCATCGGCGGGATGCTCACCGCCCGGGAAGTGATCGAGCACCGGATCCAGCACGAACGCCTTCGCCACCGCCGGGGGTAGTTCGCTGATCATCTTGCCCTCGGCCGAACCGAAGTCGACCTCCCGCAGCCGCGCATCCAGAGTCGGCTCCAGATCCAGGGCCTCGGCGATCGGCCCGATCGTCTGCCGGGCTCGCAGCATCGGCGAACACCACAGCGCGTCCGGCGCGTAGTCCAGCGCCCAGTCCTTCAACTGTTCAGCCTGCCGTACGCCGACCTCGTCGATCGGGAGGTCCGTCGAACCGGTGTAGCGGTTGCCGTGATGCCATTCGGTCCGGCCATGGCGGGCCAGGACGATCGTCGTTCTCATCCGCGATACCCCCGACGGTCGAGTTCCGCGACAAATGCGCCGTACAGGTCGTCAAGTCGTTGGCTGCCCGGTTCGAGCACGCGATCCACCCGGACCATGCGGCGCGCCGTGCCGGTGAGGTCGGTCCCGCCGGACGCAGCCAGGACAGCCATGCCGTACGCCGGATCCGGTACGGCCGGAAGCTCCACCGGTACGCCGAGAACGTCGGCGCGGAGCTGGTTCCAGTACCCGCTCCGCGTCGCTCCCCCGGTCAGTGAGACCGAGCGGACCGGGTCGGCGCCAAGCGTCTCGAGGTGCTCGAAGGCCAGCCGCTCGATGAACGCGACGCCTTGCAGTACGGCGGCGTACGTGTGCAGGTCGTCGGCGGTGCTACCGAGGGTGAAGCGCTCGGCCTGCGGCGCGACGAAGGGGAACCGTTCGCCGGTCTTGGTGAGTGGATACGTGACGGCATCGACCGGGCCCCGGGCGCGGGCCGCGCGGTCGAGGGCGTCGAGGTCGGCCCCGGGAAGCAGCTCGGTGAGTACGCCGGCGCCGGTGCTGGAGGCGCCGCCGGGGAGCCACCCGCCGTCGGGATGACGATGGCTGTAGACGGCGCCGGTGGGGTCCGTCAGGAGATCGGTGCTGACGCCTTTGAGGACGAGCGTCGTACCGAGGACGGAGTTCCAGGCGCCGGGGCTGAGCGCACCGGCGGCGATCTGGGCGGCGCAACCGTCGGTCATGCCCGCATGGACGGGAACGCCGGCGGGTGTGCGGCCGAGCTCGACGCCGGGACGGACAACCTCGGGAAACGCGGACAGCGGGAGGCCGAGCTTTTCGAAAGCCGCGATCGGCCAGGCCTCGGCAACCAGGTCATATCCGGTCTTGAGCGCATGGCTGGTGTCAGTGGCGACGGGATGGCCGACGAGATGAGCGGCGACGAAATCGGCGCTGTGGACGACGCGGCGATCGGCGAGGTCGTGACCGTCCGCGACGAGATCGAGGATCTTCGGCAGGGCCCAGGTGGGTTGCATGCTTGTGGCCCAGCGGTCCGGGTCGGCGTCCACGATGCGGTCGCGACGGGACGCCGCGCGCGCGTCGTCGTACATCAGGGCCGGGGTGACCGGTCGACCGGAGCGATCCGTCAGCAGGAAGGTGCCGGACGTCGAGCAGATCGCGATGCCGTCGAGCTCGGTCGTTCCGACCTCGGCCAGGACCGCGTCGACCGCGTCGAGCCAACCCTGGGGATCCTGCTCGTGGCGGACACCGTCACGGTGGCTGGTGAGCGGACGGGTTGCACGGGCCAGCACGTGGCCCTTGGCATCGGCCATCACGGCGCGCACACTTTGCGTGCCGAGGTCGAGACCGATCCAGCCCACGAAGCCTCCCGGTGAGTGTTATCTAGATTGATAACATAACACCAGAAGGCGATAAGAACGTGCCAGTCTCGTGGCCGAACGCGGACACACCGCGGCCCCCGCAGCCGGTCGGCATGCGAGGGCCGGATCGACGATCAGGAGTGCATCAGCACCAAGGCCGGGTCGACCGTCGCCAGCTCGATGCGACCGGCGTCGACCGCGCCGTACGCGCCGATCGGGCCGCTGCTGCGGCGGCCGTTGCGATTGGTCCAGAAGCCCCAGCCGGCCGGTGCGTCAGGCCAGGCCGGGTCAGGCTCCCAGCCCATCGGCGGACGCCAGCTGTCACTCGGTGGTTCAGGCCAGTCGGGTGGAGCGTTGAACTTGTGCACGAGCGTCCCTCCGGATTCCCCAGCGATCCGCTGATTCGCGAACTGCCTGATAGATCAACGAGCTGGCGCGCCGAATGTCACGGCTAAATCTTCGTAAAGTTTCATCCGGCACACGGCCACCTATCTCACCACCACAACCCCACCCCGGCAACCGTTCTCTCACCAGCCGGACTGCACGTGCAGCCTCACCAGCATTAGCTGCCCCCTCCACAACCAACCCCAGGTTGTCCACAGCAACCGTCCACCTATCCACAACCAAACGCTGTTATCCACAGCCGTTTCTGTGGACACAGCGCGGCCTTCGCAGGCGACTCCAGGCCGGTGGTGGATTGAACGTTGCCATGGTGAGTTCCCCCTCGGGGTTACATCCGGTCACCGTGACGTTGCGTTACAGCTCGAAGAGAATGAGCTCGAGCGAGGTCCGGCGGATCAAGCGGCGATGGTCTCGCTGAGCCGGGACGGAAGCGTGCCGGCGGCAACCGCCTGGTCGAACGCGGCGAGCTGGGTACACGCGAGCGCGACCGCTTCGGCCTGGGTACGGCAACCGTCGGCGTACCAGTAGGGATCGTCCGGCTGACGATCATCCGCGTCGTCGATGTCGGCGTACCAGCAGTCGTGCCGGTACTGCACGACCCGCACCTTGAGCTTCATGTGCGGTGAGACGCCATACCTCATCCAGAGGTTCCTTTCGACCCAGATCGAAAGGGTGCTGTGCCAGGAACCGGAGGTTCTACGGTCGGCGTCGGAACCTCCGACAGCACGACAACTCACGAAAGGCTTTCAGCTATGGGCAGCTGGGGACAGAACCGCAAGCAACGGCGTCTGGAGCAAGAGGTCAACACGGCGGTCGAGCGCGTCGAGCAGGCCAAGGAGGGCCAGCGGGACGCTCAGCGGCTGCGCGGCATGCCTGGATCGAAGCAGGCCGTCAAGACCGCGGCGAGCAACATCCACTCAGCTCAGAAGGCCGCCAAGAAGGCGCAGCGCAAGCTCGACAAGCACGAGCGGGGCTGAACGAGGGCGGGCCCGTTCGATCCTCGTTTCAAGGGTTTACAACGATGGCAAACAGCCAGTAGAACCGAGGTTGAGACTGGTCCGCCCCCAGGTTTCGAGAGGTGCCCCATGAGCTTCTTCCGCCCCGTCCTCGCCACCCTGCTCGCCGTGCTCCTGACCGGCTCGGTCGGAGCGAACGCTCCCGCCGTCGAGAGGAACACGGTGTCGTCGCAGACCTTCCGGAATCCGGTGAATCCGTCCGCGGATCCGTCGATGATGTTCTACAACGGCAAGTACTACGTCGCGACCACACGCGGCGACCGGATCGGGATCTGGGCGTCGGCCAGTCTTGCCACGCTGCTCGTGCAGCCGGAGCAGGTGGTGTGGCGGGACTCGGACACCTCGCGCAACACGCAGATGTGGGCGCCGGCGTTCCGTCACGTCGGCGGGCGTTGGTACATCTACTACACGGCCTCGGACGGCGTCGACGCGAACCACCGGATGTATGTCCTCGAGTCGGCCGGCGACGATCCGCTCGGCCCGTACTCCTTCAAGGCGAAGATCGCGGACTTCGGTGAGTACGCGATCGACGGCGAGCCGATCACGGTCAACGGTCAGCAGTACTTCGTCTGGACCGGCCCCGGCCGCGGTCAGGGCGGACCGGCGCAGCTGTACATCGTCCGGATGAGCAATCCCTGGACCGCCACCGGCGGCCGCGTCGCGATCCCCGCGGACGGCGGTTGCTCGGAGGTCCGCGAAGGACCCACACCGCTGTACGGCGCGACCCGTACGTTCCTGACCTACTCGACGTGCGACACCGGCAAGCCGGACTACCAGCTGTGGATGAAGAGCATCGCGAACGGCGCCGACCCGATGGTCGCGTCGAACTGGGTCCAGCACGCCGGCCCGATCTTCTCCCGCAACGATGAGACCGGCGTCTGGGGTCCGGGCCACCACTCGTTCTTCAAGTCGCCCGACGGCACCGAGGACTGGATCGCGTACCACGGCAAGAACACCAGCACGTACACGTATTCATTCCGTACGACGCGGGTCCAGAAGATCACCTGGAACGCCGACGGCACCCCGAACCTCGGCCGACCGCTCGCCGCCGGCGCGACGCAGAACCTGCCGTCGGGCGACCCCGGCTCGTCGAACTACTGGATCAACGACACCGACAGCACAGTGGTGTACGCCGGGAACTGGAGCTCAGGATCCGGCTGCGGCAACCAGTGCTTCTGGGGCAACGACCACTGGAGCGGCGAGACCAACGCGACCGCCACGATCCACTTCACCGGCACGCGGGCTGCACTGCTCAGCGTCGCCGACACCCGCAACGGGATCGCCGCGATCTCCGTCGACGGCGGCCCCGAGCAGCGCATCGACTACTACAGCTCAATCCGCGTCGGCGAGCAGCTGATGTACATCAGCCCGGCACTCGCCGCCGGTGCCCACACCTTGAAGGTGCGAGTCACCGGCGACAAGAACCCGGCGTCCACCAGCACGGTCATCAGCCTGGACCGCATCGAGGTCTACTAGACGGATCAGGTACGGCGTACCGCGAGCCCGTCGACCTGGTAGATCTGGCCGGACGTCCGCGTGGTCAGCAGGACGGACCCGGTCAGGAAGGTCGCCGGCACCGGCAGCGGGATGATCGCCTGGTACTCGGTGGTGGCCTTGTACAGGTTCACCGCGCCGACGTACTTGCCGTTGTAGTAGACGTTGAGTCCGCCGCAGGTGACGCACTTCGTCGCGATGAGGAACAGTCGCTTGGCCTGGACGCTGCGCGAGACGGAGATGCCCTTCGCGGTGGTCGCGGTCGCGGTGCCCAGGTAGTACGCGCGGTTGGAGGCACGGACCCAGCCCTTGGCGGCGCCCATCAGGCGATCGTCCGAGGGCCGCGAGAAGCACTTGTCGGCGGTCCAGCCCGAGAGGTTGCCGGCGACGTCGCGTGCCCGGACGGAGACGCAGTACTCGTAGCCCGCCGCAAGACCGATCGCCACCGACGCGGCCGTCGTACCGGACTTGACCGTGGCGTAGGCGCCGAAGTTCCCCGCTGTCGGCGCAATCCGCCACCTGACGTCGTACGACGCGACGCCGTTGGCATCCGAGCTGGCATAGGTCACATTCGCCGTCGCGGCCTTGGTGACGTCGAACGTCGGCCCAGTCACCTTGACGGTTGGCGCGGTGGTGTCGACCGTCAGCCAGCGAACGGCCTCGGTTCCGCGTCCGCCGTCCTCGACACCCTGGATGCGCAGTACGTGCTGGCCCGCTGCGACGCCGGTCCGCTGGAAGGGCGATGCCGGGCACGGCGCGGTCTTCACACCGTCGAATTCGCAGGTCACGTAAGGATTGACCAGTCCGGTCGTGTCGAAGGGCAGCGACAGGTTCGGCCCCACAACAGCTGGGGTCGGCTTGATCGTGAGCCGCGGACCTTGCCAGACGGCCGATTCGACCGTCTCCCCGGCCGGCGGCACGAACAGCTCCCCGTTCACGTACGGCCGTCCGTCATTGACCGGTATCTGCTGGAGCGTGCTGCTCCCGGTGTCGGTCCGGCGGGCGACGAGCAGGAGGTTGAACTTGGCCCAGCTGATCGAGTCTCCGCTCGTGCCGTACGAGGGCGCCGGTACGGGAGAGCCGCCGGCCACCGGAAGCACGTTCACCGAGGTGTTCTTGAAGTAGGCGATCCACAGACCGTCCGGTGACGCAACCGGGTGCTGGGCCAACTCGGTGCCGGTGTAAGTGGTCAGGACCGCACCGCCCACCGTTGCCCGGACTCGTTGCAGCCTTCCCGTCACCTGATCCTTGACGATCAGGGTCTGGTTGTCGGGCAGCCATGACGGCGCGGCGAGGTTGCAGCCGACCCGGACCGGCGTACCGCCGGTCGCGCCGATGATCTCGACACAGGACGTTCCGCTCTGTTCGCGTTCGAAGGCGATCTTGGTGCCGTCCGGTGACCAGGACTTCGCCGTGATCCCGCTCGAACCGTCCAGGATCTTCACCGGCTGGGCGTGCGGGACGACCGCGGAGACCGTCCACAGGCTCGCCTGCCCCTGCGAGAAGACGACCTGCCGTCCGTCGGCCGACGCCGCGATGGCCTTGTCGACCTGCTGCGTCGGGCCGGAGGTGGCGAGCGGAATCACCTGGGTCGCGCCCTGGACGGCGATCTGGCCGAGGAACGTGCGGCTGACACCGTCGGTCGTCACGGTGTGCGCGACGGTGATGGCATCGGTCGGCGCGGCGGACGGTGTGCCTGGCACGGTGTCGGCCGGGCCCGGGGTGCTGGCCGGTCCCTCGCCGTCGGCGTCCACCGCGGCCACGGAGTACGTCGCACCCGGGATCCGCTCGGTGTCTTGCCAGTTCAGCTTGGTCGGCGGCACCGGGTACGTGGACTCGGTCCCGTTCACGTTGCGGTGGACGACGAAGCCGGTGAGGCCGGTTCCGACGTCGGCCGGCAGGCTCCAGGCCAGGTCGATACCGGTGAACGTGCCCTTCACCCGCACACCGGCCGGCACCGAGGGAACGGCCGCAGCCTGCTCACCCGATGCCATCGCCGGTGCTGCCACGGTCAGAATCAGCGCCGACAGCGCCATCGGCACGGCCGAACGCAGAAGAACGTTACGCAAAGGAACCCCCAGAGTCAGAAACGGGCGAACCAATGCGCACCCGCTGATCTATCGAGCCAGACGCCCCCGCGTTACAGGAGGTCAACCCTTCAGGCCGGAGGCGAAGCCGCGGATTACGTAGCGCTGGAGGATCAGGAACAGGAGCAGGATGGGGAGGGCGGCGAGGATCAAGCCGGCGGCGACCAGGCCGTAGTTCGACGTGTATTGGTTGACGAAAGCGAACACCCGCACCGGGACGGTCTCGTGGCCGGAGCCGCCCAGGTAGAGCAACGGCGTGAAGAAGTCGTTCCAGATCTGTACAGCGTTCAGGATCAGGACTGTTCCGGTGATCGGCCGGAGCAGCGGGAAGATCACGTGCGCGAAGGCTTGCAGATGCGACGCCCCGTCGATCAGCGCGGCGTTCGTGTAGTCCGCCGGGAGCGACCGGATGAAGCCCGTGTAGAGGAAGACCGTGAACGGCAGCTGGATCCCTGTGTAGAAGATGATCATGCCCTGGTACGTCCCGAGCAGGCCGAGATTGTCGACGAGTTGGTACAGCGGGATCATCCCCAGCTGGAACGGCAGGATGATGCCGACCAGGAACAGGATGTAGAGGCTGTAACTCAGGCGCGTCGCCGTACGAGCCAGGAAGTACGCCGCCAGCGAGCCGAACGCTATCAGCAGCACGACACTGACCACGGTGATCACCGTGCTGTTCAGCAACGCCGAGCTCAGGTCGGCCGACCGCCACGCCTCGCCGAAGCTCCCCACGCTCGGAGGGGACGGCAGCGACAACGGCCGGTTCGCGATCTGCTGGGGATCCTTGAACGCCAGCGTCACCAGCACGTACACCGGGAACAGGAATCCGATCGCGACCGCGATCATCACCAGCTCCAGCAGGAACGTGCGAGGGCGATACTTCATGCCGCCGTCTCCCTCGACCTCAAGTACCCGATCTGCAGGAACGACACGGCCGCGACGAAGATCGCCAGTACCAGCGCGACCGCGGTGCTGTAGCCGAACTTCCCGAACACGAATGCCTGCTTGTACAACACCGTCGACAGCGTGTCCGTCGCGTACCCGGGCCCGCCGTTCGTCATCGCGATGATCTGCGTGAACAGCGTCAGCCCGCCCACCGTCGACAGCATCACGTTGATCGTCACGGCCGGCGCGAGCAGCGGCCAGGTGATGTGCCGGAAGCGGGCCACCGTGCCGGCGCCGTCGACCATCGCGGACTCGTGCAGCTCGGCCGGCACGCCTTCGAGCCCGGCCAGGAAGATCACCATCGAGTACCCGGCACACTGCCAGATCACCGTGAACGCGACCGACCACAACGCCAGCGACGGGTTCCCCAGCCAGTCCTGCCGCAATCCACCGAGCCCGACCGCTCCCAGCGCCGCGTTCAGCCCCGCGTCCGGCGCCGGGTTGTAGACGAACTTCCACAGGAACGACACCATCACCGGACTCACCACGACCGGCGCGAAGAACACCAGCCGCAACGCCATCCGGCTCTTGATCCCGGTGTGTACGCCGAGTGCCAGCAACAGCCCGATCCCGTTCTGCACAACGACGATCGCGACCGTCAGCAGCAACGTGTTACGCAACGCCCCCAGCGCCTGGCTGTCGTGCGCCAACTGTTTGAAGTTGTCGATCCCGACGAACGTCTTGGCATTCCCAATCCCGGACCAGTCCGTGAACGCCGACCCCGCCCCCGCGATGCTCGGATACAGCACCACCACGGCGTACACCACAATCGCCGGGATCGCGAACCACCAAGGCGGGGCAATACGTACCCTCATGCTTTCTTCCGGTAGGCCTCGTCCATTTTTTTCAGGGCGGCGTCGACGGTTGTCTTGCCGCCGAGGAGTTCCTGGACGACGGCGAAGTGGGTCGGTTGTACTTCGGCGTTCGGCCAGCGCTGGTCCATGAACGGGACCGCCTTGTTCGCCTTCAGCGCGGGCAGGAACAGCGTCAGCGCCGGGTCCACCTTCGCATCGCCGTACAGCGGGACGCAGGAGACGGCCTCGGCCCAGGTGTTCAGGTTCTCCTGCTGGCCGCAGTAGTCGAGGAACGACTTGGCCTGATCCGACTTCTTGCTCTTCGCGCTGACCGCGATACCGACTACGACGCCGGCGGGAATCCAGTTGTCAGCGGCAACATCCGTGGCCGGGAACGGGAACATCGACAGGTCGTCCGGCGTCTGCGACGCGGCCCGGAACGCCGACAGCACCGCGGAGACCTGGACCGCCATCGCAGCCTTGCCGGTGGCAACCATCGAGGTCGCCTGCTCGTACGTCGTACCGTTCGGGTTGTCGTTGAAGAAACCCTTCTTCTGCAGCTCGAGGTACTTGTTCATCGCGTCGACCCAGCCGGAGTCCGCGAACGAGGCCTGCCCGGCGAGCATCTTGTCGTCGAAGTCGGGCGTCTTGGCGTAGACCGTGCCCGGGACCAGCGCGTACGGGATCAGCTGGGTGATCCACGGCGTCTGCGCGCCCAGCGCGATCGGGACGATGCCCTTCGCCTTGAGCTTCTCGCAGACCGAGAGCAGCTCCGACCAGGTGGTCGGCGGCTCGACGCCCGCGGTCGCGAACGCCTTCTTGTTGTAGATCGCGCCGAGCATGCTCGAGCCGGGCGAGAAGATGTACGTCTTGCCGTCGCTCTGGAACGCGCCCTTGAAGCCGTCAGGGATCTTCTGCGTCCAGGACTGGCTGCTGAGGTCGGCGAGCAGTCCGGCCTTGGCCAGCTGGGCCATCGACATCGCGCTGCCGTTACCGGGGTACACGACGTGTACGTCGGGTGCATTGCCGCCGCCGAGCTGAGTCCGCAGCGCGGTTTGCACCTGGTCGGCCGGCGCGAACGAGAGGTTGAAGTCGAAGCCGGAGTGCGACGACTTGTACGCGTCGAGCACCTTCCGCAGACCGGCTTCCTGGTCGCCGACGCCGATCACCTTGAGCGTGCCGCCGGACGAGGACGAGCCGCTGCCGCCTCCGCCGCAGGCCGCCAGGGTGCCGACCGCGGCGGCGGCGACGGAGGCACCGCCGATCAGCTGCAGGAGCCGCCGTCGGCTGACGGACTGGTCGAGTGCCATGGGTCCTCCTGAGCGCCGGAGATACCGGCGAAGAGTGTGAAGTAACCGCAGGATCGTGTTACTTTCGTCACCGGGACGCTACGTACGGCCCGGGAGGGTGTCAAGTCCTCGTTGAAAGGATTCAGTCAGGAGCGGTCCGAAAAGGTCTCCACCGCGGTTTTGGGCTCGTGCCCGCCTCTCCTGAGAAGATGGCGCCGTGCCCGTGACCGCCTCCCCGCATCCGGCCGGTACGCCGTACGTCGTACTGCTGCCCGGCGGTCCCGCCATGTCCACGCGCTCGACCCGCGGACCGGTGCAAGCGTGAGACGAGTCCTCCTGGCCGGCCTTCTGCTGCTGGCTCTGGCGCTCGGCGTCGGCGGTGGCTACTACACCGGCGACCGCCTGGACACCCCACAACCGACCGCTTCCGGCACAGCCGGACCCCTGGGCACCGTGTCGGAATCCCCGGCACCGACTCCCACTGAGCCTTCCCTGCCGGTCAAGACCCCGATCCCGAGCAACCTCGAGCCACTCCAGCCAGGCCTCGACTACACCCGCCGTTCCTTCACCGTCACTCCACAGGACGAGCCGTCCGTACAGCTCTCGATCGAGATCCCTCAGGGCTGGAAGCAGACACGCGACCCGAAGCGGCCGCAAGAGGTGAAGTACCTGGACGACCAGAAGGAGCGAGGGGTCCGGATCGAGGCGGTCGAGCCCGTCGACACGACTCCCGCGGCAGCGATGGCCCAGCTCATCGTCGACCTCAAGAAGAGCCAGGCGCCGGAGAACGACGTACGGATCGTCAGCGACACCACCGGCAAGATCAACGGCGAGGACGGCGATCCCCGCCCGGTCGCGACGCTGATCTACACCTATATCCCGGGCCAGACGCTCCGCTACGTGATCGTGCGCTGGATCGCGATCGACGGCCAACTGACGAACGTCGAGATGAGCATCACCGGCATCCCTGAGGACGCCGCCGCCCTGGACGAGGTTCTGCAGCGGACCTCGGCGTCGGTTCATCAGGTCGGCTGAGCGCTTTCACAGAATTGTTACCTCGAGGCATGCAACCTGAGACTGTACTCAGGTGTCTTCTGTTGAGTAGGGAACTGGGGAAGGTGGGGGCGTGAAGAGGACGATGTCGCGGCGCGCGCTGCTCGGCGCCGGTCTGCTCACGCTGGCCGGGGTCGGTGGCGCGGGCGGGTACGGCGTCGGTCTGTTCCTCACCGAAGAGCCAAGCCTGGCCGGTACTGCGGCGCCGCTGCCGATGGCAGCCACCTCGGAGCCAGGTACGACGCCGACCACACCGGCCCCGCCGCCGAAGCAGATCGTCCCCGACGACACGAAGGCGCTGGACAAGGACGACCTGGAGTACAGGATCCGTGAATTCACCGCGACCAGCGTCGTGCGGTCGGATGTCCGCCTGAAGGTGCCGAGGGACTGGAGTTTCACCCAGCCTGACCCGCCGAAGATCGGACGCTACACCGACCCGACCTCCAAGCGCTGGATCCGGATCGAGGCCGGGTTCACCATCCGCCGGCCACCCGCCGAGTCGATGGCCCAGAGGCTCACGGACCTCGCCACGGTGCCGGCCGCTCAGATGCTCTCGATCAAATCCAGCACCGTGGACCCGGAGACCAAGGAAGCCACGCTGGTCTACACCTACGTGCCGGAGAACTCGCTCCGCTACGTGATCATCCGGTGGGTCGCCAACCACGAGGGTTTGTGCACCTTCGAGATCGCGGTCACCGGCCTGCCCCAGGACCGGGAAGCCATGGAAGACATCCTGGACCACGCGGCCAACTCGGCGACCCGGGACGACTCGCCGCTACGCCCCTCCTAGCCTGCCAACAGTCCGGCGAGGGCTTTTTGGCCGGTGGGGGTCAGGTCGACGGCTCGTTGGTTCGGGCGGCGGTGGAGCCAGTTCCGGGTCAGGAGGCTGTCTACGACGGATGCGCCCAGTTGGCCGGACAGGTGATGGCGTTGTTCGCTCCAGTCGACGCAGAACCTCAGGAGTTGGCGGCGGGACGGCTGGTCGTCCAGGTCGACGCCCAGTTCGCCGAATACCTCGGTGGCGTTGGGGCCCAACGCATACGGCCCATCCGGGAGTTGTGCGGCCAGTGGGTCGTCCGGACGACGCTCAGCGCCGACGCCGCCGTCGGTGCGGGTCAGGGCCTCCCGGCGTACCAAACCGTCGAGCAGGGCGACGCCGAGGCGACCGGCCAGGTGGTCGTAGCAGGTGCGGGCTTCGCGGAGTGCTGCAGCGCGGGTGCTCTGACGGAGCGACTTGATCGGTTGGGGTTTCGCGATGCGGGCCAGGGCTTCTACGGCCGCGGCCACCTCCGGTCCGGAGAGCTTGTAGTACCTGTGTCTCCCGGACTGCTCGACCGCGACCAGACCGCCGTCCAGCAGTTTGCGCAGGTGACCGCTGACGGTCTGCGGAGACACACCGGCCTCTGAAGCCAGCAAGGAGGCAGGCAGCGCGCGGCCGTCCGCCAGCGCCATCAGGACCTTCGCCCGCGCAGGCTCGGCCATCAGGCCGGCGGCGCGAGCCACATCGGCATCTCCGCTCATGGCTTCCATGCTCACACCGTCATACTTCGGCGCAACCCGAAGTGTTTCGGTGGAAACGTGGGAACCATGCTTCTCGCGTTGCTCTGTGTCGGAATCTTCCTCGTCCAGCTCGACGTGACGGTGGTCAACGTCGCGCTGCCGACGATCCGGACCGGCCTCGACACCAGCGCAGCCGGGCAGCAGTGGGTAGTCAGCGGCTACATGATCGCGCTGGCCGGGCTACTGCTGGTCTGTGGAGCACTGGGCGACCGCATAGGCCACCGCCGTACTGTCCTTGCCGGCCTGACGGTCTTCGGCTGCGCGTCCCTGGTGTGCGGCATCGCGCCGAACATCGAGCTCCTGGTCGCAGCGCGCGCACTTCAGGGCATCGGTGCCGCTCTGCTCCTACCGGGCACGCTGGCCGTCATCACCGATCAGTACGTCGACAGCGCCGCGAGGGCCCGAGCAGTTGGGATCTGGGCCGGCGCGGGCGCACTCGCGTTGGTCGCCGGGCCAATCCTCGGCGGCGTACTGGTCAGCGGATTCGGCTGGCGGGCGGTGTTCCTGATCAATCTGCCGATCATCGCGTTGGTGCTGCCAATGGCTTGGCGGATGGTGCCGCGACGCCGTACCGCTCGACACGAGGCTAACGTCCGGCTGCGCATCGGTCCGGCGTTCGTCGGCGCCAACGTGGTCTCCGGCCTGATGAATCTGGTTGGCCTAGGCACGCTGCTCGCTCTGACCCTTTATCTACAAGAGCATCTGGACCAATCCGCACTTCGTTCCGGTCTGGAGTTGCTGCCCGTTCTGCTGCCGCTGGCAGTCCTCGGCCCGGTGGCAGGCCGCATCACCGCTCGGTACGGTTCTCGGCTCCCGATGTCGATCGGCCTTGCTCTCGGGGCGATCGGCTCGTTCTGCCTGCTCGTCGTACACCCGGACAGCCGTTACGGCGCAGTCATTCCCGTCGAGGTGTGCCTGGGCATAGGCATGGGTCTACTGACCGCCGCGGTAGTGCACGCGGCCATCGCAGCGCTGCCCGCGGATCGCGCGGGACTGGCCAGTGGCGTCAACAACACGGCACGGCAGGCCGTCGGCGCAGCGGGCGTAGCGCTCTACAGTGCGGTTCTGAGCCACTCCGCGACCTTCACCGCAGGTCTCCACACCCTTGCCTGGGTGGGCGGCATCCTGTGGGTGGTTGCGCTCGGCATCACCTGGCTCACAATCGATTAGTCGACCGGCCAGATGGTGCGGAAGATCGTGGAACGCAGCCGATAGAACGTACGACGGGCAGACTGCATCAGCGCCGGCGACGGCCGCAGCCGTTCGGACGGAAAACGCATGGGGGACTTCCTCAGCGCTAGTACTTCACCGAATCGGCGATCTCGGCAGCCCGGGCGGCATCTGGCGTGATCACCTGGACGAGCAGCGAGCCGCCGTCCCCGCGATCGACGACCCGTTCGAACAGGACCATATCCGCCCCGGCGCATCCACTGGAAATCCGGTCCGTGGTCGGCCGGTCATTGAACGTGCCCGGATAAGTCGGACCGGGTTTGCAGCCGAGCGCCTTGTTGTCCGGCAGGGCAAGCTTCGAGCCCGCGACGCCGATGAACACTCCCGGCGTCATCGCCGACCAGTCCGCGTCCCGGCTCACCCGGAACGCGGGCGTCCGGGCCTTGCTGCCCGGCGCAAGCCAGTCGGTCTGAGCCATCGACCTCGCCCAGGACCGCGGCACTGTCACCTGGAACGGTCCCTGCGAGACGACGATCGCCTTGCGACTGGACAGGTACCACTGTCCGGCGTACCCGGCGCCGCCACCGACCACCAGCGCGAGCAGAGCCGCGACGATCCACCGGCCGCGTTTCCGCTTCCGCCTGGGCTCCGGCTCGACCTTCTCTGTGACTTCTTCCGGTACGGCGGGTGCGTCAACCGCGACGGTCTCTGCGTCGACCGACGGCTCGGCGAGCTTCACGACCGTCGGCTGGTTCTCGTCGCTCAGCGCGGTCTTCGCACCCAGGTGATCCGTGTCTACGGCAACCACTTCGCGGATCGACAGCGGGAAGTCGTGCGTGGTCTCGTCGAGCCCGCCCACGAGTTCCCGCGTGAACGACTGAACGTCCGGCCAGCGCTTCTCCCGGTCCGGATCCAGCGCACGGACGATCGCGGCGTCGACCTGCTCCGGCAGTTCGAACCCGAGCGAGCTCGGCGGCGGCGCCACCTCGACCCGGCTCGCTGCGCCGAGCCCGTCGACCTGGTGCGGGGACCGCCCGGTCAGAGCGGCGTACGCGACGGCACCCAGCGAGTACTGGTCGGCGCGCTGGTCCAACCGCTCCCCCAGCGCCTGCTCAGGAGCGACGTACGACGGGGTGCCGCCGGGCATCGTGATCCTCGACACCTCGTCGAGCGACTTCCCCAGACCGAGGTCGGACAGGACCGCCCGCTCGCCGTCGTCCGTACTGCGGAACAGAACGTTGGCCGGTTTCACGTCGCGGTGCAGCAGACCGCGCCGGTGCAGGGCCTGCAGGCCGCGGCCGACCTGGACCACCACGTCCACGGCCTCGGCCAGCGGAAGGGGCTTCTCCTTCAACCGGTCGGCCAGCGTGCCCCGGTCGGCGTACGTCAGCACCAGAAAAGGGCGGCCGTCCTCCAGTTCGCCGACATCGTGCACCTGGACGACGTGCTCGGACTCGACCCGGCGCAGGAACCGGCCCTCCTCGAGGAACCGGTGCCGGACCGAATCGTCATGTCCCCAGTTGTCCGCGAGCACCTTGATCGCCACTTCGGCATCCAGTTGCTCATCGTGAGCAAGCCATACCGTAGCGAAACCGCCTGAGCCCAGGCGTCGGCGCACGACGTAACGCCCGAGTCTGGTTGGGACCCCCATACAGGGCATTATGGAGTACTGGAGTGTCCCGTGCCGGGGCCGATCGAGAGCAAAGGCGCAGATGAGCGAGAGCACCAGCCCGACCGACGACCTCGCAACCCTCGCGGAGCAGGCGCAGGCGGGTGACAAGAACGCGATGGACGACCTGTTGCGGCAGGTCTACCCCCGCGTCCTGCGGATCTGCCGCAGCGTCCTGCCGTACTCCGCCGACGCGGAGGACGCGGCCCAGGAAGCGCTGCTGAACATCGCCACCAAGATCAACACGTACTCCGGCCGCAGCAGCTTCTCCACCTGGGTCCACTCCGTCGCGGCCAACTCGGCCCGTTCGACGTACCGCAAGCTGAAGCGCAGCGCGCAGGCCGCGCACAACCCGGAGCAGATGGAGAAGCCGGACCCGCGGACCACCAGCGTGATCGCCGGCACCCGCCTGGACCTCCTGGAGGCACTCGAGACCCTGGAGCGCGACCGTCCCCAGATGGTCACGCCGCTGGTGCTCCGCGACGTCTACGGACTGTCCTACGAGGAGATCGCCGCCGAGGTCGGCGCACCGCTGGGCACGGTCAAGTCCCGCATCCACGACGCCCGTGAGGTCGTCCGCCCGCTGCTGCGTCCCAAGGACTGACCTAGCCCGGGCATACCCTCCGGGTTATGTCCGCCCGGGGGTTATTGCACAACGGTGACTATCTCAAGCTGCTGACCGGCCAGACGATCAGCTCCATCGGCTCCGCGATGAGCTCGTTCGTCTTCACCCTGCTCGGCTTCGCCATCACCGGCTCGCCGGTCCAGGCAGGCCTGATCGGTACGGCGTACGCGCTCGGAGCAACCCTGGCCGCGCTCCCCGCGGGCGCGCTGGCTGACCGCTGGAGCCGGCGCCGCATCTTGGTCGGCTACAGCTTCGTCGGCGCCGTCCTGTTCGGCTCGGTGGCGGTCGCCGGCTGGCTCGGCCACCTCACACTCCCGCACCTGATCGCGGTCAGCCTCCTGAACGGCGCCGGGTTCGCCATGTTCATGCCCGCCGAGTCCGGCGCGCTCCGCCAGATCGTCGCCCCGGAAGACATCAGCACCGCCCTCGCCGCCGCGCACGGCCGGCAGAACCTCGCCGGTCTGACCGGCGCACCGCTCGGCGGCCTGCTGTTCTCGATCGGCCGGGTCATCCCGGTCGCCGTCGACGCGATCTCGTACTTGGTGATGGCGATCCTGCTCGTGACGATCCGCCATCCGCTGCCGGCCGCGAAGCCGGACGGCGACGCACACGAGCCGATGCTCAAGGCGATCCGCTCCGGCCTGACGTGGCTGTTCCGGCAGGCCTCATTGCGGACGATCGCGGTGGTCGGCACGATCCTCAACTTCGCCGCGAACGGGACCATCCTGGTTCTCATCCTCAGCATGCAGCAGCGCGGCGTGCGGCCGTCGGTGATCGGGCTGCTGGAGACCGCGATGGGGATCGGCGGGCTGGCCGGCGCGATCGCGTCGCCGAAACTGCTGTCCAGATTCACCACCGGCCGGATCACGGTCGTCGCCTGCTGGATCATCACCGTCACGTTCACCGCGACCGCCGCCACCACGCGTCCCGCCGTACTGATCCTGCTGCCGGCGTTCGCGATCTTCCTGCTGCCGGCTTTGAACTCGGGCCTGTTCGGCTACCAGATGCTGATCACGCCCGACAACCTCCAGGGTCGGACACAGAGCGCGGTGATGTTCCTGTCGAACATCTCGATGCCGTTGGCTCCGTTCCTCGGTGGCCTGTTCCTGGAGACACTCGGCGCGAGGACGGCGCTGCTGGTCTTCGGCGGCCTGCTGGTAGCCGGCTCCGTATTGCTCACCGTCAGTCGATCGATCAGGTCGATTCCGTTGCTGTCCGAGGTCGAGGCCGTCTGATCGGGGGCTCCCGTTCTGGGCGGGCGTGTGCTCAGATGGGGACATGAAGAAGCTCATCAACGACCCAGGTGATGTTGTGAGTGAAGCGCTGCAGGGGATGGCGGCAGCGCATCCGGATCGGCTGCGGGTGGATCTGGAGAACCGGATCGTCTACCGCAAGGACGCGCCGAGGCCGGGCAAGGTGGGGCTCATCTCCGGCGGCGGGTCGGGGCACGAACCGATGCACGGCGGGTTCGTCGGGCTCGGGATGCTGGACGCCGCGTGTGCGGGTGAGGTGTTCACCTCCCCGGTGCCGGACCAGATGATGGCGGCGACGAAGGCGGTCGACGGGGGCGCCGGCGTACTGCACATCGTGAAGAACTACACCGGCGACGTGATGAACTTCGAGATGGCGGCCGAACTGGCCGCGGCCGACGCCGGCACCGAGGTGCAGTCGGTCGTGACCAACGACGACGTCGCCGTCCAGGACAGCCTCTATACGGCCGGTCGCCGCGGCGTCGGTGTGACCGTGCTGCTGGAGAAGATCGTCGGCGCGGCCGCCGAGGAGGGCCAGCCGCTGCCGCAGGTCGCGGATCTCGCCCGCCGGGTGAACGACAACGGCCGCAGCATGGGGATGGCACTCACGTCGTGCACGGTCCCGGCCGCGGGCAAGCCGACGTTCGACCTGGCCGACAACGAGATGGAGGTCGGCATCGGCATCCACGGCGAGCCCGGCCGCCAACGGTTGCCGTTGGCCCCGGCACGCGAGATCGCCGCGATGCTGGTCGATCCAGTCGTCAGCGATCTCCCTTACCAGCAAGGCGATTCGGTCATTGCCTTCGTCAACGGCATGGGCGGTACGCCGCTGATCGAGCTGTACCTCATGTACAACGAGGTGGCCCAACTCCTCGACCGCGCCGGCATCACCGTCGCCCGCTCCCTCGTCGGCAACTACATCACCTCACTGGAGATGGCCGGCTGCTCGGTCACCCTCCTCAAGGTGGACGACGAACTGGTACGCCTCTGGGACGCCCCGGTAAACACCCCAGGCCTACGCTGGGGCGCATGAGCATGGGAGTCGATGCCTTCGTCAACTGGTTGCGGGATGCTGCGGGTGTGCTGCATGAGAATGCGGCGTATCTGACCGAGTTGGACTCGGCGATCGGGGACGCAGATCATGGCGCGAATATGGATCGCGGGTTTCAGGCGATTGTCGGCGTGCTGGACGAGACGTCGTTCGAGAGCGCTGATGAGCTGTTGAAGAAGGCCGGGATGACGCTGGTCAGCAAGGTCGGCGGGGCGAGTGGGCCGTTGTACGGCACGTTCTTCCTGCGGTTCGGGACCGCGCTGGCCGGTGTCTCGCCGATCAATGCCGAGGCGGTCGGCAAGGCGCTGCACGCGGGCGTCGAGGGTGTGCTTGCCCGTGGCAAGGCCGAGCTCGGCGACAAGACGATGTACGACGCCTGGGCACCCGCGCTGGAGGCGTACGACGCTGCCGTGGCGGATGGATCGGAGGTCGGTCCGGCGCTGACCGCGGCGGCGGAGGCCGCGGCGAAAGGGCGGGATGCGACGGTGCCGTTGGTCGCGCGGAAGGGGCGGGCGAGCTACCTGGGCGAGCGGAGCGCGGGGCATCAGGATCCGGGGGCGACGAGTACGACGCTGATCCTCGAGTCCGCTGCGCGCACGTTGGCATGACGGTTCGGGTAACTGCATGATCGGCATCGTGGTGGTGTCGCACAGCCGCGCATTGGCTGAGGCAGCGGTCGGACTTGCGTCGGAGATGGTTGCCGAGGACAAGCGCCCCGTGATCGCGGTCGCCGCTGGGCTGGACGCGACGACGTTCGGCACCGACGCGATGGCGGTCTCGGAGGCGTTGACTGCTGCGGACAGCCCGGACGGCGTGCTGGTGCTGCTGGACCTCGGTAGCGCTGTGCTGAGCGCCGAGATGGCGCTCGAGTTCGTGGATCCGTCCGTTGGGGACCACGTCCGGCTGAGCAGTGCTCCGTTGGTCGAAGGGCTGGTCGCGGCGGTCGTGACTGCCTCCACCGGCGCATCGCTCGACGCTGTGGTTGCTGAGGCAGAACGCGGCTTGGTCGGTAAGCAGGACCACCTCGGCGACACTCCTGCCGCCGAGGCTGCCCCTGTCGTGGAGGCCGACCAGAGCGTCGAGGTTGTGCTGGGCAACGAGCATGGTCTACATGCACGACCGGCGGCCCGCCTGGTCGGGTTGGTCAACGGCTTCGACGCGACGATCACACTCACCGACTTGGACACGGGTCGCGGTCCGGTCGATGCCGGCAGCCTGAGCATGGTCGCAACCCTCAACGCCCAGCAAGGCCATCGGGTCCGTGTGAGTGCCAGCGGTCAGCAGGCATCCGAAGCGCTGGCCGCCATCGAAAAGCTCGCCGCCGAAGACTTCGGCGACGCGCCTGCAACAGGAGCCGCGCCCAGCGGCTCCACAGCTGGGTCGACATCTAGCCTGCCCGCCTCCCCCGGGGGAACGGCCGCAACCGACAGCGCCACAGCAGGTGGGTCTGGGTTGGATGTGGCCATCGGGCCTGCGGTGGTCCTGGGGTCCGAGGTTGACCTGAGTGGTTATGTTGCCGGAGACAACGAACTTGCGCGGCTCAACCACGCTGTCGAAACCGCGGGGCAGCAGCTCCGTGAGCTGCGGGATACCACCCCCGAGCACGGGGACATCTTCGTGGCTCACCTCGCCTTGCTGGGGGATCGGAAGGTCCTCGAGGCTGTCGAGCATGCGATCTCCGGAGGCTCGTCGGCTCCGACCGCCTGGCAGGACGTGTACGACGACCTGGCGTCCACCTTCGAAGGGCTCGACGATCCCTACCAGCGCGAGCGCGCGCAAGACGTCCGCGCAGTACGAGATCGCGTACTGCGGATCCTCGTCGGCGCGACCGAGGAAACACCGGCCGACGGCATCCTCGTCGTACCCGAGCTGGATGCGGCAACTGCGGCAACGCTCGATGCGAGCCGGATCGCGGGGATCGCCGTACGAGCCGCAGGGACGACCGGCCACGGCGTGATCGTCGCGCGTTCCCGCGGCATCCCGCTCATCACCGGGATCGGCGACGTCGACGTACAGCCCGGCGCAACGATCGCCTTCGACGCACGGACCGGGTCCTTCGAGGTCGCACCGGATGAAGACCGAATCCACGCGACGATCCGCGAACGGCAGAGCGAGCGCGAACAAGCAGTCACCGAGGCGAACGAGCCCGCCATTACCCGTGACGGCAAGACAATCGAGGTACTGGTCAACGTCGGCGTCGTGCAAGATGCCGTCGACGCACGCGGTGCGGACGGATCGGGCCTGGTACGGACCGAGGTGCTCTTCGGCGACCGTCGTACTGCGCCAACCGTCGACGAACAGGTCGAGACCTTCCGCGCGATCGCTCAAGCGCTGAAGAACAGGCCGATCACCATCCGCACCTGGGACATCGGTGGCGACAAGCCGCTCCCGTTCCTCCCGCAGGCCAAGGAGGCGAACCCGTTCCTCGGCGAGCGCGGGCTCCGCGTGTTCCGCCGTCGTCCCGAGCTCCTGCGCGACCAACTAGAAGCCATCCGTCGGGTAGCGACCGAAACGCCGGTCCACGTGATGTTCCCGATGGTCACGACCGCCGACGAGGTCGCCTGGGCACTGGACGAGCTCGGTCCACGGGACGGCCTCGAGGTCGGCATCATGGTCGAGGTGCCCGCCGCCGCGTTGCGCGTCGCCACCCTCGCCACGGATCTCGACTTCGTCAGCATCGGCACGAACGACCTCACGCAGTACACAACGGCCGCAGACCGCACCAACACCGCAGTCGCGTCGCTCGCCGACGGTCTGGACCCCGCAGTCCTCCAACTCATCGATCACGTCGTACACAACGCCGGCGTCCGCGTCGCAGTCTGCGGTGACCTCGCCAGCAACCCCCAAGCCGCAGTACTACTCGCAGCTCTCGGCGTCACCGAACTCAGCGCCGTCGGCCCACAGGTGCCCCTCGTCAAAGCACGATTGCGGCAGGCCGACCTCAGCCAGATCGACACTGCCGCAGTACTCAAAGCCAGGGACGCGGATCAGGTGCGGGGCCTGCTGTAGTAGCGCAGCTCGACCAGGTTGAAGCCGGAGGTGCGTGAGGGCTTGGCTGGGAGCGTGTAGGAC
Source organism: Kribbella sp. NPDC049584 (assembly GCF_040675555.1). Classification (NCBI taxonomy): domain Bacteria; kingdom Bacillati; phylum Actinomycetota; class Actinomycetes; order Propionibacteriales; family Kribbellaceae; genus Kribbella; species Kribbella sp. NPDC049584. The sequence goes on from NZ_JBFAPF010000008.1 coordinate 51,948, forward strand.
TCGCCGGGCTCCAGGTACGTCACGTCCGGGTGCTCGAGGTCCAGGTCGACCACGAGGGCCGGGTAGGCGCCGGTGTGCCAGGTGTACGACTCGCCGGCCTCGGGTGTCACGTGCTGCACGCGTACGTCGTCCTCGTCGACGACCACCTTCACCGGGAGCTCGCCGGCCTGCTCGAAGCCGGACTCCGCCGGGACGCCCGCGACCACGAAGTACGGGTCGCCGCTAGCCTCCTCGCCCAGGTCGAGGACCTCGATCAGGCGGTTGAGGTACAGCTGGTCACCGTCGTTGGTGAGCATGTGCACCGGGGACACCGGGCGGTACACAGACCCGCCGACGGTCTCACTCAGTTGGCGCGCCGGACTGCCGTCCAGCCAGTCCATGTGGCACGGAGATGTCGACAGGCACAGCACGACGTACGGGTTGTGGTGCAGGTGCCAGCCCTGTGCCTCACCGGGCTGCAACGACACCTCCCACACGCGCACCCGCGAGTTCTTCAGCAGCACGCGGGTCCCGATCTCACCCAGTACGACCTCGCTGCCGTCCGGAGCGGTGACAGTGGTGCCTGCAGTCATGCGGTCTCCTCAATCGGTCGTTCCATCGCGACACCGGCGAGCACAGTGCTGTCGGGCATCGGCAGCTGAGCCGCCTCCACCTCGGTGAAGCCAGAAGCCTTGGAGAGCGGTACTCCGGGCCCGTCGTCGATCAGTGCGGTGTCCAGCGTGGTGATGTGCTCAGCCGCACTGACCGTTTGCACAGCGTCGCGGTACGCCGGGAACACCTCCAATACCGAGGCCCGGGCCAGCTCAGCCACCGCAGGTCCGTCCGCCCGCACCGCGAGCCGCAAAACAGCCTCCACGCGCACAGGCTAGTTCAGTCCGGAGTCGCTTCGTCTGGCGCCTCGCCTGGTGCTGGTGTGCGGCGTAGTGTCGGCGACAGGGCGCGGGGCGCTCGGTACCCCGCGGGGGAGGTAGTCATGACGACCATGCAGGGAGATCTCGCAGTTCTGCAAGATCCGGTCGCACAGCAATTGCTCGAATGCCGTCAGCCGGCCCGGTTCGCCTATCTGTGGACCGACGGCACACCGCGGGTTGTGCCGATCTGGTTCACCTGGACCGGCGAGGAGATCGTGTTCGGCACTCCGCCGAGGGCTCCGAAGCTGAAGGCATTGGCGGCGAACCATGACGTCGCGGTCACGATCGACGAGAGTGCGGCGTGGCCGTACAAGGTCCTGCTGGTTCGGGGCGACGCCACGGTCGAGCTGCAGGACGACGTCGTACCGGAGTACGCGCAGTCCGCCCACCGGTACATGGGACCCGAGCAGGGTGCCGCGTTCTTGTCCCAGATGCGGGGCATGCCGATGGCACGCGTGGCCGTCCGACCCACCTGGGCGGCCGTCCTCGACTTCGAGACCAGATTCCCCAGCGCCCTGCAGCTGTAAGGGGCCTGTTCGGCCTGCCGCACTTTGACAGCTCGGCCCCGTCATGCGAACAGGAGCTGCAGCAATCCGCCGGAGTAGGTCGGGCGCAGTACCGCCTCCAGCCGGACGTACTGCGCCCTCACCGGTGCGAACGCCGTGGTGTTGAGCCGGTCGACTGCAACCTCGTACGGCGTGGTGTTGTCGACCGCCCGCCAGGTGTCCCCGTCCAGCCACTGCACCCGCCAGGACTGCGGTACGCGGCACTGACCGGAGCCCGTGTCGTCGTACCAGTAGGCGGAGACCTCTGACAGCTCACGCGGCGAACGCAGGTCGTACGAGATCCACTCCGTCGTCCCGCGGCGGTCCCACCAGGTGAAGCGCGGAATCGACGTGTCTGCAGAGGACTCCGGCACCCGCCCTGAGTCAGGAGCTTCCAGCGAGTCCCCGTCGTTGACATGCGACGCAGTGATCCGCGTCCGGTAGCTCCACTCCTTGCCGCGCGGTGAGACCTGCGGGAACGACGTGACCCGCAGTCGAGCCGCACCCATCGGAATCAGCGTCACAGTCTCCACAGGTTCTTCCGACCGCGCCGGACCGGGCTGCAGCAGTCCGACCACGTCCTCGGTATCCGTCTCCCACTGCGGCAGCCGTCGCGCCTGAGTGGTCAGCGCGACCGGCACTCCCTCGGTAGTGAAGGGATTCGCGCCGGCATCCCGGCGTACGACGTCAAAGCGTGCGCCCGCGACCAGACCGTAGTTCCACGGGGACTCTGGATAGACGGAGAGCTCAGGCCACTTTTCGGTCCCACCAATGCGCTCGTACCGCTCGTCGATCTGCAGCGAATAGGTCAACGGACCACGCTCCACAGACACCGAACGCTGGTTGTCGTCCCAGACCCTCGTGCTCGTCCGCATCGGCAACACGAGCTCCACGCGATCTCCGGACCGCCAGGCGCGGTCCAGCTTGAGCCAGTCGCCGCTGACGTGAACGGGCTGACCGTTGACCTTCACCGACACCTCGTGGGCCCAGCCAGGACGCCTTAAATACAAGGGGAAACGCGCTGCCCCTTGCACAGTGAACGAGATGCGGTCAGAGAACGGGTAGTCCGTGTCCTGCACGATGCTCACCGTCTCACCGGCAGCTCCGACGCGAGCAGTCACCTTGCTGGCGGCGTACATCGACGCAGCCAGACCATTGTCCGTGGTCGCCAGCCAGAGCTCCTGCGCGTAGTACGGCCAGCCCATGCCGTAGTTGTGCGGACAGCACCGGTACTGATGGACGCCGTACTTGTACGCCAGCATCGGGAACGGGTTCTGGAACTGCCCGTGCTTCGGCTGGTCGTCCAGCTGCACGCTGTTCGCACAGGTGATGTAGTGCATCACCTGCTGCTGCGGGTCGTACGACGCCGGCAGCGAGTTGAACGCCAGCTCCTCACATCTGTCCGTCCACGCCCTGTCACCAGTGAAGCGCGTGAGCAGCTCGCAGCTGTGCATGAGCTCGACGATCCCGCACGTCTCGAATCCCTGCCGCGGGTCACCGAACCCGGGCCGCGAGTTCTCGTCACCGGCGAACCCACCGCCAGGGAACTGCCCGTAGAGCCCCATCACCGTCGCATAGTTCCGGTACGTCGCCGCGCGGTGCTTCTCGTCGCCGGACAGCAGCCAGTACTGCAGCGGCTCACGGAACCCCTGCGCCAGGTTGACGTTGTGCCACGTGGGAATCCCGTTGACGTAGTCCGCCGACCCACTGTGCATCTTGGTCACCAGGTCGAGCAGCCACTCGTCTCCGGTGCGGTTGTAGAGCCAGTACGCACTGTCGATGTTGTCGCCCCAGCGGAACGCACCCCACGACCGGTTGAACACCTCCGGCGGCTGCGTGTTCTGGAACCCCAGGTACTTCGACATGAACGGAATCACCCGCTCGTCACCGGAGTACTCGTACCAGGACCGGAACGCGGCCAGCAGCGGCATGCCCGGCCAGAAGTCCGGTCCGCTCTCCAGTGAGGTCCGCAGCCGCTCCGGACCGAACCATCCGTCGGCGGCCTGGGTCCCGAGGATGCCTTCCATCCATCGCTGCGTCCTGGTCAGTACTCCGGTGTTGCCGGTGACATACCCGAGGTCACCGAACCCGCGGAGCCAGTACGGCAGCTCCTCCCACGCTCCCTGCGCGGGGTCGACCCAGCCGTTCGTCTCGTAGACCAGGAAGTCCGAGATCTCGTCGTACCGGCCGCAGAGTCCGTCGACCTGCAGCTCGAGCTGTTGCGCGAGCCAACCGCGGGGCTCGATCGCGCCGGGTGGGAGTTTCTGGAACGGGACCGGCCGGAGCGGCGCGCGTTGCGGGACGTAGTGCCCGCCGCGGCCGGCAGGTGGTCCGGACGGTGGAGCGGCGTCGGCGTGCCCCGGGTCGAGGGCGGTCACAACGGCGGCCGCTGCGAGAGAGACACCAAGGAAGTCACGTCGGGGCATTCCTTCTGGGGTGGGTTCGGGCATGGCGCTACGCCTTTCGGGTGACGGGGCGGACATCACACCGACGGAAAGACCGCACACGTTTTCCGTCGTTGACAACGTAGGACTCTCGACGCACACGGTCAAGATCAAAGCGCAGGTCAGAATGGTCTTCGCGCATTGCTGCTAGGCTGCGGCGCGAGAGTGGGAGGAAACGTCATGAAGAGGCCAGGCGTGCGGATCACCGACGTTGCCGCGCTCGCCGGCGTATCCGCCGGGACCGCCTCGAAGGCGCTGAACAACACCGGCCAGCTCAGCCAGGAGACGCGAGCCCGGGTACGCCGGGCCGCCGCGCAGCTCGGGTTCACGCCGGACGCCCGCGGCCGGGCACTGTCGTCCGGCCGGACGTACACGGTCGCACTGCTGACGACCGACAGCTCGGGCCGCTTCAGCATCCCGATCATGCGCGGCGTGGAGGACGTACTCAGCGCGGGCGAGCTGGCAACGGTCCTCTGCGACACCCGCGACGACCCGCTGCGCGAACAGAGCTACCTGCGCGCACTGGTCGCCCGTGGCGTGGACGGCATCGTCGTGACCGGCCGGCGGACAGAGCCGCGCCGGCCGATCGACGTACCCCTGCCAGTCGTCTATGCGCTCGCTGCCTCGACCGATCCGGCGGACGCTTCGGTCATCGTCGACGACGCGGCCGGCGCCGCCGCCACGATCACCCACCTGCAGGGTCTTGGTCGCACCCGGATCGCCCACATCACCGGTCCGGCCCATCACCGCTCCGCAGTAGAACGCGCCGAAGCCGTCGCCGCTGCCCTCTGCACCGAACCGCTGTTCGGCGAGTGGACCGAACGCTGGGGCCGCCAAGCCACAGACCTGGTACTGCGCCAGCACCCGGACGCGATCACCTGTGGCAGCGACCAGATCGCCCGCGGCGTCTGTGACCGGCTCCGCGAGCTGGGCTGCTCAGTGCCGGACGAGATCGCCGTCACGGGCTACGACAACTGGCCGGTGATGGCTCTGGCCAGCAGGCCGCCGCTCACCACCGTCGACCTCCGCCTCGAAGACCTCGGGCGCCGCGCCGCGTCTCTGCTCCTGGAGGCGATCGCAGGCACGCCGCACCACGGCGTACTCGAGCTCCCTGCCCAGCTGGTCACCCGGGAGTCGACGCTAGGCGCCTGACTGCCTGCGGTCCTCCCGCCGCGGCCGCGAGGCCCAGCGGTACGTGAAGAAGACCCACGCGAGCGCGGGCAGCCCGAAGATCGCCGCCGCGATCTCGCGCCCGAACACCAGCATCAGTAGCCCGACCAGCACGAACGGCACTGCCATCCACACCGCTCCGGCGAACGCCGCCCACCGCCACTTCCCCGGCTTCCGCGCGGCCGGCTTGTAGAGCGACGGCGTCGGAAGTCCGGCGAAGATCGGCTGCAGGTCGCCGTGCGTCACGGCATCGTTCAGCAGATCGACCCGCCGGTGCAGCTCCAGCTCATCCAGCCGCCCGACCGCGAACTGCTCCGCCAACTCATCGGTGGCGACCCGACGCTCCTCGTCCGTCAACCGGATCTGGGCCAGCCGCCGCCGCGCCGCCGCGGCCCGAGCCTCCTGACCGGCCGCAGCCGCCAGCCCCATCAACTCCCCCGGTTTGACCGGCCGCCGCTCTGCCATCCATCACCTCACTCGTCCCCACCGAGTGTGCCAGACGGGTGTCTAGTTGAGGACGGACGGCAGAGTCGCTGTCCACGCGGTGCGGAGCTCGGTCAGGGAGACCTCGAACTGGTCCTGTACGTCGAGGGTGTCGCCGGTGATGACGCCGATCTTCGCGTGCGGGAAGCGGCGGGCGGTGCACATGTCGGTGAACCGCACCTCCTCGGTCCGCGGTACGGCGACGACCGCGCGGCCGGCCGATTCCGCGAACAGGAACAGGAACGGGTCGAGCCCGTCCGGCGCCCACACCCGCGCACCGACGCCGCCGCGCAGCGCGGACTCGACCAGCGTCTGCGCGACACCGCCGTCGCTGACGTCGTGCGCCGCGTCGATCAGCCCGTCCCGCGAGGCGTTGATCAGGATGTCGGCCAGCTGCTTCTCCGCCTCGAGGTCGACCGCCGGCGGCCGCCCGCCGAGGTGACCGTGGATGACGTTCGCCCACTCGGACCCGGACAGCTCCTCCTCGGTCTCACCGAGCAGGTACAGCTGGTGGCCCTCCATCTCGGCCGTGAACCCGATCGGCGTGCGGCGGGTGACGTCGTCGATCACGCCGAGCACACCGACCACCGGGGTCGGCAGGATCGGGGTCTCGCCGGTCTGGTTGTAGAACGACACGTTGCCGCCGGTGACCGGGATGCCCAGCTCGATGCAGCCGTCGACCAGACCGCGGATCGCCTCGGTGAACTGCCACATCACGCCCGCGTCCTCCGGCGAGCCGAAGTTCAGGCAGTCCGTGACCGCTGCCGGCCGCGCACCGGTGGTGGCCACGTTCCGGTAGGACTCGGCCAGCGCCAGCTTCGCACCGGTGTACGGGTCGAGCTTGGCGAACCGTCCGTTGCAGTCGGTCGACACCGCGACCCCCAGGCAGCTGGTCTCGTCGACCCGGATCATTCCGCTGTCCTCGGGCTGCGAGAGCACCGAGTTGCCGAGCACGTACCGGTCGTACTGGTCCGTCACCCACGACTTGTCGCACAGGTTCGGCGAGGCGACCAGCCGCAGCAGGGTGTCCCGCAGCTCGGCGCCACTGCTTGCCCGAGGCAACTTCTCGGCGCCGTCGGCCTGCAGAGCGTCCTGCCAGTCCGGCCGCGCGTACGGGCGGTTGTACACCGGGCCCTCGTGCGCGACGGTCTCCGGCAGTACGTCGACGACGCGCTCGCCGTGCCAGTCGATCTCGAGCCGGCCGGTGTCGGTCACCTCGCCGATCACATCGGCCTGGACGTCCCACTTCGCGCAGATCTTCAGGAACGCCTCGACGTTCTCCGGGGTGACGCAGGCCATCATCCGTTCCTGCGACTCGCTCATCAGGATCTCTTCGGGCGACAACGAAGCGTCCCGCAGCGGCACCTTGTCCAGCGACACCCGCATACCGCCGTCGCCCGCGCTGGCGAGTTCAGAGGTCGCACAGGACAGCCCGCCGCCGCCGAGGTCCTGGATGCCCTCGACCACGTTCGCGGCGAACAGCTCGAGCGTGCACTCGATCAGCAGCTTCTCCATGAACGGGTCGCCGACCTGGACCGCCGGCCGCTTGGTCGGACCGCCCTCGGCGAAGGTCTCCGACGCCAGCACCGACACACCGCCGATACCGTCACCGCCGGTCTTGGCGCCGTACAGGATCATCTGGTTGCCGACGCCGGTCGCGTTGGCGAGGTGCAGGTCCTCGTGCCGCATCACACCGATGCAGAGCGCGTTCACCAGCGGGTTGCCCAGGTACGTCGGGTCGAAGACGACCTCGCCGCCGATGTTCGGCAGACCGAGGCTGTTCCCGTAGCCGCCGACGCCCGACACGATGCCCGGGAGCACCCGCTTGGTGTCCGGAGCGTCGAGCGGGCCGAAACGCAGCGGGTCCATCACCGCGACCGGGCGGGCGCCCATCGCGATGATGTCGCGGACGATGCCGCCGACGCCGGTCGCCGCACCCTGGTACGGCTCGACGTACGACGGGTGGTTGTGCGACTCGACCTTGAAGGTGACCGCGTACCCCTCGCCGATGTCGATCACACCGGCGTTCTCGCCGATACCGGCCAGCATCTTCCCGGTCGGCGTCTCCTGCGGGATCTCGCCGAACCGCTTCAGGTGCACCTTGGACGACTTGTACGAGCAGTGCTCGCTCCACATCACCGAGTACATCGCCAGCTCACAGCTGGTGGGCCGGCGCCCCAGGATGTCCCGGATCCGCTGGTACTCGTCCGGCTTCAAACCAAGCTCAGCCCACGGCTGCTCGACATCTGGGGTGGCGCTGGCGATGCTGACGGTGTCGGTGGACACGTTAGGACTCCTGCACTAGGTGGGACTCAGGTGAAACGGTAGCGGGCTGCCGGGAAGCCATGAGATGAGCCACCAGCAGTGGGACAGCGAAGCCGGCCATGATCGCGGGCAGTGTGACGCCGGCGTCGTTCAACAGCATGCCGACGAGACCGCAGGTCGACATGGCCAGCAGCGTGGGCCGGACCATCGGCACGCTGCGGTAGAACTCGCGGAAGGACTCTGACGGCACACGGTCCGGCAGCACGGTGGCCAGCATGCAGAGGATGACGGCGACGAGCATCCCCCAGCCGCCGGGTCCACTGAAGTAGTGCCCCGCCATCTGGAGCTTGCGGATGAATACGTCGCTCACGTCACCGTCCAGGAGCCGTGCGACGAACGTACCGAAATGGCTGCGCTGTTCAGGTGGACGCAGATAGTCGAGAAAGGCGACCACAGAGACCACCAGCACGCCGGCAACGCCCACGCCGATCAGTGCGCGCAGTGAGATCGTGCCCTTCCAGGTCAGCCAGGCCATCAGCAGCACAGCCGGGGTGAGCGCGATGATGCCGCCGAAGTCGGTTCCCCAGCCCGGTTTGCCGTCCACAACGATCGCGGCGCCGCCGATGGCCAGTACTGCGAGTGCGGCCTGCACTCTGCTGTTGTCGAGCAGCTTCTGCGCGGCCCACCCGGCAGTGACGAGCGCACCGACCGCCAGCGCGGCGAACGTCGAGTTGCCGAAGCCATAGAACCGTCCGCCGATCACAGGTCCGTCGGCGAACATGCTGCCGACCTGCATCGGCGTACCGAGCACGCCATCGACCAGCAGGAGCAGGTACGCCGCCAGCGTGAGCCCGAGGTAGGCGTGGCGCTTCAGGAACAGCTGTGCCAAGAGTGCACACAGCGCGCTGATAGCGATCGTCACGGCATACAAGGAGAACCCGGGCGACGGCCACCGCCACCAGACAGTCGCCTGCGCCAGGAAGACCGCGGTGAAGAACCCGCCCTGCACGAGCAGCGTGAACACCGCCGTACGACGGGACGCCGGGCTGCGCCTGATCAGGAACCACGCCAGGGCGAGCACCTCCGCGCCGACGATCGTCAACGCGACCGCGAACAGTGTCGGCCGCGGCCGCTCGAACCGCTGGTTGGCGTCCAGCCGGTCCTCGATCACCGCCGCCGCATTCGTGTGCAGGTCACCGGTGAAGTGGATCTCCGCACCGTCCAGCGGTCCTGCCTTCTCGGACCCGGCCGGGTCGACCGGCTTGGCCTCACCACGTAGGACGGTGGCCGTGACGTCGGTCAGCTGGATCATGCCGGGGCGGCGGGTCGAATCGCTGGTCAGCCAGCGCGGCCCGTTGTCCGGAGGGGTCTGCATCGCCACCAGAGTCTCCTGATGCGCATCGACCGTCTCCTGGCTCACGCCGACAAGCAGCACCCAGCCGCCCGCAGCCCTGGCCTGCGCGACCAGGTCGGCTACGTGCTTGCGTGCTTCGTCGCGTCCTTCGCGGAGCGGCATCGCTCCGGCGTCGACGATCGCGTCGCCACACGCAGTGCTGGCGAGCTTGGAGACATCGAACTCCGGGCTCCAGTCCGCGACCGTCCCGTCCGTCTTCGCTACGGCGATCGCCCCGCCCGGTCCGAAGCCGCAAACGCGGTCACGACTGACGCCGAGGCGGCCGATAGGAGCGCCAGTGTGATGCTCGGCCTGGCGGTCGACGTACATCTGCCAGCCGGTGATCTTGCCGTCGGCCACTGCGGGCAGGTCTCCGCACGGCTGGCCCGGGACATTGCCCCAGGCACGAGTGCCGGCGCTGATCGTCAGCCAACCGTCGATCGGACAGGTGTGCGGCCCAGCCGTCTTCACCGAGATCGACCCGACGTGCGACTGGTTCACCAGAGCAGTCAGCTCCGGTGACGCCTGCACATCACTCCACGTCAGCCCGGGTACGCCGATCACCACGACCTTCGCCATCAGGTCGGTGGGCTGCGCGGCCGCCGTACCAGTGGTCGCGAGGACGACCGCCGCCGCCAGTAAGAGAGTGCGGGCCAGGAGCGACCGCACCCGGGTGAGGCTCATCAGGAGGCGACGACGGCCTTCAGCACCGAGGTGAAGAAGCCCAGGCCGTCCGTGGTCGGTCCGGTGAGAGTCTCGACGCAGTGCTCCGGGTGCGGCATCAGGCCGACCACGTTGCCGCGCTCGTTGGTGATGCCGGCGATGTCGCGGTACGAGCCGTTCGGGTTCTCGTCCAGATAGCGGGCGACCACCCGGCCCTCACCCTCCAGGCGGTCCAGCGTCGCCTCGTCGGCGACGTACGAACCGTCCTGGTTCTTCAGCACGATGGTGATCTCGTGGTTGGCGTCGTAGTCGCTGGTCCAGGCGGTGCGGTTGTTCTCGATCCGCAGCGGCTGGTCCTTGCAGATGAACTTGCGGTGGTGGTTCTTGATCAGCGCACCGGGCAGCAGGTGCGACTCGCACAGCACCTGGAAGCCGTTGCAGATCCCCAGCACCGGCATGCCCTCGCCGGCCTTCTTGATGATGGTCTCCATCACCGGGGCGAACCGGGAGATCGCACCGGCGCGCAGGTAGTCGCCGTACGAGAAGCCGCCGGGCAGGACGACCGCGTCGACGCCGTGCAGGTCGGCGTCGCCGTGCCAGAGCGCAACCGCCTCAGCGCCGGCCACCGCGGCCGCACGACGGGCGTCGACGTCGTCCAGCGAGCCCGGGAAAGTGACGACCCCGATCTTCACTGTCCGTTCTCCACGTGCAGCGTGTAGTCCTCGATCACCGGGTTAGCCAGCAGGGTGTCCGCGGCCTTCCGGATCTCGGCGACCCGCTCCTCGGTCGCCTCACCGTCCAGGGTGATCTCGAAGCGCTTTCCCTGCCGGACGTCGGCCACGCCGTCGAAGCCGAGCCGGCCGAACGCGCCGTGCACCGCCTTGCCCTGCGGGTCGAGAATCTCGGGCTTGAGCATGACGTCGACGACAACGCGAGCCACTGACTACTCCAGGTTCGTTGCGGGGTGACGCCTGAATCCTACCGAGCACGATCCAGAATGCCGCATCCTGGACTATTCACTGAGTACATACACGCAGTGTATAGTCGCCGCTATGGCCACCGCAGAGCTCGTGCTCGGGCTCCTGTCCGCGGGCCCCGCACACGGGTACGACGTGAAGCGCGGCCACGACGCGTGGTTCCCCGACAGCCGCCCACTGGCCTTTGGCCAGGTGTACACGACCCTGGGGCGACTGGAGCGCGACGGACTGGTCGAGGTGGTCGACAAGACATCCGGCGGAGGCCCGGACCGGACCGTCTACGCGCTCACGAGCAAGGGCCGCGACCACCTGGCCGACTGGCTGAACGATCCGGTCCCACCGGCCTGGGGCAGTGCCGACGAGGTACTGCGGAAGCTCGTCGCAGCCATCCGCACCGGCGGGGACGCCGCGGGTTTCCTCGCCCGTCAGCGCGCCAGCCACCTGCGGCGGATCCGCGAACTGCGTGAGACTCCCGCCGACGACGACCCGACCTCACCACTGGTCCGCGAGTACATCGTGGCCCATCTCGACGCCGACCTGCGCTGGCTGGACAGCGCCTTGGACCGCATCTCGGAGCAAAGGGGGGCTCACAGATGAGTGGACAACCGGTGCTGGAGCTGGAGGGCGTCGAGTACTCGTACCGACGGAACACTGCACTCCGCGGGGTCAGCCTCAAGCTGAAGCCAGGCGAGGTGGTCGCGGTCACCGGGGCCAGCGGCTGCGGCAAGTCCACTCTGCTGCACTGTGCGGCCGGCATCCTCACTCCGGACGCCGGCGTGGTCCGCGTGGACGGTCAGGACCTCTCTGCCCTGCCGGAGGAGCAGCGCGCGGCACTCCGGCGTACGAAGGTCGGCATCATCCTGCAGTTCGGGCAGCTGGTGCCGGACCTGCCACTGATCGACAACGTGGCGCTGCCACTCCTCCTGGACGGTCACGAACGTGGCGAAGCCCACGTGGCCGCACGCCACTGGCTGGAACAGGTGGGGATCGCTGACGACGCCGATGCGGTGCCGTCCGAGCTGTCCGGCGGCCAGACGCAGCGTGCTGCGCTGGCGCGGGCACTGGTCACCGGACCGTCCGTCGTACTGGCTGATGAGCCGACCGGCAGTCTGGACAGTCGCGCAGGCCAGGAGCTACTCGACGTACTGCTGCAGGCTGCCCGGTACCGCGGCGCCGCACTGCTGATGGTGACGCACGACAACGTCGTCGCGTCCTCGGCAGACCGGGAGATCAGGCTGCGCGACGGCCTGATCCAGCATGAGGTGTCGCTCTGATGACGCTCGAGACGCTTGTGCAGCTGTCCCGCTCGCGGACTCTGGCGGATCGCAGCCGGGTCCAGTTGGCGACCGCGGCCCTCGCGCTCAGCGGCGCGCTGTTGCTCGGGTCACTGCGCATCGCACGCCTGGGCAAGGGCGAGCTGAGTGAAACCGTCTACAGCAACTACGTCGCCGAGAGCGGCCTCCGCTCCGGTCTGATCGCGATCCTCGTCATTCTCGCCGTACTGACCGGAGGCCTCGCGGTCCAGGCCCTGCGCTTGGGTACGGCGGCACGCGAACGGCGACTGGACGCCCTGCGACTGGCGGGCGCATCGAGGAAGCAGCTGCGTCAGCTGACAGTGACCGACGCAGCGATCGCGGGCCTGGTGGGCGGTCTGCTCGCCGGACCGGCGTACCTACTGCTCAGCCTGCTCTTCGGCGCACTCCCCCGGATGGCTCGCATCCTGCCGGGTGCTGAGGTGCTGGACGTAGCCCTGTGGATTCCAGTGGTGATCGCCATGACGGCAGCCGGTGCGGTGATCGGCAGTCTGCTGCACCGCGACGGTCCGCTGACGCCCGCCGAGGAGTCCGTGGCGCAGCGTCGTACGGGCATCATCGCTGGGCCGGTGTTGATCGTCCTCGGCCTGCTGACCTCGCGGTACCTGGGCTATGTGGCGTCGACGATCGCGCTTGCCGGGATCGCGCTGTTCTTTCTCAGCACCTCGGCGTTGTGGATCCGCGCCGTCGGGCGGCGACTGCAGCGGTCGAGCGATCCGGCGTACCTGCTGACCGGTCTCCGGCTGGTCACCGATTCGCGCCCGGCTTCCCGGATCTGCATGCTGCTGGGCTGCTGCGGCTTCCTCGTCGGCACGATGGCCAACGGGATCGCGAGTGTCCAGGCCGACGGCCAACTGGCTGGCACTGCCGCGTTCTACGACACCGGATTCGGCCTGACGATCGCGGGACTCGTCCTGGTCGCGCTGACCGCGATGGCCGCCCTGATCGTCGGCGTCGCGGACCAGTTGGTCGACCAGCGTCGGCAGTTCGCCAGCCTGACCGCTTTGGGCGTGGACCTCGCGTTCCTGCGCCGCGTGATCCGCCGCCAGCTGACCGCGGTCGCCGCACCGGCGCTCGCGACGGGCCTGCTGCTGGGCACCCTGATCGGCCTCGGTCGTGTGGTCGGCGGTGCGGTTGATCCATTCGAGCCAGGCACGCTGCTGATCGCGGCGGGCTTGACGGCCGGAGGCTGGGTGCTCGGCCATCTGGGCGGCACGGCCGCCGGTTACCTTCTCCGCAACCAACTCCGGGACGCACTGGATCCCGAGAATCTGAGGGCCGCATGAGTTCGACCCCTTTAGCGGTCCGGCCCGCGCTGCTGCTGGGCCTGCCGAACCGCATCACCCTGGTCCGCACCTTGATCGCGATGGCAGTCGCCACGTTCGCGTTCCGTACCGGCGATCTGTCCTGGCTGGTGCTGGGGTACTTCTCGTACTGGTTCGGCGACAGTCTCGACGGCTGGGTGGCTCGCAAGCGGAACGAGGAGTCGCTGTCCGGCGCCGTGTTCGACATCGTCTGCGACCGGGCGTGCTCGTTCCTGCTCGCCGCCGCGTTCATGGCGACGTACCCGGCCACGATCGGTCCGCTGGCGATCTACCTGGCGCAGTTCGGCGTACTGGACACAATGCTGACCTTCTCGTTCCTGCTCTGGCCGTGGATGCTCAGCCCGAACTACTTCTTCAAGGTCGACCGGCCGATCTACCTGTGGAACTGGTCCAAGCCCGCCAAGGCGCTGAACACCGGCGCGGTGGTGATCTCGCTGGTCGTGGCCGGTCACACCGGCGCGCAGTGGCTGCCGTACGCCGTGGCGATCGCGGCGCTGGCGGTCAAGGTGGTCTCCTCGTACCGTCTGATCATGATCCTCTGCGGCCGCCGGCTCGCCTCCCCGGGGCAGCCACGGTGACCGGGTGGACCCTGGTCTACCCCCGAAGGTGGGGCTGAGTTCCGTGGGATTGGCCGCAATGGCGAATAGCCTCGGAGTCATGTGGGTCTGGCAACTGCTGCTCGCGGTGGGCTTCGGCATCGGCTCCGCCGTCGTACCGGTGATGAACGCCGAGGCCTACGTCCTGGCCGTCGCCGCGACGAATGCCCTCAACCCGGTCGTCGCCGCGTCCGGCATCGCCGTCGGGCAGACCCTCGGCAAGGTCGCGATGTTCCTGGCCGTCCGGTACCGCCCCGGCTACGCGGCCCGCAAGACCAAGGAACAGAAGCCGGTCAACCTGGAGACCCGCCGGGGCCGCTTCATCCAGTGGAACCGCGACGTCAGCAAACGCCTGCTGGATGCCATGAGCGACAGCCGCTGGGGCATCCCGGTCACGCTGCTGAGCTCCTTCGTCGGCATCCCGCCCCTGTACGGCGTGGCGCTGATCGGCGGCGCCTCGCGGATGAAGACCGTCGTGTTCGCACTGTCGGTCCTCGCCGGCCGAGGCGCCCGCTTCATCCTGCTCGCGCTCGGCGTGAGCGCTTTCTAGGCGTCGAACGTGCGGCCGGTGAGCTGCTCGTAGGCGTTGATGTACGCCGACCTGGTGCGCTCGACCACTTCGTCGGACAAGGGCGGCGGGGCCTCGCCGGACGTCCGGTCCCAGCCCGACTCGAACTGCAGCCAGTCGCGGACGATCTGCTTGTCGTACGACGGCTGCTGCTTGCCCGGCGACCACTGGTCGGCCGGCCAGAACCGGCTCGAGTCCGGCGTGAGCACCTCGTCGGCGAGCACCAGCGTCCCGTCCGCCCGGTGGCCGAACTCGAACTTCGTGTCGGCCAGGATGATCCCGCGGTCCTCGGCGATCGCCCGCGCCCAGGTGTAGATGTCCAGCGTGGTGTCCCGCAGAGTCGATGCCACGTCGGCGCCGACCGTCGCCACCACAGCGTCGTACGAAACGTTCTCGTCGTGCTCGCCGAGCTCGGCCTTGGTCGCCGGGGTGAAGATCGGGTCGTCCAGCCGCGAGCCCTCGACCAGGCCGTCCGGCAGCGGGATGCCGCAGACGGAGCCGGTGGCGTTGTAGTCGAGCAGGCCGGTGCCGCTCAGGTAGCCGCGGGCGACGCACTCGACCGGGTAGATCGCCAGCTTCTCGCAGACCACAGCGCGGCCCGCGACCTCGGCCGGCACGTCGGTGGAGATGATGTGGTTCGGCATGTCCAGCTGCTCGAACCACCACAGGCTCATCGCGGTGAGCACCTTCCCCTTGTCGGGGATCAGGGTCTCCAGGATCCAGTCGAACGCGCTCATCCGGTCGCTCGCCACCATCAGCAGGTCGCCGGAGTCCAGCTCGTACAGGTCCCGGACCTTGCCGGAGTGGATGTGCTTGGCGCCGGGGATCTCCGGCGCCTGCGGCGTTGTGATCACGCCGCGAGCCTACTTGCGGGCGCGCAGTGCCATCAGCTTGCCCCCTAGGCCGAACAGCCCGTCGCGGAGCGAGCACACGACCGGATTCTCGACCTGCCCGAGCCGGCCGAGACTGCGGGACCGCTTGACCAGCTTGGTCGTCGCGGGCCGCCGTTCAGCGTCGTACGCCGTCAGCGCCTGGGTGAGCTCGCCCGCCTGAAGATGTCGCGCCAGTGCGCCGGCGTCCTCGATCGCGGAGCATGCGCCGCGGCCCAGGTTCGGTGTCATCGCGTGGGCGGCGTCGCCGAGCAGGACGATCCGACCCTGGGCGAATGGGACCAGCGGCAGCGTCAGGTCGTAGATGTCGTTCTGCAGCACCTTCTCGGTGCTCGCGATCAGCCTCGGGATCGGATCGTGCCAGCTCATGAACACAGTCGGCTCGCTGGTCTCGCCGGCCGGCTGGTTCACCGTCCCGTACCAGTAGAAGCGCCCGTCGATCAGTCGCGCGAACCCGAACAGTTGCCCTCGGCCCCAGGTCTCCCCACCGCCGTCGTCGATGTCCACGTCCGCGATCCCGCGGTACGCCGAGAAACCGGAGTACCGCGGGCCCTTGTACTGCGGGTACAGCGCGCCCCGCACCACGCTGCGGATCCCGTCCGCGGCGACCACGAGATCGGCGTTGAGCTCACCGTTGATCGTGACGCCGTCCTGATCTTGCGTGATGGTCCGTACGTCGTACCCGGTCCGGACCGTGACGGCCGGACCGAGCTCCGCGGTGATCAGCTCGTGCAGCTGCGCGCGGTGGATCATCACCGGCAGCTCCACGCCGAGCTCGGCCGCGGTGACCACCCACCGGCCGTCTGCCTTCCGCATGCCGGCCGGCTTCGACTGCACCGATGCCTTCTCGACGCCCTTCACCCCGAGCTCCTCGAGCACGGCGACCGCCGACGGCCAGACCGAGATGCCGGCCCCGACCTCGCCCAACTCCGGAGCACGCTCCAGCACCGTGACCTGCCAGCCGCACCGCTGCAGCGCGACAGCAGCCGTAACCCCGCCGATACCCGCCCCGACCACTATCGCCGTACTCATGAACTTGACTCTACATCTGTAGAGTTTGGATGGGAAGTGCGAGACTGACCGGCGTGACGAAGCAGGTTCCGCGCGGTGCGGATCGCCAGGACGCCATCGCCGACGCCGCGATCCACCTGGTCGCGACCCGCGGTCTGCGCGGGCTTACGCATCGGGCGGTCGACACCGAGGCAGGTCTGCCGCCGGGCTCGACGTCGTACTACCTCCGCACGCGCAACGCCCTGCTGACGGCGTGCGTGCGCCGGATGCTCAGCCGGGATGTGAGCTCGATGCCACCGGCCGGCGCGGATCCGGTCGAGTTGATGGTCGGGATGACGGTAGGGCTCGCGAACGATCGGCCGGACGATCTGGTCGCGCGGTACGAGCTGTCGTTGGAGGCGAGTCGTCAGCCCGAGCTGCGGACGGCGATCGACGAGGGTGGACGGGAGTTGCGGGCGATGCTCGCGCAGTCGCTCGACGGGCTCGGCGTACCCGAACCGGAAGCGGCGGCGTGGCCGGTGGCCGCGATGATGGACGGGCTGATGTACGACCGGGTCGCGGGGGCGGGCGCAACGCTCTCACCAGAAGCGTTCGAGGCCGCTGTACGACGCTCTGTCGTCGCGCTGATCGCCGGCCTCAAAGGCGCTCGGTGAGCGTGACGAAGGTGAAATAGCAGACGCCGACCAGCATGCCGACGTGGCCGAGGACCGACAGGCCCGCACCGGAACCCCACGCATCACTCTGCGTGTCCTCGGAATGCTTGCCTCCACTCGGCAACCAACGGGCCAGAAGCAACAATCCGATGACGGTCAGCAACCACCACCCGGTCAGCATCACCAGGGCGATCCCCTGCCGACCGGTGACCAGGGCAACGACCCAGCCGAGCAGTGTGATCACGCCGACGACGGTGTGCATCCGCAGCAGGGCAGCAGAAAACCCGTGCCGCCCCGCGCCGTGACCGGTGCCGTCCACCACCGTTCCGCCGAGCCGGACGCGCGTGATCAGTACGACGACCGCACCAAGCGCGGTCAGAAACCAGGTGACGTTCGACCATTCCACGCCCCCATCCCTACCCCACCCCGCACGCCGGTGAACCATTCCGCGTGTCGTCTCATAGCTTGACGATCGTCAGAAAACAACGCCCGGCGGGCCGAGTGTCCGCTCATCACCCGCCGGGCCGCCAACTCCAAACCACCTTCCCCGGTCCCGCACGCCCCCGACTCCTACGTCGCCCCTGCGCCCGGCTGCGCCGTCCCTAACGTTGCTGCGTCATCCCTAAGCCGGCCGCCTCATCCGTACCCCCGTGGCGTTCCCTACCCCTGCGTCCCCTGCTGCTGCGTCCCCTGGCTCGGCAAGGTGCCCTGCCCTGGCAGGGTGCCTTGCCCCTGCCCAGTTCCTTGCCCGTTGCCCTGTCCCTGGAACCCGCGGCCGAAGCCGCCACCACCTGGCCCACCGAACTGGTTCTGCTGAGTATTGGTTCCGTCCCACGAATGCCCGACCGCCATCCCACCAAGGAATGCAAGCACCGCAATCACAGACCCGGCCCCCGCAAGCACCACATTCCCAGGCCGCCTCCCACCCACCGAAGCCGACTGAGAATCCGCCGCCGAAGGCGGCGTCACCCAACCACCTTGCTGCCCATAACCCGGGTGCGGCCCAACACCGGCTTGCGCTGCAGCCCCCGCTCCCGGCGCAGCACCCCCGTACGGCGCGGCACCTGCCTGCCGCGCAGCACCTGCTTGTGCTGGAGCGCCTGCTTGCGGTGCAGCACCCGCGTACGGCGTTGAACTCGCCTGCGGCGCATCGCCGGCTTGTGCTGCAGCACCCGCATGAGGTGCAGCACCCGCGTACGGAACGGAAGCCGCCTGCGGCGCAACCCCGGTTGGTACTGCGGAACCCGCCTGCGGCCCGCCACCGGCTTGCGCTGCAGTACCCGCTCCCGGCGCGGCACCTGCTTGGGTCGCAGCGTCCGCTCCGGGCGCAACACCCGCGTAGCGGCCGGAACCCGGCTGCGGCGCAACACCGGCTGGGGCTGCGACATCCGGTTGCGGCGCAGTACTTGCCTGGACGCCCGCGGTGGGCTGTGCGGCGGAGCCTGCGTGCTGAGCAGGAACGGATGCCGGAGTCGAGCTCGGCTGGGCTGGTTGCCATTGGGGTTGTTGGGGGGTCATGTCTATGCTCCTGTTCCGGTGGAGAGGTCGTAGATGGTGGTGGTGCCGACGGTCTGGGCGGTGAAGTTTTCGGTGACCCAGGTGGCGATCTCGCTCGAGGTGCCGTTGCGGCCGCCCATCATTCCGCCGCCACCGCTGCCGATGAAGTAGTGGATCTTGCCTTGGGCAACCAACTGCTTGAACTCGGCCAGCGACGGTGCCGGATCGGTCCCGTTGAACCCGCCGATCGCCATGATCGGCTCGCCGGACGCGAGCTGCAGCGGCGCGGCGCCGTTCGCGGTCACCGCCGCGGCGGCCCAGGTGTATCCCTTCGCCCCTTGCTGCAGCAGCGTCACCAGCTCACTCGACACTCCGCTGATCCCGCCACCACCAAGGAACCCGCCCATGCCACCACCACGCATTCCCCCTCCAGTAACGCCCCCCGTAGTGCCTGTGCCGGTCTGACCAGGCGGCGTACCCATCCTTCCGCCACCGGGGAAGCCACCGCCACGCCCTCCGCCAAAGCCGCCCATCCCACCGGGCCCAGCAGTCGGGATCGCCCCGGTATGCGCGGAGCTGATCGTGGACAGCGAGTACGCCGTAGGCCCAGCCAACGCGCTAAGGGCAAGAATCGCCGCAGCGACCACCCCCGCCCGCCGAGCCGCCGCCCGATGCAACCCGAGCTCAGGCAGCAGCATGACCAGTCCAGCCGCGAGCACACCCGTGATCAGCACAACCCACCGCAGCCACGGGTGCCAGGCAGGAGTCCCGTTCAGCAACGCGAAGCTCCAGCCCGCCGTCAACAGCGCTCCACCAGCAAGAGTTGCCCGAGGCAACCACTCCGCCCGGCGGCGCCACAGGATCGACATCGCACCACCGATCACCGCACCGAACGCCGGCGCCAGCGCGATCATGTAGTAGGGGTGAATGATCCCCTGCATGTAGCTGAACACCAGCCCGGTAACGACGAGCCACCCACCCCACAGCAGGGCAAACGCGCGAGTCTTGTCCGTCCGCGGCGCCTTGCCTGCAGCAACGATCAGTACGACGGTCGCGAGCAACGCCGCTGGCATCAGCCAGGAGATCTGCGATCCGAACTCCCCGCCGAACAGCCGCTGCAGTCCGGTCGCCCCACCCCAACCGGGATTCCCGACTCCGCCGCCGACCGACCCGGATTCGTTGCCGCTCAACCGCCCGAGGCCGTTGTACCCAAGGGTCAGCTCGAGAATGCTGTTGTCGGACGACCCACCGACGTACGGTCGTGCAGACGCAGGCAGCAGCTCCACGATCGCGACCCACCAACCGGCACTCACGATCAACGAGATCGTCGCCAGCAGCAGATGCAGCAGTCGCTTCCCCAACGCCGGCTTCCCGGCCACCAGATAAGCAATCCCGAACGCCGGCAGGATCAGGAACGCCTGCAGCATCTTCGTCAGGAACCCGAACCCGACCAGCGAACCGGCCAGGATCATCCACCGCGCCGAATGCTCGACCGAGTCGATCGCCCGCGTCACGGCCCACGCGCCGGCGCAGAGCAGCAGGATCAGCAGCGCATCCGGGTTGTTGAACCGGAACATCAGCACCGCGACCGGCGTCGTCGCGAGGATCGCGCCCGCCAGCAGACCGGCGTTCGCGGAGAACCACCGCCGCACCGATACATACACGAATCCGACGCTCGCGACCCCCATCAGCGCCTGCGGAACCAGCATGCTCCAGCTGTTGAAGCCGAAGATCCGCGCGGACAACCCCATCACCCACAGCGAGCCCGGCGTCTTGTCCACAGTGATGAAGCTCGACGCGTCGAACGACCCGAAGAACCAGGCCTTCCAACTCGTCGACCCGGCCTGTACTGCGGCCGCGTAGTACTCGTTGGCGTAACCGTTCTTGGACAATCCCCACAGGTACGCGATCGCCGTCAGCACCAACAGCCCGCCGTACAGGAGCTTGTCCCGGCTCAGCGTGTACTGCGTACTGATCGCGCGCGGCCTGCTCGCCTCGATCGGATCGGTAAGCGTCGTCATGTCAGTTGCTCCGGGTCTGGTCGAGAACCGCTGGGGGTTCGAAGGCGGGCAAGGTAGGCGCGTCGTCGTCGAACACCCACGTCTGGAAGAGGCTGAACCGGACCACGGTCGCGGCCAGGTTCGCGATGGTCAGCACGGTGATCTCCACCGCCTGATGCGGTACGGCGATTGCCGTGTGCAACAACCACAGCGACGCCGCGGTCAGGCTCCAGCCGATGCCGAAGGCAACCAGACCGCGCAGCTGATGCCGCCAACGTCCCTCCACACCGCGTACGCCGAAGGTGATCCGGCGGTTCAGCGTGGTGTTGCCGACGGCCGTGATCAGCAGCGCCAGCAGGTTCGCCACCTGGGCCGGCATGCCCTGGCGCAGTACGAGATACAGCAGCGCGTACGCCGCCGTACTCAGTACGCCGACCGCGCAGAAGCGCAGTACGCGGGCCGCCATCGCCGTCCGGGGATCGAGGATCCGTGGCCGGCCGTACTTCTGCCGGACCGGCTCCAAGTCGACCCGACTGCGCATCAGTCGAGCAATCCCCCGCAGATCCTCGCCGACGGTCTTCGCGATCGCGACCCGGGAGTCAAGGTCGTCGACCCAGTCCACCGGTACTTCGTGGATCCGCAGCCCGGCTTTCTCGGCCAGCACCAGCAGCTCGGTGTCGAAGAACCAGCTGGTGTCCTCGACCAGCGGCAGCAGCTCGTGCGCCACATCGGCGCGGATCGCCTTGAAGCCGCACTGCGCGTCGGAGAAGTGCGCATTCAACGTTGCCCGTAGCAACAGATTGTAGGAGCGGGAGATGAACTCGCGCTTCGGCCGCCGGACCACCCGGGAGCTCTTCGCCAACCGGGTGCCGATGGCAACATCGCTGTGCCCGGCCAGCAGCGGCGCCACCAGCGGGAGCAGCGCGTTCAGATTGGTTGACAGGTCGACATCCATGTAGGCGAGCACCTCTGCGTTGCTCGCGGACCAGACCTGTTTCAGCGCGCGGCCGCGACCGGCCTGCTCGAGCCGGACGATCCGGATCCCCGGCAGCTCGCTCGCGAGCAGGAGGCCGAGCTCATATGTCGCGTCCGTACTTCCGTTGTCCGCGATGCAGACCTCGGCCGGGAACGGGAAAGCGGTGTCGAGGAACTCCCGCAACCGTCTGATGTTCGGTCCGAGGTCGTTCTCCTCGTTCTTGACGGGTACGACGATCTCGACCCGAGGATGACCTGGAATCTGCATGACACCGATGCTGTCCGGTCAACCTGTGCCAGCCCCTGCATGCGGCTGGCAGTTCGCTGGGAGCTACCGGGTGCGGCGCAGCCAGAGCAGACCGAGCACCGGCAGCACCACCGGTACGAAGCCGTAGCCCTGGCCGAAGTGCGACCACACGGTCGCGTCCGGGAAATCGTCCGGTACGGCGTAGCTGAACGCGCCGATCGCGAGGACGCCGATCAGCTCGATCACGATCGCGGTCGTGGCGACCTTGCGGGACACCTTCGTTGCCTTGGCCAGCGCGAACGTCGCCGCGCAGTAGATGATCGCGGCAACGGCCGACAACAGGTACGCGATCGGCGCATCGCTGAACTTCGTCGCGATCTGTACGCCGGCCCGCGCGGTCGCGGCCAGCGCGAACACGCCGTACACCGCGATCAGGATCCGGCCCGGGCCGTGCTTGGTCGCTGCGGGATCGGTCACGTCAGGCCGTCCACACGTCGTACAACCGGAGCTCGAGGATCGGGATCACCACGCAGGCGATGGCCAGCGCGCCGGCGCCCCAGCGGCTGCTCTCTGCCAGCGCCCAGAACGCCCCGATCGGCAGGATGATCAGCGACCCGATCAAGTACCCGATGAAGAACGGCCCGGACACGTCCCGGGTGGTCTGGCTCAGTTGCACGATGCCGACGACCAGCTGTGCCAGCAGGGCGACCTCGATCACCCCGAGCACGCCGAGCAAGGTCCAGTTGATCCGCTTGTCGCGGGCCGCGAGTACGACGGCGAACAGCGCCGCGGCGAGCGACAGCGCGACCAGGAACCAGGTGAGCGGTGCGAACACGGGTTAGAGGATGTCACCCGGCGTGTAGGCGGCCGCCTCCGGGTAGCGCTTCGCGAGATCGTCGATCTTCGCGACAACTGCCCCGACCTGGGCGACGGCCGCGCCGGTGAACGTCAGCGGCTCGCCGACGATGCCGACGATCTGCTCCTCGGTGAGCCCGAGTCGCCCGTCGACACCGAGCCGGTGGAACAGGTCGTTCCCGGCCAGGCCCTTGCGCAGGTCGAGCGCGGTCGCGACCGCGTGCTCCTTGATCACCTCGTGCGCGGTCTCCCGGCCGACGCCGTTCTTGACGGCGGCCATCAGCACCTTGGTCGTGGTCAGGAACGGCAGGTACCGCTCGAGCTCGCGCGCCACGACCGCCGGATACACCCCGAACTCCTCGAGGACGGTCAGGAACGTCTCGAAGAGTCCGTCCAGCGCGAAGAACGCGTCCGGCAGCGCAACCCGTCGTACGACGGAACAGAAGACGTCGCCCTCGTTCCACTGGTTGCCGGCCAGCTCACCGGCCATCGACGCGTATCCGCGCAGGATGACCGCAAGTCCGTTGACCCGCTCGCAGGACCGGGTGTTCATCTTGTGCGGCATCGCGGAGGAACCGACCTGGCCCTCCTTGAAGCCCTCGGTGACCAGCTCGTGGCCTGCCATCAGCCGGATCGTCGTGGCCAGGCTGGACGGCCCGGCGGCCAGTTGCACCAGCGCGGAGACGACCTCGTAGTCGAGCGACCGCGGGTAGACCTGACCGACGCTCGTCAGCGTGTGGCTGAAGCCCAGGTGCTGCGCGATCGTGCTTTCGAGCGTGGCGAGCTTCGTCTCGTCACCGCCGAACAGGTCGAGCATGTCCTGCGACGTACCCACCGGGCCCTTGATGCCGCGCAGCGGATACCGCTCGATGAGCTCCTCGATCCGCGCGATCGCGACCAGCAACTCGTCGGCGGCCGACGCGAACCGCTTGCCCAGCGTCGTCGCCTGCGCGGCGACGTTGTGGGAGCGACCGGTCATCACCAGCGCCGCATGCTCGGCCGCCTTCTGACCGAGTTGTACGGCGGTTGCGACCGCGCGGTCCCGGACCAGCTCGAGACCGGCGCGGATCTGGAGTTGCTCGACGTTCTCGGTCAGGTCACGACTCGTCATCCCCTTGTGGATGTGTTCGTGCCCGGCGAGCGCGCTGAACTCCTCGATCCGCGCCTTCACGTCGTGCCGCGTGACCCGCTCCCGGGCCGCGATCGACGCCAGGTCGACCTGGTCGATCACCCGCTCGTAGTCCTCGACGACCCCGTCCGGAACCTCGACCCCGAGCTCCTTCTGGGCCTTAAGTACCGCCACCCAGAGCTTCCGCTCGAGCACGATCTTGTGCTCCGGTGACCACAGCTCCGCCATCGACAGACTGGCGTAGCGCGCGGCGAGAACATTGGGGATCAGGGGCTTGGTCACGAGCCCCATTCTCCCAGACGGCGACTACTTGACGGTCACCAGACCACAGAGCTTGGCGCCGGACAGGGTGCACAGCTGGTAGGAACCGGCCGCCAGCCCCTTCGGCATCGCCAGCGTGTACGGCCCGGCGCTGGTGTACTGCGGGATCGCGATCCCCGACTCACCCGGGATCACCTTCATCGAGTACGGCGTGGAGGCGTCGCCCGGCACCTTGGCGACCAGCGTGTACAGCGGCACGTCCGGCTTGGCCGCCGACGCGAGGGTGAAGGTCACGTTGCGGACCTGCTTGTCGGGGAACGAGGCGACGACCTGGCCACCGGCGACGAGCGCCTTGGCCGAGGTCAGTGTCAGCGGACCGGCCTTCACGACAGGCGCCGGGTTCGGCTGCTCGGACACCTGCGGCGGGGCGACCAGGTTGGTCGGCACGGGGCTGTCGGCCACCGGCGTGTTGTGCGCCGGCCGCAGCGTCGGGACGACCGCGACGGCGCCGACCACGACGGCCGCGCCGAGCACGGTCAGGCCGGCGGTCAAGCGGCGCTTGCGGGAACGGGCCGCGGTCAGGACGGAGTCGAAGTCACCGGCGGACTCGGCGGCCTTGCGGTCCGCCAGGGCCTGCAGGTCCTCTTGCAGATCAGGCATGGTCGTCACTCCTCAGCAGCAATGAATCGGACAGGGCGTCCCGGGCGCGGGACAGGCGCGACTTGACCGTGCCTTCCGCGATCCCGAGCGTGTCCGCCACCTGAGCCACGCTCAGGTCACAGACGTAGTGGAGGACGACGACCTGCCGGGTCGGCATCGGCAGGCCGGCGAGGGCCTGCTCGAGATCGCCGGCGTACCTGTCGGCGGGGTCCGGGACGTGTTCCGCCGGCAGCCGGTGGAACAGTTGCGTGAACCGGTTGCCGTCACGGTGCCGGTTCGCGGCCAGCCGCACGGCGACCAGGCGCACCCAGGCCTCGGGTGATTCGTACCGCGAGACCTTCTGCCACCGGGGCACCAACCGGACGAACGCCTCCTGGACGATGTCTTCCGCCTCGGCCCGCGACCCGGTCAGCAGCGAGATCACGCCGACCAGCCGTGGCTGGTGCGCGCGGTAGAACTCCCGCAGCCCCTCCGTCTCCATGCCCACTAACACCCCCGACCCCTGGATCCGGTTCCATCGGATCGCTGACCCTATCGAAGCTCACTCTGAGTACATGGACAAGCTATCGACGTACAAGGTCGCCTGGCTGGTCGGCGGCGCGGAGCGGGCCGCACTGGTCACGTTGGTGGCGCCGGCCGCCGACGGGCGGCTGGACATCGCTTACAAGCGGCAGCGGGTGAAGGTGGCCCGCATCGACGGGTCCATCGGGCCCTCTTCGGGCACCTGGACCGCGGGATAGGTCAGACGGTGATCTCGCCGCGCTCGGCCTTGAGGGCGATGTCGGTGCGGTGCTGGGAACCCTTGATGCGGATCTGGCCGACGGCGGCGTACGCGCGTTGACGGGCCTCGGCAAGGTCCTTGCCGACGGCGCTGACCGCCAGTACGCGGCCTCCGGCCGTGACGAGCTCCTCGTCCTCGAGCGCCGTACCAGCGTGGAAAACGCGTACGTCGTCGCTCTCGGCCTGCTCGACGCCGGCGATCGGGTCGCCCTTGCGCGGGCTGGACGGGTACTTCTTCGCGGCGACGACGACCGCGACCGAGGCAGCGTCCCGCCAGCTCAACTCGCCCTGGTCCGCGAGCTTGCCGGTGGCCGCGGCGAGCAGCAGACCGCCGAGCGGGGTCTTCAGCATCGGCAGGAGGGCCTGCGTCTCCGGGTCGCCGAAGCGGCAGTTGAACTCGATCACGCGGACACCGCGCGACGTCAGCGCGAGACCGGCGTACAAGAGACCGCTGAACGGCGTACCGCGGTGGCGGAGCTCGTCGATGGTCGGCTGCAGGACCTTCTCGGTGATCTCGGCCACCAGGTCGTCCGGTGCCCAAGGCAACGGTGTGTACGCGCCCATCCCGCCGGTGTTGGGACCCTCGTCGTTGTCCCCGAGCCGCTTGAAGTCCTGCGCCGGTTGCATCGGGAGCACCGTGGTGCCGTCGGTGATCGCGAACAGCGAGACCTCGGGACCGTCCAGGAACTCCTCGATCAGCACCTGCTCGCACTGGGCCGCGTGCGCGAGCGCCTCCTCGCGGTCCGACGTAACCACAACGCCCTTGCCCGCAGCGAGCCCGTCATCCTTCACGACGTACGGCGGCCCGAACGCGTCGATCGCGGTCGCGGCCTCCTCGGGGGTCGTGCACACGTACGCGCGACCGGTCGGCACACTCGCCGCAGCCATCACGTCCTTCGCGAACGCCTTAGAGCCCTCGATCTGCGCCGCCTCGCGGGACGGACCGAACACCGCGATACCTGCGTCCCGCAGCGGGTCGGCCAACCCGGCCACCAGCGGCGCCTCCGGGCCGACGATGACCAGGTCCGCATCCAGCTCCCGCGCCAGCGCGACGACCGCGTCGTGGTCCTCGATATCCACCGAACGGCAAACGATCGTTTGCCCGTCGTGCGCAGGCCGCAACGTAGCGATCCCAGGGTTGCCCGGCGCCGCCACCACCTGCTCGACCTCGGGGTCCTGGGTCAACGCCCAGGCCAGTGCATGCTCACGACCGCCGGACCCGATCACCAAAACCTTCACGGGCGCTCAGCCTAGCGTGCTCAGACCGTGGTCCGCGTCGCCCTGTCCAGCCGTCACATCAGTAATGCCAGTAGTAGCGGCCGTCGGCGTTCCAGGTGAGGGGGACGGTGGTGCGGTTGGTGAAGGCCATGCCTAGGCCGCGGGCCAGCTCGACTGTGCGGGCCAGCTGTAGGGAGTACGGGTGATGGTTGTCGTCCCACCACTGTTCGTACTGGGTTATGCAGGTTTGGGACTTGTAGTACGGGTTGGTGCAGGAGTGGGGTGGGAGCCACTTCTGTAGGTGGCGGAAGGTGACGGTGGCCGAGCCGTCGGGGGACTTGATGGTGCCGGTGGCGTCCAGGCAGTAGCCGGTGGTGGGGATGGTCCAGCGGACGTAGTGCTGGCGGCCGCCGTTCGACGGCAGGGGCTGCATGTTGTTGCAGTTGGCGTCGCCGATGGTTTCGCTGGTGACGCGCTGGATCTGGGTCAGTGGGCGGCCGGCGCCGTCGTTGTAGCCGTCGAGGAGGACCCAGTCACCGTCGTGGATGAAGTGTTCGGCGGAGTTCGGCGGCCAGGCCTTGGGGTCGCCCCAGGAGATGTCGGACTCGGTGGTGCTCAGCGGGGTCCAGGCCCATTGCCCGGCAGCGGTCCCACCCGCGAAGTACTGCCCGGCTGACTTCTCGAACATCAGCGAGTACTGCGCATAGGTCTCCGTCGAGCTCCGTGGATCCGCGACCGCGACGGCCGGCGTCAGCACCGCGGACAGACCGATCACCAAAGCGAGCGTCTTGATCACGGAGGGCAACTTTAATGCCGATCGAGTTCCGGTTGAGTTCCTGTGCCGTGCAACCGCAGCGGTCTAGGCTCTCGATCACGAGACCGACCGCAGAGGAGCTGTGATGCCAGAGCCTGTGACCCAGACGCTCGACGTGCCCGGAGCCACGCTGACGTACGACGTTCGCGGCGACCTCGCGAACCGCCCGGTGCTGCTGATGATCGGGTCACCGATGGGCGCCAGCGGATTCCCGACCCTGGCCTCGCACTTCGCGGACCGCACCGTCGTCACGTACGACCCGCGTGGCGTCGAGCGGAGCGTCCGCACAGGTGAGATCACCGAGCTGTCCCCCGACGACCACGCCGCGGACCTCGCAGCGCTCATCGAGCACCTCGACGCCGGCCCGGTCGACATCTTCGCCAGCAGCGGCGGCGCCGTGAACGCGCTTGCGCTGACCGCGAAGCGTCCCGATCTCATCAACACCCTGGTCGCCCACGAGCCGCCGCTGGCCGCGATCCTCCCCGACAGCGAGGCGGCGCTGGCCGCGGTCGCCGACATGTACGCGACGTACCAGCGCGACGGCATGGGCGCCGGCATGGCCAAGTTCATCGCCTTCGTCGGGTACGACGGCGAGGTCCCCGCCGACTACACGCAGCAGCCCGCGCCGGATCCGGCCATGTTCGGTCTCCCCACCGAGGACGACGGCTCCCGCAACGACGCGCTCCTCGGCCAGAACCTTCGCGGCTGTACGTCGTACCGGCCCGACTTCGACGCCCTGGCCAAGGCCAAGGAGCGGATCGTGATCGGTGTCGGCGAGGAGTCGGCGAACCAGATGGCCGCCCGCGGTGGCAAGGCCGTCGCCGAGAAGCTGGGGCTGGACCCCGTCGTGTTCCCGAGCGGCCACGGTGGCTTCCTCGGCAACGAGTACGGCCAGCCGGGCAAGCCGGAGGAGTTCGCCACCACGTTGCGCCAGGTCCTCGGCTGATCGCGCTCGAACGCCACACCCGGTCCCGGCCGGGTGACCGGTTGTGTCCGGCGTTCCGCTAACAGCGGAACGGAGCTGACCTGGAGGGTCCAGTACTCGACGCCACGGCGGTATCTGCTTAGCTGGAAGGTATGACTGAGAAGCCAGAGATCGACTTTCCGGACGGGCCGCCCCCGGCGGATCTCGAGATCACCGACATCACCGTTGGCGACGGCGACGAGGCGAAGGCCGGTTCGCGGGTCAACGTGCACTACGTGGGCGTGGCCCACTCGACCGGCGAGGAGTTCGACGCGTCGTACAACCGGGGCGCCCCGCTGGCGTTCCAGCTCGGCGTCGGCCAGGTCATCCAGGGCTGGGACACCGGCGTCCAGGGCATGAAGGTCGGCGGCCGCCGCAAGCTGGTCATCCCGCCGCACCTGGGCTACGGCGACCGCGGCGCCGGCAGCGCGATCAAGCCGGGCGAGACGCTGATCTTCGTCGTGGACCTCGTCAGCGTCAGCTGAACCAACGCTGTCCGAACCCCCGCGACTCCGTCACAATGGCGGAGCCGCGGGGGTTCTTCGCGTAGTTGTACTCATCCGCCTCGCCCAGCGGCCCGATTGACTGGGAGGCATGACGACGATGGCTGTGACCACGGTTCCCGGTACGCGGGCCAACTGGCTGCGGTACGCCGCCCTGGCCGCGAAGGTACTGCTCTTCGCATTGTTGCTCTCGGCCCTGATCTGGCCGGACCTGAGCGGGATCAAGGGCAAGGCGTCGACCGCCCGGCTGGTCGTGTACCCGATCGGCGCGATGGTGCTTCCGCTGTGGTGGTGGGCCTACGGGCGCACCCGCAGCAAACTTCACAGCACGTTCCCGTGGCATGCGGACCTGTTGATGACGTTGCCGTGGTTGATCGACCTGATCGGCAACCGGCTCAACCTGTTCGACACCGTCGACTGGTGGGACGACGCGATGCACTTCGTCCTCTGGGGCTTCCTCACCGCGGGTGTCCTGCTCGCCTTCGCACCGCGCGGCCTGTCCCGGGGGCTCACCGCCTTCGTGGCGCTTGGCTTCGGCGCCACGGCTGCGGTCGTATGGGAACTGGGCGAGTACGTCGCATTCGTCCGCAACTCGCCCGAACTACAGACGGCCTACACCGACACCCTCGGCGACCTCGCCCTGGGCACGATGGGCGCACTGCTCGCCGGACTGATCGTGTACCAGGTCCGGATCAGTCCGATGGGCGATGAAGGGCGTCGATCAGCTGTGAGGTGACCGTCTCCGGCGAGCGGGTCCAGTCTGTCGTCAGGACGTGATGGACTCGCCAGCCCGTGGTGGTCAGAGCGCTGGGATGAGTGGTCAGTCGTTCCAGCAGAGTGTCCGACGCGACTCGGTCGGGTGTGTCCACGAGTACTGCGAGGCGATGGCCGGCATCCTCCGGCAACTTGAGCGCCAGGTCGCAGCGGAACACCGACTCGCCCACGGCCGTGTCGACCTCGACACCGCGGGCCTCGAGCGTTGCGGCGAGCTGCTCGATCACGGCACTCGGTCGTGCTGACGCCGGGGCCTTGACG
The DNA here is from genome assembly GCF_040675555.1 of Kribbella sp. NPDC049584. Lineage (NCBI taxonomy): Bacteria > Bacillati > Actinomycetota > Actinomycetes > Propionibacteriales > Kribbellaceae > Kribbella > Kribbella sp. NPDC049584. The sequence continues at coordinate 82,093 of NZ_JBFAPF010000008.1, forward strand.
GCGTACGGCGTGAGGGCGGCCTTCGCGGCGACCTGGTCGCCTCGGGAGACCGCGGTGGCGTATGCGAGGAACCGGCGGAGGGTGTTCGCGCCGTCGTTGTAGGTGTTGGTGATCGCCTCGGGTTCGATGCTGCTGACGATCACCATGTGCTCGCGGGCGCGGCTGAAGATGACGTTCAGGCGCTTCTCCCCGCCGGCCGTGTTGATCGGTCCGAAGTTCATCAGCATCCGGCCGTCCGGTCCGGTGCCGTAGCAGACGCTCATCAGGATGATGTCGCGCTCGTCGCCCTGCACGTTCTCGAGGTTCTTCACAAACAGGCCGGCGTCCTGCTCGCCATGCGTACGCACCTGCTCCGCCTCATACAGCGTCGCGAACTCCGGGTCCGCCTCCGCCAACTGATCCAGCGCCCGTTCGATCTCACCTTGCTGGGCCTCGGAGAACGCCACGATCCCCAGACTCTTCCCGGTCTGCCGGACCAACGTCTCCCGCACCAACGCGGCGATCCATCGCGCCTCGGCAGGGTTGGTACGCCGGACATACACGCCGTCGACCAGCCGCACCGCCGTGATGCTCCCTGCCAGCATGCTGTCGCAGACCTCGGTCACCATCGGGGAGTCCGACCGCACGGTCCACGGCGGCGCGGCATGCGGTGGCAGCCGATCCGGAACCGTCGCCAGCTTGCCCTGATAGAACGCCGAGTTGCTGAACGAGATCAACGCTTCCGAGCGACTCCGGTAGTGCCACGTGAGCATCGTCGACGCGAGCCGCAGCGCGCTGATCGAGAGGAAGCTGTCTTCGGTGAGCGCAATGCCGACCTGCTCGGCTGCCTCGTCTTCGACGTCGATTTCTTCGTCCGATGTCCGCACGCGGAAGTACTGCGTGGGCGGCAGCTGCATCTGGTCGCCGACGACGATCACTTGTGGGGCTCGGTGCAGTGCCGGGATCGCCTCCTCCACCGGGATCTGACTGGCTTCGTCGTACACGACGACGTCGAATGAAGTTGTCAGCGGCAACGTTTCGGAGACCGAGGACGGGCTCATCAGCCATACCGGCCTGAGGACCGATACCACCTCGCCGGGCGCGCCGGACGCGAGGTCGCGGATCGACCGGTACCGCATGACCTTGCCGAACTCGTGTTCCAGCTCCCGTCGACCGGTCGCGAAGGTCTTCTTCCGTTCGCGGTCCTCGGGCGACATCCCGGTGGCGCTCTGCTCCGAGTGCGCGACCTCGGCGAGGAAGCGGCGGCGGACCTGGGCGGTGACGACCTGGGCATTCAGCTCGGTCAGCTCGTCGTACACCATTCTCAGTTCGCCGACGATGGCATCGACTCGGGCGGAGGAGAGTTGCAGGGGTGCGGCCGCGCGGGCGCGTTCCCATTCGGCGGCGCAGACGGCGTACTCGAGCTGGTCGGGTGAGGCGTCGAGCTGGCGCAGAGCGGTGAGTACGGCCGGCGAGGCGGTGGCGACGTCGCGCAGTTTGGGGCCGACTGCGCGTACGACGGGACTCTCGGCGAGAAGCCGGTCGGCGAGATCGCGGAGGCCGTCGACCGTCAGCGTCTCCCAGTGGTCGGCGAGCAGGTCTCGGGTTGGCTCTTCGGCCTCGTCGAGCGCGTCGGCCAGACGGGAGAGCTCGGCGGGCGCGCCGTCGCGGAGTACGAAGTCCCAGTCGGGCACGGTCTTGCGGGCAGCCGCGAGTTCGTCGATCAGTTCGCGTGGGTCGTCGACAGCCCAGTCGCGCCGGGTCTGCTCGGTGTGTTGCTCGACGGCGGCCGAGGCGGACTGTGCGGCGACCAGGTCGGTGAGGATGTCGGTGACGGATGGTTGGACGGCGCGGTCGGTCGCGTCGAAGCGGGCGCGAACGAGGTTCTTCACCCGCCGCCAATCACCGCTCAGGAAGGAGAACACGCCACCTTCCTTGCTCTGAGCAACCTTCAACGCCGACCGAGCGTCCGCCGGCGCCAGCGGCTCGCTCCACCCAGCAGCCTCCTTCCAGGCCGCCCTCTCAGCCACCACCAACTGCTCCCGCTCAGCCCCAACACCCGCCAACTCCCGAGCCACACCAGACCGAGGCACAATCGCCTCGACCCGATCCACCCCCACCAACGGCCCCACCACCCGCCCCAGCTGCGCCAGCCCCCGCACTTCCCGCACACCCACACCCGCATACCCCGCGCCGCGTCCGGCGGCAGATTCATGGGAAATCGCCGCCGGATCGGCGACAGCACCCGCACGACGCCCCGCGCCGCCTGCGGCAGCGGACTCGTTGGAGGGTGGCGCCGCGTCGGCGATAGCACCCCCATGCCCTGCATCGCCTGCGGCGGCGGATTCGTTGGGAGGTGGCGCCGCAGCGGCGACAGCGCCGGGTGCATCCAGCGCCGCGAAGGCGGCCGCTACCGCGTCCCATCGTGCGCGGAGGTCTCGGGCGGCGAGCGTGACGTCGGTGTCGTCCCAGTGCTTGGTCGCGACGAACGCGAGCGAGCTCCGGGCAAGCACGCCACCGGTGGACGGATCCGCCGAGGCCAACTCCCGAGCAACCTCACGCACCGCATCCCGCGCGGCCCACCACTCCCCAACCCCAGGCACCACAGACTCAGGAGTCCAAGCGTGCGCTTGCAGTTCGGCGAGGCGGTTGATGAGGGTGCGGAGGTGGGGATTGCCGGTGGACAGTTGGTGTTCGAAGGCGTCGACTGTTGACAGCAGGCGGTCGACGCGGGCGGTCAGCTCGGCTCGGCGGGTGGTTAGTGTGTCCAGGTCGTCGTCGGCGGCTAGCCAGGACTCGTAGGTTTCGCGTAGACCGTGGACGAACGCCTTCTTGTCGGCCTGGGAGTCGTGGATGAGCGCGCACAAGCCATCCAACCGCCGGCTGGCCAACCGTGCATGTACCACGTCGAGCGCAGCCCGCTTCTGACAAACGAAGAGGACGCGCTTCCCCCGCGCCACGAAGTCGGCGATCAGGTTCGTGATCGTCTGCGACTTCCCGGTCCCGGGCGGACCCTGGATCACGAAGCTTTCGCCCCGCCGCGCACGAGCGATCGCCGCCACCTGCGAGCCATCGGCAGGTACGACGAGATGCCGATCAGCAGGCGCCAGCTCAGGCGGAGTACTGCCGATCGGACGCGGCCGGTCCGAGAACAGTTGCTCGAACGACGCCGCCGACTCCCCGCTCGTCAGCAGATCGTCGTAATCGCGGACCAACCCCAGCGTCCGGTAGTTGAAGTTCGCCAGCGAGACCGCGCACAGATCGACGTCCCACGAGTACGGCCCGCCCTCGGTGTCCAGCGAGTACACTTCGGTCTCGAGCACCTGTGCCGACCGCGGCGCCTCGCCCAGCGCGATCCCCAGCGGCAGCGTCTGCTCAGCGATCTGCGTCCGGTAGATCTGCACACCCAGCGGCTGATAGTCCGTACGCCGATACGAGTACGGGTACTGCTTCCCGCCGAACCCTGTCGCAACGTTCCCGCGCTGCCGCCGGTTGTACGTGCGCAGCCGCGTCATCGCCCGCTGCCGCACCAGATCGATCCGCGGCTTCTCCCGCAGGTGTAACTGCAGTCCCGGCTCGGTCGCCTGGATCTCCTTCGCCAGCCGCTCGTGCAACTCCCGGAGCGCACCCGGCGACGACAGATCGACCGTCTCCGGCAACGTGATCCCGTACAAGACCCGCAAACTGTGTCGCAGCGTCGGATTGACCTCGGCGATCGGATCGGTGACCCGCAACGTGTACGAATCCCGTACGCCGCGCTTCCGCGTCAGCTCCACCTTCGCCAGCACCAACGGCGACGCGATCCGCGTATCCCGATCGTTCTTCAAGTCGTGCCAGCGCAGGAACGCCGGCACCAACCGCAGCTGGTCCTGCCCGTAGTCGGCCCGGTCGCGGCGAGCGGTCGAGATCAGCTTGTCCAACGTGTTCGCGGCGTACGGCGCCTCGTCGTACCGGATCCACTTCCCCAGCGGCTGCGCCTTCTTCAGCAACTCGCCGGCGAGGTCGTCCCGCCACGTGAACAACTGCTCGGAGCGGATCGTCCGTACGTCGAGCATCAGCGGCACCGACACCTCGGTGAGGTTCAGCGTCTGAGCGGTCGGCCGGAAGTTGATCAGCCGATTGCGCCGCGACAGGTCGAACAGCCTGTCCCGCAACGCGCCCAAGACCGCCGTACGCCGGTCCGCCGCGCCCCGGACGATCGCCTCGACATCGAAGTCCAACGGCTGATCGCGGTAGTTCTCGAGCTGCTCGATCAGCGAATGCAGGTCCTGCGCACGCCGGTGCCGGTCCGGCTCGACCATCTGCGCCGCAACCGAGACGATCACCGGATGCAGATCAGGATCGAGCTTGTACAAGTTGCCTCGGGCATCGATCAGGGTGGCGACGTCCGCGGTCCGGGACAGATCGAGACCGCAACCGAGCCCGAGCAGCAACTGCCCGAGGCTGAAGATGTCGGTGAGCTGATCGTGGTGACCGACCACGTGCTCCCAGCTCTGCCAGCCGGCCACCAGCGTCGGAGCGGTGATCGCATCCGGCACAGGCTCAGGCACGACGGTCTTCTCCTGACCGCCGCTCTCACCCAGGTCGAAGTCAGACTGCCGGTGCGTGACGACCTCGACAGCCGTCGGTCGCGAACCCTGCCGTGCATCGAGCTCATGCACGGCAAGCGTCGGCCGTCCCGCGTCCTCGGGCGCGAAGCCGAGCCGGTTCTGCTCGTCGACGACGATCCGATCCAGACCACGCAACGGCGCGACCAGCCCGCGCTCATGCACCGCGGCCGTCTCGTGGAACAACGGCAGCACAGCAGCTAGCAACGCGTCGTTGCCCAGCCCGCCCTGGGAGACGGCTAGCGCGACGAGATCCTCCGCGCTCATCCGACCACCTCCGAAGCCTGCACGAACCTCGCTCGTTGCTTGTCGCTCCATCCCAGCTCGTCGTCCGCGACGTCGACGTACCCCGGCAGCCCCGAGCGCCGCGCGAGGGCCAGTGACGCGACCAGCCCGGCGTCGCCGACATCCGGGTCGGCGGTCGCGAGATCGAGCAGCAGATAACACAGGTACCGCTTGGTCGCTGCCGCCAGCGGTCTTGGTCGCGGCATCGGCGCCCCATCCACCGGACGCACTGTCAACGGCTCGTCGAACCGCACAGTTCCCGCGGGCTCACCCGGACCGTCCGCGAACCCGGCAGCCGCGGTCGCCACCGCATCGGTCCGCAGGCCTTCGGTCTGCGCGATCACGGCAGCAAAATCACGGCTGAGCTCGCGCAACACCACAGCGTCGAGCAGATCCGGCGCATCCACGTCGAGCGGCCCGGTCACCAGCTCCTCGACGTACTCACCGTCGGCCCAGTTCTTCAAGGCCCAGGCCCGTCCCACAGCTTCCGGATGCGTGGTCCCACGACTCCCCGAGCGCAGATCGAGCGACTCCGCCTGGCGCAGGTACGCCGCGGGGTCCGCCGTACTCGGGCCTGTCTCCAGCTTCAGCAGCGCGCGGATCGTCGTACTCAGGTCACCACACGCCGTGAGCGCGCCACGATCCGCGAACAGCTCTGTCGCCAGAGACCACCGACGATGCGTCTCGAGGTACTGCGAGGGCGTCCGCGCGTCACCGGCCGCCGCGTCGAGCAGCCTGTCGACGGCGAGGTACCCGCCGTCCTCGGCCTCCCACAACAGCCGGTGCGCGAGCTCATGCCCGATCACCGCCGTCAGCTCGTCCTCATCCAGCCGATCGAGCAAGGGCCCCTGGAAGAGAATGACCGGCCTGACCTGGTGAATGTACGCCGCGTTGGGCTCCCCGCTCACCTGGAAGTAGTCGATCTCCTCATCGAGCTCCAGCGCCCGCGCCGCCCGCTGCCCGGCCCGGAACACCGTGGGATGGGCGTCCGGCTCCAACCGGTACGCGTTCCGCAACAACACGTCGTCGAGCGACCCCTCCGGCCCACCGTGCAACGCAGCCCACGCACGCTCGTCCTGACGGCGCACAACCGCCAGGACAGCCCGGTGATACCCAAGGACGGACAACATGCCGGCAACCATAACCACCCCCACCGACGAAAAACGTGCGCCAGGACAGGTCAGTCGGGCGTTGGACGGCAGACGCCGTGAGCCGCGGCGCTGGCAGCCAGCGCTGCGGCTGCCGGGTTGCCCGACACAGCGGCGGCGGCGTCCGTGCGGGTGGTGTGCCGGCCGATCGGTACGACCATCGGTGTGCCGGCGACCGGGTCGGGCACGACCTTGACGGCCAGTCCGAAGACGTCCTGGACCACGTCCTCGGTGATCACCTCCGCCGGGTTGCCCTCGGCAACGATATCGCCGTCCTTCATCGCGATCAGGTGGTCGCCGAACCGGCAGGCCTGGTTGAGGTCGTGCAGCACGAGGACGATCGTCCGGTCGTCGGACTTGTTCAGGTCGACGAGGAGATCGAGCACCTCGAACTGGTGCGTCAGGTCCAGGAACGTCGTCGGCTCGTCCAGCAGCAGGATGTCGGTCTCCTGGGCCAGCGCCATCGCGATCCAGACCCGCTGCCGCTGACCGCCCGACAGCTCGTCGATCGGCCGGTCCGCGATCGACAGGACGTCGGTCGACGTCATCGCCTCCGCGACCGCTTCGTCGTCGGCCTTCGACCACTGCCGGATCCATCGCGTCCGCGGGTACCGCCCACGGCCGACCAGATCCGCGACCGTGATCCCCTCCGGTGCGGTCGGCGACTGCGGTAGCAGACCGAGCTTGGTCGCCACCTCACGCGTCGGGATCTGCTGAATGCTCTTGCCGTCCAGCAGCACGGTCCCGCGCGACGGCTTCAGCAACCGCGCGAGCGTCTTCAGGAGCGTCGACTTGCCACATGCATTGGCGCCCACGATGACGGTGATCTTCCCGGTCGGGATCCGCACCGACAGGTCGTGGATGATCTCCCGCTGGTCGTACCCGACCGCAAGACCGTCGGCAGCCAAGCTGTGTTCCACACCGTTCTCCATCTCTCAGCCACCACTTCCGACGCGGTTGGCCCTGGCCAGCAGGAACATCAGGTACGGCGCACCCACTACGCCGGTCACCACGCCGACCGGCAACTGCGTGTCCCCGAACGCGTGCTGGGCAACAAGATCCGACAACGCCACCACGAGCGCCCCGAGCAGCCCGGACGCGATCATCGCCGGCCCCGGCGACCGTGTCAGCCGCCTCGCGATCGGCGGGGCGACGAACGCCACGAACCCGATCGGCCCGGCCGCCGCAGTAGCCACTGCAGCGAGCAGTACCGCGATCACGATCAGCCCGAGCCGCGACACCTCCACCCGCAACCCGAGCCCGTACGCCGTCTCGTCGCCGAGCTGCAGGATCCGCAGCTGCTGCACGAGGAACACCATGAACGGCAGCAGTACGACGAACGTGATCGCCAGCGACCGTACGTTCGACCAGTCCCGCCCGTTCAGACTCCCGGTCAGCCAGATCAGCGCCTGCTGCGCGATCTCCACCCGCGCCTTCGTCAACAGGTACGACGTGATGCTGGTGGCGATCGCACCGATTCCGATGCCGATCAGGATCAACCGGTAACTCGACACACCGTGCCGCCAGGCGAGCACGTACATCAGGAACGCGGTCAGCACCGCGCCGAGGATCGCGAAGGCCGACACCGCGACCCCGGTCAGGCTGAGCGTCACGATCGCGAACACCGCGAACGCGCTCGCGCCGTACGTCACACCGATGATGTCGGGGCTGGCGAGCGGGTTGCGGGCGATGCTCTGGAAGATCGCGCCGGACAGGCCCAGCGCCGTACCGACGAGGAGGCCGGTGAGTGCCCTGGGCAACCGAAGCGTGTTGACGATGAACTCGGTCGCGCGGTCGCCGCCGCCGAACAGCGTCTTGACGACGTCGATGACCGGGATCTTGAAATCACCCAGCGACAACGAGACGCAGAAGGTCGCGAACACGGCGACGGCCAACGCGACGATGACGACGAGCGAACGGGTCTGCCGGGCGGCACGCGCCCGGGCAACGACGTGAACTGCCTCAGCCGTCACAGGTCTGCCAACTTCCGGCGGCGTACCAGGATGATGAAGAAGGGCGCACCGAGGACCGCGGTGACGATGCCGACCTGGAGCTCCCCGGGTTGCGCGACGACCCGGCCGATCACGTCCGAACCGAGCAGCAGGATCGGCGCGAGCAGCATCGAGTACGGAAGGATCCATCGGTAATCCGGACCGGTCACCAGCCGCGCGACATGCGGGATGGTCAGCCCGACGAAGCCGATCGGCCCCGCCGCCGCGGTCGCTGCTCCACACAGCAGTACGACGACCACCGCGACGAACAACCTCGCCAGTCCGACCCGCTGGCCCAGCGACTTCGCCACGTCGTCCCCCAGCGACATCGCGTTCAGCACCCGCCCGCAGAACAGCGACAGCACGATCCCGACCAGGATGAACGGCGCCACCTGCGCCGCGACGTCCGATCCGCGCCCGGCGAACGATCCGACCGACCAGAACCGGAACTGGTCGAACGTGTCGACATCGCCGATCAGCAGAGCCGTGGTCAACGACCCGAGCATCGCTGTCAGTGCCGCACCCGCCAGCGCGAGCTTCACCGGCGTCGCACCCTCCCGCCCGAGTGACCCAAGGAAATAGACCGCGACGGATGCTGCGGCCGCGCCGGCAAAGGCAAGCCAGACGTACGCCGTCAGCGTCGACAACCCGAACCAGTAGATGCCCCCGACAACGAACAGGGCAGCGCCACCGTTCACGCCGAGGATGCCGGGATCGGCCAGCGGATTGCGGGTCACACCCTGCATCAACGCGCCCGACAGCCCGAGCGCGGCACCGACCATGAGCCCGATCAGGGTCCGCGGCACTCGCAGCGAGTGGACGATGACGTGATCGGTGTTCGACTCGTCGTAGTGACGCAGCGCATCGATCACCGTGGACAGCGGGATCTGCTTCGATCCGATCGCGATGCTGAGCAGGATCACCAGGATCAGCAGGACGACGCATCCGATCAGTCCGAGGACGAGCGTGGTCCGCCGAGCCCGGCGCCGAGGACGCGGCGAAGCGGCTGCCAGGTCGGGGTCGGCGGAGACGACGGCGCTAGGCGGTGGCATTGGACTTTCGGGATCCTCTTAGGTAAGGCTAACCTCTGGGTGCTTCACCATAACCCGGCCGCCGTCGGGTGCGCACCCTGCGCCTCCCCCTGCGAAGTTTATGGAGAAACCACAGTATGACGACTGTGCTCGAGCGACCGATCGAGTTCGACTCGCTCCTGGCCACCGTGGCGGCCGTCGAGGACCTGAGCCCGCACCTGCGCCGCGTGACGTTCGTCGCACCGCGGATCGCCGAAGCGGTCACAGCCGGCCCTGACCAGCGGATCAAGGTCCTGCTCGCGCCGCCGAACGGCACCGCGATCAAGCTGCCGTCCGGCCCCGAGTGGTACGCCGAATGGTGCGCGCAGCCCGTCGACGAGCGTTTCATCATGCGGACGTACACCGTGCGCGCCCTCCGCCCGGAAGTCGCCGAGCTCGATGTCGAGTTCGTCCTGCACGGCGTCAACGGGCCGGCGTCGGCCTGGGTCAGCTCGGCTCGGGTCGGCGACTCAGTCGGTCTGCTGTTGCCGTTCGCGGTCGACACCACGAGCACCAAAGGACTGCTGCACTCCGGCGTCGACTATGTGCCGCCGGCAAGCAGCGTGCGCCGGATCCTGGTCGCGGACGAGACCGCGCTTCCGGCGGTGGCCGGCATCCTCGAGGAGCTGCCGGCCGACGTACACGCCACTGTGTTCATCGGCGTACCGGAGGCTGCCGACATGCGGCCGTTGTCCGGGAATGCTGACGTCACCTGGGTCACCGACGGATCGTTGCTGGAGGCACTCAAGTCGGCGACGTTGCCGTTCGACGCGGACTACGCCTGGGTCGCCGGTGAGTCCTCGATGATCAAGTCGGTACGCCGGCACCTGGTCAACGTCGTTGGGATGCCGAAGGCCGCGATCTCCTTCCAGGGCTACTGGAAGCGCGGCGAAGCCCACTGCTGAGGATCCGGGAGAGCTGGAGGGCAGAAGTCCACCCCTCCCGGAAGTCTTCAGCTAGGACGGGTTCTCCGCGTGGGTCAGCGTCTCCCACGCGACGAACAGGTTGTTCGAACCCGCCGGCCGACGGGACTCGGTCAGCGCCTGGGTGTTCGTCATCGCGATCCCCAGCCGCGTGCGCAGCGCGTTGTAGCCGACCTCGGTGATCGGGCCGAGGCCGCGGTTCACCGTGCCGTTGCAGAGCCAGGACGGCACCGCCTCCAGGTTGCGCTCCCAGCGGGACTGGAACCCGAGCGCCTGGCGGAGCCGTTCACCGAACTCCGGGTACATGTCGATGCCCTGGATCCGCGCGGTCTCCAGCACATGTGAGATCGACGAGATGCCGTAGCCGGTGTGGGTGAAGTCGCGGCAGGTCTCCTGAGTCAAGCCTGTCACGAACGTCCCCTGGCCCTGCCAGTAGCTGACGATCTTGTCGCGGGTGTTGAGGTTCTGACTCGGCACCGTCTTCGGCAGCGCGCCGTCGGACTCCAGGTAGACGTACGCCGGAACGCGCAGCCGGTACAGCGAGATCGCCTTGTCGTAGATGGTCCTGTCCTCGAGGAACACACCGATGCCCTGGAGTGCCTCGGTCATGCTCAACTCCCAGTTCCCGTTGGAGTTCGAGCCGTTGATCATCTCCGGCACGTAGACGTTGCGGAGCATGGTCGCGAACCGGCCCGAGTTCGGCCAGTTGCCATAGACGTGCTTGATGATCTCCGCAGCCTTCGGCCACGAGGAGGCGGACCAAGCCGTCTGCAGCGGTGCGTTGCTGTTGGTGTGGTCCGTGATTGTCGCCGACCATGCGTCCATCAACTGGATCGACTTCTGTGCGTAGCGGTCGTCACGCGTCAGGTACCAGAGCAGAGCGTCCGTGTACGCCGCGATGGCGTCCTCACGCTCGTCGGTGCAGCCGAGGTTCGGATTCGAGTACGGTCCGCATTCGACCACCGCGCGCGGTTTCGGCGTACGGGAGAGGGATGCGTACGTGCTGCTCTTGGCCTGGTTGAACGCGTTGGTCCACGGCTGCGCGCCGGCCTGCACCTTGGCCCGGACGAAGTCGAGCTGAGCCACGCTCACACCGACACCGGGATGGGTGAACGTGGCCGGTGCATCCTCCGTCGCCGGAGCATTCGAGGACGCGACTGCGGGGCTGCTGAGGGTCCCGGCAACCAGCGCAGCACAGGCTGCGGCCAGGACCAGGGGTTTCTTTCTCATGGGCGGTGTCCTGTCTTCGGGGGCGGTGGACACCTACGCTTCCCCCACTAGCGCAGGGTCTTTGCGAAAGTTTGACGACGGACGGTGAGACGGTCAACAGGTCAGTCCGAACTAATTTCACTTCGGAACAAAACCGGAGATTTTCCCAGCTCAGTGGAACAAAGTGAGAATCTGTCCCATAAATCGACGCGACTTCCCAGCGCTCGGAACCGTAGTCACGGCTGCCCCGGCGTTACTGTCCGCAACCTCCGACGGCGGCTTTCGCGGGTTAGTGGCCGAGCTGGCTGGTGATGCGCTCGACGACGATGCTCGTCGCGTAGCGCGTCGTACCCGGCGGCTCGACGTCGGCCCAGCCGCCGGTGTACTTCCGCGCAACCGCCTGCTCCAGCGCCAGCTCCGGATCCGGGTCATGAAACTCGCCCGGAATCTCCACGGGCTCAGCTGAGGGCGAACTCGCCGGCGTGCACGCCGGCAGCGTCCAACAGCGCCGCAGCCGTGGCGGCTCCGATGCCGCCGAGTGGTTGGGCGCGGACGACGGCTCGCGCGCTCGCGCCGTCGAAGATCATCGTGAGCTGGATCGCCAGCGTCGACGGGTCCTCGGCGCCGGCCTTCACGAGCTCGCGGTGGAAGAAGTCGGTGAGCTGCTGCTTGAAGTGCCGCGCCACCACCGACCCGGGGTGCTCCGGATTCTTCAGCTCAACCGCGGTACTCACGTAGGGGCAACCGAGGTAGTTGCCCGAAGCAACCATATCGTCCTGACGCTCGAACACGGCCAGGATCCGCTCCCGCGGCGACCGGTCGTCCTCGGCGCCCGGCTGCAGCAACATCTGGTACGCGGGGCCGCGGCTGGCGAGGCTCTCCGCGATCAGCTCGTCCTTCGACCGGAACAGCTGGTACATCGACTTCTTCGACACCCCGGCCGCCTTGCACAGCGCGTCCACTCCGATGTTGACGCCGTCACGGTAGAAGAGTTCCCCCGCGGCGTCCAGCAGTCGCTCACGGGGTGTCGCCGAAGTGCTCATGGAACGAGGGTACCGCCTGGATTTGAAAACGGAAACCGATCGGTTTACTGTGATGGAAACAGATCAGTTTCCTCCTAGGGAGTTTTCAGATGACCACACTCGAAGGCGCCGTCGTCCTCGTCACCGGCGGCCAGCGCGGCATCGGCAAGGCGCTCGTCGACGACCTGCTGAGCCGCGGCGCCGCCAAGATCTACGCGACCGCTCGTACGCCGAAGCCGAGCACCGATCCGCGCGTCGTACCCCTGCCGCTCGAGATCACCGACCAGGCCTCGATCGACGCCCTGGCCGCGGCCGCTCCGGACGTCACGATCCTGATCAACAACGCCGGCGCCGGCTCGCCGGAGACCTACCTGGACAGCTCGATCGAGGACGTCCGCGCGGTCTTCGACGCGAACTTCTTCGGCCCGCTCCAGCTCACCAAGGCGTTCGTCCCGATCATCGAGCGCAACGGCGGCGGCCACATCCTCAACGCCCACTCGGCCCTGTCCTGGGTCGGCCGGCACGGTGCGTACTCCGCGACCAAGGCGGCGTTCTGGCTGCAGTCCAACGCGATCCGCGTCGAGCTGCTCAACCGCGGCATCGGCGTCACCGGCCTGCACATGGGGTACGTCGACACCGACATGGCCTCCGGAGTGACCGCCCCGAAGTCCCGCCCCGAGGACATCGCCAAGCAGGCCCTCGACGGCATCGAGTCCGGTGCTCACGAGGTCCTCGCCGACGACACCGCCCGCGGCGCGAAGGCCGCCGTCTCCGGCGACCTGACCGCGCTGTACCCCGAGCTAGTCGGCTGAGACGTAGACGTCGCGGTCGCGGGTGTACTCCATCGCACCCGCGATCCCGTCGGCGACGTCCGCACCGAGTTCACGCTCGACCACGTGCAGCGCGAGATCGATTCCGCAGGTGATTCCGCCGGCCGTGACGAGGGTGCCGTCGTCGACGACCCGGTTGGTCTTCAGGTCAGCGCCGAACGCCTCCAACTCCGCCCAGGCGCCGCGGTTCGTCGTAGCTGGACGCCCCTTCACCAGCCCGGCCTCGGCGAGCAGCATCGAGCCGGTGCACACCGAGCCGATCCACTGCAGCGAGGGCGCCAGCTCGGCGATCCGCGCCGTCATGACACCACGCCGAGCCTCGGCCCACGAACCCTTCTCCGCGCGGTTCATCCACCCGCCGCCCGGAACGAAGAGCGCATCGGGCTGCCCCAGGCCTTCCGGCGCCTTGAACTGCAGGCCGTGCAACCCGGTCACGTCGGCCGGCCCGTCCAACCCGACGAGCGCCAGCTCGAACTGAGGCTGTCGGGCTGCGTGACTCCAGACCTCGAACGGCCCCATCACATCCATCTCGTCCACACCGTCGAACACCAGGATCTCGATTCGCATACCCCCACCCAATCGCCACGGCGGCGAGCGCGGCCAGTGGCCAGGACGCCGCTGTTCGAAAGGATCTGGCCAGCGTGCTCAGACCAGGACGTCGGTGGCCTTGTGCTTGCGGTCGACGCCCTCGACGAAGATCACTACCCCGTCGGAATTCTCGGTCCGCAGCGGCAGGATCTCGCGGTAGTCGGGCGACTCGTACCAGTCCCGCAGATGGTCGTAGTCGGGGAACTCGATCACGATCGGCGCCCCTTCCCACTCCCCCTCGATCTGCTCGGGCTGCGCCCCGTGGACGAGGAAGTGACCGTCGTACGGCGCGAGCGTCTCGTCGATCCGCTCCAGGTACTCGACGATGTCAGCACCCATCCGGACGTTGCGCAGGTAAGCGATCGCGTAAGCCTTCATTCTCTGTGTCATGGCTCCAGCCTTGACCACGGTGGGAATTCGCACGATTACCTCTGAGGTCATCGGGACGGCTTGATCTGCTCCCGACGTACCGTAGATGCCATGTCAGTCACAGGGGGACCGCCTTCCACCCACGCGGAGGAGGTGGAGGACGAGCGGCTCGGGCCATACCGGTTGATCCGGCGGCTGGGCCAGGGCGGCATGGGAGTCGTCTACCTCGCCGAAGGCCCTGAGCACCAGGAAGTCGCGGTCAAGGTACTGCGGCCGCACGTCGCTCACGACCCGATCGCCCGGGCCCGGTTGCAGCGCGAGGCGACCACGCTGCAGAAGGTGGACCACCCCGGTGTGGCCGGCATCCTCGACCACGACCTGGAGGCCGAGCGGCCCTATCTGGTGACGCGTTTCGTCCCTGGCCGGCCGCTGGACGAGCAGGTGGACGAGCGCGGCCCGCTGACCCCGCGCAAGTGGCTGCCGCTGGCCGGCTGCCTGGCCGAGTCGCTGCAGGCGATCCACGCGGTCGGTGTGATCCACCGCGACCTGAAGCCCGGCAACGTGATGATGTTCAACGGCAAGCCGGTGATGATCGACTTCGGCATCGCCCAGGCCGCCGACGACCTGCGACTCACCCAGACCGGCCTGGTGATCGGTACGCCGGGCTATCTGGCGCCCGAGCTCATCGAGGGCGAGATGGTGTCGCAGTCCGCGGACTGGTGGGGCTGGGCCGCCACTGTGGCATTCGCCGCGACCGGGCGTCGGCCTTTCGGCAAGGGGCCGTTCGAGGCGGTGCTGGCGCGCGTGCACTCCGGTCAGGCCGACCTGGAGGGTCTGGACCCGCGACTGAAGCCACTGCTCGCCGCGGCGCTCTCTCCGAGCAAGGCCGACCGGCCGACGCAGGAAGAGATCATGAACGGTCTCACCCGGTACTCCGAAGGTCGTGACGCGCTCCTGCCCCGCGAGACGCCTACGGTCGCCGCCGTTCCGCCGACCCGGCTCGTCACGAAGCTCCTGCCGACGGAAGAAGAGGCTGCGGTTGCGGAAGGACCCACACCGACCGAGGTGGCGCAGCTTGTACCGCCGGTGATCCCGCCGCTGTCGGCGTTCACGCCGATCCGGGACAAGCTCCGGGATGCTGCCGCGAAGAAGCCACCTGTCGCCGGGGTGCCACCGCATCCGGCGACGTACAGCCCGGCGCCGAACGCAGCTGCTCCCGCTGGGATGCCGTTGCCGTACCAGAGCGGCCCGCCGGTGCCGTACTCACAGCCGCCCTTCCCGCAGCCGTACCAGCAGGCTGGTCCGCCGGCGACCGTTCAGCCCGCTCAACCGGTGCAGCCTGCGCAGCCCACCAAGGCCCCGCCAACCGGTCGGCGTACCGCGGTCATCGTCGGCTTCATGGTTGCTCTGACCGGATTGATCGCGCTGACGCCTTTGGTCGGCTCAGCAGTCGCCGTCGTCCTGCTGGTGCTCGCACGCACAGTCGACCGTTCGAGTACGGCGTTGATGCGGCGTCGTCAGGTCCGCGGACGCTCCGGCAAGTCCGACGGCGTGATCGCAGCAGCCGCCAGCCCGCTACAGCTGGCGATGGCCGCGCTGATCACGCTGCCCTGCTTGATCCTTCCGCTGGTCATGGCGGTCGTCATCGGCGGCATCGTCACCGCCGTGGCCGCCACGACGTACGACATCAACTGGCAGCCGCTGTCGGCGGTCGGCTTCGGCAGCGCCGCACTGACGGCGCTCTTCACTGCCTGGTGGGGCCCTGGCGGCAGCTCGCTGCGTCGAGGCGCCCATATCGCGGCGCGCAACATGTTCCGCGCGCACTGGCTCTCCGCGCTGATGGCCGTCGTACTGCTGGCGATCGGCGGCATCACGTTCTACAAGGCCACCCAGGGCGCCGGCGCGGAATGGGCACGCACTCCGATCGAGACGCCGAACATCGACCGTCCGACGCTGGGCGACCTGCGCAACGCACCGTTCATCCGGGACCTCCCCATCATCGGCAACTGACGACGGGGAGGTCGGCCGGCGTTACAGCTGGACGATCTGGCTGCGCTCGGGGCCGACGCCGATCGCGGAGATCCGAGCGCCGCTGAGCGACTCGACCGCGCGGACGTAGGACTGTGCTTCCTTCGGCAGGTCCTCGAACGTGCGGCAGCCGGAGATGTCGTCGGACCAGCCGTCGAACTCCTCGTAGACCGGGACCGCGTGGTGGAAGTCGGTCTGGGTCATCGGCATCTCGTCGTACCGGACGCCGTTCACGTCGTACGCGACACAGACCGGGATCTTCTCGCGGCCGGTGAGGGTGTCGAGCTTGGTGAGCACGAAGTCCGAGACACCGTTCACGCGGGCGGCGTACCGGGCGATGACCGAGTCGTACCAACCGCAGCGACGCGGGCGACCCGTCGTCGTACCGAACTCGGCGCCCTGCTGTCGCAGCCACTCACCGTCCGCGTCGAGCAGCTCGGTCGGGAAGGGACCCTCACCGACGCGGGTGGTGTAGGCCTTCACGACGGCCATCACGCGGTCGATGCGGGTCGGCGGGATGCCGGTGCCGGTACAAGCGCCCGCGGAGATCGCGTTCGACGAGGTGACGAACGGGTACGTCCCGTGGTCGACGTCGAGCAGGGTGGCCTGACCGGCCTCCATCAGCACGGTCTTGCCGTCGTCGAGGGCCTTGTTCAGCAGAAGGCTGGTGTCCGCGACCATCGGCCGCAAGCGGTCGGCGTAGGCCAGCAGCTCGTCCAGCACCTCGCGGATCTCGACCGCGCGCCGGTTGTACACCTTCACCAGCAGCTGGTTCTTCTGCTCCAGCGCGCCGGTGACCTTCTGCTCGAGGATCTTCTCGTCGTACAGGTCCTGGATCCGGATGCCGACCCGGTTCATCTTGTCGGCGTACGTCGGACCGATACCGCGGCCCGTGGTCCCGATCTTCCGGCTGCCGAGGAACCGCTCCGTGACCTTGTCGAGAGTCCGGTTGTACGGCGGGATGACGTGCGCGTTCGCGCTGATCACGAGTCGCGAGATGTCCACTCCGCGCGCCTGCAGCGCGTCGAGCTCCTCGAACAGCACGCTGAGGTCGACCACGACCCCGTTGCCGATCACCGGGGTCACACCCGGCGTGAGGATGCCGCTCGGGAGCAGGTGCAGCGCGTACTTCTCGGATCCGATCACGACCGTGTGGCCGGCGTTGTTGCCGCCGTTGAACTTCACCACGTAGTCGATGACCTCGCCCGTGTTGCCGAGCAGATCGGTCGCCTTGCCTTTGCCCTCATCGCCCCATTGGGCGCCGACGAGCACGATTGCGGGCATCTCAGCCCTCCTCTTCACGCGCCGGCGAACGGCCTCACACCCCGTAACGGCCCGGCACTGGAAACGGTGAAGCCCGGAGACGTTCACCGGACGTTCATCCGGTAACGCATCCAGGCTCTTGCGACCAAAGCCTACCGGAACGCGGGCCAGGCGTTTCGGGCCTGTCCACAATCCCCAATCGATCGTTTCAAGTACTTGTTTCATCAAGTGACGGGTTGCCAATTTGAGTGATCGCGTGCACACTCTTAGTCAGCGGCCCGCCGAAACTGCCGCAGGGGACGGTTCCGGCGGGCCGCTTCCTCGTTCCTCAGGTTTACTCAAGGCCCTCCGGGTTGGAGGCGAGCCACTCCTTCACCCGCCGGTCTGCCTCCTCCGGCGAGACGTCCTCGACCTTCGTCAGGATCGCCCATCGATGCCCGAACGGATCGATCACCGTGCCGAACCGGTCCCCGGTCATGAAGGTCTGCACCTCTTCCACAGACCTCGCGCCGGCCTCGATCGCCTTCGCGTACGTCGCGTCCACGTCCGGCACGTAGTGGACGAGCGAGGAGTGCACCCACTCGCCGTTCGGCGCCCGCAGCCCGATCTGCGGCATCTGGTCGCTGAGCTGCAGCATCGAGTTGCCGAACTTCAGCTCGGCCTGACCGACCCGCCCGTCCGGCATGTCCTGCCGGCTGATCACCTCCGCCCCGAACACCGACTGGTAGAACTCGATCGCCTTCGGCCCGTCCGAGACGGCGAGGTACGGGGTCAGCGAGTGATAACCGTCGGGGATGGGGTTTACCGTGTTCGTCGTCATGACTCTTAGTCAACGGTGTGACCGGCGTCCCGGTCTTGTAAGAAAGCGACAGCCGTGACCCAGCCGCCGGACAGCGAGAAGGGCATCCTGCATCCGCGGGAGCAGGCCCGGCACCGCTCGCTGCACCGCCTCGCACCCGGCCCGGAAGCCGGCCGGTTCGTGGAGTGGTACTGGATCGTCGAGTGGGACCTCGACGAGCCGTACACAGCCGAGGTGCTGCCGTTCCCGAGCGTGAACGTGACCTTCGAGCAGCCGGGCGGCGCGTTCGTGAACGGGGTCTGCACGCGCAAGTTCGAGCGCGAACTGGTGGGCCGCGGCCGCACCTTCGGGGTGAAGTTCTGGGCCGGCGGCTTCGGGGCGATCACCGGTCTCGACGTCGGCTCGTTCCGCGACGAAGTACTGCCGTTGACCGATGTGTTCCCGGATGGCGATCGGCTCGCGGACCTCATGTTCACGGCCGAGTCCGACGAACGACGCCGCGCGGTGTTCGAAGCGTTCCTGCGTGACCATCTCGCGCCGCCGGATCCGTCGTACGAGCTGGTGCGGGAGATCGTCACGACCATCGCGTCCGACCGGTCGATGGCCCGGGTGGATGAGATCACCGAGCGCTTCGACGTACCGATCCGGACTCTGCAGCGGCTGTTCCGGCGGTACGTCGGTGTCGGGCCGAAGTGGATCTTGCGGCGCTATCGGCTGCACGACGGCGCCGAGCTACTGGCGCAGGGCGAAGTGACCGAGCTGGCGGAGCTGTCCGCGTCCCTCGGCTACTTCGACCAGGCGCACTTCTCGAAGGAGTTCAAGCAGCAGATCGGTCTGACGCCCGCGGAGTACGCCACAAGAGCCGCCGCGGAACGCCAGATCACCTACCGCTGAGCTTTACCGTCATCGCCATCAACGTTGCAGTCACCGCTGCTGCGAGCGCGACGACGAACCCGTACTGCGCGCTATGTCCGTCGACGACCCAGCCGGCGAAAGCGGAGCCCAGTGCGATGCCCGCTGCGCCGCCTGAGTTCAGCCAGGTGAATGCCTGGGTCAGGATCGCAGGGTGGACGGTCGACTCGGTCAACACCGCGGACAGGGTCTGGAACGGTGCAATCGCGAAGCCAGGAAGGGCTAACGCGACGGCTGCGGTCAGTGGGGTGTGCGCGGCGATCAAGGGCACGCAGCTGATCGTCAGCCAGACGAATGCGATGACGAACTGGGTCTCCGGAGCAGTCCGCCAGCGACGTGCGCCGTACACGAGCCCGGCGAACAGGCTCACCAGGCTGGTGATGCTGTAGAGCGGTCCGGCCAGGCCCGGCGTACCTCTCGAGACCGCGAACGCCGTGACGGAGACCTGCATGCTGCCGAAGAACAGGCCGATGCCGATGTTCGTACCGACCAGGCCGGCGAATCGCTTGTGCAGTAGGTGCTTCGCGCTCCCGTGCTCACCAGGTGCTGTCGGCGGCGGCGCCGTACCTCGTTGCATCGCCAGCAGGAGGCCGCCGACCAGCAGGAGACTCGTCGCGAGGATCGAGCCGGCGGCCGGGCTGGTGGACGAGCTGACGATGCCGACCAGCCCTGGTCCGACCATGAACGCGATGCCGACGCTCAATGCCTCTAACGCGAACGCCGACGAGAGCAGTGGGGTGTCGCGGAGCGCATACGACCACCGGGCCGCCGTCTGTGCACTGACCTGCGGGAGCGATCCGCCTGCGAGAACACCGGCGACAACGAGGGACCAGAGCGACGCGTCGGAGACGGTGAGGCTGATGAGCAGGGCCATCGCCGTCGCGTGGGCGAGCAGCGTGACAGGCAACATCCGGGTCTGACCGAAACGGTCGATCAGTCGCGCCACCTGCGGTCCGGCGACCGCCTCGGCGACGGCGAAGCCGCCGGTGACGCTGCCGGCCGCGGCGTACGAGCCGGTCGATCCGTGGACCAGCCAGACGACGCCGAGGCCGGTCATAGCGATCCCGATCCTTGCCGGGGCCGCTGCCAGGTAGAACTTCCACGCGCCAGGGGTACGCAGTACCGCCGTGTAAGTGGGCGCGCCTATCCGTCCGGTGAGAGCCGGCACGGTGTGACCTTCCGCTGCCCGGAGGGGCGGGGGACCCGACCGTGGGCGTCCAGCTTCGCCGGTCTGTCCGTCCGCCTAGAACCGTCCATGTTCGGCAGGAAGCGGGGACGCTCGCCGCCTGCCGGCACTGTCAACGGGCAATTCTCATTGGTTCAGGTTGACCGGAACATCGTACCGTCCTCCAGCACCGGCACGCTCGTACTCTCGTCCAGCTCCGCCGCGATCGCGACGTCCTCCGGATAGCCGTACTGCGTGAGCTCGCGACCACCGGCGCATTCGTACAAGAGCTCGAGCAGCTCGTCGGCAACCGCGTCGTACGCCGCGACTGCCGCGCGCGCCTCCGGGGACAGGTCGTCCTGGTCGAGCGCGCTGAGGAACCCGCCGGCTCCCCACAGATCCTCGACGGCCGGCCGAAGCGATCCGTCGGGCCACCGCTCCCCGGCCGCGATCGCAACAACGCGTTGGTCGGGGCCTTGCTCTCTGACCCAGTCGGCAGCTGCTCGGCGGTTACGCAACGACACCGCGATCACCGTCGCCCCGCTGTCACTGAGCTGCTTGGCGATCGTGGATCCGTTCGGCGACGGCAGCACCAACCTGCTGACACCTTGCGAGTTCCGAATCGTCACCGGCGACAGACTGACGTCACCCGACCGGGCCTCGGACCGCCCCACCGCCAGCTTCGCACTCCATCGCTCGGCATAAGCGACGGCCGACTGGTCACGCCACTGATACGGGTAAACCGCGATCCCGAGATCGGCCGCGACTGTCACCGCTGTGGTGAACGACAGCACGTCCACCACAGCAACGATGTCCCCGGCAACCACCTCGGCTCCGACGGGTCCCCAGTCGAACCCGACCCTGAAGCCGCTCTGTGCATATGGGCCAGCCACCCGACGGATCATGCCGTCGGGCAGCTGAGCCCACAAGCAGGTTTCAGCTCAGGGCGTCAGCAGCAGCGGGTGACGAATCCCGCAGGAACGTGGCGCAACGCTCGGCCTCGTCCTTCTCGTCGATGAGCGCGGCCGCCTTGCCCAGCGCCGCCAGTGCGCGCAGGAACCCGCGGTTCGGCTCGTGCTCCCACGGCACCGGTCCGTGCCCCTTCCAGCCGTTCCGCCGGAGCAGGTCCAGCGCGCGGTGGTAGCCGGTCCGCGCGTACGCGTACCCCTCGATGGTCCGGCCGTCCGCCAAGGCGCCCTCGGCAAGCACGGCCCAGGCCAGTGACGACGTCGGATACTTGGCGGCGACGTCCGCCGGAGCGACCCCGTCGGCGAGTTCCGCCGCGGCCGGGTCGACCGGTAGTAGTGTCTCGGGTGGGCCTGAGAGCAGATTGTTCAATTCCATAAGCACATCTTCGCCGATCACGCAGCCGTACCGGCACGTGACCGTCTGACGAAATCTGTTGACCGTTCACCCAGCGGCCACGGATGCTTGAGACCCTGCGTCAAACCGCCGTGGTTCCCAGCTACGGCCGGAAGGAGGCACCGGATGAGCGTCATAGTCCTGAACGCGTCGTACGAACCGCTGCACACCGTCTCGATCCAGCACGCCATCCGGATGCTGGTGCGTGAGGTCGCAGTGGTGGAAGAGGCGCACGGAGAGAGAACTATCGGCCCGTTCCCGGTCCCTCGTGTCCTTCGCCTGGTCCGGTACGTCGTCACGCATTGGCGCTACGCAGCCGGCCGGATGAAGTACAGCAAGCACGGCGTCCTCCGCCGGGACAAGTTCCGCTGCGCCTACTGCGGTCTCGAGAACGCCGACACCATGGACCATGTCCAACCCAGATCCAGGGGCGGCCGCACCGAGTGGCTGAACGCCGTGGCCGCCCATGCCTCGTGCAACGAGCGGAAGGGCAACCGCACCCCGTCCGAGGCCAACATGCCGCTCCTTTGGCAACCCTGGGTACCAACCCGCGCCGAGCTCGTCATAGACAAATGACGAGCTTTTTTCATGCCCGTGGAGATCACCACAGTCGCTGATCGCCCCGACCTCGCGAACGCAGACATCGACGTCCGCGGCTGGCCCGAGTTCATGCGCCACAACCGCGTCTCCGAGGCGTACTTCGGCCAGGTGCCCGCTGCCTTCCCCGCAACCTGCCTGATCGCCACTGTGGGCAACCGCGTCGTCGCCGACGCCCATGCCGTGCAGTTCGCCCGCCGCTCGGACTTCCCACCCGGCGGATGGGAGCAGGCAGTCGTCTGGGCCTTCACCGACGTACGCCGCGGCGTGCGACCTGACACGGCTTGCGCCCTCAACATCAGCGTTGCGCACGACCTGCAGAATCAGGGCATCGCGGCGCTCATGCTCAGCGCCCTTCGGCAGGCAGTGTGTGATGCCGGGCTGGGGGTTCTGGACGCCCCTGTGCGGCCGACTCGCAAGCACCTAGAGCCCCAGACCACGATGGCCGAGTACGTCGGCCAAGTGCGTGCTGACGGGCTGCCGTGTGATCCGTGGCTGCGGACCCACATCCGGGCCGGCGGGAAGATCGCCGGCCTCGCGCCCGCGTCCTGGGTGGTCGCGGGGTCACTGGGTGAGTGGCGTTCGTGGACTGGGCTCCCGTTCGATCGCAACGGTCCCGTCGAGGTCGCGGGCGGACTCGTCCCGGTCGACTGCGACGTCGCTGCCGATCGGGCCGTGTATGTCGAGCCGAACGTGTGGGTGCGGCACGAGTTCTCCACAGCTTGAAAGTTGTTGGTCTGCGCGAGGGTGGATCGCGGCAGTTTCTAGGGCATGAATCCTCAACTTGCCGTGATGGCGTCGATCCGTGGTGGTGTGTTCACCCGGGCCGACGCGCGTGCCTGTGGTTACCCCGACGCTGACATCGACTCTTTGCTGGACACCGGCTGCTGGCGCCGGATCCGGCGCGGGACGTATGCCGCCCAACGCTCACTCATGCTCGTCACCGACGAGGTTCTGCACCTGCGGAAGGTGTATCGCGTCCTCCGCGCCGGCGGACCCAACGTGTTCGCGAGCCACCAAACGGCCGCGGCCCTGCATGCCTTGCCTGTCTGGGGTCTCGACCTGACGCGCGTCCATGTGACGGCTCCCGACGGGCGATCCGGCCGAATACGCGGCGGTGTCCACCGCCACATCCGCGATCCCGTCGGCTCAGGCCTCCAACTGTGGAACGGGCTGCGCATGGCCTCACCCGCCCGCGCGGTCGCCGAGGTGGCCGCCACCGCGCCACCGGCCTCGGCGGTCGTGCTCGCCGACGCCGCGCTGTACGCGGGTCTCGTCAGCAAGCGCACGCTGAAACACGCGGTCTCCTCGCTCGACCACGGCAACAAACGTGCGCTCAAGGTCCTGGATCAGCTCACGGGTGCGGCCTCGATCGCCGAGTCCCGCCTGCGCCTGATCCTGGCCACCGCGGGTTTGCCGACCCCCAGCCCGTCCCTACCGCCACAAGCCGACGACCCGGACTTCCCGGCCGAAGGACTCTGGTTCCCCGAGGAACGCACGGTCGTCGACTTCGAGACGCGTTTCCCCTTCTGGTGCGAGGAGTTCGAGCCCTCCGTCGACGAACCACTCCCCGAACCACAGGCAGCCGATCCCGACGGACCGCAACCCGTGGAGCATTGCCGGATCTCCTGGGCAGACCTCGACGACCCATTGACCGTGGCCGACCGCATCCGAACCACGTTCACCCGAGCAGCTCGCCGGACCGGCATCCGCCACTTCGACCTGGCCCGAGCCCGGATGTGAAAGACAGAAGGGCTCACCGCCGCGTGCAGTCGACGCGGTGGTGAGCCCTTCGAAGATCCCCTCGAGGAGGACCCAGATGATGTCAGCCGTTCAGCGACGTACCGGTCGAGCGAAGGCTCTCGCAAGCCTCGCCGACGCGGTTCGCCATACCCTCTTCGCCTGCCTTGCCCCAGGCGCGCGGGTCGTAGGCCTTCTTGCTGCCGACCTCGCCGTCCACCTTCAGCACACCGTCGTAGTTCGTGAACATGTGCCCCGCCACCGGCCGGGTGAACGCGTACTGCGTGTCGGTGTCGACGTTCATCTTGATCACACCGTGGTCGACCGCGGCCCGGATCTCCTCGAGCGTCGAGCCCGAACCACCGTGGAAGACCAGGTCGAACGGACGCTCCTTGCCGACCTTGGCGCCGACCGCGTCCTGGATCTCCGCGAGGATCTCCGGGCGCAGCTTGACCGCACCCGGCTTGTAGACGCCGTGCACGTTGCCGAAGGTCAGCGCGGTCAGGTAGCGGCCGTTCTCACCGGTGCCGAGCGCCTCGACCGTGGCCAGACCGTCCTCGACCGTGGTGTAGAGCTTCTCGTTGATCTCGTTGGCGACGCCGTCCTCCTCGCCGCCGACCACGCCGACCTCGATCTCCAGGACGATCTTCGCCGCGGCCGTCTTGGCCAGCAGCTCCTTGGCGATCTCCAGGTTCTCGGTCAGCGGCACCGCCGAGCCGTCCCACATGTGCGACTGGAACAGCGGGTTCTCGCCGCGCGCGACGCGCTCGGCGGAGATCTCCAGCAGCGGCCGGACGAAGCCCTCGAGCTTGTCCTTCGGGCAGTGGTCGGTGTGCAGCGCGATGTTCACCGGGTAGTTCTTGGCGACCTCGTGCGCGTACGCCGCCAGCGCGACCGCACCGCTCACCATGTTCTTCACGGTCGGACCGGACAGGTACTCCGCACCACCGGTGGAGACCTGGATGATGCCGTCCGAGCCCGCCTCGGCGAAACCGCGGATCGCGGCGTTCAGCGTCTGCGAGGAGCTGACATTGATGGCCGGGTAGGCGAAGCGGTTCTGCTTGGCCTTGTCGAGCATCTGGGCGTAGACCTCAGGGGTTGCAATAGGCATGTCTCGCGGTACTCCTCACAACACAGTTCTTGTGGGTTCGGCTCCAGTATTGCCGCCTGGCACTTCGTCGTGACCAGCGGCCTGCCTGCCGGGCCGGCCCGGTGGCCGGGGAGCGATCGGCAGGGATGTAGACCAGTTCATGAACAGGACCGATCCAGTTCGTTGCATCCGGATGTCCTCCAGGAGCGGAGGCCGCTTCTGGGACGGTCAGGCGGACCCGGTTCGCGGGCCACGGGGAGTCAGGGCCATGTGCAGCCGGTAGCGGTCGGCGCGGTAGGCCGACCAGGACAGTTCGACGACCTTGCGGCCGGCGAACGTGGTGCGCTCGAGGACCAGCAGGGGTGCCCGCCTGGCCACGCCGAGCACCCGGGCGACATGACCGTCGGCGTTGTCCGCCCGGACGGTCTGCTCACCGGAGGTGACGACAACGTCGTACTCACTGGCAAAGACGTCGTACAGGGTGCCGAGCTCGCGGCCGAGCAGGCCGGGGAAGAGCGCGGACGGGTAGTAGCCGACCTCGTAGGCCATCGGCGACGCGTCGGCCGTGCGCAGCCGCTCGACCCGGATCACCTTGGTGCCCTTGGCGACCCGCAGGCCCTTCGCGGTCTCGTCGGAGGCCTCGATCTCGCTGGCCGACAGCACCACGGTCCCGGGCTCGAGGCCACGGGCCCGCATCTCCCGGGAGAACGAGGTCAGGTGCAGCTGGGAGTCGACCTGGGGGCCGGTGACGAAGGTGCCCTTGCCGTGCACCCGCTCCAGCGCGCCGGACTCGACCAGGTCGCTGATCGCCTGCCGGACGGTCACCCGCGAGACGTTCAGCTTGTCCACCAGGGCCCGCTCGGACGGGATCGGATCGCCGGGATGCAGCTCGACATCGATCAGCCGTTCCAGCACCGATCGGACCTGGGCCCGCTTGGTCGCCACCATGGAATCTCGATCCTCCAGACCTGGGCGGATCTCGGGGGTGCCCCGGGACGCCGCTCACTGCTATCGTGCGCAGCATACCTGTTAAGACCAGATAGGACCAGTGATCCCAGTGGTGTCTGTGCCCGCCCAGGAAACCCAGATGGCGCGCGAGATCGCCGAGCAGCCGGCGGCGCTCGCGGCGACGTTCGAGCATGTCCTGCCGCTGCGGCACGACATCACCAGGCTCGCCGCCGGGCGGCGGCACGTGATCTTCGTGGCCCGGGGGTCGTCGGACAACGCCGGGGTCTACGGGCGGTACCTGACCGAGATCCACGCCGGCCGGCAGGCGTCCCTGGCCGCCCCGTCGGTCGCCACGCTCTACGGCGCGAACCTCGACCTGTCGAACTCGCTGGTCGTCGCGGTCAGCCAGTCGGGTGCGACCCAGGAGATCGTCGACACCGCCGAGTGGGCGAAGCGGAACGGCGCCGCGATCGTCGGCATCACGAACGACGGCGACAGCCCGCTGGCGTCGACGGCCGACGTCGCGCTGATCACGCAAGCGGGCAAGGAGCTCGCCGTACCGGCCACCAAGACGTACACGACCCAGCTGGCCGCGATCACGGTTGCCGTGGACGCGCTGGCGCAGCGGCCGGGGACACTCGACGCGGACATCGCGCGAGTGCCGGACGAGGCGGCCAAGATGCTGTCCGGATCGGTCGAGGCCGCCGCGGACCTGCTCGCCGGCGCACACGACGTGCTCGCGAGCGGTCGCGGCCTCACGTTCGGCACGACCCTCGAGGTCGCGCTGAAGCTCGAGGAGACCTGCCTCCAGCCGGTGCGCGGACTCTCGTACGCCGACCTGAAGCACGGCCCGATCGCCGTCGTCGACGCCGACCTGGTGACGATCCTGGTCGCGGCCGGCGACGGCCCCGCGCTCCCCGGCATGACCGAGCTGGCCGGCCTCGTCCGCGAGAAGGGCAGCAAGATCCTGGGCATCGGCGGCGACCCCACGTTCGCCTCCCGCTGCGACGTGAACCTCCCCGGTCCCGCCCTGCCTGAGACGCTTGCCCCGCTCGCCCTCGTCATCCCTGCCCAACGAGCCATCGAGCTGCTCGCCCGCAAACTGGGCCTCGACCCCGACGCACCCCGAGGCCTCCGCAAGGTCACCCAGACGGACTGACCCCGTGCCGCTGCTCGTCGATCCAGCGCTACCCGAAGGAACGCTGCGCAATCTCCCTCAGCCGCGACTGACGACGACCGACGGATTAGCCCTGCGGCCGTCACAGCGCGACGGAGTAACCCTGCGGCCGTCGCAGCGCGACGGACTAGCCCTACCGCCGTCGCAGCGCGACGGACTAGCCCTACCGCCGTCGCAGCGCGACGGATTAGCCCTGCGGCCGTGGCAGCAGGACGACGCGGCCGCAGTGCTGACGGCGTTCGCCTGTCCCGAGATCCAGCGGTGGCATGTTCGCCGGATGGACACACGCGGGGAAGCGGCTGAGTGGGTCGGGCAATGGGCCGAGCGCTGGGAGACCGAGTCGGCGGCGAGCTGGGCGGTCGTCGATGGCGATGAGCCGCTGGGACAGATCGGTCTGCGCAACATCTCGCTCGAGGAGGGGTCAGCCAGCCTGTCGTACTGGGTGACCCCGGCGGCTCGGGGCAGGTCTATCGCCGCGAGTTCGGTAGACGCGGTGTCCGCCTGGGCCTTCGAGTCGATCGGCTTCAACCGGCTGAACATCCAGCACTCCACCGCCAACCCCGCCTCCTGCCGAGTCGCCGAGCAAGCCGGTTACAGAGCCGAGGGCACGCTGCGGCAGGCCATCAAGCACGCCGACGGCTGGCACGACTGGCACCTCCACGGCCGCCTGCGGACCGACGGATAACGCCGCTTGCGGACCGACGGATAACCTCGTCCAACAAAGTGCTCACTCGGTGAGCACTTTGACTGGAATCGTGGTGGTCATCAACCGGGAAGACCCCAGGAAAGGACCACCACGATGTTGCGAGGATTCGCCACCGTCAGCTTCTACGCCGCGGATGTGAAGGCGGCACGCGCCTGGTACGAGGAGTTGCTCGGCATCGAGGCGTACTACGCCGTGCCGACCGCCGAGGACCCGGCCTACGTCGAGTTCCGCTTCGGCGACTTCCAGTGCGAGCTGGGGATCATCGACGCCGAGTACGCCACGCACCAGGTCACCTCGGGCCCCGCCGGCGCCGTCATCCACTGGCACGTCGACGACCTCGAAGCCGCACTCGAACACGTCCTCGCCCACGGCGCCACCCTCCAGGACCCAATCACCGAACGCGGCAACAACACCGGTTTCCGCACGGCGTCGGTAGTCGACCCGTTCGGCAATCTCATCGGCCTCATGAACAACCCGCACTACCTGGAGATCCTCGAAGGCCTGAAGAGCGCCTAGAAGTTGCCGCGGTGAGTCAGGGCGGTCGTTATCTGCGCGGCGGCCTGTTGAAGGTGGGGCAGGGCTTCGGTGCGGAGCGAGGTGGGTGTAGAGCGGGACGCGTGGGCGGAGACGTTGAGGGCGGCGATGACACGGCCGCGGGAGTTGTGGATGGGGGCCGCGATCGAGCGGAGGCCCTGCTCGAGTTCCTGGTCGACGAGCGCGTAGCCGTCCGTGCGAGCCTGCGCGATCGTGGTGCGCAGGGTGTCCGGAGACGTGATCGTGCGCTGGGTGAGCGCCTCGGCTTGCAATGACTCGAGATACGACGTGAGCTCGTCCTCCGGCAGGCCCGCGAGCAGGACGCGGCCCATCGAGGTCGGGTACGCCGGGAGGCGGGCGCCGACCCCCAGGGCGACCGTCATGATCCGACTCGTGGGGACGCGGGCGACGTACACGATGTCCGGCAGGTCGAGGGTGGCGATCGAGCAGGACTCGCGGGTCTTGGCGCTGAGCTCTTCCATGAACGGGCCGGCAAGTTCGCCGAGGTCCAGCGACGACAGGTAGGCCCAGCCGAGGGCGAGGACGCGCGGCGTGAGCGAGAAGCGGCGGTGGTCGCTGCGGACGTACCCGAGCTCCTCCAGCGTGAGCAGGATCCGCCGGGCGGTCGCGGGCGTGATGCCGACCGATCGCGCCACCTCGCTGAGCGTCAGCGAGGGCGCCTCGGCAGAGAACGCGCGGATCACGGCGAGCCCGCGCTCCAGGCCTTGCAGAAACGTGCCTGTAGACGCGTCACTCACCATCGGCTAGCCTACTTTTCGTTGAAAGAAGAACTATTCGCTGAGCGAAATCCTATCGGAGCTGCCGATGCCGCGTCCAGCTGAACCGCGACCAGCGGAGCCTCAAGCCGGGTTCGTGCACACGTTCCTGCCGGGGCGAGTGGTGCTCGGGGCGGGCTCCCTCGACCAGGTGGCCGGCGAGGCCGCGAGCCTCGGGGTACGGCGGGTGCTGGTCGTGGCGACCAAATCCGCGCGCGACGCGGCCGACGTGGTCGAGGTGCAGCTGGGCGACCGGTTCGCAGGGCGGATCGATGGCGTCACCCAGCATGTGCCGACGGAGGTCGCGGAACACGCCCGGGCCAAGGCGCGCGAGGTCGACGCCGACGGGATCGTCGCCATCGGCGGCGGCTCGGCAATCGGCCTCGCCAAGGCAGTCGCCCTCACCGGCGACGTGGCGATTGTGGCGGTGCCCACGACGTACGCGGGCTCTGAGATGACACCGGTGTGGGGCGAGACCTCCGGCGGGAGCAAAACGACCGGCAGTGACCTGAGGGTGCTGCCGCGAGTCGTCGTGTACGACCCGGTCCTGAGTCAGCACCTGCCGAAGAAGGTCACCGCAGCAAGCGTTGCCAACGCGATCGCGCACTGCGTCGAGGCCGTCTGGACCCCGAAAGCCGATCCGATCACCGAGGTCACCGCGGTCGAAGGACTCCGCGCCCTCGCCACCGGCCTCCGCCAAACCCTTGCCGAACCGCTCGACTTAGATGCCCGCAGCAAGCTTCTGTACGGCGCTTGCCTGGCCGGGTCAGCGTTGGCGACCGCCGGCACAGGACTGCACCACAAGCTGTGCCACCTGCTCGGCGGCACCTACAACCTCCCCCATGCGGAGACGCACGCGGCGGTCCTGCCACAGGTCGCCCGCGTCAACGCACCCGCAGTACCCCACTCAAAAGCACGACTGGAAGCTGCACTCGGCACCGCAGACCTGGCCGAGGGACTGTTCGACCTGTTCACGGCGGCGGACGTCCCGACCAGCCTGAAGGACCTAGGGCTGGCCGAGGACGAGGCGAGACAAGCAGCGAAGGCGTTCAAGCCCACTGACAACCCGATCCCCGTGACCGAGGACCTGGTGCGCGAGATCCTCACTCGCGCCTGGGCCGGTACGCGACCTTGACGAGCGAGGAGACCGATGGATCTGCAAGGCGATGACCTGACCGAGGCGGTGGTGGCCAGCTTCGACGGCAGCGCGAGCGACCGCTACAGGGACGTGATGAGCGCCCTCGTACGCCACTTGCACGCGTTCGCGCGGGAGGTGGAGCTGACCGAGGACGAGTACTTCACGGCGATCGACTTCCTCACCCGGACCGGTCAGATCTCCACCGGCACGCGGCAGGAGTTCGTGCTGCTGGCCGACGTACTCGGGCTGTCGATGCTCACTGTCGGACTCGGCAACCGCAAGCCACCGGAGGCCACGCAGTCCACCGTGTTCGGCCCGTTCTTCGTCGAGGGATCGCCCGAGGCACAACTCGGCGACGACATCGCGAACGGTGCCCCGGGACAGCCGTGCCTGGTGAGCGGCAAGGTCCTCAACACCAAGGGCGAGCCGATCGCCGGCGCGCTCGTCGAGACCTGGCAGGCCGATGAGGACGGGTTCTACGACGTACAGAAGAATCTCGACGGGCCGCAGAACCGGGCTCATCTCACGACCGATGCCGAAGGCAACTACCGGTTCTGGGCGGTGAAGCCGGTCGCCTACCCGATCCCGGACGACGGACCGGTCGGCGAACTGCTCCGGGCCGGCGGTCGCGGTCCGATGCGACCCGCGCACATCCATTTCATGGTTACCGCACCGGGATACGCACGCCTGATCACCCATGTCTT
The DNA here is from genome assembly GCF_040675555.1 of Kribbella sp. NPDC049584. Classification (NCBI taxonomy): domain Bacteria; kingdom Bacillati; phylum Actinomycetota; class Actinomycetes; order Propionibacteriales; family Kribbellaceae; genus Kribbella; species Kribbella sp. NPDC049584. The sequence goes on from NZ_JBFAPF010000008.1 coordinate 113,053, forward strand.
CGCGGCCGGCGACGAGTACCTCGACACGGACGCGGTCTTTGGAGTCAAGCAGTCCCTGATCGCCGGTTTCACCGAACATCAGGACGACGGCAAGACCTACTACTCCGTCGAGTACGACCTGGTGCTCGCGACTACCGAGGAGACGCAGCAGTGATCACGACAGACGTCCTCATCGTCGGCAGCGGCCCGGCCGGCGGCGCCGCCTCACTCTTCCTGTCCACGTACGGCGTCGACAACATCGTCCTGACCCGGTACGGCTGGACGGCGAACACACCCCGCGCGCACATCACAAACCAGCGCACGATCGAGCTCATGCGCGACATGGGCATCGAAGACCAGATCAACGAGAGCGGCACCGCCCACGACCTGATGGGGCAGACGGCGTTCTGCACCAGCCTCGCAGGCGAGGAGATCGGCCGGATCCGCACGTGGGGCACGCATCCGCGCCGGCTCGCCGACTACACCGAGGCGAGCCCGTGCCTGCCGTGCGATCTCCCGCAGACGCTGTTCGAGCCGATCCTCGTCAGCACGGCGGCCAGCCGCGGCGCACAGCTCCGCTTCAACACCGAGTACCTGTCGCTCGAGCAGGACGACGACGGAGTCACCGCGACGGTTCGCGATCGGCTCAGCGACACGACGTACCAGATCCGGGCGAAGTATCTGATCGGCGCCGACGGCGGGCGCAGCAAGGTTGCCCAGGACATCGATCTGCCGATGGCCGGCGCGATGGATATCGAGGGTTCGATGAACATCGTCTTCGAGGCCGACCTCAGCCGGTACGTCGCCCATCGCCCGAGCGTCCTGTACTGGGTCCTCCAGCCCGGCGCGCAGATCGGCGGCATCGGCGCCGGCCTGGTCCGCATGGTCCGCCCGTGGAACGAATGGCTGATCGTCTGGGGCTACGACATCTCCCAGCCCGCGCCGGTGGTCGACGAGGCGATGGCGACCGAGATCGTCCACAACCTGGTCGGCGACGACACCATCGACGTGAAGCTGAAGGGTACGTCGGTGTGGAGCGTCAATCACATGTACGCCGAGAAGGCTTCCAAGGGGCGCGTGTTCTGTATGGGTGACGCGATCCACCGGCACCCGCCGAGCAACGGTCTCGGCTCGAACACCTCGATCCAGGACGCGTACAACCTCGCGTGGAAGCTCGCACTGGTCGTGAAGGGCCAGGCCTCCCCCGACCTGCTGAAGACCTACGACGACGAGCGGGCACCGATCGCGAAGCAGATCGTTGACCGCGCCAACAAGAGCCGCAACCAGTTCGGGCAGATCTTCCGCGCCCTCGGGATGACCCCGGACGCGCCGGCCGGCCGGACGATCGAGTCGCGCAAGGACGACACACCCGAAGGCGCCGCGCAGCGCGAGGAACTGCGGCAAGCGATCGAGCTCAAGGACTACGAGTTCAACGCGCACGGTGTCGAGCTCGGCCAGCGCTACAAGTCGTCCGCCGTGCTCGACGACGGCACGCCCGAGCCGCCGTACGAGCGGGATCAGGAGCTGTACTACCACCCGACGACCTGGCCGGGCGCACGGGTCCCGCACTGCTGGCTGACCCGCGGTTCGGAGACCGTCAGCACGCTGGACGTGGTCGGCAAGGGCCGGTTCACGTTGCTCACCGGCATCGGCGGCGACGCGTGGGTGAAGGCGGCTCAGTCCGTGTCCGAGCACCTCGGCGTACCGATCGAGCCGTACGTGATCGGGCCCGGTCGTGAGCTGGACGACCTGTACGGCGACTGGGCGCGGGTGCGCGAGATCCCGGACGAGGGCTGCCTCCTCGTCCGTCCGGACGCACACATCGCCTACCGTTCGTTCGCACAGCCCGACGACCCGACGGATGCGCTACGGCAGGCCGTCAGCGCGCTGCTAGGCCGCGTCTGACGGCTTCTAGGGCGCGCCTGCCAGCTCCTACGCCGCGGACGACGCTTCGGAGCGGAGGATCTGGTCGAGGATCGCCGAGATCTCCGCGGTCTCGGCGTCCAGCAGGGTGATCAGCGCGACCCGGGACGTCTCCGTGCGCGCCTCCAGAGCCGCCGCGCTCAAGGCGCGCACGGTCCCCAACTCGTGTATCAGTTCGTCCCACAGAGCGTTCATCAACAAACCCCCATGATTCCCGTCGCAAACCCAGTACGACGTGCTTGATGCACGCCGAGCCCCCCGAGTTGGGGCTGACTTTGTGTCGAGAAGGCCTCACTTCTGTCAGCAGGTACAACGCGGCACCCCGGGCGCACGTTACGGATGTGTCAAGAATTTCCAGCTGTGCGGCGGAACGACGACCGCACCCTCCAGCGGGAACTCCGCGTCGGAGTCCGACACGTTGAGCAGGAGCAGCACCGATTCGTCGTCATGCTGGGCCCGCAACGCGATCGTCTGGTTGGTCACGTGCTCGACCTTCGTCCGAGCACGCGTGAGCCACGAGTGCCGTCGCCGCAGACCGATCAGCTCCTGGTGGAGGCGGTACGTCGGCCAGCCGTACGACGCCAACTCATCGGGCGTGTCCGGGAAAGCAGGGCGAATCGCATCGTCACCACCGACGCGGTCCTCCTTCAGCCCGCGGAACGCCTGCTCATCACCGGAGTAGATGCTCGGTACGCCGCCAACCGTGAACAGGATTGCGAGCGCATGACCGAGATGCCGCTCGTCCTCGAGACGGGTCGCGAGCCGTGTCACGTCGTGATTGCCGACGAATGTCTGCGGGACGAACGTGTCGAGCAGCGCGTTGTGCCGGCCCAACGCGTACGAGAGCTCGAAGAAGTTGCCGTCGTTCAGTGAGCTCCAGATCGCCTTCCACAGTTCGTACTGCGTGACCGAGTCGAGCCCGCTCTTCTCGACGTACTCGGCGTAGTCCCCGTGGATCACCTCGCCGAAGTACCAGGCATCGCGGTCTCGTGGCAGCACGGCTCGCCAGAACTCGGGCGGCACGGCGTACGCCGCGTCGAGGCGCCACGCGTTCACGCCGCGGTCGAGCCAATAACGAAGTACGTCGCCGACGTACTCCCCGACGGCAGGGTTGCTGTGGTCCAGGGCGACCAGGTGCTCGTGGCCCTCGAAGGTGGCGCCGTCGCTGCGGAACCACTCCGGGTGGACGAAGGAGCGGGCCACGTGGTTGAAGACACCGTCGAGGGCGATCCGCAGACCGCGATCATGCGCCTTGGCGACCAAGCGGTCGAAGTCGGCATCGTCACCGAGGCGAGGGTCGATGCGGAAGTGATCGATGGTGTCATAGCCGTGCGTCTCGGACGCGAAGATCGGACCGAGCAGGAGTCCGTTGCAGCCAAGCTCGATGGCATAGTCCAGCCAGTTCTCCAAGTGCGCCAGACGCGCGCCGGTGCGATCGGCCGTGAAACCGAGCGGGTAGATCTGCCACCAGATCGCGTGGTCAGCCCACATGTCTTCTCCTCAACAGCACAGTAGGAACGATCGCGATCAGGCAGCCGATCACGGTGTCGACAAGCCGGTACCCGACGGTCGAGAACTCCGGCGTACGGCCGAGGTCCATCAGCAGGACGACGAGCGGGGTCATGACGGTGGCATAAGCAGCGTAGTTGCGTTCCTTCAGCAACGGCCGCAATCCGGCCAGGACACTGACGACCGCCACGATCACCCATGGCGGTGGCACCCACAGGATGAGCCCGCCACCGAGCAGCACGCCGGCACAGGTCCCAGCGCAGCGTTGTGTTGCCCGAAGCAACGACCCGCCACGGCGACGTACGACGATCACCACAGCGAGTGCGATCCAGTACCCCTTGTCCTGGTGCCACAGCTGGCCTATCACTTCCGCAACAGCAAGCGCAGGAACCAACTGCACGGCGTACCGCCAGCCATCGAACTGCCGCACCTTCCCCCGCCACCGCCGCCACAACTGCCGGTACGTCGGCCGCGCGGCTTCCGGCTCGCTTGACGAGAACGCGAACCCCAGCACGATCGCCCACGCCACCCCGAGCGCGAACCAGCGAGCCACCTCCCACGGATCCGCCGCGCCCAATCCGGTCGCCATCACGAGAAACGTGACGAACCGCGCCGTCGCGTCCGCCATCCACCGGCTGAAGCCACCCACAACAGCAGCCACCGCCGCCAGCCCGACCACGCCGGCCGCACCACCCCATCCCCGCCCACCCAGCCAAACCCCCACCAGCGCGCCGACCGTCACAACCGCCCCAAGGCCACTTTGTGCACCGGCCAACCACAAGAACCGCCCGCGAACGGTTGGTGGGCGCCCAAGGTGCGGCATGGCCAGGGCGCCGAGCGCCGCGAAGGAGGCGTGGGCGAGGTGGTTGGTGGTGACGCCGTAGGTGATCGGAACAGCCATCGCGAGAGCCGCGGTAACCAACTGGGCCGGGACGACAGGCGTGTCCCGCGACCAGCGGATGAGGTGGACGCTCATAGTAAGCTGAGCTTAGCATTATTAAGCGTCACCACTGAGAGGATAGTAAGTGGAAGCTTATGAGACCGCAGTGGCGCTGAGGCGGACCAGCACTCGGCTGGCGCTGCGGCTGCGGGCTGAGCGGACCGGTGACGGGCTCGGGAGTACGGGCGTTGCCGTGCTGGGGCAGCTGCATCGGCGGGGAGCGTTGACGGCGAGCGAGATCGCGGCGGCCGAGCGGGTGCAGCCGCAGTCGTTGACGCGGGTGCTCGCGAGTCTCGAGGAGCAGGACCTCATCAAGCGGGAGCAGGACGCCCAGGACCGCCGGCGGCACACGATCGAACTGACCGACGACGGGCGGCAACTGCTCCGCGAACATATGAAGAGCTCCGACGACTGGCTGGCCGAAGCCATCGAAACCCGGCTCAACCCGACCGAGCGGGCGGTACTTCAGCTGGCAGCCGGGATCCTCGATCAGCTGCTCGACGGCTGACCGAAAGTGTGGCGGCGGATCCACGCGTGCATGGCGATCGCGGCGGCAGCGCTGGCGTTGATGCTCCGGGTCGAGCCGAATTGCGCGATCGAGAGGACGGCGGTGCAGATCGCGTGGGCATCGTCGGTCAGCCCGGGGCCCTCTTGACCGAAGAGCAGGACGCATTCGCGCGGTAGGTCGTAGGTCTCCAGCGGGACCGAGCCGGGCAGGTTGTCGATGCCGATGACTGGCAGTGCGTGCGCGGCGGCGTAGCCGGCCAGGTCGGCGAGCGTCGGCTGATGGCGGACGTGTTGGTAGCGGTCGGTGACCATCGCGCCGCGGCGGTTCCATTTCCGGTTGCCGACGATGTGCACCTCGGCCGCGAGGAAAGCGTTCGCTGTCCGCACGACCGAGCCGATGTTCAGGTCGTGCTGCCAGTTCTCGATCGCGACGTGGAACGGGTTCCGCTGCCGGTCCAGGTCTTCGACGATCGCCTCGAGCTTCCAGTACCGGTACTTGTCGACCACGTTGCGTCGATCACCCTCGGCGAGCAGCTCCGGGTCCAGCCGCGGGTCGTCCGGCCAATCACCCACCCACGGGCCGACGCCGACCTCGCTCGGCCCGACCATGTCCGCTCCCCGGAGGTCGCTGCTCAGCTCATGCACAGGTCGGGACGCTACCCTGTCCGCGTGCTTCCTCTTGTCGCGATGCTGATGCCGAACTGGATGGACCCGGAGTACCTCCTGAACTGGATGGGTAACTGGGCCCTCTGGGGCACGCTGATTGTGGTGTTCATCGAGTGCGGGGTGTTGTTCCCGATCCTGCCCGGTGACTCACTGCTGTTCGCGGTCGGCCTGTTCATCGCGCGCGGCACGATCGACGTGCCGCTGTGGCTGGCCTGCGTGCTGCTGACCGCGTCGGCATTCCTCGGCAACGTGTCCGGCTACTACATCGGCCGGTTCCTGGGGACGTCGCTGTTCCGCAATCCGAACGCCCGGTTCCTGAAACCGAAATACATCGAGCAGACGCACGACTTCTTCGAGCGGTACGGCCCGCGCGCGCTGGTGATGGCCCGCTTCGTGCCGATCGTCCGCACGTTCATCACGATCGTCGCCGGCGCCGGCCGGATGGACCCCCGCAAGTTCTTCCTCTGGACCGGAGTCGGCGCGCTGATCTGGGCACCCGGCATCACATTGCTCGGCCACGCACTCGGCAACGTCCGGTTCATCCACGACCACCTCGAGTCAGCCCTGATCCTGCTGGTGCTGGTCTCACTGATCCCTATGGTCGTCGAGTACTTCCTCGCCAAGCGCCGCAACCGCAACAACAACTCCGACGGCCCGGGCGCCGCGAAGCACGCCGCGCCGAAGCACGCCGTACCCAACGACTGAACGAACGACTGAACGTCAGTGCCCGAAGGGGAAGTGCGGGTCGGACCAGACGAAGTCGGTGCTGAGTAGCGACAGGTCGGCGACTTCGACCGGGCCGAGCAGCAGGGGCCCGAGCACCTGACCGGAGCCGAGTGAGCAGGCCACCCGGATCCGGTCTGCCGCCTGGTACCAGACCAGCGCCCCCCGTGGCGCCGCCCCTTCATGGAGCAGGTCGTGGTGGTTGAGCCAACCGACCGCATCGGCCGCATCGTGCCAACCGCTGTCGTGCGCATAGCCGAACGCCATCCGCTGGAACTTCAGCGGCCAGTCCTTCCAGGCCGCCGATCCGAGACGTTCCAGCTGCCAGTTCAGCGCCGCCTCGTTGTCCCGCGGGTTTGCCACCCGCGGGACGTTCGGGCGCTCCACGGCTACCTCCCCCCAGGCCATAGGTTCTCTCCCCCGATTCCCCCGAAAACCTCGGCCTGTGCCGTGGCATGGTCAGATCCTGTCCGACCGCGATACAGCCGCCGTACATTCGGCTCAGCCGGCCGCAACCCCTGTTTCAGACGCTGAGAGCAGCCGGCGACAGGCAGTTGCCGCGGCGTCGTTGCCCGCCTGCTGCCACACGCGCGCGGCGCGCTCGAGGGTACGGCGGGCGTTGTCGAGGCTGCCCGTGGACAGGTACAGCTCGCCGAGGTGCTGCGCCGCCTGGCCCTCGACACTGCGATCGCCCAGCCGGTGGCCGATGTCGATCGCGTCCAGCAGCGTCTTCCGCGCCGCGGCAACCTCACCGCGCTCCATCAACGCCTGTCCGAGGAGCGCCCGGGTGTACGCCGCACAGTGGTCGTCGCCCATCCCGTCGAAGATCGCCAGCGCCTTGCGCAGCTGCCGTACCGCCTCCTCATGCCGCCCTTGAGTGACGCGGAGCGCTGCAATGCGGCGTCGTACCTTGGCCTCCCGATGCGCGTCGGCCCGGCGTACCGCGATCAGGAACGCCTGCGCCAGAAGGCTCCTCGCGACATCGAGGTCGCCGCGGACCAGGTACACGTTCGCCGCCGCGGTGCGGGCCAGGGCCTCGGCGTTCCCGTTGCCGTCCTCGACGAACGCCTCGATCGCCTTCTCGTACTGCGCCAGGCCCTCGTCGCGCTGCCCGCGTTCGCGCAGCCACGTGCCGAGTCCGACGGCCACCACGCCCTCGCCGAGCCGGTCGCCCACCTCGGCGAACGCCTCCGCGGCCGCGTCGAAGTGCCGCCGCGCGTTGTCCCAGTCGTCCTGGTACACGGCGAGCTGCCCGAGGTTGCGGTGCATGATCGCCTCGCCGTGCCGGTCGCCGCACTCGATCGCACTGAGGAGACCCTGCTGGTGCGAGCTGTTCCAGTCGTCGAACCCGGCCCGTAGGTCCAGGTACGGCCCCCAGGCGGCCGCGATCCGCCACGCGTGGTCGTGCAACCCGTTCTGCGCCGCTGCCCGGATCGCCGGCACGAACGTACTGCGTTCGCTGTCCAGCCACGCGATCGCGTCCGCCTCGGTGAACGGTGACGGGTCCGGCGCCGTCAACGGCCCGGTGTGCTCGAGAACGCCGAAGTACTCGAACGACAAGGCGTCGTTCGCGCGGCGGATCTTGTTCAGGATCGCTTCGACCACAGTCTCGACGTCGCGGACCGCCTGCGCCTTCTGCTCGTCGTCACCGACGCCGAGCGCGTGCAGCCGCAGCAGGTCGTGGACGCGATAACGCGCCGTACCGCGGTGGTCCACCGAGCTGATCCGGACCAGATTGACCTCGATCAGCCGGTCCAGACTCCGCCGTACGGCGGCCGGCGACGCGACCGCCTCCAACGCACGGGCGGAGAAGACCCCGACCGCGAAGTGGCCGATCAGCCTGTACAGCCGGGCCTCTTCCGGACTGAGAGCGCCGTAGCTCAGGTCCGCACTGGTCCGTACGGCGAGCTCGCCGATGCTCAGCTCGTCCAGCCGCGACGTCTCGTCCCGCAACCGTCGCGCCAGCTCCCGCGCGCTCAGATCGGGCCGCTGCGCCAGTCGGCTGCCGACGATCCGGATCGCGAGCGGCAGGTTCGCGCACGCGGTCAAGATCTCCTCGGCTTCCGGCGACGACGCGTCGATCCGCCCGGACCCGGCCACCGACGACAGCAGTACTGCGGCCTCGCGGTCGTCGAACGTGTCGAGCGGGATGCTGTCTGCCCCGGCCAGATCCATCAGCCGGTTGCGACTCGTCACTACTACTGCCGACGCACCGGTACCGGGCATCAGCGGCGTGATCTGACCGGCCGCGGCGACGTCGTCGAGGATGATCAGCACCCGGCGGCTTGCCAGCTCGGACCGCAGCATCGCGGACCGGCGCTCCGGATCGGTCGGGATCGCGAAGTCCGGCAGGTTGAGGCTGAGCAGCAGATCGGTGAGTGCGGCGGCCGGATCGCGGGGCTGTGTCGCGCCGTGCATGTCCAGGTAGATCTGCCCGTCAGGGAAGTACTCCCGGACCAGATGGCCGAGCCGAACGGCCAGTGAGGTCTTCCCAGTCCCCGGTGCGCCCGAGATGACTGCGATCGGCGGCCGCACCGGGTCACGACCACAGACCAGATCCCGGAGCTGCTCCAGATGACTCTGCCGGCCACTGAAGTCAGGCAGGTCGAGCGGGAGCTGGCTCGGCGGCCGGACCGGGTCGGTCAGCTCAGGCGCGGCCATCGGTCCGGGCTGTGCAGCCGGCCCGGGACGGTCCGCAGTACGGTCCGCGGGGATGCCCGGGTTGGGCCAGTTGGCCGAGCGGCCGTTCACCGCGCGTGCACCGGCGGCCTCCAGCTCCGGACCGGGCTTGATGTCGAGCTCCTCGGCGAGCGTCTGCACCGCCTTCTGGTACGCCGCGCGCGCCTCACCGACCCGGCCGGCCGCGACGAGCGCGTCGACCAGGCGCCGCCAGAGCTGCTCGTCGTACGGATCGTCCGTGAGACGGGCACTGAGCAGCACAGCCGCCCCGCTCGCGTCGCCGTACTCGAGCCGCAGGTCCAAGAGGTTGTCGACGAGGCCGCGGTGCTGCGCCTCCAGGCGGGCGATCGAGCCCTCCCACGCCGCGGGCATCGGCAGATCGTCTAGCGGACGGCCGCGCCAGAGCGAGTACGCACGGGACAGGACCTGCATGGCCTGCCGGCCGTCACCGGCGTCTCGCAGGTGGCCGCCCTCGGCCAGCAGCGACTCGAACAGGCTCGCATCGAGCTCGTCGACGCCCACCTCGATGCTGTAGCCCGCAGCCGAGGTGTCGATCGGCGCGGGCAGCCCGGCGTCTTGCAGCACGCCACGCAGGGCGCGGACATACGTCCGGATGTTCGCAGTGGCCGAGCGCGGCGGACTGCTCTCCCAGAGCGCGTCAGCAATCAGATCGGTCGAGACGAACCGGTTCGGGTGCAGGAGCAGGGTCGCCAGCAGTTGACGCGGTTTGGCGGCCTTCAGCGGCTGGCCCTGGACGTGAACGAGGCGCAGAGGTCCGAGGATCCCGTACCTCAGACTGTCCACTCGTCCGACCTCTCCACTCTTGAATCGGCCTATCGTGTCATCCGGTCGCACCCTGCGGAAGCCCGATGTACGCCGGATGTATCTCGCTGCGGCACTGTTGACACAGGTACCGGGGGGAGGGCAGGCCCGGGCGTGGCGACTTGACCGCCGTCACACCGGGTCTGGCACTGGGAGAGAGAGTCCGGGGTCGGGGGTCCTGGGCTACGGGGAACCGGTGCCTACTGGCCACCGGTGAATGGCGGCTGACCGTCCTGCGGAGCGGGGGAACCCGCAGACGGCCCGCCCACCGGTGGCTCTCCCTGTCCCTGGCCCTGGCCCTGGTACGGCGGCTGGGCCGGCGGCTGCTGGTATCCGCCCGGGATCGGCTGCGGCGGCGACTGGTAGTTGCCCTGGTCACCCGGCATCTGCGGGTGGATCTGCCCCGACGACGGCGCGCCCGGCTGCATCTGCGGCGGCGCCTGCTCGCCCGCGACCGACCCGATCGTGCCGAACGAGACCTGCGGTACGGCGCGGACCTGCTCGTCCTTGACCTCGAAGTACCCGGCCTTCTCGAACTTGAAGCCGCCCGCGATCAGGTTCGACGGGAACGCCTCGATCCGGGTGTTGTAGTCGCCGACGTTCGCGTTGTAGAAGCGGCGGCCGGCGGCGATCCGGTCCTCGGTGTCGGTCAGCTCGCGCTGGAGACCGAGGAAGTTCTGGTTCGACTGCAGCTGCGGGTAGGCCTCGACCGAGATCATCATCTGACGCAGTGCGCCGGACAGCTGACCCTCCGCCGCGGCCCGCTGCTCCGGGGTCGCGCCCTGCACGTTCACCGCCTGGGTACGCAGCCGGGCGACCTCCTCGAACACGTGCCGCTCGTGCGCGGCGTATGCCCGGACGGTCTCGACCAGGTTCGGGATCAGGTCGTAGCGGCGGTGCAGCTCGACGTCGATCTGCCGCCAGGATTCCTGGATCAGGTTCCGTTGCTTGACGAACCGGTTGTACGACGTGATCAGCATGATCGCCAGAATGACGAGCACCGCGACGATCACGATGATGACCCAAACCATGGCAAGCTCCCGAGTGTTGGCAGTGCTGCCTGCGACTCTACGGGTAGCCGGGTCCGCCAGGTGGTTACTGCACGCGGGGATGCATCAGCTCAGACCCAGGTCCTCGAGTCCGAACACGGACCGGTACTCCAGGCCCTCCGCCTCGACCCGCTCCTGGGCGCCGGTCGACCGATCCACGATCACCGCGACCGCGACGACCTCGGCACCTGCCTCGCGCAACGCCTCGACCGCGGTCAGCACCGATCCGCCGGTCGTCGAGGTGTCCTCGACGGCGAGCACCCGCCGGCCCTTCACGTCCGGCCCTTCGATCCGTCGCTGCAGACCGTGCGTCTTCTCTGCCTTCCGTACGACGAACGCGTCGAGCGTCCTACCCTGCTGAGCAGCGGCGTGCAGCATCGACATCGCCACCGGGTCGGCGCCGAGCGTGAGGCCGCCGACAGCGTCGTACTCCAGGTCCTTGGTCAACTCGAGCATCGCCGGGCCGATCAGCGGCGCCGCGGCCGCGTCCAGAGTGATCCGCCGCAGGTCGACGTAGTAGTCGGCTTCCTTCCCCGACGCCAACGTCACGCGCCCATGCACGATCGCCTTGCTTTTGACCTGCTCCAGCAGTCCGTCCCGGTCGTAGCTCATGGGCCTTGAGCTTAGAACACGCGTGAACTCACGACTTCTTCTGCACCTTGACCAGGTGGCCGAAGGCAACTGAGCGGTCCGGGGAGTGGAAGAGGTCCTGGCAGGTGGTGAGGGTGATGATCGAGGTGGTCGGGGCGTCGCGTTTGCCGGGGACCGGGTCGAGGACCCAGATGTCGGTCGGTTTGACGGTCAGGTCGCGGGGCGAGCCGTCGAGTTCGTAGGTGTAGACGGCGTCCTGCGTTTCGACGACGACCTGGTCGCCCTTCTGGAGTTCTAGCAGCTTGCGGAACGGCGAACCGTGCGTGACGCGATGCCCCGCGATCGCGAAGTTGCCGGGCTGGCCCGGCAGCTGGGTGTGTGGATAGTGCCCGATCCCGCGCGCCAGGTCGTCCGCGTCGACACCCTCGACGACCGGCTTCTCCCAGTCGGCGCCGAACCGCGGGATCCGCAACAGCACAAACGCCTTCCCGGTCGACGGCGATGCGGTCGACGGCTTCACGGTCTTCCCAGCCGCGGGCGCCTTCCACTGGTTGCGCAGCGAATCCTCGGCCTTGCCCATCTGATGGTTCGAGCTGATACCGGTCCCGAAGTACTGCCACCCCACCCACCCGAGCAGCCCGACCCCCGCGACGAGGAACACGATCCCGAGTCCCCTGACTACTCCCCGCATGCAGACAAGTATGCAGTTCGGCTGCAAAGGCTGTGTACGACGTGTCGATGGACGGCGATGGTTGCCCGGGACGACGATGTGGGCATGAAGGCGCTCGTGAAGGCTGAGGCCAAGCCCGGTCTGTGGTTGCAGGATGTTCCGGAGCCGAAGATCGAGGCCGACGAGGTCCTGATCAAGGTCCTCCGCACGGGCTTGTGCGGCACCGATCTGCACATCCAGAACTGGGACCCGTGGGCGCAGAAGAACGTGCCGGTGCCGATGGTCACCGGGCACGAATTCTGCGGTGAGGTGGTCGAGATCGGCGTCGGTGTCCGCGATGTCGCGGTCGGCGACCTGGTCAGCGGCGAAGGTCACCTGGTCTGCGGCCGCTGCCGCAACTGCCGGGCCGGCCGGCGCCACCTCTGCATCAAGACGCGCGGGCTGGGCGTCCACGTGCCGGGCGCGTTCGCGGAGTACGTCGCTCTGCCGGCGACGAACGCGTGGGTGCACAAGGATCCGGTCGACCTCGATGTCGCCGCGATCTTCGACCCGTTCGGCAACGCCGTACACACGGCCCTGTCGTTCCCGCTGGTCGGCGAGGACGTGCTGATCACCGGCGCGGGCCCGATCGGCGTCATGGCCGCCGCGGTCGCGCTGCACGCCGGCGCACGGAACGTGGTGATCACCGACCTCTCGGAGTACCGCCTCGACCTCGCGCGGAAGATCGGCGTCACCCGCGCGGTGAACGTCGGCGAGGAGACGATCGCGCAGGCGCAGCAGAGCCTCGGGATGCGCGAGGGATTCGACGTCGGGATGGAGATGTCCGGTCAGCCGGCCGCACTGCGCGACATGCTCGCGAACATGACGCACGGCGGGAAGGTCGCGATGCTCGGCCTGCCGTCGGACGAGATCGCGATCGACTGGGGCACGGTCGTGCTCAACATGCTGACGATCAAGGGCATCTACGGCCGGGAGATGTTCGAGACCTGGTACTCGATGTCGGTAATGCTCGAGCGGGGGCTGGACCTGACGCCGGTGATCACCCACCGGTTCGGGTACGGCGACTTCGAGCGCGCCTTCGACGTGGCGCGCGCAGGGCAGTGCGGCAAGGTGATCATGGACTGGACGGCTGAATCTCTGGAGGAGAAGCACTGATGTTCGGACGGATGCGGGACGACCTGACGGCGACCATCGGCGAGATCCGGGACGCCGGGCTGTACAAGTCCGAGCGAGTGATCACCTCACCGCAGCAGTCGCTGATCTCGGTTGCGTCAGGCAACGAAGTACTGAACTTCTGTGCGAACAACTACCTCGGGCTGTCCGACCACCCGGAGGTTGTCGCAGCGGCCAAGGAGGCCCTCGACCGATGGGGTTTCGGGCTCTCCTCGGTGCGCTTCATCTGCGGCACCCAACAGATCCACAAGGATCTGGAAGGTGCCCTGAGCAAGTTCCTCGGCACTGAGGACACCATCCTGTACAGCTCCTGCTTCGACGCGAACGGCGGACTCTTCGAGACCCTGCTAGGCGCCGAGGACGCGATCATCTCCGACGAGCTCAACCACGCCAGCATCATCGATGGCGTCCGGCTCTCGAAGGCCAAGCGCTACCGGTACAAGAACCGCGACATGGCCGATCTCGAGGCCCAGCTCAAGGATGCCGCCGACGCGCGGTACCGGCTGATCGCGACCGACGGCGTGTTCTCGATGGACGGGTACGTCGCCCCGCTCGACGAGATCTGCGACCTGGCGGAGCGGTACGACGCGCTCGTGATGGTCGACGACTCGCACGCGGTCGGCTTCGTCGGCCCGGACGGCGCCGGGACGCCGTCGTTGTTCGGCGTGAAGGACCGGGTCGACATCGTCACCGGCACGCTGGGCAAGGCCCTCGGCGGCGCGTCCGGCGGTTACGTCTCCGCCCGCCGCGAGATCGTCGAGCTCCTCCGGCAGCGCTCCCGCCCCTACCTGTTCTCGAACTCCCTCGCACCGTCGGTCACCGCCGCTTCTCTGAAGGCCTTGGAACTCATCGGCACCTCCAGCGCCCTGCGCGACAAACTGGCCGCCAACACCCAACTCTTCCGGACCAAGATGACCGAGGCGGGATTCGACGTCCTCCCTGGAGACCACCCGATCTCTCCCGTCATGATCGGCGACGCCGCCGAAGCCGGCCGGCTGGCCGACAAGCTCCTCGACCTCGGCGTCTACGTCATCGGCTTCTCCTACCCGGTCGTCCCGCAGGGCAAGGCCCGCATCCGGGTCCAACTCTCGGCGGCGCACTCCACCGCGGACGTCGAACGCGCCATCGCCGCCTTCATCGAGGCCCGGGCGGCCCTGGCGGGGTAGCCGCCTCCGGGCGCGGCTGTCCGAGGGCTTGTTCGAGCCGCGCGGCGACCGCGTCCAGGTCCGGTGGCATCGTGATCGGCGTGGCGGAGGCCAGCAGGTTCTCGATGTCGCCGCGGGCTGCCCGGACGGCGTCCCGAAGGGTGCGGGCCCGGGTGCCGGCGGCTTGATCGGGCGCCGACTGTTCGAGTGCGGTGAGCTTGTCCTCGGCCGTCACGACCCGGCTGGACTCGACGTTCCACGCGCCGGCGGCTTGGGCCGTCGAAGGCTGCCGGCGGAGCTCGGGGACAAGCACGCGGGCGAACCACGCCACCTCTGCCTCACCGGACGCGAGGTCGTCGCGCCAGGCCTGACGACGCCGCGACCTGACTATCAGCGGAATCCCCACCGCGAGCGCAACCGCGATCATCCCCAGCACCCACCACAGCCAGGTAGGCCCCCCGCCTGTCTCGGCCGAGGTGGGCTGTGTCGAGGAGGTGGTCGCCGCCGACGGCACGGCCGACGCTGTCCGGGTCGCCGTCGTGGTCTCGGTCTGCGTGGCCTTCCTCGTCTCTGTGGCCCTGGTCGTCTCGGTCTCGGTGGCCCTGCTCGTCTCTGTCTTCGTCGCCCTGGTGGTCTCCGTCTCCGTCTGCGTCTTGGTCGTTCTGGAAGTCTCCGGCTCGGTTGGCGCGGACGTCGTTGCAGCCGGTTTCTCCGGGCGTTCGGGCGTACGAGTCGCACTCGGGAGTGTTGCGGTCACCGAGGCCGGCGTACGCGTCGACGAGCCGGACGGCCGTTCGCCGGACCCGCCACAGGACACGAGCAGGAACGCCGCCAGCACCAGACCAACCGCTCGCGTCATCAGTGGCCACCCATCCCCTCCGGCTCGGTGGTGCGCGGCTTCCGCTTTCATGACGAAGATCCCACCTCCGGCGCAGGGCCCGACTCATCCCGGCGGGGCGATATGCGGACGGCCCACTGTCCGACTTGTCGGTCCACACAGGCAGGATGTGGACATGTCGGTTCTGAGCGCGAAGGCGATCAATCGGGCGACGTTGGCGCGGCAGGTGTTGCTCGAGCGGGACAGTGTGCCCGCGGCGGATGTGATCGGGCAGTTGGTGGGGATGCAGGGGCAGGAGCCCAAGCATCCGTACGTCGGGTTGTGGTCGCGGATCACCGGGTTCGAGGAAGCTGAGCTGGATCGGGCAGTCAATGACCGCACAGTCGTCCGGGCGACGATGTTTCGGGGCACGCTGCATCTCGTGACAGCGGCCGACTTCCTGCGGTTTCGGTCCACGGTGAGTCCAGTGCTAGAGGCTGGGTTGAAGGTGCTGGGCGATCGTGGCGCGGGCCTGGAGCCGGACAAGGTCGTCGCGGCGGCGGAGAAGTTGCTGGCGAAGGAACCGTTGACCTTCACCGAGGTGCGGGACGCGTTGCAGAAGCAGTTCCCGGAAGTGAACGAGCGGGCGCTCGGGTTCTGCACGCGGATGCTCGTGCCGCTGGTGATGTATCCGGCGGACGTGCGGTGGTCCTGGACGGCGAACTCGCGGTTCACGCCGGCCGAGGAGTGGATCGGGAAGAAGCTGCACAAACGCGCCGAGCCTCTCGAACTGGTGACGCGCTACCTCCGAGCCTTCGGACCGGCAACGCCCGCGGACTTCCAGACCTGGTCCGGATTGCAGAAGGCCAAGTCGTTGTTCGACGAGCTCGATCTGGAGACGTTCACCGACGAGGCCGGCAAGACGTTGTACGACGTACCGGACGGACCGCGTCCCGATGAGGACACCCCGGCGCCGGTGCGGTTCCTGCCAGAGTTCGACAACGTGCTGCTCTCGCACGCGAAACGGGAGCGGATCATCGCCGACGAGCACAAGCCGCGCGTCTTCACGAAGAACCTTCGCGTCAAGGCGACGTACCTCGTCGACGGGCTGGTCGCCGGGCTCTGGACGGCCGAGAAGAAGCGTGGTGTGGCAACTCTCACGCTCACGCCGTTCGGCAAGCTGCTGAAGAAGACGCAGGCCGAGTTGGAGCGTGAGGGCGGCGCACTGATCCGTTTTCTGGAGCCGGATGCCAAGACCCATGAAGTGGTTACTGCCGGTTAATGAGGTTGTTGTCACACGTCGGATGACTGGGCCAGAAACCCTTTGCCGGGTGGAATGGGCAGATGAGCACAGTCCCCTCCATCACTCTGGACAACGGCGTCGAGATCCCGCAGCTGGGCCTGGGGGTCTGGCAGGTCGAGGACGAGATCGTCGCCGACGTGGTGACCACGGCGTTCGAGACCGGCTACCGGCACATCGACACCGCCGCGGCGTACCGCAACGAAGCCGGTGTCGGGCGTGCCATCGCCGCGTCCGGCCTGCCCCGTGACGAACTGTTCATCACCACCAAGCTGCAGAACAGCGACCAGGGCTACGACTCCACGCTGGCCGCGTTCGACAAGAGCATCGACCAGCTCGGTCTCGAGTACGTCGACCTGTACCTGATCCACTGGCAGTGCCTGAAGAAGGACAAGTACGTCGACACCTGGAAGGCGTTCGAGCAGCTGTACGCCGACAAGCGGATCCGCGCGATCGGCGTCTCGAACTTCCACGAGCCCGCGCTACGACGGATCTTCGAGGAGACCACGATCCGCCCCGCGGTGAACCAGATCGAGCTGCACCCGGCGCTGCCGCAGGACGGGCTGCGCGCGTTCAACGCCGAGAACGACATCATCACCGAGGCGTGGAGCCCGCTGGCGTCCGGCGAGCTGATCGACAACGCGGCGCTGAAGACGATCGGCGCGAAGTACGGCAAGTCGGCGGCCCAGGTGATGATCCGCTGGCACCTGCAGCTCGGCAATGTGGTGATCCCGAAGTCCAGGACCGCAGCCCGGATCAAGGAGAACTTCGAGGTCTTCGACTTCCGCCTCGACAACGACGACATGGCAACGATCGCCGACCTCGAAACCGGCGTCCGCACCGGCGGCGACCCGGACGTCTTCGGCTAGACACCCCCTAAATCAGCTCGAGGAAGCGTTCCAGCACCGGCGAACGGTTGTCCGGTGACCAGGCTACGGACAGTGGCCACGGCGGCAGGTCGTCGGACAACTCGCGGTAGACCACGGCGTCCGGGTTGGTCGGTGGGGTCGGGCTGATCAGTAGGGAGACCCCGAGACCGGCCGCGACCAGCGCAACGATCGTCTGGACGTCGGCGGCCTGCTGGATTCGCGGGGTGAATCCGGCCGCCCGGCAGAACCCGATGATTGTGTCGTGCACGACGGGCCCACTCGGCCGCGAGTAGAACACGAACGGCTCGTCCGCGAGCTCCGCGAGCCGCAGCCGCTTCCGCCGAGCCAACCGATGCCGTGCCGGCAGCACCGCCACCAGCGAATCCTCGGCGACCACCCGGGACGCAAGTCCCGGCGACAACCGCACCGCCGCCGTCGCGTCGGCCGGCGCCGTCGGCCGCAGCAGCCCGACGTCGATGCGCCCGTCCCGCAGGGCCTCGGTCTGCCGAAGTGTCGTCCACGACTCCAGATCGAGCACAACCTCGGGATACGCCCGTCGGAACGCGCCGAGGATCCGGGGCAGCGGCTCGAAGGTTGCCGACTGCACGAATCGCAGCCGCAGCGTCCCGAGCTCACCGCGTTGCGTCCGCTGCGCCGCGCGGACCGCTTCTTCCGACCGGCGCAGCAGGTCCCTGGCCTCGGCCAGGAACGTCGCCCCGGCAGCCGTCAGCACGAACCGCCGCTTCACCCGGGCGAACAACTCCACGCCCAGATCGCGTTCCAGCGCCGCGATCTGCCGGCTGAGCGACGGCTGGGTCAGATGCAGCCGCGTCGCCGCACGCCCGACGTTCATCTCCTCGGCCACCACCACGAACGACCTGAGCTGCCGTAGTTCCATGACCCAATCATGCATCAGGAACATCAACTCCGCGCAGAAGTTTCATTGGACGTATCAATGCCGCGGTTCCTAGGGTCGAAGTGTCGAAAGGAACCGCCATGCAGTACATCCCGTTCTCGATGATCAAGTCGATCCACGAGCAGACCCACTCCGCCATGCCGGGCGCCCCGCTCCGGCCATATGTCCCGAAACGCCACCCGATCCGCGACGCCGTACGGCGCTGGCGGGAACGCCGTACGCCGGCTCCGCGGCCCGTCGAACTGACCCTGATCGCATCTCCGGCGGCCCCATGCGAAGCTGAGGTCCGTGATCGAGGTACGACGCCTACGGGTGTTGCGCGCGCTGGCTGACCACGGGACCGTGACCGCGGCGGCCGAGGTGCTGCATCTGACGCCCTCGGCCGTCTCGCAACAGCTGGCAGCCCTGGAGTCCGAGGTCGGCCAGGAACTGCTCGAACGCCGCGGCCGCCGGGTCGCGATCACCTCGGCCGGCCGCCTGCTCCTCGAACACACCGACACCATCCTCACCGAGGTCGAACGCGCCGAGGACGCGATGCGCCTGCACGCGAACGGCGCCAACGGAGAGGTCCGCATCGTCGCCTTCGCCACCGCGATCACGCTGCTCGTCGCACCGGCCCTCCCCCGGTTGCGGGAGACGACTCCCGGCCTCGATCTCGTCGTACGCGATGCCGAGGGCCACGAAGGCATCACCCACCTGCTCGACGGCGACGCCGACCTCGCGATCGCCGTCGAGCACCGCGGTTCACCCCGCCCCGACGACCGCCGCCTGGTCCGGATCCCCTTGTACGCCGAGCCTTTCGTCGCCGTCCTACCGCCGACGCACCCGGCCGCGGATCAGGACCGCATCGAGCTCGCGATGCTCGCGAACGACGACTGGGTGATGACCGCGCCGGGCAACCCGATCCGCGACGTCGTCGTCCTCGCCTGCGAGCAGGCCGGCTTCCAGCCGCGGATCGTCCACCAGTCCGACGACTTCCGTGCCGTCGCCGCCCTCGTCGCGGCAGGCGGCGGGGTCTCGCTCGTCCCGCGCCTCGCCGTACCGGAGCCGACGCTCGCACTGATCCGCCCGCTCCCCGACCCGGTGCCGACCCGCCGCGTGTACGCCGCCGTCCGCGCGAGCCGCGCCGACCACCCGCTCATCACCGCCACCCTCGACATCCTGACCGAGGTCGCCGAGAAGCTCTGACCACCTGTCTCAACGGTCGAGTGCGAGTCGCTGCTGAGGCACGGCCGCCCGCAGCTCGGCGGTGGCCGCGACGGTGGCGGGACCGGCCGGTGTCCGGATCGTCCCGCGGCCGACCCAGTTGGTGATGTTGGTGACCATGGTGGTCACCGCCCGCCGCGAGGCGACCGACGGCGTGGGGATTCGCAGGTTCGACGGGCAGCGGCGGAGCAGGAAACAGCTGTAGGTGAAGGTAGAGCCGTTGAACACCCGGGCACCTGACGGCGCGATGAAGACCGTCGCGTGCATCGGTGCCGACTTGCCGTCCAGCCGGCAGATAGCGCGGCCGCTCGCGGCGATGCCCAGCCCTGGATGCTTGTACAAACCCGGCCAGACATAGTCGACCTCGCCAGCCAGGAAGCCCGGCAGGACGGTTCCGGCCGCGACCCCCTGGAACAGCCAACCACGCCCGGTGGTGAGGCTGTTGCCGGCAACGCCGCACACGTACTCCGCACCGAGCAACGGCTGGGACGCGTAGGCATCACCGAGATAACGCCAGAGCGTCGAACTCCCGCCGGCGGTGTACCGATCGATGTCCCAGGCCCTTCGCGTGCTGTCCGTGAACGTGATCCGCCGGTACGCCGCGTTGGCGCCGAAGTTGCCCACGTTCACACCACGCTTGATCGCCTGACTGAGGGAAGCCCGCATCCGCAGCGAGTAGTACTCGTCATGCCCCGGCAGGAAGATCGTCCCGGCCCGTGCCACCAGTTGACCGCCGAACTGATCCAGGTCGTTGTCGGTCCAGTAGGTGACGTCGAATCCGCTGGCCTCCGCCCAGAACACGAGCCCGTACTCCAACCCCAGGAACTCACCGGACCCCTGGCCCTCCGCGTACGGACGGTTGAAGGTCAGCCGGCCAGAGCCTGTCGTAGCACTGCTGTAGAAGCTCCGGCCGCCGTACCAGTTGTACGCCTGCCACGTGGTGGTCGCCTGCTGGATGAGCAGCGCGTGCTTTCTTCCCGTGTCGTCGCGAACTGTCAACGGCACGTAGGACGCGTACCCTCCACCGCTGACCCGGATGAGATAGGTGCCGGGCACCCAGGCCGCAGTCACCGGAATGGTCAGCGTCTTGGTCCAGTTCGCCGCGGACGCCATCCGCAGCGGATGGCCGTTGGCGGTGCCACCGACGGTCGGTGCCGGCTGAACGACGGTCGGTACGCCGTCACGACGCCAGATCTCCCGCGCACCGAGACCCTGGTAATACCCCATCCGGTAAGCCACGACGCTGACCGGTCTGCCGGACGTGACCTTGAGGTCGACGGTGCTTCCGCACGTCGCGGAGACCTTGGTCAGGTAGGCCGCCAGCGGGCCGTTCAGGGATACCGGGATGACCCAGGCGGCGGTGCCCGCCTTGGCGTTCTCCACGGACGTCGCCGGCCAGACGGACGGGCAGCCCGCCGGCCTCACGGGGAACGAGCCGGCTGCGATCGTGGGCATCGGTGCGGGCGGCGCGATGAGCGCCAGGCTTCCCGTACCCGCCATCATCTGGGCACCGGTCGAGGCCGTGGCTGTCATCCCCAGCCTCATGACGCCGCCGTATTTGGACAGGACGACTCCGTAGATCGGAATCGCCAGTCGTGCGCCGGCGCCGACGGTGCGCCGGGAGCGCGGTCTCCAGGTCGCGTAGCCGCTGGAGATCGACAGCGTTCCGTTGATGCTCGTCAGCGCTCCTGACGCGCCGGTCGGCAGCTTCATCCGGACCGAGCTCAGGATGCCCGTCCGGCCCACAGTGCCGGCATAGGTGAGCGTTGTCTTCTGACCGGGGATCGGCTTGGTCGCATTGATGCGGACATTGGCCGGGCGGGTGAACGTTGCGCTGCCCGCGGACAGTACGTTTCCCGCGGTAGTCGTCGCCCTGAAACTCAGTGTCCACGGCCCACCGCTCGGCAGCAGCACGCCGTAGAACGGAATCGAGAAGCGGGCACCGACGGCAATGCCCAGGGTCTTGGTCGGTCGCCACTGCAGCACGCCCGGCGAGATCGTGCGGACCGTGGCGTTGGCCGAGGTGATCCGCCCACCTGAACCCTTCGGGATCGTGACCACGATGTAGCGCAGGGTTCCCGCTCGGGTCGCCGTGGCTCGGTAGCTCAAGGTCGTCGTGCCGTTCGATGCCACCGTCCCCGAGATCGCGACATCGGCCACGACCGCCATTGCCGGTCCGGCGGCGACCGTCATTGTTGCCGAGGCCAGCAGAACAGCCATGACGACTGACGTCGTCCTCCGCAGACGCAGGACACCGGTGACGTGCATGGTTCCTCCCCCCGCCGCAGCGGAGGCGTGAACGCCCCGTCGGTCATCCTCCGCCTGCACTCGCTCCGCCCACCCCTGACCGGTCCGCAAGTGCTCGGCTGATTCTCAGCATCACACAAGCTCAGCGATAGCTCCAGTGGCTGAAAGACCTTGTTTAGTTGGCAATGACAACGGTCTTTCGAAAGACTGCGGCGTTGTCGATCGCGCCGAGCAGGTACGCCGCGACGTCGGCTCGCGTCATCGAGAATCCGCCGCGCACGGTCCCTTCGGTGTTGCTGCGGACCGTCCCCTTCGCGGCGCCGTTGGTCAATCGCGCCGGACAGACGATGGTCCAATCCAGCTCGCTGGCACCGACGACGGCCTCCATCCGGCGAGCGTCAGCGAACGACTCCCGCAGGACCCGCTGCAGGATCGGCTTCACGACGTACTTCGTGATCGGGTCGTCGCCTGTGCTGTGAATGCCCGCCACACTCACCGCGAGGAACCGTCGTACCTCGCTTTCGCCCATCGCTTGCAGGATGCTCTGCGCGCCGTCGGTGAGGACCGTGCTGGAACCTGACGGGCGAGGACCGAGTGCGGAGAGCACGGCGTCGTGTCCTTCCAGGACCGGCGCGATCGCCTGCGGGTTCATCACGTCAGCGGTCACCACATCAACCAGTCCGCCGGTGACGCCGGCCCGCGCGGCGACCAGCCGGAGCTCGGGTAGTGCCACCTGGAGACTCGATCCTTCGCGGACGACCGCGGTGATTGCGTGCCCGGCCGCCACGCCTTGGCGCACCAACTCGGTCCCGATCCGGCCCGACGCTCCGAACACCACCAGCTTCATCGTCAACCCCTCCAGGTTAGTAAACACTCACTCACCATGGTTAGTGAACACTCACCAACCTGTCAAGATAGGCTGCCGCCCATGGGGACGAGAGACGACATCCTGGACGCGGCCGCGGAGGTGCTGCGGACGCAAGGATTCGCCCGGGCCACGACCAAGTCGATCGCCCAGGTCTCCGGGTACTCCGAAGCCGCGCTCTACAAGCATTTCGCGGACAAGGCCGCGATCCTGCTCGCCGTGATGCACGAGCGGATGCCCACGCTCCCCGGTTCACTCAAGGAGCTGATCGGCAGCCCGGGTTCGGCGACGGTCCACGCCAACCTGATCCGACTGGCCGGGATCGCCATCGACTTCTACATCGAGGGTTTCCCGATCCTGGTGTCGCTGTTCTCGTCCCAAGACCTTCTCACCGCGCATCGCCGGCGTCTGCAGGAATTGGACGCGGGGCCGCACAAAGCGCAGGAGGGTCTGGTCCGCTACCTGCAGGAAGAGCAGAAGCTCGGCCGCGTCCGTCGTACCGCGGATGTCGGTGCCGCCGCGGCACTCCTGTTCGGGGCGTGCTTCCAGCGCGGCTTCGAGGTCAACTTCTCCGGTGTCACGCCGTCCGTCGAGGAGCGCAACGCCTACGCCGGCGCGCTCGGCAGGACGATCTACGAATCCCTGCGCCCGAACCCGCTCAAGCGCGGCGTCGGCCGTCCAGGCCCACGGTCGAGACCCGCGCGATGAGCGCTCGCGGGATGAAGCGGGTCCCGGCGACGATCAGCTTGTAGCGGCGGCTCGGGATCGAGATCGCCTTGCCGCGCATCAGGTCCTTCCAGGCCTCGTCGACCAGATCGGCCGCGTCCAGCCACATGAACGACGGGATCAGCGACTTGTCCATCCCCATCCGCTCGTGGAACTCAGTGTGCACGAACCCCGGGCACAACGCCATCACGGCGACGCCCTTCGCGTGCAGTTCGAGCGCGAGGCCGGCCGAGAAGTTCGTCACCCAGGCCTTGTGCGCGCTGTACACGTTGCGCTGCAGGAATCCGGCCACCGACGACACGTTGATCACCGCACCGGAACCGCGCTCGATCATCGGCAGGACGGCCGCGTGCGTGAGCCGCAGTACGACGCGAACGAGCAGATCCAGCTGCTTCTCCTCGACGTCGACCGGGTTCGCCCAGAACGGCTTCTTCTGCCCGAAGCCGGCGTTGTTCACCAGCACCTCGATCGGACCGGTGCGGAACCGCTCCTCGACCCGGGCCAGATCGTCGGCGTCGGTCAGGTCGGCGGCCAGCACCTCGCACTCAACCCCGTGCAGCCGGGTGATGTCGGCGGCGACCTCCTTGAGCTTGGCCTCGTCCCGCGACACCAGCACCAGGTCGTAGCCCTCCAGCGCCAGCTTGCCCGCGAACGCACGGCCGATCCCGGTCGCCGGCCCGGTGACAAGCGCAGTCGGCATGTTCTCCGTCCTCCCTCACGGGGCACTGTGTACTACCACCCTCAGTCTGTCACCTACGCTGGTCGAGTGCTGGCGGACATCGACACGTGGGTTCTCGATCTCGACAACACCCTGTATCCCGCCCGCTCCGCGCTGGCCGAGCAGCTCACCCACGGCATCCTGTCGACGATCGCGCAGTACTACGGGACCGACCTCGCCGGCGCCCGCCGCATCCAGGCCGATCTGGTGGCGGAGTACGGCACCTCGCTGCGTGGCGCGATGGTGACCGGGACGATCGACCCGCACGAGTTCCTCGGCTTCGAGCGCCGCATCGACTACTCGGTGATCGGCCCGGATCCCTTGCTGGCGGAGGCGCTCACCTCGCTCCCCGGCCGCCGGTACGTGTACACGAACGGCTCGGCGTACCACGCCGAACAGGCACTCAGGCGCCTCGGCCTGATCGACTGCATCGACGGCGTCTTCGACATCCTCGCCGGCGACCTGATCCCCAAGCCGTACGCCGAGAGCCTGGACGCGTTCCTCAAGCTGTACGGCGTCGATCCGGCCCGCGCCGCGATGTTCGACGATCTCGAGGTGAACCTCGCGCTGCCGCACGAGCGCGGGATGACCACGGTGTGGGTGTCCGAGGGGGCGGCGTACGAGCAGGTGGCCGAACGCCGGTGGCGGACGACCGACCTCCGGACCTTCTTGGGCGCGCTTGACGTCTGATGAATCGCACGTCTGCTGCCGCGCGCCAGGCGGACGATCTTGGGATGTGACCGGAAATGGTCTGAGGACTTACGCTTCGGGGAGGAGGTGACGAATGGCTGCCACGGACAAGGCGCTGGCCGGTCTGCGTCAGATGATCGCGTCGGGCCAGCTCGGGCCGCGGGCGAAATTCCCGCCGGAGCCCGAGCTGTGCGACTACCTGGGGGTGTCCCGCAGTTCGTTGCGCGAGGCGGTGCGGTCGCTGGCCGCGCTCGGTGTGATCGAGTCCCGGCACGGATCTGGCACCTACGTCTCGGCGCTCGACCCGGCCTCGATCATCAGCCGGTTCTCGCTGTCGGTCGAGCTGATCCCGCTCGAGGGCGTGCTCGAACTGCTGGAGGTACGCCGGGTGCTCGAGTCGCATGCCACCGCCGCCGCGGCTGCTCGCCAGGACCCCGACCTAGCCGCCAAGCTGAGCGAGATCCTCGACCGGCTCGAGTCGACCACCGACGCGACCGAGATCCAGTTCCTCGACGCCGCGTTCCACGGCGCGATCTGCTCGGCCGGCGGCAACCCGACGGTCACCGCGCTCACCGACGTGATCCGCGGCCGCGGCGGCCATTACCGGATCTTCGAGCCCGGCGCCGACTTCAACGCGATCAAACTGACGAGCGACCGCGGCCACCGAGCCATCCTGTCCGCGATCGAAACCCGCGACCCGGCGGCCGCCGCCACCGCGGCCTCCGCGCACATCGCGCAGACCGAACTCTGGCTCCGCGCCCTCCGCCCCGAACCCCAGCCCGACCTGCCATGAGCTGGACGCTGCGCCCCGCCGAACCATCCGACCTCGAGGACCTGGTCGAGCTTAGGGCGGTCGTCATGCGCCCGGACCTCGAGCGCCTCGGCCGGTACGACGCGGATCGCGTCCGGCAACGGCTACGCGACGGGTTCTCGCCCGAGCACACCCAGATCATCGAGGTCGGCGGCGAGCTCGCCGGCTCGATCGCCGTGAGGCCGGCTGAGGATCGCCGGTGCCTGGAGCACTTCTACCTGGCCCCACAGCACCAGGGCCGGGGACTCGGTTCCGCAGTACTGCGGACCGTTCTGGATCGCACCGACGGGATCGTCTGGCTGAACGTCCTGCAGGGCAGCCCGGCGCGCAGGCTGTACGAGCGCCATGGCTTCGTCGTGGAGAGTGAGGACCCGGTCGACATCTTCATGGTCCGGAAATTTCTCTGACCTGTCGAGATCTTGCGCGCAGATCGTCGGGTGCATAACCTCCAGACAATTCGTCCGGAGGGGATCCGCCAATGTCCCGTTCACGCTTGCTCACGGTCGCCGGTGCGACCGCACTCCTCGGTGCCGTCCTCGTAGCTCAACCAGCCGCCGCGCACCCGGCGCCGCGGATCACGCGGGCCGGGCTCGATCCTGCCCTGGTCGCCGGCCGCGGCGCCGACGTACCGTTCGTCGAGCAGGAGGCGGAGAACGCCGTCTTCACCGGTGAGAAGATCGGCCCGGGGCGCGACGCGTACACGCTCCCGGCTGAGGCCTCGGGGCGGACCGCCGTACGGCTGCAGCCCAAGCAGTACGTCGAATTCACGCTGACCCACCCGGCGAACGCGCTGACGTTGCGGTACAGCATCCCGGACGCGCCGGGCGGTGGCGGGATCACCGCGCCGCTCGACGTCTCGGTCGACGGGAAGTACAAGCGGACGATGACGCTGACGTCGCAGTACGCCTGGCTCTACGGCATGTATCCGTTCTCCAACGACCCGAACGTCGACCCGATCCCGGGCTGGTGGAAGCCCGAGCCGGACCCTGTCGCCAAGCCCTTCCGGCCGAACCACTTCTACGACGAGCAGCGCGTGATGCTCGACCGCACGTATCCGGCCGGCGCGCGCGTCCGGTTCGCCGTACCTCGGGCGACTGCCGCAGCGTGGACCGTGCTCGACGTCGCCGACTTCGAGCTGGTTCGAGCGCCTCTCAAGCAGCCCGATCGCTCGTTGGACGTCCGGCTGTTCGGTGCGGACCCGACCGGTCGGCACGACGCGGCGTCGGCGATCGAGCGCACGATCGCCGCCGCTCAACGGATCGGCTGGTCGGTGTTCATCCCGGCCGGCACGTTCCAGGTCAATCGGCACATCGTCGTCGACAAGGTGACGATCCGCGGCGCCGGCAACTGGTGGACGATCATCAAGGGCAAGGTCCTTCCGCTGGCCGAGCCCGCGCCGGACAAGTCCGTGCACAGTGCGCCCGGGTTCTACGGCAAGTACGCCGCGGACGGCGGGAGCACCGGCGTACATCTGTCGGACTTCGCGATCGAGAGCGATGTCCGCGAGCGGATCGACACCGATCAGGTGAACGGGATCGGCGGTGCGATCGGCGGCGGTTCGACGATCGAGAACCTGTACCTGCACCACACCAAGGTCGGCATCTGGCTCGACGGGCCGATGGACGGGCTGCTGATCCGCAACAACATCGTCACCGATGCCGTTGCCGACGGCATGAACCTGCATCTTGGCGTGTCCAACGTTCGGGCGACCAACAACTTCGTGCGCAACAGCGGCGACGACGGGCTGGCGATGTGGTCGGAGTCGAACGCGGACGGTCTCGTGAACCACAACAACGTGTACGACCACAACACCGTCCAGACGCCGGTGCTTGCGAATGACATCGCGATCTACGGCGGGCGCGACAACGCGGTGACCGACAACCTGGTCGCGGACCCGATCCGCGAGGGCAGCACGCTGCATGCGGGTTCGCGGTTCAACGCGACGCCGTTCGAGGGCACGCTCACGTTCGCCCGCAACACCACCGTCCGTGGCGGTCCGCGGGATCTGAACTGGGACATCGGCCTCGGCGCGATCTGGCTGTACGCCTTGCAATCGACGATGTCCGGGACGATCGAGATCACCGACAGTTCGTTCCTGGATTCGACGTACAACGCGATGATGTTCGTCGTCGACTGGCCGGTTAAGGACGACTACGCGATCACGAACGTTGCCGTCCGCAACATCAAGGTCGACGGCACCGGGACCAACGTGGTGAACGCCCGGGTCGGCGGCTGGGCGACGTTCGAGAACGTCGACGCGCGCAACGTCGGCGCGCCGTTCGTCAACAACTGCGGGACGTTCCACTTCAACGGGCCGCCGGAGTTCGAGGTCCGCGACCTGGGTGGCAACGACGGCGGCTGGACCGGCGCGATGTGGTGCGAGGACCGCCCCGCCGTCG
Source organism: Kribbella sp. NPDC049584 (assembly GCF_040675555.1). Classification (NCBI taxonomy): domain Bacteria; kingdom Bacillati; phylum Actinomycetota; class Actinomycetes; order Propionibacteriales; family Kribbellaceae; genus Kribbella; species Kribbella sp. NPDC049584. The sequence continues at coordinate 140,993 of NZ_JBFAPF010000008.1, forward strand.
TACCACCCCCGCCGCCGTCACCCTGGAATTGAGGATCCTCAGCCCATCACAATCGTCCGGCGTCGGCGGGCTGACGCTCGCCGGGCCGGGGAGCCGGCGATTGTGATGGCCTGGGCACCCGGAACGCGAGCACCAGGACGATGGCGCCGACCAGGACGATGCCGGCACCGACCAGGGCCGCGACGTGCATCGCGTGGATGAACGCGTCGTTCGCGGCCTTCACCAACTCCGGGCGGTCGAGCGTTCCCGCCACGTGCCGGGTCGCCTCGGCCGACGTACCGGCGGCATCCGGGAGGCCGACGAGCGACGGCGCGATCCGGTGCTGGTACGTCGAGGAGACGATCGTGCCGAGAATGGCGACCCCGAGCACGCTGCCGACCTGGCGAAGGACGTTGTTGACGGCCGACCCGGCACCCATGCGATCGAGCGGAAGCGTCGCCAGTACTGCGGTCGTGGTCGGGGCGGTGGTCATACCGATGGACAGGCCCACGAGTGCGCCGACGACTCCGACCCACACCAGCGAGGTGTCGACGTCGTAGAGCAGGTTCATCGAGGAGCTCGCAGCCAGCACGAAGACCGCCGTACCCGAGACCTTGGCGACGCCGAACCGGGCCGCCAGCCTCGAACCCAACTGTGAACCGACGATGACACCGCTTGCTGCAGGCAACGACATCAGGCCGGCCGACAGCGCGCTCATCCCGCGGGCGCCCTGCAAGTAGAACGCGAGGTAGAAACTCTGGCCGGTCAGTAGAAGGAACACGACCGCCAAGGTGAAGTTGCCGGCCGCGAACCGGCGGTTGCGGAACAGGCGCGGATCGAAGCTCGGCTCCCGTTCCCGCCACTCGGAGAAGATGAATCCGGCGAGCAGGACGAGGCCGGCCGCGATACTCGCCCACACTTGCCAGCGGTTCCAGCCGCCCTGATGGCCGCCTTCGATCAATCCGTACGAGAGGCCGAGCAGACCGAGGGTCGACAGGCCGAGGCCGAGCGGGTCGAGGCGGCGGCGCTGTGGACTTCGTGGGTTCGGCAGGACGAGTGCGGCGCCGACCAGGCCGAACGCGACGATCGGCAGGTTGATGGTGAAGACCGAACCCCACCAGAAGTGGTCGATCAGCAGGCCGCCGAGCACCGGGCCGACGGCGACGCCGACACCGGCCGACGAGCCCCAGACCGCGATCGCGCCGGCCCGGCGCGCCGGTGGGAACGTCCAGCCGATGATCGCCATCGACGTCGGCATGATCAGCGCGCCGCCGAGGCCCATCGCGGCGCGAGCCAGGACGAGCGCGACCGGTCCGGTGGCCCAGGCGGCCCAGGCCGAGGCGCCGCCGAAGATCAGCAGACCGAGCATGAGGATGGTCCGGTGGCCGTAGCGGTCACCGAGTGCACCGGCCAGAAACAGCGCGGTGGCGAAGAGCAATGAGTAGATGCCGACGGCCCACTGGAGTTGGCCGGGCGTGGCGCCGAGGCCGTCGACGGGGTCGGCCAGGCGTTCGAGAGCGATACCGAGAACGGTCGAGTCGATCCAGATCAGGACAGCCGAGACGACCAGGATGGCGAGGATGCGGCGTTGCCGCCGCTCCGGGATGGGGTCGATGGAGGACACGAAATCTCCTATGATTGTCAGGACCCTGACGAGATCTCGATCATCCTCGATTGACAGGAACCTGTCAATCTCCTTTTCGTGTCCGCTCGCGGACCCGGGCAGAATGGGGAGCATGGACTCCTATGGCGACGACGGCTGCGTGACGTTCCTCGTCCGGCACGCCTGGCTGAGCATGCGCTCCGTGCTCGCCGAGGCGCTCGACGAGCACGGGCTGTCGGTGCAGCAGTACGGGACGCTGCTCTGCGTGCGGAAGGATCCGGGTCTGACCATCGCCGACGTCGGCCGGGTGGTCGGCACCACGCGGCAGTCGGCCAACGAGCTGATCACCGGGATGGAGCGGGCCGGACTGGTCGAGCGCAGGCCGAACCCGAAGGACCGGCGTACCCAGCAGATCCACCTGACCGACGCCGGAGCCCGCCGTCTCGACGAGGCGACCCCGGCGATCCGCAAGGTCGAGGACGAGCTCGAAGCCTCGTTCACCGCGGCCGACCGCTCAGCCGCGCGCGCCTGGCTTGCACACATGGTCACGGCCGTCGAAGGCTAGGGTCCGTCTCGGGGGACGTACCCTCAATGAATGCGCGCACACGCTGAGCGGTTGGACGGGCTGGGTACGACGATCTTCGCCGAGATGTCCGCGCTTGCGGTGGCGACCGGGTCGGTCAACCTCGGCCAGGGCTTCCCGGACCGCGACGGGCCCGACTCGTTGCTCGAGGACGCGATCGCGGCGATCCGCGCGGGCGCGAACCAGTACCCGCCGGCTCGCGGCGTACCGGCGCTGCGGCAGGCGATCGCGGATCATCAGAAGCGGTTCTACGACCTCGCGTACGACCCGGACACGCAGGTCCTGGTCACCACCGGCGCCACCGAGGCGGTCGCGGCGGCACTGCTCGCGTTCGTGGAGCCGGGCGATGAGGTGATCGCCCTCGAGCCGTACTACGACTCGTACGCCGCCGGCATCGCCTTCGCGGGCGGACGTCGCGTGCCGGTGACGCTGCGCGCACCGTCGTACCGGCTGGATCTGGACGAACTGCGGGCGGCGGTCACGCCGCGGACGAAGGTCCTGCTGATCAACTCCCCGCACAACCCGACCGGCACCGTCCTCACCGATCTCGAACTGCAAGGCATCTGCGACATCGCGATCGAGCACGACCTGGTGGTCATCACCGACGAGGTCTACGAACACCTGGTGTACGACGGGCTCCAACACCGACCGCTGGCGTCGTACGACGGCATGGCGGACCGGACCGTGTCGATCAGCAGCGCCGGCAAGACCTTCGCCGTCACCGGCTGGAAGATCGGCTGGGTGACCGGGTCGCCCGAGGTGGTCACCGCTGTCACGACCGCCAAGCAGTTCCTCACCTTCACGTCCGGCGCCCCGTTCCAGCCCGCCGTCGCCAATGCACTTGCCCTAGGCAACGACTACTTCGATGCCCTCCGCGCCGACCTCCAGTCCCGCCGCGACCTCCTCGCCACCGGCCTCGCCGATCTGGACTTCGAGGTCCACCGCCCCGCCGGCACCTACTTCATCACCACCGACATCCGCCCCCTCGGCCACACCGACGGCATCACCTTCTGCCGCATGCTCCCCGAAAAGACCGGCGTAGTAGCCATCCCCCACCAAGTCTTCTACGACAACCCCACCCCCGGCCGCCCCCTGGTCCGCTGGGCCTTCTGCAAACAACCCGAAGTACTCCAAGAGGCCCTCAACCGCCTCCAGAAACTCTGAGCTGGAACACATGTGACAACTGAGGAACTGCGTGACAGAATGTGATCAGCTCACGAGCGCTGCTCGATCGAGAAGTGAGGCTGGGAACCCCTCCGGAGGGTGGGACCCAGCCTTCGCGTTTTCTAGCGCACCTCGACATCGTGCCGGGTGAGAATCTCCTCGATCGCGAGCATCCAGCGAGGCTCTCCCAAGTTGGCAGCCGTCACCGCACCGGCCACCGCATCCGGTAGCCACAGCATCGGTTCCTCTTTAGGCCGAGCAAACCCGACCTTCAGGCTGCTCGGCACCAGGCCCTTGCGGCGGGCACTGTCGACCAGCCGGATGTCACGCCGGTCAGGTGCCGTCGAACGCGATTCCAGCCAGACGTCGCCGACCCCGAACACACCCAGTTCGTGCAGCAGCCGCTCCAAGCAGCACCGCCGAGCGCGTTCTTGCTTCGAGCCGAGCAGCGGCGAACCCACGACCACAACCGCGGCCAGGTCCACCCCCGCGATCAGTGCGGCGATCGCGTCGCGCCGCTTGCCAGACTCGTTCGCCCAATGCAGCCGCCCGCTGCGGCCCACGGTGAGCGCTCGGAGCTGCTCCCGCACGTCTTCGCAGGTGGAGGGATCGGCGACTGTCGCGGCCATCGTGTAGTAACCGCCGATGCCCTCGCGGGTGACCACGATCGACTCGTCTACCCATGCGGACAAGGCGAAGTCGGGGGAAGAGTCGCTGGGCATCCACGGATTGTGCAGCAATCCGCACGCATATACGTGGCGTCATCCACACGTGTCGTGGGGCATTGCGGGGCATTCCGGGGCAGATTGGTTAGGGGAGGAACTTGGCGAGGGATTCGGGGTCTCGGGCTATGGCGGTGGTGTTGTCGTCGGCGGTGATGATGGGGCGTTGGATGAGGATGGGGTGGGTGGTCATGGCCTCGATCCAGGTGGGGCGGTGGGCGGGGTCTCGGAGGACGGTGCGGAGGGGTTCGGCCTCGGGCTCGTTGGGGCGGATGAGGTCCCAGGGCTCCAGGTTGAGGCGGGTGAGGACGGCCTCGAGTTCTTCGGCGGTGGGTGGGTCGTCGAGGTAGCGGCGGACGGTGTAGGGGATGCCGGCCTCGTCGAAGGCTTCGGTGGCTGCTCGGCATTTGGAACAGGCGGGGTTGATCCAGATCTCCACTACGGCCTTCCGAACCAGAGTTTGGTGGGGCGTTGGAGCATCAGGATCAGCAGGGTGAGGTGGATGGCGAAGCCGAGGATGCCGGCGGGTAGGGACATTACGCCGCCGGCGACGCCTAGCGCCGCGACCGCGATCAGCATGTAGCGCGACCAGCGGCGGCGCTTGCGGAGGTACAGCGCCGGGACCAGGTAGATGAACGCGCAGATCATCGCGGCCGCGACCGCCACCGGGGCGTTGTCGCGGGAGCCGGTCAGTACTTCGGAGATCTGGTCGCCGGCCGACGTGAGCGTGAGGATCGCCAGCAGCAGGCACATCACACCCAGCCCGATCGCGATCACCGAGGCGATCGTCACCTGCTTGGGCGGAGTCAGCTGACCGCCGTACGTGTCCGGAGCCGCACCGAACAGACCGCTGTACGGTCCTGGCCGCTCCTCGCCCGGCACGTCGCCGCGCTGCTCACTCATCCGGTCCGCTGTTCCTTCCACGTACCCCCTCCCCGATCCTGCCAGATGACCCAAGGAGCGTCCGGGAACTGGCACTGGCTGACCATCGACACGATGTGGGTCGACGAGGCCAAGCGTGGCCTGGGTCTGGGCACCGCGCTGCTCCGGTCGATCGAGGATGAAGGCCGCCGCCGCGGGTGCCGATGGTCCGACGTCACGACCTTCGATTTCCAGGCGCCCGGCTTCTACCGGAACGCGGGGTACATCGAGTACGGCGTCAAGCACGACTACCCGCCCGGACACACGAACTACTTCTTCTGTAAAGACCTCTGACGCACGGTGATGTCGAGGTGCGGAAAGCGCAGGTACGGCGTGACCTCGGCGTACGGCAGGTCACACAGGAAGTGCACCGTCGTACCCGTGGAGCCGTCGTCCCCGACCGGCTCGAGGTCGGTGACCGGGATGCCGTGTTCGTAGCGTTGGGTCCATGAGCCGTTCGCGCGGCGATTGGTGTGGATCAGCCAGTCGCTGAGTGCGGCGACGACGGACATCCCGCACCGCGGATGGCCGTCGGGGAGCAACGGGGCAGCCGGGTCGTCGAAGAAGCGGAGGTCCTTCGTCGCCATGACCGGCTTCTTCACCACGTTGCCGTGCTCGTCGACGCGCGTGTCGGTCCCGCGACCGTTGTCGGCGATCGAGATCGAACCGTCCTCGTGCAGCGTGACCGTGCACTGCCCGCGCTGCCCCGCGGACTCAGCCTCGTCGTCCGCGTAGGCGAGCACTTCGAGCACCAGATGCAGTACGCCGCCGGGCGCGTACCGCTCGCCGTCGGCGCGAATCGCGTCCAGATGGTCCCGGTCGACCGAGGCCGCCCAGTCATGTGTCGTGTTGATCCAGTGCGTCACTTGCCCATTCTCCCCGATTCCTTTCGGCGCCGTGGCCGGTCTATAGAGCAAAGAAAGGAAGAGATATGCGCAAGCTCATTGCCTCGACGCTGGTGACGCTCGACGGGGTTGTCGAGGATCCCAGTGGCTACAGCGGTACGTCGTTCGGCGGATGGGCGCTGCCGTACTTCGGGGAGGAGTCGGTGCGGCTGTCCATCGAGAAGCTGGCGGGCTGCGACTACTTCCTCTGCGGACGTCGTACCTATGAGATGTTCGCGGCCGCGTGGGGCAATGCCGAGGGACCGTATCCCGATCGGCTGCGGAGCCTGAGGAAGTTGGTTGCCTCCAGCACCCTCAAGGGCGATCTGACCTGGAATGCCGAGCTCCTCGAGGGCGATGCGATCGCCGCCCTGAAGCAGCTGAAGGAGCAGGACGGCGGCGACATCATGATGTACGGCAACCCGACCCTGTTCCGCAGCCTGCTCGAGAACGACCTGGTCGACGAGCTCGACCTCATGCTGCTGCCGGTGCTGCTCGGGACGGGTTCGAAGCTGTTCCTGGACGGAACGCCGCCCACGAAGCTCACCCTCGACAGCCACACCGCGTTGGACAACGGCGTGACGATCCTGAGCTACCGGATCTAACGAACAAAGGGCCCGGTCAGGAAGACCGGGCCCTTGTTGTTCTGTCAGGACACCTCGAGGGCGTCCTTTGCTTCGTTGAGCGTGACCTTGACGGTCTCGCCGTCGCGGATCGAGCCGTTGAGCAGCCCGCGAGCCAGCTCGTCACCGATCGCGGACTGGACCAGCCGGCGCAGCGGACGGGCGCCGTACACCGGGTCGTACCCGGTCATCGCCAGCCACTCCATCGCGCCCTCGTCCACCTCGAGCGTGATCCGCCGGTCGGTCAGCCGCCGCTGCAGCGCGGCGATCTGCAGCGCCACGATCTGCGTCAGCTCCTCGCTGCCGAGCGCGTCGAACAGCACGATCTCGTCCAGCCGGTTGATGAACTCGGGCTTGAACGACTGCCGCACGACCGCCATCACCTGGTCGCGCTTGGCCTTGTCGTCCAGCGACATGTCGGCCAGGTACGCCGAACCCAGGTTGCTGGTGAGGATCAGGATCACGTTGCGGAAGTCGACCGTACGACCCTGGCCGTCGGTCAGCCGACCGTCGTCCAGCACCTGCAGCAGGATGTCGAAGACCTCCGGGTGCGCCTTCTCCACCTCGTCGAGCAGGATCACCGAGTACGGACGCCGCCGTACTGCCTCGGTGAGCTGGCCGCCCTCTTCGTACCCGACGTAGCCGGGCGGGGCGCCGACCAGCCGCGCGACGCTGTGCTTCTCGCCGTACTCCGACATGTCGATCCGGACCATCGCCCGCTCGTCGTCGAACAGGAAGTCCGCCAGCGCCTTCGCGAGCTCGGTCTTACCGACACCGGTCGGGCCCAGGAACAGGAACGAACCAGTCGGCCGGTCCGGGTCGGAGATGCCGGCCCGCGCCCGCCGTACGGCGTCGCTCACGGCCTTGACCGCCTCGCGCTGACCGATCAGCCGACGACCCAGCTCGTCCTCCATCCGGAGCAACTTGCCGGTCTCACCCTCGAGCAGCCGTCCGGTCGGGATCCCGGTCCACATCGCGATCACCTCGGCGATCTCGGTCGGACCGACCTCCTCGTTGACCATGGCCTCGGGGCCTTCGGCGACCTCGTCCTCCTCGGACGCCTTCTCGAGCTCCTTGGTGAGCTCGGGAATCTCGCCGTACAGGATCCGCGCCGCGGTCTCCAGGTCGCCGTCGCGCTGGGCACGCTCGGCCTGGCCGCGCAGCTCGTCGATGCGCTCCTTGACCTCACCGACCCGGTTCAGGCCGGACTTCTCGCGCTCCCAGCGAGCCTCGAGGGCGCGCAGCTCCTCCTCGCGGTCGGCGAGATCGGCACGCAGCCGCTCCAGCCGCTCCTGCGACGACGGATCCGCCTCGCGGGACAGCGCGAGCTCCTCCATCTTCAGCCGGTCGACGGTCCGACGGAGCGAGTCGATCTCGACCGGGGACGAGTCGATCTCCATCCGCAGCCGGGACGCAGCCTCGTCGACCAGGTCGATCGCCTTGTCGGGAAGCTGTCGGCCGGAAATGTAGCGGTGCGACAACGTGGCCGCGGCAACCAGCGCAGAGTCGGAGATGGCGACCTTGTGGTGCGCCTCGTACCGCTCCTTCAGACCGCGCAGGATCGCGATCGAGTCCTCGACCGAGGGCTCGCCGACGAAGACCTGCTGGAACCGGCGCTCCAGCGCCGGGTCCTTCTCGATCCGCGTGCGGTACTCGTCCAGCGTCGTGGCGCCGATCATCCGGAGCTCACCACGCGCCAGCATCGGCTTCAGCATGTTGCCGGCGTCCATCGCGCCCTCGCCGGACGCACCGGCGCCGACGACGGTGTGCAGCTCGTCGATGAACGTGATGATCTGACCGTCGGACTCCTTGATCTCGGTCAGCACGGCCTTCAGCCGCTCCTCGAACTCACCGCGGTACTTCGCACCCGCGACCATCGCGCCGAGGTCCAGGCTGATCAGCCGGCGGCCACGCAGCGACTCGGGCACGTCACCGGCCACGATCCGCTGGGCCAGCCCCTCGACGACGGCGGTCTTACCGACGCCGGGCTCACCGATCAACACAGGGTTGTTCTTCGTACGACGGGACAGCACCTGGACCACGCGCCGGATCTCGGAGTCACGGCCGATCACCGGGTCGAGCTTGCCGTCCTTGGCCCGCTCGGTCAGGTCGACGCCGTACTTCTCCAACGTCTTCGTGGTGCCTTCAGCCTCCGGGGAAGTGATCCGGCGGTTGCCCCGCATCTGGTCGAACGCCTGCAGCAGCGCGTCCGCGGTCACGCCGAGCGCGGTCTTGGCCACACCCTCGACGGTCGCGAGCGCGATCAGCATGTGCTCGGTGGAGACGTACTCGTCCCCGAGCCCGAGGGCCCGCTGCTCTGCCTGGTTCAGCACGTCGCCGGTCTTCGGCGACAGGCTCGGCGCCTGCACGCTGCCACCGCTCGCCTTCGGGAGCCGGCTCAGCTGCGCGGCAGTCCGCTGGCGTACGGCGTCAACGTCGCCGCCGGCTGCCTCGAGCAGGCCGATCGTCGTCCCCTCGGGCTGCGCGAGCAGCGCGGACAGCAGGTGAATCGGTTCCACGGTCGGGTTGCCCGCCGCGGACGTCTGACGGATCGCGACCGACAGGGTTTCCCGGGCCAGCGTCGTCAACCGCTGAACGTCCATCTATTTCCAGCCTTTCCAGCTCAACTAACAGGTCTCACCAGACACAACCTATCTAAACTTGAGTCCATTCCACTCAACTCTAGAAAAATCCAGGGATGAATCAGGGGTGACGCCACCAGGCGCCACCCCTCGATCACAGACGGTGAACAACTGCCGACAGGCGACGCCTACCGGTTGAGCGGGATGCTGCTGCTCTACGTGCTGAACTCGGAGGCGCGCATCCGGTAGACCTGCAGGTTCAGGTCGTAGTACTTGTCGGTCTCGCCGACCCACTGCATGCCGAGGCGTTTCGCGGTCGCGATCGCGCGCTTGTTGTTCGGCCGGGCGACCGCGAACAGTTCGTCGACGTCGCCCTCCTTGAACGCCCAGCTCATCAGCCCGCGGCTGGCCTCGGTCGCGTATCCGTTGCCCCAGGCGCTCGGTCGCAACTGCCAGCCGATCTCCAGATCCTCCTCGTACGGCGGGAGCAGCCGGATCAGCAACGCACCGACGATCTCACCGTCGTCGCGACGCGCGACCGCCCAGCGGCCGGCCGGAACCACGAAGTTCGGCTGAGCCTCGATCCAGGACTGCAGGATCAACCGCATGGTCGCGGCGTCCGGCACCTTGTCGATGGCCGGTGACAGCCAGGGCGCCACGTCGGCGGAGCCAAAGATCTCCAGCGCGGCGTCGGCGTCGTCTTCCTCCCAGTCCCGGATCAGCAGCCGGTCCGTCTCCAGCTTCAGCGTCACCTCGCCAGAGTATGCGGTCCGTGGCCGCAGACAACAGGTTCGGGAGTGACCGGCAGGTGAACGCACGCAAAGCCTCCGGCCGGTCCGGCCGGAGGCTCTGGTGGAAGAGGCCGCAGGGCGGTCCGCTGACGGACCACCCCGCGGGGTCGAAGGGCGCCGGGGGGAATGACGCGCCTTCGACTGTGGAGGCGTCGCGGGGGAACGACGGCCTCCACCGGAGCCGGAGGACTCCGAGGGTGGGTTTCGGAGTACCTCCGGTGGTCAGGTGAAAACCCCCGAGGTGAAGGATCAGCGAGAGCCGAGTTCCAGGGGCTGGGTGCGGATCCAGCGTGTCGTGGTCTGCTGCCGGCCCATGGCGATCACGTCGCCTGCTGGGCCGGCCGAGAAGACCCGGCTGGTGGCGGTACGCCGGGAGGCGCCGACACCGCGTTGAACCTCGGCCAGAAGCTGGTTGACCCGCTGACGCAGGTCCTCCACCTCCGACTGTAGCGCGAGGATGTGGCGAATTCCCGCGAGGTTGATGCCCTCTTCCTGCGACAGGTGCTGCACATAGCGCAGCTTCGCCACGTCGTACGCCGAGTACCGCCGGCCGCGGCCGGACGCCCGGCTCGGCACCACAAGGCCGAGCCGGTCGTACTGGCGCAACGTCTGCGGATGCATGCCGGCCAGCTGGGCCGCCACCGAGATCACGTAGATCGGGGTGCGGTCGTCCCAGGTCGGCACCTGGCTGAACGGGATACCCATCACGAACTCCCGAACAACCCGGCCCGCAGATCAGGGTGATCCGACGCGGAGTTGAACTCCTGCAGCTTTTCCTTCTGCTCGTCGGTCAACTCGTGCGGGACCTGCACCTCGAGCGTGAGGAGCAGATCGCCCTTGGTCCCGTCCCGCCGGACCGATCCCTTGCCGCGGACGCGCAGCTTGCTGCCGTTCGCCGTACCGGCCGGGATCCGGACCGTGACGGGCAGGCCGTCGAGGGTCGGAACCTTGATCTCGGCACCCAGCGCCGCCTCGGTGAAGCTCACCGGGACGTTCAGCGTCAGGTGCTCGCCCTGGCGGCCGAAGATCCGGTGCGGCTTGACGTGCACGGTGACGTAGAGGTCGCCCGCCGGGCCACCTCGCTCGCCGGCTGCACCCTTGCCCTTGAGCCGGATCCGCTGGTTGTCCTGCACGCCCGCGGGGATGCGGACCTGCATGGTCTTGCTCGACTGGCCGCGGCCGGAGCCGTGGCAGGTCTCGCACGGCTGGTCGACGACCAGGCCACGACCCTTGCACTCGGTGCACGGCTCGGTCATCGCGAACACGCCGCCCTGCACCGACGTCTGCATACCCGTGCCTTCGCACTTCAGGCAGACCTTCGGCACGGTGCCGTACTTCGCGCCGGTGCCGTGACAGGTCGGGCAGGGTGCGTCGCTGGTCATCCGGAGCCCGACCGTGACACCGTTCACGGCCTCGGCGAACTCGATCGTCGCCTCGGTCTCGATGTCCTGGCCACGCCGCGGACGGGCCGTCGTCGAGGTGGTCGTGCGCTGGCCACCACCGCCGAACATGCCGCCCAGGATGTCGCCGAGCCCGCCACCGCCGCTGCCGGAGCCGCTGCGGTTGAACAGGTCGCCGACGTCGAAGTTGAACCCGCCGCCGCCCTGACCGCTGCCGGTCGGCATCCGGAAGCCGCCGCTGCCGAACAGCCGGCGCGCCTCGTCGTACTCCTTGCGCTTCTTCGGGTCGCCGACGACGTCGTACGCCTCGGAGACCTCCTTGAACTTCGCCTCCGCTGACGCGTCACCGGCGTTGGAGTCGGGGTGGTACTTGCGCGCCAGCTTGCGGTAGGACTTCTTGATCTCGTCGGCCTCGGCGGTCTTGGAGACGCCGAGAACCTTGTAGAAGTCCTTCTCGAGCCAGTCCTTCGTGCTCATCTGACGCCTCCCCTCCCGTCGTGGTCGTTACTCCGCGGACCTGTCCGCGTCATCATCTGTGCTCTCCGCCGGTCCGTCGGCCTTCGCCGCGTCGGCCGGCAGTTGTTCGGTCGGCTCCGAAACGGCCACCCGGGCCGCCCGCAGAACCCGCTCACCCAGCCGGTAGCCCGGCTGCATGATCATCGTCGCGGTCGGGCCGTCGACCTCGTCGGAGTAGTTGTGCAGCAGGGCCTCGTGGATCCGCGGGTCGAAGGGGTCGCCCTTCTCGCCGAACTTCACCAGGCCGAGCTTCTCGGTGACGCGCTCCAGCGATTCCGCGACCGCCTTGAACGCACCCTCGAGCTCACCCGCCTCACGGGCCCGGCCGACGTCGTCGAGCGTCCCGAGCAGCTCGGTCAGCACCGAGCCGATCACGAGCTCGCGCGACGCCTCCCGGTCCCGGTCGACGCGGCGCTTGTAGTTGACGTACTCGGCCTGCAGTCGCTGCAGGTCCGCCGTACGCTCCGCGAGCGCTTCGGTCAACAGGGCCTCCTGGGCGGACGGACCGACCAGGTCGGACGGGTCCCGGGGCGGCTGTGCGCCCGGAGTGCCCGGCGTACCCGGCTGGGCGCCGGGCGCGGGAGCCGCTGAATCCGCAGGCTCCCGCGCCGCGCCGGTGTCCGGGTCGATCCGGCGCTTGTCCCGGACGACGGGCTCGCCGTCACCGAACTCGCTGCCAGTGGGTCGATCCGTCACTTGTCCTCCGTCTTGTCCTGCGGCCGGTCCTCGTCCACGATCTCGGCGTCGACGACGTCGTCGTCGTTGCTGGTCGAGCTCTCGTCGGAGGTCGTCTCCTCCGAGGACCCGCCGGCGGCCTGGGCGTTCGCGTACATCGCGGCGCCCATCTTCTGGCTGGACTGGGCGAGCTTCTCCGACGCGGCCTTGATCGCCTCGGCGTCCTCACCCTCGAGGGCCTTCTTCAGCTCCGCGACGCCGTCCTTGACCTCGGTCTTGACGTCGTCGGGGACCTTGTCCTCGTTCTCCTGCAGGAACTTCTCGGTCTGGTAGACCAGGCTCTCGGCCTGGTTCCGGCTCTCGACGGCCTCGCGGCGCCGACGGTCCTCCTCGGCGTACTGCTCGGCGTCCCGGACCATCTGGTCGATGTCGGTCTTCGGCAGCGCGGAGCCACCCGTGACCGTCATCCGCTGCTCCTTGCCGGTGGCCAGGTCCTTGGCGTTCACGTGCACGATGCCGTTCGCGTCGATGTCGAAGGTGACCTCGATCTGCGGCACGTTCCGCGGCGCCGGCGGCAGGCCGGTCAGCTCGAAGTTGCCGAGCGACTTGTTGTCGCGGGCCATCTCGCGCTCGCCCTGGTAGACCTGGATCATCACCGACGGCTGGTTGTCCTCGGCCGTGGTGAAGATCTCCGAGCCCTTGGTCGGGATCGTGGTGTTGCGCTCGATGATCTTGGTGAACACGCCGCCCTTGGTCTCGATACCCAGGCTCAGCGGGGTCACGTCGAGCAGCAGGACGTCCTTGACCTCACCCTTCAGCACACCGGCCTGCAGGGAGGCGCCGACCGCGACGACCTCGTCCGGGTTCACGCCCTTGTTCGGGTCCTTGCCACCGGTCAGCTCCTTGACCAGGTCGGCGACCGCGGGCATCCGGGTCGAACCGCCGACCAGGATCACGTGGTCGATCTTGGCCACGTCGATGCCGGCGTCCTTGATGACGGCCTTGAACGGCGCGCGGGCGCGCTCGAGCAGGTCGTTGGTCATCTTCTGGAACTCTGCCCGGGAGAGCTTCTCCTCCAGGTGCAGCGGGCCGGACTCGGTCAGGCTCAGGTACGGCAGGTGGATCGTGGTCTCGGCCGCGGCGGACAGCTCGATCTTGGCCTTCTCGGCGGCCTCGGTGAGGCGCTGCATGGCCATCTTGTCGCCGGACAGGTCGGTGCCGTTCTTGTTCTTGAACTGGGTCACCAGCCACTGGACGATCCGGTTGTCCCAGTCGTCACCACCGAGGTGGTTGTCACCGCTGGTCGCCTTCACCTCGAAGACGCCGTCACCGATCTCCAGCAGCGACACGTCGAACGTGCCACCACCGAGGTCGAAGACCAGGATGGTCTGCTCGGTGCCCTTGTCCAGGCCGTACGCGAGCGCGGCCGCGGTCGGCTCGTTGACGATCCGGTGCACCTTCAGGCCCGCGATCTCGCCGGCCTCCTTGGTCGCCTGGCGCTGCGCGTCGGAGAAGTACGCCGGCACGGTGATGACCGCGTCGGTGACCTGCTCCCCGAGGTACGCCTCGGCGTCCCGCTTCAGCTTCTGCAGCACGAAAGCGCTGATCTGCTGGGGGGTGAACTTCTTGCCGTCGATGTCGACGCTCCAGCTCTCGCCCATGTGACGCTTGACGGAGCGGATCGTGCGGTCGACGTTCGTGGTGGCCTGGCGCTTCGCCACCTCGCCGACCAGGACCTCGCCGTTCTTGGCGAATGCCACCACCGAGGGCGTCGTGCGCGCTCCCTCGGCGTTGGGGATGACGGTGGGCTCGCCACCTTCCAGTACGGCGATGACGGAGTTCGTCGTACCGAGATCGATTCCGACCGCGCGGGCCATGCTTTACCTCCACGAAGTTGAGTGATGCAGACTCAATGTTGCCCGTTCGTCCGCCTCGGTTCAAATCCGTGACGCAACAAACTTGAGTTCACTGGACTCAACATTGCACATGGCCCGGGTCATTCCCAAGGCCGGGTCCGGATTTCGGGGTCCGGGCCAGGGTGCGGCCAGGGAGACCCCTCCCGGGGAAAGGTTTACCGTGCGACCCTGTCCCTGTGAAACTCCGCGCGATGACTCCCGCCGACTACGGCGCGGTGCTCGCGCTGAACAACGCTGCCGCCGGGCTGGTCGATCCCCTCGGCGCCGACCGGCTCGACTGGCTCCGGCTGATCGCCGCCCACGCCGCGATCATCGACCTGGACGGCAAGCCCGCCGGCTTCGTGCTGACCTTCACCCCGGGTTCGGCGTACGACGGGCTCGAGTTCGACTGGTTCACCCAGACGTACGCGAACCGCTTCCTGCTGATCGAGCGGATCGTCGTCGCGACCGAGCACCGCCGGCAGGGCATCGCGTCGCAGGTCTACCGCGCGATCGAACGCGCCGCCAAGCCGTTCGACCGCGCCGTCGCCCGCGTCCGCACCCACCCCCTCGACGACGGCGGCCTCAGGTTCCATGCCGCCCGCGGCTACATCGAGGTAGGCAAACAACTCCTCCCCGACGGCACCCCGGCCCTCCTCCTCACCAAGGAACTGGCCGACTAAAGCCGCCGCCCGTCGCGCACCCGGCGGACCGGCACCTCCTCCCGTTAGCAGCTACGCGGATCTCCCGCACTGACCAACGTCGCCAAGGCTCGCGCCATCACGCTCAGACCTGGCCTGGTCGATCCACCAAGCCGGGTTTGGTCAGTGTGGGAGATGCACCTGTGGATGGATCACGTCACGCGGGCCGGGATTCGGTCACCATGAAGCTCATGGCAGATGTGGTTGACGTCCTCGGCCGGCGGGGAGGAAGCGCGACGTTCGCCGATCTTCGGGCGCTCGTGTCCGCGCGATCCATCCGGAACGCGCTGGATTCGGGTCAGATCCGTCGGGTCGCGAAGGGCGTCTACGCCCTGCCGGATGCACCACCCGCGTTGATCGCGGCTCGCAGCCACGGCGGTGTCGTGTCTCATCTCAGTGCTGCACAGCACTGGGGTCTCGGGGTCGTCAACCGACCGGTGTTGCCACACGTCACCCTGGAGCCGGCTCGTGTTCGACGCCGGACCGGACTCCCGTGCATCTTGCACTGGGCGTCGGTACCCGCACTGGACGACGTCACGACCCCGCTCCGTACGGTGCTCGATTGTCTGCGCACCCTGCCGATGGGGGAGGCACTCGCGGTGGCGGATTCGGCGCTGCGTTCGGGATGCGTCGAGCAGGACGAGCTTCTCGACGCCGCGGCGAAGCTGCGCGGTCCGCATCGTAAACGCATTCTCCGGGCTGCCGCACTCGCCGATGGGCGGTCGGAATCGGTGCTGGAGTCGGCGCTGCGGGCCCTTCTGATCGAGCGGCGAATCGAGGGCTTCGTCCAAAGGTAGTCGTCCAGGACGGCCAGTTCTCGGCACGATTGGACCTGGCGAATCCCGCCTGCCGCCTCGGTCTGGAGGCGGAGGGGTTCGAGCATCATGGCACCCGCCGAGCTCTGGTGAAGGACTGCCGCAGGCACGTCAACCTGGCCATCCGCGGGTGGACGATCCTTCGGTTCACCTGGGAGGACGTGATGTTCGACGGGGATTGGGTCGTTGATGCCGTCGAACGGGCAGGCGGACGCCAGCCACTGACCATGCACGCCTTGCGGGCGGCTTGATCAAGGAGTTGAGCGTGCAGTTGCCGTTTCGGTCGAGGTTGATCAGTGCGGGGCGTCCCCTCAAACCGGCCGGCCGGCGATGAAGGTTTGGGTTATGAGGGGGACGCCGGGGCGGTAGGAGAGGTGTAGGTGGGAGGGGGCGTCGAGGACGGCTAGGTCGGCTCGAGCGCCGGGGGTCAGGTGGCCTCGGTCCGGGCGGCGGAGGGAGGCGGCGCCGCCGGCGGTGGCGGACCAGAGGGCTTCGGCGGGGGTCATGTGCATCTCGCGGACTGCGAGGGCGATGCAGAAGGGCATCGAGGAGGAGTAGCCGGACCCGGGATTGCAGTCGGTGGCCAGGGCTACGGTGACGCCGGCGTCCAAGAGGCGGCGGGCGTTGGGGTACGGCGAGCGAGTGGAGAACTCGATCGCGGGCAGGAGCCCGGCGACTACGCCTGCCGAGGCCAGGGCGTCGATGTCGGCGTCGGTCAGATACGTGCAGTGGTCCGCAGAGGCGGCACCGACCTCGCAGGCCAGTTGTACGCCGGGACCCTCGCCGAGTTGGTTCGCGTGGACCCGGGGCTGGAGGCCGCGGGCGATGCCGGCCCGCAGGATCGTGCGGCCCTGATCTGCGTCGAAGGCGCCGCGCTCGACGAAGACGTCGATCCACTTCGAGTGCTTCGCGGCCGCGTCGAGCATCGGGCCGGTCACGAGCTCCACGTAGCCGGCCGGATCGTCTGCGTACTCCGACGGCACGACATGCGCCCCGAGGTACGTCGTCTCGTCGGTGAACTGGCGCGCGATCTCGAGGTCACGGGCCTCGTCGGCCACCGTGAGCCCGTAGCCGGACTTGATCTCGACCGTGGTGGTGCCCTGCCGGCGCATCTCGGTGACGAGGCGGGACACGTTCGCGGTCAGCTGTTCGTCGGTGGCTTCGCGGGTCGCGGCGACGGTGGTGCGGATGCCGCCGGCGGAGTACGGCGTACCTGTCATCCGGGCGGCGAACTCCTCGGAGCGATCGCCCGCGAAGACCAGGTGCGAGTGCGAGTCGACGAAGCCGGGGATGACGGCTCGGCCGCCGAGATCGAGCGCTCCATCGGCCGCTGGTGCGTCACGGCGCGAGCCGACCCAGGCGACGTTGGCGCCGTCGATGACGAGGGCTGCGTCGTGGAGCTCGCCGAGGAGACCGCCGTGCGTGGGGTCGTTGGTCACCAGCGAGCCGATATTGGTGAGCAGGAGTGAGGTCATCGGATCACCGCCGCGATCGATGTCGTCAGCTGCGCCGGGACGTCCAGGTGCATGTGCTTGCCATCAGCAACCAAATGGTTGCCTGAGACGACTACATCCGAGACGTCGGCGGCAGTGGCGGCGAAGACTGCGGTCTCCGCGCTGCCGCCGGTGCCGGCGGTGCGGACGGTGTCCAGGCGGACGGCTACCAGGTCGGCGCGGGCCCCGACCCGGATCGCGCCCGCGTCTTCGAAGCCGATCGAGCGATGGCCGTCGACGGTGGCCGCCTTGAGGAGTTCGGCGGCGGACCAGTGGCCGCGTTCCTGGGTGGCGAGGCGTTCGTTCAGCTCGACGGCTCGCATCTCCTCGAAGAGGTCGATGATCGCGTGACTGTCGGAGCCGAGCGTCAGCGGCGATCCCGCACCACGCAGTTGCACGGACGGCCCGATGCCGTCGGCGAGGTCGCGTTCGGTGGTCGGGCAGAAGCAGGAGTACGTCGCGGAGCTGCCGAGCAGTCCGACGTCGACATCGGTGAGATGCGTGGCGTGGACCGCACTCGTCCGCCCGCTGAGGAACCCGGCCTCGTCGAGCACCTGCGCCGGCGTCCGTCCGTACGCCTTGAGACAAGCCGCGTTCTCCGCGACCTGCTCGGAGAGATGAATATGGAGCGGTACGTCGGGAAACGCCGACGCGACCGCACCGAGTTGATCCTGCGGCACGCCCCGCACCGAGTGGGCGGCCGCGCCGATCACGACGTCATCGTCACCGCTCAACTGGGCGACCCGGGCAGCCCACGCAGTCGCGTCGCCGTCACTGAAGCGTTGCTGGACCTCGTTGAGTGGCTCGTCGATGCCGCCGGCGACATAGCAGGTGTCGAGGAGCGTGATCCGGATGCCGACGTCACGCGCGGCCGCGATCAGCGCCAGGCCCATCGCGTTCGGGTCGTCGTACCGCCTGCCGCCGGGCGCGTGGTGGAGGTAGTGGAACTCCCCGACCGCGGTGATGCCGGCTAGCAGCATCTCGCCGTACACAGCGCGAGCTAGGTCGTAATACGTGTCCGGGGTGAGCGCGGCGGCGACGGCGTACATCTGCTCGCGCCAGGTCCAGAACGTGCCGCGCTCGGTCTGCGTCCGGCCGCGGAGCGCGCGGTGGAACGCGTGGCTGTGGCAGTTCGCCAGGCCCGGGATGACGAGTCCGTTGAGGACCTGCGCGTCGCCCGGAGCCGCGTCCGGTTCGACCGAGGTGAAGCGGCCGTCCGATGTCGTCACCAGGACGCCGCGCGCGAGGCCGGTCGGGAGGATCGCGGTCTCACACCAGTACGACGTCACTTCGCAAGGTCCTTCAGTACTGCGGCCAATGCCTCCACGCCCGCGAGACAGTCGTCCTGCTCGGCGTACTCGGCGGGGGAATGGGAGATGCCGGTCGGGTTGCGGACGAACAGCATCGCGGTCGGGATGCCGGCGTCCGAGAACACGCCCGCGTCGTGGCCGGCGCCGGTCGGCAGGACCGGGGCGCCGTCGAGTACGCCGACCAGCCGGTCGCGCAGGCCGGTCGGGAAGTTGACGATCGGCGAGACCGATTCCGGGGTGACCTCGAGCGTGGTGCCGTCGCGTTCGGCGCGTTCGGCGGCTTGCCTGGTGATTGCTGCCAGCAACAATTCGAGGGTTGCGGTGTCGGCGGCTCGCGCGTCCAGCCAGGCGGTCACCTGCGACGGTACGGCGTTGGTGCCGTTGGGCTCGACCGATACCCGGCCGAAGGTGGCGCGGGCGCCGGCCAGGCGGGCCTGCTTGTTGGCGGCGAGGGCGGTCATCGCGTAAGTGAGCATCGGGTCGTGGCGGTCTTCCATCAGCGTGGTGCCGGCGTGGTTGGCCTCACCACCGAACGTGAACCTGTACCGCCCGTGCGGCCAGATCGAGCTGGCCACACCCACCGGCGCCGTCAACCCGCGCCCTTGCTCCACGTGCAACTCGACAAACGTCCCCATCCGCCCGATCAGGGGCGAGGGCCCAACTCCCGCCGGATCGATTCCCGACTGCTCCAGAGCAACCGCCAACGGGACGCCGGTCCGGTCCGTCAGAGCCAACGCCTTCTCGGCCGACAACACACCGGCCGCCACCCGAGAGCCCAAACAAGGCATCCCGAACCGGGACCCTTCCTCCTCCACGAACGCGCCCACGCCAATAGGCACGCTGGGCTCAAATCCCTCCGCCCGCAACCGATCAACCGCCGCCAGCGCAGACACCACCCCCAGCGGCCCGTCAAAAGCCCCACCATCAATCACAGAATCCAGATGGCTCCCAGTCACCACCCCCAGGCGGGAAGCCGGCCCTCCGGCCGGCTCCCCGCGCGGTTCCCACCAGGCGATCAGGTTGCCTATGCCGTCGGATTCGACGGGTAGGCCGCGGGTGGCGCACTGGTCAAGGAACCAGTGCGTCGCCTCGCGTTCGGTGGGGGTCCAGCCGCCTCGGGTGTAACCGCCGGTTTCGGGGTTGCGGCCGATGGCGGACTGGTCGGCCCAGAGGGATTCGAAGCTCAAGACAGCGGGTTCTTCGACAGCCAGTCCTTGGCGACCGCGTCCGCGCTCTCCTTGCCGACGTCGATCCGCTTGACCAGGTCGGTCAGCGTATCCGTGGTCAGCTTAGCGTCGACCGCGTTCAGCGTGGCGACGACGTCGTCGGACTTGTGGTCGGTCCGGATCAACGGAACGATGTTGTTCGGCGGCAGGATGTGCTCCGGGTCCTCCAGCTGGACCCAGCCCTTGTCCTTGATGACCGCCTGGGTGGTGAACAGGTCGGTGACCTGGATGGTGTTGTCCTCGAGCGCCTTGATGCTCAGCGGACCACCGGCGTCGAGGGTCTTGTAGTCCTTGAACTCGACGCCGTACTTCTCCTTCATGCCCTTCAGCCCGGCGGTCCGGACCTTGAACTCGGAGCTACCGCCCGCGACCAGGTTCTTGTCCTTCAGGTCGCCGATCGACTTCAGGCTGTACTTGTCCGCTGTCGCCTTGGTCACCACGATGGTGTCCTCGTCGGTCGCCGGCGACATCTCGAGGATCTCCAGACCGGGCGTCAGCGCCTTCTTCAGCGCGTCGTACGCCTTCTGCGGGTCGGTCTCGGTGGAGTTCTTGTCGAAGTACGCCAGCGAGGCGCCGGTGTACTCCGGCACCAGGTCGACGGACCCGTCCTTGATCGCGGCCATGTAGGTCTCGCGGTTGCCGATGTTCGGCTTCTTCTTCACCTCGATGCCCTTGGCGGCCAGCGCCTGGCCGTAGATCTCCGCGATCAACTGGCTCTCGGAGAAGTCGGCGGACCCGACGGTGATGCTGCTCACCTTCGAGGGCGCCGGCGATTTGCCGGCGTTGTCACTGCCGAGCTGGTCGCCCCCACCCCCACAACCAGCCAGGCCGAGCACCGCCACCCCGGCGATCGCAGTACGGATGAGTGTGGATCTCAACACGAGAGCCTCCAGTGTTCTCGTTCAGCCACCGGCCGGTGCCGATGGATGCATCTCAAGTTCAGCAGGTACGACGGACAATTCAGCCGATCTTCAGCCCTTGGGACACGGTAATGCGCCCGATCAGCGCGAAGACCGCGTCCAGCACGATCGCGAGCAGCGCCACCAGCAGGGCGCCGGTGAACATCTGCGGGAAGTCGCGGAGCTTCAGCCCGTCGACCACGTAGCGCCCGAGGCCGCCGAGCGACACCAGCGCGGCGATCGTCGCGGTCGAGACGATCTGCAGGGTGGCGCTGCGGATGCCGGAGATGATCAACGGCAGCCCGATCGGGATCTCCACCTTGGTCAGGATCTCGCGTCCGGTCATCCCCATCCCCCGGGCGGCGTCGATCGTGGCCGGATCGACACCGGACAGACCGGCGTACGTCGAGGCCAGAATCGGCGGGATGCCCAGCGCGACCAGCGCGATCAGCACCGGCAGGAAGCCGATCTGGTTGGTCAGCAGGACCGCGATCATCAGCAGGCCAAGGCTCGGCAGGGCACGCGCCGCGTTGCCGAGGTTGATCGCCAGGAAGGCGCCGCGCCGGGTGTGCCCGATCCGCAATCCGATCGGTAGCGCGATCACCACGGAGAGTCCGAGGGCGGCAAACGTGTACCAGAGGTGCTGCAGGATCCGCGCCCAGATCCCCTCGTTGCCGGACCAGTTGTACGAGTCGGTCAGGTACTGCCACATGTCACGCCACCTCCACCACTGGCGTCGAAACCCGAGCCCAGGGGGTCAGTACCCGCTGCAACGACACCAGGATCAGGTCCGCGACCAGAGCCAGCGCCAGCGAGAGCACGACCCCGACCACGACCGGCGTCAGGAAGTCCTTCTGGAAGCCCAGCGTGAACAGCTCCCCCAGCCCGCCGATCCCGATCACGGCGCCGACGCTCACCATCGAGATGTTCGCGACCGTGACCACGCGCAGCCCGGTGAAGATGACCGGTACGGCGATGGGCAGGTCGACCGCGATCAGCCGGTGCAGCGACCCGTACCCGACGGCGATCGCAGATTGCCGTACGTCGGGTGGCACGGAGCGCAGTCCGTCGATCACGTTCCGGATCAGCAGCGAGACCGTATAGATGGTCAGCGCGATGATGATGTTGATCGTCGACAGCACCTTGGTGCCGAGGAGCGCCGGGATCACGATGAACAAAGCGATCGACGGCAGCGAATACAGCAGGCCGCCGAACGCGATCAGCGGGTTCGCCAGCCAGGAGTAGCGCGTGGCGACGTACCCCAACGGCACCGAGATGATCAGCCCGAGGATCACGGGAATGATCGCCAGGTAGATGTGCTCGCGCAGCTGTTCCCAGATCAGTCCCAGGTTGTCACCGATCCAGGTCATCGGGCCTCCCGGTCTGGACTGAGGAGCGTAAGGAGCGAAGCGACTGAAGCGACGAGGGAAGACCGGGAGTTACAGCCCGATGTCCCGCCGCGCCGGAGGCGTGGCATCAGTACAGTCATGATCGCAACGCCTGTGCGACGGTCGACTGGTCGATGACGCCGATGGCCCTGCCTTCGTCGTCCACGCAGATGCCGCAGCCGGTCGGCGACGTCAGCACCGAGTCCAGTGCCGCGCGCAGCGAATCGCCGCGCTTGAAGACTGCGCCGAGCGGCAGCAGGTCGCCGGAGCCGTTCTTCCAGCCGACCGGTACGCCGTCCTTCAACGCGAGCTCGTCCGGCACCGGCCGCACCGGCAACTCTTCAGGATGCACGAACGTCAGCGCACGGTAACCGCGATCCTGGCCGACGAAGCCGCGGACGAAGTCGTCGGCCGGCTCACCGAGCAGCTCGGCCGGCGGCGCGAACTGGGCCAGCTTCCCGCCGACCTGCAGTACTGCGACGTTGTCGCCGAGCTTGATCGCCTCGTCGATGTCGTGGGTGACGAACACGATCGTCTTGCCGATATCGCGCTGCAGCCGGAGCAGCTCCTCCTGCAGCTGGTGCCGGACGATCGGGTCGACCGCGCTGAACGGCTCATCCATCAGCATGACCGCCGGATCGGCCGCCAGCGCCCGGGCGACGCCGACTCGTTGCTGCTGGCCACCGGACAGCTGGGCCGGATACCGCTCGGCGAGCTTGACGTCGAGGCCGACGCGTTCGAGCAGCTCCATCGCCGTACCGTGGGCCTTGCGCTTGTCCCAGCCGAGCAGCTTCGGGACGGTCGCGACGTTGTCCACAACGGTCTTGTGCGGGAACAGGCCGGCGTTCTGGATCACGTACCCGATGCCCCGGCGCAGCGTGACCGGGTCCTGGGAGTTGATGTCCACACCGTCGATCGAGATCTTCCCGCTGGTCCGCTCGATGGTGCGGTTGATCATCCGCAGCGACGTGGTCTTGCCGCACCCGGACGGCCCGACGAACACCGTGATCTGGTTGCTCGGGATCCGCAGGGACAGCTTGTCGACGGCGACGGTGCCGTCCGGGTACTGCTTGGTGACGTCCTCGAACTCGATCATGGCGCCCCTTCGCGCTCGTCGTCGGTCGCGGATGCGACCCTAGCGGAACGACAGACCGAATCCACGCGATCGCGCGGTTTCTCGTCTTTTGAAATGTGCACCGTAGCAGTACAGATTGCCACGGTCGCCCACAGTCAGCCTTCCCGCATCGGGATCCGCACACCCCGCTGGTCGGCGACCTCGACAGCCTTCTCGTAGCCGGCGTCGACGTGACGGATCACGCCCATCGCCGGGTCGTTCGTGAGGACCCGTTCCAGCTTCTGCCGGGCCAGGTCGGTGCCGTCGGCAACAGACACCTGGCCGGCGTGGATGGACCGGCCGATACCGACGCCGCCGCCGTGGTGGATCGACACCCAGGAAGCACCGCTGGCCACGTTCACCATCGCGTTCAGCAACGGCCAGTCCGCGATCGCGTCCGAACCGTCGAGCATGCCTTCGGTCTCCCGGTACGGCGACGCCACGCTGCCGGTGTCCAGGTGATCGCGACCGATCACGATCGGGGCCTCGAGCTCGCCGGAGGCAACCATCTCGTTGAACCGCACACCGGCCTTGTCCCGCTCGCCCTGTCCGAGCCAGCAGATCCGGGCCGGCAGACCCTGGAACGCCACCCGCTCGCCCGCCAGCTTGATCCAGCGCGTCAGGTGCTCGTTGTCCGGGAACAGGTCGAGGATCGCCTGGTCGGTCTTCGCGATGTCGGCAGGATTGCCGGACAGCGCGGCCCACCGGAACGGGCCCTTTCCTTCACAGAACAACGGCCGGATGTACGCCGGTACGAAGCCGGGGAACTCGAACGCCCGGGAGTATCCGGCCTTCCGGGCCTCGTCCCGGATCGAGTTGCCGTAGTCGAACACCTCGGCGCCCGCGTCCTGGAAGCCGACCATCGCGGCGACGTGCCGCGCCATCGAAGCCTGCGCGCGCTCGGTGAACCCGGCCGGGTCCTTCTCACGAGCGGCCGCCCAGTCGTCGAACTCGACGCCGACCGGCAGGTACATCAGCGGGTCGTGCGCCGACGTCTGGTCGGTGACGATATCGATCGGCGCGCCGAGCTCCAGCAGCTCCGGCACGATCACCGCGGCGTTGCCGAGGACGCCGATCGACAGCGGCCGGCGGGCCTTCTTGGCCTCCTCCGCCAACCGCAGCGCGTCGTCCAGGTCCTTCGCCCGTACGTCGAGATAGCGGTGCTCGATCCGGCGGTCGATCCGCGACGAGTCGACGTCGATACAGATCGCGACGCCGTCGTTCATCGTGACGGCCAGCGGCTGCGCGCCACCCATGCCGCCGAGGCCCGCTGTCAGCGTGATCGTCCCGGCCAGCGTGCCGCCGAAGCGCTTCTCGGCCACCGCGCCGAACGTTTCGTACGTGCCTTGCAGGATGCCCTGGGTGCCGATGTAGATCCACGACCCGGCCGTCATCTGGCCGTACATCGTGAGGCCCATCGCCTCCAGCTTGCGGAACTCCTCCCAGGTGGCCCAGTCGCCGACCAGGTTCGAGTTCGCGATCAGCACGCGCGGGGCCCACTCGTGCGTCTGCATCACGCCGACCGGCCGGCCGGACTGAACGAGCATCGTCTCGTCGTCCTTGAGCGTGGTCAGCGTGCGGACCATCGCGTCGAACGAGTTCCAGTCGCGGGCAGCCTTGCCGGAACCCCCGTAGACGACAAGCTCGTCGGGGTGCTCGGCAACCTCGGGGTCGAGGTTGTTCTGCAGCATCCGCAGCGCGGCTTCCTGCTGCCAGCCGCGGGCGGTGAGAGTGGTGCCGCGGGGTGCGCGCACAGGACGGGGTCCGGACATGGGTGATCCAGCCTTTCTAGAGGAGCGGACCGGTGACGGTCTCGGTGGCTTCGATGTAGGTGCCGTTGGCAACGAGTTGGACGGAGTGCTCGAGCTCGGGCGCCAGGTGGCGGTCCGTGCCTGGGCCCTCGACATGCTCACGCAGTACGGCCTTGGCGGCGGCGGTGGCCGGAGCGGGGGTCAGCGGCGCGCGCAGGTCGAGCGCCCGAGCGGCGGTGAGGATCTCGATCGCCAGCACCCGCTGCAGGCCGTCGACCGCCTTGCGCAGCTTTCGTGCGGCGGACCAGCCCATCGAGACGTGATCCTCCTGCATCGCGCTACTCGGGATCGAGTCGACGCTGGCGGGTACGGCGAGACGCTTGAGCTCGGACACGATCGCGGCCTGGGTGTACTGCGCGATCATGTGCCCACTGTCCACACCGGGGTCGTCGGCGAGGAACGCGTTCAGCCCGTGGTTGCGCGCCACGTCGAGGAAACGGTCGGTACGCCGTTCGCTGATCGAGGCCAGGTCCGCGACCGCGATGGCGAGGAAGTCGAGCACGTACCCGACCGGGGCGCCGTGGAAGTTCCCGTTGGACTCGACGCGGCCGTCTTTCAGTACGACGGGGTTGTCGATCGCGGCGGCGAGCTCGCGATCGGCAACCGACGCCGCGTGCGCTGCCGTGTCACGGGCGGCGCCGTGGACCTGCGGAGAGCACCTGAGCGAGTACGCATCCTGGACGCGGTTGCAGTCCGGACCGCGATGGCTCGCGACGATCGCGCTGTCCCTGAGGATCGCGCGGAGGTTGGCAGCAGCCGCAGCCTGGCCGGGATGCGGGCGCAGAGCCTGCAGGTCCTCGGCGAACACGCGGTCGGTGCCGAGCTGGGCCTCGACGCTCATCGCGGCGGCGAGGTCGGCGGTCTTGAAGAGCCGGTCGAGGTCGGCGAGCGCGAGGACCAGCATGCCGAGCATGCCGTCGGTCCCGTTGATCAGCGCCAGGCCTTCCTTCTCCGCGAGCACGATCGGCGTGAGGCCGTTCTGCCGCAGGGCTTCGCCGGCCTCGAGAAGGTTGCCCGCGGCATCGCGGACCTTGCCTTCGCCGAGGATCGCGAGTGCGACATGCGACAGCGGCGCGAGGTCGCCGGAGCAGCCGAGGCTGCCGTACTCGTGCACGACCGGGGTCAGGTGCGCGTTGAGCAGACCGGCGTACGCCTGGGCGGTCTCGACCTTCACGCCCGTACGTCCTGTTGCGAGGGTGGAGAGTCGCAGCAGGGCAAGCGCCCGTACGACTTCGGTCTCCACCTCGGGGCCCGAGCCGGCCGCGTGTGAACGGATCAGGCTGCGCTGCAACTGCGCCCGCAACTCCGGCGCGATGTGCCGCGTCGCGAGTGCGCCGAACCCGGTCGAGACGCCGTAGTGCGGGGTATCCGCATGGGCCAGCGCCTCGATCGCGGCGCGTGACTTCGCGATCTCTTCCAGGGCCTGGTCGTCGATCCGTACTTGCGCGCCGTACCGTGCGACCGCGACCACCTCGGCCGGGGTCAGCGGTCCGATACCGACAATCACCGTGTCTTCCACCCGATCATTGGACCGCGCCGCGATGCTCCTCGACAGCAGCGGCATACCAGTTTCTGTCTCGAATCTGAGACCTCCGGCGTGGACCCGCGAACACATAGAGTCAAGCCATGGTCTTCGAGATCCGGCCGGCGCGGCCGGCGGACGCGGTCGGCGTCGCCCAGGTCTGGGCTGCCGTGATGCCGCAGCTGGTGAAGTCGGCGCGGGCCATCGAGGCCGAACTGCGAGGTGGCCGGAGCCGCGTGATCCTGCTCGCGGTGGACGGCCCGGACGTGGTCGGGTACTCGAACCTGTATCTCCCCGAGGCAGACCTGGCCGGGGCGCGGGTGCGGATCACCGTCCAGGTGCCACCGTCGCAGCGCAAGCGCGGGATCGGCAGTGCGTTGCTGACCGCGATCTCCGCGGAGGCAGTCACAGCCGGGGCAGGTCGGCTACTGGTCGCCGTGGCTGACGACAACGAGTCCAAGGCATTCGCGGAGAAGCGCGGGTTCGCGTTGGGGCGGCGGATGAGCCATGCCGCCGCCGACCTGCGCGACGTCCGCGAGCCGGTTGCGCCGCCGGCCGGCCTACGTCTGGCCACCTACGAGCACCTCGAGCCGCGGCAGCTGTTCGACGCCGAGGTCCAGGTGCGGGACGACGACCCGAGCGGGTTCTCCGGCGGGCCGGCGTACGACGAATGGGTGAAGGTGTCGTGGAACAACCCGGACACCCGGCGGGACCTGAGCTTCGCGGTGCTCGACGGTGACCGGGTGCTGTCATTCGTCACCACGACTGCTGATCCGGACCGCGGGGTGATCTGGTCGAACCTGACCGGCACGATCCCGTCGGATCGCGGGCGTGGACTGGCGAAGGTGGTGAAGTCACACGCGCTGGCCGCGGCCCGGGACGCCGGGTTCGTGACGGCCTCGACCGGGAACGACGCCGGCAATGCGCCGATGCTGGCAGTGAACCGGTGGCTCGGCTACCGGACGACGACCGGCGCGTGGACTGCGGAGAAAGCCCTGTGAAGCGACTGGGCATCTCTTTGCTGTTCTTCCTGGTTGTGTCGCTCGCGGTCGGGTTGCTGCTCTCGGGCTCGGAGTTCCTCGACTGGGGTGTCGCCGGCGGACTGTTCGCGATCGCGGTGGCGGGCGAGGGGCTGCGGTTCTGGTTGGGGCGCAGCCGCGCGAAGAAACGCGAATCGTCAGGGATCTAAGTCCGGCCGGGTT
Organism: Kribbella sp. NPDC049584; assembly: GCF_040675555.1. Lineage (NCBI taxonomy): Bacteria > Bacillati > Actinomycetota > Actinomycetes > Propionibacteriales > Kribbellaceae > Kribbella > Kribbella sp. NPDC049584. Next base: position 168,812 of record NZ_JBFAPF010000008.1, read on the forward strand.
ACCCTGCCGTTGTGAGCGGCAACGTTCCCGCCTCGACCCGCACCCTGCGGGTGCTGACGTTCCTGGCCACCCAGCCCGGTCCGGTACCGATGGAGCGCATCGCCTCCGCGGTCGGCCTGCCGCGCTCGTCGACGTACCACTTGCTGCGGGCAATGATCGATGAGGGGTTCGTCGTCCATCTGCCGGAGGAGAAGCGGTACGGGCTCGGGGTTGCCGCCTTCGAGATCGGGTCGGCGTACCTGCGGCACGATCCGTTGGAGAGGTTGGCTCGGCCGTTGCTGGTCCAGCTGGTGCATGAGGTGGGCCAGACGGCGCATCTCGGCGTACTGCATGGTCGAGAGCTCGTGTACCTGCTGAAGGAACAGCCGCCGCGGCCGGTCACGCTGGTGACCGATGTCGGGGTGCGGCTACCCGCGACCCTCACCGCGTCCGGGCGCGCGCTGCTGGCCGAGCTGCCGCCGGCGCAAGTTCGTGCGCTCTTCCCCACGCCTGAGTCCTTCGTCCGCCGCACCGACCTCGGCCCGCAGACCCTTACCCAACTCCGGCGCCTACTGGCCGACGAGAAACGTCAGGGCTACGCGGTCGAAGACTCCTTCATCACCCCGGGCATGGCCTCGGTCGCCAGCGCGGCCGTGGACCACGCGGGCCACCCGGCTGCCGCCATCAGCGTCACCTTCCGCACAGACGCCGTCCCGCCACCGGACCGCCCCCAGCTCGCCCACCGAATCCGCCAGGCCGCGGCCGCGCTCACTCGCCGCCTGCACGGCTAGCCCGACTCGGCAGGGTGTTCGACCTGGCGGTCGCCCCATTGGGTGAGTAGGCCGCGCGCGATCTCCAGGTCCTCGCGGAGGGAACGGTCGGCCAGGTCGCCGGGCAGCGCAGCCAGAGCGTCTGCCAACCACGGGCCGATGGCTGCCGGTGCCAGATCGTCGGGGGTCAGGCCGGCCAGGCGGATCGCGCGTACGGCGGTGACGAGTTCGCTGGCAAGGACCTCGCGCAGGGCATCCAGCAATTGAGCGGTCAGTACTGCGGCCTGCGGCGCGAAGCTCGCGTGGAGCTCGGCGCCTCGGGACAGGGTCGCCGTGCCAAGCGTGGCGGGCTGTGCGGCCGAACGTACGGCGGCGAGTGCGTCATGCGCGACGTACTCGATCATCATCACGCCCGAGCTTGCCTCCGCGCCGCTGGCGAGGAACCGGCTGAGGCCGGTGTAGTCCGGGTCGACCAGGTTCGCGACGCGGGTGGTCGAGAGAGTTGCGACGCTGTGCAGGCTGAGCCGGAGCGAGTCGAGGGCGAGCGCGATCGGCATCGCGTGCCAGTTGCCGTTGTGCAGCACGGTGTCGCCGGCCACCAGCGGGTTCTCCGCGGCCGCATTGATGTCGATCCGCACACTGTTGCCCAAGGCATCGGAATGATCGACGGCAGGCCCGAGCACCTGCGCGAAAGCCCTTAACCCGAAGGGATCCTGCACGCGGGCGGGCGGGAGCGGCAAGCCGTCGAGCAGGCCGCGCATCCGGCGCGCGACCCGTACCTGCCCCGGCTGCGGACGAGCCTCGTGCACGCGCACGTCGTACACCTCGGCGTTACCGTGCAGCGCAACGTGCGAGAGCGCGCCGACCAGCGGTACGACGTTGATGAGCGTTACCGCCTCGACGTACGCGAGGCAGCACTCGGCGAGCGTGAGCGCATTGCTGGACAACAGCGGGAGCGCACTGGTCCCGTCGACGACATCGCCGAGCGCGAGCCCGAGCTCCGCCAGCGGACCGAGGTCGCCGGTACCGATCGCGCCGCCGCGATGCAGGTCGGGCAGATCATCGTCGTTGAGCAGACCAACGATCGCGTCGGCCACCGCCGGGTCGAGCCCGGAGCCACCCGCGGCGAGCTGGTTGACCCGGATCAGCAGCCCGAGCCGGACGACGTCCTTCGGGTACGACGTGGTGCCGGTCGTGCTGTGCGATCCGAGCAGACGCGCGCCGTGCTCCGGGTCGGACGTGAGCACGTCGCGGTTCGCGCCGACGCCGGTCGTCCGCCCGTACACCGGCCGGCGTCTCGCGACCTCGGCCACCACCGCGGCCGAGGCCTCCATCCGCTTTCGCGCGACCTCGCTCAGCCGAACCGCCGTACGCCGCTGCCCGAGCGCCACCGCTTCCAACGGGCTCAACCCGGTACCCGTCAGCTCAACCGGCTCCATCCCCACAGTGTGGAACCGCCCTGCCCGGTGGGGTAAGCGCCGCGCCCGGCTAAATGTCTCGAATCCGAGACGGGCAAACTCGGCCATGACAGTCGAGCACGAAGTACGCGCGGAGACCGCCGCGTCGGCGGTGAGCGGATCGCTCGGGTGGGCGACAAGGCGACGGTTGCCTCCTGAACACGCAAAACAGCCCGTCGCCTGGGGAGGCGACGGGCTGTGAAAGACCAGGGATTACTTCTGGCCGTAGCGCTTCTTGAACTTCTCCACGCGGCCCTGGGTGTCCATCACGCGCTGCTGGCCCGTGTAGAACGGGTGGCTCGCGGACGAGATCTCGACGTCGACGACCGGGTAGGTGTTCCCGTCGTGCCAGACGACCGTCTCGTTGCTCTCGCGAGTCGAACCGGTGAGGAAGCTGAAGTTGCCGGACTTGTCCCGGAAGACGACCCGGCGGTAGTCGGGGTGAATGTCCTTCTTCATGCTGCTGCACTTCCTTCCAGATAAGGGGCGAACGGGTCGGTCAGGGGATGGACCGCTTCATCCGCACGCAGGACACAACCGTCGAGGCGGGCGGTTAATTCCCGCAGCTCCAGACCGGGCCCGGTGATCGACAGGTAGGACGCGCGGTCGCCGTACTCCGGGTGCCACTCGAGGGCGGACCGGGCCTGGTGTTGCTGCCCGACCGCCGGCCAGCGATCGGCCGGGAGGTCGGCCAGCCACGGGCCGAGCACGCCGATCGAGATGTTCGTCCCGAAGCTGTCCCAGCTGAGCCGGTTGCGGTGCTGGGTCGCGATCCACAGCGTGCCGCGTCCGCGGGCCGACCCGGCGACCAGGTCCTCCAGGGCGTCGTACAGACGCTCCGGATGAAACGGCCGATTGGATTGCCAGACCAACGTCGGCACCTCGCCGTCCGCGGGCGCCGCGATCGAACCGGGCTCGACGACATTCCCGGGAGCATGCAGCCGGACGCCGAGCAGACCCGCCGGCGTGGTCTTGATCAGCAGCCGTGGATTGATCGCCCGGACCAGCGCGGCCGGAACCTCACTGCTCAGCACCGCCGCGTCAGCCGACTCCAGTTGCCGGACGACGACCTCGGCGATCGCGCGGCCGTCCTCGGCCGCGGTCGGGATGCCGCGATCACGGATCAGCTCGTCGCCGGTCACGTCAGCGAGCACGGTGGCGGCATCGACGGTGGTGACGACCGCGTCGATGCGGAGGTCGTCGGCCGTGGCGAGCTCGGTCGCGATCGCCTGGGTGTCACCGGCGGCGGGGACGCTCACGATCGCTGCGCCGTACCGCTCGATGGCCGCGATGCTCGAGAGGAGCTGGACGAGGGAACCGCGCATCGCGCAGGAGACGCACGGGTGGTCCATGGTGATCACCTCGCGGTCGATCACGCCGGCCGCAGTACGGGCGATCCGGACGACGGAGCCCGCGCTCAGGCCGCTCACGTCGTACTCCACCAGGACGCCGGTCGGGCCGGCAGCCGCGAGCAGATTGCCCGCCACGGCGCCGCGGAACTCGTCGTCCAGGCCCGTCAGCAAGGTCACCGGCAGCATCGACTCTCCTGTCTTGTTGAAAACGATAACCACTACAAAGTACCCTGTCGGCCGGAATAGCCGCCACCCGGCCGGCGTTGAGAGCAGTGTGGGTCACCCGCCAGGTGATCCGGGAAAGGACAGCATGGCCAAGCGCAACGACCTCCGCCCCATCATCAAGCTCCGCAGCACCGCAGGCACCGGCTTCACCTATGTAACGCGGAAGAACCGCCGGAACAATCCCGACCGGCTGATCATCCGCAAGTACGACCCGAAGACCCGGGCCCACGTCGACTTCCGCGAAGAGCGGTAAATGGCAACGACCGCGAAGATCGCTCGCAACGAGCATCGCCGCCGGACCGTGGCCCACTACTCCGAGCGTCGGTCCTCGTTGAAGCGCATCATCGCCGACCCCGGTACGTCGGCCGGCGACCGCGCCGAGGCGCAGCTGAAGCTCCAGAAGCTGCCGCGCGACGCGAATCCGATCCGGGTCCGCAACCGCGACGTCGTCGACGGCCGCCCGCGCGGCTACATCGGCAAGGCGGGCATCTCGCGGGTTCGATTCCGGGAGATGGCCCACCGCGGCGAACTGCCCGGGATCACGAAATCTTCCTGGTAACACGTCAAAGCCCCCCGCCGCAGCGGGGGGCTTTGACGTGTCTACAGGCGGTTGTACGCCTTCAGCGTTCGGAGTGCGCCGACGGTCACGATGCCGCGGTACTCCAGGGTGGCCGCGGGGCCTGGCGGCTCCCAGGTGAGTGCCCAGCCGCCGTCGTCCTGCTGGTCGGCGATCAGGCGGTCGAGATGGGCCTCGAGCTGGGCGTCGGTGAACAGTTGCTTCCAGAAGCTGTCCGGCGTCGGCGCGAAGTGCAGCGGCGTCACGCCGTACGTCGGATCCGCGGCGTCGGCGCGGTAGTTGGCGAGCTTGGGCAGCCAGTCGCGGATGCGATCCACATCGACGTCACCGCTGTGCTCCAGGAACTCCAGGGCCTCGTGCAACCCATGGGCATCCTCGGGGAGCCCCTTCGCGAGCTCGGCCGCCGACCATGCGCCCGCCTTGTCACGCCACGGGTGCTCGACGCCGAGCCGGTACAGCCGGCCGACCAGGCCCGCCGTCGGGTTGATGTCCGGCTTGTAGGTCCACTCGGTGATGTGCTCGGCCCGCGGGTAACCCTCCACCGCCGGACCGCACAGCGGAACAGCGCCGTCGACCGTCGCGGTCCGGTCCAGCCAGTCGACCGCCCGGCGGACCATCTCGTCGTCCCGGGCACCGGCCGCGAGCAGCGTGTCGAAAGCGACCTCGACGTCGAGCGGCAAGCTGTCCGGACACCGCTTGTCCGGCTCCAGCCCCCAGCCGAAACCGCCGTCTGCGTTCTGGAACCCGCGCAGCGCGTCGACCACGCCCTGCGGGTCAGCGCCCTCGAAAACCGTGGTGAAGAGCCGACGCTCGAGCAGCCGAGCGTCCCGCCGTACAAAGTCCCGACCTGCGGTGAAGATGTCCATGCGCCTACCCTCCCGCGGATCGTGCCGGAGGTCTTGAACGAAACGGACACGCTCAGGCTTCGAAGCGGTAGCCCATGCCCGGTTCGGTGAGGAGGTGCTTGGGGCGGGCCGGGTCGGACTCGAGTTTGCGGCGGAGTTGGCCCATGTAGAAGCGCAGGTTGCCGCTGGCGGTCTCGTAGCCGGGGCCCCACACCTCGATCAGCAACTGGCGTTGCGACATCAGCTTGCCGGGGTTGCGGACCAGGACCTCGAGCAGGTGCCACTCGGTCGGGGTGAGACGGATGTCTTCGCCGTTGTCCAGCGTCACGCGCTTCGCGGCCAGATCGACGACGGCACCGCCGACAGTCACCACCGGCTGGTCCTGGGCGACGTTGCTGCGGCGCAGTACGGCGCGCATGCGGGCCAGCAGCTCGTCGATACCGAACGGCTTCGTCACGTAGTCGTCCGCACCGGCGTCCAGCGCTTCGACCTTGTCAGTCTGGTCGGTCCGCCCGGACAGCACCAGGATCGGGGCGTCGGTCCAGCCCCGCAGCCCGCGGATCACGTCCACGCCGTCGAAGTCCGGCAGCCCGAGGTCGAGGATCACCAGCTCGGGCGGATGCTGCGCGGCCACCTTCAACGCCGACGTACCGGTGCCGGCCAGATGCACCTCGTACCCGCGCGCCTTCAGATTGATCTGCAACGCCCGCACGATCTGCGGCTCGTCATCCACCACGAGAACCCTGGTCACGCGGCCTCCCCAGTCATTCGTGCTCCGATCGTTCGCGGGCTCCGGGGACCGGGGCGTCGGTCGGGCGGAGGGCGGCGGTCGGCATGGTGACCACCATGGTCAGGCCACCGCCCGGGGTGTCTTCGGGCAGCAGCGTGCCGTGCATGGCCTCGGCCAGGCCGCGGGCGAGCGCCAGCCCCAGCCCGACGCCGACCGTGTTGTCGGTGTCGCCGAGGCGCTGGAACGGCGCGAACATCCGGTTCCGGTCCTCGCGCGGGATCCCCGGCCCGCGGTCGATCACCCGGACCTCGACGATGTCACCGAGTGCGCTGCCGGTGATCAGCGGCGGGCGCCCGGGAGGCGAGTAGCGGATCGCGTTCGCCAGCAGGTTCGCGACCACGCGCTCGAGCAACGCCGGATCCGCCTCGACCAGCGGCAGCGTGTGGGGGATGTCGACCGTCACCTGGTCGGCTTCGTCCCCCAGCTCGGCCAGTACGCCGGGCAGGATCTCGTCGAGCGCCATCGGCCGGGTGAACACCGGTAGCACTCCGGCCTGCAGCCGACTCAGGTCGAGCAGGTTGTCCACCAACCGCGACAACCGATCCAGCGACTCGTCCGCAGTCTCCAGCAGTTCGGCGCGCTCGGACTCGCTCCACTCGACGTCGTCGCTACGTAGCGAAGTCACCGAGGCCTTCGCCGACGCCAACGGGGACCGCAGATCATGGCCGACGGCGCGCAACAACGCAGTACGTAGCTTGTCGGCCTCGGCGAGCGGCTTCGCTTCAGCAGCGGCCTCGCTCAACCGGGCGCGGTCGACCAACGCGGCGGCGTGAGCCGCGAACGCCCCGACGAGCCGTCGCTCGTCGGCCTCCAACTGATGTCCTTGCAGCACGAGAACCAGGTCGTCCCGCGCCGGGATCTCCGCGTCGGCCTCCTCCGGACGGGTGCAGGTCAGGGAGCCGGCCGAGGCCAGCGGTCGCCAGATCTCGGTCAGCTCGTCGTCGTCCACACGTTCCATCAGGCACGCCCCGGTCATCCCGAACGCCTCGCGGACCCGTTCGAGCAGTGCGGGCAGGGCTGTCTCTCCCCGCAGTACCGATCCGGCCAAGGTCGCCAACGTCTCCGATTCGGCGGCCGCACGGGCCGCCTGCCTGGTACGCCGTGCCGCCCGGTCGACGACCGAACTCACCATCGCCGCAACAAGGACGAAGATCAGCAGAGCCAGCGCGTTGTTCAGCTCGGCGATCGTGAACGTCCGCCGCGGCGGGGTGAAGAACCAGTTCAGGACCAGCGACCCGCCGATCGCAGTCACCATCGCCGGCCACATGCCGCCGACCAACGCGACCACCACGACCGCGAACAGGAACGCCAGCACGTTGCTGGTCAGGTTAAGCGTGTCGCCGCCCAGACCGAGAACCAGCGCCAGGACCGGCGGCAGCACCACCGACAGCACGAATCCCTGGATCTTCCGGCGCCGGGACAACGCACCTCGCTGCCGCGGCAGCCGGCCACGCCCCATCAGCGAGTGCGTGACGATGTGTACGTCGATATCGCCGGAATCGCGGATCGTGGTGGCGCCGATCCCCGGGCCGGTGAACAACGAGCCGATCCGCGACCGCCGGCTGCCGCCGAGCACCAACTGGGTGGCGTTCTCGGCCCTCGCGAACGTGAGCAGAGCGGTCGGGATGTCGTCACCGACGACCTGGTGATAGGTCCCGCCGAGCTTCTCGACCAGGTTGCGCTGCTCCGCCAGCTTGCTCGGGTTCGCCCCGGTCAGGCCGTCGGATCGTGCGACATGTACGGCGAGCAGGTCCCCGCCGGAGGACCGGGCGGCGATCCGGGCCGCGCGCCGGATCAGCGTCTCCCCCTCGGGACCGCCGGTGAGCGCGACGACGACCCGCTCCCGGGCCTCCCAGGTCGAGTCGATGTCGTGCTCCTGCCGGTACTGCTGCAGGCCCGCATCCACCCGATCGGCCAGCCAGAGCAACGCCAACTCACGCAGGGCGGACAGGTTGCCGACCCGGAAGTAGTTGCCCAAGGCAGCGTCGATCTTGTCCGCGGCGTACACGTTGCCGTGCGCCATCCGCCGGCGCAGGGCCTCCGGCGTCATGTCGACCAGCTCGATCTGGTCCGCGGCCCGGACCACCCGGTCCGGGACCGTCTCCTGCTGCGGTACGCCGGTGATCTTCTCGACCACGTCGTTGATCGACTCGAGGTGCTGGATGTTGACCGCCGAGATCACGTCGATCCCGGCGGCCAGCAGCTCCTCGATGTCCTCCCAGCGCTTCTCGTTCCGGCTGCCCGGGACGTTGGTGTGCGCGAGCTCGTCGACCAGCGCCACCTCAGGGCGCCGGGCCAGTACCGCGTCGAGGTCGAGCTCGGTGAAGCTCGCACCGCGGTAGTCGACGATCCGCCGCGGGACCAGCTCGAGGCCGGTGAGCATCTCCGCGGTGTGTTCACGGCCGTGGGTCTCGACGAGTCCGACGACGACGTCGGTGCCCCGGGCGAGGCGCCGTTGCCCCTCGCCCAGCATTTTGTACGTCTTCCCGACACCGGGCGCGGCACCCAAGTAGATCCGCAGATGCCCACGGCCGTTCTTGCTCATAGCTCCATGCTCTCAGTTCAGCCCAGCGCAGCCAGTGCGTTGTTGAGCGTGACAACGTTGACGGCCGGTTCACCGAGGAAGCCCAGCGTGCGACCCTTCGTGTTCTCCTTGACCAGCTGCTTGATCTGGTCCACCGACAGTCCCCGCTCACGGGCGACCCGGTTGACCTGCAGAGCGGCGTACGCCGGGCTGATCGCAGGGTCGAGGCCGCTGCCGCTCGCGGTGACCGCGTCCGGCGGCACCTGCGACGGATCGACACCCTCCAGCTTGGCGACGTCCTGCCGGCGCTGCTCGATCAGTTTGACCAGGTCCGGGTTGTTCGGCCCGTACTGCGAGGCCGCGCTACCCATCCCGTCGTAGTCGACCGCGGACGGCCGGGTCTGGAACCACTTCGGGTCCGCGACCATGATCGCGTTGCCATCGGCATCCTTCTTCCCGGAATCCATCGTGTAGGCCTGGCCGATCAGGTCCGAGGCGACGTCCTTGCCGTCGACCTTGACGATCGACCCGTTCGCGTTGCTGTGGAAGACCGCCTGGGCGACGCCGGTCATCACCAGCGGGTAGACGATCCCGAGGATCGCCGTGAACACGAGCAGCGCCCGCAGCGCCACCCCGAACTGCCGGACCGAGCCCGGCAAGTTGCTTGCCATGAACAACTACCCTTTCAGCGAAGACCGGGGATCAACGAGATCACCAGGTCCAGGAGTTTGATTCCGGCGAACGGGCTGATCAGACCGCCGACGCCGTAGATCAGCAGGTTCCGGCGCAGCATCGCCGATGCCGAGGACGGCTTGTAGCGGACCCCGCGCAGCGCCAGCGGCACCAGAGCAACGATCACCAGCGCGTTGAACACGATGGCGGACACGATCGCCGACTCCGGCGAGTGCAGCCCCATGATGTTCAGCTTGTCCAGCCCCGGGTACGCCGAGGCGAACAGGGCCGGCAGGATCGCGAAGTACTTGGCCACGTCGTTCGCGATCGAGAACGTGGTCAGCGATCCGCGGGTGATCAGCAACTGCTTGCCGATCTCGACGATCTCGATCAGCTTGGTCGGGTTCGAGTCGAGGTCGACCATGTTGCCGGCCTCCTTGGCGGCCGACGTACCGGAGTTCATCGCCACACCGACATCGGCCTGGGCCAGCGCCGGTGCGTCGTTGGTGCCGTCACCGGTCATCGCGACCAGGCGACCGCCCTCCTGCTCCTTCTTGATCAGCGCCATCTTGTCCTCGGGCGTCGCCTCGGCCAGGAAGTCGTCGACCCCGGCCTCCTCGGCGATCGCCTTCGCGGTCAGCTGGTTGTCACCGGTGATCATCACGGTCCGGATGCCCATCGCGCGCATCTGGTCGAACCGCTCCCGCATGCCTTCCTTGACCACGTCCTTGAGGTGGATCACGCCGAGCGGACGAGCTGTGCCGTTGATGCTCTCGGCAACGACCAGCGGCGTGCCGCCGGAGGCCGAGATGCCGTCGACGATCTCGCCGAGCTGCGGGTCCGTGACTCCGCCGTGCTGGTGGATCCACGTGTTGACCGCACCGGCCGCGCCCTTGCGGACCTGCCGGTCGTCGACGTCAACGCCGCTCATCCGGGTCTGCGCGGTGAACTCCACGAAAGTTGCGTGCGGCAACTCTCCGGTGTGGCGCTCACGCAGTCCGTACCCGGTCTTCGCCAGTACGACGATCGACCGGCCCTCCGGCGTCTCGTCGGCCAGGCTGGACAACTGCGCCGCATCCGCCAGCTCGGTGTCGGTGACACCCTTGACCGGGATGAACTCGGCGGCCTGCCGGTTGCCCAGCGTGATGGTGCCGGTCTTGTCCAGCAGCAGCGTGTTCACGTCGCCCGCGGCCTCGACGGCCCGGCCGGACATCGCCAGTACGTTGCGCTGCACCAGCCGGTCCATGCCGGCGATGCCGATCGCGGACAGCAGCGCGCCGATCGTGGTCGGGATCAGGCAGACCAGCAGGGCCACCAGGATCACGAGGTTCAGCTCGGTGTGCGCGTAGTTCGCGAACGTCGGCAGCGTCACGGTCGCGATCATGAACACGATCGTGAGGCTGGCCAGCAGGATGTTCAGCGCGATCTCGTTCGGCGTCTTCTGCCGCGACGCGCCCTCGACCAGCGCGATCATCCGGTCGATGAAGCTGTCACCGGGTTTGGTGGTGATCTTCACGACGATCCGGTCCGACAGCACCTTCGTACCGCCGGTCACCGCGCTCCGGTCGCCACCGGACTCGCGGATGACCGGGGCCGACTCGCCGGTGATCGCCGACTCGTCGACGCTCGCCACACCCTCGACGACGTCACCGTCGCCGGGGATGATCTGCCCGGCCTCGACGACCACGAGGTCGCCGAGCGTGAGCTGGGTCGCGGGGATCTCCTCCTCGCGATCACCGATCAGGCGCCGCGCTGTCGTCTCGGTCTTCGCCCGGCGCAGCGTCTCGGCCTGGGCCTTGCCCCGGCCTTCCGCGACGGCCTCGGCCAGGTTGGCGAAGATCACGGTCAGCCAGAGCCAGACCACGATCCACCAGACGAACACGCTGGAGTCGGTGACGGCGAAAATCGTCGACGCGACCGCGCCTACCTCGACCACGAACATGACCGGGTTCTTCACCATCACCCGCGGGTCGAGCTTGCGCACCGCGTCGGGCAGGGCGGTGAGCAGCATCTTCGGGTCGAACAGACCCGAGGATGCCCTCTTCGGGGCAGTTGCCACCGGCTGGGGTGCGGGCGGCCTTACGAGCGTGGTCACAGTCCCTCCGCGAGGGGTCCGAGAGTCAGTGCAGGGAAGTAGGTCAGGCCGGTCACGATCAGGACGGTGCCGACGAGCAGCGTCACGAAGAGGGCCTTGTGGGTCGGTAGCGTGCCCTGGGTCACCGGTACCGGCTGCTGCTGGGCGAGCGAACCGGCCAGCGCGAGCGCGAACACGATCGGGACGAACCGGCCGAGCAACATCACCAGCCCGAGGGCGGTGTTGTAGAACGGGATGTTCCCGCTGAGGCCGCCGAACGCGCTGCCGTTGTTGTTGCCGGCGCTGGTGAACGCGTACAGCACTTCGGAGAACCCGTGCGGGCTGTCGGTGTTGAAGATCGACGCCCGTGCCACCGCGAGTCCCATCGCCAGCGAGGCGCCGATCAGTACGACGGTCGGCGTCGCCAGGATGTACAGCGAGACCAGCTTCATCTCGCGCGCGGTGATCTTCTTCTTCAGGTACTCCGGGGTGCGTCCGACCATCAGGCCCGCGACGAACACCGCCAGCACGGCGAGGATCAGCATGCCGTAGAGGCCCGTTCCGGTGCCGCCCGGTGAGACCTCGCCGAGCATCATGTGGAACAGCGCCGTACCGCCGCCGAGTGGGGTGAAGGAGTCGTGCGCCGAGTTCACCGCGCCGGTCGACGTACCTGTCGTCGAGGTCGCGAACAGCGCCGAGGCCCATTCGCCGAAGCGGGTCTCCTTGCCCTCCATCGCGGCGCCCGCGGCGTGGGTCGCCGTACCGGCTCCCTGGTTCTCGAACAACGTCGCGGCGAAGGTGAAGGCCGCCCAGAGCGTGCCCATCACGCCGAGGATCGCGTAGCCCTGCCGCTTGTCCTTGACCATCAGGCCGAAGGTGCGGGTGAGGCAGACCGGGATGACCAGCAGGAGGAAGATCTCGAACAGGTTCGACAGGCCGTTCGGGTTCTCGAACGGGTGCGCCGAGTTGGCGTTGTAGTAACCGCCGCCGTTGGTGCCGAGCTCCTTGATGACCTCCTGGCTGGCCACCGGGCCGCCGGGGATGGTCTGGCTCTGCCCGATCACCGAGGTGACCTCATGCCCGCCGGAGAAGTTCTGTACGACGCCCATCGCGACCAGCACGAGGGTGCCGACGACCGCGATCGGCAACAGGATCCGCAGCGTGGTCCGGGTCAGGTCGACCCAGAAGTTGCCGATCCGGTCGGTCTTGGCCCGGGCGAACCCACGGATCAGCGCGACCGCGACGGCGATGCCGACAGCGGCGGACAGGAAGTTCTGCACCGCGAGGCCGGCGAACTGGACCAGGTGGCCCATCGTCACCTCGGGCGAGTAGTTCTGCCAGTTGGTGTTCGAGACGAACGACGCGGCGGTGTTGAACGCCAGCCCGGACGGCACGTTCGGCAGCCCCAGCGAGAGCGGCAGCCAGTGCTGCAGTCGCTGCAACAGATAGAGCAGTACGACGCTCACCGCGGAGAACGCGATCAGCGACCGGGCGTAGACGCCCCAGGTCTGATCAGCCTTCGGGTCGACGCCGAACAGTTTGTAGGTCACGCGCTCGACGCCCAGGTCCTTGCCGGACGTGAAGACCCGAGCCATGTACCCGCCCAGCGGCCGGTAGACGGCGGCCAGGCACAGGAGGAGGAAGCCGACCTGCAACAGGCCGGCCGCGGTGTCTGACATCAGAACCTCTCGGGGAAGATCAGGGCGGCGACCAGATAGAGGATCAAGGCCGCGGCGACCACCAGGCCCGCGATGTTCTCGGCGCTCACAGCTTCTCCACTCCGCGCAGCGCGAGCCAGACGGCTGCGAACACGACGACGGTGACTGCGAGATAGACGACGTCACCCATGACGGCACGACCTCGCGGTGTAAGTACTCATGGATTCACTGCACACCGCTAGCGGCCCGGTCAGGAGGGTTCTCGCAGGCCTCTCACACCCGCTGACAGAGCTCTCACAGGCTTCTCACATACTTACGGCTGGCATCCCCACCGACAGACAAGGGAAGATCCCGCACGTGACTGAACTGGACACCCCCGCCCCCGCAGAGCAGTTCTTCTCCGCGGACACCCGGACCGCGCTGGCCGAGGCGAGCCGGAAGCTCGCCGAGCGCCTGCAGGCCCACACCGACGCGCTGCTCGCGATGACCGGCGACGAGGACACCTCCGAGCTTTTCGAGCACAATGCCGCACTCGAGGGCGTCGTCGAAGACTGGAACGAGGCCGTCTTCGAGCACACCGGTACGACGCCCTTACTGCTGGACGAGTCCGACGACGATGAGGACGAGGAAGACGTCGAGCCGGACCAGGTGATCAGTGTGGTGTCGCGTTTCGACCTGCGTGTGGTCGACCTGGACGCACTGCTCGAGGCCGGCCGCGCCGCGCAGGAACGGCACCCGGCCGAGCTGGACGAGTCCGGCGAGCGGGAGCCGGTCGACTCCGCCGAGCAGGCGATCTACGAGATCAGCCGTGAGGTCGGCGAGGCCTGGTTCGAGCTGCCCGGGATCGAGATGGTCGCCGGAGCGCGGGCGTACGTCGTACCGGAGCCGCCGTTCGAGCCGCTGGACGCCGACGCCGAGGACGTCGTCACCGAACTCATCGCCCCGAACGGCGTAGCCACCCACGCCGAGACCTGGGCCTAGACGAGAAGCTCGCCCTCGAGGACCGTGATCGCCTGGCCCTTCAGGTAGACGCGGTCGCCGGATGAGCTGACCTGCACGACCCCGCCTCGGGCGGACGCCTGGTATCCGACCAGCTCGTTCCGCCCGAGGCGTTCACCCCAGTACGGCGCCAGACTGGTGTGCGCGCTCCCGGTGACCGGGTCCTCCGGGATCCCGCTGCCCGGCGCGAAGAACCGCGAGACGAAGTCGTACTCCGAACTCTGCGCCGAACTCTGCGCCGAACTCTGGGCCGTCACGATCACGCCGCGCAGCTTCTCGCGCTGGATGATCCCGGCCATCACGTCGTAGTCCGGGACCACCGCGCGGACCGTCGCCTCGTCACGGACGACGACGAGCAGATCACGGAGCTCGCCCGCGACGTACACCTCGAGCGGCTCGACCGCCAGCGACGCCGCCAGCCCATCGGGGACCGGCACCTCGAACGGCCGGTTGACCGGGAAGTCCAGCCTGATTCCGTCGTCCTCGACCGTCGCGACGAGGATGCCGCTCAGGCTCGCGAAGGCGACCTTCCCGGACACCTTGCCGTCCGCAGCCAGCGCATGGGTGGTCGCCAGCGTCGCGTGCCCGCAGAGCTTTTCTTCCTTCGTCGGCGTGAACCAGCGCAGATCCCAGTCCGCGTCGATCCGCTCCGACGGCCGGGCGAACGCGGTCTCGGCGTGGTTCAGCTCGGCCGCTACCGACTGCATCCAGGCCTCGTCGGGCCATGCCCCGGCCTCGAAGAGACACACTCCGGCCGGATTACCGCTGAACGGACGATCGGCGAACGCATCGACAACCCTGATCCTCATGGCTCGACGCTAAACAGGACGTCAGCGGGTTTCCATAGCCATTCGGCACCGGGTGGACCGGTCAGGCCATCGCGCCCGAGTACTGCGCCATGTCTACCGCGCGCCGATTGAACCGCCTAGCCCACCCGGTCGTATCGATGGTGTTCCGCATCCCTACCGACAGGAAAGTGACATGTCACTCCGCTCGAAGGGCCGGCCACTCGCGGTAGCCACCGCACTGGTCAGCGGCCTCGCACTTGTCACCCCCGTGACCGCCAGCGCTCACGGGTCGCACCACGCGCTCGCCGTACAACAGGTCAACCTGGTCTCGGACCAGGCGGGCAAAGCCGTCCTGACCGACCCGGACCTGGTGAACCCGTGGGGGATGTCGCTCGGCGCGACCACCCCGCTCTGGGTGTCCAACCAGGGCACGTCGTCGTCCACGCTGTACTCCGCCGCGCCCGGCTCGGACGTGGTGACGAAGTCGCCGGCCGTCCGGGTAACGGTGCCGCTGCCGACCGGGCAGGTGTCGAACCCCGGCACCGGGTTCCTGGTCAGCAACGCCACCGCCTCCGCGCCCGCGCGGTTCATCTTCGCCACGCTGACCGGGCAGATCGCGGCCTGGAACCCCACGATCAACCCCCTGATGGGTCCGGCCGACATCAAGGCGACCACCAAGGGCGCGGCGTACACCGGGCTTGCGATCTCACCGACGTCCGACCGGCTTTTCGCGGCGAACTTCGCGCAGGGCAGGATCGACGTGTTCGACAGCGCGTTCATGCCGATGAAGCTGTCGAAGTGGGCGTTCCGTGACTTCTCGCTGCCGCGCGGGTTCGCGCCGTTCAACGTGCAGACGCTGAACGACCGGATCTTCGTGACATATGCCAAGCCCGACCCCAAGACCGGCCGCAGCCAGGCCGGACGCGGACTCGGGTACGTCGACGAGTACACCGTCGACGGCAGGTTCGTCACCCGGGTGGCCTCCCGCGGCATGCTGAACGCGCCGTGGGGCCTGACCCTAGCCCCCGCGACCTGGGGTGAGCCCACCGGCACGCTCCTGGTCGGCAACTTCGGCGACGGCCGGATCAACGTCCTGCACCCGAAGTCCCACGGCAGGTTCGAGTTCGCCGGACAGGTCCGCAACACCCATGGCAGGCCCCTGGCGATCGACGGCCTCTGGGCCCTGCTGCCGGGCACTGCCACCACCGGCGGCACCGACACCCTCTGGTTCTCCGCCGGACCGGCCAACGAAACCCATGGTCTCCTCGGCCAACTCCGGATGCCGTAGCTATCAGAGAGACTTCTCGAACCAGTGATGTGCGTAGGGCTCGGTATTGAAGGCCGGTACCTCCTCGAAGCCTGAGGAGCGGTAGAGGGCGATCGCTTCCTTCAGGTTGTGGTTGGTCTCGAGGCGTACGGCGGTGGCACCACGGGCGGCCGCCGTACGCTCGAGCTCTGCCAGCAGTCGGCGGCCCAGGCCGAGTCCGCGCGCATCCGGTGAGACCCACATCCGTTTGATCTCGGCCGGTTCGGACCCGTGCAGCTTGAGTGCACCACAACCGACCGGCTCCGATCGCAACGTTGCTACGAGCAACAACCCGGCGGGGAGGGTCAGCTCGGCGTGGTCCGCCGAGATGCTCCGCGCCGGGTCGAACCCGGACTCGAACCTCCGCCCGAGCTCCTCGAAGTACGCGTTCAGGCAGTACTGCGCCACCGGCAGCCGCGGATCGACGATCTCGACCCGGACCATCGACGCGGTGAGCAACCGGGTCACCTCGTCCATCGCCGCGGTCAATCGCGCCCGCTGCCGTTCGTCGAGCGGCTCGAGGATCGAAGCCGCCAACTCGTCCGACCGCGCATCGAGCACGCGCCGCTCCGCCAACCCCTTCTTCGTCAGCCTGGCGATCCGCACCCGCGCATCCGCGGCGCTCGGCTCGACCTGCACCAGGCCGGCGCCCGTCAACGACCGCAGCAACCGGCTCAGGTACCCGGAGTCGAGGTCGAGCCGAGCGCGCAACGTCCGCACGTCGCACCCGTCCGCGCCGATCTCCCACAGCACCCGGTCCTCCCCCAGCGGACGACCGCGCGCCAGATAGTCCTCCTGCAACGCCCCGACCCGCTGCGTCACCATCCGATTGAACCGGCGCACTCCAACAACATCCATTCTCTGACTTTAGTCAGAGAATCGCCCGTTGGCCTACTCCGAACAGCAAAGAACTCGACTGGACCATCTCCGGGTACCTGTCCGCGAGGCGCGCGCACTCGAGCGCCGTACGCAGCGGATCCGGCTCCTGGAGGCTGTCCGGGAGCGGACGGTCGCCGTAGTGCGCGTCGATCATCACGGTCAGCCAGCCACCCGGCCCGGTCAGGCCGTGGATCATCACGCCGCGCAGGCCGGCGTGCGTGAGCTCGGCCCGCAGCTGGGCGACGGTGTGGTACGTCGTGTGTGCCATCCGCTCGTTGCGAGGGCTGTACCCGTCGCGAAGGATGTCCGTCACCACGCTCTGCCGTTCGATCAACGTGTTGGCCAGGGTGGAGCCGATCAGGTTGGCGGCCCGGTTGATCGCAACGACCGCGACGAACCCACCGAGCTTCGTCACCCGGATCGCCTCCCGCAGCGCGAGCTGCCGTTCGTCCGCCTCCCGCAGGTGATACATCGGACCGGCCACGAACGCCGCGTCGAACTCCTCGTCCTCCCACGGCAGCCGCCGTGCATCCCCTTGTACTGCGCTGATTCCGGCGTCGGTCGCTTGTCGGACGTGACGCTCGACCGGGTCGAGCAGCTCGACGTCGTACCCCCGGTGTTTCAACCAGCCGGCGTGGACTCCGGGTCCGCCGCCGATGTCCGCGACCGCTGCGGGAGGCGCTGGAAGGTACCTGTTCAGCAGGTCCTGTACCCGGGCGAGTTCCAGCCGTCCTTTGACGGTCGAGCCCAGCCGGCTGGCTTCGTCGTACCGCTCGGTGTAGTGCTCCTCGAGCTCCAAGTGCATCGTCATGACACCCGAGTCTGAGCACAAAACCCGCTCCCAGGCAGGCCAGATCCCGGGGCAGATCGATCTGCCCCGGGATGCCCCGCTGTTCCCTCTGCTCTGTTGTCAGTCGATCGGGCGGAGTTCGTCGGCGTAGGAGACGGAGACGCGGCGGAGTACGCCTTCCTTCACCGAGTACTGGCCCATGCGCCACAGGGGTGGGCTGTAGGCGTGGACGGTGACGCTGCCCTTGTCGAGGCCGGTGAGGCGGTGGATGTGGTCGGGGCCGAAGCCGTAGACGTCGCCGGCCTCGACCTCGGTCTCGATCGACTCGACGCCGATCGCGAGATTGTGCTCGACGAGCTTGCCGCGGGCGACCGCGACCGCGCCGGAGGAGACGTCGTGGTCGTGCCAGCCGGTGTCGTTCACCGGGGTCCAGCAGATCAGCCAGACGTCGACGTTCGCGTCGCGGTGCAGGGAGGCGAAGACGCGCTCCTCGTCGGAGTACGCGACCTGGTCCTCCCACAGGTGCGGCTGCGCGGCGATCGACGCGGCCAGCTCCGACAGCTCGGCAGGAGTCAGGTCCCGGCCCGGAAGGTCGTCCAGCGACAGACAGTTGTTGAGCTCCACGAGCCGGCTGGCCTGGCGAGCTGGGACGTTGGGTACGTCGATCGGCTGGGCAGTCACTGCACTCCCCTCTCAGGAGTAGTCGCACCGGCGCCGAAGAGCAGCCGGTGGGGATTGTCGTGGCGGATCACCGCGGTTGCGGCGTCGCCCTGGCGGAGGTCGGTGGTTCCGGCGTACGGCCGGTCGGTGCCGTGCACGACCTGGTCGATGCCGAGGATCCGCGCGACCGCGTCGATCCCCTGCGGGCCGTAGCTCGAGGTGTCGACGTACAGATTGGGGTCGATCGTGCCGAGTCGCCCGCCGCGGGCGGCCAGCCGCTCATGGTGCACCGGCGCGAGACCGGCGGCGGCGGCGAAGCACAGCCGCAAGCGCGGGTACGTCCGTCGTCCGTCGAACGCATGCCACGCCCACCAGGCCGCTTGCAGCTGGGTCGTGTAGTCGACGACCGGCGCCCACCAGCACGGCGCTTCGTTCGATCGGGCGGAGCCGGGGTGGACGAGGATCGGCTTGTTCAACCGCTCCAGCGTCTGTAGCAAGTCACCCAGCGCTTCCCAGGACGACGGCGAGCTGAGCACGTGCGCGGGCAGCTGCAACCCGAGAAATCCCTTGTCCAGAAGGGATTCCAGCTGATCGACATCAGGTTCGAGCAGGTCGACGGACGCCCACGCCTTGAACGGCTCCGGGAAGGCTGCCGCACCCTCATGCCACGCATCGAGCAGTCCGGCGTCCCCGAGCTCCTCGATACCCAACGGACTCGAGAGCGAGACCACGGCGAGCGTCGTCCCGGCGTCCTGCTCCAGCGCCACCCGCTTGCCGAGCTCGTGCGCCGCGGGATCCACGTCGTACGGCGCTTCGGTCGCGGTGTGCAGCGTCCAGCCGTCGAGGTACGGCGGCTCGCGGCGCGCCCGGAGCCGGTCGACGAACGCTTCCGGCCACAGGTGCTGGTGGACGTCGATCATCGGCTCCCCCTCTCCGGAGTTTGATCAGATTGAAGCGCTTCAGGATGTCTAGAGTGAAGCGCTTCAAAGGCGTGGTTGTCAAGTTTCTGTCCACGGCTGCGGCTAGGGTCGTGGGCATGTCCGGAACCGGCCGGAGGCCAACCCTCAAGGACATCGCCGCCGAGACCGGGCTCTCGATGGCCGCTGTGTCGTATGCACTGCGCGGTCTGCACGGCACACCCGAGACCCGGCAGCGGGTCCAGGACGCGGCCGATCGCCTCGGATACCAGGCCGATCCGGTCGCTCGCGCGCTCGCCTCGGGCCGGAGCGGCTCGATCGGCGTCCTGTGTGCGTCCCTCGAGGATCTCTGGCAGCAGCGCGTCGCGGCCGCGCTCGGTCGCGAGCTCCTCGCCCCCGACCGGAATGCCTGGATCATCGACTCGGCCGGCGACGCGGACCGGCAGCTCGAGCTCGCCCAGCACCTCGTCGACCACCGCGCCGACGCGATCGTGGTGATCCCGATCGACCCGGCCGCCAAGGCTTGGGCCGAGATCGCGAAGCAGGCGCCGGTGATCGCGATCGGCGATGCCCTGCCCGGCGCGAAGGCGAAGTCCGAGGTGATCTTCGACAACGAGACCGGCGTGAGTACTGCGCTGCGCCGGCTCGCCGATGCCGGTCATCGCAGCGTCGCCGTGCTCAGCCCGACCAGACGCTTCGAGGTTGAGCGCCCGGCCGAGGAGCTCGCCCAACGGGTGGCGGCCGACCTCGGCCTGAAGCTCCGCCTGCTGCAGTGCCCGCACGACCTGGCCGGCGCGACCGACGTCGCCCGGACGCTGCTGACCAGCACGCCCCGCCCGACCGGCATCCTCGCGCTCGCCGACTCGATGGCCTTCGGCGTGTACGCCGCGAGCCGCGAGCTCGGCCTGCGCATCCCGGACGAGCTGTCCCTGCTCGGGTACGACGATCAGCCGATGTCCCAGCTGCTCACGCCACCGCTGTCGACGTTCCACTGGCCCCTCGACGAGCTGGTCACGCACGTGGTCAGCCGCGTCACGTCCGCCGTCGACACCAACCGCCGCGTCCGCCGCACCACCCTCACGCCGACCCTGATAGAACGCGGCTCGGTCGCCGCCCCGCCCTCCACCTAGGCGAGCCGGCCACCGATACCCGACAGGATCCACGCGCTCGAAACTAGACTAATTCACTACACTTACTGCGCGTTGTCCACCATGTGATCAGCCGGCCCTACGGTTTGATGCCGTTCAGTCCGACGGCTCCGCCGACCACGCGATCCCGCAACCCGGCCGGCAGTTTCGGCAGGATCGCGCCGAGCGTCCGGGCCTCGGCGACGGCGTACCGACGGCGCGGACGACGCGCCTCGACCGCCCGGACGATGACCTCCGCGACCTTCTCGACCGACCCGGGCTTGAACCGCCCCATCGCCTTCTCGTACGCCGCCAGATGCGCCGCGTACAAACCCACCCGATCGCGGTCGGCGTGCTGCATCGCGGCGTCCGCGGCCGCGCCGGCCCGCGCGAAGATGTCCGTCTCGGTGGTTCCCGGCTCGACCACCACCACCGGGATCTTCCACGCGGCCAGCTCCAACCGCAGTGCGTTCGACAGCGCCTCCAACCCGGCCTTGCTTGCCGACAACGCACCCAGCAACGGCATCGCAACCCTCCCGGTCGCCGCGCTCACGTTGACGATCCGCCCAGCAACCCGACCCCCGGCATCCCCCGCAGCGGAGCCGGCACGCAGCAGCGGCAGGAACTCACGGATCACCGAGGCGGGGCCGAGCGTGTTCACCTCCAGTTGCCGTCGCCACTCGTCGGCCGGGACCAGCTCGAGCGGACCCTGGACGATCACACCGGCGTTGTTGATCACCGCCCACAGCCCGTCGACCTCCCCCGCGACCCGCTTGGCCGCCGCGGCCACACTCTCCGGATCCGCAACGTCCAACGGCACCACCCGCACCCCCGGCTCGAACGCAGCCGGACCACGCGCCCCGGCGTACACGGTGAAACTCCGGCTCTGCAGCAGCCGGACCGTCGCCGTACCGATGCCGCCGGTTGATCCGGTGACGAGAACCGCCCGTGCCTCAGTCATATGAACTCCCCTCGCAGATGTTCTCTAGGACATGTCCCTAGGGACATATCCGAGAATGCACATGTCCCAACGGACATGTCAAGATGGCGGGACAGCACAGGAGGTGGACATGTCATTGCGGCACGGGTTGCTCGGGCTGCTCGCCGAAGGGCCGGCCAGCGGGTACGACCTGGCCAGACGGTTCACCGAGGTACTTGGCTCGATCTGGCCGGCGCAGCACCCGAAGATCTACGCCGAGCTGAACAAGCTCGCCGCCGAGGGCCTGGTCGAGGTCGAGAGCGAGGGGCCGCGGCGGCGGAAGGCGTACCGGATCACGGATGCCGGCGTCGCGGAGGTGAAGCGCTGGCTGACCGACGTCGACGTCGACCACACCATGCGGCTGCAGCCACTGCTGCGCTCACTGTTCTTCTGGATGATGGACACCGACGAACTCCAGCGTCACCTCGAGGCCGAGGCGACCTACTATCGCGAGCTCGCCGACCAGTACCGCGATTACGCCGCCCGCAAGGATCGCGGCGAATTCGGGTACAGCGAGCAGACCCAGTCGATGCGCGTCACGATCGAGGCAGGCATCCGCTTGTACTCCGCCCTCGCCGACTGGGCCGAATGGGCGCAGACCGTCCCGCCCGCCAAGCCCCCGAAACATGCGTGAAGGCCGGCCGGGCAAGGAGCCCGGCCGGCCTTCCGTTCAGCAGTACTGCGTTACTTCTTGGGTTACTTCTTGGGTTACTTCTTGCCGAAGACCTGGATCTCGGTCATGTCGGTGAACTGGCAACCGCCGAAGGCGCCGTCCGGGCAGTTCGTCTTGAAGTCCGGAACCTGCGGGCTGGTCATGACGAACCGGACGTACTGGATGCCGGTCGCGTTGCCGGTCGGGGCAACCAGGTTGTACTTGCCCCGGTTCGTGGCGTCGAACGTGCCCGACGCCGCGACTGCCCACGTGGTGCCGTCGACCGAGGTCTCCACCCGGTAGCCACCGGTCGAAGCGCTGCCCGGGTCACCACAGGTGTTGGACGGGTCGATGTTGAACCCGCTGACGTTGACCTTGGCCGGCAGCTTGATGTCGATGTGCTTCTCGATCATCGTGTTGGTCGGCGTGCCGTTGTCGTCGCCGGTCGTGCTGCCCCAGCCGGTGCCCTGCGCGTTGTCGATCGCGAACGCCGGGCCGCACTGCGGCGTGAAGTCCGGACCGTTGAAGTCGGTCACCGTGCCGCCGCCGGAGGATGCGGCCCAGTTACGGCGCGGCGCGAAGTTCGCCTTGGCGCCCGGCTTGACCGTGGCCGGCTGAACCAGCAACTCGTACCCCGGTGCGGACATCACGAGCTTCGGGTACGTGCCCGGTGCGACGCCGGTGATTGCGTAGTTGCCGTTGGCATCGGTCGTGCCGGCGTAGTCACCGGCGTACCCGGAGGAGTGGCCGCCGACGTAGACCAGCGCGCCGGCCACCGGAGCACCGGTGTCCTTGTCGGTCACCTTGCCGGTCAGGGTCGTGGTCGCACCCGTCGGCGGCTTGTGGAAGTCCTCGGCCGGGAACGCGTCGCCGCCGTCGACGACACCGGCGTACCAGCCCATGCCGCGGTTGGCGAAGACGGTCCAGATCGTGTCGGCGTTCTTGCCGCCGCTGGCGACCAGGTCGGCCTGGACGATCGCGTTGCGCATGTCGAGCATCGTCGGGTCGGCCGGCGACAGCTCCATCGCGCGGGTGATGATGCTCATCGCGTAGCTACGGCCGAAGCGCTCACGCAGGTCCCACAGCGTCTGTGCCCAGACCTCACCGGAGGCGTGCACCTCGGGCGAGCCGCCGATGGTCGGGAAGTCGGCGTAGGTGTAACCGCCCTTCGAACCGTCGGGCTGGATGCAGTTCGGGCTGACCGCCTTCACGCGGCAGTCGATCGCCTGCGTACGGAACAGCTCGCCGTGCGAGACGTACCGGCCCTCGAGGACCTCACCCGGAGCGGTGGTGTCCTTCTCCAGGCCGTGCGAGACCAGGTAGTCCATCGCGTAGAAGTCGCTCCACGCCTCGCCCATCGAGCCGGCCTGGATGCTGTTCAGCGTGGAGTTCCCGGTGGCGTCGACGACCAGGCGGTTCGACAGACCGTGGGTGTACTCGTGGTACAGGATGCTGGCGTCGTTCGCGCCGCTCGACGGAACATAGCCTTCCTGCTGGTCGGTCGTGCCCGGGAAGTGCCACAGGTACATCTGCATGGTCGGCGACTGGCCGTCCGGCGGGGTCGACATGTTCGCGTTGTCGATGTGGTTCGCGTCCGGGCCGCCGTTCGCGGCAGTGGCCGCGCCGTCCAGCGCGTTCAGCATCACCGGGTCGCCGCCCGCGGCGTCGAACGAGCCGGCCGCCGGGGTGAAGCTGATCGGCGGCTTCGCCAGCCAGTCGTGGAAGTTGCTGGCCAGGTAGAACGCGTTGGTGACGTCCTGGTTCATGTTGGTCTTCCAGGAGTCCGGCTTCGCCGGGTCCCAGGTGCAGATGAACGCGGCCGAGCAGAACGACGAGGCGTTCTGGAAGGTCGTCAGCTTGTACTCCGAGCCGGTCTTGGTGCCGGGCACCTTGACCGTCTCACCGGGGTTCGGCTGGTTGTCGTCGTTGACGTCGGCGAAGGCCGAGACCGACGTACCGTCGAGGAGGGTCTTCGCGTTCTTCGGCAGCCACTTGTTGTAGATCAGGTTCTCGGTGCGCTGCGTACCGCCCTTGGCGGCGCCCGGGTAGTAGTCCTGCACCAGCGCGTCGCCGTTGCCCTCGCTGACCAGGTCCTTGCGGTAGAGCGTGGCACCGGTCTGGGCGTCGACGACGTGGCTGTAGATGTTCTGGCCACCGGAGTTGGTGTAGGTCAACCAACCCTTCTGCAGCCCGTCGGCGGTGTGGAACCACACCTGCTGGGCGGTGTCGCCGTTGCTCCACTTGGTGTTCACACCGGACGTGGTCGCGGTCGCGGACTTCGGCGTACCGCCGACGTCCTTGATCGCGGCGCTGCGGGCGCCGGCCGCGGACACCTTCGGCGCGGCCTCGGCGGACCGCGTCTGCGCGGCCGTGGCGAGACCGGCGACGGGCGAGCCCATCACGGAGATCAGCTGGCCGTTCTTGGTGACGTTGGCCTTCAGGCCGTTGCCGAAGACCTCGACGCCGTCGACTACCTGGGTCCAGAAGATGTGGTGGGTACCGAGGTCGTCGACGTAGTCCTTGCGCAGCTTCAGCGTGCCGAGGTCCGCGTCGGAGAGCTTGAAGATCTCCGGGTGGGCCTTCACGTACCCGAGGGCGACGTCGGTGGCCTTCTTGGCGCTCTTGCCGGTCAGGAAGCCG
Source organism: Kribbella sp. NPDC049584 (assembly GCF_040675555.1). NCBI lineage: Bacteria > Bacillati > Actinomycetota > Actinomycetes > Propionibacteriales > Kribbellaceae > Kribbella > Kribbella sp. NPDC049584. The sequence continues at coordinate 193,472 of NZ_JBFAPF010000008.1, forward strand.
TTCAGCTTGGTGACCTGGGCCGGGGTGCCGGTGTTCGGGTCGACCTCGACGACGCCCTGGGTGCCGAGCGAGTCGCGGAACTTCTTCGACGCGGCGGTCTCCTTGCCCTGCACCTTGGCGGTGCGGGCGTAGGTGGTCTTGGCGTTCGGCGTCCGGGCGTCGTAGTTGCCCTTACGCTCCTTGCCCGACGCCTGCTTGTCGGCCTGGGCCGGCTTCTTGGCGTCGGCGCCGCCGGGCTTCTGCGCGGCGTCCGCGCCACCGGCGGTCATGGCCAGCACAACGGCGGCCGCGGAGACGGCTGAGACTGCCAGGAGCCCCCGCCCTCTGCGTGATGATGTCACAGCAAATCTCCATGGAGTTCGAATTAGCGGGTCGCCCTCCACGACCCGTCCCGGGGGCTGACCTTAGGCCTGCGGGAGCTTCTGGGGAAGAGAAATCCCCGGAATGTCGTGGAGTCGAGGGTTGTCCTTCGTGCTCGGAACAGTACTAGGAGCGACCGGACAATGGTTGCACGCAGCCACTGTCCGGTCGCCCAGAGTGTTACAGCGGGTCAGAAGGCGCCGGCGCCGTTCGGAGTACCGAGGCCGGTCGGGCCGTCCCAGCCGGTCCGGGCGTTGCACCACTGGGTCGTGGGGCACGAACCGTTGCTGCCGCTGGTCACGTCGAACAGCGAGCCCGGGTGGGCGTACGGGAACGAGTTCGCGTAGCCGCTGGTGTTGCCGGACAGCGCGTAGACCGCGGCAATGATCGGCGCGGCCTCGCTGGTCCCGCCGAACTGCGCCCAGGTCGACGCGGTCTTGCTCGTCGGGTAGTAGATCGCCATGCCGCCCTTGCCCGGGTCGGCCGCGGCCGAGACGTCCGCCATCGCACGCTTCGAGCAGCCGGTGCTGAACGACGCTGCGCCCGGCAGCGCGGTGTTGTACGTCGAGCAGCCCGAGCCCGCACCGCTCCACACGGTCTCGCTCCAGCCCCGAGAGTTGCTGGCGGCAACCAACGACGTACCGCCGACGGCCGTCGTGTACGACGAGGACGCCGGGTAGCTGCCGCCCTGGTAGCCGTCGTCACCGGTCGACGCGGTGACTGCGATGCCCGGGTGGTTGTAGTACGCGCCGTAGGTTGCATCGGAGGCGTCGCCGCCGCCGTAGCTGTTCGAGATCGCCACCACACCCGCCTGCTTGGCCGCGGTCTGGACCGCAGTGCCGAGGTCGGCGAAGCTCGCGGAGTTGGCCTGTACGACGACGATCTTCGCGTCCGGCGCCGCCGCGGAGACCGCGTCGACGTCGAGCGCCTGCTCGCCGGCCCAGCCCGCGTTGAACCGCGGCAGCGACGTGCCGCCGGTCTGGTTGATCACCTTCAGGCAGCCGTTGGCGGTCGTACACGCGGACAGGCCGAACTGGGAACGGTAGACGCCGAGGTCGCGCTCCAGATTCGGGTAGCCGTAGGCGTCGACGATGGCGACCGTGCGGCCGCCGGCGCTGAGGCCGTTGAGCTTGTACGCGTCGCGCAGACCGGTCGGGGTCAGGCCGGTCGACGGCGGCGAGGTGGCCGCCGGTGTGAACCCGTCCGGGTTCACCAGTTTCACCGCGTTGCAGCTGGCGGTGTGCTTGGCCTTCGCGGCCGAGCAGACGCGGGCGGCGTGCTTCCCGGCGGTGTAGGGGGTGGTGGCCGCGTCGGCTCCCGATGCGGACACAGCTTGGACGGTCAGTCCCGCGACGGCCAGTGCGCCGACGCCCAGGGCGGACACGAGAATCCGTTGCCTCAACTGGACTCCTCGAGTTGGGCAGACCTCCGTTCACACGACCCTCACGGCCGGGGCGGAGGCCAGCATTAATGGGGGGTCTTCGCATCGTCCGTCGGCCGGACGCAGGGACGCCAGCGATCGGGCCGATGACAAATGTCATGGGTGAACCCATGACACCCGCCCCGATCCGCCCGAATTTCCGCGTGATCGCGGGCTTACACAGGGTGCGCGTCGCGGTGAAGGTTTCCCCCTGAGTTTCCCGGGCGCCGAGTCTTGACACGGTTTGGACAGCCGGGGCTATGCTGCCGGGAACCTTCGAGAAATCGATTTCCCTGCCTGGAGGTCCGGTCATGGATCAGCCCCTGATGAGTCGGCGAACCCTCAGTCGACGGCACCTTCTCCAGGCGACGGGAGGTACTGCGCTGGCCGCCGCGCTGGCCGCCTGCGGTGGTGGTGGCGGGAGCGGCGGCGGCTCGTCGTCCAAGGAGCTCTCGTTCGTGTACATGGGCACGGCCGAGCAGCAGGCGACGTGGAACAAGCTGTTCGCGAAGTTCACCGAGCAGCACCCGGAGATCAAGCTCAAGGCCGAGGGCATTCCGCTGTCGAACTGGGGCGACTTCTTCAACAAGCTGTCCACCCGGATCGCCGGCGGTCAGGTGCCGGACGTCATCCAGATCGCGACCGAGGGGCAGCGGCTGTTCGCGTCCAAGGGCCTGCTCGCGCCGCTCGACGACTACATCGCCAAGGACAAGTCGACGATCGACGAGTACTACGGCGACATGGATCCGAACCTGGTCGAGTGGGACAAGAAGTACGCGTCGACCGACGGCAAGACGTACTACCTGCCGGGCGAGTTCAACACGATGTGCATGTGGTACTCCAAGGAGCTGTTCGCGAAGGCCGGCGTACCCGAGCCGACGCCGAAGTGGACGTGGGACGACTTCCGGCAGGCGTGCGAGCAGATCAAGGCCAAGACGGGTGCGTTCGGGTACGCCGCAGGCCCGGAGTACTTCGCGGCGATCATGCCGTGGCTGTTGACCAACGGGACCAGTAGCTTCAGCGACGACTGGTCCAAGCCGACGTACGACGACCCTCGCGTCATCGAGGCCGCTGACTTCAACCGGAAGCTGGTCGCCGACAAGCTGTCGCCGCCGCCCGGCGGCACGTTCGACGCGACGACCGCGGCGGCGCAGGGCAAGCTGGCGATGTTCGGCGGCGGGCGCTGGCCGATCATCAGCATCCGGAACCTGAAGGCGACCGCGAAGATGGGGATCGTGCCGTGGCCGGTGAAGGCCGGACAGGGCTCGCCGGTCGGCTGGAACGGGTACCCGATCCTGAAGGCGTCGAAGAAGAAGGACGACGCCTGGACGTTCATCAAGTTCCTGATCTCAAAGGAAGGCTCGTCGTTCTTCGCCCAGCTGGGCGGGACGATCGTGCCGGCCCGCAAGTCGGTCGCGAACAGCCAGTCGTTCCTCGAGGACGCGCCGAAGGGCACGGAGTACCTGTACCAGGCGCTGTCCTACGCGACGCCGATCCCGTCGCCGGACAAGGGCGCCGCCGTACAGAAGGCGATCGAGGACGGCTGGAAGCAGGTGCTCACCGGGAATGCCTCGCCGGCCGACGCGCTGCGCAAGGCGCAGACCACGCTGGAGGGATTGGTCTGAAACCCCCTCTGAAACCACAGCGCCGGGACTGGCTGCCGGGCTACCTGTTCATCAGCCCTGCCGTCCTGCTCTTCGTCGTCTTCGTCGCCCTGCCGCTGGTCGCGGCGTTCGGGCTGAGCCTGTTCCACTGGGATCTGCTGAGTACGCCGGAGTTCGCCGGGCTGGACAACTTCAAGCAACTGGTCAGCGACGGCGCGACGATCCGGGCCGTGATCAACACGTTCGTGTTCGCGCTGGCGTCGGTGGTGACGCACATCGGGCTGGGCATGCTGCTTGCGCTCGGCGTGCATCGGACGATGATGCGCGGGACGAAGTACTTCGTGCGGACGGCCTACTTCTTTCCGTTCCTGGTGTCGTGGGCCGCGGTCGCCTTGATCTGGAAGTACGTTCTGGATCCGGCTTTCGGGCTGGCGAACTACTACCTCTCGACCACGACGAACTGGTTGGCGTCGCCAACGTGGGCGCTGCCAACGCTGATCGTGGTCGACTGGTGGCACACGATCGGGTACACGTTCATCATCCTGCTCGCCGGGCTGCAAACGGTGCCCGCGCAGTTGCACGAGGCAGCCCGGGTGGACGGCGCGAACGCGTGGTGGCGGTTCTGGAGCGTGACGTTACCGGTGATGTCGCCGACGATCTTCTTCGCGACCGTGATCACGTTCATCGGCGCGTTCCAGATCTTCGACCCGATGGTGATCATGACGCAGGGCGGTCCGGACGGCGCGACCCGAAGCATCGTGCAGTACACCTACGAGAAGGGCTTCCAATCCTTCGAGGTCGGGTACGCCGCCGCACTGTCGCTCGTGCTGTTCGTGGTGATCATGATCGTCACCGGTCTGCAGTTCCGGCTGAGCCGACGGTGGGTGCACCAGTGAAGGGCAAACTGCTCGACCTCATCCTGGTGCTCGGCGGGCTGCTGATGATCGCGCCGTTGGTCTGGTTGGTCGTGAACGCGTTGTCGGAGCCGATCAACGCGTTTCAACTGCCGCCGCAGTGGATCCCGCGTCCGCCGACGCTGCAGAACTTCCAGCAGGTGCCGGATCTGATCCCGTTCGCGCAGATGGCCTGGAACAGTCTGCAGATCGCGGTGCTGACGACGGCGGGGGCCTTGCTCACCAGCGCGCTGGCGGCGTACGCGTTCAACCGGCTGCGGTTCCCGGGGCGCGATCAGATCTTCTCGGTGCTGCTCGCGGCCCTCGTCGTACCTGTTCAGCTGACCGTGGTGCCGATCTTCATCATGATGCGCTGGCTGCATCTGGTGGACACGACCGTGGCGATCTGGTTGCCGGCGTTGGTGAACGTGTTCGGGATCTTCTTCCTGCGGCAGTACATCTCCTCGATCCCGCGGGAGCTGGACGAGGCCGCGATCATGGACGGCGCCGGTCACTTCTGGATCCTGTTCCGGGTGATCCTGCCGCTGGCTCGGCCGGGCCTGACCGCGCTGGGCATCTTCGTCTTCGAGGCCTCGTGGAACAACTTCTTCTGGCCGTACATCTTCCTGTCCTCACCGGAGAAGATGACGCTGCCCGTCGGGCTGGTGTCGCTGCAGGGCGCGATGGGCGGCGGTCCGGCCGTGGTCCTGTTCGCCGCGATCACACTGGTGGTGTTGCCGATCCTCGTACTGTTCCTGATCTTCCAGCGCTCCTTCATCGCCTCCATCGCATCGACGGGCCTCCGCGCATGACCTATCTACCCAGTGCGTTCAAAGCCTTGTGGCACGAACTCCCGTTCCTGGCCGCCGCGGGCGTCCTGGTCTGCACGGGCTCTGGTCTCGTCGTCCTCGTCAGTCCTGGCCTGTCACCCCTCAGCCTTCTGCTGGGTGCGGTTCTGGTCGGACCGACGTGGGCGGCCGTGATTGCCACGACCGACTCCATCGTCCGCGACGATCGTGGCGGCGTCCTGCTGCTACTGCAGAACCTCAAGCGCCACTGTCTTGCCGGGCTCGAGGTCGCCAGTGTTCCTGCGGTCGTCACCGCACTCGCGCTGCTCAACTGGTACGTGTATTCCGGCCCTCTGTTCGCAGTGCCGCTTGCAGTCGGCTGTTGTGCGGGCGTCCTGCTGCTGCTCGCCTCCTGCTACGCCTTCAGCCTGCGGGTCACCGCCGGTTTGCGCGGCAAGAAGCTCTGGTTGGCTGCATTGCAACTAGTTGCACGTGCACCACTAGTGCCGCTCGGCGTACTCGCGCTCGCCTTCGTCGCTCTTCTCCTCGGCACCTCTGTAACTGCCTCGCTGCTTCTGCTCGCCCCCGGTCCGGTGGCGTTGTTCGCCTCTGCTGGTACATGGACGGAGAAACATGCAGTACACCGGTGACAACCTTCGACACTTCGCCCTGCCGCTCGGTGGGCTCGGCACCGGCACGGTCGCGCTGGCCGGCAACGGCGCGCTGCGCCAGTGGCAATTGCACAACATCGGCAATCACGAGGGGCATGTGCCGGATAGCTTCTTCGCCCTTCGTCTCTCGCAGGTCGAGCCGCCGCTGGACGAGATACGTCTGCTGCAAGGGCCGCCGCTGGAGCCGACTGATACTCCGCTGGTGACCGACGACGTGGTGCCGGCTGGTGAGAAGCGGTTGCAGGACGTCATCCCGCCGATCGGCGCGACCACGGTGACTGCGACGTACCCCCAGGCACGTGTGGACTACGAGACCGAGCTGCCTCTCCAGCTGAGCCTGGATGTCTTCAACCCTGTCGTGCCGAGTGACCCGGCCGTCAGCTCACAGCCCGTGGTGGCGTTCACCTTCACGTTGCACAACCCGGGTGAGATCGCGCTGCACGGAAAGCTGGCCGGTGCGTTGCAGAACTCGGTCGGTTGGGACGGCGTGACGCCCATCGACGGCGTCGCTTGCAGCCAGTACGGCGGCAACACCAACCGCATCCGCCGTACCAGCGGCTGGACCCACCTGGTCCTCGAGAACACCACCCTGCCCATCGACCATCCCGGGTCTGGGCAGCTGGTGCTCTCAACTGACACGGCTGATTCGCTCGCCCATCCGCAATGGACCCGCCCCGAGGAATTCGTTGCCTTCCTCAACGGGCCGACCACGCCTGTCAGCGGCGCGAGTGCACCCGGCACGACGTGGAACGGCGGACTGGCCGTCCCGTTCAACCTGCAGCCCGGTGAGACCAAGCAGGTCCGGTTCCTGATCGCGTGGCACTTCCCAAACCGATATGTCGACTTCAACCAGTTCGGCCCGCACCCGGAGTACGGTCACAGCCGCTTCTGGCTCGGCAACGCATACACAGGTCGTACGCCGGACGCCGTCGCGGCGGCCGAGTCCTTCATCGCTCGATGGTCCGAGCAGGACGCGCTGACTGCCGCGTGGGCCGAGGCGTTCGAGTCGAGCAGTCTGCCCGGCGAGGCCGGATCACGGCTCGCTGCGCTCGTAGCCGACGTACGAAGCCCAACGGTGTTCCAAACCGCCGACGGCGACGTGCTGGGGTTCGAGGGTGTGCTCGGTGCGTCGACGGCGATGTGGGGCGGCCGGTACGGCGGCTCGTGTCCGCTCAACTGCACGCACGTGTGGAACTACGAGCAGACGCTCTCCCGCCTCTTCCCGTCGCTGGAGCGGAACATGCGGGACACGGAGTACGACGTAATGCAGGCACCGGAGGGGTACATCCCGCATCGCGTCCGTGCGCCGCTCTACATGAAGCAGCTGTGGGACGTGGTGATCGGCGGCCCGGAGGAGCCGGCTCTGGACGGGATGCTCGGCAGCGTGCTGAAGACGTACCGGGAGGTGCGTCAGGGCGCCGGTCTGGACTGGCTGGGTCGGCGCTGGCCTCAGGTAGTCCGGCTGCTCGATCACATCCACGACAAGTGGCTGCGGGACGGCGTACTGCGTGGCATCCAGCCCAGCACGCACGACATCGACCTGTGTGGCGTCAACTCGTTCATGGGCACGCTCTGGTTGGCGGCGTTGCGTGCTGCTGAGGAGATGGCGTTGCTGCTCGGTGAGGACGGGACGGCGTACCGGAAGCTCTTCGAGGCGGGCAGCAAGGCGTACGACGAGCTGCTGTTCACCGGCGAGTACTACCGGCAGATCCTCGAGCCGGATGAGACCAGGGACTTCCAGTGGGGCGATGGCTGCCTCGCGGACCAGCTGATCGGGCAGTGGTGGGCGCACCAACTCGAGCTCGGTTACATCCTTCCGGCTGACCACGTGCGGACCGCGCTGCCGAACGTCGTACGCCACAACCTACGGACCGGGTTCCACGACTTCGACCACCCGTACCGTGTCTTCGCCGACGCCGACGACACCGGACTCCTCATGTGCACGTGGCCTCACGGCGGGCGCCCCGACGTACCCACCCGGTACTGCGACGAGGTGTGGACGGGATCGGAGTACCAAGTCGCGGCCCACTGCCTGTACGAAGGCCTCACCGACGAAGGCATGTCGATCCTCAACGGCCTCTGGACCCGGTACGACGGCACCCGCCGCAACCCCTTCAACCCGATCGAATGCGGCGACCACTACATCCGCAACGCCGCCGGCTGGTCCGTCCTGGAAGCCCTCACCGGCTACCACCACAACGCCCTCAGCAAAACCATCACCTTCGCGCCACTCCCTCTAGCCCGCTCAGCCGACGGCTGGCACTTCCCCTTCACCACCAACACCGGCTGGGCCACCGCCACCCACTCCCCAGACAACCTCACCCTCACCTGCCACGCAGGCTTCCTGGACCTCTCCACCGTCCACGTCAACGGCACCGAACACTCCATCGACACCCGCATCTACCCCGGCAAACCCTTGGTCATCCACTCGCGCGGGTGACGGTGACTTCAGCAAGATCTGTCAACTAGCTGAAGAGTGCCGGCCGTCCGGCAACGCCACCGGACGGTCGGCACTCGCTTTAGAGGAGGCCGAGCGTTGCGGACTCCTGGTCTGTGAAGAGGCGGGAGCGGATCAGGAAGCGGATGCCCTCGGGGGCCTCTACCGAGAAGCCGCTGCCGCGGCCTTTGACCACGTCGACGGTGAGCTGGGTGTGCTTCCAGTACTCGTACTGGTTCGCGGACATCCAGAACGCGATCGGTGCGTCCAGACCGTCGACGACGAGATCGCCGAGATGCACGTCCGCCGACCCCGTTCGAAATTCCCCGTCCGGGTAGCACATCGGCGAGCTGCCGTCGCAACAGCCACCGGACTGATGGAACATCAGCGGACCGTGCATCTCGGTGAGACGACGGAGCCAGGCCGCCGCCTCGTCCGAGAGCACCACCTTGTCGACCACGATCAGAAGAACCCCAGTTTCGAAGGGCTGTAGCTGACCAGCAGGTTCTTGGTCTGCTGGTAGTGGTCGAGCATCACCTTGTGGTTCTCCCGGCCGATGCCGGAGTTCTTGTACCCGCCGAACGCCGCGTGCGCCGGGTAGGCGTGGTAGTTGTTCGTCCAGACCCGGCCGGCCTGGATCTCCCGCCCGGCCCGGTACGCCGTGTTGATGTCACGCGACCAGACGCCCGCACCCAGGCCGTAGAGCGTGTCGTTGGCGATCTTCATCGCGTCGGCGTAGTCGTCGAACCTGGTCACCGAGACGACCGGCCCGAAGATCTCCTCCTGGAAGATCCGCATCTTGTTGTCGCCCTCGAAGATGGTCGGCTGGATGTAGTACCCGCCGGCCAGGTCACCGTCCAGCTCCGCGCGAGCTCCGCCGGTGAGCACCTTCGCGCCCTCGGCCTGACCGATGTCGATGTAGGCGAGGATCTTCTCGTACTGGTCGTTGCTGGCCTGCGCGCCCATCATCGTCTCGGTGTCGAGCGGGTTGCCCAGCTTGATCGCCTTGGTCCGCGCGGTCGCGTCGGCCAGGAAGTCGTCGTAGATCGACGCCTGGATCAGCGCCCGGGACGGGCAGGTGCAGACCTCACCCTGGTTCAGCGCGAACATCGTGAAGCCCTCGAGCGCCTTGTCGTAGAAGTCGTCCTTCGAGGACGCGACGTCGGCGAAGAACACGTTCGGGCTCTTGCCGCCGAGCTCCAGCGTGACCGGGATGATGTTCTCGGAGGCGTACTGCATGATCAGGCGGCCGGTCGTGGTCTCACCGGTGAACGCGACCTTCGCAACTCTGTTGCTTGAGGCAAGCGGTTTGCCGGCCTCGACGCCGAAGCCGTTGACGATGTTCAGTACGCCGGGCGGCAGCAGGTCGTGGATCAGCTCCAAGAACACGTGGATCGACGCCGGGGTCTGCTCGGCCGGCTTCAGTACGACGGTGTTGCCGGCGGCCAGCGCGGGCGCCAGCTTCCAGGTCGCCATCAGGATCGGGAAGTTCCACGGGATGATCTGCGCGACCACACCGAGCGGCTCGTGGAAGTGGTAGGCGATGGTGTCGTCGTCGATCACCGACACCGAGCCTTCCTGGGCCCGGAGCGCGCCGGCGAAGTACCGGAAGTGGTCGATCACCAGCGGCATGTCCGCGCCGAGCGTCTCGCGCACGGCCTTACCGTTGTCCCACGACTCGGCGACCGCGAGCAGTTCGAGGTTGGCCTCGACCCGGTCGGCGATCTTGTTCAGGATGTTCGCCCGTTCGGCCGGTGAGGTGCGGCCCCAGGCGGGCGCGGCACCATGGGCGGCGTCGAGGGCACGCTCGACGTCGTCCGCCGTACCGCGCGCGATCTCGGTGAAGTTCTCCCCGGTGACCGGAGACGGGTTCTCGAAGTACTGGCCCTTGGCCGGCGGCACCCACTCGCCACCGATGTAATGCTCGTAGCGCGATTTGTAGGTGACCGGGCTGCCATCCTGCCCGGGAGCTGCGAAGATCGTCATAGGTCCTCCTCGGATACCCGACGGTGGGAACGACCCTAGGTGGCGGGACGTTGCACGGACGTTGCAGCGCGGAGTGAGGCGGTATGGACCAACGGGAGCAGGCCCGGCGGCTGAGCGGGCTGTACGACGAGGTGCTCGGCGGCAGGCGGGCGCCGGATGCGCCGCGGGCGCTCGTCGCCGCGTCCTGGGAGCGCTCCCTCGCCGCCGCGGTCGACCCGGAGCTCGATCAGCCGCCGGTCGTCGTCGACCAGGAGATGGTCGAGACGCTGCGCGAGAACCATCCGCTCCGCGCCGTCCTGCCGGTGCTGCGGCAGACGCTGACGACGATCGCCGACGAGGCGTCGCACATCATGATCATCACCGATGCCCAGGGCATGATCCTGTGGCGCGAAGGCTCCGCCGAGGTCAAACGCCACGCCGATCGCATCGCGCTCTCCGAAGGTGCGGTGTGGTCCGAGGACCAGATCGGCACGAACGGCATGGGTACGGCGCTGGCGGTCGGCGAGCCCGTCCAGATCCATTCGGCCGAGCATCTGGTACGCCGGATCCACGAGTGGACCTGTGCCGCCGCGCCCGTCCACGACCCAGACACCGGCAAGCTGCTCGGTGCTGTCGACGTCTCCGGACCGTTGCGCACGGTCCATCCCGCAATGGTCGCGCTGGTGACCGCGGCGGCCCAGCTCGCCGAAGGCCAGCTGAAGGTCCGGATGGCCGCGGCCGACGAGATGCTCCGCGCGCGCAACATGCGGCACCTGATGGCGCTCGGCGATGCACCGGGCGCTTTGCTGACCCCGACCGGCCGCGTGCTCGCCGTGCAGCCGCTCGAATGGTTGCCGGACCGCCTCGTCGTACCCGAGGGCGCCGACCGCATCGATCTCGGCGACGGACGCGAAGGACTGATCGAGCGGCTCGACGAGGGCTATCTGCTCCGCATGCCCGGTACGCCGGGACGCCGCTCGCGCCCCTCGCTCCAGCTGAAGCTGCTCGGCGCCGGCCAGCCGATCGCGGTCGTCGGCGGTCGCGAGATCGCGCTGACGTTGCGGCGGGCCGAAGTACTCGCACTGTTATTACTGCACCCGTCGGGTCTCACCGCCGAGCAGCTGATGCTTCAGCTGTACGGCGACGAGGGCAACCCGACGACTGTGCGCGCGGAGATGCACCGGCTACGCAACCTGCTCGGCGGCGGCGTACTCGACACCAAGCCGTACCGGATCATCGCCGACGTCACCGGCGACGTGACCCAGGTCCAGACCGCTCTGCGTCAAGGAAACCTGGACACCGCGCTCAGCCTGTACGCCGGTCCGCTCCTCGCCCGCTCCGACGCCCCGGCCCTGCGGGCGGAGCGTGACGAACTCGACGCCACCATCCGCCGCGCCGTCCTCGACACGCGCAGTCCAGACGTCCTGTGGCAGTTCGCCCAAACGACCACCGGCGCGGAGGACCTGGAGATCTTCGAGTCGCTGGCCGCCGTACTCCCGACCGACGACCCACGCCGCGCCGCGGTCGCCGCGCGCCTCGCCCGACTGGTCGACTGAGCGCAACGTGACACGAAACACGCGGGCGTGATGATGACCGCAAGCACATGACTGACGAGTAACCAACCAATAACATCGCTGGTATGCAGATCCTCGCCATCGTCGTCTCGCTCGCGGTGACGCTTGTCGCCGTTGCGCTGTTCGGCAAGACGATCGGGCACATCGTGTCCGTCATCAAGCTCGGACAGCCGGCCGGCCGGACCGACAACCCAGGCAAGCGAACCGTCACCCTGGCCAAGGAGACCCTCGGCCACACCCGGATGCTGCAGTGGAGTCACATCGGGGTGATGCACTGGTTCGTCGCGTTCGGGTTCATCGGGCTGTTCCTGACCCTTGTGACGGCGTTCGGCCAGCTGTTCGACCCGCACTGGGCGTTGCCGGTCATCGGGCACTGGTTCGTGTTCGAGTGGGTCAGCGAGGCTCTCACCTGGACCGGTCTGGTGTCGATCATCGGTCTGATCGCGATCCGGCTGCGCAACCTGCCTCGCGGCGCGCAAGGTCGCTACAGCCGGTTCTACGGGTCGACGGCCTGGCAGGCCTACTACGTCGAGTACACGATCCTCGGCGTACTGGTCTGCATCCTGCTGCTGCGCGGACTCGAGTACCAGCTCGGCGCTGTGTCCGATTCTGGGGGTGACAAGTTCCACTTCCCGATGACGTTCTTCATCGGCTCCGGGTTGTTCGGCGGGCTGAGCGAGCACGGACTCGAGAATGCGATCTACCTGGTCGCGATGATCAAGATCCTGATCTCGTTCGCGTGGATGATCACGATCTCGCTGAATGCGACGATGGGCGTGGCCTGGCACCGGTTCACCGCCTGGCCGAACATCTGGTTCAAGCGCAAGGCGGACGGCGGTACGGCGCTGGGCGCGCTGCAGCCGATCATGGTCAACGGCGCACCGATCGACTTCGAGAACATCGACGAGCTCGACGAGGACGCGGCGCTGGGTGTCGGCAAGGTCGAGGACTTCACCTGGAAGGGCCTGCTCGACTTCACCACCTGCACCGAGTGCGGCCGCTGCCAGTCGCAGTGCCCGGCCTGGAACACCGACAAGCCGTTGTCGCCGAAGCTCATCATGATGAGCCTGCGCGAACACGCGTACGCCAAAGCGCCGTACCTGCTGGCGAGCGACGACGACACCCGCAAGTCGCTGCCGGAACTCGTGCTCGCCGAGCAGGACAAGCCGTTGGTCGGTCCCGCGGATGTCGCGGTCATCGACGAGGACGCACTGTGGGCCTGTACGTCGTGTGGCGCGTGCGTGCAGCAGTGCCCCGTCGATATCGAGCACGTCGACGCGATCATGGACATGCGCCGGTACCAGGTGCTGATCGAGTCGTCGTTCCCGTCCGAGCTCAACGGGCTGTTCAAGGGCCTGGAGAACAAGGGCAACCCGTGGAACATGAACCCGTCCGGCCGGATGGACTGGGCCAAGGACCTGCCGTTCGAGGTCAAGCAGGTCGGCACGGACGTCGAGTCGCTGGACGAGGTCGAGTACCTGTTCTGGGTCGGCTGCGCCGGCGCGTTCGAGGATCGCGCGAAGAAGACCACGCAGGCGGTGGCCGAGCTGCTGAACATCGCGGGCGTGACCTTCGCCGTACTCGGTGACGGTGAGACCTGTACCGGAGACCCGGCCCGGCGGTCCGGCAACGAGTTCGTCTTCCAGCAGCTGGCGATGCAGAACGCGGAGGTCTTCAAGGAGACAGGAGTCCGCAAGGTCGTCTCCACCTGCGCGCACTGCTTCAACACGTTGAAGAACGAGTACTCGCAGCTCGGTGTCGAGCTCGACGTCATCCACCACACCCAGCTGCTCAACCGCCTCGTCCGCGACGGCAAGCTGACCCCGGTCGCACCCGCGGACAGCTCGCTCAACGGCCAGACGATCACCTACCACGACCCGTGCTACCTCGGCCGCCACAACCAGGTGTACGACGCACCCCGCGAGCTGCTCGACATCATCCCGGGAGCGCAGTACGCCGAGATGCCGCGCAACCAGACGAAGTCGTTCTGCTGCGGCGCGGGCGGTGCACGCATGTGGATGGAAGAGAAGCTCGGCACCCGCATCAACCTCAACCGCACCACCGAGGCGGTCGAGACAGGCGCCGACAAGATCGCCACCGGCTGCCCGTTCTGCCGGGTGATGCTGTCCGACGGCCTTACCGCCAAGCAGGCCGACGGCTCCGCCCGCGAGTCCGTCGAGGTCCAGGACGTCGCGCAACTGCTACTCGCCTCGGTAAAGCGTGGCGAAAGCTGACCTGCAACTAGCTGCAAATCTCTTCCTCCCCAGGTGGTCCAGACCGTAAGATCCGACGGCTGCGCATCACCTGGGGAGGACAAAGTCCATGAAGTACCGCGCTGCGGTGGCCACGCTGGCCGCCGTACCACTCGCTCTCGGCCTGGCCGCCTGCGGCAACAACGACCCGAAGGCCACCGGCTACCGCCCGTCGATCCCGGCCGAGACACCGACCGCGGTCATCACCAAGACCGCACCGCCGATCGTGAAGGCCCCGGCCGCCCGCTTGAACCGGGTCACGTTCGTCCCGGCGATGAACTCCGCGCTGACCAAGCAGAAGTCGTGGCGGATCACCGGCAGGATGACCGTCAACGGCACTGTCGGGATGACCATGAACGGCGTCCAGACCGCGCAGCCGTCGGCGATGTCGATGGAGATGTCCGGCGCGGCCTTCGGCGGCAAGACCGCGAAGATCATCCAGATCAAGAACGTCGCCTACGTGTCGATGCCGGGGACGACGCCGGCCGGCAAGTTCGTGAAGATCAAGGCCTCGGCCGGTGACCTCGGTCAGCTCATCGACAGCGGTGACCCGACCGCGATCTTCAAGTCGTTCGGTTCGAACCTCGGTAGCGTGAAGTTCGTCGGCGCGGAGACCATCGGCGGCGAGGCGCTGGACCGCTACGACGTGACGGTCGACACCGCCAAGGCGCTGGCCCTGCAGCACAAGAAGCCGCCGGCCTCCGCACCGAAGACGATGACCTACAGCCTGTGGATGGACAAGTCGCACCTGGTCCGGCGGATGTCCTTCGATCTGCTCGGCATCTCGATGCTGATGACGATGACCGACTACAACAAGCCGGTGCACATCACCGCGCCGCCGGCGAGCAAGGTCGTGAAGTAACGACCGGAACCGGTCAGATCCCACCCGATTGTGTGAACTTCTCGTAATCTCCCGTTACGGATGTGATCACCTCTCGATGATCGGGTGGGGCCTGTGCCGATGCGGAGTAGTCGACGAAGCTTTCTGACAGCGACCGGGGCGGCGGCAGCGCTCGCGCTGACCGGCAGTCTCCCGGAGATCAAGAGTGCCGCGGCCGGCTGGACCGGCCGTCCGGACCGGCGGGACCCGTTCACGCTCGGCGTCGCGTCCGGCGATCCGCTCCCGGACGCGGTCGTGATCTGGACCCGGCTCGCGCCGGATCCGCTCGCGCCGTTCGGCGGCATGGATCGCCGCCCGGTCGACGTGGAGTGGCAGGTCGCGGAGGACGAGCACTTCCGCCGTGTCGTCCGCCACGGTTCGGTGAAGGCTGGTCCCGAAGCGAGTCACTCGGTCCACGTCGACGTCCGCGGGCTGCGTCCATGGCGGCACTACTGGTACCGCTTCCGCGTGAACGGTCACCTCAGCCCGATCGGCCGGACGAAGACCGCGCCGACCGCCGACACCCAACTGTCGAAGCTTTCGCTGGCGTTCGCGTCCTGCCAGGCGTGGTGGGAGGGCTGGTACACGGCGTACGCCGATATGGCGCGGCGCGACCACGACGTCGTGTTCTTCCTCGGAGACTACATCTACGAGTTCGGCATCGACCGCGGCATCCGCCCGCACTCGAACGAGCCGTACATCACCCAGCAGACCGTGACGCTGGACGAATACCGGCAGCGCTATGCGGCGTACAAGCTGGATGCGGATCTTCAGACCGCGCACGCGAACGCGCCCTGGATCGTCACGCTCGACGACCACGAGGTCGTCGACAACTGGGCCGACGAGGCGCATCCGAGCGCGCCGCCCGCGCAGTTCCGGGTACGCCGTGCCAACGCGTTCCGCGCGTACTGGGAGCACATGCCGCTGCGGCTCGCACAACTGCCGACAGGCCCGGACATGCAGCTCTACCGGCGGATCAAGTACGGGCGGCTCGCGGAGTTCAACGTGCTGGACACCCGGCAGTACCGATCGGACCAGGCGTACGGCGACGGCACGAAGGCGCCCGGCCCGGAGACCGCCGATCCGGCCCGCACGATCACCGGGGACGCGCAAGAGAAGTGGTTGCTCGACGGCTGGTCGGCGTCGCAGGCGCGCTGGAACGTGATGGCGCACCAGACCGCGATCGCCCGCCTCGACACCAAGGACGGGCCGGAGGTGCTCGTCCCGATGGACACCTGGGACGGGTACGAGGCGTCGCGGAACCGGATCCTCGGCGGCGCCGCGCAGCGCAAGGTCCGCAATCTCGTGTCGATCGCCGGCGACCTGCACCGCAGCGTCGCCTCGGACCTCAAGCTCGACTTCACCGATCCGGCGTCGGCGACGGTCGGCGCGGAGTTCGTCGGTACGTCGATCTCGTCCGGGATGGACGGCGAGGACCTGGATGCGGGTGGTGCCACCTTGCTGCGGGAGAACCCGCACCTGAGGTTCGGCAACTTCCAGCGCGGCTACGTCAGCTGCACGGTCACACCGCAGCAGTGGATCTCGGACTACCGCGTCGTCGACAAGGTGTCGGTCCAGCACGGCACTGTCAGCACCCGCGCCAAGCTCCTCGTCGAGGACGGCCGCCCCGGCATCTCGGAGGTCCAGGAATGAACATCCCCCGGCAGACCGTGATCGCGGCCGGCACGCTCGTGGCGGCCGCCCTGCTCGGCTCCAGCTCGGTGCCCAAGGCAACTACTTCGGACGTGGCGGTGAGCGTCGCGCCGGAGCAACTGAGCGTCGTCGGCCTCCCGTGCTTCCCGGGCCTGCTCAACCTGACGATGACGAACACCGGCTCGCAGGACCGGTACGCCGATCTCACGCTCGACCCGACCGGTCCGCTGCAGCTGTCCCGCACCCTGTTCTCATCCTGGCTGCCCGCACTCGATCCGGACCAGCCGGTCTCCGCACCCGTCGAGGTCCGCGTACCGCGCGACGCCAAGCCCGGCGCGTACAAGATCGGCGTCGAGGTCGACCGCAAGCGCGTGACCGTACCGGTGACCGTCACCCCGCTACCGCCGAAGGGTCCCGGCGACAACCTCGCGCTCGGCGAGCAGGCAACGGCATCCTCCACCCACGGCAACTTCACCCTCTGCGGCGCCGTCGACGGCGACAAGGATTCCGAGCACTGGGACACGCTGACCGGCTGGAACGACGGCACCCGCGCCGCCTTCCCCGACACGTACGACGTGGCTCTGTCGACGCCGGCCACCATCAACCGGGTCGAGCTCTACACGCTGGACTCCGCGAAGTACCCGGCCCGCGTCAACGGGCTGCGCGACTGGGACGTCCAGGTCAAGACCGGCGACACCTGGCAGACCGTAGCCCAGGTCCGCGGCAACACCGTCGGACACGTCACCTCGACGTTCACCCCCGTCCAGGCGGACGCCGTCCGCATCCTCTGCCTCGACGGCAACGACCACACGTACTCCCGCATCGTCGAACTCGAGGTCTACGGAAGCTGACAGACCGGCAGCTTCAGACGGAGTAGGGCACCGGTCCGGGACGGCACGGCTTCGGCCGTCCCGCCATGTGCCTCGGCGACCTGCCGGACGATGGCCAGACCCAGTCCGGAGCCGGGATGCGCGCGGGCGGCGGGCGAACGGTAGAAGCGGTCGAAGACGAACTTGAGGTCGCTGTCGGGGATCCCCGGGCCGGCGTCCGCGACGTCGAGAGCGCCCGCCTCGAGGCTGATCAGGACCCTGCCGCCAGGCGGGCTCCACTTCACGGCGTTGTCGACGAGGTTCGCAATGGCGCGTTCCAGGGCGTCGGGATCGCCGTGGACGAGGGTGGGCGCGCACGCCAGGTCGAATCCGACCTCTGTTGCCCGGCGTGCCGCGCGGGCCGCGACGCGCTCCGCGACCAGATCGAGACGGACGTCTTCGGTGTGGAACGCGGGTTGACCGTAGCGGGCCAGGTCGACGAGGTCGTTGATCAATGTCCTGAGTTCGCCGGCCTGGCCGAGCGCTTCGGCAGCCAGGTGCGGTGCCTGGGAGTCGGCCAGGTTCTCCGCCAGCAGCTCGAGATTCACGGTCAGGCTCGTGAGTGGTGTGCGCAGTTCGTGCGACGCATCCGCGACCAGGCGCCGCTGGGCACCGACGGATTCGTCCAGCGCGGCGGTCATCCCGGCGAACGCGGAGCCGAGCCGGCCGATCTCGTCCTGGCTGTCGGTGGGGATCGGGATGGCCAGGTCTCCGGTCGTGCGGATCAGTTCGACGGTCTCGGTGAGCCGCCGCACCGGGCGCAGTACGCGGCGTGCTGCCAGGCGCGAGGCAAGTGCGGCCAGAAGTCCGGCGGCTACCGTCGATCCGGCGAGCAGCCAGGCGAGTTGGTGCAGGGTGGGTGCCGGATCGGATTGCGGGATCGCTGTGCGCACGAGCGTTCCGGGTGCCCCTGGGAAGGGTGCGGTGTAGATGCGGTAGGCGATGCCGTCGTAGACCGCCGTACGGAAGTAGGCAGCGGAAGTTCCGTTCGCGACCTCGACGTCGCGGGCGGTGAGGTCGACGAACTCCGTCGACGGCCCGGCCCGGACCGGGTCCGGCACGATCTGCAACTGGGTGCTCCCGATGCCCAGCGGGACACTCGGGAAGGCCGATTCGTTGGCCGTCCCTTTGAACTTCTCCTTGATGGCTTTCGCCACGTCCGGCGCCTTCCCGGCCGCGGCCACCAGCGAGCTGTCGATCTGGCCACGGAGGTTGGCCTCGACGGCCGGGTACAGAACCACCGAGACGAGCAGCATCGCGCCCGCGGCGATAGACCCGCCGGCGATGGCCAGCCGGGTGCGCAGGTTCACGGCTCCTCACGCAGGACGTACCCGAGGCCGCGCACCGTCTGGATCAGTCTGCTCCCGCCGTGCGCTTCGAGCTTGCTGCGCAGGTAGCTGATGTAGACCCACAGCGCGTTCGACTCCGGGCCGAAGTCGTAGCCCCACACCGACTCGAAGATCTGGGTCCGGCTGAGCACCCGTTCGGGGTTGCGCAAGAACAGCTCCAGCAGGGACAACTCTGTCTTGGTCAGCTCGAGGCGCCGGCCGGCGCGTTCGACCCGACGGCCGCTCAGGTCCAGATCGACGTCGGCGAAGTGCAGCACCTCGGCTCGTGCACCGCTACGCCGCAGCAGGGCTCGAAGCCGAGCCCGCAACTCCTCCAGTGCGAAGGGCTTCGCCAGGTAGTCGTCGGCCCCGGCGTCGAGCCCGGCGACCCGGTCGGTGACCAGGTCCCGGGCCGTGAGCATCAGGATCGGCGTATCGTGCCCGCCCGAACGCAGCCGCCGGCAGACCTCGAGGCCGTTCGGTTCGGGCATGAGGACGTCGAGCACCACCGCGTCCGGGCGGAAGACGCCGTGCTCGGCGAGGGCGGACACCCCGTCCATGGCGGACGCCACGTCGTACCCGTCCCGGCGCAACGCACTCTCCAACGACCGCCGTACCGCCGGGTCGTCGTCCACGACAAGTATCCGCATGGTCGTCCATCCTCGCCGTCAATCATGAAGGTCTGATGAGGTCAGACACAACGGCCGTCAGCCGTTGACCAATGACTGCTTCAGCTCTCCCAGCGCGGTCATGAGGCGGTCGGGGCTGACTCCGAGAGAGGCGGCGACCTGACGGAAACCCTTGGAGGTCGGAGTAATGCCGTTCGGTGCCGAGACCAAGGTGATCAGCGCGGCCTTGGCCTTGGCCTGGGAGACGCCGAGCTTCGCGGCCAGGTGCGCCGCCGCGGCGTTTGATGCGAACGGCGACTTCTTCGGGTCGCCTTCGCCCTTACCCTTGGGCTCCGCCTTGTCGCCGGCACGTGGGCGCCCGGGCTGGAGCAGCAGCGGTTCCACGGCCGCTTTGACCCGGGAAACCGGCAGCCCCAGATCGGCCGCGACCGCGGCGACGAATGCCTGCGGCGTCACCTTGGTCCGGCCGGCCAGTGACCGCTTCGCGGCGTCGAGCGCGGCGGTGAGCCGGTCGGTTGTCACCCCGAGCTTCGCCGCGATCGCGGCGAAGTCGGCATCCGCGGCCGGCTTGGACTTCCCGTCCTTTGCCGTGGCACCGGATTTCGCAGCGGGTTTCGGATCCGAACCCGACGTCCCCGCCGACGCCGTACCGGTCGTAGCCAGCGCAGCGAGCACGACCGTGGCCACGATCCGCTGTGAGCGTTTCATCATCGTGAGTCCCCTTCGTCCACAGAACGCGCCGGTCGAGAACCGGCGTCGTGGGAACAACACAAACAGCGCGCCCTCAGGTGTGGTTTCAGCCAGCTTTAGAGCTTCCTTAGAAGCGTGGTCGCAGTACGGAACTGAACAACACGAACGGTTGGCCCGGGCAACGGTCGCCGGCTGGGTCAACCGTTTGAATCAGCCGAGCGCCGCGAGCACGGTCGCCAGCAGCACCACGACGAAGATTCCCCCGACCACGCCGATGAGCGTGCCGATACCTTTCCGCTTCACCTTGCTGTGGCCGATGCTCCCGGACGTGAACTGGTGGTACGGCGACGCGTAGAAGACCGGCACCGCCTGGTTGGGCTGCACCGTGCAGTCGAGCGCGGCCTTGCCATAGACACGAATCCACTGCGAGTGGATGTCGATGTGCAGCGGTCCGGCAGGTACCGGGATGTCGTTCCGCCCGTACTTGACCGGCACCGGGTAACCGTTCAGCTGCACGGTCGGCGGGATCATGTTGGACGTCAACGCGCTGCCCTGGATGGTCAACTGCAGCATCCCCATCGGACCCTGCGGCTGGTACTGCTGCTGCGGCTGGAACTGAGGCGGCTGGAACTGGGGCGGCGGCTGCTGCGGGTAGCTCATGCCGCCAAACGATAGAGCGCGACAGGAGCGCAACGGGCCCGCGGCTGGTTGTAGGTCGCTGACATGACTCATCCCCGGGGCCGGAAACCTGCTTCTGCCCCTGGGGCTGCGTTGTGGAGCGGGTGACGGGAATCGAACCCGCACTGTCAGCTTGGGAAGCTGATGTTCTGCCATTGAACTACACCCGCGCGTCCGCCGGATCTCCCGGCAGCAGTGACGAGGATAGCCGATCACGGCGCTCTCAACCACGCCGGGTCCGCGCGTCGGTTGTTGCGCGGTCAGGGGCTTGTCCGCAGAAGGTGCCGAATGCATCGAAAAGAGGGGTGCGGGCGGTTTGCGCCGGGGGTTCTTGGGCAGTTTTCCACAAAGGGCGCGTTCAGGACTGGGCAGGTTCGTCATCTTCTGGCAGATTAGAACGCGTTGCCGGGGGCAACATTCGACGCAACGTGAGGACGCGGTCCTCCGGACCGGACAAGATGGTTGCGGGGCAACTGGATGAAGGGGTGAACGGTGGCAACAGACACAAGTGACGCGGTGGACAACCTCGAGAAGGAACTCGTCACGTTGGCGCGGCGGCTGCGGGGTCTGCAGCGGACGCTGTCGGACGAGGCGCACCCGGACCTGGAGCCGGCGCAGTACGCGTTGCTGAACCACGTCGAGGACCTGGCGCCGGTGCGGATGGCCGACCTGGTGGCAGCACTCGAGGTGGACAAGGGTCCGGTCAGCCGGGCCTGCGCGCGACTCGAGGAAGAGGGTCTGCTGAAGCGTGCCGCCGACAAGTCGGACGCGCGGGCGACCCTGCTGACACTGACCGCGGCCGGCAAGCGCAAGCTGACTGCGGCCCGGAAGAAGCGGCACAAGGTGATCGAGGACCTGCTCAAGGACTGGTCGCCCGCGCAGGTGAAGACCTTCGCCAGCCAGGTGTCGAAGTTCAACAAGCTGTCCGACTGAGGTTAGTTGCCTCAGGCCCAGGTTGGTGGTGCGATCCTGCCGGAGAGCTGAGGGCTCCGGACGACTTCACCACCAGCCCTCGGGAAGGGCCTGACGCTGTGCGGATGAGCAGCACGCTGCTAACGTGCGACCGTGCTGCTCTCCGACCGTGACATCTTGGCCGAGCTCGACGCGAAGCGGGTCCAGCTGGACCCGTTCGACGCTGCGATGGTGCAGCCGTCGAGTGTCGACGTACGGCTGGACCGGTTCTTCCGGGTTTTCGAGAACCACAGGTATCCGCACATCGACCCCGCCGAGGAACAGCCGGATCTGACCCGGCTGGTCGAACCGGACGGCGAGGAGCCGTTCATCCTGCATCCCGGTGAGTTCGTCCTGGGATCGACGTACGAGCTGATCACGCTCCCCGACGACGTCGCCGCCCGCCTCGAGGGCAAGTCGTCGCTCGGCCGGCTGGGGCTGCTGACGCACTCGACGGCCGGCTTCATCGACCCGGGCTTCTCCGGGCACGTGACGCTGGAGCTATCGAACGTCGCCACGCTGCCGATCAAGCTCTGGCCGGGGATGAAGATCGGCCAGCTCTGCTTCTTCCGCCTCTCATCCCCCGCGGAACACCCGTACGGCTCGGAGAAGTACGGCTCCCGCTACCAGGGCCAGCGCGGCCCGACGCCGTCCCGGTCCTACCTCAACTTCCACCGCAGCGACGTCTGACCACAGAAAGAAAGGCCCCGGGACGAGAGAGAGTCCCGGGGCCTTTACTTCTGTCAGTGATCAGGCGGTCGCCTTGACGAAGATGCAGACCGACTCGAGATCCGACGAGTCGTTGCCGGTCGGCAACTGCCGGTAGACGCCTCCGAACGGCGAGACCGCAACGGGCGACTCCTGCTTGCCGTTGTAGAGCGTCAGGCCCAGGTCACCGTTGTCCGACGGGGAGTCGCTCTCGGACGGGGTGTCACCGGTCGACGCGCTGTCACCGGACGAGGGCGTGACACCGGACGAGGGCGTGTCGCTCGAGCTCGGGCCGCCCGACGACGGCGCCGCGCTCGGCAGGTCCTGGCCGGTCTTCGCGTCGAGCAGCACCGGCTGCGCCTCGGTCTGCGCATACACGACGCCGTGGTACGCCGCCGTCACCCGCTGGGGTACGACGCGGCCGCCGGACAGACTCGTGTATCCCCAGGTCTTCTTGCCAGTGGTGTCGTCGAGCCCGAGGATCTCCTCCGGACCGGAGTTCCCGTTGCTGGTGCAGACGATCGAGGTCGCCTGGTCCGCGATGCAGTCGTAGCCGACGACGTCCTTCTGCGGGAGGGCAGGAGCCGTCTGCACCACGGCGCCGGTCGACAGGTCGAGCGCGTAGATCGCGCTGACGGCGATCCCGGCGTCGTAGTCGGTGTACCTGCTGCCGTAGAAGTACGCGTGCTTGGCACCGCCGGCGAGGGGCGTCGGGACGGGCTGCTTCAGCGGGAGCTGCTTGGTGACCTTCCCGCTCGCACCATCGGCGAGCAGGATCGTGCCGTCGGTGGCTTTCGCGTCGTTCGAGCCCTTGGCGCCGGCGATCACGCCGTCGTGCACAGCGGCCGGGGTGATCGCCGGCATGATCGTCGACTTCTGCGTCTTGGGGTCCGCGAACACCGCCAGGGTTTTGCTCAGCACGCTCGAGTTTCCGATCGTGCTGACACCGACCGCGACCTGGCCCGTCTCCGGGTCGTACGCCGTGTTCGTCAGCTTAGGGCTACCGATCGCGTCGCTGCCGGTGCCGTCCAGCGTGCTCACCGGCGTGGAGACCTCGGCGATCTTCTTGCCGGTCATGACGTCGATCCACTGGACGAGGATCAGTCCGCTCGGCTTCTGGGTGCCGTTGCCCTTGTCTTCCTCGGCGTAGGCGACCACCGCGACATCCTTGCCGTCGACCTTGGCGGCCATCGGCTTGCTGGCGCCGCTGACCGTGGTGGTGTCGGCCGACTTCGACGGGATCATCCACTGGTTGTTCGGGTTGGCGACATCGTGCCCGTTGAGTCCGGCAAAGCCGCCGACCAGCGCGACCTGGCCGGCGATGCCCATCTGGGCCTCGTCGAGGGCCGACCGTCCCTGGTAGTCGGCTGACGGGAACGCTGCCGCGACGCTGAGCGCCTTGGGCGGATCGAAGGACGGGACCGTCGGAGCCGACGGTGTGGCGGAGGTGGTGGACTGACCGCCGTTGCCGGAGCCCGAGTCGGATTTCTTGTCGCTGCCGCCGCAACCGGCCACGAGGATCAGGGCGGCGGTGACGGCTGTAGTTGCCACCATCGGGCGCAACATCGTTGGTAACTCTCCCCAAGGTCGACCGAGAATGATCGACTGAACGCTAGCAGTGTCCATGGGTCGGCCCGGCAGTTATCCACAGGCGTTGCACCAAGCTGCAGCGTCCGGAGAATCTCAGCTGGTCCGGGCGAGTCCCAGACGCTGCAGCAGGTGGTACAGCGCGGCGGCCGCGCTGTTCAGCGGTACCCCGCTCTGCTTTACACCGTTCATCGGACGATCGAGAGCCCGGTCCCGCGGTGGCGGGGCTGCTGGTCGGCCAGGACCCGGGACGCGGGCTCGGCCAGGCGGCTGGGCTCCAGCCGGTCGGCCAGCCGGCGCAGTGCGCTGGCGAGACCCTCCCGCGGGCTGGTGCGGTTCTTGCGGTCGTGAAGCATGGCGCGGGCCTCGGCGGCGCGCAGTTGCTCGGCGACTCGGTAGCGGGCAACTTCCTGGTGTTCGGTGATCATGATCGTGCTCCCCTTCGGACAATCCCGGTGCAGTAGTGGTTTTCGGCAATGCTTCGCCCGGGTCCCGCCCCAGTCGGCGGGACCGTGATCGCTTACATCAACCCAACGAACCCGACCGCGCCGATCCGACGCGTGCGGCGTTACGCGGGGTCAGACCTTGTAGACCGTGATGTCGCCGGAGACGGTGCGGGCCCGCAGCATCAGGGCGCGCTCCCCCTCGGCCGGCTTCTCGCCGGGCTCGAGATCGCAGCTGATCTGCCCGGTGACGGTCTTCAGGTCGAGGTACGTCGGGAGGCCCTCGGGCACCCCGATCTGGACATCGCCGCGGGCCGTCTCGGCCTGGACGCTCGGTCCGTCGGCGATCTCGACCCTGACGTCGCCGGAACCGGAGGTGGCGACCGAGTGGTCGCGGATCCGCTCGATGGTGATGTCACCCGAGCCGACCTTGACCGACGTGGGACCGTTGGCCTCGCCCACGGTGACGTCGCCGGAGCCGGTGCTCAGGCCGAGCGCGTCGCCGGCCTCGTCGATGTCGATCGAACCGGAGCCGGTGCTGGCCTTGACCGCGCCGTCGACCTGCTCGACCTTGACGTCACCGCTGCCGGTGTTGACACCCAGCTCGCCCTCGACCCGGGTCAGCTGTACGTCGCCGGAGCCGGTGGACAGTCGGGCCGGACCGAGCGGAACCTCGGAGGTGATGTCCCCGGAGCCGGTCTTCACCCTGGCCTCGAGAACCGCCGAGGTGGCGATCCGGACCTGGATCTCCGGTCCGCGGCGGACGTTGCGCGGGCCTTCGATGATCAGCTCCCCGTCGACGACCTCCACGATCACGTCCTCTTCCCGGCCTTCGTCGACGTCGATGGCGACCGCGGTCCCCGCGCCGTCCGGGTTGGCCTTGAGCTCGACCAGACCGGAGCCGATGTCGATCCGGATCCGCTCGATCCGATCGTTCTCGTCGTCGGTGATCTGCTGGCTGAAGCCGCTCATTCGACCCATCCCGTCATCCGTTGTCCCGGGCCGTGTCCGCCCTTGCGTCGTTCCTTGTCCTCGCGGCGCCGGTCGCGGTCGTCACGCCGGCGGTCGCGGTCCCGGCGGCTGCGCTCCGGGCCGAAGACGCCCTCGTCGCCGAAGGGTCCGTTCGGACCGAACACGCCGTTCGGGCCGAAGACACCGTCGGGGCCGAGCGGGCCGTTCGGGCCCAGCGGGCCTTCCGGACCGAAGACCGGACCCCGCGGCGGGCGCGGCGGCCGGGGCGGACGCGAGCGGCGGCCACGGTCGCTCAGCTCGGTCATCACGGTGCGCATCAGCCACGCGTTCGAGGAGATGCCCTCGGCATTCGCGGCCTCGTCCACCTTGTTCTTGATCGACATCGGCAGCCGGAGCGTGATCCGGGCGGTCGGCTCGTCGGCGTCGAACACGAACTGCTCGTTCGCCTCCGAGTCGGCCTCGTCGTCGATGTCGTCGTCGGTCTCGTCCGGACCGGTCAGCTGGCTGGGAGCCGGCGTGACCACGAACTCGGGACGGCCACCGGCCATCCGGAGCTCGACCGAGCCCGGGGACAGCTCGCGGCTGATCTCCCCGGCAGCGTCGGACAGGGCTGAGATGAGGGCCAGGCGGCCCGCGTCATCCAGCGTCGCCCCGAGGCGCTGGGCCACGGAGCGGGTTTGGTCGTCGGCCAGGGCGGTGGCGTTCTCGACGCTCCGCCGCACCGACTCGAGGTAGTGGTCAAGTTCCATGACAGCAAGCATGACGTCATCGTGACGTCACTGTCAACCCCTCCTGATGTCACCTCGTCGTCAGAGTGGCGGCACAGGCAGAATGACGTGCAGTCAACCAAGGGAGGATCCGTGTCCAGAGGGGTACTCATCACCGGCGCATCCAGGGGCGTCGGCGCGGCCGCCGCGCAGGCGTTCGCACGAGCCGGCGACCGGGTCGTGCTGCACTGCCGCGGGGCGATCGACCGCGCCGAGGAGATCCGGGCCGGACTGCCCGGCGACGGCCATGCAGTGATCGCCGCGGACCTCGGTGACGCGGCCGCAATCCCTGCCCTGGTTGACGAATCGGCCAGCGCACTGGGGCGGATCGACGTACTCGTCAACAACGCGGCGATGTTCGTCGACGAGCCGGTCGGCGGTTCGCGCCGGGTCGGTCACCCGCTGGCCGAGACGTCGTACGACGAGTGGGTCGCGACCTGGCGTCGTACGTTGGCGGTCAACCTCGAGGGCGCGGCCCATGTGACGTGGTGCGTGGCGCGGCAGATGCTCGACAAGGACCCCGCGGACGGCGTACGGCGGGGTGCGATCGTCAATGTCGGATCGCGCGGCGCCTATCGCGGCGAGCCGGACGTGCCCGCGTACGGCGCCTCGAAGGCCGGGCTGCACTCGCTCGGGCAATCGTTGGCGGCATCGTTGGCACCACATGACATCAGCGTGACGTCAATCGCGCCCGGATTCATCGCCACCGACATGACTGAGACCTTCCTGTCGGGTCCCGGCGGCGACGCGATCCGGGCCCAGAGCCCGTTCGACCGGGTCGCCACCGCCGAGGAGGTCGGCGACGCGATCTTCTGGCTTGCCTCACCCCAGGCGAACTGGGCGAGCGGCGCGGTCCTCGACTTCAACGGCGCGTCGTACCTGCACTGAACCGGCAACCCGTTGCCGATCGCCGTGGGAGTCGGCTTCACCCGTCTGAGCCCGATCCGTAACAGATCCTTGTTGGCTCAGTTATCTAGTAACAACGGGTGAGCTTCCGGATACCTGGAGAGGGGTCCGGACCGGTGAACCCGCCGTCCGGTGCACCCGTCCGTCGCCGGGCTCGTCGTACAACGGGAGCCTCTTCATGCGTTTCGCCCGCATCACCCTGGGCCTGCTGCTGTCGCTGGCAGGTCTCGTGGCCACCGTGGCCGGAGCCGTTGCCGCCTTCTGGCTGGTCGGTCCGGACAACACGATCTCGACCCCCAGCCGTGAGTTCGCCAGTTCGGGGCTCGCGGTCGTCACCGCGCCCACGCTGCTCGACCGGCACGGCCCGACGCTGCACGTCAGCGCGTCCGGCGACAAGCCGCTGTTCGTCGGCATCGGGCAGGACCTCGACGTTCGCGACTATCTCGCCGGGTCGGCGCACACCCAGCTGATCCGCTTCGAGCCGCCGGGCACGTTCGGCACGCAGGACCTGCGCGGCCGCAACGGCAAGCTGACGCCGCCCGGCCAGCTCGACTGGTGGGTCGCGCAGTCCGCCACCGGCTCGCAGTCGCTGAGCTGGCCGATGCAGGACGGTCGGTACGAGGTCGTCGTGATGAACGCGGACGGCACGCCGGCCGTCGGAGCGCACGTCAGCTTCGGGGTGCAGGTGCACCGGCTGTTCGGGATCTGCCTGCTGGTGCTGGGTGCGGGGGTTTTGGTGCTCGCGCTGGGCCTGGCGTTGATGTTCCGTCGCCGGAAGGTCGCGGTCGCGGCTGACGCCGAGGCGACGACCGAGATCCCGCTGCCCGTCACCTCGCGCATCCCGGTCCTGGTTCCGGTCGCGGCCGGTACGTCGGACGACAACGAGCCGGCGTACCGCGTGTCGCCGTTCGCGCCTGAGCGGGTCAGCCCGTTCGCCACGACCCAGCCGAAGCCCCCGGCCGCGAAGCCGAAGCCGGCGGTGGCAGCGCCCGCTCCGATCAAGCCGACGCCGGTGCCGGCGGCGCCGATGTTCATGTCGGCCGCGGCGGTCGCCCGGGCCAAGTCGCCGGCTCTCATCGGCGCCGGCGCCTCCCAGCAGCCCGAGCCGCCGCGGTACGCCGAACCGGTGGACCGCACCGAACCCGTCGAGCCCACCGAGACCGTCCAGAGCACCGGGACCGTCCAGCACACCGAGACCATCGAGCGCACCGAGACCATCGAGCGCACCGAAACGATCGAGCCCGCTGAGACCGTCGAGCGCTCCGAGGCCGTCGAGCCGGAGACCGTTCCGCTCGCCGCGTCGCCCGAGTTCGAGAAGAGCGACGAGGCGGTCCGCCGTACGGCCGCCCTGCTGGCCAGTGGCGCTTTGTTGCTCACGACAACGAGCTGCGGTCTGATGCCGCCGAAGAACAGCCTGTCCGCACCGGACAGCCGTCCGGCCGTCACGCTTGCCGACGCGCAGGCCGTGGTCCAGCGCTACAACCAGCTCAACAACCAGGCGAACCGGACGCGCGACGCCAAGCTCTCCGCGACGATCGAGGGCAATCCGACACTCGCGCAGACCCAGGCGGGCTTCGTGATCGGGCGCAAGCTCGATGCCGCCGGCAAGGACATCTCGAAGCCGTTCAGCTACACCGACCCGGAGATCGGCGCACCGCAGTTCGCGTCGTACCCGATGCGGTTCGTGGTCAGCTCGGGCATCTCCAATGCGCCGGGCAACCGGCAGCTCGGCGTCTGGCAGCGACAGAACGCCGGCAGCCCGTGGCTGTTGACGCACTCGGTCTACCCGCCGAAGGGGGTCGAGTTGCCGTCGGTCGACGGGATGCGCACCCCGGAGAAGAGCGACCTGAGCAAGCTGCAGAGTCAGCCGGCAACAGTCGCGAAGGACCTCGCGGCGTACCTGACCGGCGGCCCGAATGCGCCGCAGTCGAAGCTCTTCACGCCGTCACCCGCCCTCTCGAGCTTCCTCAAGCTACGTGCGACGTCGAAGGCCAATGACACCGCGGAGCCGTACATCGCGAGCGTGACCGACGCGTTCGCAGCGTCCGGCGAGCCGCTGACCTTCATCACGTCGTCCGGCGACGCACTGGTGTTCCTCACGCTCACCGAGCAGTACCTGCAGCGCGTCGAGCCGGGCTCGAACGCGTACTGGACCAGCGGCGAGGCGACCGCCTTCAGCAGCATGGTCAAGTACACGCAGAGCCTGCACCAGGACTACCTCCACCAGGTCGCTCTGGTCATCCCCGCCAAGTCGACCGGCGAAGCAGTCCGGGTCCTGTCCATCGACCCCCAACTGATCGGCGCCGGCGGGGCGTAAGTCACAGGCAGCAAGCGGTTGCCGGAAGATAGTTCCGGCTGATTGACTCTCGGGGTGAGGTTTTTCCCACCGCCTGGGAGTTTCAGTGGATATCACCCGTCGCCGCCTGCTGTCCTTCGTTCCCGCCATCGCCCTGTTGACCGCGGTCAACCCAGCTCCGGCCGCCCGCGCTGACGGGCGGACGGTGAGCGCCGAGCCCGGGCAGTTGCTGGCCAATGCGATCGCGATCTACGCCGGTACGGCGGAATCGAACGCCCGCCCCGAGGTCGCCGCAAAAGTCGCCGCGATCGACAGCACGGCGCGGACCTGGTTGGCCGCGCTCGACCGCGCCGGCGCCGGCGAACTCTTCGCCGGCCTGCCCCTCGGCACGAGCGATCCGAACCTCAGCTCGTCGTACCAGCACCTCTACGAGATCGCGCTCGCCTTCCGCCGGCCCGGTCCGGCATCCGACCTGCAGGGCAACGAGCAGGTGCGCGCCCGGATCGCGGAGAAGCTGCTCTGGCTGCACCAGAACTACTACGGCGACCAGTCGAAGGGGTACTACGGCAACTGGTTCACCTGGGAGATCGGCATCTCGACGTTCGTGTCGAAGACGCTCGCGCTGATCGACGCCCCGACCGACCTGATCACGCAGTACGTCGCCTCGATGGACGCGTACCTGCGCAACGGGAAGGACGGGGACGTCGACCTCGACTCGCGCTTCCACACCGGCGCGAACCTCGTCGACATCACCGCGAACCGCGTCCTCCAGGGTGCCCTGCTGAACGACGACGCGCGGATCCGGAAGGCGCTGCAGGACCAGTTCACGGTCTTCGCGACCATCGACCCGTACAACCTCCAGCACGACGTCACCGACGGGTACTACGCGGACGGCTCGTTCATCCAGCACGCGTCGGTCGCGTACACGGGTTCATACGGAAAGGGCCTGCTCAGCCGGGTCGTTCAGACGATCAAGACGCTCGCGGGGACGGACTACGCGCAGAGTGGCGACCTGGTCGGTGTAGTGCAGGGCTGGGTCGAGCACGGGTTCGCGCCGTTGATCTTCGAGGGCTGGATGATGGAGATCGTCAAGGGTCGCGCGGTGTCACGGACGGCGACCGGGTACGACGACGTGGCGGTCGTCGTCGAGGCGATCGTCGATCTGGCCGACTACGCGACCGGCGCGGATGCCCTGCGTCTGAAGGCGTTCGCGAAGTTCACCGCGCGGCCCACGATCAACGTGAACTCGTTCGTCTCGCCGGTCAGCATCGGCCGGTTCGCAGACTTGAAGAACGATCCGGCGATCGTCCCGGCGGACCTCAATCCGGCCGCGAGCACGACGGCCTTCAACGCGATGGACCGGACCGTGCATCGACGGCCCGGGTACGCGTTCGCGGTCGCGCGGAATTCGCAGCGGATCAGCAAGTACGAGTACATGAGCGGCGAGAACCTGATGCCGTGGTTCCAGGGCGACGGCGCGCACTACCTCTACCTGGCGGGCGAGGACCAGACGAAGTCGTTCGGCATCGACTACTACACGACGGTCTCGCCGTACGCGCTCGGCGGCGTGACCGCGCCGGTCGAGACACGCAAGACGGTGCCGGAGCTGTACGGAACGGCGTACTACGACAACCCGCCGACCTTCACCGCATCGTCGGAGTCGCAGAACACCTACGTGTACTTCCCGACCGGCACCAACGTCCACTCCGGCGGCGCGACCCTCGACGCGTACGGCGCGGTCGGCTGGGTGCAGTCGGACGATTTCGCGTACGCGTCGCGCGCGAACCTGCCGGACGACTTCGTGGTCTACAAGAACGCCTCGGCGACCAAGTCGTGGTTCCTCCTCGACGACGAGATCGTCGTACTCGCGGCGGGCGTCGGCGACGCGACCCGCGCGGTCACAACCACCCTCGACACCCGCATCGCCGGCGCAACCGACCCTGTGACGATCACTGGCGTACGCCGCGACGGCCGCCCGTGGACCGGCTCCGGCCAGGTGTCACCACGATGGCTCCACTACACCAACAGCACAGCCTCCATCGGCTACCACTTCCTCCAGCCGACCGAGCTCTCGGTCGATCTGCGGGCGATCACCCGGAGCCGGCGCGTGGTACGCACGTCCAACCCGGACACCGCGATCACCAAGCAGGTCTTCGCTCTCACCGCCACCCAACCTGCCGGCGCCAGCGGTTCTCTGGCTTACGCATTGGTGCCTAACGCAACAGAATCCGCTCTGAAGGCTTACCAGCACAACCGGATCCTGACCCTTGCCAACACCGTTAAAGCGCAGGCGATCCAGCATCTGGGCCTTCGCCTGACCGCTGCCAACACGTTCACCCCCGGAGCTCACAACCTTCCCGGGTTCACGATCGACGGTCCGGCCTCGCTGCTGCTCCGCCGTCAATCGTCGAGCGTGCAGGTTGCGGTGTCCGATCCGACGACGCAGCGCGACACGATCACCGTCAACCTCTGGGCGCAGTACCTCAAGCCCGCGACCCCCGTATCAGGGATTCAGGTGACGCGAACGCTGACCGGCACACGATTGACCTTTACCACCCGCCACACCTACGGGAGCAGTCTGGCGATCAAGCTTCTTCCAGCTTGGTGATGATCGCCTGCATGGTGGCGAGCGTCGTCCGAAGGTCGTCCAGGTCGACGGCCTTCGCGAGCTGCGACGTCCACGGATGCTGGGCGACCGCGATCTGGCGGATCGCCCAGTAGCCGGCCTCGGTGCAGGCGAGCAGCTTGGCGCGACGGTGGGCCGGGTTCGGTCGGTACTCCGCCAGCCCTCGCTCCACCAGCAGATCCGCGATGCGCTGCACACCTTGCCGGCTGACGCCCATGATCCGGCCGACGTCGGCGACCGACCGCGGCTCGTCGAGCACCCCGCCCAGCACCTGCCACCACGCAGCCGTCAGGCCGCCGTGCGCGGCGAGGTCCTGGGCGGCCTCCATCAGCCGCGCGTTCAGCCGGAAGGTGGCGAGGACGACATCGGTCAACACCGCACCACCCTCCGACTGTTTCGTCGGCTTCGGCCACTCTTCCCGAGGTGGAACCGTCATCCGACCATCATCGGGTACGCCGGTCCGCGCCAGCCGGTCCGCGCTCTCGCGTCATCCCACCAGCACCGCGTACGCCGCGGGGTCGGCGCGATGGAACACGCCTTCGTACGCATCCAGCTTCCGCTCGTCCGCCAGCTCGAGCCGCTGCAGCACCGCCCGCGCGAACTGCACCGGCGAGTCCGGCCCCGCTGTGATCAGGTCCCCACCGACAACAGCCCGCTCGTCGACGTAGTTCTCGACGCCCTGGTATCCGGTCGCCTGTAGATACTCCTTCGCGGCACTCGTGTGCTTGCGCTCATCCAGAAGCCCCGCCCGCGCCAGGCCCGCGGTCGCGCCACAGATAGCCGCCACCGGCACCGACGCCTCGAGGAACCGCGCCGCCAACTTGGCGAACGCGTCCCCACCCCCGTTGTCCCACTGCCCCGACCCAGCCAGCACCAGCAGGTCACCCGCGTCCGGCTCGACGTCAGCAATCGTCACATCCGGCACAACCCGCATCCCACCCATGGTCACCACCGGCTCCAACGACTCCCCCACCGTCACCACAGCCCACGGCACCCCGGTAAACCGCCCCGTCCGCAACTCCACCACCAGGTGCCCGATCTCCCAGTCCGCCAACGTCTCGTAAACCGCCACATAAGCTGTCCTCATAGACAACATGCTGTCATCACGACAACATGCTGTCAATAGGTCGGGTGGGTACGTCGACGGTGAGGCCGGCTGCTCGGGCTGCGTCGGCGAGGCGCTTGTCGTAGGTGACGAAGGCGGTGAGCGGCTGGACGCGAAGGGCGGTCGCGAGGTGGACAGCGTCCAGGCTCCGCACGGTCGCCGGCCGAACTGTCTGCGCGAGAATCCGCGTACCCGCGTCCAGGTCGACGAGGTCGATGAGATCCAGGACCAGATGTAGTCGCGACACCGCCTCAGGAGCGTGCCGGGCCAAGGCCCGGAACGACTCGATCTCGGCGAGGACGGAGCTCACCCAACCGACCTCGGCCCGCTCGTCCAGCCAGTCACGTAAGGCCTGCGATTCGGTCTCGGCGTGGACCAGCTTCACGATCGTGGCCGAGTCGAGGTAGATCATTCAGCGCTCGCCGTCCCGGTCCTGGGACAGCTCCGCCCCGACGTCGATGCCATCAGGATCGCCGAGCGGCATTCGCAGTACGGCTCGGCGCATCTCCGCGGCCCGCTCCCGGCGCGACGCCGCCTCGAGCACCGCTTGCCTGATGACCGCCGAGCGCGAACTCCCGTCGTGAGTCAGCACCGCCAGCGCATGCTCGGTCTCCGCGTCAGTACGAATCGTGATCGTGTCCGCCATACCACCATCGTAAGACGATCCGTCTTACAAGGCCAGAAATGGATGGTCGCGAGGGTGGGCCGACTGGGAGGGGGGATGGGTGTGCGGGAGTTGATGGTGGAGGACTGGGGGCGGTTGTGGCCTTTGGTGGAGGGGTTCGGGACTGCGTTTTCGGAGGTGGAGTCGCGGGGGTTCTTCGAGGAGTTGGTGGAGGATCCGCGGTGGGTGGCGTTGGGGTACGACGATGGTGGGGAGCTGATCGGGTACGCCGTGGTGCAGGACTACGGGACGCACTTGCGGGCGGGGCGGAGGCACCACGGGCGGCTGCATGATCTATACGTCGCGCCGGAGCGGCAGCGTGGTGGGGTTGGGCGGGCGTTGATGGATGCGGTGGCGGAGTGGGCGTCGACGCGGGTCCAGCATCTCGAGTGGCAAGGCCATCACGAGCGGGCGGCGCCGTTCTACGAGAAGTTGGGGTATCGCGGTGAGCCGTGTCCGCAGCCGGACTACCCGACCTTCGAGATCGACTTCGGCAGGTAGGCGCGGACCTGGAGGAGGCCGGCGAGTGCGGTCGCGGCGGCCGCGAGGATGAGCGCACTGTGTACGTCGAGCGTGGCGAGGAGATTCGTCGACACGATCAGCGGAACGGTCTGCACCAACGACAGCAGCGACTGCAGTCGAGTCAGATGCGATGTCGGCGTACTGCGGACGAACACCGGCGCAAGGTGGGACGTGAAGAGCCCGATGCCGACGCCCTGCACAAGAGTCGCGCCGACCGCCAGCGGGACGGACGGTGCCAGCGCGAGACCCGAGATCCCGACCGCGGCGACAAGACACCCGACGCCGCCGGTCAGCTCGGCGCGCTCGAACGTGCCGAACCGGGCGACGAGGATCGTCACGACCAGCCCACCACAAACGTTGCCCGCCACAACAAATCCGGCTTGCCCGGCCGCCCAGCCGTGTGATCGGGCCAGCAACGGAACGCACAACGACGTGACCGGCAGGACGAACGCAGCCACCAGCGCCACCACAGCCAGCACCATCCGCAACACAGGATCCCCAGCAGCAACCCGCAACCCATCCAGCGCCTCGCGGACAACGGAACGGCCGACGCGGGCGGCTGGGCTCACGTCGTACGGCGGTCTGAGCGTGAACAGCACAAGGAACTGCACCGCGAACGTCAGCCCGTCGAGCACGAGCGCCCCGACCAGCCCGACCGTCGCAACGAGCAGCCCACTGAGCGGTCCACCGGCCAGCGTGATGAGCTGCGTCGCCGACGTACGCAGAGCCATTGCCCTAGGCAACTGCTCCTCCGCCACGAACAGCCGCGGCAGCACGCCCGCCGCGGGCAGCGCGAAGGCATCAACCGTCCCGACCACCACCGCCGTTATCAACAGCAGACCGGCCGAAGTCCCGCGGACACCCACCACCGCGGCCAGCACGAAGCAGCATGTGCCGACGATCGCGCTGCACCCGAGCAGCAACCGACGCGGACCGATCCGGTCACCAAGGATGCCACCGAGCAGGAGTAGTACGGCGCGCGGCAGGGTGAACCCGGTCAGCACCAGCGCGGCGACCTGTGGGCCGATGCCCGTCGCCGCCCAACCGAGCGCGAAGAACAGCGCGGTGTCACCGAGTACCGAGAGAGTCGATCCTGCCAGCCAGCCGTAGAACGACCGCGTCACCCGTCCAGCCGGACGGGCATGACGAGGGTGGTGAACGTGCCCTGGTCGGCCGACCGTACGACGACCGGTCGCGCCGGCTCGCAGATCTCGAGCAGCACGTCCGGCCCGACACTCGCCTCCAGCGCGGCGGCGAGCATACTCGCGGTGAAGCCGACCCGCACCGACCCGGACCCGATGGCGTCGAGCTTCACCTCGTCGCCGATCCGCAGGCTCCCGGAGTCGATGTCAAAGGCAACAACATCCCGCCCGACCAGTACGTCGAGCAGCCGCGCCCGATCCACCGCCACCCGGCAGACCGGCGGCGCCAGCCCGTCGAGAATCTGCTGGTACGCCGGATACTCGGCATCAACCACGGCCAGCTCACGCGACTCGTCACCCCGCACGAGCACCAGCCCGCCGTCGACCTCGCACCGCACCACATCCCCCGCCGCGGCCCACCGGCTCACCTGCGCGAGCTCGTCCGCCCGGACCAAGACCCGCCCGGCCACCCCACCGAATTCCACCGGCCGAACAGTCCGCACCGCCAGCCGATAGCGATCGGTCGCCACGAAGATGATCTCGTCGGGCGAGAACTCGATCAGCACACAGTCCAGGCCGGGGTACTCGCCTGTCGCGGCCGCGGCCGGCGAGACCTGGCGGATCGCGCTGGCAAGTTCCGGTCCGCCCAGGGCTGCCGTCGTTTGGTGCGCGAGGAGCTGGGTGAGGAGGCGGGTTGCAGCTTCGCGGGTTGCGGTCGACTTGGCTTCGAGCGTGCGGAGATGCGAGCGGACGAGGTCCGCCACGTCGGCGGGGTCGGCATCCAGGGCGATACGAACTTCCGGGAGCGGGAGGTCGATCTCGCGCAGGTCGCGCAGCAGCCGAGCCCTGGTTTGTTGCGACCGGTCGTAGTACCGATAGCCGTTCGCCGCGTCCACAAAAGCGGGCGGCAGCAGCCCGCAGTCGTCGTAGAACCGCAGCGCGCTCGGGGCCAGCCCCACTACCCGCGCAAACTCACTGATCGTCAGCCTCATGGGCCCGACCCTGATCCCTGAACCAACTCGAAGGTCAAGTCCGGAGCCGGCCCCACAGGTTGAGGGTCTTGCCGAAGCGTTCGCCGCGGATCCAGTCGAGGATGCTGCGGGCCACGCGGTCCGGCGAGAGGTCGCCACGGACCGAGCGCGGGACCCGGGTCCGGAGCTCGGCGGCCTCGGCGAGGGCGTCGGCGATCTGGTCCTCGGCCCAGCCGCGGAGCGCGAGCCGTTTGCGGCGAATGGCGTCCGGGCAGTCCAGGTGCAGCCAGCGGCCCTCCGGCAGCTCGGCCGGCAGCAACGGCGAGAGCAGCAGCACCGGAATCCCGGACCGCCTGATCAGCTCGGTGATCCGCAACCAGAGCGCGTTGTACGCCGGCCAGATCGGCGCCGCCGTCGGACTGGCGATGTCGATCCCGAGCAGCCGGCCGTCGTCGTCCAGCAGCTCGTCCATGTCCATCACGACCAGGTTCCCCGGGCTGAGCCGCACCAACTCCGGCACGACCGTCGTCTTCCCCGACCCGGGTGCTCCCGTCACCACGAACATCCTCGTCACAGCACTAGTGTGCGGTCATTGCACCAGAAGGCGCATGGGAGGTCGTGCCTCGCCTGAAATCGTCGGTAGTCCACTCAGCCCGGGTGTGACCGAGCCGAGCACGCTGGAGTGCGTGGCGCCGGTGCAACTCGGCACCGTCCCGCCGAGGCCGTGCACGCTCAGGAACCCGAGCACGGCGAACGCGTACGCCTCCTTCGCCGCCGACGGCATGCCCAGCTCGTCCGTGGTCCGGACCGGAATCTCCAGCTCGTCCGCCAGCAGATGCATCAGCGCCGGGTTCTGGATCCCGCCTCCCGATGCGACCACTTCGGTCCCGCCGTACCTCCGGACGGCGTCGGCGACGGTCCGGGCGGTCAGCGTGGTCACGGTGGCGACCAGGTCCTCCGTGGGGATCTCCGGCAGCCCCTCCATCGCCTTGGCGACGTAGGCGAGGTTGAACAGCTCCTTGCCCGTCGACTTCGGCGCCGGCCGGGCGTAGTACGGCTCCGCCAGCAGCCGAGCGAGCAGTTCCTCGTGTACCTGACCCCGCGCCGCCATCACCCCGTCGGCATCGAACGGCTGCCCGGTCAGCTCCGTCACCACAGCGTCGATCAGGGCATTCGCCGGACCGGTGTCGAAGGCAACCGGCTCGCCGTGGACGACGGTGATGTTCGCGATCCCGCCGAGATTCAGAGCGACCGGTACGCCGGGACGCCCGCGCAACCACAGCACATCGATGATGCTCACCAGCGGCGCACCCTGCCCGCCCGCCGCCACGTCCCGCGCCCGCAGGTCCGACACCACCGGTATGCCGGTAGCCTCGGCGATCCACGCCGGCTGCCCGAGCTGCAGCGTCCCGCGCACCGTTCCGTCGTCGTCGACCCAGTGGAAGACCGTCTGCCCGTGCGAGACGATCAGGTCGGCGTACCCACCGCACAACTGCTCCACCGCCTGCCGGGCCACCGCGGCGAACGCCTGCCCGATCCCGGTGTCGAGCCGGCAGACCTGCTCGACCGTCGTCGATGCCGGTGGCAACGACGCTGCGACCGCAGCCCGCAGCTCCGGCGGATACGGCTGGCTGAGCATGCCCAGCGGCGTCAGCACCAACTCGTCGCCGTCCAGCCGCAGATCCGCGGCAGCGGCGTCGATCGCGTCGTACGACGTCCCGGACATCAGCCCGATCACTCGCATATCAACTCCCGTCGATGGCGGCCGAAGCGTCCATCTTCATCCACAACGCCACCACGCCGCGACTCGGGCAATGCAACCTTCCGGTCTGCGCCGGTGTCTACCTGTCTACGAGCACGATCGCCGAGGAGGGGTGGATGGTCACGCGGGGTGATGATTTCGACGACTTCGTCCGAGGCAGCTCGACCCGGCTGCTACGGACCGCCGTACTGCTCGTCGGCGAGCGCTCGGCCGCCGAGGATCTCGTCCAGGAGATGTACGAGCGGGTCTACGTCAGCTGGCGGCGGATCCACAGCGCACCGGACGCGTACGCCCGCAAGACTCTTGCCAACCTCGCCGCGAACCGCTGGCGCAGCAAGGGCCGCAAACCCGAGGTCGCGCTCGCCGACCACGACCGGCCGACGCCCGACGGCGCCGAGGACCACGCGGTCCGCGCCCAGCTGATCACCGCCCTGCAGGAGCTTCCGCCGCGGCAGCGCGCCGTGATCGTGCTCCGGTACTACGAAGACCTCACCGAGGCCCAGACCGCCGACGCGCTCGGGTGCTCACTCGGCACGGTGAAGAGCCAGACGTCCCGCGCACTGGACCGGCTCCGCCTCATCACCGAACCCGCCATCCTGGAAGGACTGCGATGACCGAGACCGAACTCAAGCAGCGGCTGAGCGCCGACGTCGACAGCGTCGAAGCGCCGCCCGACCTGCTCGACCGGGCGCGGGCCGGCGGGGCTCGCCGGCTCCGGCGCCGCCGTTTCCTCACGGCCGGCGCCATCGCATTGACGACGGTCGTCGTCGGCGGGGCCGCGGTCGCCGCGCCGACGATCCTCGACCACAGTGCCGAGCCGCCGGTCGCAACCCGCCCCGGCAACGGCGATCCGTACGCGTTCCTGATGAACGGTCCGACGCAGGGCGACCTGGCCGGCGACATGACGTATCTGAGGCAGGTCCTGGCGGTCTGGCGATCCTCGCACGGAAAGTCGATCAACCACGACCGCGGCATCTTCAACCACCTGCAGGGAGACGCCAAGGTCGCTTGGGCTGGAAACACGCCCGGCGGGCGGGCCGCGATCGTGGTCGAGAACTCCGACCTCCGCAACCACTCGGACGTGCAGCTGTACCACGAGGGCGTCGCAGCGCTGGTGGGGTACGTCGTCGACGGCAAGGACGGCAAGCCGACCGTGATAGGCGACGACTACCCGGTCCCGGGTTCGTCCCAGCAGACCGCGTTCGTCGTCGGGAAGGACGGCACGAAGGCATTGGTCGTCCTGCAGATGCCGGGCAAACAGATCGGTCTGTCGCTGGGTCGCACGTACGCCGACGACGGTTCGGTCAAGCGCACGTACACCCCGCTGAAGTTCCGCGACCGGGTAGCGATCGTGAAGCTTCCGGCCGGCCAGAAGGACGAGGACCTCCGCATCAACAGGATGCCGGGCAACGCCTTCTCCTATCTCGCTGTCCTGAACACCGGGCCGACGCTGACCGAGACCCCGGACAACCGGCTGTGGTCCGACTTCGCGCAGGAGGGTGACGGGCTCTGGGCGATGAGCGACGGCGCGAACAAGCTGCGCGCGAAGGCGAACGAGGTCTTCAACGACGCGATCGGAAAGGTCAGCGACCCGAACGCGAACAGCACCGCCTTCTCGGTCTGGACCGGGTACGGCGTGACCGCCACCGGCACGGCCGTGTACATCGGCGAGCAGGCGCTCGACAACGACCCGACCCACGTGTACGCCGTACTCAAGCCGAAGACGGGCAAGCCCCGGATCGTGCACGGCGGCGTACCCGATGCGGCGGCGACGCTGCCGGTCGCGATCAAACTCCCCGACAACCAGGGCTGGGCGGTCGCTCGCAAGGACGCACAACTGTCCTACCGGTACGACGGCGGCGCGTGGAGCGCGGCGCGCTCGAACGCGCTTCTGGTACCGGCCGGAATGCACGCCGAGGTGAAGGTGGAGGCCGGTGGCAAGATCGACGTCGTACCGTTGACGTGAACTCTTGACACCGGGTTTCGGCCGATCGATGATCGGTGTCGCTATACCGGTTTATCTCTTGTCGCCGTCTGGGCTTTTGTCCAGGCGGCGACGGGTACTTAACCGATATAGCGACACCGCCCACCTTTGACGAGGAGTCGATCGGATGAGTTCGTCGCTCATGAAACGAAGGACCCTGTTGTCAGCCCTGGCCGCCGGTACCGCCGCGGCCGCCACTGGTGCCGCGCTGCCCGCCGAGGCCGCGAACAAGTGCCGCCGCGCGCAGAAGGCCGGTCCGGTCACCGTCGCGTACATCGAGGTCAACAACTACAGCATGCTGAGCGCCGGCAAGTACACGCTCGCGAACGGCGGAGCGCAGGTGATCGACGTCGCGGTGATCTTCGCGGCCAACATCAACTACGACGGCTCGAACGCGTACCTGTTCTTCAACGACCAGGTGACCAACGTGCTGAACAACGTCGCCACCCAGGTCCGCCCGCTGCAGCAGAAGGGCATCAAGGTCCTGCTGTCGGTCCTCGGCAACCACCAGGGCGCCGGCTTCGCGAACTTCCCGAACCAGGCGGCCGCCGACGCCTTCGCGCAGCAGCTCGCCGACGCGGTCAACCAGTACGGTCTGGACGGCATCGACTTCGACGACGAGTACGCGGAGTACGGCAACAACGGGACCGGTCAGCCCAACGACTTCTCGTTCGTCTACCTGGTCCAGGCTCTCCGCGCCAAGCTCCCGAACAAGCTGATCACCCTCTACGACATCGGCCCCGCCGCGGACCGCCTCACCTACAACGGCCAGAGCATCGCGGAGACCTTCAACTACGCCTGGAATCCGTACTACGGCACGTGGGGCGTCCCGAGCGGACCGAGCGAGAAGTCCCGCCTCTCCCCGGCCGCCATCTCCTACACCGACACCAGCTCGTCGACCGCCGCGAGCCTCGCCCAGCGAACGGTCAGCGAGGGGTACGGCGTCTTCCTCACGTACAACCTGACCGAGTCCGACACGTCGTCGTACATGTCGGCCTTCACCAAGAAGCTGTACGGCAGCGCGACCGTCTACACGCCTTAGACCCGGTACTCCCATCCCGGCTGCCAGTTGAACGGGGAGACGATCAGCTCTTCCATCGAAGCGCGACCGCCCAGGAGGTGCTCGAGGGCCCACCGGTTCGCCGAGTGCGCGACCACGAGCACCACCTGGCCGTCGTACCAGCGCTTGGCGTCCTCGAGGAACGAACGGGTCAGCTCGACGACGTCGGTGTAGCTCTGACCCCCGGGGAACGGACTGTGGACGCGCTTGACCCTCGGGTCGAGCGCGTCCACCGGTGCGCCGTTCAGCACGCCGTAGTTGCACTCGCGCAACCGCCAGTCCTGCAGATGCGGCACCGTCAGCCCGGACAGCTCGACGGTTTGTACTGCGCGACGCAGGTCGGAGCTGAACACCACGTCGACGTCCTGCCGGCGCGGCCCGATCTCAGCCGCGAGCCGGCGCCCCTCCTCGGACAGCTCACCGGGCAGCCAACCGGTCGCGATCCCGCGTTCGTTGTCGACAGTGATCGAGTGGGTCTCGTAAATCAGCTTCATACCTCACAGTCAATCTCCCTTTGACCTCATTACCGGCGGGTATATACTCAAGTTACCGGCGAGTAAACATGCGGCTATTAGGTATGGGGAGCTTCTGTGAGCCACTACAAGTCGAACCTGCGGGATATCGAGTTCAACCTGCTCGAGGTATTGGGCCGCGGTGACGTCCTAGGTCAGGGCCCGTACGCCGACATGGACGTCGACACCGCGCGTGAGGTGCTCGCGGAGGTCGACCGGCTGGCCAAGCACGAGCTGGCCGAGTCGTTCGCGGAGGCCGACTGGAACCCGCCGGTCTTCGATCCGGACGCGCACGAGGTCCGGATGCCCGAGGCGTTCAAGAAGAGCTACCACGCCTACATGGACGCCGAGTGGTTCAAGCTCGAGCTGCCCGCCGAGCTCGGTGGCCAGCCGACGCCGCCGTCGTTGCGCTGGGCCGCCGCCGAGCTGGTGCTCGGCGCCAACCCGCCGGTACACATGTACGCCGCCGGCCCGAACTTCGCGCATGTGCTCTGGCGCAACGGCGTCGACCGCGACAAGAAGATCGCGCACCACATCATCGAGCGCGGCTGGGGCGCGACCATGGTGCTGACCGAGCCGGATGCCGGCTCCGACGTCGGCGCAGGCCGCACCAAGGCCACGCTGCAGGAAGACGGCAGCTGGCACCTCGAGGGCGTCAAGCGGTTCATCACCTCGGGCGAGCACGACCTGACCGAGAACATCATCCACCTGGTTCTCGCGCGGCCGCAGGGCATCGAGGGCGTCGGCGGTCCGGGCACGAAGGGCCTGAGCCTGTTCGTGGTCCCGAAGTACGACTTCGACCTCGAGACCGGCGAGTTGACGGGTGAGCGCAACGGCGCCTTCGTCACGAACGTCGAGAAGAAGATGGGCATCAAGGTCTCCACGACCTGCGAGATCACCTTCGGCGACGGCGTGCCGGCGAAGGGCTGGCTGCTCGGCGAGGTGCACGACGGCATCGCGCAGATGTTCCAGGTCATCGAGTACGCCCGGATGATGGTCGGCACCAAGGCGAT
Source organism: Kribbella sp. NPDC049584 (assembly GCF_040675555.1). Taxonomy (NCBI): domain Bacteria; kingdom Bacillati; phylum Actinomycetota; class Actinomycetes; order Propionibacteriales; family Kribbellaceae; genus Kribbella; species Kribbella sp. NPDC049584. Next base: position 236,154 of record NZ_JBFAPF010000008.1, read on the forward strand.
CGCCACCCTGTCCAGCGGCTACCTGAACGCGCTCGAATACGCCAAGGAGCGGGTGCAGGGCGCCGACCTGACCCAGCCGGCCAAGGACGCGCCGCGGGTCACGATCACGCACCACCCCGACGTACGGCGTTCGCTGATGACGCAGAAGGCGTACGCCGAGGCGCTGCGGGCGCTGGTGCTGTTCACGGCGACGTACCAGGACCGGGCGGAGCAGGCGCGGTACGCGGGTGAGCACGACGACCTCGCCGAGCGGGTCAACGATCTGCTGCTGCCGCTGGTGAAGGGCTACGGCTCGGAGAAGTCGTGGACGCTGCTCGGCACCGAGTCGCTGCAGACGTTCGGCGGGTCCGGCTTCCTGCAGGACTACCCGATCGAGCAGTACGTGCGGGACGCGAAGATCGACACGCTCTACGAGGGCACGACGGCCATCCAGGGCCAGGACCTGTTCTTCCGCAAGATCATCAAGGACCAGGGCAAGGCGCTCGGTCACCTGGCCGAGCAGGTGCAGGCGTTCGTCGCCTCCGAGGCCGGCAACGGCCGGCTGAAGGAGGAGCGCGGACTGCTCGCCAAGGGGCTCGAGGACACCCAGAAGATCCTGGGCATCATGGGGCAGGCCCTGATGGCCAGCAACCCGCAGGCGGAGAACGGCGACCCGCGCAACATCTACAAGGTCGGCCTGAACACCTCCCGGCTGCTGTTCGTCCTCGGCGACGTGGTCTGCTCGTGGCTGATGCTCCGCCAGGCGGAGGTCGCGCTGGAGCGGCTGGGCGGCGAGCTTTCCCCTGCTGACCAGGACTTTTACACCGGCAAGGTGGCGGCGGCCCAGTGGTTCGTCCGCAGCACGATGCCGTCGGTCCGGGCCGAGCGGGTCAAGGCCGAGCTCACCGACCTCGACGTGATGGACCTCCCGGAGTCCGCCTTCTGACAGCTCCTCCGGCTCGGGTGCTTGCGCGGTCGAGCCGGAGGGTTCGAGAGGGCGTCTGGCGACGCTGCGCCGTCGCGAGCAGGTGCCCGCCGGGTGCTGCGCAGCAGGCGCAGCGTCGCCAGACGCCCTCTGCACTCGGGGCAGATTCATCTGCCCCGGGATGCCCCGCGATCTGCCCTGTTGTAAAGCGGGGTGTTGTAGCAACGTTTCTGCCCTGCAACACCGTGACCCTGGCTTGGCTTCCCCTGTCCGAGCCAGGGTCGCGTCTATTCCGGAACCGGTCGAGGGGATTCAGCGTCCGTGTGAGTGTGCCCAGATCCGGTCGTCGTAGGCTGTCCGCGATGTCCGCCCGACTCTTCTGCGCCGTGGTTGCGGCCCTAACGTTCCTGCCGGTGCTCCCCGCTCAGGCCGATACCCCCGAGCTGCCCGACCGCATCGCCGCGGCCTGGCGGACCGACCACCTGTCCGTGGACGAGCGACTGCGGGCGACGATGCCGACGTCCGAGCTGACCCGGATCCGTACCGCGATGCGGACGGCCGGTCTGCCGGTGTACGTCGCGCTCGTGCCGCAATCGCCGTACCTCCGGGCGAGCGGCTACGACCTGCCGACGTTGCTGCACGCGCGGATCGGCGAGCCGGGCGTCTACATCGTCGCGGTTGTCTACGACACCTACTGGTCGGACCGCGCTGAGCTGTTCCGCCCGGCCGGGCTGCGTGGCCGGGATCTGGCCGGCGTGCGGTCCGACGACAAGCAGGACTCCGATCTCGTCGACGAGCGTCCGGCCCCACAGATCGTCCGGACGATCCAGCAGGCATCCACGGCGTACGACGGTCGTCCGTTGCCGCAGGTCCCGGCAGCTGATCTGGATCCGCGGCGCAGCGACGGTGGGCTGTCGGTGACCGACAAGGAGGATCGGTCCGCGTACGTCGGCCTCGGGGCCGGCGCGGTGATCGGGTTCGCGCTGGTTCTGTTCCTCGGGCTGCGCCGCCGTCGGCCGGCCAAGCGGACGAAACGGCAACGCGCCGACGAGCCGCCGATCGAGGCGTGGGACGTGGAGCTCAAGGCCGACGACAAGATCAAACAGGCCGAGCGCGCGCTTGCGCGGCTGGACGAGCGCAACAACAAGTCGACGAAGCAGCTCGACCAGCGCGATGACGCGTACCGCCGGCTGGATGCGGCGCGCAGGCTGCGCGCGGATCAGCCGGAGGACCTGCTCGCGGCCGCCGGTGCGCTCGTCCTCGCGCGGCAGGCCGAGCGCGTTGCCTCCGGAGCTGCCGTGCAACCGCCGTGCTTCTTCAACCCGACGCACAATCCCGGAACGGCCACGGTCGACTGGGCGGACGAGGTCGAAGTACCCGCGTGCCAGTCGTGTGCGAGCGTCATCCGGCGCGGCCGGACGCCGACCGGGCTGCGGGTGTGGAGCAAGTCCGGGCTGCTCGGTCACGACCGCAAGCAGGTGCCGTACTGGACGCTCGATCCGGAGGACAACCCGATGGTCGCGACCGGCTTCGGTGCGCTGTCCGACGACCTGCCCGAACGGATCGCAGTCCGATGAGGCGCCTCGTTCTGTTGCTATTGGCCACTGCCTTCGCCCTGACCGGGACGGCCTGGGCGGCCTTGACCGGGACGGCCTGGGCGGCCACGCCCGCCGATCCCCGGATCGCCGCGGCCACCGCCGCCTGGGCGAAGCAGGGCCTGTACGTCGATCCCGACTTCACCTCGATTGCCGATGGCAACGAGATGCTGCGGGTGATCTCGTCGGCGAAGATGCCCGTCTTCGTTGCCGTCGTACCGACCGGCGAGTGGTTCCCGGAGAAGGGCGACGCGGATCTCCTCGCCGGACGGCTGGCCGCCGCGAACGGGAAGCCGGGCGTGTACGTCGTGATGGACGGCGACACGACGTACGGCGTGGCGCATCAGCTCGCGGCGTACGCGCCGGACAGCACCTGGCGGGAGAAGGACGAGACCCTGAGCGCGCAGCTGTCGAAGTACCTCGACAACGTCGAGCTGAACGCTCGCTACTCGCCCGAGCCGGCCCGGACCGAACCGGTGCCGACCGAGCCGGAGCGTTCGTACCCGGAGGAGAAGTTCACTGTCGGCAAGGCGATCGGCAACGGTCTCGGCGGTGCTGTGCTCGGGATGATCGGCGGCGGGATCCTCGCCGGAATCGTGTTGATCGTGGCGGCGATCGCCGCCCGGCGTCGGAAGGAAAGCGCGTGAAGGGCCTCTTGAGCTGCTTGGCGGCTTTGGTGTTGTTGGTCGCAGTCCCGGCCGAGGCCAACGCGGATGCGGCGCGGACGCCGGCGGAACGAGCTCGGGAGATCGCGACGGCGCTGACCAAGGATCCGCTGTACATCGATCCGGCGTACGCGTCGGCGCTGCCGGAGAAGCTGCGGGCCGACGTACGGACGAAGGCCAAGGCGGTCGGGTACCCGATCTACACGATCATCCTGCCGTTGACGCCGAGCGACGAGTTCCAGGGCGAGGAGAGCACCGTGCTCACCCTGGTGATGGACGCTCTGCGCAAGCCGGGGTTGTACGTCGTGGTCGACGGCGGCGATCGCTTCCCGTGGTACGAGGCGCGCGACGTACCGCAGGTCAGCGAGGACAAACTGCAGGCTTCGCGCGAACGGGCGCTGGACGACGAGGGGTACGACGCGGGGCCGACCGAGGTCCTGGCCCGGATGTACGAGCTGCTCGCGGCGCCGGGGATCCCTTCGACCACGCCCCGGGCGACCTCGTCGGGCAGACCGTCCGAGGCTTCCGACTCGGACTCGGGTGGGCATGGCTGGGTCGTTGCGCTGTCGATCGTCGGCGGGCTCGTCGTACTGGTGCTGCTCGGTTTGGTGATCGGGCTGCGGCGACGCGCGCCGCAGCGGGAGAAGGCCTTCCGCATCCCGCCGCACGTCGCCGCGACGGTCGCGGCCGAGCGGCGCCGGCGACTGGAACGGGACACGACGGCTGAGCTGACCACGCTCGGCACGAAGCTCGCAGCACTGCCCACGACCGACGGGCCAGGTCTGGTGCATCAGCAGGCGGCGCTCGACGATCACGCAGCGGCCGGGAAGGTTCTCGACTCGTCTACGTCGTTGGTGGACCTGGTCGGCGCGATGGTGCTCCTCGACAAGGCTCGCCGGGAGTACGACGTCGCGGTGACGGGCCGGCCGGACGCCGTACCGGATCTGTGCGCGTTCAACCCGCTGCACGGTCGGTCGGCCGGCAAGCCCACCCAGGTAGAAGCCGACGGCACCACGCTCACGCTCCCCCTCTGCGCCGACTGCCGCCGAGCTCTCAAGCGCGGCACCGCACCGGCGTCACTCCCCGGCGACGACGGCCCCTACTGGTACGACGGCACCCTCTGGGCCCGTACCTTCTACGGCACCACCGGCGAGGACCTGGCCGAGTCCGTCTCCCGCGGCGACCTACATCGCTAACCCCCGGTCATTTACCGGGCGTGGAGTTCGATGTCACCTGAGGTCGTTGTGGCGCTGAGGCTGTGGGAGGCGTCGGCGGAGTTGCCGAGTGAGTTCTCGACGTCGCCGGTGCGGGACTCCGTGGAGACCTTGTAGTCGCCGCCTGGCGCGGTGATCTCGATGTCGCCACTCGTCCCCTTCACGCGGACATCGTTGGCCTCGGCGAGTTGGAGTTCCATGTCGCCGGACGAGGTCTCGACGTTGACCGGGCCGCCCTTCAGGCCGGCGGCCTCGATGTCGCCCGAGTTCGCTTTCACATCCAGTTTGCCGGTGAGGTCGCTGACCGACACATCGCCGGAGGTCAGGTCCAGGTTCACATCACCGTTGATCTCGCGGAGGGTGACCTCGCCGGAGCGGGACTTCACATCGACGCCGGCAACGCCGCTCAGTTCCAGGTCGCCGCTGCCGTTCTCACCGGTGACCTTCGTTCCCCGCGGGACGGTGACTTCGAAGTCGGCGCTGCACTGCCAGCCACAGTCGCCGTCGAGTTTGAGGACGCCGTCCTTCACGGAGTACGCGTCGCCGCGCTTGAAGAACCAGTACTTGCGCTGCTCCTGGACGGTGGTCGTGTCGTCGTCGGAGACCTTGATCGTGATGTCGGAGCGGCCTCCGGTGGCGAGCTGCACCGTGGTGATCTTGTCGTCGACCTTGTTCGTGTCGTCGGAGTCCTTGCCCCCGAACTGCCAGAACGCCAGCCCGGCCGCCACCACCAGCAGGACCACGCCGAGCTGCTTGTTCTCCGCCATCGTCCGCCTCTTCTCGAGCCCACCCACGTTGTCGCATCGACAGTAGGTGGCGAGGCGTGCTCGCTGGATCAGGCAGATCCCCCGAGCTGTCCCTGAGCGTTCCTCAGGGATGCTCGGGAACCTCGCCTACTCCGTGATGTCGCGGTGGTGTTCCTCGACGACGCGGTACTCCTCTTCGACGGCCGGGTCGATGGCGTCGGTCGTCACGCGGCGGCGGCGGTTGGTGATGTAGAAGGAGAGGAGGATGCCGGCCAGGCCGGCCAGCAGCAAGATGTAGCCGACCACTTGCAGGTTGACGGCATCCCAGGTGTCGCGGACAGCGAACGCGAGCACGGCGCCGACCACCATCAGAAAGATCCCCACACCGATGCTCATCGACGTCCTCGCTTCGCTCCGGGCGCCGATGAGACACGTGGCGCACTGTGCTTGATGATGAGCTCGCTTCGCTCGCTCATGTGAGTCTCCCAGTGAGTCGTTCTACTTCGTCAAAGCTACCTCTCTGTACCCACTCAACAAACAGCCAACTGCTACTTGCTGCCGGAGAGCACCAGCTCGACCCGGTCGGGGCCGTCGGGAGTGACGCGGATCGGCACGCCCCAGTCCTGCCGGTGCATGTGGCACGCCGGGAACTCCACCTCGGACGCGTCGTCGCAGGACGCGGCCTGTACGGCGACGTGGAGGACGCCGGTGCCCGCGTGCGGGTCGATGACGAGGCGGCGTACGAGGTCGCTGGAGTCGCCGGCGCCTTCACGCAGGAGCGTGTCAGGTGTCGCGGACACGAGCAGACGGGTGGACGGGCCGTAGCGGTCGTCGAGTTTCTGGCCGGGCGGCGGGGTGAACACGACTTCCAGGGTGACCTCACCGGCGGCCACGTCCATCGGCGGGCGCTGGGTCTGCGTGCTGAACTCGTCAGCGATGGCGGACGCTCCCAAAGGCACCCGCGTGAGGCGGTGGGCCGCCGACTCGACGACGAGCAGTTCGTTGCCCACGACAACAGCGCCGCTGGGCTCGGCCAGACCGGTCGCCATCGTCTCGACGACCTCGGTGCGCGGGTCATAGCGGCGTACGGCGCCGTTGTAGGTGTCGGCGATCGCGATCGACCCGTCGGGAAGAACGGTCACGCCGAGCGGGTGCTGCAGCAAGGCCTCGCTCGCCTTCCCGTCCCGCAGGCCGAAGTCGAACAGCCCGGTCCCGACGGCAGTGTGCACCTCGGTGTCGATCCATCGCAGCGCAGAGATCTCGGAGTCGGCCAGCCACAACCGATCGCCATCCGCCGCCAGTCCACTGGTCTGCGCGAACCAGGCCTCCGCCAGCGGCCCGTCCTTCAACCCTTCGTTCGTCGTACCCGCGGCCACCTCAGTGACGCCAGTGAACGGATCGAAGGTCCACAGCTGATGTACGCCGGCCATCGCGATCCACACTTTGTCGCCCCACCACGCCACGTCCCACGGCGAACTGAGTACGTCGGTGCCGTCGCCGTCCATCCACTGCTTGCCCGTGCCAACCAATGTCCGCACGTGACCATCCGCCAGCGAGATTCCCCGCAACGCATGGTTGACGGTGTCCGCGACGACGACGTCGTACCCGAGACGACCGGCGACCTCGGGCGGAAGAACCACAAGCCCATTGGGCTCCGAAAACGACGCTTCATCAGCGGAGCCGTCCGTGAATCCGCGCCGGCCGGTACCGATCCGGCGTACTACGGTGGTCGCGTCAGCGGCGAGCTCGACGATGCTGTGGTTCCCGGCGTCCGCGACCAGCAGCCCGTTGTCCAGAGCAACGACCTTCGCCGGGAAGCGGAGATCGGTGGACTCGGCAACAGGTGCGACGTACGGCGACTTGCCGCGGGTGAGCGTACCCGCCTGCTCGTGCTGGACGATCAGCTCGGCCAGCAGCGCGTCCAAAGCGTGCGCGTGGCCCTCGCCGGAGTACTGCGCGACGATGTAGCCGTTCGGATCGACCAGCACGAGCGTCGGCCAGGCGCGGGCGGTGTAGTTCTGCCAGGTGATCAGCTCCGGGTCGTCCAGCACCGGGTGCCCCACCTCGTACCGCTCGACAGCGGCCCGGACCGCGGCCTCTTCGCCCTCGTGCGCGAACTTCGGCGAGTGCACGCCGACGATCACCAGCGCATCGCCGTACTTCTCCTCCAACGGCCGCAACTCGTCGAGCACGTGCAGGCAGTTGATACAGCAGAACGCCCAGAAGTCCAGCAACAGAAAGCGCCCCCGGAAGTCAGCGAGCGACAACTCCTGACCGCCAGTATTCAACCAACCCCGACCCCGCAACTCCGGCGCACGCACATGCATGTCCCCATTGTCCGCCGCGCCTCAACCCGATCCGCGCGGGGCCCGGCGGCTGAGATCAGAGCGGGAGGATCAGCGTGTCGGTCAGGAGTTTGGCGGTTTTGCGGAGGGTTGCCGGGGAGGACGAGAGGTCGGTGGCGAGGGCGTAGGGGGTGAGGGTTTCCCCGGGGCCGACGAGGCGGTGGCGGTGGGCGAGGAGCCAGACGATGGCTCGGGGCCAGGTGGACAGGCGGGCCTTGGCGAGGAGGTCGGGGGCGTCGCGGACCAGGCGTTCGGCGATGTCGAACGCGTCGGGTGCGTACGCCGTACCAAGGGTTTCGCCGGCCATCAACCAAGCGTGCGGGGCCAGGACGGAGAGCGTGGCTGCTTGCGAGTTGTCGAGGCCGCGGAGGTCCGGTTGGGGCGGAGAACCTAGGCCGGCAAGGGCTCGGTAAGCGTCTTCCAGGTCGTTGGTGGTGTCGTCGAGGAAGACGCGCTCACCGGGCTTCGAGCCGACCGGGTCGATCATCGCGGCGGCCTCCAGCGCGGGCTGCCAGACGTCGACGGCATCGACTGCCTCGTCGATCGCATCCAGCGGCAGCTGCGTGCGGTCGCCCGCGAACCGGAGCCATGCCTTCACGACAAGCGGAACCGCGTCGAAATACGTGCTGTCGGCAAGGACCTTGCGAGGCAGCCAGTGGGCAAGGAAAAGCTCGACCAGCACGGCGCTGACGCGCAACGGACCGCCAACCGTGTGATCCACCGCGTGGTCGATCCACAGCCTGACGATGTCCGCGGCGTCATCCGGCAACGAAGGCGTCGACTCGAGGAACTCCTCGACCAGCTGATCGCGCTGACGCGGGGACAGCAGTGGGCGGATCGGTGGGCGGATCGGGCGCTCCGGCAACTGGGTCAGCCGGTTCACCAGCAGGCCGGTGAAGAACTCGAAGTCCTCGCTGACCGGCGGATCGTCGTAGTCGCGGGTCTCCCCCAGCGCCTGCAGGATGATCCCGGCCGCGGTTGAGGGCCGCACCGTCCGGATGGTCACCCGGCCGCCGCGCTGGTACGCCTCGAGCACCCGGTCGACGGGCGGGCCGACGAACACGTCTTTGACGATCGCGCCGAGGTTGTTGTCGATGAACACCACCACGGTATGCGGATGCTGCTCGTCGTCGTAATCCAAGACGACGCTCAGGCCGTCGCCGGTGATGTCCTCGGACACGATCGCGCTGGTCAGCCGGAACCCGGCGATCCGGGTCACCCACTCGGGCACCGCGTCCTGCGTGCGTAACCTGGAGATATGGGCCCGCTGCAACGGCAACCGCCCGGCCGGACCCACCGTCCGCGCCAGACTCGTCAGCAGAACGAAGGATTCGAGATCGCGCCGCTCAGCGAGCACGCGCGCGGCGTCGGCCCAGAAGAACCGCTCCACCTCGCCGATCTCGTCCGGTCGCCCGGCCGGCCACAGTTGATCGGCGAGCATCGAGGCCGAGCGGGCCACCGACGCCTCCGCGATCACCGGATGCAGCGCGGCCGGCACCGCGGCCAGGTCGAGGGAGAGCGTTTCCAGCAGGGTCTCCAGCACGGCGACACTCGGCGTCGTGTCGACATCGACACCCGCCGTCGGCCCGTGCGGCTCGCCAGGATCGGGGACGAGCCGTAAGTGGCTGCGCCGCCCGTCCCGTCCGCGTGGAGACTTGGTCACCTTCGTGAGATTACCGTCCGGAACCAGTCCGCCGCAGTCCCGTGCGCGCGTCCTGTGGACAACCTCCTGCCCGACCTTGAGCACGCACCAACCAGTCCGCGGGCCGCGAAGTGGTTGGTGCGTGCTCAAAGAGCGCGGCCCGGGCTCAAAGAGCGCGGCCCGGGCTCGGAGTGAGCTCGGGCCGCGCGTCGGCGTACGGGGGCGTCAGCCCTTGAGGGCGCCGGCCATCAGGCCGCCGATGAACCAGCGGCCGAGGAGGATGTAGACGATCAGCGTCGGGAACGACGTGATCAGGGCGCCGGCCATGCTCGCGGCGTAGTCGACCTTCTGGCCGCCGGCGAGCGCGGCCAGGCCGAGCGTCACCGGGCCGTTGTTCTGCTGGGTCAGGAACAGCGCGAACAGGAAGTCGTTCCAGACCGAGGTGAACTGCCAGATCAGCGTCACCACGAAGCCGGAGATCGAGATCGGCAGGATGATCCGCAGGTACGTCTGGACCAGCCCGGCGCCGTCCACCCGGGCCGACTCGATGATCTCGTTCGGCACGATCGTGGCGTAGTAGTTCCGGAAGATCAGCGTGCAGATCGGGATGCCGTAGATGCAGTGCGCGATGATCAGCGTCGGCACACCCCGGGTCACGTCCAGCTCGGTGAACGTCGTACGCAGCGGCAGCATGACCGCCTGGTACGGGATGAACATCCCGAACAGGATGAACGCGAACACGATGTTCGCGCCCGGGAACCGCCAGCGGGCCAGCACGAACCCGTTCATCGAACCGATCAGCGACGAGATGATCGCGGCCGGGATCGCCAGCGACAGCGACCGGATCATGTACGGCTGGAGGACGTCCCAGGCCTTGCTCCAGGGCTCCAGCGTCCAGGTCTTCGGCAGGTTCCACTGCGAGGCAGCGGTGGTGTCACCGGAGGTCTTGAAGCTCGTGATGAGTACGACGTACACCGGGATCAGCACGAACAGCAAGAACAACAGCAGCAGGACATAGCGGATGGTCCGGCTGCGGCGGGTCGTGCCGTCGGAGGTTGCTCCGCGGCGCGGCGTCTGCCGGATCGCTGCAGCGGTATGGCCTGTGGCAGCCTCTACGGCGGTCATTGCTCGGTCTCCTGCCGGACGGTCCACGCGAGGTACGGGATGACGAGTACGGCGACGACCGCGAGCATGACGATCCCGATCGCCGACGCCTTGGCCAGGTCACTGCGGAGCAGGGTGTTCCACATCAGGATGGCCGGTACCTCGGTGCGGAACTGGTTCGGCCCGGTGATCGCGTAGATCAGGTCGAACAGCTTCAGCGAGATATGGCCGAGGATGATCAGCGCGGACAGCGCGATCGGCGACAGCTGCGGGAACAGCACGTGCCGGTAGAGCTTGAACTCCGACGCGCCGTCGACCCGGGCCGCCTCGCGCAGCTCCGGCGGGATCCCGCGGAATCCGGCCAGGAACAGCGCCATGATGTAGCCCGACATCTGCCAGACCGCGGGCAGCGCGATGGACGCCATCGTCGTCCATCTACTGCCCCCGGTCCACCATGGATTCTCCAGGAAATGCAGGTGGAGGATCTCGAACAACCGGTTCAGTCCCCGCGCGTCGTCGCCCTGGGACGGGTTCAGCAACCAGCCCCAGACCACGCCCGAGGCGATCATCGAGATCGCCATCGGGAACAGGTAGATCGACCGGAAGATCGATTCGCCGGGCACGCCCTTCTCCAGCAGCAGTGCCCAGAGCAGGCCGAAGATCAGCGTGCCCACGATGAATACCACCGTGAGCACGCCGAGGTTCTTCAGCGAGTTGAGGAAGCGGTCCTCGCTGAACAGATTCCCGTAGTTCTCGAACCCGACGTGCTGCGCCGGGCCCTTGCGGGCAGTGTGCCGATCCGTCAGCGAGGTGTTGAAGGACCACGCGATCAGCCCGTAGACGAAGTACCCGAGCAGCAGCACGGTCGGCAGCAGCACCAGGGCACCGGGCCCCCAGGTGCGGATTCTTCCGTGCACGCTCAGTCCTCCAACTCGTCGACCATACGGTTCCTCAACTCTGTGTTCATTTTCTTGGCTGCGTCAGCTGGTCTTCATGGCCGTACCGAGCGCCGACTGCAGCTTGGCGACGTCCGGGCTACCGCTGAACTGGCTGAGCGCGGACAGGATGTCGTTGTTCTGACCGGCCGTGCAGGCAGCACCGTGGGCGCAGGACGGGACGATCGTGTCCTTCTTCCAGTCGGCCATCGCACCCTGCTGGTACTTCGGGTAGTCGGCCGGGTCGGCGTCCGAACGGGCCGGGATCGAGCCCTTCTTGGTGTTGAACGCCTTCTGGCCCTCGGCCGAACCGACGGTCTTCAGCCAGCACTTGGCGCCGTCCGGGTCCGCGCCGTTGGTCGGCAGCGTGAACGAGTCGGACAGGAACTGGAAGTCCGCACCGGTGCCCGGGGCCGGCCAGTAGGTGTACGCGGTGTCCGGGATCTTGTCCGCCAACTGCTGCGCGGCAACCCAGTCACCCATCAGCGTGTAGCCGGCCTTGCCGGAGTTCACGTAGCCCAGCGCGTCCGGCCAGTCGATCGCCTCGCGGTCGGTGTTGGTGAACGTGAGCAGCGTCTTGTATTTGTTCAGCGCCGCCGTCACGTCGCCGCCGGCCCAGTCCGTCTTGCCGTCCCACAGACCCTTGAACTTGTCCGCGCCCAGCTCACCCAGCAGCACAGCCTCGACGAGCATCTCCTGGGCGAAGCCCTTCGAGATCGCCAGCGGGGCGGCCACACCGGCAGCCTTCAGCTTGGTCAGGTCGGCGATCCACGCGTCCACGTTGGCGGGGGCCTTCGTGGCGTCGATGCTCGCCTTCTTCAGCACGGTCGGGTTCACCCAGACCATGTTCGCCCGGTGGACGTTGGCGGGGATCGAGTAGATCTTGCCGTCGACCGTCAGGTTGTCGATCAGGTTCTGCGGGAACGCCTTGTCCAGCCCGAAGTCCTTGTACAGCTGGCTGACGTCGTCGACCTGGCCGGCGTTGATGTAGTCCTTCAGCTCCGCACCGGCGTGCGCCTGGAACGTCGACGGCGGCTTGCCGGCCTGCAGGTCGTTGGCCAGCACCTGCTTGGCGTTCGAGCCCGCACCACCGGCGACGGCCGAGTTGACGAACTTGAAGTCCTTGCAGGTGGTGCCGAACACCGACACCAGACCGTCCAGACCGGCCTTCTCACCACCGTCGGCCCACCAGGTGAAGACAGTGACGTCCTTACTCGCGGACGAGTTGCCTCCGCCGCCGCCGCTGTCGTCGCTGTTACCGCAGGCGCTCACCGCGAGAAGACCCGCCGCACCCACCAGCGCCAGGGTCTTACTCAGACCACCACGCATGATTCACTCTCCGATCAGTTGATGGAGCCGCCTGTGACAACGATGCCCCCTTGACTGTGCAACTCTGGGACGGCGCGCACCGGGTGTCAACGTTCCGCGCAGGCGCGTTGCGCAGCCGTGACCCCGCAGAGCTTGACAGTGTGAGAGCGCGCACATTCACGGCCCGACAGGACACAGTGCGCAACCCGATTGCGCACAATCAGGGCCGCAGCAACACCTTGATCGCGCGCCGCTCGTGCATCGCGGCGTACCCCTCGGCCACGTCGGCCAGCGGGAGCTCCGAGTCGAACACCTTGCCGGGGTCGATCGCCCCGCTCAGTACGTCGGTCATCAGATCCGGCAGGTACGCGCGGCACGGTGCAGCACCGCCCGCGAGCCCGATGTTGTTCCGGAACATCGTGCTGATCGGCACCTCGACGCCGTGCGGCACACCCACGAATCCGACCGTCGCCCCGGGCCGGGCGACGTCGAACGCGGTCGTCATCGACTGAGCGGTGCCGACACATTCCAGGACCGCGTCGGCCCCGACACCCTTCGTCAGTTCGAGTACGGCGTCCTTGGCCGCGTCGCCGCGTTCGGAAATGATGTCCGTGGCACCGAATTCCTTCGCCAGCTTCTGACGGGGCTCATGCCGCGACAGGGCAACGACCCGCTCCGCACCCATCCGCGAAGCCGCGAGTACGCCGCACAGCCCGACCGCACCGTCGCCCACGACAACTACCGTGTCGCCGGCCTTCACTCGTGCAGAGCGCGCCGCGTGCCAGCCGGTGCCCATCACGTCGGACAGCGTGAGCAGGGACGGCACGAGCGCGTCGTCCGGCACCTCGGGTGTCGCGACCAGCGTGCCATCGGCGTACGGGAGCTTCACGTACTCACCCTGGCCGCCGTCGGCCTTGCCCTGGCCGTAGCCGACCATGTTCTGGCAGGCGGTCTGGTAACCGGCCAGGCAGTGCGGGCAGGTCCCGTCGCTCACCACGAAAGGCGCGACCACGAAGTCGCCCGGCTTGACCGTGCGGACGTCGGAGCCGACCTCCTGGACGATGCCGACGAACTCGTGCCCGATCGGCCGCGGCTGCTTCACCGGCGGATCACCGCGGTACGGCCACAGGTCGGACCCACAGATGCATGAGGCAACGACTTTGACCACCGCATCGCCCGGTCCCTCGATCTTCGGGTCCGGAAGCTCTTCTAGCCGTACGTCGAACGGCGCATGGATCACTGTGGCACGCATGAGGCCACACTAGTGGCCCGTGAGCGATGTGGCGTGAACGATAGCGGTGTCCAGGTGCGTGCATCGGGGTGCTTGGTCAGTGGCCTCGATGCGGAGCATCGTGGGCGCTGGCCAAGTGCCCCGAGGTGCGTGCCTGGGCGCCGATAGCGTCGCGCCACATCGCTCACGGGTCACTAAATCGTCGTGTACCGGCCCCGTCGATGGACCAGGGCAGGAGCCTCCTCGCTGGTGAGCTCGACGTGGACGATCTCCAGCTGCACCTGCAAACCCCAGCCGACCTCGGGCGGGTCCTGGTCCACCAGCGTGCAGCCGGCCCAGGTGCTGACGCCGACCGGCGCCGGCCCCCAGGCGGTGTCCGTCCAGTCGATCAACCGGAACGGTCCGCCCGGGGCCGGGGCGACGTACCCGAAGGCGTCGGCCAACTGCTGGTGCGGCGCGCCGAGCAGCGACACCACGGCGGTCCTTGCCTCACGCAACGTTTCCCACAGGTCCGAGTCCGGGTCGATGAGTCCGATCACATATCCGGGCTCACCGTCGGCCACCAGCATCGACGACACCGTGAGCCCGGCCCGCTTCCCGTCGTACGCCGTCGTCCACAGCCCGACCGGTGACGGCAACCGCCCGCGGAACCGCCGCACCGGACTCCGCTCCGACTCGGGCGGCAGGAACGGGTGGTCGCCGTGAATGGTCACTCGGCCACGGTAACTCGCTCCGGGAGGGTGAACTTGTCGATGGGGTGCAGGGTGAGGCCGCTGGAGCCGCGGACCGACTCGACGGCGCCGTTGGCGTCGAAGGTGAAGCGGTACGACTCGCCGTACGAGCCGTAGCCGTTCCCGCCGGTGACGCGCAGCGTGTCGCCGTCGGCTTCGAGCTCCTGGGGCTCCTCGGCCGGATTCGCGAGGGACGGGTCGGTCGCGTACAGGCGGCCGCCGAGCAGGACGAAGTCGGTGATGCCCCACAGGTTCGCGAACCGGCCGGTGAACCGGCCCAACCCAGCCTCTTCGACCCGGTCCTTAGAGTCGGCCAGGTTGAGGAGCCGGAGTAGGCCTTCGGCCAGCTGCGCCGCGGGACCGTCGATCGCATTGGTCAGTGCCGACACGACGAGCCGGCGTTCCGGGTCGACGAGGGTCCGGGTGATGTGGCCCGGATACCCGCCGCCGTGGCCGAAGACGTCTACGTCGCCGACCTTCGTCACCGAGAGGCCGAGACCGTACCGCGCCTTGTCGTCCGCGCCGGTGGTCCACAGCGGGTGCTGCATCTCGCGCTTCGACTTGTCGGTGAGCAACCGGTCGTCGCCGGGCAGGTGCGCGGAGAAGTACGTCACCAGGTCGCGGGCATTACCGAAGAACCCGGTCGCCGATGCCAGCGCCCGGGTGTTGATGTGCTCGATCGGCACGCGCGTGTCGGCGTACGACAGCGCGCTGTAGCCCGCCGCGTACTCCGCGAGCCGGGCCGGATCGAGCTCCGGACCGAGCCCGGCCAGCCCGAGCTTGTCGACGATCGCGGTCTGGACGTAGGCGTTGTACGACGTACCGGACGCCGCCTCGATGATCAGGCCGAGCAGGCCGTAGCCGATGTTCGAGTACTTGAAGCGATCGTTCTCGGGAATGACGGCCGACGACTCGAGGCGCATGACCTCGAGCAGCTCGTCGCGGTCCGGGAAGCTGGTGGACAGCTGCCACCAGTCCGCGTCGAGACCGTCCCGGGTGACACCGCCCGCGTGTGCCAGCAGTTCGCGGACGGTCCGCTGGCCGAGCGGCGTACCGACGATCTCGGTGACGTGCTGCTCGGCCTTGTCGTCCAGCCGCAGGCGGCCCTGCTCGACCAGCTGTAACACGGCCGTGGCCGTGAACGTCTTCGAGTGCGACGCGATCCGGAACAGGTGCTGCTCGGTCAGCGGTACGTCGTTCTCCACGTCCGCGAGCCCGTAGGCCGCCGAGAACGCGATCGCGTCCCCGGCGTACACCGCGACCTGGAGGCCCGGCACCCGCTGATAACGCTGGTTGAATGCCAGCCAGCTGTCGTAGTAAGCGAGTGCCTCGGTCAAGCTTTCAGTCACGGTGGGTCTCCTGGACGGATCGGCGGATGGAGATGAGTCAGTCATACCCTCCGTTTCAGGGTCAGCTCAACGACGCTTCGGCAGCAACTTCAGCACCGCGAGTCCGGCGAACAGGAGTGCGAACCCGGCCACCATCAAGGCGAGGGTCTGGGTCGCCGCGCCGGTGGCGGCCAACGTGGTGCCGGGCAAGGTCAAACTTTGGTGTCCGTACATGAGGCTTCCTTGTGATCAGTGGATTGAATGAAGTGACGTGGTGCCAGCGGGCCTCGGCCCGGCGCACCGAATCCCACACAGCGCGCAGCAGAACGCCTTGCAGGAAGAGGTCGTAGGCCCACTCGACGACCATCACGGCCGCGAGCAGCATGGGGCGGGCGCCGCGGCGGCGGACCGTCACGACGCGTTCGACGACGAAGATCAGGCCGACCGACAGCCACAGCGGCTGCACCCGCAGGCCGTTGCCGGCGGTCAGGACGGTGAGCAATACGAAGGACCACATCGCGATCACGCCGATCCCCATGCCGAGCTGCTGCACGGCGTACGGGAGCGTGACCCGGTTGAGGCCGTACGCCCGCAGGTTCTCGATCGCTCCGCGCTGCCAGCGCAGGCGTTGCCGCCACAGGTCCCGCCAGGTCGGCATCACCTCGGTGACCACCCAGCAGTCCTCCGGCGACACGCAGCGGTAGCCGAGCGACTTGATCGCGAGGGTGATCTCGTTGTCCTCGGTCAGGGCAGTGGTGTCGTACACCAGGCCGTGCGGACCCGGTAGTTCGTGGCCGCGTGCGGCGGCGACGCGGGTCAGTACGTCGACCCGATGCAACGTCGCCGTACCGGTCAGCACCATCGCACGGCCGTTCTTCCGAGCGATGTCGCGTGCGTACCGCGCGTACTCGTTGCGCTGCAGCTCGCCGAGCAGGCCGTGACCCGGCTCGCCCCAGAAGATGCCGCCGACAGCCCCGACCGACTCGTCGGCCAGCTCCCGCAGCGCCGTCTCGAGGAAGGTCGGCGCGAGTACGCCGTCCGCGTCCATCACCAGCACGCGGTCGGCCGGCGTCAGGACCGGCAGCAGGACGGACAGCGCCTGGTTCAGGCCGCCCGCCTTCTTGTCGACATTTCCGACGGTCTCGAAGACCTCCGCGCCGGCCCCCGTGGCCAGCGCGACGGTCCCATCCGTGCAGTTGTCCGCGACCACGATCACGCGGTCCGGTCGCCGGGTCTGCTGCCACAGCGAGTCCAGCGCCGCCGGTAGCGCCGCCTCCTCGTTGTGGGCAGGCACCAGCACCACGATGTGGGCATGTCTGCCCGTCCCCAGTTCCACCCCAGATCCCCCGTGCTAAAAGTTATTACGCTCTCAACTAACTGAGAGTATCCGGGGCGAGGTCTCAAAACGCAAGGCGTAGCGCTCTGTTATTTTTTAGCGTCAATGTCACCCTGCGTGCGCGGGTGCTGTCACTCAACGTGGCGGCGGGACTGAATGACGCGGAAGCGGCTCGCGACGTACGCCCCGTCGGTGTACGTCGCGTTGGCGGCCGGGTTCGCGCCGGTGCCGTGGAAATCGCTGAACGCGGCGGACTGATTCACGAACACCTGGCCGGTCAGGTTCTCGGACAGGGCGACGCCCGCGTCGAGGGCCGCGTCCCGGGCCTCGTCGAGGATCTTCGGGTCGGTCGAATAGATGCCGGCGGTCATCGCGCCGCCCTCGGTCACGGTCGACTTGAACAGGTCGATCGACTGCGCGGTGTCCGCGGTCCTGACCAGGAACGAGACCGGCCCGAAGCACTCCCGCCGGTACACGTCGGCGTCCTCGGCGTCGATCGCGACGAGCAACGGCGTCCGTACGACGGCATCGGGGAAGGCCGGGTGCTCGATCGCGCGCGACTCCAGCACCACGTCGCCGTACTCCGGGGCGAGCTCGAGGCGACTGATCACGGCCTGGTTCACGATGCCGCCGAGGATCTCGACCGCACGGGAGTCGTCGCCGAGCAGCTTGCTGATCGCGGTCGCGATGCCTTGGCCGACCTCGTCGAAGGACTTGTGGCCCTCGTCGGTTTCGATCCCGCCGGCCGGGATGAAAAGGTTTTGGGTGGTGGTGCACATCTGGCCGGAGTACAGGCTCAGGGTGAAGGCGAGGTTGTTGCACAGCGCCTTGAACGAGTCGGTGGAGTCGATGATCACCGCGTTCACGCCGGCCTTCTCGGTGAAGACGGTCGCCTGGGTCGCGTTCTGCTCGAGCCACTCGCCGAACTCGCTGCCGCCGGTGAAGTCGATCAGCTTCACCTCAGGCCGTTGCGCCAGCGGCTTGGCCAGGCCGTCACCGGCGCGCTCGGTGGCCAGGGTGACCAGGTTCGGGTCGAATCCGGTCTCGGCGAGCACCTCTCGGCACACGTCGACGGTGATCGCGAGTGGCAGGACGGCCAGCGGGTGCGGCTTCACGACGACCGCGTTGCCGGTGACCAGCGAGGCGAAGAGGCCGGGCCAGGAATTCCAGGTCGGGAACGTGTTGCAGCCGATCACCAGCGCGACACCGCGACCGGTGACGGTGAACGTCTTCTCCATCCGGATCGGGTCGCCCTTGGCGGGCTTCTCCCAGGTCGCGGTGGCCGGATAGCGGTGCATCTCCTCGTACGCGTAGGCGACCGCCTCGAGGGCACGGTCCAGCGCATGGGCGCCGCCGGCCTGGAACGCCATCACGAACGCCTGCCCGCTGGTGTGCTGAACCGCGTTGGCCAGCTCGAACACCCGCTTGTGCAGCCGATCGAGGATCTCCAGCGTCACGCCGGTGCGGCCGTCGATCCCGGCCCGGCGCCAGTCTGCGAGCCCCTGCTGGGCGGCCATGAGCAGCTCGTCCAGGCCCTCCTCGACGACGCGGGGGTACGCGACATCCATCGGGATCCCGAACGGCGATTGCTCGGTGACGACCGTTCCGTGCGCGCCGGGGATGTCGAGGAGGTACGTCGTGCCGAGGTGCGCCTCGAACGCCGTCTTGCCGTCGGCCGCCGCGTTCTCGCCGTACACCCGCGGGCTCGGCGACTCAGGGAACGCGGAGTGGTAGCCACGGTTGCGGATCGCGGTCAGGGCGGCGTCGAGTCGGTCACGATGAGCGGCGAGCAGATCGGTCATGACTGCGATGTTACAGTCGTGGGCGCAACCGGGACTAGAGTGTCATAAACCTTCTTCTCGATGGGGCAGGCCGGATGGACTTGGCAGCCAGGGTGGCCGCGGCGATGTGGGCGGAGGACACCGCCAGTGCCGGGCTGGGCATGCGCCTGGTGGCGGTCGGGGAGGGTACGGCGCGGCTCGAGATGAGCGTGCGCGACGACATGGTCAACGGGCACGGGATCGCGCATGGTGGATTCGTGTTCAGTCTGGCCGACTCGGCGTTCGCCTTCGCCTGCAACTCGCGCAACCAGGTGACGGTCGCGCAGGCCTGCGACATCGTGTTCGTCGCCCCGGCCCGTCGCGGCGATCTGCTGGTCGCCGAGGCCCAGGAGCGGACCACCTTCGGCCGGAACGCGATCTACGACGTGACGGTCACCCGCGGCGACGCGGTGATCGCAGAATTCCGCGGCCGCAGCCGCCAACTGTCCGGCACCATTCTCGAGGAGCACTCATGAACTGTATTGAATGCGCGCCTCCGGCGCGCGGGTCATGGGGCTGTTGCTCCCGGCCTTCCCTCGTCGCTCCGGTCGCTTCGCTCCCTCCGCTCCTCAGTCCAGGCCGGGAGGCCCCATGACCAGGGAAGCCTTCCTGGTCGACGGCGTCCGGACCCCGATAGGACGGTACGGCGGTGCGCTGGCCGCCGTACGACCCGACGACCTCGCGGCGAACGTGATCTCGTCGCTGGTGAACCGGACCGCGCTCGACCCGGCACTGATCGACGACGTGATCCTCGGCTGCGCGAACCAGGCCGGTGAGGACAACCGGAACGTCGCCCGGATGGCTGTGCTGCTGTCCGGTCTGCCGGACTCGGTGCCGGGTACGACTATCAACCGGCTGTGCGGGTCCGGGCTGGACGCGGTCGCGTCCGCGACCCGGTCGATCATTGCCGGAGACAACGACATCGTCGTCGCGGGTGGGGTCGAGTCGATGTCGCGGGCGCCCTTTGTGATGCCCAAGGCAACGACCGCGTTCTCGCGGCAGGCAGAGATCTTCGACACCACGCTCGGGTGGCGGTTCGTGAATCCCGCGCTGCAGGCGCAGTACGGGATCGACTCGATGCCGGAGACGGCGGAGAACGTCGCGGCGGAGTTCTCGATCTCTCGTGAGGACCAGGATCTGTTCGCGTTGCGGTCCCAGCAGCGCGCGGCCAAGGCGCAGGCGAACGGGCGGCTGGCCGAGGAGATCGTTGCGGTTGACGTGCCGGGGAAGCGTGGTGCCGTCACTGTGGTCGATGCCGATGAGCATCCGCGGGAGACATCGCTCGAGGCCCTTGCCGGTTTGAAGACTCCGTTTCGATCGCCCGGGACTGTGACGGCAGGGAACGCGTCGGGGGTGAACGACGGGGCTGCCGCGCTGCTCGTGATGAGCGGGGAGGCGGTCGAACGTTTCGGGATGAATCCGCTGGCCCGGGTGGTCGGGACGGCCGCGGCCGGAGTACCGCCCCGGATCATGGGAATCGGGCCCGCACCCGCGACGCGGAAGCTGCTCGATCGCACCGGGGTCGCGTTGTCCGATATCGACGTGATCGAGCTCAACGAGGCGTTCGCGTCCCAGTCCCTCGCCGTACTGCGGCAACTCGGCCTGCCCGACGATGCCGAGCACGTCAACCCGAACGGCGGCGCGATCGCCCTCGGGCATCCATTGGGGATGTCGGGGGCAAGGTTGGCGTTGACCGCGGCGCTGGAGCTTCGCCACCGCGACGCCCGGTACGCGCTGGCCACGATGTGCATCGGTGTCGGACAGGGCATCGCGACCCTGCTCGCTCGTCCTTAGGGGTCTCCAATGCTCGGTGAGGCTTGTCCTTCGGAGTTGCAGGACGCCGGCGAACGGCTGTCCGTCGACGAACTCCGCGTCCGCCAGTTGTCGTTGCTGCAGGCAACTGTACGGCGTGCTTACGAGAACGTGCCGCACTATCGGGCCGCGCTGGACGGTATCGGGTTCAAGCCTGGTGACCTTCAATCGCTGGAGGATCTGAGCCGGCTGCCGTTCACGGCGAAGAAGGACCTGCGCGACAACTACCCGTTCGGCATGTTCGCCGTACCGCGGACCGAGGTGGCGCGGGTGCATGCCTCGTCCGGTACGACGGGGCGGCCGACGGTGGTCGGCTACACGAAGCACGACCTGGACAACTGGGCCGACCTGATGGCGCGATCGATCCGCGCGGCCGGTGGGCGTGCGGGCGACGTGTGTCATGTTGCCTACGGCTACGGTCTGTTCACCGGCGGACTCGGTGCACACTACGGAGCCGAGCGGCTCGGGTGCACCGTCGTACCCGTCTCCGGCGGGATGACCGAACGCCAGGTCGACCTCATCCGCGACTTCGGCGCGCGCATCATCATGGTCACCCCGTCGTACTTCCTCTCGATCGTGGACGAGATGTCCGCGCGTGGCCTCGACCCCCGCGACACGTCGCTGCGGATCGGCATCTTCGGCGCCGAACCCTGGACCGAAGCGATGCGCACCGAGGTCGAGGAACGCACCGGCATCCACGCCGTCGACATCTACGGCCTGTCGGAGGTCATGGGTCCGGGCGTCGCGCAGGAATGCGTAGAAACCAAGGACGGCCTCCACATCTGGGAAGACCACTTGTACCCCGAGATCATCGACCCGGTGACCGGCGAGGTCCTCCCCGACGGCTCCGAAGGCGAACTGGTCTTCACCACCCTCACCAAGGAAGCCTTCCCGGTCCTCCGCTACCGCACCAGAGACCTGACCCGCCTACTCCCCGGCACCGCCCGCCCCGGCCTGCGCCGCATGCAGAAGATCACCGGCCGCACCGACGACATGATGATCGTCCGAGGAGTAAACGTCTTCCCCACCCAGATCGAGGAACAAATCCTCCGGGTCCCCGGCCTGACCCCCCACTACCTCTGCATCCTGACCCGCCCCGGCCGCCTGGACGAACTAACCGTCCAGGTAGAAGCCACCCCCGACCTCGCCGACTACGCCACCGCCGCAGCCACCCTCTCCCGCCACATCAAAGACCGAGTAGGCGTCACCGCAGCAGTAGAAGTCGTCCCACCCCACGCCCTAGAACGCTCCCTAGGCAAAGCCAAACGCATCAAAGACAACCGCTAAACCCGAAGGTCCTCAAAGGAGGGATTCGGGTGGGGTTTGTGGGTGGCGGGGTTTGCGGAAGGCTGGGGGGCGGATGTGGGGGCGGACCAGTGCCTCGACCTCGAAGTCTTCTAGGTGGAACTTGGCTGCGATCTCGCGGTACGGCGCTCCGGTGCGGACCTCGTCGATCACGTCCTCCACGGGTACGTCGTCGACCATCGGGCGGCCGTACGAGCGTGCGGGGTCCACGATCACGTCGATGTCGTGGTAGATCACCAGCCGCAGCGTGCCGGCGTACCCGTCGTCGGCCCAGCCGATCGCGGCCGATCCACGTCGCAGTACGCCGGGGAAGCCGCCCTGGCTGTCGCGGATCCGCTCCCAACCCGCGTCACGCCCCTCGGCCGCGATCTCGACGAGCAGATCACGTCCGTCGTGAGCGAGCCCGGACCACGCCAACGGATAGTGCCGGCCCGCCCGCAACCGCAGCGCCACCGCCGCCTCGCCGATCGCCTGCAACGACAACCCGGTACGGCGCAGGTGCCGCAGCATATGCGTCTCGACCAGCCCGGCGAACGTGATCGTCGGCTCGCCGCGGCCGCCGCTGCCGGCCTCCAGCGCGCCGGACCGCAGCCAGTCCCCGAGCGTCGTCGCCGGCAGGCCGAGGTGGAGGGCAACCTCAGCGCGGGTGTAGAGCGGCAGGTCGAACCGTGGATCCACGTGTCACCTCGTTGCGCGGTGCGGGCGCTTGTCACAACTAGAGTGCCAGAAATGTGGTTTCCTCCCCGGCGGTGATCGGATACGGTCCTGCTGCCGGGGGCTTCGACACCTCCGGCGGCGAGAGGAGGTGAGCGCGATGTCGAGTCCGATTGTCGTGCTGCCCGTCCGCCGTGCCCGCGGCTGACCGGGTGGCTTCGTTCCACCAAGGAGTTAGTCGCATGACCGAAGTACAACGTCCGTCCCTGACCGCCGACGAGCGCGCTCAGTTGATCGGATGGCTCGACCTGCAGCGTTCCTTCGTCCGGATGAAGTGCACCGGGCTCAGCGAGGAAGATGCCCATCGCAAGGTTCTGCCGACCTCACCGTTGATGACCGCCGCCGGTCTCGTCGCCCACCTGCGCTGGGTCGAGTACGGGTGGTTCCAGCTGGGCGTCGCCGGCGTCCCTGACACCGGTCAGACGCCGTGGACCGAGGACGGCCACGTCGACGCCGAGATGTTCGTCGACGACGTACCGCTGGCCCAGCTCCTCGACGAGTACGACGAGGAGTGCCGCCGGTCCAACGCGACCATCGCCGACCTCCCGCTCGAGTTCGTCGAGAAGGGCCGGCCGGCGGAGGAAGCGGCCTCGTTGCGGTACGTCCTGTGCCACATGATCGAGGAGACCGCGCGCCACGTCGGCCACCTCGACATCATCCGCGAGCTGCTCGACGGAGCGACGGGATACACCAAGCCGAACTGACGAGGAGGTAACCCGGTTACACCTGCGCCGAGGGGTGGATAGGATGTCCGGCATCTGGCACGGGGTAGCGACAAGAGGTGTGATGAGGGAACCCTCCGTACGCCGTTATTCCGGGCGGTCAGTCGAGGAGTGGAAGGCCGCGCGCCGGGAACGGCTGCTGGCCGCCGCGCTCGAGCTCTTCGGGACCGAAGGATATCCGGCGACATCCGTGGAACGCCTGTGTACACAGGCGAAAGTGTCCACCCGGCACTTCTACCACGAGTTCCAGAACAAGGAAGCAGTACTGCTCGCCGTTCACGCGCAGGTGATCGAGTTGGCGGTCCGGAGCACCGGAGACGCGCTCCGCCGGACCGCCGACCGACCGGTCCGGGAGCGGATCACCGCGGCCGTCGACTCGTACCTGCGCACGATCATGGCCGACCTCCGCCGGGCGCGGATCTCGTTCGTCGAGGTGGTCGGCACCAGCCCCGCGGTCGAGGAGCAGCGGATCGCGTTCCGGGAGTTGCTGATCGGCAACGTCCGCGACCTCGGCGACACCGCGGTCGAGCGCGGTGAGATCAAGCGCAAGGACTTCCGGTTCCTCGCGCTGGCGTTCTTCGGCGCGGTGAACACCGTCGTCTACGACTGGATGCTGGCCGAACCACGACCGCCGGAACAGAAGGTGCAGAGCTCACTGCGGGACCTTGCCGTCCAGCTGATCACGACTTAGTCGGAGCTGTAGCGTTTGCGAAGCTCGGCGACCGCCTCTTCGCGGGTCAGTGCGGCGCCGGCGGCATAGCAGGCGTCGTACTTTTCGTTGCCCAAGGCATCACGCAGTCGATCGACAGACCGCTGTACGTCGCCGTCGGGGATCGAGCGCATCCCCCGCAGTACCGTTGTCATCCCGAGGGTCCGCGCCGCCTGCTCGGTCTCGCCCGCGGCCAGGTCCACATCCGCCGCGGTCTCGACGACGGAAGCGACGAGCGGCATGTCCTCTGTGGTCAGAGCCAGCCGCACGGACTCCCGGTTACGCCGTTGCGCCAGCTCGAGGTCGCCGGTGGCCGCGTTCGTCCGGCTCAGCTGCGCGAGCATGCTCGCCTGTCCGTGCGGCGCGACCCGCTCGGCCTCGAGGTCGAGCAACCCGTACGCGCGCTCCGCCAGGTCCCTCGACTCGTCGAACTGACCGGTCCGGTACGCGATCCGCGCGAGCCCCATGTAGGTCATGGCCTCACTGCCGCGGGACCCTGTCTCCTCGGACAGCCGCAGTGCGCGCTCCAGGTCCGCCCGGGCACCGTCCATGTCGCCCAGCTCGATCCGGGCCATCGCGGCCCCACCGAGCAACTGGGCGACACCTTCAGTCGTCCCGAGCTCTTCGATCAGGTGGCGCGCTTCGATCAGCGACTCCAGCGCCTGAGCATGATCACCGCTGCTGGCCTGGTAACCCGCGAGCCCGCGCAGCGCCATCGACGTACCGAAGCGGTCACCGAGCTGCCGGAAGCCGTCGAGCGCGACCGTCAGGTTGGCCGCCATCTGCTCGACCTCGCCCTCGTTCTCGCGGAACATCGCGCCCATCATCACGCCCATGTTCCGGACCCACGGATCGCGATGCTCGCCGGCCGCCTCGAGCTCGCGGAAGCAGGTCGCCTTGTCCCGCCGGATCGCGGCCCAGATCGCGTTGGTGAACAGTCCGATCCCGGCGTCGACGAGCTGCTGGTGCCGGCGCGTCATCCAGCGGACCGTCGCCAGTCCGCGGATCATCTGCTGGAACGACTTCGCCTGATCATCACCGCTCGACATCTGTCCGAGCGCGAGCAGGTACAGCGCCTCGGCCTTGTCCAGCGGCGCGCTCTTCCCCGGCACGGCCAGAGCCGCCCGCATCCAGTTGACCGCCTCGGCCGGACGACCGCTCATCGTCCAGTACTCGCCCAGCACGGCAACCATCTGTACGGCGATCCGCGCCGAGCCGATGTCGATCGCAGTACGGAGCGCGTCGAGCAGGTTCTCGTTGTCGGCCGTCAGCCGGGCGATCCACTGGATCTGCTCACCGGTCCGCAGCTTCGGTCGCGCCTGGCGCAGCATGCGGCTGAAGAACGCCGTGTGTTGGCGCCGGAAGTGGTCGTACTCGCCCGAGGCCTTCAGCTGCTCGGCGGCGTAGGCACGGACCGTCTCCAGCATCCGGTAGCGCACTGAGCGCTCGTCGGCCGCGGCCTCCACGAGGGACTTGTCCACAAGAGACGCGAGGACGCCGAGCACAGCCTCGGGCGGGATGCGGTCGTCGCTACAGATCTGTTCGGCCGCGTCCAGCGTGGCCCCGCCGGAGAACAGTGAGAGCCGCCTGGCGACCGCTTGCTCGTCCGGGTCGAGCAGGTCCCAGCTCCACTCGACAACGGCTCGCAGGGTCTGGTGCCTGGGCAGTGCGGTCCGGGAGCCGCTGGTCAGCAACCGGAACCGGTCCGCGAGCCGGTCCACGATCTGCGGCGGGGTGAGCGCCCGCAACCGGGCCGCGGCCAGCTCGATCGCCAGCGGCATCCCGTCCAGTCGGCGGCAGATCTCGGCGACCGCGTCCCGGTTCTTGTCGATCAGCATGAAGTCCGGGCGTACTGCGCGCGCCCGGTCGACGAACAACTGCATCGCCGGGTAGTCGTCGGTGTCGTTGTGCTCGTCCTCGGGCGGCATCGCGAGCGGACCGACCGGATGCAGGTGCTCACCGGGGATGCTCAGAGGCTCGCGGCTGGTCGTCAGCACCCGGAGCCGCGGGCAGGAGGCAAGCAGGGAGTCGACCAATCCGGCGACCTCCTGGATCAGGTGCTCGCAGTTGTCGAGCACGAGCAGGACGCGGCGGTCGCCGATCACCTCGACGAGCCGGAGCGTTGCAGCCCGGCTGGTCGGGATGTGCTTCGGCGCGAAGGTGGCCGGCTGCACGTCGACGTACTCGCTGGCGCCGAGGGTGGACAGGACAGCTGGTGCCACATCGGCGGCGTCGCCGAGCGGCGCGAGCTCAACGAACCAGATGCCGTCGCCGCTCTGGTCTACGAGCGTCCTACCGGCCTCGGTGGCCAGCCTGGTCTTGCCGGCGCCACCCGGGCCGACCATGGTGACCAGGCGGGTCCCGTTGCTCATCAGCCGGGTCAGCTCGGCCACGT
This sequence comes from Kribbella sp. NPDC049584, assembly GCF_040675555.1. Lineage (NCBI taxonomy): Bacteria > Bacillati > Actinomycetota > Actinomycetes > Propionibacteriales > Kribbellaceae > Kribbella > Kribbella sp. NPDC049584. The sequence continues at coordinate 262,715 of NZ_JBFAPF010000008.1, forward strand.
CCTCCCGGCGCCCTACGAAGCTGGTCAGCGGAGCACGCAGGTTGCTACGCGGCGCTGAAGGCACCGGAGCTGGTACCGCGGACGACTTGGCGGTCGGGTCGACGCTGTCGCCGCGCAGCACCGAGACATGGAGGTCGCGGAGCCGGATGCCCGGGTCGGCACCCAGCTCATCGGCCAGCGTGGTCCGGACCCGTTCGTACGCCGCCAGAGCCTCCGCCTGGCGACCGTCGGCGTACAGAGCGCGGATGAGGAGTTCGTGGACGCGCTCGCGCAGTGGGTGCGTGACAGCGAGCTGCTCGAGGTCGGTGATCAGGTCGCGCGCCTGGCCGCAGGTGACAGCGGCCTCGGCGAGGTCCTCCGCGGCGGCAAGGCGCAGCTCGGCCAGGCGGTCCGCCTCGACTCCGGCGAACGGGAGGTCACGGAGGTCGGTGAGAGCTTCACCGCGCCACAGCTTGTCGGCCTGGGTCAGGAGGGCGTGGGCCCGCTCCGGCTCGGTGGCCAGCAGGGCGCGGCCGCGGCGTACGAGATCTTCGAACTGGAGGGCGTCGACGCAGTCCGGACCGATCGTGAGCGTGTAGCCGGCCGGGCCGGACTGGACCGAGATGCTCGACTCGGTCGCGGGGAGACCGGCCCGCAGACGGGAGACCAGGGACTGCAGAGCGTTCGCACTGGGAGCCTCGCTGCCCCACAGCCCGTCGACGAGGGTCTCGACGCTGACCGGTCGCCCGGCACTCAGCGCGAGGCGCGCGAGCAGTCCGCGCAGGCGGACGCCGCGGATGTCGAGCGGAGTCCCGTCAGCCGCCCACATCGCGAGAGGCCCAAGCACCGCTATGCGCACCCCACCAGCCTCGCATATCCGACCGACCAAATCCCCCTGCCTTTTGTCATCCACCTCCCTTAAGGTCGGAACTCGTGACAGATATCGCCGAGCAGACCCAGAACGCACTCACCCGTATCGTCGCCGAGCGGCAATCGAAGGGCCGGGTTCCCGGGGTGGTGGGCGCTGTCGCCCGCGCCGGGAAGCTGGCCTGGTCGACCGGAGCCGGATCGGCCGACCTGGACAATCCCGGCGTACCGCCGACCGCGGACTCGCAGTTCCTGATCGCATCGCAGAGCAAGACGCTGACCGCGGTCACGATCATGGCATTGCGCGACGAAGGCAAGCTCAGCCTGGACGACACGGTCGACAAGCTGATCCCGGGCAGCAAGCACGAAGGCATCACCGTGCGGCAGATGCTCAGCCACGCCAGCGGCATGCAACGGGAGCCGGTCGGCGACGTCTGGGACCTGATGAAGTTCCCGTCCCGCGACGAACTGGTCGACGGGTGGAACGACGCCGAGCGGATCGGCAAGCCGCACCACCGGTTCCACTACTCCAACCTGGTGTTCGCACTGCTCGGTGAGATCGTCGCGCGGATCGACGGCCGGTCCTGGTACGAGTCGGTCAAGGCGCGGATCCTCGACCCGCTGGAGATGCGCCGTACGACGGTCGGCATGGACGGCGGACCGGCGCAGATCGGGTACTACGTGCCGCCGTGGACCGACGTACCGGTCCGGGAGCCGCTGCTCGACATCGGCGCGATGGACGCCTGCGGCGGGCTCGCATCGACGGCCGAGGACCTGGCGAAATGGGCGATGTTCGTCGCGAACCCGGTCGACGAGGTGCTGTCGAAGGACACCCTCGACGAGATGTGCCAGGTGCAGATCATGGCCGATGTGGACCGCTGGCAGCTCGCGTTCGGGCTCGGGTTCATGCTGTTGCGCCGCGGCGACCGGCTGTTCGTCGGGCACGACGGCGGCATGCCGGGCCACATCACGTCGACCTTCGTCGACCGCGAATCCGGTACTGCGGGCATCGCGCTCTTCGGCTCGACCTCCTCGCCGGCCCCGAGCGCACTGGCGACCGATCTGATCATCAAGGTCCTCGAGGACGACCCGCTGCCGCCCGAAGCCTGGGTCCCCGGCACCGAGGTCCCGTCCGAGCTGGCCGGCGTGCTCGGGACCTGGTTCACCGAAGGCAGCCCGTTCAACTTCACGGTCAAGAACGGCGTACTCCAGGCGAAGTCCCCGGCGGCCGCCGAGTGGCAGTCACCCGCCGTCTTCGAGAAGATCGCCGACGACACCTACCGAACCGTCTCCGGCCGGGAAACCGGCGAACTCCTGCAGATCACCCGCGACTCCTCGGGCATGCCAGAAAAGTTGCACTGGGCAACCTATCTCTGCACCCGCCAACCGCTGGCCTTCAGCGAGATCAACCCCGGCTGATCCGTGTTGCCCGGAAGGGTCTCGTCAGCTAGCCTGTGAACATTCCCCCAGTTGCTTCGGTGGCTGGGTGCGAGGCCCCACTTCGGTGGGGCTTCTGCTTTTCACCAACCCGTGGGCTTGCGGATCACGGCTCCTCCGGCACCCGTCACCCTCTCCGGAAACTGGCTGGCTCGCAGAACTCCTGCCCGGATCTGCTTCGCGAAGGTCGGTCGGCAGGTCAGCAGTCGCTGGCTCGGCACCGGCTGTGGATTGAGCAGCCCCACCACCTTTCCGAGCTCGTGCCGGACGATTCGAATCGGCTCGGTCAGGTCGGAGTCGTTGCTGACGACCGCGAAGGCGTCGGCATCGTCGCGGAAGGCGTCCACCAGGAGATAGGTCGCGAGGTTGACGTCGGAGCCCTTCTCCTCGGTCTTGATGACCTCGACCGTTCGCGGCCCAGAGCTGGGCGGGTTCGCAAGCATCATTCGCGTGGGTTTGGTGAGGAAACTTCCGAGATGTACTTCCACAGGCGGCAGCGTGCCGAGCGCCCGCAGGTACGCCTGCTGCCGGACCGGCGCGTGCAGATTGTCAGGGCGTTCCTTCACGAGCGCCGTGAAGTACCTGATCCGCCCAAGCTCGAACCGGGGCAGTAAGAGGCTGCACATCTTCTCGAGGTTCAGCCACTTGTAAGGCCGGCCCTTGAGGGAGCCGAAGTACAGGTTGAAGCCGTCGACGTACACGTTGATCCGCACCGACGCAGGCTATCCACCGCGAGCGCTCAATCTCGTGCTCTGAAATGCCCTTGTGGACAACGCAGCTTGATCTGCCCCGGGATACCCCCGGATTCCCCTCAGACGACGCAGAAGTCGTTGCCTTCCGGGTCCTGCATCCACAGGTGGTCGAGGGTGGTGGAGTTTTCCATCGGGACTTCGCGGATGAGGGTGGCGCCGGCGGTCAGCAGGGCTGCGGCTTTGGTGCGGATGCGTTGTTCGCGCAGCTGCTGGGGCTCGGCGCGGCCGCCGGCTACCTGGAGGTCGAGGTGGAGGCGGTTCTTGACCGTCCTGGGCTCGGGGACCTTCAGGAACGAGATCGACGGCAGGATGCCGTCGGGGTCGGAGATCGAGGCGCCGTCGTTCCACTCGTCCTCGGGGACGTTCAGCGCGGTCAGCCAGTCCTCCCACGTGTCCCACCCGGACGGTGGGGCCGCCTCGGTGTAGCCCAGCGCCGTACACCAGAAGCGCGCGACCACGGCCGGGTCCGCGCAGTCGATGGTGAGCGTCCAGTTCGTCGTCATACGACCACCTTGACGCTCACCACCGACAGATTTCAGGTACGGCGGCGGTAGGCGCGGATCGCCAGCGGGGCGAACACCGCGACCAGACCGACCATCCAGGCCAGCGTGATCAGCAACGGCTTCTGGACCGCACCGCCACCCATCAGGGCACGTTCGGTGTTGACCAGGTACGTGATCGGACTGACCTTGGTGAAGGCCTGCAGGAAACCCGGCAGCGTGCTGGTCGGGACGAAGATGTTGCTGCCGAAGGTCAGCGGGAACATCACCAGGAACGCGATGCCCTGGACGCCCTGGGCGGTCTTCATCGTCAGGCCGAGCCAGACCCAGATCCAGCACATCGACAGCGCGAACAGCAGCACGATCAGCATGGCCAGCAGGCCGTTGCCGACACCGTTGTGGAAGCGGAAGCCGAGCACGAATCCACTCGTCATCAAGATCACGATCGACAGCGAGTACCTGACCGCGTCGCCGAGGACGGCGCCGATCAGCGGCGAGATCCGGGCGATCGGCAGGCTGCGGAACCGGTCGAAGACGCCCTTGGCGAAGTCGTCGTTCAGGCCGACCCCGGTGCCCATCGTCGCGAACACGACGGTCTGCACCAGCAGACCAGGCAGCAGCACCGGCAAGTAGCCGCGCCAGCCGCCACCGCCCGCGATCGCTCCGCCGAACACGAACAGGAACAGCGCCAGGAAGATGATCGGCTGGAACGTGACGTCCGCCAGGGCTTCCGGGTTCTGCCGGATCCGGACGATGTTGCGCCAGGCGAGCGTCAGGCTCTGCGAGACCCAGGCGAACGGCCGTGACCGGTGGCCCAGGTGGGTCGGTGGTTCGAGGGTTGCGGTGGTCATCGACCCACTCCTTCCAGTACGGCGTCGGACTTCTTCTCTTCGGCGGTGTGACCGGTCAGGGCGAGGAAGACCTCGTCCAGGCTGGGCAGTCGCAGCGACAGCTCGGTGACGGCGATCCCGGCTTCGTCCAGCCGCCGTACGACGACGGGCATCGACGAGCCGTCGCTCACCGGCACGCTGACGAGCGTGTTCACCACGTCGACGTTCGGACGCGTGCCGGTCGACTCCGCGACGATCGCGGCGACCCGCTCGAGGTGGGCCGGCTCGGCCGGGCGGACGTCCAGCGACTGCCTGCCGGCCTGCGCCTTCAGCTCGGCCGGACGGCCGGACGCGACCACGGAGCCCTTGTCGAACACGACGATCGAGTCGGCCAGCGCATCGGCCTCCTCCAGGTACTGCGTGGTGAGCAGGACTGTGGTGCCGTCGAGGACCAGGTTGCGGATCGTCTCCCACACGCCGTTGCGGGCGTGCGGGTCGAGACCGGTGGTGGGCTCGTCCAGGTACAGGATGCTCGGGTTGCCGACCAGGCTCGCGGCCAGGTCGAGCCGGCGGCGCATACCGCCGGAGTACGTCTTCGCGATCCGGTCACCCGCGTCGGTCAGCTCGAACCGCTCGAGCAGCTGGTCCGCCCGGGCCCGGGACTGCTCCCGCGAGAACCCGAGCAGCCGGCCGATCATGATCAGGTTCCGGCGGCCGGACATGTCCTCGTCGACCGAGGCGTACTGTCCGGTCAGCCCGATGATGCCGCGGACCTTGCCGGCCTCCCGTACGACGTCGTACCCGCCGACCGTCGCGTGGCCCGCGTCGGGCCGGAGCAGGGTGCCGAGAATGCGGACCGCGGTCGTCTTGCCGGCGCCGTTCGGGCCGAGGACGCCGAGGACCGTGCCGGTGGGCACGCTCAGGTCGACGCCGGCAAGCGCGGTGGTGTTGCCATATTTTTTGACCAGACCGACCGCCTCGATGGCGACCTGGTTCGTTGTGGTCATCAGTTCCTCCCAGCTTCCCCAACCCCGGCCGGAGGCCGGTGCGTTGGATGAATTTCACTGGGACTACCTTGGCGCTCTGCCCTGTCACCGACCTGGCACTTGCCTGACACCCCGTGCCAGCGCGCTGTCTCAGCCCTTCAGCGGGACGATCTGGTTGGCCAGCAGGGCCTGGTAGGCCTCCGGGTTGTAGCGGGCCAGGTGACCGCGCGCCTTGCGGCGGTACTTGAGGATCTGCCGCGTACCGATCGCCCACAGCACGTACTGGAACGCCAGCGCGAACTTGAAGTCCTCGATCGTCTGCGGAGCCCCACCGGACGAGGTGTCGAGCAGGATGCCCACCATGCCGATACAGAGCAGCGTGGCGATGAACCCGCCGGTGTTGACCATCCCGTTGGCCGCACCGAACCGGGTCGCGGGGTTGAACGTCCGCGCATAGTCCAGCCCGAGCATCGACCCCGGACCACCAGCAGCTTGTACGACGATCAGCAGCAGGAGCACCGGCATCGGCGCACGGCCCGGCCACAGCAGGACGATGGTCCACATCAACACCGAGCCGGCGATCACCGCCAGCACGATCCACGACCGGTAGAAGGGGAACCTGGCGGCGTACCGCCCGACGAGGGGGCCGTAACAGAGCCCGGCGAGCACAGGGATGATCAGCATTGCCGCTGCGGTGGTCGGCGCGACGCCCTGACCCTGCACGAGGAACGGATAGCCCCAGAGCAGTCCGAACGTGCTGCCGGAGAAGCTGGTGGTGAAGTGCGTCCACAGCCCCAGCCGCGTGCCCGGCTCGTGCCAGGCGCGACGCAGGTTCTGCTTGACCTCGTGGAGCGGCTGCTTCGCGCGGCGGAGCGGTTCGTCGTACGGCGTGTCCTTGATCAGGAACAGCACCAGTACGCCGGCCACGAGGCTCAGCACGCTCGCACCCGCGAATGTGGGCGTCCATCCGAACGCGTGGAAGGCAGCAGCCATCGGAACGGTCGACATGATCGCTCCGAGACCACCGAGCATTCCGGTCGCCTGTGACATCACAGGCTGCCGCAGTGCGGGGAACCAGGACATGACCACGCGCAGCACGCTGATGAACACCAGTGCGTCGCCAACACCCAGCACTGCGCGTGCCGCGAGTGCAGCGGGGTACGAATCGACCAGGCTGAAGGCGGATTGCGCTACGAACAGCAGTCCGGACGCAGCGATCAGCAAACGCTTGGAGCCGTAGCGATCGAGCAGGATGCCGACGGGCACCTGCATGGCGGCGTACACCGTGAGCTGTACGACGGTGAAGCTGGCCAGTGCGGATGCGGAGATGTGGAAGCGCTCAGCGGCCTGTAGGCCGGCCACGCTCATCGATCCGCGGTGCAGCACCGTGACGAGGTAGGTGAGGACAGCAGTGATCCACACCGCCCAGGCTCGCCGACCGCCCAGGGGGAAGAGGAGTTCGGTCACCGAGTGCCTCGCAGATCATTTGCGGCTTCGGCGATGTGCGCGACGACGAGCTCACGGAAGCGCTTGACGCTGTTGCCGCCGAGCGCGTCGATCATCTCCTGGTGCGCGGTGATCGACTTGTCCATCCTCGCGGGCTGCACCTCGATACCGGGCACGCCCATCCGGACCTGACGGTCACGCAGGCTGTTGTAGAGCTTGGCGAGGATTTCGTTGCCAGCAGCACCGACAATGGCCTCGTGGAAGGCGCGGTCGGCCTCCAGGAAGCTCTTCGCGTCGCCCGCCTTGCGGTGCGCGCGCATCTCGTCGACGCGCTGGGTCAGCCGCTCGATCAGCTGCTTGCGCCGCGGCCAGACCTTGGCGGCGGCGTGCGTCTCGAGCAGCTCGCGGGCCTCGAGGACGTCCTCGATCTCCTGCGGCAGCACGGGCAGGACAAGCGCGCCCCTCTTCGGGTACAGCTTGACCAGTCCGGATTCCTCCAGGCGGAGCAAGGCCTCGCGGACCGGCGTACGGGAGACTCCGACCGCTGTGGCGAGCTCGCCCTCGGTCAGCAGCTCGCCGCCTGGGTAGACGCGGTCCAGGATCGCCGCCTTCACGTACGCGTACACGCGCTCGGCCGCGGGGATCTTCTCCACCCCCGGCGCGGCCTCGACCACCACCCGGGCGATCTCCGCGGTTTCGTCTCCCAGGAACAACGCATCACTCGCCGGCTCCGGCGACCCGCTCACGACTGAACTCCCCACCCATACGACTGGTATCTCTGTTGTATCTATCTTACACACAGCTCAATCCACCGGTCGGGCGGGTTATTCCCCAGCTTGTCCACGAGTTATCCACAGGCAGATCCACAGCATGTGGGCAACTGAGCGTGAACGGGGGGACGCTCGGTAGTGACGAATGCAGGGTTTCCCCTGCGTTGTGGATAAGGGACTCCGTCTGGCCGGAATCCGCTCTAGAGTCTCCCGATACGGCCCGGGACCGTCCGCCCGGGCCTACCCCGAGGAGGCAGCGTGTCCCGAACTTCCCGTTCCCGCCGGTTGTCCGCCGGCCTGGCCGCGGCCACGCTGGCGCTGACATCCCTCAGCGCCGCGACGGCGTACGCCGCACCGCTCGACGACCCCACGCCCGGTCCCCTGATGAACTACGTGATCAACACCAAGGCCTCGCCGGGACATGTCCGGAAGGTCGAGGACGCGGTCAAGCAGGCCGGCGGGACGGTGCTCTCGTCGTACCGGGAGTTCGGCGTGGTGGTCGCGCAGTCGACCAACGCGAACTTCAAGGTCGACGTGCGCGCCGGACACAACGGGCGCGAGGTGCAGTCCGTCGGCGCCACCCGGACCGCGGCCGTCAGTGAGGGGGCGGCGAGCGGGCTGAGCTCGGTCGACTCGGTCGGCTCGGTGGATGAGACCACGGCGACACCGGTGCTCGACCCGCGCGAGGGCGAGCAGTGGGACATGGTCCAGATCAAGGCGGACCAGGCTCACACCGTGACCGACGGCTCGCGGCGCGTGCTGGTCGGCATCAACGACAGCGGCGTCGACGACACCCACCCCGACCTCGCGCCGAACTTCGATGCGCGCGACTCGGTCAGCTGCGTGAAGAACGGCGTACCGGATCAGACGCCCGGCATCTGGCGGCCGACGACGAGCCCGCACGGCACGCATGTCGCGGGCACCGTCGCCGCGGCGCGCAACGGCGTGGGCATCGTCGGTGTCGCGCCGGGTGTGCGGATCGCGTCGGTCAAGGTCGTGAACGACGATGGCTTCATCTACCCGGAGTACTCGATCTGCGGGATCGTGTGGGCCGCCGAGCACCACATGGACGTGACGAACCACAGCTACTTCATCGACCCGTTCCAGTTCTGGTGCAAGGACAACGGCGACCAGGGCGCGGTGCAGGAAGCCGTACGGCGCGCGTACGCGTGGGCCGCTGACCAAGGGACGCTGTCGGTCGCGGCGGCCGGCAACTCGAACTACGACCTGGCCCACAAGACCACCGATACCACCAGCCCGAACGACTCGACCCCGGTCAGCCGGACCATCGACAACAACTGCCTCGACATGCCGACCGAGCTCCCCGGCGTGATCACCGTCGCCAGCACCACGCAGGCCCGGGTCAAGAGCAGCTTCTCGAACTTCGGCCTGAACAAGATCGACGTCGCCGCACCCGGTAGCTCGATCCTGTCCACGCTGCCCGGCGGCGGTTACGGCCTGATGAGCGGCACGTCGATGGCGTCGCCGCACGTCACCGGTATCGCGGCCCTGCTCAAATCCACTCACCCGTGGTGGGGCCCGCGCGACCTGGAGCGAGCCCTCCAGCGCGAGGCCGACGACACCGCTTGCCCGGCAACCCCCGACGCCCGCTGCACCGGTACCACCGCCAACAACGCCTTCTACGGCGAAGGCATCGCCGACGCCCTCGACGCCGTCCACCCGTAACAAGCCGAGTGGGGGTCCACCGCCCGGGACCCCCACTCACTCATCACCTGTGCAGTCGTCAGCCGAGGGTGATCAGGATGATGCCGGTTACTACTACGGCGGCGGCTGCAGCTCGTTTGGGGCCGAAGCGTTCGTTGAAGAACAGGGTGCCAATGAGGGCACCGAAGATGATGCTGGTTTCGCGGAGGGCGGCGATGGCGGCGAGGGTGCCTCGGGTTTGGGCCCAGAGGACGAGGCCGTAGGCGGCCATCGAGACGACACCGCCGAACAGGCCCGAGAAGATCGCGGGTTTGGGCAGGTTGAAGGCTTGCGGACCGCGCCACAACACGACGGCCAGCGGGACCGCGAAGCCCTGGAGCATGAAGACCCAGCCCATGTAGGTCGCGACCGGCATCTTGTGGACGGCAACCCCGTCGACGACCGTGTACGACGCGATCATCAAGCCGGTGCCGAACGCGGCGAGCAGCGCCGGCAGCTGACGGCGGCCGGGCCGGCCGATGAACACGAGGCCGATCAGACCGCCCGAGATCAGCAGTACGCCGGCCAGCTCGATCACAGCCAGGTGCTGGTGCAGCACGACGATCGACACCAAGGCCACGACCCACGGCGACGTACCGCGGGCCAATGGATACATCTGGCTGAACTGACCGAGCTGGTACGACGCCAGCAACCCGCCCAAGTAAGCAAGGTGCAGCAGGGCAGACGCGACGATGTATCCCCACGTGCCGGCCGGCGGCAGGCCCGTCAGCAGGATCGCGACGAGCCCGATCACTCCGGCCGCGAGCTCGAACAACGCCAGCCCGGCCACCCGATCCGGCGCCCCGTGCGCCATCGCGTTCCAGGTGGCGTGCAGAACCGCCGCCCCCAGCACCACAAAGATCACCAGCACCGCCCCACCATCTCACCGCCCACGTGAGAAGGCAGCCGGATTACGCCACCCGCAGACCGCTGGCCGAGGCCTCGACTCCCCCCGCACTGCGCGAGCTCGCCGGCGCGCCTCGGTCAACTCGCTCGAAGGAGCTCCGTCGGCTCGGGTGGCGGTGGGTTCAGAGGATGCTTGGCACTAGGCCGAGGTCACGGAGACTGTCGGCGGTTTCGAGGATGGTGGTTTTGAGGTCGCGGGGTTGCCAGCCGAGTTCGGTTCGGGCTCGGTCGTTGTGGATGATCGGGCGGGGCAGGTCGAGGCCCGGTGCCTCTTCGGTGGGGGCGGGTGGGCCGAGGATCTCCGCGATCTCGAGGAAGCTGACGGTCGGGTCGTTGGCTACGGCAAGGAAACGCTTGCCTGCGGCATCGGGTGCGGCCATCGCGCGTACCTGGAGATCGGCGACGTCGCGTACGTCGACCACGCCGAAGCGAGCTCGTGGCGCCACGGTCATCGTGCCGTCGAGCATCAGCTTGATCAGCTGGGTGGACGAACGGAGGTCGGCGGTGAGCGTCGGGCCAAAGATCGCGGTCGGGTTCACGACCACGAGCTCCGTGTCGGCGCCGCGCATCAGCTCCCACGCGGCTCGCTCGGCGATCGCCTTCGAGCGCGGGTACGGCGCGAGTCCGGGCGTAGCGGGATCCGTCCAGTCGTCCTCCGTGAACTCAGCGCTGGGCTTCGGCGTGTACCCGACCGCCGCGAACGACGACGTCAGTACGACGCGCCGCGCGCCGGCGTCACGCGCTGCCCGCAGTACCCGCAGCGTTCCCTCACGTGCCGGGACGATCAGCTCGTCGGGATCTTCCGGCTGCGTGAGCGGGATCGGCGACGCGACGTGATGAACCTCCGAGCAGCCCGCGACCGCAGCCGGCCAGCCGTCGTCGGACATCAGGTCGGCCTCGACGATCTCCAGCCCAGCATCGTCGGCACCACCTCGGCGTACGGCGGCGCGCAGTTCGGCGGAGCGTGCCGTCGAGCGGACCGTCGTACGGACCTCTTGTCCGTTGCGGAGGAGGCGCGCGATCAGGTGGGTGGCGAGGTAGCCGGAACCGCCGGTGACCAGGATCATCGCAATACCTCCACCACGCCGATGAGGCGCTCGATCGTCTCGGCCTCGGCGGTCGCGTCGCCGCGGTCGCGGGCGTCCCAGAGCGCGGCCTTCTCGCGGAGGTACTCGAGCCGCACGCGCTGGGCGGCGATCTCCGCCTCGATCCGCTCCGCGTGTCGCAGCAGCAGGTCGCGCTGCTCGGCCGCCGCCTCGCGACCGCGGATCCGGTTGGCTAGGTACGTGCGCATATCGCCGATGCCCACACCGGCGGTTCGCAGACAAGCCAGCGCCTCGAGGGTGTCGACGTCCGCGTCCCGGTAGCGACGATGGCCGCTCTGCGCGTCGCGGTCGATCGGACCGACCAGCCCTGCGTCCTCGTAGTACCGCAGCGTCGGCTCGCTCAGGCCGCTCCGCCGGGAGACTTCCTGAATGGTGAAAACCGTCATGCCGCCACGGTCACACACCTCAAGCGCTTGAGGTCAAACACGAAGGCCCGGGCGATCCGCCCGGGCCTTCGTGGTCAGAACATCAGCGCGCGGGCCGGGTCCTCGAGGATGCTTGCGACATCGGAGAGGAAGATCGAGCCCTTCTCGCCGTCGATCAGGCGGTGGTCGAAGGACAGTGCGAGCGTGGTGATCCAGCGCGGGACGATCTCGTCGTCCACCACCCACGGCTGCTTGCGGATCGCGCCGAACGCGAGGATCGCGGCCTCGCCCGGGTTGATGATCGGCGTACCGGCGTCGACGCCGAACACTCCGACATTGGTGATCGTGAACGAGCCCCCGGCCTGGTCCGCCGGTTGCGTCTTGCCCTCGCGGGCGGTGGCGACCAGGTCGTTCAGCGCCGTGCACAGCTCGGGCAGGCTGAGCGAGTCGGCGCCCTTGATGTTCGGGACGATCAGCCCGCGCGGGGTGGCCGCGGCGATGCCGAGGTTGACCGCGCCCTTGTACACGATCTCCTGCGCCTGCTCGTCCCACGCCGCGTTGATGATCGGCGTACGACGGGCGGCCAGGGTGACTGCCTTCGCGACGATGAGCAGCGGCGAGACGCGGAGGTCGCGGAACGCCTTGTCGGCCTTCAACCGCTCGACCAGCTCCATCGTCGCGCTGACGTCGACGGTGATCCACTCGGTCACATGCGGCGCGGTGAACGCACTGGCAACCATCGCCTGTGCCATCACCTTCTGCACACCCTTCACCGGCACGCGAGTGTCACCCTGCCCACTCACCACCGGCGCGGCTTCATAAACCGGCTCGGCCTCATAGGCCGCTTCAGCCGGAGCGGCCACATAACCCTCGACATCAGCCCGGGTGATAATCCCACCCGGCCCACTGGCGGTCACCGCAGCCAGATCAATCCCCAGATCCTTGGCCAACTTCCGCACCGGCGGCTTGGCCAGCACGTGCACCGACCCGGCCTGCTCGTTGCTCTTAGCAACAACGGGCTCGGGAACAGGTGCAGGTGCAGGCGTAGGTGCAGGAGCAGCTACCGGAGCCGGACCAGCTGATTTGCGGGCTCGGCGTTTGGCTTCGGTGGTTTTGGGGCCGTAGCCGACGAGGACCGCGGTGCGGCCGCCGGTTTCTTCGGCCGGCTCGGGGACGGTGGGGACCAGGTCGTCGGCCAGAGCCTCGGCCGGCGACTCGGTCTCCACGGAGATGATCGGGGTGCCGACGTCTACCGTTTCACCCTCGGGAACCAGGAGCTCTTTTACAACGCCGGCGAACGGCACCGGCAGCTCGACCAGGGACTTCGCGGTCTCGATCTCGACGATGGTGTCGTTGAGCTTGACCGTGTCGCCCGGCTTGACCTTCCAGCTGACGATCTCGGCCTCGACCAGCCCCTCACCGACATCGGGGAGGCGGAACTGCTGGATGCCCATCAGTACTCCATCACCCGGTCGACGCCGTCCAGCACCCGGTCCAGGTCCGGAAGGTAGTCGTCCTCCATCCGCGACGGCGGGTAGGGCGTGTCGTACCCGGTCACGCGCAGTACCGGAGCCTCGAGGTGGTAGAAGCACTCCTCGGTCACCCGCGCCGCGATCTCGGATCCCGTGCCGAGCGACAGCGGCGCCTCGTGCACCACCAGCGCCCGCCGGGTCTTCTTGACCGACGCGAAAATGGTCGCGAGGTCGAGCGGCGCGATCGTCCGCAGGTCCACAACCTCCAGGTTGCGTCCGTCCTCGACCGCGGCCTCGGCCGCCTGCAGGCAGGTCTTCACCATCGGGCCGTAGCAGAACAGCGTCGCGTCGGTGCCCTCACGGACCACCTTCGCCTGGTGCAGCGGCTGCGCGGGCGGCACGGACTCGTCCAGCTCCGCCTTCTCGTGGTACCGGCGCTTCGGCTCGAAGAACACGACCGGGTCGTCGGACGAGATCGCCTGCTGGATCATCCAGTACGCGTCCACCGGGTCGCCGCACGAGACGACCTTGAGCCCGGGCACGTGCGCGAACAGCGTCTCCGGCGACTCGGAGTGATGCTCGACCGCGCCGATGCCACCGCCGTACGGGATCCGGATGACGACCGGCATCTTGATCCGGCCCTCGGAGCGGTAGTGCATCTTCGCGACCTGGTTGATGATCTGGTCGTACGCCGGGAACACGAACCCGTCGAACTGGATCTCGCAGACCGGCCGGTAGCCGCGAAGCGCGAGACCGACCGCGGTGCCGATGATGCCGGACTCGGCCAGCGGGGTGTCGATGACGCGGTCCTCGCCGAAGTCCTTCTGCAGGCCCTCGGTGACGCGGAAGACGCCGCCGAGCTTGCCGATGTCCTCGCCCATGACGACGACCTTCGGGTCCTTCTCCATCGCGGCCCGCAGGCCCGCGTTGATGGCCTTGCCGAGAGTGATCTTGGTCATCGCTCAGCCCTCGCCTTCGAACGACGCGGCGTACGCGGCGAACTGGTCCCGCTGCTCGGCCAGCTGCGGCGTCTCCTCGACGTACACGTTCTTGAAGAAGTCCGTGAGCACCGGATCCGGCAGCGCGAGGCAGCCGGCCCGCAGCTCGGCGGCGATCTTGTCCGCGTCGGCCTCGACCTGGTCGAAGAAGTCGTGGTCGACCCCGGCATGCCGGGCCAGGTACGCGTGCACGCGCTCGATCGGGTCCTTGAGCTTCCAGTGCTCGAGGTCCTCGTTGAGCCGGTACTTCGTCGGGTCGTCGGAGGTGGTGTGCGCGCCCATCCGGTACGTGTACGCCTCGATCAGCGACGGCCCGCTGCCTTCGCGGGCCCGCTTCAACGCCTGCTGCGTGACGGCGTACGTCGCGAGCACGTCGTTGCCGTCGACGCGGACGCCGGGGAAGCCGAAGCCGGCGGCGCGCTGGTACAGCGGGATCCGGGTCTGCCGGTCGATCGGCTCCGAGATCGCCCACTGGTTGTTCTGGCAGAAGAAGACCACCGGCGCGTTGAACACCGAGGACCAGATGAACGCCTCGTTGACGTCGCCTTGGCTGCTGGCGCCGTCACCGAAGTACGCGATCGTCGCCTCGCCGTTCTCGGCGTCGCCGATCGCGTGGTCGCGCTGCTGACCCATCGCGTACCCGGTCGCGTGCAGCGTCTGGGCGCCGATCACGATCGTGTAGAGGTGGAAGTTGTTGTCCTTGGGGTCCCAGCCGCCCTGGTCGACGCCGCGGAACAGGCCGAGCAGCCGCAGCGGGTCGACGCCCTGGCACCACGCGACACCGTGCTCGCGGTAGGTCGGGAAGACCATGTCCCTGTCGTTCAACGCCCGGCCGGAGCCGATCTGCGCGGCCTCCTGACCGAGCAGGGACGCCCACAACCCGAGCTCACCCTGGCGCTGCAGGGCGGTCGCCTCGGAGTCGATCCGGCGGACCAGGACCATGTCCCGGTAGAAGCCCTTGATCGCGTCGTCGTCGAGGTCGAACGAATAGTCCGGGTGCTCGACGCGCTCACCTTCTGGCGTCAGCAGCTGGACGAACTCGACCTCCTCGGAGGCCTGGGGCGGACTGACCGGCGCCTCCACGGGCGCGAACACTTCCGGGGGAGTCCCCGGCACCGACTCACTCACATGCACTCCTCGGGTTCGAGCGCGGGATCGCCGCGACCGCAACGTTGCACGGGGCCGGCCCGTTTCGCCGGATGAGGCTTTCGCAGGCTGGTCCGCGTGATTCCAGGGGTTGATGCACCGCAGGCAGTGGACCTCCTCACCGGTCTCACTCCCATCTTGCCGGACACCGTACCGAGCAGGTGCCTGATCCGCTAACTGTCTGGACTCCGGCGGGTACGCCGGTACCGAAAACGGTCTCAGGATGAGACACCAGTCCACCCACTGGTCCCATCCCAGCGCTCATATTACAGATTTCCGGCGCATCGACGGCATGCGTCACAACTTCGTCTCGATCAGGGCAGTTTCTCCAGCCGGACCAGCTTGAAGTTCGTGCCCTCGCGGTCGCCGTCACCCGGAGTGTTATCTCCGTCATGTACGGCGAACAACCCGTGCGGGAACCGCGCTCCGAGCGGCTCGGTGGTCACCGCGGCGCCGTCACTGTGCTGTACGCCGTCCGCCGCGGGTCCATCGACAACCTCGAATCCGGCGCGGTAGACCAGTCGGCGTCCGTCCATCCGGTAGCTCGCGAACGTCGAGTCGCCCTGGCTGGATGCGTACAGAGTGCGCCGGCCGTGCTCGTACGCGATGGTCAGACCCTCGGCGTCCGCGCTGAGGTGCTTCCCGGCGTCCGGGCTGACCGGTCCGGCCGCCTCACACTCTTCGGTCTGCTCGTTATAGACAGCCTTCTGGCCGAACTCACGGACCTTCTCGAGCAATTCCGGCTTCCCGCGCTGCGGGATGCGCCAGATGCCGACGTCCTCCTGGGCGGCGTACAGGTCGTTCGTGGTGCGGTCGAACACCATGCCCTCGAGCTGCGGCCGGTCGCCCGGGTCCTCGCACGGCGACCACGTGGCGCCATTGGTGAGCGTGAAGCTCGCGGGCAGATCGACATACCGTACGGTTTGGTATGTCGTCTTTTCGTGGCCGTCCGGGACGAGCCGGAGGAACGCGACGCGGGTCTCGCTCCGCCGCGTCACCGCGACGACAGGCTGCCCGTCGATCGAGGTCGCCGCGAGACCGTACGCCGTCCGCTGGTCCTGCACCTCTTCTCTGTCCTTGCTGAACACGAGCGGGGCCTTGGCGCTGGTCACGTCGGTGAGGCGGCCGTTCTTGATCGCGTACGTGCGGAGCTGGTCGCGGCCGCGGTCGGTGACAACGGCGAGATTCCCGACGATGTCCACGTTGTTGAACCGGCCCGGCTCCTGCCCCTCCTCCGGCGCAGGCGGCGTGGCGAACCGCTGCACCTGCTTCCCGGTGAGGTCGAAGACCGTCAGCCCGCCGTTCTTCAGCGTGCCGAGAACGACGCTGCGTCCGGGGTTCTTCTGATCGACCCAGATCGCGGGATCGTCCGCGTTCGCATCGCCGCCGGCCTCGTCGTCCCAATTCGGAGCGGTCTCGGCGGCGGCGGTCACCCCCGTCAACCCACTCGACCCGTTCGACCCGCTCGCGTACGCCGGGTGCACCCCGAGCGTCACAGTCAGCGCAGTCACGACTACTCCGGCGATCCGCATCTTCGTTCTCCTCACGATCACGGCAGTAGCCGCACCCTGCCGGGTGCCGATGGCCTGGCGGGAAACAGCGGATTGCTGGCCGGAAACCGCCTTGCGCGGGGGATCGCCGAGTCCTAACGTAAGCATCGTTCCTGCATGACACCCCTGACAGGTGAGGAGACTCGGATGGCCGCCTCCGCTCCGGCCCCAGTGGTCGGGACCGGTTCCCGTCCGGCCTCCGGCGCGATGATCTGGACCGCGCTCACGGTCGTGTACATCGTCTGGGGTTCGACGTACCTGGCGATCCGGGTGGTCGTTGACGCGGACATCCCGCCGATGCTGGGGATGGCGACGCGCTTCCTGACCGCGGCGGTACTGCTGGCGGCAGGCCTGGCCGTGAAGTCCGGGTGGAAGCGGCTGCGGATCACGCGCCAGGAGGCGATCGGCGCGGCGACGGTCGGCGTACTGCTGCTTGCCTTTGGCAACGGTGCGGTGGCGATCGCGGAGCAGACCGTCCCGTCCGGGCTGGCGGCGCTGCTCGTCGCGGCGATCCCGTTGTGGCTGATGTTGCTGCGCGTGGGCGGCGGTGAGCGGCCGCGCGCGATGACGTGGGTCGGCGTACTGATCGGGTTCGGCGGCGCGGCATTGCTGGCGTTGTCAGGTGGCAACACGAGCGCGAAGCCGTTGTCGGTCGCGATCCTCGTGGTCGGCACGATCTGCTGGGCGATCGGTTCGCGGTTCGCACCCCGGCTCGGCCTGCCGCGGGACCCGCTGGTCACCGCGCTCTACGAGATGGTCTCCGGCGGTACGGCGATGGTGCTGCTCGGCGTACTGCGGGGAGAGCCGGGGCGGCTGCACCTCGACCGCGTGGACGGGTCGGGGTGGATCGGGCTGGGGTATCTGGTCGTGTTCGGCTCGCTGCTTGCGTACACGGCGTACTCGTATCTGCTGGCGAACGCGCCGATCTCGCTGGTTGGAACGTACGCGTATGTGAACCCGGCGGTGGCTGTGTTCCTGGGCTGGCTGATCCTGAGCGAGCGCCTGACGTGGCAGATCCTGCTCGGCGGCGCGGTGATCATCGTGGGTGTCGCCCTCGTGGTCACGTCGGAGCGCCGGCGGAAGTGACGTAGTACAGGCCCCGCTGCGAAGTGACGTAGTACGACGTAGTACAGAGCCGAGCACAAGGAAAGACCCGGGCCCACGAGGGACCCGGGTCTCCCACCGCTGCCGATGCGCGCGGCAGCGGGTCTGACGCCGGTCGCACCCTGCCCCGAAAAAACACGGCGCGAAACTCGGCAATGGTTCCAACGATATTCCGGCAGATCGTGCTATTGCCAATTCGGCGACCACCGAGCCCACCGAAACAATGTCCCGATTCACCGGGCATCCGTCACCCGCGCTGACTCAACGACGCACCATGGGCTCGGTTACGGGTGCTTCTGTCTCAACTTCCGCTCGCTCTTCCGACCGTGCCGTTGCTGGTAAGTTGCCTGGTCAGCACGGGATTGATTGCTTTGTCAGGAAACTCATCACCGTCGACCTATGTGCCCGCCTGCGGCGAAAAAGTTGACGAAAAAGTTTGTAACCGGTGCTGCCAGGTGTCGTTAGCACTAAGACGAATCCGTCAAACCCGAAAGGAAACCTGGCATAATGCAGGTAACTCGCAAGATCGTCGCAGCTGCGGCAGTGGCGACCGTCGCCACCCTGGGCCTGGCCACCATGGTGAGCGCCAACGTTCTGGACGACGCGCAGAAGAAGGCTCAGGACTCCGGCCTGGCCGACGCGGCATCGGCGGCCAGCAAGGGCTACGACATGGGCCACGCTCGCTGGTGGGGCGTCAAGAAGGACGGCTCCCTGGTCGCGATCGACCGTAACGACCTCGGTGCGGTCCAGGCCTGCCACAACTTCGGTGCCGGCACCGGCATCGGCGGCACCGTGCCGGCCGAGGACATCACCGGCATCGTTGGCTGGGGCAACGACGGCAACAGCGTCACCGCCGTCAAGACCTGCGAGCAGAGCAACGAGCAGAACCGCAAGTGGTACAAGGCTGACGGCAACGGTGTTGTCTCGGTGAGCGACAACAAGGTCGGTCCGTGGCAGGTCTGCCACAACGAGATCGACGCCACGGGCATCGGCGGCACCGTGCCGCTGACGAACCCGACCGGCATCCTCGGCCTGGACAACGACGGCAACTCCGTCGACTCGCTCAAGACCTGCGAGCAGAGCAACGAGCAGAACAACTGACCCTCCCTGGTCAGTGATGCAGGACCCGAACCAGCCACCTCGGTGGGTTGACTGATTCGGAGCAACACGCAACAACCGCGGCGCCGGGAGCAAGCCTCACTCCTCCCGGCGCCGCTCTTTTGTGTACTGCGGACTCCACCCCACGTGCCCGCGGCCGGTTACAGGTGGCGGAGGTCTACGCAGGAGCCGTTGGGGAGGTTTCGGGTGAGGAGGGACCAGATGCCGGTGGCGGCTGCTTCGGGGGTGGTGAGGGAGCCGGAGCGCTTCAACTCGTGGAAGCGGGAGACGGACGGGAAGTCCGCCTCGGCTGTGGCGCGGATCTCGGACTGCATGGCGGTGTCGACCACGCCGGGAGCCACGGCGATCACGTGGGAGTTGGCGGGTTGTTCTTGGCCGACCGTGCGGACCCAGTGTTCGACGGCCGCCTTCCCCGCGTTGTAGGAGGACCAACCGGCGTACGCGGTCTTGGCTGCTCCGGAGGAGAGCAGGATCAGGTGGCGTTCGCACGTGAGGTGGGCGGACGCGCGCAGGAACGCTGCGCCGAGGACCTGCGGAGCGGCCGAGTTGAGCAGGACCGCACGGGTGTACGAGGACGGATCAGCCGAAGCCGCGGGGCCGATCGGGCTGATGGTGCCGGCGTTGTGGATGAAGATCGCGTGCTCGCCGTCGTACTCGGCCAGTTCCTTCGTGAAGTGCTCTTCGACAACGGCCCAGCCGGCGGGGTCCGAGAGGTCGGCCCGCAGGTGGTTCGGCGTACCGCCCCGGCGGGAGATGTCGATGACACGGGCGTCCGGGAACGGCACCGCCGCGGCGAGGGCGGCGCCGATCCCGGCCGAAGCTCCGGAGATCCAAACGAGCGCGGTCACTGGCGCCAAGCGCGGGCGACGCCGAGGAAGATGTCGTTGGCTTCGGACTCACCGATGGTGACGCGGACGCCGTCGCCGGGGAACGGGCGGACCGAGACGCCCTCGGCCTGGACGGCCTCGGCGAACTTGACGGTGTCCTCGCCCAGGTCGAGCCACACGAAGTTCGTCTCCGACTCCGGCACGTCCCAGCCGGCGGCACGCAGCTCGTCCACGACGCGGGTCCGCTCGGCGACCAGCGCATCGACCCGCTCGAGGAGCTCCTCCTCGACAGCCAGGGACGCGATCGCCGCGGACTGTGCGACGTAGCTGACACCGAACGGCAGCGCGCACTTGCGAATCGCGGCGACCACCGGCGGGTGCCCGATCGCGTACCCGACGCGGAAGCCGGCCAGGCCGTACGCCTTCGAGAACGTCCGCATCACGACCACGTTGGGCCGGTCGCGGTACACCTCGACGCCGTCCACCACATCCGTTTCGCGGACGAACTCGCGGTACGCCTCGTCCAGGACGACCAGCACGTTGGACGGTACGACGTCCAGGAACGCGAGCAGCTCGTCGCGGCGTACGACGGGGCCGGTCGGGTTGTTCGGCGTACAGACCAGCACGACCTTGGTGCGGTCGGTGATGGCAGCCTCCATCGCCTTGAAGTCGTGCCGGGCGTCGGCGGTCAGCGGCACCTGGACCGACGTGGCGCCGGTCAGCTGGACCGCGATCGGGTACGCCTCGAACGACCGCCAGGCGTAGACGACCTCGTCACCCTCCGAGACCGTGGCCTGCAGCAGGTGGTACAGCAGCGCGACCGATCCGGTCCCGACCGCGAGATCGCTGACCGGTACGCCGAACCGGGCCGAGAGCGCGTCGAGCAGCTCGACACAGCCCATGTCCGGGTAGCGGTTCATCTGGGCCGCGGCCTCGGTCGCGGCGGCGAGCACACCTGGGAGCGGCGGGTACGGGTTCTCGTTGCTGGACAACTTGTACGTCGGCCGGCCGTCGGTGCGCGCGGGCGGACGGCCCGGCTTGTAAGCCGCGACGTCGTCCAGGCAGGCGCGAAAGCGAACCTCGTTGTCAGGGGTCATGCCCGCAGGTTAGTCCTTACCTCACGCCGGAACCACCCTCCTTCGAGCGACCTCGCGCACGCCGTTTGACTCCGGCTACGCCGAGCCTCAAACTGACTGATTGTCGGACAATCAGGAGATCTGACACTGGATCTCATCGGGTCAGGGAGGGTGTTCATGGGGCAGCCGCTGGGGTGGGGTCGTCGCTATCTGATGGTCCGGCCGGACCACTTCCGGATCGACTACGTGATCAACCCGTACATGTCGACGCAGGACCAGCCGGACCCGGCGCTGACGTTGAAGCAGTGGGACTCACTGCGGCAGGCGATCGTGGATGCCGGCGGCGAGGTCGACGTACTGGCGCAGCGCCAGGACTCCCCCGACATGGTGTACGCGATGAACCTCGGGCTGGCGGCCGCGGACGGACGCGCGATGCTCTCGCACATGCGCTTCGAACCGCGCCGCAAGGAGTCGCTGAGTGCGGCCGAGTGGTTCAACGAGCACGGTTTCGAGCTGGACCGGACCGGCGGTGAGGGCGTCGGACCGCACTTCGAGTCCGGGGACGCGTTCGTGTTCGGCGACAGCCTGGTCGTCGGGTACGGTCCGCGCACCGAGGCCGACGCGCTCAAGCACCTCGCGACCGGGTGGAACATCCGCGTCCGCGGGCTGCGGATCGCGCACGAGGGTATGTACCACCTGGACCTGCCGTTCTGCCCGGTGGACAGCACCCACGCGATGGTCTACCCGCCGGCGTTCGACGCCGCCAGCCAGGCCGAACTCGCCGGCATCGTCCCCGACCCGATCGTGCTGACGGACGACGAGGCCTTCGCCTTCACCGCGAACTCCATCGTCGTGAACGAGACGATCATCATGCCGGCCTGCTCCCCACGCCTTCGCGCCGTCTTCACCGACCTGGGCCTGCGAGTAGTCGTCCTCGACCTCTCCGAGTTCCACAAGGGCGGCGGCTCGGCACGCTGCCTGACCAACCCCCTGGACTTCCCGCTGGCCGACATCACCACCCCGGGCGGTGAACTAGTCCTGCCGGCCTGAGCGCGCGTCGGCAGCCGCCAGCCCAGCACGCATCGACTCCCGGACCGCCGGCTCCCAAGCGCCCGTGTTGGCGAGCGGGATCTCGGTCATGAACCGTCGCTCGGCCTCCGGGATCCGAGCGACGACGAGATCCGGGTCCGAGAGGACGGTCGCGTAGATCGTCGGACCGTCGGCGGAGAACAGGTCTGCGATGACCAGTCGTCCGTCGGCGGTCCGCATGACGTTGTCCGGGTTGTCGTCCAGCGGTCCACACCAGGGCAGCTCTGCCTGGGCGCGCTTGTGGACGCGGTGCACCACGTCGACGAGGTCGGCGACTTCGGGTGCTCGTGCGGCGATTGCGTCGTGGAACTCAGCGGCTTCGGCTTCAGGAACCGGCTTGAGGGGCTCCATCAGCTGGAGGTCGCCGCCGCCGACCAGGCGGTGATGGGCAAACAGCTGCGGGACCTGGCCGGTGTACGACGCCTCGCGGTAGAACGCGGCGACATACGGGCTGGCCGGGTCGAACGGGCTGATACGCGCGACCGCCGTACCGTCCGGGGACAGGAGTGCGATCGCCCAGTCGCCGACGCCGCAGCGGGTCCACCCCGCCGCGAGAAGCTCCCCTTCTACTTGCCGGTGGTCCAGATCAGGTCGAGGGTGGCTGGGTCCCAGCCATAGCCTTGGATCCATTGGTCGGCTTTTTCCCTGCCTTGGGGACCGTAGACCTCGATGACGACCGAGATCGCCTCCGGGTTGGTCGGGTCGGTCTTGGACTTGGTGTAGGTGGCCTCGAAGCCGTCGCCGACGTACGGCAACTGGCTGAGGATCGGGTACTTCTGGCGGAGCCGGGCCTGGATCTCGTCGAACCGCTGGCCGGCCTCGGCCTCCAGCTTCAGCTCCTGCTCGGGGTTGTTCTTGGCCCACTCCCTGCCCTCGGCGCTATTGGCGTAGAGGTACATCTTGATGCTCTGCCGATCACCCTCGGCGGTGAACGTCATCGAGTACGGCTGGAATCCGTTCCGTTTGCCCTCGATCGTGTGCTGGCCTTGCTTCACCTTGATCTCGCCGTTGGCCGGAACCTCGTGCCCGTCCATGGTCAGCGTGAGGTCGTTCGGGATCGACTCCACCGTGAGGCTCGTCTCCGAGCCGCCCCGGAACAGCAGGATGCTGCCGACCAGCACGACGACCACCGCCAGCGCGGCAACGCCGATCAGCAAAGGCCGCCGGTTCTCCTCAAGCATCGCTGTATCCGTCCTCACTCAGTTCTTCGGCGTCGTCGTCGGTGTTGCCCCGCTCTTCAGCCGGAAGACCCAGAATCCGTCGGGACCGACGCCGTACAGATTGTCCGCCGCGGGAACGTGCTGCCCGAGTGACCCGGCCGCCGAGTTGAACGCTTCTTTGTCTCCCCACGGACCGACGTACAGGTACGTGTGGCCGGGGCCGTTCAGGATGTCACCCGGCTTCATCCCACCGGGTGGCTCCGACGTCCAGTGGTCGTACTTCCCCGAGTTCAGCATGTAGTCGCGCTGGGTCGGGGTGTACACGTTCGGGAACTTCGGGTCGGCTCCGCTCATGTGCATCACGGTCGCGACGAACCGCCCGCAGTCGGTGTACGGATCCTGACCGCTCGCGCCGTCGTTGTACTTCGCCATCGCCTTCACGTACTCCGGCTTCGCCAGGCTCGCGGACGTACCCCAGTGATTCTTGCCGCTGTCCGGCCAGGCCAGGTTCTTTGCGACCGCGGCGATGTTGCCGCTGCCGGCGCCGCAACCGCTGGGGTCGTCGCCTCCACCCTTGCCGGCGGCCGGAGCCGATCCGCCGAAGGTGTTCAGCACGTGCTCGGCGTTCGCCTTGCGCTCGGCGTACCGCGGGTTGTTCGGGTTCTCGTACCCTGCGAACCGCTCGAACTGGCCGCCGAACGCGACTGCGGCAGCGTCGACGCTGGTGGCGGCCTTGACCGCGTCGCCGGCGGCCTTCTCCGACAGCGGCGGCTTGCCGAGGAGCTGTTTGTGCAGGAACTCCAGCTGGTAGGCCAGTGAGCCGATGACGTCGTCGCCGACCCCGGCGTCGCGGGACGGGTTGATCATCTTGCTGGCCGGCGTCCATTGGACGATGCCCCAGCCACCGGAGTACCCGAGCACGTCGGCCGGCTTCGTCACGGTGCCCGGGGCGGTGCCCTGCTTGCGGCCCGGCTCGACGCTGGACTCGCTGATCATGTTGCCGACGATGCCGGCGGCCTGCTCCTTGGTGTATCCGTTCTGGACGAAGAAGTTGAACGCCTTCTGCTGGTTGTTCGCCCCGCTGAGGTCGCCGTTGAGGCAGGAGCAACCGCTGTCGCCGGAGTCGGACGTGTCGAGCTCGAACGGGTTCTTGTCGGGCTTCTGGGTCTCCCAGTCGGCGGGATCGTCCTTCTTCTCGGCCTTGTTGACCCACATCTCCCAGTGGATGTGCGGGCCGATCAGACCGGGCGCGATCTCGTTGCCGGTGCCGGAGGTGCCGATCACGTCGCCGCGCTTGACGTCGGCGTTCAGCGCCACGCTGATGGTCTTGAGGTACTTCGTCCGCGTCTCGACGTCCTCGCGCCGGATCCGGACCTCGCCGCCGTCGGCCTTGACGACCTTGCCGTCGCTGGACGCGTAGACCTTGCTGCCCTCGTCGACCTTGAAGTCGTAGCCGACGTGACCGGGGAAGCCCGGCGCCGGCGAGGTCCAGTCGACGTCGATCTTCTGCGAGTCGGTCGGATAGCCGAACAGGCTCGTTTCCTGGGCCTGCTGGGCGCACTGCGCCTCGGCCGTGTCCATCCCGCCCAGGACGCCGAGCAGCATCAGCAGGACGATCAGCAGTGGGAGCAGCAGGATCAGCCCGATCGCGCCGAGGATCGGCAGCACTTTGCTGTCTCCCACGTTGTGCTCCTCGCTCACTCGAGTGGACTCCCGCGCCGGTCCGCGAAGAGGGGCGGCCACTGGGGGAAATGCTGCCCGAAAACCGGGTCATCGTGTCGGAAGTTATCCACAGGCCGGCGGCCGGGGTGGTCCCGAACCGGGTCGCGCGCGACAACGGACCGGGTCTGGACGAGAATCACACCATGTACGAACGGCTGCGGGTGGACCGCTCGACCACGGTGGACCGGGTGGTCGACGCGCTGCGCGCCGCGCTGTTCGCCGGCGACCTGGAGCCCGGTACGCCGCTGCGCGAGCAGCCGCTGGCCGAAGCGCTGGGGGTGGCCCGGAGCACGATCCGGGAAGCGATGACGATGCTGGTCACCGAAGGCCTCGCGGTCCGCGAGCCGAACAAGGGCGTCAGCGTCGCGATCCTGCACCCCGACGCGGTGGCAGACATCTGCCGGGCGCGGTTCGTGCTGGAGTCGGCCGGGATCCGGGCCTGGTTCGAGGCGGACGAGGCGGCTCGGGAGCGGGTCCGCGAGGCGATGCGGGTATTCGCCGCGACCGCCAAGGACGGCGCGGACCCGGAGGCGTTGACCGAGACCCACCTCGCGATCCACCGCAGTCTGGTCGCGTTGACCGGCAGCGAGCGGCTGATCGCCACCGCCGACTCGATCACCGGCGAGGCGCGGCTCGCGCTCGCCCGGGTGGATGCCCTGCGGCAGGACGCGCGCCAACAGGTCGCGTCCCACCGCAAGCTGATCCGGCTGCTCGAGCGGGGCGAGCTCGACGAGTGCGTCGACGAGCTCCGCCGCCACCTCGAAGGCGCCCAGGAGTCGCTCCTGGAGGCCATCGCCATGCCACCCAGCTGAATCAGACCAGCCCGTCGGCGGTCACGTCGTACGTCTGCGAAGCGACTCGGAGCCCGATGAGGCGCGCGTCGGGGTCCAGCTCGGCAACCTGTGGGCTTGCCGTGACGGTGCCGTCGAGAGCTACCTCGATGCCGAAGATGCCCTCCAGGACCAGGCTGACCCAGGCGCCGGACGACGAGCAGGACCAGTCGATCAGGTACGGGAACTGTGGCGGGGACTTGGCCGCTCCACCGGCCATCGCCGGCTGCGCCTCTTCCACGAAGTGCGCCTGCCCGCACGGACCCTGGTTGGCTGTCTTCGCCAGCCCAGGCAGCCAGTCGAGCAGTACGTCGCCGCGCCCGAGTGCGAAGAGCGCACGACCCGCATCCGCCGGCCACGCCGGGTACGCACCGTTCCATTGGTGGTCAGGGCGGACGCTGAACGCAGCATCAGCGTCGTACGGCGAGAGGGCGCGCATCCACGTCGGTGTCTGCAACTCATGCTGGAAGAACGACACCATCTCGGCGCACTGCGACTCCGACAAGTCGTCCGGCATCGTCGTGGCGATGAGGTTGAAGTCGTAGCAGTGCCGCACCGGAACTAGTGACCCGTCTGGTTGCCGAGCGTGCCAGAAGCCCTTGCCCTCGACGTACAACTCGTTGACGTGGCCGGCCTGCGCCGACGCCTCCTTGCGCAGCAACGCGGCACGATCGGAGTCACCCGACCGATCTGCGATCTCAGCGGCGACCCGCATGCACCAGACGTTCGCAGCGTTGAAGCTGGCGACCTCGTGCACGTAGCTGCTCACGCACTCCATCAGGTTGTCGATGCCGCCGTAGTCGGCCAGCGGGTGCTCGCCGCGCAGACCACGCCAGGCGGTCGCCCAGTCGTGCACATGCTCGCCGACAGCCTTCGGACCGACCGTAGCGTCGAGGAATGCCTCGTCACCGGTGAAGCGGACGTAGTCGCGCACCAGTCTGGTCATCGCGAAGTCGTTGACCGAGTACCAGTAGCCGACCGGTCCGCCGGTCAGCCACTCGGTGCCGAAGTGCTTGTGGGTGTCGAGGCCGATCCAGTGCTCGATGTGCTTGCGCATCGGCTCCGGGTCCAGCAGCGCATGCGTCAACGACGACAAGCTGTAGTCCCAGATGAACGTCGTCGTCTGCCAGTACCTCGGCATCAACGTGTCGTAGGTCCGCCCGAGCACGCTGGCCGGGTTGTCCCGCCGGAACCAGATGACGCCCAGCACGCCCCACCAGTAGAGCTTCTGCAGCGCCTCGTTCGACGTCTCCAGGACAGGCAAGGACCCGCTGAAGCCCTCGCTGGACGGGTCGAAAGCGTCCGCGATCGCCACATCCCACATGCTCTCCGCCACCGCAATCACCGCAGGTACGTCGGCCACACAGACGTCAAAGTGCTCCCCAGCCTCTTCCAACGACCCCGCCAGCACATGCACGTACGACAGCCGCCCACGCCCTGCCTCATCCAGTACCAGGCTCGTATCGAGCATCCCCCTGTCCACAGTGCTGGGCACATCGAGACCTTGCAGGCTCACGGCCGATTCGGACTCCCCTGTGCCGACAACCCGACCGCCGACGACTGACAACGTGTTGGGCTCGGACGGAGGCTCAGGGCGCAACCATCCAGTCGGCGAGCGAGTCGCCGTGCTCTCCAGTGCGAACCCCAGGCGGACCGACCGGCTCGGTGCGCCAGACACCTCCACCTGTACGACGACGGCTGGGCGGCCCGGTGCACAGGCCGTGGTGGTGCGGACATGCAGGCCGTCGACGGTGGTGGAGCGAACGACGCAGTCCGGCCGCCACACGACGTCTACGGTTCCGCCGTACGAGCGTGCCAGCCGGCCGTCGACGTACAGCTGGGCGGTGATCGTGTCGCCGTGGGAGTACGGCGGGAAGTTCACACTGCGGATCGCGACGACGTCGTGGTCGACCTGCGCCGTGCCCAGGAAGTTCGTCAGCCCGGGCGGGTTGAACATGTCGTCGTAGGTGTGGGTCAGGACGTCGCTCGCCAGGTCGGCGGAACGCGGGATCGTCATGAGGGGTCGGCCCAATCGGTGTTCGGGAGCAGGGGGTACCAGTCCGGGCGCGCCGGATCGCGGTCGTACGGATAGGGTCCGAGCTCGCGGAACAGTTCGGCGTACTCCGCCAGCTTGTCGCGGTCCAGCTCGACACCGAGCCCGGGCCCGTCCGGTACGGCGATCGCACCGTCGACGTACGGACGCTTGCCGCCGGCAATGATGTCGTCGCGCAGGTGGTGGTAGTGCGCGTCCGCGGCGAATGACAGGTTCGGTACGACGGCGCCGAGATGAAGCATCGTCGCCAGCTGGATGCCCAGCTCGCCCGACGAGTGCACGGCGACACCGAGCTGGAAGGTCTCGCAGACGCCGGCCGCCTTGATGCACGGCCGGATGCCGCCCCAGAACGTGGTGTCGAGGAGGATCACGTCGACCGCTGGATCACGCACGTTGGCGGCGAGTTGCTCGAAGTTCACGACGACCGTGTTGGTGGCGAGCGGGATCGGCGTGTTCTCGCGGACGCGGCGCATCCCGTTCAGGCCCCAGGTCGGGTCCTCGAGGTAGTCGTTGTCCAGGTCCTCGATGCCGCGCGCGAACCGGATCGCCTCCTCGACGCTGAACGCGCCGTTCGGATCGAACCGGACACGATGGCCCGGGAACGCCTCGGCCAGCGCGCGGAAGCACTCCCGCTCATAGTCCGGAGGGAACACGCCGCCCTTCAGCTTGTGCACGCTGAACCCGTGCTCGTCGACAAGCGCGCGAGCATGCTCCACCAGTTGAGAAGCGGTCCGGATCTCGCCGGTGCCGTCCTCGTTCGGGTGCCGGAAGAACAGGTAGCTCGCGAACGGCACCACGTCCCGCACCTTGCCGCCGAGCAGCTCGTGCACGGGGACGCCGAGCTCGCGGCCCTGCAGATCCAGGCAGGCGAATTCGATTGCCGCGAGCAACTGAGTGCGGTTGTTGTACAGGCTCGCGGTCGGGTTGGCGAGCATCCAGCGCAAGGCCTCGGTGCGTGCCGGGTCGTGCCCGAGCAGGTACGGCTTCAACCCGGCGACCGCGGCCTCCGCGCTCTGCCCGCCGCCGCCCATCTCGCCCAGGCCGATCAGCCCGTTGTCGGCCTCGACCTCCACCACGGTCCGTACGAAGCGTCCCCAGTGCGCCCCGTTGCTGTGCCGTAGCGGTGCCTCGAGCGGCACGGTGACCGTGGTCGCGCGTACGTCGACGATCTTCACTTCGCGTCCTCCGGCAGTACGACGGGCAGGCCGGCGGTCAATCCACCATCGACCTTGACGTCCGCACCGGTCATGAACGACGCGGCCGGCGACGCCAGGAAATAGATGACCTCGGCAACTTCTCCCGGGGTCGCGACACGACCGAGCGGATGCGATCGTCCCCATTCGGCGACCACGTCATCGGTCGACCGCCCACCGCCGAACTGCGCCGCGGACGTGCGCAGCATGGGAGTGTCCACCGATCCCGGACAGACCGCGTTCACCCGGATCCCTTCCTCGGCGTGGTCCACAGCCATCGCCCGCACGAGACTGAGCAGCGCGCCCTTGCCCATGGAGTACGCCGCCACGCTTTTCTGCGCCGCATACGCCTGGACGGAGGCGACCACCACCACGCTTCCTCCGCGTGGCAGCTTCGGCACAAACGCCTGGCAGGCAAAGAACACGCCGCCGACATTGACGGCCATCACCTCGTCGTACACGGAGCCCGGCGTGTCCACGACGGTCCCGTACCGCTGGACTCCCGCGGCACAGACCAGCGCATCGACGGGTCCGGCCTCGGTGGCGATCGCGGCGAGAGCCGCGCGGTCGGCGACGTCGACGGCGCGTCCGGTCACGAGCTCACCGAGCTCGGCCCCCAGGGCGGCGAGCGCGGCGGCATCCCGGTCGAGTGCGACCACCCGATCCCCCGCGGCGACGAACCGCTCGACCGCACCTCGTCCGATCCCGGCAGCACCACCGGTGACCACGACCGTGCGACCACCCCCCACCCCGCCGGAGGCGGCGTTCTGTCCGCCGGAGGCGGCATTCGACTGCTGCGGCATATGGTTCCTTTCAGAACTGACCCAGGGCGAGGCCCCGGGAGAAGAAGCGTTGGGCGGCGAGGAACAAGATCACGGTGGGCAGCGACACGAGCAGACCGCCGGCAAGCACGGTCGGCAACGACGCACCGCCGTAGGTGCTCTGCAGGCCGGTCAGCGCCGGCATGATCGGCCGCACCGAGTCGGACTGCGAGAGCGTCAGCCCGAGCAGCAGGTCGTTCCACACGAAGGTGGCCTGCAGGATGAAGATCGCGGCCAGCGCGGACCCCGCCATCGGCAGGTAGATGCTGCGGAAGATCCGGAACAGCCCTCCGCCGTCGACCACCGCGGCCTCGAACACGCTCCGCGCGATCCCGGTGAAGAAGTTGCGCATCACGAACGCCGAGAACGGCACGCTGATCGCGGTGTACACGATGATCATCCCGACCCGCGTGTCGTACAGCCCGGAGTCCGCGTACCCGGAGAACAGCGGCATCAGGATCATCTGCAGCGGGAAGATCGTCCCGCCGAAGATGAACACGAACCACAGGAACCCGCGCTTCAACCGCAGTACGACGATCGCGTACCCCGCGGCCGCGCCGATCAGCACGGCGAGCACCGGCGCGATCACGCTGTACATCGTGGTCGCGACCAACGTGTCGCCGAGCGCGGCCTTGCTCCACGCGTCTCCGAAGTTCGAGAACAGCGAGAAGCCGGCCGGCTTCCAGACCGTCTTCGCGTCGTACCCGTCGACGGACTTCGATGCGTTGACGACCAGCAGGTACACCGGCGCGAGCCAGATCAGGCCCAGCGCCATCAGGAACGCGGTCTTAACCCTGCTCACGGGCGTCCCCCAACTGGTAGCGCAGGTACAGGATCGACGCGGCGAACGTGACCAGGCTGAGGAACAGCGCGATCGCCGCGCCCTGGCCGTAGTCGTTCAGCACAAAGGTCTCCTTGTACATAGACAGCGCCAGCGTCTCGGACGACGTACCGGGCCCGCCCTGCGTCATCACCCACACCACATCGAACGTCTTCAGGCTGCCGACGATCGACAGCCCGATGACCACTGTCGTGATCGGCCGGAGCTGCGGCCAGAGGTGGTGGCGGAAGAGACTGAATCCCTCCGCACCGTCCAGCCGCGCAGCCTCCAGCGGTTCACCGGGGATGGACTGCAGACCGACCACGAACAGCAACGCATTTACGCCGGCTGCCTGCCAGGTGACCGCGACGATCATCATCAGCGTGTTGCCAGGACCTGCCTGCAACCAGCCTGTGTGCGCACCCGGTAGCCCGAAGAAGCCGAGTGCCTGTCCCAGTGCACCGTCCGGCTGCAGTACGAAGCCCCAGATGACGCCGACAGCCACACCAGAGATCGCATAAGGCAGCAGGAACGGCAATCGCAGCCACGTGCCCCATTTGTGTCCATAGGTCAGTACTGCGATCAACAGCCCGAGCACTACCGGCAGGGTCACCATGCCGACGACCCACAGGAGCGTGTTGACGAGCGCCCCGGTCAGATCGGGATCGCTGAACATCGCCTTGTAGTTCGCCAACCCGGTCCACACCGGCGACGCCAGCCCGTCGTACTGCGTGAAGCTGACGTATGTCGTCCACAGGAACGGCAGGTAGAGCAGCAGTGCGACCACGCCGGCAGCCGGTAGCCCGAACAGCGGCGCCGTGCGGGCCCCGGTCCGGTCCGGGCGCTGAGTGCTCGCCCGGACCTTCACCGGTGGCCGTTCGATCGTGGAAGTCACTTCTGCTTGGCCCAGTACGCGTCCGCCTCGGCCTGGATCTTCTGCAGGCCCGGCATCGGGTCACCCGGCTTGGTCACGAACGCGCCGAACACCTCGAGCGCCTTGTTCGCGACAGGTACGGGCGTCGCCTCGAACCACCGGTTGATCAGCCGGTAGCCGTCACCGCCGACGTCCTTGTTCAGTGCCGCCAGGCTCGGGTCCTTGACCTCGGCCTTCGGGTTGAACGACAGGTCACCGCGGGAGTTCGCCCACGCGGTCTGCGCCTGCGGCGTGACCCACCAGTCGGTCCACTTCTTCACCGTCGACGCGTGGTCGCTGGCCGCGGCCGAGCAGACCGGACCCGTCTCGAAGATCATCGAGGTCTTCGGCAGGGCCGGGTTCACGTTCGGGATCACGAAGAAGTCGTAGTCGGTGCCGGCCTTCATCTTCAACGTGTTCAGGTTGCCGCTGAACCAGGTGCCGAAGTTGATCATCGCGACATCGCCGTTCTTCAGTTGCGCCTGCGGCTCGGTCTTCGAGCCCGGGTCGCTGAAGTACCCGGCGTCGATCATCTTCTTCCACTCGTTCATCACCTCGACCACGCCGGGGTCGGTGTACTTCGCCTTGCCGGCGGCGAGCGCGTCGTACAGGTCGGGGTCCTTGCCCGCGAGCAGCGTCTCGAACCAGACGAACGAGAACAGGATGTTGGTCTGGTAGAACGGCTTCACGCCGATCGCCTTGAGCTTGTCGGCATCCTTGAGCATGTCCGCCCAGGACTTCGGCGTGTCGGTGATACCGGCCTTCTTGAAGACGGCCTTGTTGTAGTACATCACCCAGTAGCCGGCGTTCAGCGGCACGCAGTACTGCTTGTCGCCGTAGGTGAAGTACTGCTTGAGCTGCTCGGGAATGTTGCCATCGGCAATTGCCTTGGTCCACTGGTCGGTCGTGTCGGCGACGAGCTTCTGGTCCACCAGATCCTGAAGCTCCTTGCCGGTGTGCCAGGTGAACAGGTCGGCCTTCTCCTTGGTCCGGAACGACGACCGGATGAACGCGGTGTACGTGTTCGAGTCGGAGTACCCGACCGGCTGCATGCCGACGCCGATGTCCTTCTTGCTGGCCGCGCCGACCTGGGTGAAGGCGTCCTTCCAGCCACCCTTGTCGTTGTAGAACTTCAGCGAGTCGACCGGCTTGTCCTCGCCCTTCTTCGGGGCAGCCGCTCCGCCACCTCCACAGGCGGACAGCGCGAGCGCGCCGGCGATCACCAGGGCAGCCAGCGCCTTCCGGTTGGTCTTGCGTTGCATTGGTGCGTCCTTCCAGCTCAGGGTGCTGTCAGTCGTTGGTTGATGACGGTCAGTACGCCGTCGAGGTGTTCGCGGGTGAGGAGCTCGGCGAGGTCCGAGTCGCCGGAGCGGACTGCCTCGTAGATCGCGCGGTGCTCGTCCAGGTCGGCCTGCCGGTCACCGTGGATGTGCAGGATCTCCAGCTGCTCCCGGGCGTTCACGACGGTCACTGACTCGACCACCTCGGCGAGGGTCGCGTTGCCGGACGCTTGGGCCAGTGAGCGGTGGAAGTCCATGTTGACCTCGGCCAACCGGGCATGGTCGCCGGATGCGATCAGCTCGGCCGCAGTGGCCAGGTCCTGCTCCATCTGCTCGAGTGCGTCCGCTCCACGCGTCGCTGCGGCCAGTGCGGCTACAGGTGGCTCGATCAGTGCGCGAGCCTGCAGCAGCTCGACCAACCGGTCCGCACTCGGTGCGAGCGCCAGAGGGTTGGCCAACACCAGTCGGCCCACGTTCGGACCGACGTACACACCGGAGCCGTGCCGGAGCTCCACGGCACCGGTCGCCTCCAGTCGGCGGAGCGCCTCCCGGACAGTGGGTACGGCGACCTTGAACCGCTCGGCCAGCGACCGGACGGACTCGAACTGGTCACCGACCGACAGCTTCCGGTCCGCGATGAGCGAGAGCATCGACGTCGCCAGATCGTCCAGCAGACTGCGGCGTACGACGCCACCCGGAGTGCTCACTTGGCAGCCGCCAGCGTCACGGCCAGGAACCGCGGCCGGTAGATGCTCACGTCGCCGTACAGGTCGTCGCTGACCAGGCTGTTGACGTTGTAGCTCACCAGGAGCTCGTTGCCGCGGCGCAGGTCCGGGTGCTCGTGCGAGTTGTACGTGATGATGTTCCCGCCGGTCTCCGGCGTCTGGTACAGCTCGACCGGCTTCACCCACGGACCGGTCGGCGAGCAGGAGAAGTACCCGACCACACGCTTGCTGAACAGCTCCTTGGTGTCGTGTGTGACCAGCAGATAGCCGTCCTTGAAGCTGGTGACGCTGTGCTCGTTGGCCACACCCTCGAGCACGCGCGCCGAGGCACTCTCGTCGGCTGACCAGCCGGAGCCGGTCCAGTACTCCCACGGCTTCGCCGTCAGGTCATCACCACGGACGCGAGCGACGTGCTGGTACTTCGAGGAACCCAGGTCCTCGACTCCGTAGATGTAGGTGTAGCCGCGATCGCGCAGCAACCAAGCGGACCACTGCACATTCGCCGCCGAAGGTAGTGGCGTCAGCGACTCGAGCTTGAAGGTCTTGCTGTCGAAGCGGGCGAGGTAGTTGCTGGCCCAGTGCCAGTCCCACTGACCCGTGCCGGTCTTCACGAAGCGCAGCGCGACCACGTCGAGGTCACGGCCCGCGTGGCTGGTCTGTGCGGCACCGACCCAGTACCAGCCGTCGGACGGCGGCGGGATGAGCGCTGTCGGGTTGGTCGACGTACCGCCGGTGACCGTCTTCAGGCTCTCGCCCTGCTGGATCACGAACGAGTTGTTGATGAACGGCGCGGTGGTCGGTCGACTGCCGTCGGGGTTCACCGGTCCGAGGAACGTGTCGGAGAAGATCCATGCCGTCCGTCCGCCGGGGAGCGCGACGGAGTACGTGCTGTCCGCTCCGGTCCACCCCTTCCCGGTGTTGCTGTAGGCGTTCAGGAGCTCCTCGGGGGCGGCGTGCGGGGTCGTCCGGGCGGTCCAGTTCGTGCTCACCGCGCTGCAGCTCGACGGGGTGGCTGAGGTGGTGGCTGAGGTGGTGGCGGAGGTGGTGGCGGAGGTGGTGGCGGAGGCAGGCACACCGAGGCCCGCTGCCGTGAGAGACAACGCGACAACTGCTACCAGGGGGCGTGACATGAAAATGATCAGATCACTTGGTCATTTTCACTGTCAAGACCCAGGGTTCGATCAGGGTGTGTACCGAGCGTGGTTGCTACCGGGTGGATGGGAGGATCGACGCCATGAAGAACTTGATCATCAGGCTGCTGGCCAACGCGGTCGCGCTGGCAGTGGCAAGCTGGCTCGTCGCCGGCATCACGCTGCAGGGCGCGACCACCGGCAAGCGCGTGCTCACGCTGCTGATCGTCGCCGCGATCTTCGGTGTCGTGAACGCGATCGTGAAGCCCGTGGTGAAGGTGCTGTCGTTCCCGCTGCTGATCCTCACGCTCGGTCTGCTGACGTTCGTGATCAACGCGCTGATGCTGTGGCTGACGTCCTGGATCACCGGCAAGCTCGACGTCCAGTTCCACGTCAACGGCTTCTGGTCCGCGCTGTTCGGCGCGCTGATCATCACGATCGTCGGCATGATCATCAACCTCGTCCTGCCGGAGAAGGCCGAAGTCCACTAGTGCACATCGAGGTCGTCTGCAGCGGGAACATCTGCCGGTCGCCGATGGCCGAGGTGGTCCTGCGGGCCAAGCTCGCCGACGCCGGGATCGACGACGTCGAGGTGACCAGCTCAGGCACCGGCGGCTGGCACGTCGGCGACCCGATGGACCCACGTGCGGCGGCCGCATTGCGCCGGCGCGGGTACGACGGCAGCGCGCACCGGGCTCGCCAGTTCGAGCGGGCCGCGGATCTCACCCTGGCGATGGACTCGGGGCATGTCGCCGAGCTGAGCCGCCGGGGTGCGACGGCGCAGTTGTTCGCGGCGGACGACGTACCGGATCCGTACTACGGCGAGGACGACGGCTTCGACGTGGTCCTCGAACAGATCGAGAAGGCGGCCGACCAGTGGGTCGGCCGCCTCCGCCATTAGGCCTGGCCGATCTCCGACTTCAGGCTGACGAACCAGTCGACCGTCGGATCGAACTCCTTGCCGCCGGCGATCCGCGGGAACTCGATTGCACGCAGCTCGTCGCCGCGCTCCTCGTCGTGACCGACCACGCCGCTCTCACCGCGGAGCGCGGCGTCGACGGCATAGTCGGTGCACTCCTTGATCAGCGCCAGGTCGCGGTCGTTGGACGCGGCCGAGCGGCTGAAGTACCCGCTCTTCTGCACCATCGTCTTCTCGGCCCCGATCCGCTCCGCGAACTGCTTCGCGAACCACGCGCCCGGGTTGATCGTGTCGAGCTTCACGTGCCCGAACGGGTCCCGCGGGACGTCCTCGCCGCGGGCCTCCAGCTCGGCCACGATCGACGGCACCCCGGCGCCCTCGGACAGGAAGATGTTCACGCAGTCCTCGGAGTCCATCACCTTGCGC
Source organism: Kribbella sp. NPDC049584 (assembly GCF_040675555.1). Classification (NCBI taxonomy): domain Bacteria; kingdom Bacillati; phylum Actinomycetota; class Actinomycetes; order Propionibacteriales; family Kribbellaceae; genus Kribbella; species Kribbella sp. NPDC049584. The sequence goes on from NZ_JBFAPF010000008.1 coordinate 298,736, forward strand.
AGCCGCTCGGCCTCGGCGTCGAGGTCGATCGTTGCCTCCGGCACATACACGGCGTGCACCGACCAGCCGGCCTTCTCCAGGCCGATGCCCGGGTTCCACTCCTGCTCGTCGACCCACTGCTGGTACTCCTGAGCCGTTGCCGCGGTCAACCATCCGCAGTTCCGCCCCATCACCTCGTGGACGATCAGCATCCGCGGGTTCGAGCTGTGCTCGGCGATGATGTTGCGGGCGAACAGCGCGCCCTGCTCGGCCGCGGTCCACGCGCCCAGGCTCTGCCGGATCGGGATCACGTCGTTGTCGATGGTCTTCGGCAGACCGACCACGGTCAGGTCGTAGTCGTGCTCGTGCAGGTACGCCGCGAGGTCGGCCGCCGTGGTGTTGGTGTCGTCACCGCCGATCGTGTGCAGTACGTCGACACCGTCCGCGACCAGCCGCTCGGCGGCGACCTGGAGGGCGTTCTGCCCGTCCTGGATCAGGCCGCGCTTGACCAGGTCCGCGGTGTTGGTCAGCTTCACCCGGCTGTTGCCGATCGGGCTGCCGCCGAACTTGTGCAGCAACGACGCCTTCTCCCGCACCTCCGGCGTCACGTCGAGGAACCGGCCGCTGAGCAGGCCGTGGTACCCGTTCAGGTAGGCGATGATCTCCACGTCGGGCGCCACCTCGGTGTAGCGCTCGATCAGCCCGCCGACGGCGGACGACAGGCAGGGCGCAAGCCCGCCGGCGGTGAGCAGGGCAACTCTGCGGACAGACTTGTCGGCAGCCATGGGCCAGGGTCCTTCCGGGGAACGTCGCTTTGAAGTCGGCACCAGACTAGTGATGCAGACCACTCCCGACGGTGGTTGGGGTTCACCCAGCGGACAAGGGCACGCTGCGTGGCGGGACCGGCGTCGAGACGATGAACGAGCTCGTGGTCTGGCCGTGCACCAGGAACTTGTCCAGAACGTCCTCGAGCGCGGCGATCTCGGCGACCTGGACCCGCATCAGGAAGCAGTCCTCACCGGAGATCCGGTGGCACTCGACGACCTCCGGCGTACGACCGGCGAGCTCGATGATCTTCGGGATCTGGTTCGGCCCGGGCCGCAGCCGCACCCAGGCCGCGACCGGCCGTCCGAGCGCGGCCGGGTCGATGTCGACGCGGTACCCGCGGATCACGCCGGACTCCTCCAGCCGCGCGACCCGCTCCCGCACGGTCGGCGTGGAGACGCCCAGCCGACGCGCCAGCTCGGTGGTCCGCAGCCGAGGGTCGGCGATCAGCTCGTCCAGAATTCGGGTATTGAGCTCATCCGGCATCTGGCTTCTCGTTTCGGTAAGCAAAACCGCCTCCTAGGCTCCGGTCTGCCATAGAAACCCGCAGACTCCGTTCCTACTGTAGTGACCGTGACCACCATCGCAGAAGCCCCGCCCCGCGCCGGTCTCGCCGCCGGCGCCGCTGCCGTGACCGTCGTCCTCTGGGCCTCGTCCTTCGTCGCCATCCGGCACGTCGGCACCGAGATCTCGGCCGGCGCCCTGTCGCTGGCCCGGCTCGGACTCGGCAGCATCTTCCTCGGCGCGCTGCTCTTCACCCGTCGCCGGCCGGCGGCGACCGTACGCCGATGGCCTTCCCAGCGGGACTGGCTGCCGCTGATCGCCTGCGGTGTGCTGTGGTTCGGCGTCTACAACATCGCGCTCAACGAGGCCGAGCGTCGTCTCGACGCCGGTACGTCGGCGATGCTCGTCCACATCGCCCCGCTGCTGATCGCCGTACTCGCGGGCTTGGGTCTCGGTGAAGGCTTCCCGCGGCAGTTGGTGATCGGCGGCCTGGTCGCGTTCGCCGGCATCGTCATCATCGGTACGTCGACCTCCAGCGGCCCCGCCGAGACCTGGGGCGTGGTGCTCTGCGTCGTGGCCGCGATCTCGTACGCCGTTGGCGTGGTCACGCAGAAGCCGCTGCTGAGCCGGCTGCCGGCCGCCGAGGTCACCTGGCTCGCCTGCACGATCGGTGCGGTCGTTTGCCTGCCCTTCGCGCCCACGCTGGTCGATGAGCTCCGCACTGCTGACGCATCGACGATCTGGTGGGTCGTGTACCTGGCCGCCTTCCCCACCGCGCTCGGCTTCACCACCTGGGCCTTCGCGCTCCGCCGTACCAGTGCGGGACGGATGGGCGTAACGGTGTACGCCGTACCGGTTGTGGCGATCGTGCTGGGCTGGCTGTTCCTGGGCGAGACCCCTGCCGTGCTCGCGCTGGCCGGCGGGGCGCTGTGCCTGACTGGAGTCGCAATCTCTCGGAGGAGTGCATGAAATTCGGAGTGTTCGTACCGCAGGGCTGGCGGATGGATCTGGTCGAGCTGGCGGACCCGGTAGAGCAGTGGGAGGCCATGACCGCAGTGGCCAAGGCAGCGGACGCGGGTCCATGGGACTCGATCTGGCTCTTCGACCACTTCCACACCGTCCCTGAGCCTGTCCGCGAGACCGTCTTCGAGATGTGGACCACGACAGCGGCCTTGGCACGTGACACCTCGCGGGTGAAGCTAGGCCAATTGGTCGGCTGCAACGGTTACCGCAACCCCGCCCTGGTCGCCAAGATGGCCGCCACTGTGGACGTGGCGAGCCACGGGCGCATGTACGCCGGACTGGGCGCGGGCTGGTCGGAGCACGAGTGGAAGGCGTACGGCTATCCGTGGACGAGCCAGAAGGAGCGGATGGGCTCGTTCGTCGAGTCGATCGAGCTGATCCATCGGCTCTGGACCGAGGACGACGTGGTGTTCGAGGGGCAGTACCACTCGGTCGACAAGCCGTTCGTCGAACCGCGGCGCAAGCCCAAGCTCTGGATCGGCGGCGGCGGTGAACGCGTCACATTGCGACTAGTTGCAAAGTACGGCGACGCCTGCAACTTCGGCACCGGACGCGTCGATGTCATCAAGCACAAGCTCGCGATCCTCCGGCAGCACTGCGACGAGGTCGGCCGCGACTACGACGAGATCATCAAGTCGACCAGCCTGAACGTGTTCCCGATCGAGTCCGGCGCCGATCCGGAGACCGCGACAGCCAAGGCCCGCGGGCGGTACAGCCTGCAGGAGTTCCTGGAGATCGGCTCCGGCGGCACGTCCCACGTGCTGGCGGACGTGATCACGACGAAGGAGCTCGGCGAGCACATCGAGCAATTGGCCGAGGCAGGGGTCGACTACGTGATCTCGTACATCCCCGGCGTCGCATACGACCACGAGCCGATGCAGCGCTACGCCGAGGACGTCGTACGGCAGTTCAGCTGAACGACTGTATTGGATGCCACGACTCCCTCGCGGCGGGTCATGGGGCCTCGCGCAGGTGCTGGTGGATGCCGTCGTAGACGGTCACCGCCGGGAGCAGACGCTTCGGGATCTTCGTGACGACGCTGTAGTTGACGTCGACCACATTGGCGAGCGGGACCTCACTGACCTGGCTGAGTAGCTGGTACGCGTCCAGCTTGTCGAGTCCGTAGAGGTCTCCGAGCCAGTGGACCATGTCCACCTGGCCCGCCCGCCAGGCGTCCTCGAGCGGCCGGCCCGACCCGACGACAGCCAGGTACTCGTCGTTCTCGATCCGGGGCCAGACCGGTCCGGGTGTCTTGAGCAGGTCGACGATCAGCGCCACGTTCATCGCGCCCTCGACGGCGGTGCCGCAGGACTCGCCCTCGCCCTGGCGGTAGTGGCCGTCACCAACCGAGAACAGTGCACCCTCGACGTTGACGTTGAGGTAACACGTCGCACCCGCCCGCATCTCCGGGGTGTCCATGTTGCCGCCGAACATGTCCGGGACCAGCGCCGAGCGAGCCTCGCCCGCGGCAGGCGCGACACCGACGGTGCCCAGCATCGGCTCCAGCGGCAGCGCGATCTCCAGATCGCTGCCGTGCGCCTGGAACCCCACCGTCTGCTTGTCCGAGTCGACCTCATAGATCCAGGTCCGCTCCGGCAATGGGTCCTGCAGCGTCGCCGTCCGATCGGTGCTGGTCAGACCGCCGAAGTACGGGATGGTCGCGGACACGCCCCAGCTCCGGGCCGGCGTCAGCTCGACGAGGTGCAGTACCAGGGTGTCTCCCGGCTCGGCTCCTTCGACGTAGAACGGCCCGGTCTGCGGATTCACGTGCGGCATCTTGAGCGAGGCGCTGGCAAGATCGGTCGTGCTCCGGAGCGTGCCGCAGTACGCGTCCTCGGTCCACAACCGCAGGGCGGTACCCGGCCGGATCCGGCGGATCGGCGGCACTCCCCCGAAGGTCCAGGCGTACTCGGCGGGTTCAGGTGTGAATTCGATGACGTCCACCTCTGAAACCTAAGGTGTCCAGGAGGTATTGGGCTACCGATCAGCGGGTTCTCAGGCGATTCTCACAGAAGCGACTTACTCTCGGTTGCGGAACTTCGAGCGGAGCGGGGCAGACGATGCGGGTACTGGTGGTGGACGACGACCGGGCGGTCCGGGACTCGCTGCGCCGTTCGCTGGAGTTCAACGACTTCGAGGTGGTGACCGCGTCCGACGGCGCCGAGGCGCTCGCGGTGATCGGCAACGTCGAGCCGGACGTCGTGGTGATGGACGTGATGATGCCGCGGCTGGACGGGCTCGAGACCACCAAGGCCTTGCGGGCCGCGGGCAACAATGTGCCGATCCTGGTGCTGACCGCGCGGGACGCGGTCGCGGACCGGGTCGACGGCCTGGACGCCGGCGGCGACGACTACCTGACCAAGCCGTTCGCGCTCGAGGAGCTGCTGGCCCGACTGCGCGCCCTGCTGCGCCGCAGCACCACGCCCGGCGAGGGCGGCCAGCGCGGCGAAGTGCTGCAGTACGCCGACCTCGTGGTCGACGTCGACGCGCACGAGGTGCACCGGGGCGACGTCGCGATGCAGCTCACCCGGACCGAGTTCTCGCTGCTCGAACTGCTCATCCGCAACCCGCGCCGGGTGCTCGAGCGCGCGGTCATCCTGGACGCGGTCTGGGGCTACGACTTCCCCACCACGGCGAACTCGCTCGAGGTCTACATCGGCTACCTGCGCCGTAAGACCGAGGTCAACGGCCTGCCCCGCCTGATCCACACCGTCCGCGGCATCGGGTACGTGCTGAGGGACACCCCACCGTGAGTCAGCAACACCCCGACGACTTCCCGTCGTACGCCGGACGACCGCAGCAGCCGCAACCGCAACAACCCGCGCAGCCCGTTGCCAATGGCAATGGAAATCGGGTTGTGGCGACGGCTGTCCGCACCCAGACCTGGTGGAACGAGACCCTCCACAAACTCAGCCTGCACGCCCGCGTGACGCTGCTCGCCGCGGTCGCGGTCGGGCTGGCGGTAGCGATCGTCAGCGTCGCGGCGTACATCACTGTGCGCCAGCAGATGTACCAGAACCTCGACAACAGCCTGACCCAGCGGGCCGTCGCGGCCGCGAAGAAGGGCGTTCTGACCGACCTCACGATCCTGCAGGGCGTTCCCTCCGACGCTCTGGGTCTGAGCGACATCCGCGTCGGCGTGATCGGCGCGGACGGCCAGCAGTTCGGGCCGCCGAACAGCCTGCTGCCGCCGATGGGCCAGGACGAACTCCAGGTAGCGAAGGACCAGGGCGACGAGGCCAGCCTGCGGACCGTCGGCATACGCAACGGCGGCTCGCACTTCCGCGTGGTCGCTGTCCCCGCGAGCTACTGCCCGCAGGGCCGGACCGAGGCCTGCCGAGCGGAGCCGGAGAACTTCCTCCAGCCCGGGGCGTTGGTGGTCGCACAGTCGCTGGGGCCGATCGACGAGACCCTGCACAACCTCGGCGTAGTGCTGTGGGCGTTCGGGCTGATCGGCGTCATCGGCGCCGCGCTGGCCGGCAATGCTGTAGCCCGGTCAGGTCTGCGACCGTTGGCCCGGCTGACCGGAGCGGCCGAACACGTCGCGCGAACCGAGGACCTGAAGCCGATCCCGGTGGGCGGCACGGACGAGATCTCCCGGCTGGCGATGGCGTTCAACGCGATGCTCGGCGCGCTCGCACAGTCCCGTGACCGGCAGCGCCGGCTTGTCGGTGATGCTGGGCATGAGCTGCGTACGCCGCTCACCAGCGTGCGCACGAACCTCGACCTGCTCGCCCAGGCGGACAAGCGCGGCGGACTCCGCCCGGAGGATCGCCAGCAGCTGCTGGACGACGTACGCGCTCAGATGGACGAGCTGACCACGCTGATCGGCGACCTGACCGAACTGGCCCGCGACACCCCACAAGTGCGCAACGCGGAGCTGATCGAGCTCTCCAACGTCGTCGAGGACGCAGTGATGAAGGTACGCCGCCGCGCACCCGGACTGGAGTGGGACGTGCAGATCACTCCGTTCCCGGTCTGGGGCGACGAGCGGCTGCTCGGACGGGCCGTGACCAACCTGCTCGACAACGCGGCGAAGTACAGCGTCCCCGAGGGCGCGGAGCCGCGCAGCGACGGGCAGCCGGTCGGACACGTCACGGTTCGCCTGCTGGACGGCGTACTCACGGTCACAGACTCCGGTCCCGGCATAGCCGAGGCTGACTTGCCACACGTCTTCGAGCGCTTCTACCGCTCCAGCGAGGCCCGCAGCCGGCCAGGCTCCGGCCTGGGCCTGGCCATCGTGAAGCACGCGGCCGAGCAGCACGGCGGCATGATCTACGCCCGGAACGTTCCCGGCGGAGGTGCGCAGTTCACGTTGTGGCTGCCGCACGCGGCCACCCAGACGCGCTGAAAGCTGTGCTGAGAGCCGGCAGATCCTTCAGAGGATCTTCATGGACTTCTTCGGTCACTCCGAGCGGATCTTCAGGGCCCTCTCAGGTGCGGCGGACAAAGTATTGACCATGACCGAGAACCAGCCGCCGCAGAACCAGCCCGGCCAGAACCCGCAAGGTCCGCAGGGGCCGGAGCGGACGCAGCAGTTGCCGATGTACGGGCAGCATCAGCAACAGCAGTTCGCGCCGCAGGGTGGTCAGCCGGGACAGCAGAGGCCGGATTCGGGGCCGCACGGGCAGCGGCCGGGACAGTACCCCTCAGGTGGGAGTGCTTACCCGCAGTTCGGAGCGCCGGGGACGCATCAGGGGGCGTCTCCGGGCCCGAGCTGGCCCTTCGGACCGCAGCCGAGCACGGCGACCGCTACGGCGGAGAAGCCGAAGAAGCGGGCCGGCCTGGCAGTAGTGGCGCTGACCGCGCTGCTCGTCGGCCTGGCCGGTGGCGTCGGCGGAGCTGCCGTGTACTCGGCGACCAACGACCACAGCACGAACACCCCGTCCGTGACCGCACCGCTGAACGGCAACCAGGCCGCACCCGCGGCCGCGCCGGACGGCTCCGTGCAGAGCGCGGCGGCCAAGGTGCTGCCGAGCGTGGTGAAGATCGCGGTCGCGACGTCGCAGGGCGCAGCGACCGGGTCCGGCATCGTGATCAGCAAGGACGGCCTGATCGTCACCAACAACCACGTGGTCGCGGGTGCCGGGCAGGGCGCCACGATCACCGTGATGCTGAACGACGGCCGCACGGTCAACGCCACGATCAAGGGCACCGACCCGCTCACCGACCTCGCCGTCATCCACGCCAACGCGACCGACCTGACCCCGGCCACGCTGGGGTCGAGCGGCAAGCTCGCGGTGGGCCAGGGCGTGGTGGCGATCGGCTCGCCGTTCGGCCTGGAGGCGACCGTGACCAGCGGCATCGTCTCGGCGCTGAACCGCCCGGTGACGTCGGGCGACGAGCAGCAGGACAGCACGACAGTCTTCCCAGCAATCCAGACGGACGCCGCGATCAACCCGGGTAACTCCGGCGGCGCCCTGATCGACCTCGCCGGCCAGGTGGTCGGTATCAACAGCGCGATCAAAACCGCCGGCGGATCGGGACAATCCGAAGGCGGCAACATCGGCCTGGGGTTCGCTATCCCGATCGACCAGGCCAAGCCGATCATCGACGAGCTGGTGGCCAAGGGCAAGGCCACGCATGCGCGGCTCGGTGTGACGGTCGGCGACGCGCAGTCCTCCGACGGGCTCACGAACGGAGCACGCCTCGGCGAGGTCACGTCCGGCGGTGCGGCGGACAAAGCCGGTCTCCAGTCAGGTGATGTGGTGACCGCTGTTGACGGCAAGGCGATCGCGTCAGGGGACGCGTTGGTCGCCGCAGTCCGTTCGCACCGCCCGGGCGACCAGGTCACGCTGACCGTCACCCGCAACGGCAAGCCCCAGTCCATCAAGGCCACCCTCGGCTCCGACAACGGGAACCCGACCGGCTGACCAACCGTCGTACCAGAACCGGGACTGCGCCGCCCACCGAGCGGCGCAGTCCCTTTGTGCGAGGTGGACCGGTTCGTTGACTACGGTCCGGGCATGAACTTCTACGACAAGCGGCCGCCGTTGACAGCCGATGAACGGGTGCAGCTGGTCGGCTGGCTCGATCTGCAGCGGGCCCTGGTACGGCGGAAGCTGGAAGGGCTCGCCGAAGCCGACGAGCACCGGGCGGTGTTCCCCACCTCGCCGTTGATGACGCCGGCCGGGTTGGTGTCGCACCTGCGCTGGACGGAGCACTGCTGGTTCAACGTGATCTTCCTGGGAGAGCCGGAGACGACCAACCCGCAGTTCCAGAAGGAGCCGAAGAGCGCCGACTGGAGAGTGGACGGCGTACCGCTGGCGCGTCTGCTGGACGAGTTCGAGGCGCAATGGGCGCAGTCGAACGAGATCACCACTGCCCACGCGCTGGATGATGTCGGCAAGGACGCGGAGTTCCAGCCGTCGTTGCGGTGGATCTTGATCCACATGGTTGAGGAGACCGCCCGGCATCTCGGCCAGCTGGACACCATGCGGGAGCTGCTCGACGGGCAGACGGGGTATTACTAGACCCCATGGAGATCCGTCGGGCGGGTGAGCGGTTTCGTACGGCGAGCGAGTGGCTGGACTCCCGGCATTCGTTCTCGTTCGGGGCGCACTACGACCCGGCGAACGTGGGGTTCGGGTTCCTGGTGGCGCACAACGACGAGACCGTTGCTCCGGGCACCGGGTTCGAGGCGCATCCGCATCAGGACCTGGAGATTGTGACCTGGGTACTGCGGGGCGCGCTGGCGCATCGCGATTCGCAGGGGAACAGCGGCGTCGTGTACCCGGGGCTGGCGCAGCGGATGAGTGCGGGTTCGGGGATCCGGCACTCGGAGTGGAACGACGGCGACGACCCAGTGCACTACGTGCAGATGTGGGTCCGGCCGGAGCGGCTCGACCTGCCTCCGTCGTACGAGCAGACCGAGCTGGATCTCACCTCGGGTGAACTGATCCCGGTCGCTTCGGGGCTCTCCAAGCACGCTGCCAGCACGGCGATCCACCTGAACCAGCCGGCCGCCGGCATGTCGGTGGCCCGCCTCGCCCCGGCGCAGGACATCCAGCTACCGGCAGCGCCGTACCTGCACCTGTTCGTCGCGACGGGGACGGGGACGCTTGAGGGCGCGGGTGAGCTGGCCACCGCGGACGCCGTACGCCTGACTCCGTCCGACGGCCAGCGCATCACTGCCGGACCAGCAGGCGTTGAGGTGCTGGTTTGGGAGATGTACTAGTCGACCTGTTCGCTCATGGTCCAGACGTGACGCAGGGACTGGCCGGCCACGCCTTCCGGGTTCTGCGCGAAGCCCTCGACGAACTGGCTCATGTGTTGCTGCCAACGCTGGTCGGTCGGGTCGTTGCGGAGGTACGCGACCGAGGCCTCGAAATCGTCGGCGACGACCAGGTGGAACAGGTCGCGGCCGCTGCGCCAGATCGACCAGTCGCTGATACCGGCGGCGTGCATCGCCGTGATCAGTTCCGGCCAGACGCGAGCGTGCTCGAGCTCATAGGCCTCTTCGGTCCCGGGAATCAATCGGCTGTGCAGCGCTAGGCGGGTCACAAACGAGCAGAATACGCCGCGTCAGGCGGCGCTGGAACGCGGTTCCAGAATCGGGACCGGCCGATTCACGCAACCTCTTGCCCCCGATTCACGCTCGCTCTGCGGCCAACTCCTGAGCGGTCAGGCGCGTCGTACTTGCGCGGATTGAGTAGTTTCGCCCTCGTGGCGAGCTGCCACACGCCGAAGACTGTCCCCGGTGTCCACCCGTCGTCGTGCGAGAGTTGGGAACGTGAAGCGAACCACTGCGATCGTTTGCCTGAGTAGTCTGCTGATCACCGCCGGTTGTTCCGACAGCAAGTCCGGTGGCGGGAAGTCCGGGAACGACGAGCAGAAGGCCTCCGGCGCCGTCATCCAGCAATTCGCCGATGCCTGGGTGAAGGCGTGGGCGCCGGACGGCAAGCCCGACGCGGCCGGGGCGCTCACCGACAACCCGACCGTCTTCGCGAAGCGGCTCGACGACACCGACACCGCGCTGGTCGCCAGCACCGTGACGGTGACCCCGCAGGGCGATCCGAAGTGCAGCGACGCCAGCAACTGCACGCAGGAGCTCGCGGTCGAGGCGCAGCTGCGCGGTATCGGCACGATGAAGTGGACCAGTACGGCGACCGCGGTGAAGACCGGCGACACCTGGAAGATCAAGGCGTCCGGCGACACCATCTACCCGGGCCTGGGCGACACCAACTACCTCAAGCGCGTCCGCGCGCTGCCCGCGCGTGCCTCGATCCTCGACCGCAACGGCGTCGCACTGACCGCGAACCGGCCGGTCGTGATCGTCGGCGTCGCATCGGGCGCCACGGCGACGGCAGCGACGTACGCGGCGTTCACGAAGTACCTCGATGTCGACGGCGCGAAGCTCGCCGCCCGCGCGAAGGCGGCGCCGGCCGGGCAGTTCGTCGACGCGATCACGATCCGGGCCGAGGAGTGGGAAGCGCTCCGGCCGACGATGAGCAAGCTGCCCGGCGTACTGACGATGGGCGGTACGCAGTCGCTGCCGCCGACCGCGACGTTCGCCAAGTCCCTGATCGGCACGATGAAGACCGCGACCGCGGACACGCTGAAGAACGCCGGCCCGACGGCTTCGGCGCAGGACCAGGTCGGGACGACGGGGTTGCAGTACGCGTTCCAGCAGCAGCTCGCCGGTACGCCGGGCGGCACCGTCACGCTGCGGGACGGCAAGACCAAGCTGACCATCAAGACCGTCTTCAGCCAGAAGGGCACCGCCGGCAAGCCGGTGAAGACCACGCTCGACACGGCGATGCAGAAATCGGCCGAGGCCGCGCTGGCGACGAGCAAGCTGCCGGCGTCGCTGGTCGCAGTACAGGCGTCGACCGGGCAGATCCTCGCCGCGGCGAACGGTCCGACTCCTGCCAGCTACAACCGCGCGTTCCAGGGCCGGTACGCGCCGGGTTCGACGTTCAAGATCGTCACTTCGGCGGCGCTGATCGGAAGCGGCGAGACCGCTGCGACCGTGCTGCCGTGCACGAACACGATCAACGTCTTCGGCAAGACCTTCAAGAACTACGACGGTCTGGCGGCGTACGGCGCGGGCACGATGCAGAAGGCGTTCAACGAGTCCTGCAACACCGCGTTCATCTCGCAGCACGCGCGACTGCCGAAGGACGGGATGACCAAGGCCGCGGCGATGTTCGGCATCGGGCGGGACCTGAACCTGTCGATCAACGCGTACGGCGGTCAGGTGCCGCTGCCGAAGGACGACGTTGCCGAGGCCGCCTCGATGATCGGTCAGGGCACCGTCACCGCGAGCCCGCTGGCGATCTCGCTGGTCGCCGCCACGGTCGACCACGGTACGGCGATGAAGCCCGTGCTCGTGCCGGGTAAGGACGCCGCCGGCGCGGCCGCCTCTCCGTTGCCTGCAGCAACCGTTGCGGCACTGCGGACGTTCATGCGGACCACGGTCACCAGCGGTACGGCGAAGGTACTGGCCGGCAACGGCGCGGTCGCGGCGAAGACTGGCACGGCCGAGCTGGTCTCCGGCGGCAAGGTCATCACCAACGCATGGATGGCCGGCTACCGGGGAGACGTCGCGTTCGCGGTCATCGTCGAGGGCGGCGAGTCCGGCTCCCACACCGCCGGCCCGATCCTCAAGACCTTCCTCTCCAGCTTCAAATGATCGCCACTGTCGGCGGCCCGGCCTAGGGTCGCAGGCATGGACGAGCAGTCGGGCTGCGGTCGGGACGTACTTCGCGACCATGGCGGCGCGGGACTGGGATGCCTTCGGCCTGTCCTCAGCGACGACGCGGTGTACGAGATGCCGCAGAGCGTGCGCCGGGCGCGCTTGATCGGCTCAGTCAGGGGTAGTGGTTGCGAGGGCCAACCAGTCTCCTGAGAGTTGCGCCCCAAAGGTGCTGAGAGTTGGCTGAGAGCACCGTGTTGCTCGGAAGTCGTCACTTAGGGTTGCTGGATGGAGAGCCTGACGTGTCCGAAGTGTCGTGGCGAGATGCGTTCGTACGAACGCAACAGCGTCACCGTCGACCAGTGTGGAGAGTGCCGGGGGATCTTTCTCGATCGGGGTGAGCTCGAGCGGCTGGTCGATGCCGAGCTGCAGTACAACTCCCCGTCGCCGCAGCCTCGCTACGAGGAGAAACGGTACGAGGAGAAGAAGCGGTACGACGACCGCCGGTACGACGATGACCGGCGGTACGGGAACCAGCACCCGCGCAAGAAGAAGAAATCGTTCCTCGAGGAGCTCTTCGACTAGCGGGCGATGACCGTGCCCTGGGCGATCGCGCACAAGGTCGGCGTACCGGCGTCGTCGAGTGTGGTGAGTTCGCAGGTGCACGTCGCCTGGCGCCTGCCCGAGTGGGCAACCTTTGCCTCGGCCCGGAGAATCGCGCCCCGGGCCGGGCGGAGGTAGCTGATCGTGAACCCGCCGGTCAGCACCTCGGGCCCGAGGGCAGTGCCGCCCGCGAACGTGATCGCGTTGTCGGCGGCGTACGCGAGGACGCCGCCGTGCAGGAACCCGTTCTGCTGCTGGAGATCCTTGCGGATGTCGAGCTCGAGCCTCGCGCCGCCGTCCCCGAACGCGGTCACCCGCGCCCCGACCAGCAGACTGAACGGCTGCGCCGCCAACAGCTTCTGAGCCACCTCGAGGGTCAATTCCGTCACCCGCCGCACGATATGCCACTTGCTGCAAAGCATGGTGTACGGCGGTCTGCGCTGGTCTATCGTCGGGGCGTGACCACGCCACCGGTGCAGCTCCGCCCGATCACCGATTCCGAGTACCCGAGCTGGGCGGACCACGCCGCCGAAGTATTCGCGGCCGGGATCGGCCCAGCCCGTGGACTGACCGCTGACGAAGCGCTGAAGTTCGCACGCGAGGAGACCAAGAGGCTGCTCCCGCAAGGCCCCGCCACCGAGAACCAGCTGATCTGGATCGCGCTGGACGGCGACGAACCGGTCGGCAACCTGTGGATCAGCACCGGATCGCGGGTGCCGTTCATCTACGCCATCGAGGTCGACAGCAACCAGCGCGGCAAAGGCTACGGCCGGGCGATCATGCTCGCGGCGGAGGACGAGTGCCGTCGCCTCGGCCACAAGCAGCTGGACCTGAACGTGTTCGGTGACAACGCGACGGCGATCGGCCTGTACGACTCGCTCGGCTACGCGGTCATCTCCCAGCAGATGCGCAAAGAGCTCTGATCAGGCCGGCGAACTCGCTCGGCTGGTCGAGGGGAATCAGCGTGTAGCTGTCGGCCACCTCGACGAACTTTGCCTGAGGCAACAATTCGGCGAGCCGACGGCCGTGAGCTGTAGGCATCACGCGATCGTCTGCGGCCCAGACGATCAGCGCCGGCCGATCAAAGCGCCGGAGATCTTCGGCCGCCTCGGTCAACAGCTCCGGGTCCGCGAACACGGCCCGCAACATCCGCACCGTCTCAGCGCGCAGCTCGGGTTGCTCGAGCAACGGCCTGATCCATCGCGCCGTGGTCACATCGCCGCGCTTCGTCAACGTCCCGAAGGCGAGCGGCGATCGGCGTACCGCCTTGAGCCTCAGCTGCTGCATGAACGCTCCGAACAGCCGCGGCGACAACCTCCCGGACAATGCGAGGACGCGCCCCGTCAGCCCGGGCGGCAGGTTGTCGAACGCCTCGCACGACGCCAGCACGGCCCGCGCGACGCGCTTGGGGTCAGCTCCTAGGACGAGCTGCACAACGGCTCCCCCGGTGTCGTTCCCGACGAGTACGACGTCGTGCAGGTCGAGTCGATCCAGGAACTCGACGACCAGCTCGGCGATCCCGCGCAGCGACAGGTCGGCGCCGGCGTTCATCGGCCGCCGGTGCGCTCCGAACGGCAGAGTCGGGGCGATACAGCGGTGATCGTTGCTCAGGTCGGCGATCACACCGTCCCAGAGCGACGCATCCATCAGCAGGCCGTGGAGCAGGACCACCACGGGTCCGTCGGTCCCGCTGTCGACGTACTGCACCGTTCCGGCGGACAGCTCGATCTCATTCATATGAGAAGCATATTATATGGATCTCATATTTAGCGAAAACGTGTTGGACGACGCTTTCCGGTCGTCATACCGTGGTTGGCGGTAGCCGCATCGAAAGGACCACAGGGAGCGATGTCGACACGTCGCCTGGATATGGGTTAGCGAACTTCGCGATCGGACCGGATCGCGCAGCCGGGACGGACCGCGGAGTCCCCCGGCCGAACCCTTTTGGCGAAGTGCTCGTCCTGCGCTCTGCGCGTTTGCGCGGTGGCGCTGCCCGGTCCTGTCAACTGACTCTTTCGAAAGCGGTGTTCTTTCGTGACACCTGTGCATGCCCTGCCGCCTGTCATCGCGGCCCATGATCTGACCAAGACCTACACCTTCCACCAGCAGACCGCCGGCCTCGGCGGAGCCCTGAAGAGCCTCGTGAAACGCAAGTACGAGACCCGGCTCGCCGTCGACCGGATCACCTTTGACATCGGCCGCGGCGAGGTCGTCGGCCTGCTCGGCCCGAACGGCGCAGGCAAGACGACCACGCTGAAGATGCTGTCCGGCCTGCTGTACACGACCGCCGGACAACTGGAGGTCCTCGGCCACACGCCGTCGGACCGCAAGCACGACTACCTGCGCCGGATCGCGCTCGTCATGGGACAGAAGACCATGCTGTGGTGGGACGTCCCGGCCATGGAGAGTCTCCTGCTGCACAAGGACATGTACGGCTTGTCCACAGCGGAGTTCGACCGCAACGTCGCCGAACTCGCCGAGCTGCTCGAGGTCGAACACCTGCTCAACGTCCAGGTCCGCAAGACCTCGCTCGGTGAGCGGATGAAGCTCGAGCTGATGGCCGCGCTCATCCACGGCCCGGAGATCCTGTTCCTCGACGAGCCGACGATCGGTCTCGACGTGGTCGCGAAGGCCCGTGTGCGGTCGTTCCTCGCCGACGTCAACCGGCTGCGCGGTACGACGATCCTGATCACCAGCCACGACATGGACGACATCGAGGCGCTCTGCTCGCGGGTGATGATCATCGACCACGGCCGGCTGCAGTTCGACGGCGGCCTGGACGATCTCGTTCGTACGGCGCAACCGCGCAAGCTGGTGCGGGCGACGTACGCGACACCTGTCGACGGCACACGCCTGGACGGCCTGGACGGCGTGACCGCGGTCGACGTCGACGGCCAGACAGTGAAGCTCGAAGCCGATCGGGAGCGGGCCGGCGTCGTGATGGAACAGCTCACTCGGCTAGGTCCGCTGGTGGACCTCGACGTCGCGGACGCGGATGTCGAGGACATCATGCGCGACCTGTTCCTGCGCCGCAGCACGCTGGGGGACGCATCATGAACACAGTCGTGCGGAACCTTCGCGTCGTCCGCCGGATGACGGCGGCGGAGATCGCCCAGCAGTCCGTGTACCGCGGGGCGTGGATCATCTTCATGCTGGCCAACATCTGCATGCCGATCATCTCGCTGCTGATCTGGCGGACGGCGCTCGCGAACGGCGCGCAGCTCCCGGTCGACGAGCGGTACATCACGACGTACTTCGTGCTGCTCGGGTTCGTCACGATGGCGACGTCGTCGTGGATGGCGGCGTTCCTGGCCAACGACATCCGGCTCGGCAAGCTGTCGAGCTGGATGGTGCGGCCGGCGTCGTTGCTGGTCGGGTTCGTCGCGAACAACCTGTCGGAGAAGTTCCTGAAGCTGTTCGCGCTGGTGCCGATGATCGGCATCGTCTGGTGGATCTTCCGCGACTCGATGAACCTCCCGGCGGATGCTGGGCGGTGGGCGTTGTTCGCGGTCAGCATCGTGCTCGGAGCGGTGCTGGTGTTCACGATCGACATCCTGATCGCGGCGTTGGCGTTCTGGATGGACGACGTCGGCGCGCTGGTGCAGGCACGCGTCATCATCGCGAGCGTGCTGTCCGGAGCCGTTGTACCGCTGGCGCTGATGCCTTCGTGGTCGCGCGGTTTCGTCGACCACCAGCCATTCCGGTACACGGTGTCGTTCCCGGTCGAGATCGTCGCCGGTCAGCTGACCGGCCGCGAGTTGCTTGCCGGGTTGGGGATCCAGCTCGGGTACGTCGTTGTGCTCGGCGCGCTCGCTCGACTCGTGTGGGCGGCGGGGATCCGGGCGTATTCGGCGGTGGGAGCATGAACACGTATGCGGAGGAGCGGGCTTCGCTGGACCGGAACCGTCTGCACATGCATTGGCGGCATGTCCGGCTGTGGCGGCGGTTCTTCGCTCAGGCGGTGGTTCGCGAAACGCAGTACCGCGCGCATTTCCTGACCACGCTGCTGGTGGGTCTTGTGCAGTTGGGGTTGGGGATCGTGCCGACCTTGCTGCTGTTCGGCTTCACGGCGGAGGTGCACGGCTGGTCGCGGGCCGAGGTGATCGCGCTGGTCGGTGTGTATCAGATCGTCACCGGTCTGATCGCGACGTTCGTGGCTCCGAACCTGAACCGGATGACGACGTACCTGACCGAGGGCGAGCTGGACGGCGTCCTGCTCCGGCCGGTGTCGAGTCAGTTCTACCTGACCCTGCGCTGGATCAACGTTGCCGAGCTGACGAACGTTGCCAGCGGCATCGTTGTGCTCGTGATCGGGCTGGTGCAGTCGGATTTCCGGCCCGGGTGCGAGCAAGTGGTGCAGGCCGTCGTCCTGGCCGGCTGCGGGTTGGTGTTGCTGACGGCGGTGTGGTCGGCGATGTCGTTCCTGGCGTTCTGGCTGCAGTCGGTGAACCCGATCGGGGTCGTCTACCTGAGCATGGTGGAGGCAGGGCGGTACCCGTTGGCGTTCTTCCCGGGCGCGGTGCGCACGTTCCTGACCTTCGCTTTCCCGGTGGCGTTCGCGACGACTTTCCCGGTGCGGGCGCTCGCGGGCGATCTGGGCTGGGCGCCGGTCGCCCTCGGGCTCGGGCTTGCGGTAGTGGCGATGACACTAGTTCGGTTGGTCTGGCGGCGCGGCTTGCTGACGTACTCCAGTGCGTCGAGCTGATGTGGTTATCTGTGGGGTATGAGCTGGTGGGTCCTACACGTGGACATGGATCAGTTCATCGCGGCCGTGGAGATCCGTCGGCGGCCTGAGCTGCGTGGGCTGCCTGTCGTGGTGGGCGGGTCCGGGGATCCGACCCAACCACGGCAGGTGGTCGCCACGGCGTCGTACGAGGCGCGCGAGTTCGGCGTACATTCCGGGATGCCGGTGCGGGCGGCGTACAAGAAGTGTCCGCAGGCGGTGTTCCTGCCGTCGGATCCTGCGGCGTACGACGCGGCGTCGGCCGAGGTGATGGACACGCTGCGCTCGTTCCCGGTCGTGGTGGAGGTCTGGGGCTGGGACGAATGCTTCGTCGGCGCGGAGACCGACGATCCGGAGGCGCTGGCCGTCTCGCTGCGCGCCGCCGTCGAGGAGCGAACCTCACTGACCTGCGCGGTCGGCATCGGCGACAACAAGACACGGGCCAAGCTCGCCACCAACTTCGCCAAGCACTCCCGCTCCCACGCGGCACCCTTCGCCGGCGCGGGCGAGGGCTCAGCCGCAGGCATCTACCGGCTCACGGCCGCGAACTGGCGCGAGGTGATGGACCACCGCCCGATCCGCGACCTCTGGGGCATCGGCAGCCGGATGGAGAAGAACCTCAACGAACTCGGCATCACCACCGTCGCCGAGCTGGCGGCGGCCGACGTCGACGTGTTGAAGAAACGCTTCGGCCCGAACATGGGCGCCTGGTACGCCGCCCTCGGCCGGGGTCTCGGCGACACGCACGTCACCGACGTCCCGCGCGAACCGGTCTCCCGCAGCCACGAGGAGACCTTCGCGACAGACCTGGTCGAACTCCCGGACATCGAACGCGAACTCCGCCGCATCGCCGAAGAAGTCACCCGCGAGGTCGTCGCCGACGGCCGCACCATCCAGCGCGTCTGGGTCAAGCTCCGCTTCATCAGCTTCTACACCCCGATCAAGAGCCGCAAACTCAAGACCCCGACCCAAGACCCCGAGGTCATCGCCACCACAGCCCTCGACCTCCTACAGAAGTTCGAAATCCGCCGCCCAATCCGCCTCATCGGCGTCCGCGTCGAGTTCGTCCCTCCCACTAACTGACTATTGCAGCTTGTAGGTGCTGGTGGCTGTTGTGGTGAAGATGGCGTCGAGCTCGGTGGGGGTGAGGTTGGAGGTGAGGGTTTCGGCGGTTTCTACGACCTGGTTGTAGGTGGCGGCGAGGAGGCAGACCGGCCAGTCGGAGCCGAACATGACTCGGTCGGGGCCGAAGGCGTCCAGTACGACGTCGGCGTACGGCTGGAGGTCTGCGGGCTTCCAGGTGGTCCACGGGGCTTCAGTGACCATGCCGGAGAGTTTGCAGGTGACGTTGGGGAGGGCCGCGAGCTCGCGGAGCTGGCCTGCCCACGGCTCGAGTGGTTCGCCGATGACGGGTTTGGAGATGTGGTCGACGACGAAGGTGAGTTGCGGGAGGTTGCGGGCGGTTTGGATCGCGGCGGGGAGATGCGGGGTCTTCGTCAGGAGGTCGTACGCGAGGCCGGCGTCGGCGATAGCGGCCAGGCCGCGTTGTACGTCGGCGCGCAGCAGCCAGTTGTCGTCCGGCTCGTCGTGGACCTGGTGGCGGATCGCCTTCAGGTAGGAGCCGTCGGGACGCGACAGCAGACCGTCGAGCACCTCGGCGATGTCTTCGGCCGTCAGGTCGACCCAACCGACGACACCGGCCACCAGATCGTTGCCAGCGGCAATCTCCAGGAACTCGAGAGTCTCCTCGACCACACCGACCGTCTGCACCAGCACGGTCGACGCGATGTCGGCCGCCGCGGCCAGCGGCGCGAGGTCCTCGATCGAGAAGTTCCGCCGGATCGGGTCCAGCTCCGGTCCCACCATCCACGTCTGCTCACGAACGCTCAGATCCCACACGTGGTGATGCGCGTCGACTCGAGTCGTGCTGAGACTCATCCGACCCTCCGATCGTCAATCGCGTCCTGGTCCCAGTCGATGCCCAGACCAGGTACGTCGGGCGCTACCGCATGACCGTCGACCACAGCCATCTCTGATTGCGTGATCGCCCTCAATTGCGGGATGTGCTCAACGTACCGTCCGTTCGGCACCGCAGCGGTCAGGCTGACATGCAACTCCATCAGGAAGTGCGGACAGACCTCGAGGTTGAACGCCTCGGCCAGATGCGCAACCTTCAGCCACGGAGTGATCCCACCGATCCGTGCCACGTCCACCTGCACGATCCCGGCGCCACCGGCAGCGACGTACTCCCGGAACTGCGAGACGGAGTACAACGACTCCCCCACCGCGATCGGGATCGACGTGGACTCGGCCAGCCGCACATGTCCGGTCACGTCGTCCGCCGGCAGCGGTTCCTCGAACCAGGACAGATCCACCGCCTCAAACGCGGCGGCCCGGCGCTTCGCCTCGGCGTACGTCATGGACTGGTTCGCATCGACCATGATGTCCATGGACGGCCCCACTGCATCCCGTACTGCGCGCAGCCGCTCCACGTCCTCATGTACTCGCGGTTTGCCGACCTTGAGCTTCACACCGGGCCACCCAGCCTTCTGCGACGCCAGCGCGCCCGCGACGAGCTCATCGGTTGTCAGGTGCAACCAACCGCCCTCGGTGTCGTACAGCGGCACCTGCTGCCGATAACCACCAGCCAGTCGCCACAGCGGCTCACCGGCCCGTAGACACCGCAGATCCCACAGTGCGGTGTCTACGGCCGCCAGCGCGAGTGACGTGATCGCACCGACCGTGGTGGCGTGCGTGGACCAGAACAGGTCCGACCAGAGCTCTTCGACGTTCCGCGCGTCCTTGCCGACCAATCTGGGCAGCAGGTGGTCTCGCAACAACGCAAGAACCGCTGTGCCGCCGGTGCCGATCGTGTACGAGTACCCCAGACCGCTCAGCCCGTCCGTTGTCGACAGGGAGACGAAGATCGTCTCCTGCTTCAGAAACGACTGCACGGCGTCGGTGCGGACCGTCTCGACCTCGAGATCGACCAGGTAGGCCGTAGCCTCGGTGATCGTGCTCACCGGCAGCTCACGGCGGTTCGACGACAGCGGATGATCATCGGGCGGCTCCAGATCCTATAGGATATTGCGTACCTGATGCTCCCGCTTCACACTGGAGCCGTCAAGTGTGGGGCAGAATGAGCGTTCCGGGAGGAGTGACAGTGACGGATGCGCATGTTGGGCTCGCAGGGCAGCTCGCCCGCCTGCCCCAGCGACAGGTGCTGAGCGACGACGTCTACGAGACGGTCAAGGGCCTGATCATGGACAGCGTGGTGGAGCCGGGCACCCGGCTGAACATCGACGCGCTGACCCGCGAGCTGGGCATCTCCCAGACCCCGATCCGGGAGTCGCTGGCCCGGCTGGAGTCCGACGGCCTCGTGATCAAGGAGCCGCTCCGGGGGTACCGCGTGTCCTCGCGGCTGACCCGCGAGGAGTTCGAGGACCTGTTCGAGTACCGCCTGCACATCGAGCCGTGGGCGGCCGCGCGGGCTGCCGAGCGGTCCGGGTCCGAGGACCTGGCCCGGTTGAAGGCGGAGATGCTCAGCTACACCGACGTACCGGACCGTCCGTCGTACGAGAGCTATCGCGCGATGGCGGCGCACGACCAGCGGTTCCACGACCTCGTCCTGGAGCTGGCCGGCAACGAGACGGCCCGGCTGTCCTTCCAGCGGACACACTGCCACCTGCATCTGTTCCGGCTGTACTACGGTGGCGGCATCGCGACGAAGGCGTTGCGAGAGCACAAGGTAGTGGTGACCGCTGTCCGCAAGGGCAACCCGGAGGAGGCGGCCGCGGCGATGCGGTCGCACATCGAAGCCTCGCGCGCCCGGCTGCGTCCCATCTTCGACCAGGACTGACTGAAACAGGGAGATTCTGTGGAACTGCTCCGCCTCGGTCCGATCGGTGAGGAGCGCCCGTACGTGCGCGCCGCCGACGGCACCGTCCACGACCTGACCCCGATCACCGGCGATATCGACGCCGCGTTCCTCGACTCCGACGGGATCGCGCGGACCCGCGCCGCCCTGGACGCCGGGGAGCTGCCGGTCGCCTCCGTCGACGGTCTCCGGATCGGCGCGCCGGTCGCCCGCCCGGGCGCGGTGGTCTGTATTGGCATGAACTACGCGGCACACGCGGCCGAGGGCGGCGCCGAACCGCCGAAGCAGCCGATCGTCTTCTTCAAGCACCCGAACACGGTCGTCGGCCCGAACGACGACGTACTCGTGCCGCGCGGCTCGACCAAGACCGACTGGGAGGTCGAACTCGCCGTCGTGATCGGCAAGCAGGCGCGGTACGTCGAGTCCGACGAAGAGGCACTCGCCTGTATCGCGGGGTACACCGTGTCGAACGACGTGTCGGAGCGGACCTTCCAGATCGAGGTCTCCGGCGGGCAGTGGTCGAAGGGGAAGTGCTGCGAGACGTTCAACCCGCTCGGGCCGTCGCTCGTGCCGGCTGACGAGGTGGACCCGACGAACCTCGCGCTGAAGTCGTGGGTGAACGGCGAGCCGCGGCAGGACTCGAACACGCGCGACATGATCTTCTCGGTGGCGGCGCTGATCCGCGACCTCTCGCAGTACATGGTGCTCAGCCCCGGCGACATCCTGAACACCGGTACGCCGGAAGGCGTCGCGTTGTCGGGCCGGTTCCCGTACCTGTCTCCCGGCGACACGATGGAGATGGAGATCGAGGGTCTGGGTCGCCAGAAGCAGTCCCTCGGCAAGGCCTGAAAACTGTCCCCGGCCGGCTCTAGGGTCGGCCGGGTGACTGACTTCCTGGACGACATCCGCACCTCGTACGACACCGTCGCCGTCTCGTACGCCGAGCTCGTGGTGGACGGCGCCGACTGGGAGAGCGAAGCCTTCGACCTGCTCGCGAAGCTCGTCGCCGGTAGCGGACGGACGGTCCTCGATGTCGGCTGCGGACCGGGGCGGACGACCGGTCTGCTCGCCGAGCGCGGTCTGCGCGTCACCGGCATAGACCTGTCGCCCGGGATGATTGAGGTCGCCCGCCGCGACCACCCGGACCTCGACTTTCGTGTCGGCTCCATGACCGCGCTGGACGTCGCCGGTGGTTCGGCCGCGGGCGTCGTGTCCTGGTGGTCGATCATTCACCTGCCGCGCGACGTCGTACCTCAGGCCTTCGCCGAGTTCTACCGCGTGCTGGCTCCCGGCGGTGTCCTGCTGCTGGGGTTCCATGTCGGTTCGGAGTCGAGCCATAAGACGTCCGGGTACGGCGGCCACCCGATGAACATCCACGTCCACCGGTGGACCGCGCCCGCTCTCACCGAGCTCGCGGTCGCGGCGGGCTTCGCGCCGTACCTGGCGACCGAAATTCCCCACGACCGTCTGCTCTTCCAGAAGTAGCCTCTGCGCATGACATCTCGAGTGCGATCGGTGACGTTCGATACCCACAACCCGTACGAACTGGCCGGCTTCTGGCTGCAGGTGCTCAACGCCCCGCGCCCCGACGACGACCACCCCGGCGACCCGTACGCGGCCGTGGTGACGGACTCGGTGACGCTCCTGTTCGAACAGAACAACGACGAGAAGGCCGCCAAGAACCGCGTCCACCTAGACCTCGAACCCGACATCCCCCGCGACGAAGAGGTCGAACGCCTCATCGCCCTCGGCGCCACCATCGCCACCGACCACCGCAACCCCGACGGCACCGGCTGGGTAGTAATGCACGACCCCGAAGCCAACGAATTCTGCGTACTCCGAAGCGCCGCCGAACGAGCTGCGACCAGCTAAGAGAACCCCGCGTACGGACAGCCGCCCCGCGCGGGCGACGGCGTAGGTCGCGCTCGTCCGTAGACGAAAGGTGGTCACGGGGAGCGCGGGGCATCTCTCGGAGGCCATGGATGCCGTGGAATGCATCCGAGTATGCGGAGGGTGGCCCGCTGTAGCGCGAGGTACTTGAGCACCTAGGTCGCCGGGGGTGGGTGGGGAGCGCGCGCGGGAGAGGGGCGGAGCGACGAGGGAAGCGGCTGCGTAGCGCGGGGGGTGCTTGTCCGGGCGGTCTACAGGTCGTCGACGTAGGGGGTTTGGCCGGTGAAGGTTAGGCGCCAGTCGGTGGTGTGGGCGTCTACGGTCAGGTCGTAGCCCTGGCGTCGGGCCGTGAGCTGGTGGTGGTCGTCGGTTGCGTCGGAGACCGTTACCTTCCAGCCGCGGGCCTCGAGGGTTTCGGCGGTGAAGCCGATTTGGGCGATCGGGTCGGGGGTTGTCGGATCGCCGGTTTCGACGGTGATCGTGCAGACGGACTCGCGGCCGCGGTCGTCGGAGAGGGCGCCTTGGTCGGCGGGGCCGATGTCCTGGGTGACCGTCGGGGTCTGGTCCGGTACGACGATCGCCGCTACCGCCATGAGCTCCGAGCGGAGGTAGTTTCGCGCTTCGGTCAACGTCACGGTATCCGTGATACACCGTGCGGCCAACGCACGCGACACCAGGCCGTGTTTCGATCTCAGGAAACCAGTGGCGTCTCTCCGGTGAACGTTATCCGCCAGTCCGATGCCCAGGCGTGTACGGCGACCTCGAACCCGTCACGCGACGCGGCAACCCGGTAATGCCCGTTCTCCGGCGCGGCGACCTCGGCGTTCCAGCCTCGTGCGCGCAACACGTCCGCCGCAGCCGCGACCGCAGCTGCCGGATCCGGGTCCTTCGCATTGCCCGTCTCAACCGACACCCGGCAGACGGTCGCCGGACCGCGCCCGTCAAACAACACACCCGGGTTCACCGGCCCAGGATCATGCGTCACCACAGGCTGCTGATCCGGTACGACGGCCGCCGCCACCGCCACCAACTCACTCCGCAAAAACTCCCGCCCGTCCGTCATCCCCGCACCCCTCCCACCCGCCAACCCCGTACAACCCCAACCACCCAAGCAGCCCCAGAACCAGCACCCCATCCAGCAGCACCAGTCCACTCCCGAGCACCCCACTCGCCGCCACCCGGCACCACGGCCGCCGCCACGAACTGACTCCCCATCAGCTCACGCCCGATCATCGCCTCGGCCCTTCCGCTCGCCGACCGCGTGTCACCCCGGTCGCCCGAGCAGCACCAGCGCGCCCGCCAGTACCCGTCCCCTCACCGGCGCCCGAGGCGGTGGCTCGGGGGGAGGGGTGTGATGGCTTGGTCAGTGGCACAAGACCGTCGTACACCTTCGAGGCTGCGCCGGCGACTGCGTTGAGCGGACCGCCCCATGAGGTGCCGAGGATCAACTTGGTCTCCGCGGATCGGCTGGTGTCCGTCGTCGTGATCGACGCCAAATCACCGCGCACTACCCGGCCGATGTTGCGGAGTGCCTCGCTGTTCGGGCGGTAGTACTCGTTGTGCCAGTGCACCGAGACCGCCTCGTCGTTGGCGATCGGATCGTTCGTGGCCATCCGGATCGCGTCGGGGAAGGTCGCCGGATCGGGCCCGTGCCATTCGGAGTACGCGACGTAGTCCCCCGGCGCGCGTTCGACGTACAGACGGGTCGGCGGTTGCACGAAGTCCGCCGCCTCATCGACGTACTTCGTGATGCCCGGCGATCCGGTCATCACCACGCGCTTGGCACGTCCGCCGTCCAGCAGCGCCTGCCCGAGTACGTCGGTGCCGTACGAGTGCGCGACGGCCGTGACCTCGGCACCGTCAGCCTTCAACCCGTCGAGCTCGTTCAGGAACTCCGCCAGCCGCGGCCCGCCCTCCAGCGCCGCATTCTTGCTCGCGGCCTGCATCAAACCCTGAGGCGAGTCGTAGTCGAGCCACACCACGACAGCGGTCTCCGACGGACCGGCCTCCTGCCGGATCAGATCGCCACGGTCGGACTGTCCACGAAAGGTGTCCAGGCTGTTCCCCATCCCGGGCACCAGGACCGCGACGTTCTTCGCGTGCTGGAGATCGCCGAGTACTTCGACAGCGCGCCCCTGCCCGCCCACATCGACCTTGAGGAACTGCCGCGGCCGTTGAACGGCTACAACGTTGCCCTCGGCATCCAACGCCGATTCCGTGACCGGCGTCAGCAGTTCCTTGACGGTGGCCAGCCTTCGCCGCTCGGCGTCGCCCCCGGTACCCGAGTCGACCGCTGCCTGCAGACGGACTCGGGCAGCTTCCAGCAACTCGAGATTGGCGCGATACCTCTCAGCCAGCTCGTCCATGGCGTGACTCCCCGTGACAGCCGGTCACCTGGGCGTGAGACCGGACTGACCGCAGTCTGCCAGGCGACGAGGTCCGCCGCATCCCGTCAACCGCCGACCTGTGGACATCCTGGTGACGATCGCGAGCTCGACGGTCAGGTCGGTCGTTCAGTGCAGGGCGAGTGACCAGGAGCCGACGTGCAGGGACAGGTTGACGATCGCCAGCGGCTGTACGTCGACATGCCGGAGCGACTCGGCGGGCGCGTCGACGACGTACAGCACGATCGCCCGGACCACCGCAGGATGCACGACCGCGAGCACCGAGCTGTGGTCTTTGTGGCGCTCGGCAACATCGCCCAGCCAATCGGCGACCCGCCCGATCAGGTCGTTCTCCGTCTCGCCGCCGGGTGTCGCGGTGTGCGGTCGGTCAAGCCATGCCGCCACCTGCGTCGGCTCTGCGGCGAGTAACTCTTCCAGCTCGCGCCCGGCCCATTCGCCGTACTCACGGTCCCGCAGAGCAGGCTCGACCGCGGCGTCGAATCCCAGCGCGGAGGCGGTCCGTACGGCGGCCCGCTCGGGCCCGGCGTACACCACGTCGGCCGAAAGCTTCAGCTCCCGCGCCGCCTCCAGACCCTCTGCGTCCGGATCCACGTCCCCGCCAAGCACAAGCGCCTGCAACGCAGGCGTCAGGGCATGCGCGACCACAGCCAAACCCGTCAACCTGCAGCCACCTTCGCTCAAGCCCCACACCGAAACCGTCCCAGCAGCGTAGCGGCCGAAACCCCCGGAACTGCGCAGGGGTGACTAGCGTGGCAAGACCTGGTCCAGTTGGCTGCGGCTGGCTATCTCCAGCTTCGAGAAGACCTTGCGGAGGTGGTACTGGACAGTGCGGGCGCTGATGAACAGGCGCGTGGCGATTTCGGGATTGGACAAGCCGTCCCGGGCCATGCGGGCTATCTGGGCCTCTTGTGCCGTCAGCTCGGTGCGTGTCGGCACGACTCTCTTGCGGGCGGTGCCGCCGGCTGCCTGGAGCTCACGGCGGGCACGGTCGGCGAATCCGGCCAGGCCCATCGTCTCGAAGCCGGAGTGTGCCGTGCGGAGGTACTCGCGGGCATCCGTACGCCGCCGTTCCCGCCGCAACCACTCGCCGTACAGCAGTTGCGCGCGTGCGAGCTCGACCTTCAGTGCGGTCTTCTCCAGGTGGGCGATCGCCTCGCGGTACAGCCCCTCGGCCGTCTCGCCGGCCGTGACGAGCGCACGGCATCGCGCGGACACTCCGAGCGCCCAGTCCGTCCCGGTCGCGTTGGCCATCTCCTCGACCGTCTGCGCGGCCCGGTGCGCAGTGTCGATCGCACCGGTACGGACCGCCGCTTCCACCAGCTCACTGGGTGAAAGCATCATCGAGCGGTCCTGACCTGCACGTTGAGCCGCATCGAACGCGTCCTGGTACCGGCCCAGCCCGTTGGCGAGCACCGCGGCGGCCCAGTCTGCGAACGCGACCCCGATCCCTTCACCCCGCCGACGACCGTCCCGCTGCGTCACCTCGACCAGCGCCAGCGTCTCGGACCGGTCCCCACGGAACGCAGCCAGCGCGAGCCGACCGTACGGCGCGAGCTTGCCACCGGTCACCTCGTTCGCCGCCTCCACCTCGTCGGTCAGAGTGGCGGCCGTCTCCAGGTCACCGGCGAACACCGACACATACGCCAGCGAGGTAAGAGCCAACGCGACATCACTGAGTACTCCGGTTTGCCGCACGAGCTCCATGTGCCGCCGGGACAACTGCGCCCACCTCTCCGCGTCCCACAACCGCAGCGCCGTCGTGGTGGCCATCCACAGCAGCTGCAGCTCCTCCTCGACAGACAGACTGGGGCCGAAGCCGGCCAGCGCCTTGTGCAATGTCGGAGCACCCGCTGCGTACCCGTCCCGGTAATAGAGCGCAGAGCCCTCGAGCAGCAGGTCTACACAGCGCGTGACGTCGGGCCGCGGCGCAGCAGCGGCCAGATGCGCGGCAGTGAGCACATCGCCGTCCGGTGTGGCCAGGTGCCCAGCAAAGATCGCCGCCGACAACGCATCCAGGTACGTCGTGCGCGCCAGCGCCACATCGACCTTCTCGAGCCTCCTGGCAGCCTTCAGCATCAGCTGCGGCGCGTCGTTCCCTCTGTTGGTGAGGAACGCGAGCTGTGCGTGTACGAGGTCCGCCCGGGCCCGCTGGAGCTCGCTGAGCTGCTCCCCCTCGGCCATGGCGAGCAGCTCGGCCGCCGAGTCGAACGCGCCGGTCTGCAGCTCGGCCTGTGCGGCTGCCAGCGCCCGCGCGGCTCGCTTGACCGGGTCGATCGTCAGCGCGGCGGACCGCTGCAGGAACGCAGCTGTTGCCGCAAAGCCGCTCCGGGCCTGTGCCCGCCCGGCCGACCGCTCCAGCTCGTCCGCAATCTCCTCGTCCGGCCCGGCCGCGGCCTGCGCCCGGTGCCACGCGCGCCGATCCGGGTCGGACGCCGCGTCGGTCTCCGCGGCCAGCGCCTGATGGACCTCGCGCTGCTCGGCTGCCGACGCGGAGCAGTACGCCGCCGACCGCACCAGCGGGTGCCGGAACCGGATTCGGTTCGCGAACTCCGCGAGCCCCGCATCGGTCGCCGGAGTGGCAGCCTGCGGATCGATCCCGAGCCGTACGGCGGCCCGTCGTACCAACGCGTCGTCGCCGGAGGGCTCCGCCGCGGCAAGCAGGAGCAGTCGCCGAGTCTCGGCCGGCATCACGGTCACTCGCTGGATGAACCTCTCCTCGATGCCGGTCACGCTGGGAAGCCCGAAGCCGCCGGCCAACTGCGCCGGCGTCAACCCACGCGGCAGTTCGAGCAACGCCAGCGGGTTCCCATGCGCCTCAGCGACCAGTTGGTCGCGCACCTGCGCATCGATCGGCGCGGTCAGTACGGCGTCCAGCAGCGAACGCGCGTCTGCATCACGCAAGCCACCAATCTGGTACTCCGGCAATCCGGTGAGGATCTGTCCGACCTCACGGGTGGCGAAGACGAGGCCAAGGGACTCAGCACCTAGCCGACGAGCCACGAACGACAGGATCTGCGCAGAACAGCGGTCCAGCCACTGCTGGTCGTCGACCAGGCACAGCAGCGGCTGGTCGACTGCAGCCTCCGCCAGGAGGCTCAGAACACCCAGACCGATCAGGAACATGTCCGGAGGTGGTCCGGCACTTATGCCGAACACAGTCCGCAACGCCTCGGCTTGCGGCGCCGGCAACCGGTCGAGCAGATCGAACGCAGGCGCACACACCTGGTGGAGAGCGGCAAAGGCCAGCTCCATCTCCGACTGCACACCCGAAACCCGTACTACCTGCCCGCGGTGCGCCCGAGCCTCCAGGTAGTCCATCAGGGCCGACTTGCCGACCCCAGCCTCGCCGGACAGCACCAGCGCCCGGCTCTGCCCTGAGCACACCGCACTAATGAGCTGATCGAGCGCATCGCATTCTGTCTCGCGCCCAGTCAGCTCAGCAGAGCGATGGAGAGGAAGCACAGCCTCAAGGTATCCCCGCTTGCCGGCATCGCCGAGTGGCTGGCCAGTGGCGGATGCGAACCGATTCACGCCTGTCGCACCCTCTAGCGGTGCGACGAGCAGTCGTCGGAGCCGTTTGTGTTCCGTAAGCGTTCTGCTGACCTGAACGGAGATGTGTGATGGGACTGGCCTGGCAACAAGGTCCATTGGGGACCGGTGCGATCGGACGGTTCTTGGTACCGGTCGAGCTACCGGAGCGGATGCTGTACGCCGAGCCGGCGCGGCGGCGGATGCGGGTCCGTTTCGGCGACAACTGGATTGCCGACAGCGAGGACGTCGTACTGCTGCATGAGCCGGCGCGATACCCGGTGGCGTATTTCCCGGTTGAGGATGTGGTGGCCGACGTACTCAAGTCGGAGGACCGGACCACGCAGCACAAGGACCTCGGCGCGACCGCTTGGTACACGGTGACTGCCGGTGACACGAGCAGGCCGCGTTCGGCGTGGCAGCACGTGGAGCTGCCGGAGTACGCGAGCGAACTGAAGGGACGGGTCGCCTTCGCGTGGCGGGCAATGGATGCCTTCTACGAGGAGGACGAGCGGATCGTCGGCCACGCGGCCGACGCGTACCACCGGATCGACATCCGCCAGACCAGCCGGCACCTGATCGTCCGCGACGGCGACAAGCTCATCGCTGACACGTCACGTCCGCTGGTGCTCTTCGAGTCGGGCTTCGCGCCGCGCTGGTACGTACCGCGCGAAGACGTCACCGACGGCGCACTCACACCGGTCGAAGGCCAGACCTTCTGTCCCTACAAGGGCCTGTGCAGCTACTACGACATCGGAACGGCGGCACGCGCCGCGTGGTCGTACGAGGACGCGTGGACCGAAGTACGCCGGATCTCGGGCTTCGTGTCGTTCGAACCGGACAAGGTCGAGGTGGAGCTGGACGGGAAGCGGATGCGGCAGGAGCCTGGTCAGAGTGTGATCTCGCATGGTGTCGACCGCGACCTGACTGTGGAGGAACTGTCCGGATGAACGCAGCCAGTGTTTTGTCGGTCAACGTCGGAATGCCGAAGAACGTCGAATGGAACGGCAAGACAGTCTTCACCGGAGTCTGGAAGCAGTCGGTCGACGGGCCGGTGATGGTCCGGCGGCTGAACCTGGACGGCGACGGGCAAGGCGACAAAGCCGGCCACGGCGGCGAGCAGCGTGCCGTGATGGTCTACCAGATCGATTCGTACCGTCACTGGGAGAAGCACTTCGGGCGGGACGACTTCGTGTACGGGCAGTTCGGCGAGAACCTGACGATCGACGGGCTCCCCGACGACGAGGTGTGCATCGGCGACCGGTACCGGATCGGCGGAGCCGAACTCGAGGTCACACAGCCGCGAGTGACGTGCTACCGGGTCGGACTGCGGATGGGGGAACCCGAGCTGCCCGCACTGCTCGTCAGCCATCACCGGCCAGGGTTCTACTGCCGCGTGATCACCGAAGGACCGGTGCAGGCCGGCGACCCGATCGTGAAGGTCTCTACCGGTCCCGGTGCGCTCAGCGTGGCTGACACGGACGCACTGCTCTATCTGCCGCACCGGGATCGGGCCAAGCTGCAGGTCGCCGTACAGATCCCTGCGTTGAGTCCTGGGTGGCTGGGGTCGTTCCAGGACCTGCTGGCCGCGGACGAGAAGCCGAAACCGGCGTGGGACGGCTTTCGCCAGCTACGCGTGACGGAAGTGGTTCCGGAGAGCACCGACGTGTTCTCCGTGCGCCTCGCCACGATCGACGGCAGCGACCTACCTCCGGCTCGCCCCGGCCAGTACCTGACCTTCCGCCTGCCGGACGCCGTACGCAGCTACTCACTGTCCTCAACGACCGACTACCGCGTCAGTATCAAGCGGGAGCCGCATGGAGTTGGCAGCGGCTACATGACCCGGCTGGCTGCCGGAGCGGTCGTCGACGTGGCCGCACCTCGTGGTGACTTCCTGCTGCAAGACGGCACTACGCCGGTCGTACTGCTCTCGGCCGGTATCGGGCTGACCCCCGTGCTGGCGATGCTGCATGCGCTGGCCGGTAGCTCTCGCGAGGTCTGGTGGATCCACACCGCCCGTGGTCCCTCCGAGCACCCGCTAGCGTCCGAGGCGCACGAACTGCTCGCCCAGATGCCCAATGGCCACGAGCGCATCTACTACAGCTCGATCGACGGTCGGCTCACCGAAGCGAAGCTGGCCGAGCTAGCGCTACCAGCCGACGCAACGGCGTACATCTGCGGACCTGCGGCCTTCATGACCGACATGCAGGCCGCATTGCGCGCAGTTGGGATCACTCAGGTCCACACCGAGCTGTTCGGTGCGCTAGCCGCGATCAACCCCGGCCTGGTCGACCAGACCGCCCGTACGCCGCATCAGCCGGACGGGCCACCCGGCGACGGACCGCAGGTGACTTTCGCCCGCAGTGGAATCTCCACTGCGATGCGGGACGGCAGTCTGCTCGAGCTGGCGGAGGCGTGCGATGTTCCGACCCGCTGGAGCTGCCGCACCGGGGTGTGTCAGACCTGTGTCACTCCACTCTTGTCAGGAGAGGTCACCTACTCTCCCACCCCACTCGAACCCCCGCCCGACGGTCAGACGCTGCTCTGCTGCACCCGAC
This sequence comes from Kribbella sp. NPDC049584, assembly GCF_040675555.1. Lineage (NCBI taxonomy): Bacteria > Bacillati > Actinomycetota > Actinomycetes > Propionibacteriales > Kribbellaceae > Kribbella > Kribbella sp. NPDC049584. Next base: position 330,288 of record NZ_JBFAPF010000008.1, read on the forward strand.
CGACGACCGATCTCGTTCTGGATATGTGATGGATTACCGAATCGAAGTTGTCACTCTGCCGGTCAGCGACGTGGACGCGTCGCTCGCCTTCTACCGATCGCTCGGCTTCAGCGTCGACGTCGACTATCACCCGCGCGACGGCTTCCGCGTCGTCCAGGTGACCCCGCCCGGCTCGGCCTGCTCGATCCAGTTCGGCGAAGGGCTGACCGACGCGGCGCCGGGCTCCGCGCGGACCAACTATCTCGTCGTCGACGACCTCGAGGCCGCTCATCGAGAACTGGTTGCCAACGGCATCAAGGTCGGCGACGTCCAGCACAAGGAGCCGATCGACACCTGGGCCGGCGAACTCGCCCCCGGCCTGGACCCCGAGCGCCGGCCGTACGCGAGCATGGCCGAGCTCAGCGACCCGGACGGCAACACCTGGACGCTGCAGGAGATCAACAACAGATGACCGAGCTCGACCCCAGCGGGATGTCGCGGACCAGTGCCGCGACCAGCCCGCTGCGCGCATTCCTGCGCACCGAGGCGGCCAGTGCGGCCGTTCTGGTCGCCGCGATCGTGATCGCACTCATCTGGGCCAACCTCAGCGGCACGGCGTACGAGAGCTTCTGGACGACCGAGCTGCCGATCCGGATCGGACCGCTGTCCGCGAACCTCGACCTCCGGACCTGGGTGAACAGCGGACTGATGACGCTGTTCTTCCTGGTCGTCGGACTCGAGGCACGCCGCGAGTTCGACCTCGGTGAGCTGCGTGAACGCCGCCGACTGGTCCTCCCGCTCGCTGCCGGTCTGGCGGGGATGGCCGTACCGGTCCTGATCTACCTGGCGTTCAACCACTCCGGTGACGGGCTGCACGGCTGGGGTGCTGCGATGTCGACTGACACCGCACTGGCCCTCGGCGTGCTCGCGGTGGCCGGCAAGCAGGTGCCGGACCGGATCAGAACCTTCCTGCTGACCGTGTTCGTCGTCGACGACGTGGTGGCGCTCGTGGTGATCGCGGTCGCGTACACGAGCGAGGTGCATGTCGTCGGCTTGCTGGTCGCGATCGCGGCGTACGGCGGTCTGCTGGCGACCAGGCGGGTGCCGTACCGGCAGCGGCGGGTCCTCTTTGCCGCACTCACCGTGGTGCTGTGGTGCGCGCTGCTGGCGAGTGGGATCGACCCGGTGGTCACAGGTCTGGCGGTCGGGCTGGCCACCTCGGCGTACCTGCCTCGGCGGGATGCACTTGAGCAGGCGACCACGCTGGTCCGGCTGTTCCGTGAGCAGCCGACGCCGGAGCTGGTGCGGGAGGCGACCACCGGGCTGACCGGGACGTTGTCGGCCAACGCTCGCCTGCAGCACACGTACCACAGCGCGACGAGCTATCTGATCGTGCCGCTGTTCGCCCTGGCGAACGCGGGCATTTCGCTGCGGCCGAGTCTGCTGTCGGACGCGCTGACGGCACCTGTGGCTGTCGGTCTGTTCGTTGCGTTCGTGATCGGCAAGCCGGTTGCTGTCGCCGGCACGTCGTGGGCACTCATGAAGACCACGCACGGCTCGGTGCGGCCGTCCGTCGGCTGGGCGGGCGTTGTCGGGAGTGGACTGATCGCCGGAGTGCCGTTCACGGTGTCACTGCTGATCGCCGACCTTGCTCTGACTGGTACGGCGTTGCAGGAAGCGAAGATCGGCGTACTCGCGGCCGCTGTCGCCGCTTCTGTCATCACGCTGGGCTTCTACCGCCTATTGGCCGGCCACACAAGGGCGTTGCTGGGCAGCGGTCGCCAGTTGGTCGACCTGGCGACTCCGGTGGATCCTGGCCGCGACCATCTGCGCGGTCCGGCGGATGCAGTCGTCACCGTCGTCGAGTACGGCGACTTCGAATGCCCGTGGACCCAGATGGCCGCGCCCACGGCCCGCGAGCTGCTCGCAAAGAACAGCGACATCCGCTACGTCTGGCGCCACCTGCCGCTGCATGACGTGCACCCGCATGCTCAGTTGGCGGCGGAGGCAGCCGAGTCCGCGGGGCGGCAGGGCAAGTTCTGGCCAATGCACGACCTGCTCCTGGCCAATCAGGAGAACCTCGAACTAGAACACATCCTGAAGTACGCGGAGGAACTGCAGTTGGACCTCAAACGCTTCCGCACCGACCTGACCTCCCACGACTTCGCCACGCGGATAGCCCAGGACATCGACTCGGCCGACCGCAGCGGCGTAGCCGGCACCCCCACTTTCTTCATCAATAACCACCGTCACGACGGTCCTCAAGACCTCGGCTCGCTCACGGAGGCCATCCGCCAGTCCGTGGCCACGGCCAGCTGAGCGGCACTCGTCTCGCTTATCCTGGGTGGATGCCGTCCGCTCATCATCTGCTTGCGTTTGCGATCACTGCGTTCATCATCATCGTGGTTCCCGGGCCGAGCGTGTTGTTCATCGTGGGGCGTGCGCTCGCGGTCGGGCGGCGCGAAGCGGTCTTGACGATGGTGGGGAACACGCTCGGTGCTGCCGTCATGCTGGTGCTGATCGCGCTCGGGCTGGGCACGTTGATCGCGGCCAGTGCGATCGCGTTGACCGTGGTCAAGCTCGGCGGAGCGGCGTACCTGATCTATCTCGGCGTCCAGGCGTTCCGATCGCGGAAGTCGCTGGCGGAGGCGCTTGCCAGCGGGGTGAAGCCGGGCAGCAGCCGCAAGACCGTGCGTCAGGGCTTTCTCGTCGGCGTGACCAACGCCAAGACCGCGGTGTTCTTCGCGGCCGTGCTCCCGCAGTTCGTGGACAAGGGTGCCAGCAGCCCGGCGTGGTCGCAGATCCTCGTCCTCGGGCTGATCTTCATCCTGATCGCGCTCTGCTCGGACAGTGTCTGGGCCGTCGTGGCCGGTACGGCGCGCGAGTGGTTCGCCCGCTCACCGCGCCGGCTCGAGCTGGTCGGCGGCACCGGCGGCCTGATGATCATCGGCCTCGGCGCCAGCATCGCAGTGACCGGCTCTAAGGAGTAGTACGCCGAGCCGCCTGTACGCCAAGCAATGCGAGCAGTGCCGGGAGTCCGAACGCCACGACGTACGCCGTGATGTCGGAATGCGGTTCGATTGCCGCGAACAACGACCCGCCGATCGCCAATACCGTTGCTGTCGACAACGAATCGCTCAGCTGCGCCGCGGAGCTGTTCGCGCCCTGCTCGTCCCGCTCCGAGTAGTCCAGCGTCAGTACCGACAGCGTCGGGAACACCGTCCCCATCCCGAGTCCGGTCAGACTCCACCCCAGAATCCCGACGAGCACCGGCACCTGCGGACTGAGCGTCAACGTCGCGGTGACGATCCCCAGCACGATCAGCACCATGCCGCCCTGCAGGAAGACCGAGTGCGAGAACGGCTGATTCGGCCGTCCGCGGTACCAGGACGCCGCCGACCAACTCAGTGCGCTCACCGTCAGCACCAGTCCCGCCAGCGCCGGCGACAACCCGCGCTCCCGGGTGAGCATGAGCGGCAGGAAGACCTCCGCACCGAACCCGGATGCCGCTACCAGCCCACGCAGCGCGACCACCGACGGCAGTCCACGCCCGAACGCGAACGTCCCGGACGGCAACAACCGCGGCCCGAATGCAATCACGCCACCCAGCCCGACCACCAGCAGAACGACCTGGAGGACGCCCCGCTGCTGCCCGCCATAGTGCAGCAGCCCGACTCCCACCGCTGCCGCGACCGCCCACATCGCTCGCTTGTCCCACAGCTTTCCCGGACGTACTTCGTGCGCGCCCGCTCCCGCTAGCCCCGGTCGCATCACCAGAGCGGCCGGCACCGCAAGCGCAGGTACGGCGAGGAACACGAACCGCCAACTGGTGTGTTCGACGATCAATCCCGCGATCGCCGGCCCGACCAACGACGGGACGACCCACGCGGTCGCGAACGCAGCGAAGATCTTCGGGCGCAGCCGGGCCGGATACAGCTGCCCGACGACGACGTACAGCGCGACCGTGAGCAGCCCCGAGCCGTAGCCCTGGATGATCCGGCCGACGACCAGGACCTCCATCGTCGGCGCGAATCCCGCGATCAGCAGCCCGCCCAGGAACCACGCCGTACCGTGCCAGAGCGGGCGAGCCGGACCCTTCAGGTCACTCCAGGTGCCGGAGACAACCATCGCGACCACTCCGGAGGCAAGCGGTCCGCCGAACGCGAGCGCGTACAGACGAAGGCCGTCGAGTGCCTGTGCAACCGTCGGCATCGCAGTCGCGACGGCCAGTGACTCGAACGCGACCAGGGTGATCAGGGCAACCATCCCGATCGTCAGTGCGCGGTACTGGGGGGAGAGGACGCCGCCGGTGTCGGTGCTGGTCGGCTCGGCAAGGGTGGTCATGCCGAGAAGGTTCCGTCCTCAAGTGGACTTTAAGTCAAGGCTGCGAGCACCAACGCGAGGATCGGCGGCACAGCCTGCGTCGCCGCGGCGCGAGCCATCCGGCGATCAGAGGCGACCAGTACGACGCCGGCACCGGCCATGCACGCACACGCGAACAGCGCGATGGCATGCCCCTTGTCGCCACCCCAGACCAGCCCGCCGAGCGCGCCGATCGCCAGGAACAGGTTGTAGAAGCCCTGGTTGAACGCCCACGGCCGCGCGGCCGCCATCTCGGTGTCGTCCTTGACCAGGAACCGCCGATAGGTGCTCGGCTTGCGGAACAGCAGGCTCTCCAGCGCAAACACGACGACATGGAACACGCCAGCAATCACGACGAAGACCTGCGCGATCACGCTCATGCCCGGAAGGTACCGCTAGGCCCGCCAGTCTGTCGTGAAGGCACGCGCTGGGTTGTTCCGGAACACGGCATCCGCGACGTCAGCACCGAAGTACCGCGTGATCCGCGGGCGAAGGTGCGTCAGCAGGTAAGGCATGCCCGGGCCCTCACCGGTGGCGGCCCGCGCGCGAGAGGTCGTCGTGTCGCCGCCGAGCAGCAGGCGGTCGGCGTACCCGGCGTCGATCAGCGCGGCCAGACAGTCCATCATCCGCGGATCGGTGGCGTTGTTGGCCCGCGACGGCCCGTCGAAGGCCAGCCACGCACCCCGCCGCGCCAACTCGAGGTGGACGCGATGATCCGGAAAGCGGTTCAGGTGCCCGAGGATGACCGCACCTGGATGTACGTCGAGCTTGTCGACCAGCAGATCGAGTACTGCGTCTGCCGCCGAACCCAGCTCGTGGTGGACGGCGATCGGCGCGTTCGTCGCGTGATGCGCCTCAGCCGCGGCCCGCATCACCAGCTCCGCGTGGGCGTCGAGGACGTGGAAACCGCCGGCCACCTTGATGAGACCCGCCCGCACCTGAGTGTCGCCGATGCCCGCGGTCAGCTCGCGGACGAAGATCTCGGCCAGCTGGTCCTGCACCTTGTCGACGAAGCCATCGGGGTAGTGCTCACGCCGATGCAGACCGGTCGCCGCGACGATCGAAACCCCTGTGCTGGTTGAGATTCCAGGCAGCAGCTCGGCGCGCCGATTCAACCCGTACGGCGTCCATTGCACGATCGCCTGACCACCTGCGTCCGCGAACGCCCGTACTTCGGCCACCGCGGCCACCTCGTCGTCCAGCTCTTGACCAGGCAGGGCCGCCGAGCGGAAGAACAGGTGGTCGTGCGAGTCGGTGATACCGAGCGCGTCGGGCCGCAGGTCCCCCAGAACAGTACGAATCACACCACCAACGTAGCCTTCCAAACGCGCTGAGCCCCCGCTGCCCCGGCGGGGTCTCAACGACTGATCGGTGCTCGCTCAGGCGGCTGGGCTGCCCCTAGTCTCGGCGGGCGAGCGGAAGGCGCCTCAGGCGGCTTGCCTGCCCGGCGTTGGGCTCAGGCGGCTTGCTTGCCTGGGCCGCGGCGGCGGCGGCCGCGGCCGGTCGAGCGGCGGCTGGAGCCGACCGAACCCGGAGCCGAGCCGGTAGAGCGACCCGCGGAACCGGCCGAGCCGCGCGCGGAACCAGCGGCGCCGCCCGTCCGCCCCGCAGATCCGCCTGAGCTCGCCGGGCGGCCGGCCGAGCTGGCGGTGCGGCTTGTTGATCCAGCGGAACGGCGGCGGGAGCCCGATCGGCCGCCTCCGCCGCGCGGCGCGGAGGTCTCCACGGCAGGTTTCGCCGGCGGCTCGACGTAGGTGCGCTCGCCGGGGGCCAGCTCGGACAGCAGCGGGTCGCCGGTGGTGAGCTTGGTGACCGTCGCGGCGATGCCGGCCTTGCGGGTCAGATCGCGTACGTCGCGGACCTGCTCGTCGGTCATCAGCGTGACCACGGTGCCCTCGGCGCCGGCGCGCGCCGTACGGCCGGAGCGGTGCAGGTACGCCTTGTGCTCGATCGGCGGGTCGGCGTGGATCACCAGCGTCACCCCGTCGACGTGGATGCCGCGGGCCGCGATATCGGTCGCGACGAGCGTCTTCGCAGTACCGTCCGAGAAGGCCTCGAGGTTGCGGGTCCGGGCGCCCTGCGACAGGTTCCCGTGTAGCTCGACGGCCGGGACACCCTGGGCGATCAGCTTCTTGGTCAGTGACTTGGCGCCGTACTTCGTCCGCGTGAACACCAGCGAACGCCCCGGCGCAGCGGTCAGATCGACCAGCACCGGGAGCCGGGTGTCGGGCTGGACGTGCAGCACGTGGTGGGTCATCTTGGCGACCGGCGAGCGCGCCGAGTCGACGCTGTGCGTGACCGGGTTGCTCATGAAGCGCCGGACCAGAACGTCGACACCGGCGTCCAGCGTGGCCGAGAACAGCAACCGCTGGGCCGTGGCCGGGGTCGCCTCGAGGATCCGGCGTACGGCGGGAAGGAAGCCGAGGTCAGCCATGTGGTCGGCCTCGTCGAGCACGGTGATCTCCACCGCGCCGAGCTTCGCGTGACCAGCCTGGATGTGGTCCTCGAGCCGGCCCGGGCACGCGACGACGATGTCGGCGCCCTTGCGCAGGCCGTTGATCTGCGGCCCGTGTCCGACACCGCCGAAGATCGTCATCGACCGCAGGCCGAGCGTGTCCGCAAGCGGCGTGATCGACGCCTGGATCTGCGTGGCGAGCTCGCGGGTCGGCGCGAGGATCAGAGCGCGCGGCTGATTGGGCCGGCGCTTCGTGCCGCTCGCGGCGAGACGGGCGAGAACCGGCAGTACGAACGCGTAGGTCTTGCCGGATCCGGTCCGGCCGCGGCCGAGAACGTCCCTGCCGGCCAGCGAATCCGGCAACGTCGCTGCCTGGATCGGGAACGGCTTGGTGACACCGGACGCGTCCAGCGCGGCAACGAGCGGAGCCGGCACGCCGAGCTCCGCGAACGTGCGGTTGTCGGGGGCAATCTCCGCCGACACATGGTTGTCAACAGCAACAGTCTCGTTGTCTTCAGCAACTACAGACTGCGTGGCCGGCTGGTTGTTGCGTGTGGCATCCGAACGGCGTCGGCGCCGCGGTCGCGTGGACGCGGCCGAGCCTTGCGGGTTTGCGCTCGCGGTACGGCGCGGGGAGGTGGATTGCGTGGGCGTGGTTGTAGACGTGGGGCGGCGGGCCGCCATAGAAGTACTCCAAAAGTCGGGGGTCGTCCTGCCCGGCGCGGCCTGGTGGGCCGCGGCGCGTGGTGGTCGACTGCTGGCGCAAAGTAGTTGCGCGCTCCGGCCCGAGGCAGAACTGGGCGGGCCGTCGTGACCAGTCTACGGCATCGCGGGCCGACACCCGCCGGATATTCACAGGACCCTTGTCACACGGTTAGGTTCTGCACGTGACGACTGAGTTCCGGGTGGACCCACCCACGGCCGCCGACGAGCGCACACTCCTGCAGGGATTCCTCGACTACCACCGCGGCACACTGCTCTGGAAAGTGTCCGGGCTGACCGGCGAACAACTGGTTCAGCGCACCGTCGATCCGTCCAGCATGTCGCTGATCGGGCTGGTCAGGCACCTGAGCGAGGTCGAGAAGTACTGGTTCCACCGGGCGCTCGCCGGCCACGACTCACCCCCGAAGTACTGGACCGCCGAACACCCCGACGGCGATTTCGACCTGGCCGACCCCGCCCAGGCCGAGCAGGACGTCGAGGACTTCCGCGAAATCGTGAAGACGTCGGACTCGCTGGCCGCGGGGTACTCGCTCGACGACACCTTCATCCGCCCGGGACACGAGAAGCCGTACTCCGTCCGCTACCTCTACATCCACATGATCGAGGAATACTCCCGCCACAACGGCCACGCCGACCTCCTCCGCGAACGCCTCGACGGGAGCACCGGCGAGTAACGGGAGTTGCCCTCGCGTGCTGCGGCGGGGAACAGCCCAGCCGCCAGGGTTTGCCCGGGCGGCGTGACCAGCTAGCACTCGCACGCGGGGGAATCACCCGCGCGGAATTCTTACGGCTTGATTGAGTGGATCAGGCCCACGAGGTCGGTCACTACCCCGCGGACGCCTGGGATGCGGGTTAGGCGGAGTAGGCGGTCGACCAGGGGGACGGCTCGGTCGATGAGGGCGCGGGTGCGGCGTACGTCTTCGCTGGAGTCGTGGACCCAGAACAGGACTACGCCCATCTGCAGCAGCCACAGCAACTCCGGCAACTCGGCTCGTAGATCCGCCGGAACCTTCAGGTCCGAGCCCTCCACCACCTGGCGGAAGATGTCCACGGCCGCATCCCGCGCTGGCCGTGACTCCTCGCTGAAGGGCGACAGCGGGCTCTTGGGATCCGCCGCCGTCTTGAAGAACGTGCCTGCGAACTCGTGGTACGGCGCGGCCACCTCCAGCCACGTCCGCAGTACGCCGGTCATCCGCGGCACGAACGCCTTCTCCGACGCGAGGAGCTCCTCGACGGCTGCGCGGTGCTGGTCCTGGAGCAGGTCGTAGTACGCCTGCATCAGGTGGTCCTTGGAGCCGTAGTAGTAGTACGCGTTGCCCACCGAGACCCCGGCCTCGGTGGCGATCGCACGCATCGTGGTCTTCCCGTACCCCTGCTCCCGGAACAGCCGTAGCGCGGTCGACAGGATCAGTTCGCGCGTCTGTTCACCCTTCGCGGTCGCACCGTCCGTCACATCCGTCAGCGTAGTCACCTCCGCTCAACCGCCGCAGTCCCGCAGCTGCTTGCACCATCGCCCGCGCCACCGGTCGCATCGCCTGGCTCGCCAGCCGTACGGCGGTGTGCCTGTGCTCCCCCGTTGCCCACAGGCACACGATCCAGGCGCGATCGCCGACGTACACGGACCCGTCGTCGGCGATCACCGTCACCTCGCGCAACGTCGCTTCGTGATCCAGCGTCGGGTACTGCGCCCGCGCATCCGCCGACCCCGCCGCGACGAACCGCAGGCGCACCACGCCGCCCTCCCCGTTCGACGCCGGTCGCTGCGCCGCCAGCCAGTCCTTGAACCGGCGGCACAGTCCGCAGTGGGCGTCGTACAGCACCGTCAACTCACGCACGGTTCGGCGGCCTTCAATACCCGTACCGCGCGGCTTGCTCGGTCATCGTCACCGGCTGGACCGTGTCGTTGGGCGACACGGGCGGGGTCGTCTGCAGTTCGAGCCGGCTGCGGGTGCGGATCTTGTTGAAGATCCAGACGTTGGTCAGATGCACGACCCCGAGCACCAGCATCACGATCCCAAGCTTGACGCTCAGCTGCTCGAACACCCCGCGCGCGTCGTCGACCGCACTTCCGCCCCGCAGGAACAGCGTCACGAACCCGAGGTTGACCAGGTAGAACCCGACCACGAGCAGCCGGTTCACCGCGTCGGCGAAGTCCTCGTTGCCGTGGAACACGTCGACCAGGAAGATCCGCCCGTTGCGGCTCAGCGTTCGCGCCACCCAGATCGTCAACGGCACCGCAATGGCCAGGTAGACCAGGTACGTCGTCACCGTCATGTCCATCTCTTCCCCACTCTTCTTGAACAGGTTCAAATCTCTAACGCTCTGACCGTACGCCGACTTTTTGAACATGTTCAAGTCAGAGATCACGTGACGTGGATCTCTGCTGGGGCAGGATGGGAACCATGGCGACCTGGGTCTTCGAAGGAACCGTGCTCCCGTCCGGCGACGCCGCGCGCGTCACGTTCGGTCCAGGCGAGATCGGCGAGGTGCTGCCCGGGCGGTACGGCGTACCGGGTCTGGTCGACTCGCACTGCCACCTGACCATGGCCGCAGGTCCGAACGGACCCGTGCTGCGCGGCGCGGACTTCGCGGCGGAGCGGCTCGGTGAGCTGGCCGGTGCCGGCGTGAGCGCGGTCCGGGATGTCGGCGGCAACCGGGAGATCACGCTCGAGCTGGCGCGCACGCCCGACGACAGCCGCCCGCTCGTCCTCGCGGCCGGCCGGTTCCTCGCGCCGGAAGGCTGCTACTTCCCGCAGGCGTACAAGCCGGTCGCTCCCGAGGACCTGCTCGCCGCTGTCGAGGCCGAGATCGCCGACGGCGCCACCTGGCTGAAGCTGGTCGGTGACTTCCCCGAGGTGGGTCCGGACGGGCCGATCCGTGGCAGCAAGGTCAGTCCGACCTACGGCCTGGACGTGGTTGAGGCCATGGTCGACTTGGCCCACTCCCGTGACGCCCGGGTCGCGGCACACGTCAACACCGACCACGTCAGCGATCTGATCCGGGTCGGCATCGATTCGGTCGAACACGGTACGGCGCTCACCGAGCGGGACCTGGAAAACCTCGGCGCCCGCGGCGGCGCGTGGACCCCGACGCTGTGCGCCTCGGTCAGCCCGAGCCCGAACGAGACCCCCGAGCAGACGGCTCGCCGCCGAGGCCGTTCCGAGTACCTGGCGTCGATCCTGCCGCTCGCCGAGCAGTACGGCGTCTGCGTGCTAACCGGATCCGATGTGGTCGGCACTGTCGCTGCCGAGATCGACCTCCTGGTGAAGCACGGGCTGTCCGTCGAGCAGGCCCTCACCGCAGCCTCCACCGGCGCGCAGGACTTCCTCGGTCTCACCGGCGTAGGCAACCTCGTCACGTACGACGCCGATCCGCGCGAGCATCCCGAAGTACTGGCGACGCCGGCTGCCGTCGTACTGAACAACCGCCGGATCTCATGAAGGAGAAGGACCTCGACCGCTGGGTCGACCGGTACCGGAGGGCGTGGGAGAGCAACGATCCCGCGCATATCGCCGCGCTCTGGACCGAGGACGCCGCCTGGTACCGGCGTCCGGACGAGGCGCCGGTGCTCGGGCGGGACGCGATCGTGGCGGCCTGGCTCGACGTCGCGGACGGTCCTGGCGAGACGGACTTCGAGTACCAGGTGCTCGGGTTCGGTGACGGGGTCGGCTTCGTGCGCGGCTGGACGACGTACCTGACCAATCCGCCGGCCGAGTTCAGCAACCTGTGGGTGATCCGGCTGGACCGGGACCGGGCACACGAGTTCACCGAATGGTGGATGGAAAAGCCGCTCTGAGATAGGCTCGCGGACAGGCACTCAGGGTGCCGCCGGTCCGCGGGAAGGGCTCAGCCCACCTGAAATGAGCACGGTTGTGGCAGTTGTTCACCTCCTTTCTCGCCTGACGACGCGGACAGCAGGCTCGTAGAGAGGAGGTCGGTGATGCCGACCCGAAATCTTCCGGACGACCCACACCTCGGACACCTTCGCAAGCAGGCGAAAGCGCTGCTCAAGGGCGTCCGCGCCGGGGACCGCGAGGCGATCGCACTCGCGGACGAGTTCCACCCTGTCCAGACACTGGCCGATGCGCAGCTGGTCGTTGCCCGCAGCTACGGATTCCCCAGCTGGCCGAGGATCGTGCTGCACCTGGAGTTGGTGGACAAGTACAGCCGGTCACCGCATCGTCAGTCCGTTGGCGGTCCGCTCGATACTCCGGAGCAACGAGCCGACGAGTTCCTTCGCCTGGCGACCCTGCACTACGGGCAGGACGATCCGGCCCGCCAACGATCCGCACGTGATCTCCTGGACCGGTTCCCAGAGATTGCCCAGAGCAACATTTACACCAAGGTCGTTGCCGGCGACCTCGACGGCGTACGCGCGGACCTGTCCAATGCGGCGAAGGAAGGTGGACCGTATCGCTGGGAGCCGTTGCTCTACCTCACGTACAGCCGCCTCGATGCGCCCAATCAGGTCGAGATCGCGCGTCTCCTCCTCGAGAACGGTGCCGATCCGAACGCCGGATACCTCTGGCAAGGAATGCCGTCACCGTTCACCGCGATCACGGGCGTCTTCGGTCGCGGTGAGGGCGACCAACCACCGCATCACAACCGGGTCGAACTTGCTCGCGTACTGCTCGACGCAGGCGCTGATCCGAACGACAGCCAGACCATGTACAACTGCGGTCCCGGTTGTCCCCCGCCGTACGACGATGTTCATCTGGAGCTGCTGATCGAGTACGGACTGGGCCGCGGCGACGGCGGTCCGTGGCACGAACGGATGACGACCGCGCACCCGACTCCGCAGCAACTGCTGGAGGACGAGCTGGTGTTCGCCTGCTGGGCGGGCCTGCTACACCGGGCCGAGCTGGTGCTTGCCCAAGGCACCGACCCTGAGGGTACCGGCACCAGACATCCGGTGTTCGGCGGCACTCGACCGTACCAACTGGCCGCGATCCAAGGGCATACGGAGATCGCGGAGCTGCTGCGCGCCCGAGGAGCGGCACCGCTGGACGAGATCGACGAGGTGTACGCCGCGGTGATGCGCGGTGAGACATCGAACATCGACGCCGGGCTCGCGGCGCGGGCGGTGGCTCGCCAACGTCACCTGCCCGTTCGGGCCGCCGAGATCGGACGCACCGAGGCGATGGAACCGCTGCAGCGGCTCGGGTTCGATCTGAATGAGATCTCCGGCGGCGCGGCGCCGATCCACCGCGCGGCGCTCAACGGTCACCTGGAGACGGTCAAGAAGCTGATCGAGCTCGGCGCCGACCCGGAGCTGCGCGATCCCAACTACAACGGGAACGCGCTCGGCTGGGCGGAGCACAACCACCAGCAGGCGGTGGTCGACTACCTCAGGGGCTTACCGCAAGGAAGAGGAACGCGCTGAACACCGCGAGGTGAACGGCTCCCTGGAGCAGCGTGGCGCGCCCGGTCGCGAGCGTCAGCATCGCGGTGACAACCGTAAGCGCGAACAGCACCATCTCCTTGCCGTCGAGCCCGAGGACGAGCGGTCCGCTCAGCCAGATGGACGCGAGCGCGATCGCGGGGATGGTCAGTCCGATGCTGGCGAGCGCTGAGCCGAGCGCCAGGTTGACGCTGGTCTGGAGGCGGTTCCGCAGTGCCGCGCGTACTGCGGCAACCGTCTCCGGCAGCAGCACCAGCAGTGCGATCACGACACCGACCACGGGCAGCGGCGCGCCGGCCGACTCCACCGCAGACTCGAGCCTCGGCGAAACAGTCTTGGCCAGACCAACGACCGCGATCAGACAGACGAACAGCAGTCCGAGGCTGAGCAGCGCGGTCTTGCCGCTCGGCGCGGCCGCGTGCTGATCCTCGTCGTCGACGTCACTGTCCCCGTCGGCACGCACGGGCAGGAAGTAGTCGCGGTGCCGGATCGTCTGGATGAACACGAAGACGCCGTACAGCACCAACGACGTCACGCCGGCGAACGCGAGCTGCGCCGAGCTGAACCGCGGCCCCGGCGCGCTCGTTGTGAACGTCGGCAGCACCAAACTCAAGGTGACCAGGGCAGTCATCACGGTCAGCGCGGAGTACGACGCCTGCACGCGGAACTCCTGCACGCGGTGCCGCAGCGAGCCGACAACGAGAGCCAGCCCGAGGATCCCGTTGCAGGTGATCATCACCGCGGCGAAGACGGTGTCGCGGGCCAGCGAGGCGGTCTTCTCCCCACCCGGCGCCATCAGCGTGACGATCAGCGCGACCTCGATCACGGTCACCGCGAGCGCGAGAATCAGCGTGCCGAACGGTTCACCGACGCGGTGCGCGACAACCTCGGCGTGATGGACGGCCGCGATCACCGAGGCGCCGAGACCGAGGCACACGAGGATCAGCAGAACCGCGCCCAGGTGGCGATGCCAGGTCAGCAGAAGGTCAAGGAAAACGAGCGGCGGCACGACCAGAGTCCAGCGCGGCAGCCCTTGGATCACGGAGATTCTCATCCTCAGACAGTCTATCGGGAATCCCCTTGGCATCCGGGGAACATCGGGTGATCCTTCTCCTACGATGACTGTGCAGATCAGGAACGCGACCGACGCCGATTGGCCCGCCATCTGGCCGATCTTCCAGCAGATCGTGACCGCGCGGGAGACGTACACCTACGACCCGGCGATCACCGAGGACGACGCCCGGGCGATGTGGATGGCGCCGATGAACTTCCCGCGTGGCCGGACCACGGTCGCGATCGATGCCGACGGCACCGTTCTCGGCAGCGCGAACATGTACCCGAACCGGCCCGGTCCCGGCGCGCATGTCGCCAGCGCGAGTTTCATGGTCGACAGCAAGGCTCGCGGACGAGGCGTCGGCCGCCTGCTGTGTGAGGACATGATCGAGTGGGCTGGACGATCGGGGTTCCGCTCGATCCAGTTCAACGCGGTCGTGGAGACGAACGAACCCGCCGTACACCTCTGGCAGTCGCTCGGCTTCCGCATCGCCGGCACCGTCCCGGAGGCGTTCGACCACCCCAGGCTCGGGTACGTCGGACTGCACGTCATGTACCGTCCCTTGCCATGACCGTGCTGATGCGGCGACTCGTCCCATGACCAGGGCGCGCCGGATGTGGAAGGCGCTCGAGCCGTTTCACGCGATCACGTACTTCTCGCCGGAGACGCGGCAGGCGACCGACGCGCTCGGGCTCAAGGGCGGCTGGATGAGCTACTTCGGCTGCCGGGCGGCTCCCCTCGGCGCGGTCGGGCCCGAGCTCGTCGCCGCGATGTTCTACAACTTCCACCCGGCGATGGTCGCCCGTTCTCTGCCGGACGCGTGGAGCTACGCGACGCCGGAACAACTGCTCGACGCGCGACTGACGGCTGTGGACAACGCCGTACGCCGGTTGTTCCCGGACGAGCCGCCATACCAAACCGTATGGTCTGGTGAAGCCGTCAAGCGAGCAGCCGAGTTGGCGAGGCGGGCGGCCGAGCTCGCGCCGGTTGCCGGACGGCCGATCGCGGCGGCCAATGCCGCGCTGGAGTGGCCGGACGAGCCGCATCTCGTGCTGTGGCACGCGACCACGATCCTGCGGGAGTCGCGCGGTGACGGGCATGTCGCGGCGCTGGTCGCCGCCGAGCTCAATCCGTGTCAGGCGTTGGTGACAATCTCTGCTGCTGGCGGTCCGTCCAAAGAGGTCTTCCATCTCAACCGCCGGTGGAGCGACGAGGAGTGGGCCGCCGCCTCGGACGATCTGCGACGCCGCGGACTGCTCGACGCCGACGGTGCGCTCACCCACTCCGGGCGAGCGCTGCGCCAGCAGGTGGAAGACACCACGGATGCGCTGGCCGACCAGGGTTGGCGCGCGCTGGGCGACGAACGAGCCAGCGAGTTGCACGACGTCGTACGGCCGATGAGCGCCGTACTGATGTCGACCGGGTTGATCCCGGCAGACAATCCGATGGCTATGCGCTGGGACTGATCCGGTCGGCCAGCGCACGGAGCGACTGAGCGAGCTGCTCACCGGTCGGCGCGCTGTCCGGATCGAACATGCCCTGCGCGACCACGCCGAGCAGCAGCGCCTGGAGAAGTGAGCCGATCGCCTGGACCTGTTCAGGGTCGGCATCCGGATCGACGCCGCCGAACAGGTGCGCCAGACCCTCGCGCGCCTCGCCCTGCATCTTCGTCAACTCCGCGACCAGCTCAGGCATGCTCGCGCCGAGGCTGAGGACCTCGAACTGGGTCGCCCACAACGCCTTCGTGCGTGGGTTGGACAGGCTGTCGATGATTTGACGCCAGGTCGCGACGAACTGCTCGTGCGGTCCACCCACGACCGCAGCACGGTCATCACCGGCGCGCGTGCCCGCCGCGCCGGCCACTTCGGTCGCCCACTCGTCGGTGAGTAGCGCTCGCAGCGCCTCGTTGAGCAGCGTCTCCTTGGAACCGAAGTGGTAACCGATCGCGGCCAGGCTCACCCCGGCCCCGATCGCGATGTCGCGCGCCGTCGTCCGGCTGTAGCCCTTCTGCAGCAGACACGCCTTCGCGCTCTCGACCAGCGCCTCGCGGTTACCCATGCCAGAACCCTAACACGTCCGTCTCACACAAACGTCTTGCACAGTTGTCTAAGACCGTCGTACAGTCGTGGCACAGCAACCACTTCTGGAGGGGTTCCGATGACGACAGTTCTGATTTCCGGCGCGAGCGTGGCAGGTCCGGCCCTGGCGTACTGGCTGCAGCGGTATGGCTTCACCACGACCGTGGTCGAGCGCGCGCCGGCGCCACGGGCCGGCGGCTACGCGGTCGACTTCCGCGGCGCGTCGATGACCGTGCTCGAGCGCATGGGCATCCTGTCCGAGGTCGAGGAGAAGGCGACCCGGATGGGCACGATGACGTACGTGAAGGAGTCCGGGAAGGTGGCCGCAACCACCTCGTCCGAGGCGTTCAGCGGCGAGCTCGAGATCCTCCGCGGCGACCTGGTCGACATCCTTTACAACCTGACGAAGACCAGCACGGAGTACCTCTTCGACGACTCGATCGTGTCGCTCGGCCAGGACGCGGACGGCGTCGACGTGGCGTTCGAGAGCGGCATGCGGGGGCGCTTCGACCTCGTGATCGGCGCCGACGGGCTGCACTCGAACGTACGGCGGTTGGCGTTCGGCGCGGAGTCGTCGTACCTCCACGACCTCGGGTACTACGCCTCGGTCTGCACCGTCGAGAACCACCTCGACCTCGACCACACCGGCCAGATTTTCAACGTGCCGGGCAAGACCGTCGGCACCTACAGCGCCCGCGACAACAGCGAGGCGAAGGCGCTGTTCTACTTCACCTCGTCGGACGTGAAGTACGACCGGCGGAACGTGCCGGCGCAGAAGGCGATCGTCGAGGAACAGTTCAAGGACCTCGGCTGGGAGGTGCCGACCCTGCTCGAGGGGATGCGGACCGCGCCGGACTTCTACTTCGACTCGATCAGCCAGATCAAGCTGGACAGCTACTCACGCGGCCGCGTCGCGCTGGTCGGCGACGCCGGGTACTGCGCTTCGCCGCTGTCCGGGATGGGCACGAGCCTCGCCGTCGTCGGCGCCTACGTACTCGCCGGTGAGTTGCACGCGGCCGGCGGGGACCACGAGCGGGCGTTCGCCGCGTACGACGTACGGATGAAGGACTTCGTGGCGGCGTGTCAGAAGCAGGCGGTCGACGGCGCGATGTGGTTCATCCCGGCGAGCAAGTGGTTCATGAGGCTGCGCAACCTGACCTTCCGGATGATGCCGTACCTGCCGTGGCGGAACATGATTCGGGACATGTCGCTGAAGGTCGGGAACGCGATCGAGCTCACGACGTACGAAGACCTTCCTGTGCGGCCCGCAGCACCGCGTCCGTGAGTGCGTCCAGGATGCCGGACTCGAGCTTCCAGTGCTGCCAGTACAACGGCACGTCGATATATTTGCCTGGGGCAACTTCTACCAGGCGGCCGGCGGCGAGCTCGGATCCGGAGAGCTGGTCCTCGATCATCCCCCAGCCGAGCCCGATCCGGACCGCCTCGTGGAACGGCGCGGACGCCGGGATCGCGTGCGACGGCGGATCGAGCTTCCGCCGGGTCACCTTGCGCAGCAGCCGATGCTGCAGCACGTCCTTCTCGTTGAACACCACCATCGGCGCCTCGGCAAGTGCCTCCGGCAACGGTTTCCCGGTCAGCCAGCGCTCGGCGTACTCCGGGGTGGCGAGCGGGAGGTACCGCATCTTGCCGAGCGGTACGACGCGACAGCCCTGCACCGGCCGCGGATCGGCGGTGACCGCGGCCAGGACCGTGCCGTTGCGGAGGTACTCCGCCGAGTGCTCCTCGTCCTCCTGGTGCACCAGGAACCGGGCGTTGTGCGTGCGGGACAGGTCGAGCATCGCGGGCAGGAACCAGTTGTTGAGCGAGTCCGCGTTCACCGCGAGCGGGATGCGCTGCGCGTCGACCGTACCGCGGACGGCCGCGATCGCCTCGAGCTCGAGCAGGGAGACCTGGCGGGCCAACCGGAGCAGCGCCTCACCGGCGGCGGTAGCCCGGGCCGGCTTGCCGCGCATCACCACGACCTGACCGAGGCGGCTCTCCAAGGCCTTGATTCGCTGGCTGATCGCGGACGGCGTGACGCGCAAACGCCGGGCCGCCGCGTCGAAGCTGCCCTCGTCAACGACGGCCACGAACGTCTCGAGCTGCACGGAGTCGAACTGCATGATGAAGCAATGCTAATGCTACTTCAGAATCTTTAGCTGGTTTGAAGCCGCACAACTGCCTACCGTCGAAGACATGCCCCTCTTCGCCGGATTCGCCACCTCGATCTCCCTGATCGTCGCGATCGGCGCCCAGAACGCTTTCGTCCTCCGCCAGGGCCTGCGCCGCGAGCACGTCCTTCCGGTGGTCCTGACCTGCGCACTTTCCGACGCACTGCTGATCTCCAGCGGCATCCTCGGCCTTGGCGCCCTCCTTACCCGCAGCCAACTCGCCCTCGACATCGCCAAGTTCGGCGGCGCCGCCTTCCTCTACACGTACGCCGCCCTGGCCGCCAGGCGAGCCTTCAACCCCGGCGCGATCACCCCCGCCGACCACGCCCCCGCCGCCCTCCGCAGCGTCGTACTCACCTGCCTGGGCTTCACGTACCTCAACCCGCACGTCTACCTGGACACCGTCGTACTCCTGGGTTCCCTGGCCAACCAACGAGGCACCGACGGCCGCTGGCTCTACGGCCTGGGCGCCGTAGCCGCCAGCTTCACCTGGTTCTTCGCCCTAGGCTTCTTCTCTGCCAAACTAACCACCCTCTTCGCCCGCCCCCGAGCCTGGCAATTCCTCGACTCCGCCATAGCCCTGATCATGACCACCCTGGCAACCTGGATGCTCCTCGCCTGAGATCCACAGGCGCACATTCTCGCGGCAACCTGCCCAGTCCCCGGTGTATCCTTCTATCAACACGGCCAGCCCCTCTGCCCTCAGGGCACGGGCTGGTTTTCTTTTCCTGGGGGCCTTCCGTGACCGTCTACACCAAGCCACACCTGTCTTTCGCCGACCAGGTCGGACTGCTGAAGAGCAGAGGCCTGATCGTCGACGACGAAGCCGAGGCAGAGCGCCTGCTGAGCGTCATCGGGTACTACCGTCTCAGCGGCTATTGGTACTCCTATCGCCGCCCGCTCGACGGCGCCCTTCGGGACGACCACTTCCTCGAAGGCACTACGTTCGGGCAAGTCGTGCGACTCTACGACGTTGATCGCCGGCTGAAGCTTCAGTTGCTCGATGCGCTGGAGCGGATCGAGATCGGGATTCGGGTCATGATCGGATTCACCCTTGGCCGGCACGGCGCCTACGCCCATCTCGACCCCGCGAACCTGGACGGCCGGTTCACTCGGTCAGACGGCCGGCACCCCAGCACGTACGAGCGTTGGTTGCGCAAGGTCTTGACCGCGCAGATCAGATCGTCCGAGGACTTCGTCCTGCATTTCCAGCACAAGTACGACGGCCGCCTGCCAGTCTGGGTGATGACCGAGATCCTCGACTTCGGCGCGATGAGCCACCTGTTCCAGGGTCTGCAGTTCGCCGATCGGAACGAGATCGCGGCACGCTTGGGCGTTCTCGACCGGCACGGCGACGGCAATGGAGCCGCTTTGGCCAACTGGCTGCGGGTGCTCAACTACGTCCGCAACGTCTGCGCCCATCATTCTCGCCTATGGAACAGAAATCTCGCCGACCAGCTCGCTCCGAGCCACCTGCGGCCGATCCCGGACCTGCGGCATCTGACCGATCATCAGGTGTCCCACTTCCGGATCTACTCGACGCTGTGCGTCGTCGGATTCCTGCTGTCTCGCCTGGGGCACGGATCCAACTGGGCCAAGGAGATCCGCGGTCTGATCACTACGGAGATCCCGGCTTGCGGGCGCCGACTTCGCGAGCTGGGGTTCCCGGTCGGATGGGCCGCTGAGAAGCCGTGGATCGGTTGAGCCGGAGGTCTTGGTGGATGTGACGGTGTTGTGTGATGCGGTGGCGGTGTTTCCTGAAGCGGTTGGGGAGGCGCTGCCGGGCTGGGGGTTGGGGGCGGAGGAGTGGACGGGGCGGGTGGTGCCGGGGAACGTTCGGGCGGGTGGGTGGTTGTTGCATTTCCATAGTTACTTGGTGAGTTCGGGTGACGGGCTGGTGTTGGTGGATGCGGGCGTGGGGCCGGCTGGTGGGGAGGCGGCTGAGTGGTTGGGGGTGGCCGGGCGGTTGCCTGGGTTGTTGGGGAAGGTGGGGGTGGAGGTCGCGGACGTGGATGCGGTGGTGTTGACGCATGTGCATCTGGATCACGTGGGATGGGCTTCTGATGGGGTCCAGCCAGCTTTTCCGCGGGCGGAGTATGTCGTGCAGCGGGACGAGGTTGAGCATGTGCGCGGCGGGTCGACGTACCTGAAGAGGATCCGGCCGATCGAGGAGGCCGGGCAGTTGCGGGTGGTGGACGGGGAGATCGCGCTGCGGGGGATGCGGCTGGTGCCGACGCCGGGGCATACGCCTGGGCATCAGTCGGTGGTGACGGATCGGGCCGTGCTCGGTGGTGATGTGCTGGTGCATCCGGCGCAGGCTCGGTGGCCGGAGCTCACCTATGTGTACGAGCGGGATCCCGCGCAAGCCGTGACCTCGCGGCGGGAAGTGCTGGCGATGGCGGCCGCGATGGGTGTGCCGATCGCGGCCGCGCATCCGCATGCTGCATTGTCGGCCGACGCGATCCCGGTTGCCTCGAACGGCACCGGTGACGAGGTGTGCCCGCCGTACAAGCTCTAGCGGTAGCCGGTGGTATCAGCGGGTTTGCCGGCGCCTTGCACCTCGACGATGTAGCGCCAAGCATCCGGACGACTGCCGTCCAAGTCGGTGAACCCGTAGATCCGAGCGAGTTCCCCGCTCGACGTCGACTTGCCGTTCCACCGCCGTACGTCGGGGTCCGCAGCCAGCGCCGCCACCGCGCGGCCGACGTACGACGGGCTCTCGGAGATCGCGAAATGCGGGACCTTCGCCGTCGCGTCCCGCCAGTTCTCCTCGCGTACGCCGAACCCGTCGAGCATCGCCTCCGACCGCAGCCATCCCGGCGTGAGCAGGACGGCGGTCGCGTCGTACTGCTTCAACTCGTGCGCCAGCGCGAACGCCATCCGACTGACCGCGCCCTTCGCGACGTCGTAGAAGAACGAGGCCCGATAGTTCGACGCGTTGTACTCGTTGGTGCCGTCCGTCATCTCGACGACCAGCCCGCCAGGCGTCTTGATCAGCAACGGCAGCGCGAAGTGACTGGTGATCGCATGCGTGTTCACCCCCAGCTCGAGCAACCGCAAACCGTTGTCCAGCGAGCTCTCCCACACGGTCTTGTCCCACTCAGGCTCACCGAACTGCCCCCAGATGTCGTTCACCAGGATGTGCAGCGCGCC
Source organism: Kribbella sp. NPDC049584 (assembly GCF_040675555.1). Lineage (NCBI taxonomy): Bacteria > Bacillati > Actinomycetota > Actinomycetes > Propionibacteriales > Kribbellaceae > Kribbella > Kribbella sp. NPDC049584. The sequence continues at coordinate 351,664 of NZ_JBFAPF010000008.1, forward strand.
CTGCTCGGCCTCGATCCGCGCCACCAGCTCACGCACCTGCGACGGATCGAGATGATCCACCGGTACGGCGATGCCGCGCCCGCCGGCCTTGTCGACCAGCTCGGCGGTCTCCTCGATCGTCTCCGGCCGGTTCATCTCCGACTGCCGGCTCCGGGTGGTCCGGCCGGTCACGTACACGGTCGCGCCGGCCGCGCCGAGCTCGACCGCGATCCCCCGCCCGGCCGCCCGGGTGGCCCCGGCGACCAACGCCACCTTCCGCGCCAACGGCTTCATCGCTCCTCCTAATCCATACGCTGTACGATTATGTACCATACGACGTATGGTTAATGTCGGCAAGCGCTCCGGACGGCCCCGCGCCGGGGAGGAGCGGCTGAGCCGCGAGGCGATCCTGACCGCGGCGCTGCGGATCGTCGACGACGAGGGCATCGACGCGCTGACGATGCGGCGACTCGCATCGACGCTGCAGGTCAACCCGATGTCGCTGTACCACCACCTGCCGAACAAAGCCGCAGTGCTGGCCGGCCTCGCGGAGCTCGTGTTCGCGGGGCTGGAACTGCCCGACCCCGGCGACGCGGTGCCGTGGGACGAGCAGCTCAAGCAGGCGGCGCGTGCCTATCGCAACGGCCTCCGGCAACATCCCAACCTGGCGTTGCAGGTGCTGTCGGACACATCCGCCGTCTCGGACGTCGTCGTGGTCACGATGGAGCCGTTCTACCGCGCGCTCGACCGGGCGGGTTTGTCACCGCGTCAGATTTTCGAGGCGGCCAACACGCTGATCGACTTCATCCACGGGTTCAGCCTGGGCGAGGCGTCGGTCCGGGCCCAGACGTTCGAACTGGCGCCCGACCTACTCACCCGCGTGCGAGCCCTTCCGGCGGACAAGGCGCCGACGCTGACGAGGATCGTCGACGGACTCGGCGTCGAAGGCCTCGCCTACGACTTCGACGGCGGGTTCGAGTCCGGGCTCTCCACACTGACTGCGGGCATCGCGGAAACCGCACGCCGCCGGTAGCGCGAGATCGCGACCCCGACCAGGCACAGCGCGCCACCGCCGTACGCGAGCGGCGCCGGGCTCTCGCCCAGCAGCAGCCAGCCGAGGAAGATCGTGATCGGCGGGACCATGTACGTCGTGGCGCCCATCCGGCCGGCCGTCGTACGCGCCAAAGCGTAGGCCCAGGTCGTGAAGGCGATCGCGGTCGGGAAGGCGCCGAGGAACACGACCCACCAGATCGTCGAAGGTCGTGCATCAGCCGTCTCACGAACGAGCGTCGGCCCGAACGGCAGACACGCGATCGCGCCGATCACGCACGACAGCCAGGTCACCTCCAGCGCGGGCAGTCGCGCGAGCAGCGGCTTCTGCGAAACGACACCGATCGCGTACGCCGCCGCGGCGACGAGGCACAGCACAACGCCCCACGTCTCGGCGCTGCCGCTGGACGACGAGAGCCCGATCAGGACCACCCCGCCGAACGCGACGATGCTCCCCATCACCAACTGACGCGGGAATCCCTCGTGGAGAAGGACACCCGCGAGCAAGGCGATCAGCAGCGGTCCGATGTTGGCGAGCATGGCCGTCGTGCCCGCGTCGAGGTGGCGTTCAGCCTCGTTCAGCGCGAGGTTGTAGACGCCGAACCAGAGCAGGCCACAGGCCACCAGGAACTTCCAGTCACCACGAGCAGGCCAGCGCCGCGGCCGTGCGAACACGAAGATCCCGAGCAGCACACTGCCGACGAGCAACCGCCCGAGCGAGAGCGCACCGGCCGAGATCTCCTGCCCGACGTGGCGGATCGCCACGAACGCCGACGCCCACAGCACCACCGTGACCGCAGCCGCACCAGCGGCCAGCACACCCTGCTTCTTCATGCTGATACAACGTCATCGGGGACCATGGTGTGAGGCTAGGTGTCGGACACTTCGGCGGCCACCGAACTCCGCGGCTCCGGCAGCGCGAACGGTACGACGAACGCCGTGAGCAGGACCGGGATCGTCAGACCCGCGACCAGCACCGACATCGTGAACCACAGCGATCCGAGCGCGAACCCGCCGTACACCGCGATCGCGAAGATCTCGGCGAAGAAGCCCGACACCGAGGTCACGGTCGCCCGCGCCGGTCCGGTGATCGCGTCCTGCAACCGCGACTCCGACACCACGATGACGAGCTGCATAAGCCCGTAACCGACTGCGATCGGCAGGAATCCCCACACCGACCCGCTCAGCGCCCCGACCGCGATCAGCACAGCCGTCGCCCCGAGCCCCACCGCAAAAGTTGCTGCGGGCAACTTGTACGCCGGTCCCGCGAGCGCGCTGCCGATCGCCTGCGCGGCAACGGTTCCCGCGATCAGCAGCGGGATCGCACCGGTCGTCGCACCCGCCTCCCGGCCGAGCAGCGGGAAGTACTCATCGAACGCCAGGAACCCGCCCAGCAACGCCACCAGCGCCACCGCCCTGCGCACCGACCGGCTGAGCAGCACCTCGGTCACACCTGTCCGGAGGACGCGGAGGTAAACGGCGAAGGCTGCTCGAGTGCCGGGCTCATCCGCCTCGCGAGCGGTCTCGACGACCCGCGCTTCAGGCAGCGTCCACGCAACGACCGCCTGCAGCAGGCCGCTGAGCACGCTGACGATTCCGGCGAGCGTGTAGCCGCCGAGCGCGAACAGTGGTGTCGCGAGAGCGGTCGCGGCGAGGTTCATGATGAACGAGGCAGACCGTGCCCGGCCGAGCACGGTCGCATACTGCTCGGTGCGGTCCCGCGCGGCGAGTTCGTCGTACACGAAGGCTTCGTACGTACCGGAGATCAGTGCGGACGACGTACCCCAGAGGACGAAGCCCAGCGCGAAGCCGGCGAAGGACGGGAGCGTGATCCACGCGGCGTACCCGAGAGAGCTGATCAGGGCGCCGAGAACCAGCAGCTTGCGCCGTGAATAGGTATCCGCCCAGGCGCCGGACGGCACCTCGAGGACGAACGCGGTCGCAGACCAGATGACGAACAGCGTCGAGATCTGGGCAGCCGACAGTCCGTGATCGGCGAACAGCAGCTGGTACAGCGGGTAGAGCGGGATGAAGTCCTGGAACGCCTCGAAGGCGACAACCCGGGCGAACAGACCTCTGTCAGAACGTCAAAGATGCGGGCTCGGCAGTCTCATGCATCGAAGATACGCGAAAATGGCGCGCGAAGCCGCTGGAATTTCCGTCAGAGTAGAGCGATGGGACAGGTCAGCGAACGGTTCTGGGCGAAGCTGCCGGAAGGCAGCCGTGACGCCCTCGTCGACGGATTGAGCCAGTCCGAGCTGCAGTCGGTGCTGCTCGACGTGACCCGTGAGCGAGCCGCCAAGGTGACGCCGGCGCGGCTGTTGCAGCGCTGGCAGCAGGACCGGTTCGTGCGCCCGTCGACCATCGATCCGCGCGAGCTGGTGAAGACCCAGCAGCGGCTGTGGGCCGCGCTGCCGGAGAAGTTCGACGGCGTCCAACTGTCCCCGGTGGCGCCGCTGGGCACGTGTTCGGCGATCGCGACGATCAACCAGCACCAGGTGCTCAGCACGATCCGCGGGACGGAGGTCGCCGCCGACCCCACCAACGAGCTGGCGATCGAGGCCGCCGTACGCCGTCGTGCCGGCCAGGACCGAGTGCATCTGGCGGCCTGTCAGCGGGTGGTACGGGCGCAGCCGTTCGACGGGCCTGGCATGTCCGCGCACTTCGAGCTGTTCGTGCTGGTGTCGAGCGCGCGTGACAGCGGCTCGTGCCGGACGGAGGCCGAGCTGTTGATCGACCACCTGAGCTTCTGGCACGACGTACTCGGCGAGAAGGCAGAGCTCACGTTCACCACGTTCGAGGAGTCGGCGTTGCGGGAACGGATCGAGGACACGGTCCGGCCGGCGCTCGGGGTCGCGTTCACCGAGGACACCGAGCGGACCAAGAGCGCGGGCTACTACGCCGGCACCGCACTCGGCATCGATCGCGCCGGTGAAGGACTCGGCGACGGCGGGTTCACCACTTGGACCGCAGACCTGCTCGGCGACGCGAAGGAACGCTGCCTGACGTCGTGCATCTCCACCGAACGGCTGACCGTCATCGGAGCTTGAGCAACCCCGCGTCCGTCGGCTGGAAACCGCACGCGTCCAGGTAGAACGCGCTCAGATGCGGCTCGAAGTCGACATGCAGCCATTCGCATCCGGCCTTGCGCGCCTCCTCGGCCGCGGTCAGCACCAACTGCTTGCCGATACCGCGCCGGCCGTGGTCCGGATGTACGGCGGTATCCAGCACGAACGCGTGCGCACCGCCGTCCCAGCACACCTGCACGAAGCCGACCAGCTGCTCGTTGCTAAAGGCACCGACCCACGTCAACGCCCACCGCTCCAACCGCTCGGCCCAGGCGGTGACCTCGGGCTCGCTCTCGAACGCCGCCGCATGCAGCTCGGACAACTCCCGATCATCGACGGGGAACTTCACCTGGATACGCACGCCTCAGTGCTTATCAGGACAACCGTGCTGTCTTCCATCAGATTCAGCCGTTCCCGCGCCGCACGCAGCCCAGCGAGAGTCGCGGCACCACTCGGTCCGGACGAGATCCCAGCCGCCCCCAGGTCGTCCACGGCCTGCAGGGCCGCGTCGTCCTCGACCGTCACAGAGTAGTCGAGGCCGGAGCGCAGGACGGGCCACGCCAGCGACGACGGCGTACCGCAGTTGAGGCCGGCCATCACGGTCTTGCCGGTCGGGATCGTGAGTAGCTCCCCCGCGAGGAGGCTCGTGGTGACACAGGACGCGCTGGCCGGCTCGACGCCGAGGAGGGCCGGAGCCACTCCACCGCTCCGGTAATGCGTCACAGCCGCCTGCGCCGCCGAGCCCACGCCCATCGGAACGACCACCAGGTCAGGCTGTACGTCGATCTCGCGGAACAGCGTCGAATACCCGTCCACGATGTACTGCGGAATCACGTCGTACCCCGGCCACGCGGAGTCCTGGATCAACAGCCGATCATCCCCCGCGTACGCCGCAGCCTCGGCCACCGCGGCGTCGTACGAATCCGGTACGACGGTCACCACCGCGCCCTCCGACCGGATCGCATCCACGGAGACACCACTCACCACGTCCGGAACGAAGACATGCGCCGCCAGCCCGAGCATCGCCGCCCGCCGAGCGACAGCCCGACCGTGGTTGCCGTCGGTCGCGGTCACCAGCTCAGACGCGCCGGGCTGCTCCTGCGCCGCACGGTGAATCGCCCACCAAGCACCGAGCGCCTTGAACGCGGGCAGCCCGAGCCGCTGCGACTCGTCCTTCACCAGCACTCGGCCGACTCCCAGCTCGGCGGCCAGTGCCGGGACAGGGGTCAGCGGAGTAGGACGGTACGACGGCAGGCTCTGGTGGAACGCGAGCACCTCGGCCGGAGCAGGCGACGTACGCCAGGACCTCGCGGCCGGGTTCTCGTACCAGTGGACCAACTAAGCGACCAGTGCGAACGCCTGCGCCGTCGCGGAGTACGCACGTGGGCCGGACGGGATCCGGTGCGCGGTGCGGTCCTCGACCCGGATCGCGGCGGTCTGCAGCCGGACCGGCAGCGTGGACCGTACGGCGGTCGCGAGGTCGAACTGCACCTCGGACAGCAGATCCGACAGCTCGAGCTCGAGCGCCCGGCAGATCGCGGCGAGGATCTCCGAGGACGGCTCCTTGCGGCCGCGCTCGATCTCGGACAGGTAGGGCACCGACACCTGGGCCAGCTCGGCGAGCTCGCGCAGGGTGATCCCCCGCTCGCGCCGCAAGCGGCGGAAGACGTTCCCGATCACCTGGCGTAGCAACACGTCTGGTCCTCCTCGCTCCGGCTGTCCTGTACCGAGTGTGCCACCCCTCGGAGGTCCCTCGCGAAAAGATCTGCCCTGAGCAGATTCCCGAACCACACTTTGGGCACCCACCAACCGTTCCAGCGGCCCCGAAATGGTTGGCGGGTGCCCAAAGAGCGTCAGGCGACGGCGGTCAGGGCGGCGGTCAGGGCGTTGGTGAGGTCGGCGGTGAGGTCCTCGGGGTCTTCGAGGCCGAGGCTGAGGCGGAGGAGGCCGTCGGACGGCTTGGCCTCGGCGGCCACCAGGCGGTGAGTCAGCGCGGCGGGGTGCTGGATGAGCGTGTCCACGCCGCCGAGCGACACGGCGTGGGTGATGAGCTTCAGGCCGGCGGCGACCCGGGAAGCGGCCTCGAATCCTCCCGACAAGGTGAAGGCAAGCACAGCTCCAGGACCGGATTGCTGACGCCCGATGAGTCCCTGGGGGTCGGTGAGGCCCGGGTAGTAGACGCGCTCCACGGACGGTTGCGCGGACAACCAGTCGGCGACCTTGATTGCGGTTGCCTGCTGCGCCCGTACCCGAACCGGCAGCGTCTGCAGTCCCCTGTGCAGTTCGTACGCCGCCAACGGATGCAGCAGGCCCCCTGTTACTGCGCGGATCTGCCGGAGCCGGCCGACCCACTCCACGCCGGCCGCGACGACGCCACCCATAACGTCACCATGACCGCCGAGGTATTTGGTTGCCGAGTGCAACACCAGGCTCGCCCCGTGCCGAGTCGGCTGCTGCAGCACCGGCGTCGCGAACGTGTTGTCCACAAGCACGGGTACGTCGCCGGCCGCGGCGGCGACTGCCGCGATGTCGACGAGGGCCACCGTCGGATTGGCCGGGGTCTCGACGATCACCAGTCCGGTGTCCGAGCGGATCGCTCCGGCGACTTCACTCGGCTGTGTGTAAGTCACGGTTGTCCCCAGGAGGCCTGTGGATAACAGGTGGTCGCTACCGCCGTACAGAGGCCGCACGGCGACCACATGCGGACGACCGGCGGCGACGCTCGCGAGCAAGCAGGCGGTGAGCGCAGCCATGCCCGAACCGAACGCGACCGCCCCGTCGATGTGCTCGAGCTCGGCAAGCGCGTTCTCGAAGCGGGCGACGGTCGGGTTCCACAGGCGCTGGTAGACGAGGCTGCCGCCATCCGGCCCCCGCCCCTCCGCAAGCGAGTCGTACGACGCTCCGCCGGTGTTCACGTCGGGAAGCGGATACGTGGTGGACAGGTCGATCGGTGGGACGTGGACGCCGAGAGCGGCCAGGTCGTCGCGACCGGCGTGGACCGAACGGGTGTCGAGCTGGGTCATGGCTGCCTCCTCGCCGAGAGGATGGAATCTTCTGCGAGATTGGCGCAATAGTTCCGAAGAAAATTCGTCCACAGTGTCGTCCACAAGCTGTGGATTCTGTGGACGGGCCCTAGAGTGAGGGCATGCCGAAGGATCGTCGGAGCCCGGGACCGGCTCCGCGGCCGGCTCCCGGCGGCCTCGACGAGGTCGATCGGAAGCTGGTGCAACTGCTGACCGCCGACGGTCGGATGGCGAACAATGCGCTCGCCGAGGCGACCGGGATCGCGCCGTCCACCTGTCTCACGCGGGTGCGGTCACTGCGTGAGCGTGGGGTGATCCGCGGCTTCCATGCCGACGTGGATCTGGGCGCGCTGGGTCAGCCGCTGCAGGCGCTGATCGCGATCCGGATCGGCGCGCACTCGCGCGACGAGATCGATCGCTTCCGCGCCAAGGTCCCGACGTTGCCGGGCGTGCTCTCGCTGTTCCATGTCAGCGGAGCCAACGACTATCTTCTGCACGTCAGCGCAGCCACCCCGGATGCGCTCCGGGAGTTCGTCCTCGATCACCTGACGGCCGATCCGGCCGTCAGCCATGCGGAAACCAGCCTGATCTTCGAGCACATCCGCGCGATGCCGGACGCACACCACTGACCAACCCGGCGCACACCGACCAGCTGCGGCTCAGGCAGGCGGGCGGTAGGCGTTGGCCCAGGGGTTGGTCAGTGCGGGAGGTCCGCAATCAGCGAGGCTTCAGGCCCCAAGCGACGGCCAGCAGCTCGAAGGAGCGGCGTCGTTCGGCAGGGTCGTGGATGTTTGTGGTGATGATGAGCTCGTCGGCGCCGGCCTGGTTGGCGCGGCGGAGCAGGTCGGCGGCCACCTGGTCGGGCGTGCCGACGGACACCAATCCCGCCCATTCCTCGACAGCAGCCTCTTCCGCCTCGGACCACGGGTAGTCCGCGGCTTCCTCCGGGGACGGCAGCGGACCTGGGCGGCCGGAGCGGAGCCGGAGCATGGACAGCGCGTTCGCTCGGGCCAGGGCCTGGGCGCGCTCCTCGGTCTCGGCGACGATCGCGGCGAGCGCGAGCATCGCCCGCGGCTCACCGTCGTTCTCGAAGCGCTGGAAGTTCTCCTTGTACGTCGAGATGACGCCGGCCGGATCGAGCGTGCCGAAATGCCCGGCGTACGCGAACCCCGTTCCCAGGGCGGCCGCCGCCTGACCGCCGTACGTGCTGGATCCGAGGATCCAGACCGGCGGCAGCGGTACGTCGTCAGGTTGCGCGCTGATCGGCTCGAACGGATGGCCGGCCGGGAAGCCCTCGACGTACGCGCGGAGTTCGGCGTACTGCTCGGTGAAATCGTCCGCGCCGAGTGCCTCGCGGCTGCGGCGCAGGGCGAGCGCGGTGCGCTGGTCAGTGCCGGGCGCGCGGCCGATGCCGAGGTCGATGCGGTCCGGATAGAGCCCGCCGAGCACGCGGAACGTCTCGGCGACCTTCAGCGGCGAGTGGTTCGGCAGCATGATCCCGCCGGACCCGACGCGGATGCTCGAGGTGGCAGCGGCCACGGCAGCGATCATCACCTCGGGGCTCGTGCTGACCACGCTGCGGATGTTGTGATGCTCAGCGAGCCAGTAGCGGTAATACCCGGCCGCTTCCGCGGTGCGGGCCAGTTCGAGCGTCTCGTGCAGCGCCTCCGACGGCCGCGTGCCTGTCGGCACCGGCGAGAGGTCGAGCACGGACAGGGGCATCGGTTCGGCGCTCACTTAGAACACCCAACCGCCGCCCCCGGCGACCTATTCCGGGTACGGCGTGTTTGCCCGCGCGTCGCGAAGTGATCGAGCCCACCATGCGAGCTGCCGGAGCATCGCCGCAGCGGCCGCGGAGGTGCTGGGGTCGGTCGGCTCGCCTTCGGCGGTGAAGTCCTCCTCGCGGAATCCCAGGCTGTCGCGGATCGTCACCGCATGCAGCTCACCGAAGACCAGCCTCAGCTGTTCCGCGGCCCGCAGTCCGCCCGAGCGCCCGCCGTACACGACGAACCCGACCGGCTTCGCGTACCAAGGCCGCCGTACCGCGTCGATCGCCGTCTTCACGTCGCCCGGATAGGCGTGGTTGTACTCAGCCGTGACGATCATGACCGCGTCCGCGTCCCCGATCCGCCCCGGCAGCTCCGCCAGCGGCAGCACGCTCAGATCGATGAGGTCGAGCTTGAACTCGTCCGCCCGCTCTACCTCCCGTGCGAACCACCGCGTGACCGTAGTACCGAAGCGTCCGCTGTCGAGATTGCGCGTCAGCACGACGAGCCGCAGCGGATGAACAGTCACAACGGCGACGCTAATACCTCAACAAGACTCGAGGTCAAACCATCTCATCCGTCTGTTGGTGGCAGCGAGGGTGGCGTGGAGGGCTCCAGAGAGGACTTCGCGGCGTCCATCAGCGAGGTTTGGTCATCCAGGACGCCGACGGTCTGCCAGGACTTCGTGACGGCCGCCAGCTGGGTGGAGTCGTCGCCGAAGAGGCTCCTTGCGGTCGCTTGGGTGGCCTCGGCGAAGTCCTTGAAAGTGGCGGACTCGCTGAGGTCGCCCGACGTCAGCGTGTCGTACCAGATCTTGCCGGCGTCGTCGTACGCGTTACCGCCGAGCTCGGCCGCGACCAGGTAGAACGCGCGATTGGGGATGCCCGAGTTGATGTGTACGCCGCCGTTGTCGTCCTCGGTATCGACATACCCAGACATGTCGGCCGGCTGCGGATCCTTCCCCAGCCGCGGGTCGTCGTACGCCGTGCCGGGCGCTTTCATCGACCGCAACGCGACACCCTGGACCCCCGGCAACAGCAGCCCCGCGCCGATCAGCCAGTCGGCATCCGCCGCGCTCTGCCCGAGCGCGTACTGCTTGGCGAGCGAGCCGAACACGTCCGAGATGCTCTCGTTCAGCGCGCCCGACTGCCCGTCGTACGCGAGATTCGCCGTGTACTGCGTGACACCGTGGGTCAGCTCGTGCCCGGTCACATCGATCGACGCCGTGAAGTTGCCGAACACCTCGCCGTCGCCGTCGCCGAACACCATCTGCGCACCGTCCCAGAAGGCGTTCGCGTACCCGCGGTCGTAGTGCACCGTCGAGATCAGCGCCAAGCCGGCGCCGTCGATCGAGTCCCGCCCGAAGCACTCCTTGTACAGCGTCCAGGTCGCGCCGGTGCCTTCGTACGCCTGGTTCACCGTCTGGTCCTGGACGGGATCGTCACCCTCGGCGCGGACGAGCGTTCCGGGCAGGTCGGTGCCGTTCTCGGCGTCGTACACCGAGCGTTGCCGGCCGCCTGCTGCCGCCGCGGGCTCACGGCCGGCGGCTGGGCGCGATCGCAGTACGGCGTCATGTTGCAGCGACTGCCGGTACCGGGCGCGAAGGCTGGGATCGCTCGCGGACCGCTCGAGCTGCTCAAGCAGGTACGGCGGGATGATTGAGTGGAACACCACTACAGGAAAACCCCGGAAAGGGATAAACTCAAGGATTTGTGGCTGCCGCGCGCGTCATTTCCTGAACGACTGAAATGCGGCCTTGAAACCAACGGGACGTATTTTAACACAAGGGGTTTGAATTGCCGAATCCGGTCGATGCCGAACAGGCTCACCTGACCACGTTCTACGCCGCGCTCGACAACGAGCGCGAGCGTACGGACGCCCGGACTGACGACGAGCAACTGGTCCATACCCGCAACGCGCAGGCCCTGCACCAGCGTGACGGCCGCATCCGCGACCTCAAGCTCCGGCAGGCCCGGCTGAACGCCGCCGAGGAAGGCCTGTACTTCGGCCGCCTCGACACCGCCGACGGCGAGATCCTGCACATCGGCCGGATCGGCCTGCACGACGCGGACTACGAACCCTTGCTGGTCGACTGGCGCGCCCCGGCAGCGCGGCCGTTCTACATCGCGACCGCCGTCGCGAACCACGACGTCGTACGCCGGCGGCACGTCCAGACCCGGTTGCGCCGGGTGATCGACGTACAGGACGAGCAGCTCGACCTTGGTCGCGAGGCGGCCGACGCCTCCAAGCCCGGCACCGGCGTGATCGGCGAGGCCGTGCTGATGAAGGCGCTCGAGGCGCGGCGGACCGGCCGGATGGAGTCGATCGTCCAGACGATCCAGGCGGACCAGGACCGGATCATCCGTTCCGAACTGCCCGGAATCCTGGTCGTTCAGGGCGGTCCCGGCACCGGAAAGACCGCGATCGCGCTGCACCGGGCGGCATTTCTTCTGTATACGCATCGCGAGCAGCTGGAAAAGCGCGGAATTCTCGTCGTCGGGCCGAATGCGGCGTTCCTGCGGTTCATCGGTCAGGTGCTGCCGTCGCTCGGTGAGGACGGCGTCCGGCTGGTCACGATCGCCGAGCTGTTCCCGGGGCTGAACGCGACCCGGCCGGAGCCGCCGGAGAGCGCCGAGGTGAAGGGGCGGACGGTGATGGCCGAGGTGATCGCGAAGGCGGTCGCCGATCGGCAGTGGATCCCGGAGGAGCCGGTGCGGGTCATGGTCGAGCGGACCGAGCTCACGCTCGACCCGGCGGTGTGCGAGGCGACGCATGCGCGGGTGCGTAACCGCGGCCTGACGCACAACCAGGCACGGCCGTTCATCCTCAACGAGTTCACCGACTACCTGACGAACCAGTACGCCGAGCTGATCGGCACCGATCCGCTGGACGGTGAGCAGTTGCTCGACGAGTACGACCTGGCTGAGTTGCGCAAGGAGGTGCTGGCCGAGCCCGCCGTACAGGCTCTGTTGGAGCAGCTGTGGCCGTTGCTCAGTCCGCAGAAGCTGCTCGAGGAGCTGTACGGCGACGAGGCCAGGCTGGCGTCGGCGGCGCCGCAGTTGTCGGAGCTGGATCGCGAACACTTGTTGAGGTACGGCGACGACTGGTCGCCGGCCGACGTACCGCTGCTCGACGAGGCGGCCGAGTTGCTTGGCGACGACGGGACCGAAGCGGCGCGGGAGCGGGCCGCTCGGGCGCGTGCGATCGCTTATGCCCAAGGCGCCTTGGACGTGCTGAGCGGTTCCGGCTCGACCGACTGGGACGAGGACGACGAGGCAGAGATCCTTACGGCAAAGGACTTGCTGGACGCGGAGGCGCTGGCCGAGCGGTACGAGGCGGACGACGACCGGACGCTGGCTGACCGAGCCGCCGCGGACCGGCGCTGGACGTACGGTCACGTGATCGTCGACGAGGCGCAGGAGTTGTCGCCGATGGCGTGGCGGGCGATCGCGCGGCGGTGCCCGTTGCGGTCGATGACGGTGGTCGGTGATGTGGCGCAGACGAGTTCGATCGGTGGCGGGACTTCCTGGGCGAGCGCACTCGGCGAAACGTTCGGCGATCGCTGGCGGTTGGCCGAGCTGACGCTGAACTACCGCACGCCCGCCGAGGTGATGGAGCTGGCCAACGACGTACTGCGGGAGGTCGACCCGTCGGCGCGGGCACCGCAATCGGTCCGCTCGACCGGGGTGAAGCCGTGGCACGCGGACGTTCCCGCCGCCGAGCAAGCCTTGTACGTGTACAAGATGGCGGCCGAGGAGACGGCGTACGGCGAGGTCGGCGTCATCACTTCGCGCAACCGGCTCGAACTCATCCAGGAGGCAGTCGACGGCCTGGCCGGCGTAACAGTCCTCACCGCCCGCGAAGCCAAAGGCCTCGAGTTCGACTCGGTCCTAGTCGTCGACCCCGACGGCATAGTCATCGAGTCCCCCCGCGGCCTCCGAGACCTCTACGTCGCCCTAACCCGCTGCACCCAACGCCTGGGAGTGATCGGAGACCTACCGGAGGCGCTTCGCGACTCACCCGCGTGGGGGTGAGCTCTTCCCGTGCCGGCCGAACAGCCGAGCCAGGTTGAGGTCGAAGCCCCAGCCGAGCGCCTTCGGCGTGAAGAAGCGCGGGTCCTCGGGATTCCACCAACGAGACTTGAGGCGCTCCCCGGTCAGGGGCCGCCAGTCGTACGGGATGCCGAGAAACTTGCCGGTCTTACCAGCCATACTTCGACGGTACCTCGATCCCTCACCAGCTCTGTCGATCCGTGGCGGGCGGGCCTACCGTCGGAGGATGACGAAGCCGCTTCGATGTCGGCTCCATCTGCACAGGTGGAAGACCGAGCGTAACGAAGAAGGGCAGCGCTACCAGCGCTGTCTCGGTTGTGGGACGACGCGCGACAAGCTGTCGCTGAACGACTTCGGCGCCGGCAGCTAGTGGTCGGCGCAGCAGCTTTGTTGGTGTTGGAGTTCGAAGGGGATGAGGAGGTTGTCGGCGGCGGGTTGGACCTGGAGGACCAGGCGGCCGTCGCGGCGTACCGGGCGGAGGAAGTCGAGGGTGTCGACCAAGGTGTCGTCCTCGACGGGTACGCCGCCGATGCCTTCTAGTTGATCGATACCGCAGCGGGTGCGGAGTTCGGCCGCCGGCAGTACGCCGTGGGCCTGCTCGTGACCGGGCCAGCGGACCACGCGGCCGGTCGTACCGAGCGCCGCTTCGACCGCGGCGACGTACGCACCGCGGACCAACCGGCTCGGACCCGCCAGCTCCGGCTCCGAGGCACCGGCTCTGGTGACGGCCAGGCCAACGTTGCGGTCGGCAACTACCGCGCGGATCGGGTCGGCGAGATCGGCCGCGCTGGTCAGCGACACCGCGACGTGCGGACGGTCGTCGCCCGACACCATGTGGGTGAGGGCGACGACCGGTTGGTCCACGGCGTCGATCAGCTCGTACAGCAGGTGGTCGGCAGCAGCCGTGTCCGAGCTGTCGGCATCGATCGCGATGATCACAACTGAGTTCCTTACTTGGGCAGCACCCAAATGGGGTTGGTGTAGAACCACAGGTCCACCCACGGGTCCGCGTCGCCGACCACATCGAGCTTCGGCCCGGCGGGATCCACGGTCGCGCCCAGGTATCCGGACTGGCTACGGTTCCCGTCGGTGCCGCGAACGCGGACATACTGCGCCTCGTCGGCGCGACCCAGCGGGTAGACAAGCTCGAACGTACCGCGTTTGCCGGACGTGTCCCACTGCTTGACGACCTTGGTGTTCGGCGCGGTGATCGTGTCCTTGTCACCGACGGGCCCGGTCACGGAGCCCTGGATGACGTCGACGCGGTTCAGTGCCGGCACGAAGTTCGCCCAGTTCGGCAATGTCTGGGTGGTGATCCGTACGACGAGCTCGATCGGCCGGCCCTTCTTCACGATGAGTGCGCCGCCCAGCGGTTCGCCGTACCGCTTGCCGACCTCGCGGACCTCGACCTCGACGCCCTTCACCAGCGCGCCGTGGTCGACCCAGACGCGACCGTTGCGCAGGCCGTCCATGACCGACAGGTAGTCGCGGCGGGAGGCGCCGACGTGGGTGCGGCTGAAGAAGCCCGGCCAGAAGTCGCTCGCGGTGGAGTTGACCGTGTTGCCGTAGACCGGGTCCATGTACCGGCCGTCGCGGTCGAACTGCTCCTGCGACGAGCCGTCCGGGCGCCGGGAGGTCTCGTTCCAGTTCACGTGCGAGTCCGAGTTCGCGGTGATCCACCACGGCTTGCCCTCGGCGAGCAGGCTGTCCCAGAGGCCGCCGACGGTCGCGGTCATCCAGTCGAAGCCGCCCCAGGTGCGGTAGCTCTCGGGCGGGTAGCCGGCGAACGAGTTCGGGTTCGGGGCGTTGCCGTACAGGCCGCGGGCACCCGCCGTACCGATGCCCTTCGGGAGGCCGCCGGCCTGGTGACCGGGCGCGCCCTCGAAGCCGATCGCGATCCGCGGGTCGGCGTCGCGCCAGTTGCGGATCTCGTGCGGGCTGTCGATCCCGTTGCGGGCCGGGTGGTTCGCGAGGAACAGCGCGTCCGCGACGCGGCGCTTGTCGACCTGCTGCCCGAGCCATTGGATGCCGGACACCGCGAGCGCCTCGTTGGCGGGCGAGTTCGCGCTCGCGTTCTTCACGCTGCCGTCGTAGTTGTTCTCGAACTGCTTGAGTACGTCGACCTCGCGGCTGCCCGGCGCGACGAAGATCGTGCCGTGCTCGGCGGCCGGGATGTTCCACTCGAGACCCTGGAAGATCAGCGTGTCGCGCAACTCGGCACGCGCCGCCTTGATCTGCGGGTTGACCAGATCCACACCGATCCGCGCGTGCGTCGCACCGCCGTGGTCAGTGATGACCAGCCAGTCGAGCCCGTACGCCGTCGCGTGGCGCGCCTGGTCGATGACGCGGTACATGCCGTCGGAGCTCAACTGCGTGTGGATGTGGTGATCCCCGGCCAGCCAGACGGCCGGCCGATCCCCGTGCTGGAAGATCCAGCCGTCCTTCGAAGGGTTCGCCGCGGCCGCGAACTGCACACCCGTTACCGCGAGCGCCGCAGTACCCCCGAGAATCCCTGCCGACCGCAGCAACCCGCGCCGGGACACCTCGGTCGGCGTCAGGTCGCTGTCCGGCACCGATTCGTCGAGCGCGGCCAACGTCGCCAGATCCAACTCGGAATTCGGATGATGATGCTCGTGCCCATGGCTGTGCTCGTGCCCATGGCTGTGGTCGTGCCCGTGCGAATGCGAGTGCCCCATCACAGTCCTCTCCCCGGCGGATTCCGCGCGATCATCACCCGCCCGCATGACCACCAGATGTTCCCCCGATGAACACCATTCCGGCCCGAGCTGTAGACAACACAGAGTGACGAGGCTTCAATGGCCTGCGGGGGGAATCATGAATGGAGAGCCGTATACGCACACGCATTGTCACCGGCGGAACGAGCGCGGTAACGCGACGCTGGCAGCCCTGGGAGGGGTGGCGGTCGGCGTCATCCTGGTGCTGCTGACCTGGCTCGTGGTGCTGATGACCAAGGACGATCCGGCGCCGCGAGCGGCGGACACCTCGCCGTCGGCAGCGGCCCCGGCGCCGGTGGCGTCGGTGCCGGCGTCGGTGATCACGAAGACCGTCGTACCGAAGCCGACGGTCAAAGGACGGTCGAACTCGGCACCGGCGGCCGGGGATGTCCGGTCGTTGCCGGCCGGGTTGTTCTGCCGCGACCTGAACGCCAAGGGGTACAGCTATGTCGCGGCGATCGACTACTGGCGACTGCATGGGCAGCCGAACCAGATGGATGCCGACCGCAACGGAATTCCGTGCGAGACCGTGTATCCGCGTGGCGATGTCGCGGCGTACTGGAACGGGCGCGAGATCAGCGGGGTCGTCTTCTGGTCGGCCGGGTTGTATTGCCGGGACTTGGCCGCGCGCGGGGCTTCGTACGCGGAGGCTGTCAGATACTGGTGGTACTACGGCATGCCGGATCGCATGGATGCGGACAAGAACGGGATACCGTGTGAAACCGTGTACTCGTCTGCAGCAGTCAACGCGTTCTGGTATCCGTGACGCGGCGCCTCTGGGCGGTCTTTGTCGCAGCGCTGGTGGTTGTCGCCGGCGGTGGGTTGTTCGCGCTGTCCGCAGCCGGCGTCTTCGACCGCACCCAACCGACCGCCGTCACACCACAGCCGACGAGCACAGAGCAGACGTCAGCCACACCCACGCCGACGAGAACACAGCAGCCGAGAAGCACCACGAGACCACCGGCCACAACGGCGCACCCAACCACTCCGTCCCACCCAACCACCCCGCAGCGCCCGAGCAATCTCGCGCAGCCGACACGGCGGTACGTGTTTCCTGTGGGTGGTTGCCGGGCGGACGCTTCACAGAGCCACCACGACTACCCAGCCTCGGACATCTTCGCGAACGTAGGCTGCCTGTTCGTCGCGCCCATCGACGGCCGCGTCGACGAAGTGACGCGCGTCGACAACTGGGACCCGAAGACCAACCGGGGACCCGACCGCGGCGGACTGTCGGTATCCATCGTGGGTGTCGACGGAGTCAGGTACTACGGCTCACATCTGTCGGCGATCGCACCAGGAATCCGCCCCGGCGTCAGCGTCCACGCCGGCCAAACCCTAGGCCGTACGGGAAAGACAGGCAGCGCGCGCGTCACCCCGCCGCACCTGCACTTCGGTATCAGTTGGCCGACGAAGCCGAACGTGTGGTGGATCCGCCGCGGCGCGGTGGCCCCGCAGCAGTTCCTCAACAGCTGGCACCACGGCGGTCAGCTCTCCCCGGTCAGCACAGTCGCCAAGACACACCGCACGTACGGCGCGGACAACGGCTGCCGCGAGTACTGCTAGTACAAGTCAGCGGGCCCGGCCCTCGCGAAGCATTCCGATCGACTTCTCGATCCGTCGTTCGCGGGTGGCGTCCGTCTTCGCCGATGTCACCTGCAAGACGTGCCACTGCCGGTTGCTGTAACTCAGCGTCTCCCAGAACGCCTCACGATCCGCAGCAAGCGCGGCGGCCAACGGCTCCGGCACCTCGAGCTCTCGCGGAGCCGTGTCGAGCTCGACGTCGACTTCGAGGATCTCGCCGGGCGCGACGCCCGCTTCGGTACGCCGCTCCGCGCTGAACCCGAGCAGGTACCGCCCGCCCATCCGCGCGATCGAAGTCCGGAACGTGAACCCGTTGACGGTGACGCTGACCTTCGGCCGGCCGCCACCGCCGAGCGCCTCGACGACGCTCTCGGGCACCTCGAAGCCGGCCGTGTTCCTTCCGGTGGAGAGCAGTTCGGCGGTGAACTTCATCTGATCATCATCGGAGTCGAGCAGGTCATGTCGAGAGCGACGCGCTGGTTCCGACGTACCGGACGACAGTGGTCCGTGGAAAAGGGAGAGATCGTGGCGAAGCCTGTTCTGAACAGCATGTTGATCGGCAGTACCGACGCGGAGCGGTTGAAGGCGTGGTACCGCGACGGGTTCCAGGCGGAGGTCGACGGATACGGGAATCTGAACCTCGGCGGGTTCGGGCTGGTGATCGAGCAGCGCGACGACGTCGCCGCGAAGACCGCCGAGCCGGGGCGGCACATCGTGAACTTCGGCGTCGAGGACATCGAGGCGGCCGCCGCGCACCTGCGCACGCTCGACGTCGACTGGCTGGTGCATCCCGAGGATCGCGGCGTCGGATGGTTCGCGACGCTGATCGACCCGGACGGCAATTACGTCCAGCTCATCCAGATGAAACCGGAGTACTACGCGAACCTCTGAGACAAACAAGTTCGCACCGGACCTGGGGGATCCGGTGCGAACGATGAGGTGTATTCAGTTGTCTCAGGCGCAGTGTGCTGAAGAGCAGTGCTCATCGAGAGAAATGGCGGCAAGCGAGGGGCAGAACGCCCACGCTCGCTTGCCGCCCAATCACCGGTGCCTTTATGTGATCGAGGTGAGGTTCTCGACCTGGGCCACGTTCCGGGTGGGTTGTCTGGTGAGATACGGAACGCGAAAGGCGCCGGATGCCCTTCTCCAGATGCACGGCTTCCTCAGCGGGGTGCTACATCCCACATACGCTCGCCGGGCAGGGGGTCGGGGAGCTTGTCGACGGCCGGCATCGGGTCGTTGGTGACCCGGAGTCCGGCGAACCGACGGCTCATGGCGTCTGCGTACCGCTCGGCCAACGCCGGCTCGGCGTTGTAGTCGGCGATGACGTGCTCACCGAACCAGACACGGACGCGTCGGCGCTCAATCGTCTGGATGGCGGTGGCGGTTGTCACTGGTCCTCCTGGCTGTTACTTCGGGGGTGGTACGGCCTGGAAAACGCGGGCGAGCGCGGTGCCGGTGCGCCGTGTTGTGTTCACCGTCACGTCAGATCCAACGGAGTACGGCGAGCCGAGGTCACGCCCGAATTCAGAAATTCCCAGCTTTTCCGGAACCGGCCGGAACCCAATTCTTCGCCGGTATGTTCGATTACCCGAACGGACCCCGGACGGAGACGCCGCCGTCCAGCACGATCTGCTGTCCGGTGATGTACGACGCCGCGTCCGACGCCAGGTACACCACCGCCTGCGCCACCTCCTCGGAGCGACCGAACCGACCGACCGGGATCTCGTCGACGACCTCGGCGTCGACGTTCGCGTTGGCGACCGCGGTGGCGATCGCGCCGGCCGCGGCGACGTTCATCCGGATGCCGTCGCGGGCGTACTCCGCGGCGACCGTCCGGGCCAGGCTCAGGATGCCAGCCTTCATCACGCCGTACGCCGCCTGCTCGGGGGCTGCCATGAAGCCGGTGACCGAGCCGACGCTGACGATCGTCCCGCCGGTGCCCTGGTCCAGGAAGACGCGGAGCGCCGCCCGGACCGCGCGGGCGACGTACCGGAGGTTGACCTCGTAGATCGTGTCCCAGTCCTCGTCGGCCATCTCGTGCAGCTTCACCGCGGGTACGAACGCGACCTGCCCGCCGACCACGGTGACGAGTACGTCGAGGCCGCCGAGCTTCTCGACCGCGGTCGAGATCATTGCCTCGATGTCGCTCGCAGAACGGACGTCACCGGACACCGCGTACGCCGTACCGCCGCCGGCCCGCACCGCGTCCGCGGCCTCCTCGGCGCGTGCCGGCTCGAGGTCCGCGACCACGACCGTCGCACCTTCGTTGCCGAAGGCCTCTGTCGTCGCGCGACCGATCCCGCCGCCACCGCCACCGATCACCAGGGCTCGTTTCCCGTTGAGCTGCATGGGCGGAGCGTAGGCCAGGAACGGCCTGAGATTCATAGGGTTTCCTCAGGAAAGACACGCCGAAGCTGTCGGAACGGCTCCGTACGCTGGAGACGTGACCATCGAAGACGCTGGAATCAGGCCACAGGAATCCGCCGACGAGCGGGTCGTGGCAAACGCCCTTGTGGTGCCGGAGCGGGTCATCGGCGGCGTCGTGCCGTCACCCGTCCGGACGGGGCCAACGGGGATCGCGGCTGTCCAGACAGAGCACCTGATCGGTGACATCGGTGACGCTCTCCGGCTGCTCGACGCGGTGGAGCGCGTCCGCGGCCACGCCCACCCGCTCATCCTCGGCCTGCAGCAAGCGGTCGGGATGACGATGCCGGCCGCCCTCGTGCTGAACGCGGTCGCCAACGGCCGCACGACGCCGGACGAGGTCTCCCAGCAGGTCGGCATCACGCCCGGCGAGGCGGAGCTGGCGATCGCCGACCTCGAGGCGCTCGGCATGGTCCGGACCACGCCCGCGCTGGCCGTCACGTCGATGGGTCAGGCCCGGCTCTCGCAGCTCGACGGTCTCACCGTCCGCGTCCTCGACGTCATCACCGGCATCCTCGGCCCGACCGATGCCGCCCACCTGGTCCGCCTCCTCCACACCGTCGCCGACGGCCTCGAGTCCGCCTCGGTCGCAGCCGCCGTCAACGACGCCCTCCCGCAGGTCGTCTCGCACAACTAGTGTCGAAATCGCAGGTTGGGTCTCGACGTAGCTGATGTCAGCGATCAAGGGAGGACATCAGATGTTGCACGACAGCAAGGCGTTCAGTGGGTTCTCGGTGGACGACATCGAGAAGGCGAAGGCGTTCTACGCCGACACGCTCGGGATCGATGTCGGCGAGGAGAACGGCATGTTGCGCCTGAAGATCGCGGGTGGCACCCCGATCCTGGCGTATCCGAAACCGAACCACGTGCCGGCGGAGTACACCGTGCTCAACTTCCCGGTCGCCGATATCGAGGCGACCGCACGCGAACTGGCCGGCCGCGGCGTCACGTTCGAGCACTACAACAACGAGCAGGACGAGACCGGGATCTACCGCGGCCAGGGCCCGTTGATTGCCTGGTTCAAGGACCCGGCGGGCAACGTCTTGTCGATCATTCAGGAGTGAGGCACCGGGTCGTTGTACTGACCTAGCCTGCCGGAGTAGCGGGCTCCGTTCAGGTACGGCCAAGCGTACGCCGTACAGCCGTGCAGGCCGAGCGTCTGCTGCTGCATGACCGGGGCCGGCCGGCCCGGCCCCGGGCACAGCTCGTGGCCGTTGCCGAGCCGGTGACCGGTCTCGTGGTTGACCATGTACTGCCGGTACGTCGTCAGCGACGCGCCGAAGTTCGGTACGCCGTGCGCCCAGCGCGCGACGTTGAGCACGACCGAGTCCCCGATCCGGCAGCTCGTGTACCGGTCCGGTCCGCCGCCGCAGATCAGGTCCCGCGTCCGCGGCGTCACCAGCATCAACCTGAAGTCGGGCGTCGCCCCCGGCCCGACCTGCTGGAACCGCCACTTCCCCTGCGATGCCCACCCCTGCGCCGCGCCGTACGTCGTCCGCACGAACTGCGCGAACGCAGTCTTGTCGATCCCGGTGATCCCGCCCTCGATCGCGATCTGGAACGTCATCAGCCTGCCGCCCCTTCCGATCACGGCCGGATCCGCGGGCAGTACGGCGTACGACTGCGACCCCGCGCTCGGGTAGGAGATCACCTCGGCCGGTTTGACCGGCACGACCGGATTCGTCGTACGGCGTGACGCGACCGCCGGCGACTCCAACGACGGCGCGGTCGTCCGGACCGACGCGGGTACGATCTGCCGCCCGAGGTCGCCGTGGCGCGACAACGGGCTGGCGGGCAACTCGTACACCACTCCGACCGCGATCACCGCCGCAGTCGCGAGGCCGATCGTCCTGACAACTGTCCAGCGGCGCATTCCGGCGAGCTCCTCCCACCGCGCCCGGTCGGGCGCGTCCTCACTGTCTTCTTGCCACTGTGCCCACAAACCCTTCTCCCACCACGGCGGGCTACGCCCTGGTGGTCCGGAACCTCAGCGAGGGGTACTTCGATTCGTTGAACCCGAGGTCGCGATAGAGCTCGATGCCGTAGTCGGTCGCGTGCAGTTCGACCTGGCCGACGCCGGTCTCGTTCTCGAACCAGTCCATCAGCGCGACCACGCAGGCGCGGGCCAGACCGCGACGGCGGAAGGCAGGCTCGGTGCTGACGTTGTACAGGTGGCCGCGGACCGTGGTCAGGTCGCGCGGCCCCGGCGGGTGGACGAACACGTTGCCTGCGGCCCCTGCGACGACACCGGCGTCCGGGTCCTCGACGACGTACGCCGCGAAGGTGTCCGGCGATGCCAGCTGCCCGGCGAACCACTCGACGGCGGCGGCCTGCCAGGGGCCGTCGATGTCGTTGCCCATCGCGGCGAGCATCAGCCCGCGTAAACGGACCAGAGACTCCGCGTCATCCACCCCGGCTCGTCGTACCTGAATGTCACTCACGCCGTCCATCCTGCCAACTTTTTGCCGAGTCAATGAATCGAAGGGGGCATGGCCCCGAGCAGAGCGCAGCGATCGTCGCGCAGCAGCCGAGCACGGAGAGCGAGACCGCGACGCCGGTCGGCATTCGCCGCGCTGGTGATCGCCGTCGCCGGCATCCTCCTTCCCGGTACGGCGTACCTGATCGCCCGCCGGCCCCGGCTCGGCTCGGTGGTGACCGTCCTGAGCCTCGCGCTGTACGGCACCGCGGCGTACGTCGGTCTACGCAAACGGGACGCCGTGATCTCGTGGGCGCTGGATCCTGGGCTGCTGCTGTGGATGATCGCCGGGCTCGCCGTGATCGCCCTGGCCTGGATCGTCGTCCTGGTCACGTCGTACAAGATGCTCCGGCCACTGACGGCGCCACCGGGCTCGCGACTGCTCGGGTCGCTGGTGGTCGGTGTGGTCTGCTTCGCGATGACGGTTGGTACGGCGAGTGGTGCGCAGACCCTGATGGCCCAGCGGAGCCTGGTGAAGAAGGTGTTCGCCGACTCGGGTTCGAAGAGCCAGACCCGGCCGACGATCAGCGCCGCGAAGGATGTCTGGCAACAACTGCCGCGGCTGAACGTGCTGCTGCTCGGCGCGGACGACGGCGACGACCGGCAGGGCACGCGGACCGACACCGTGATGGTCGCGAGCATCGACACCAAGACCGGCAACACCTCGCTGATCTCGCTGACCCGGAACTTCATGCGGATGCCGTTCCCGGCCGACTCACCGCTGCACAAGATCTATCCGAGCGGATTCTGGGATCCCAGCATCGATCCCAGCAAGGAGCAGTCGGAGTTCTATCTCGACGCGATGTACCGCAACATCCCGAAGTTGCACCCCGGCGTGATCGGGCCGTCGGACAACGAGGGCGCGGACATCCTGAAGCTCTCGGTCGGCGAAGCACTCGGGTTGAAGATCCACTACTACGTGCAGATCAACCTGGCCGGATTCGCGAAGCTGGTCGAGGCCCTGGGCGGGATCACCGTGAACATCAACTACCCGGTGCCGGTCGGCGGGAACGACGACAAGAAGATCCCGCCGAGCCGCTACCTCCAACCGGGACCGAACCGGAAGCTGAACGGGACCGACGCCCTGTGGTTCGCCCGCGGCCGGTACGGGCTGGCGACCGCCGACCTCGCCCGCCAGGCCCGGCAGCACTGCACTATCCAGGCGCTCGTCGAGCGCGCCACCCCACAGAACGTCGTCGCCAACTACGAACAGATCGCGCACGCCGGCGAGCAGCTGATCCGCACCGACATCCCGCAGAAACTGGTGGGTGCCTTCGTCACCCTCGGGGAGCGGGTCAAGACCGCCAAGATCTCCAACATCGACCTGGACAAGAAGAAGAACTTCCCGAACGGCCGCAACCCGAACTACGCGGCGATGCGCGAGCTCGTCGCGAAGGCGCTCACCCCGAAGCCCGTGACGCCGCGCAGGACCACGACGACCAAGCCCTCGACGGCGACCCAGCCCAGAACGACACCCAAGCCCGACGACGGCGACCTGACTTCGTCCTGCGCCTACAACCCTGGCCCGCCAGGCTAATTCGCTCGTCGAACCAGTGGAGCCGCATCGCTCGGTTCTGTCAGCGTCCGGTCAGGATGCAGAACTCGTTGCCGTCCGGGTCGGCCAGCTCGATCCCGTCTGCGTGCGCCTGACCGCTCGTGTGCCGCTTCGCGCCGAGGCTGATCAGTCGCTCGACCTCAGCCTCGGCATCGCCGGACGGCACGAGGTCGAGGTGCAGGCGGTTCTTCGGCGCCCTCTCGTTGTACGGCGGACCGCCCCAGCTGATCTTGGTCCCGCCCTGCGGGGACTGGATCGCGGTCTCCTCGTCCTGGTCCCAGACCAGCGGCCACTCGAGCGCCTTGCTCCAGAAGTACCCGACGGCCTGGCTGCCGTCGGACGTCAGGCAGCCGATGACTCCGGTGCCGGCGAGGAAGTTGTTGCCCGGCTCGATCACACAGAACTCGTTGCCCTCGGGATCGGCCAGTACGACGTGCTCCTCCTCGGGCTTCTGCCCGATGTCGAGGTGTCGCCCACCGAGCTCCAACGCGCGATCGACCATCGCCTGCTGCGCTTCGAGTGTCTGGCTGGGCAGGTCGAAGTGGATCTGGTTCTGCCAGTGTTTCTCGACGTCGCTCGGCAGGAATCGCACGATGAATCCGAGGTCGTTGTCAGGCAGTACGGACGTCCCGTCCGCACCCAGGTCCCGGCCGAGCACCCCGGCCCAGAACCGCGCCAGCCTCGCAGGATCCTTTGCGTCGAAGGACAGTGCATAGATCTGGACGCTCATCGGGACTCCCATCCGCCGGAGGTACCACCGTATTTCGGGCGGAACGAGCGCCGCAAAGAGATTTAACCGACCGACGCCGCCGCGACCATGGCGTGGTGATCGGCGATCGAGCGGCTCATCGGACGACGGAGCAGGACCAGCTGGTGGTAGAGCGGACCCGTCGCGGTGAGCAGGAGCTGATGGGCATCCGTGCCGGCCGGGATCTCCCCACGCTCCACGGCTCGCCGTACGACGATCGCCGTGCGCTCGTAGCGATCTTCCCAGAACCGCGTGAGTGCCTCGGCGGCTTCCGGCGTACGGAAGGAGGCTGCGATCACGGCCTGGGTGACGGACGGGCGGGCGGTCAGCGCGGCATGCACCTCGCGGTTGACGGCGATCAGGTCGCCCTCGAGCGAGCCTGTGTCGGCCGGCTCCCACGAGTCGTCGGCCCCGGCCTGCAGAAGATCGACGAGCAGGCCGGCAACGGTCTTCCAGCGGCGGTAGACCGTTGTGCGATGGACCCCGGAGCGTGCGGCGACCGCGTCGATGGTGAGTCCGTCGTATCCCTGCTCCGCCAGCTCGGCCTCGACGGCCGCGAGCACTTCGGACCGCACCCGAGCCGTCCGCCCACCCGGCCTGCTTGCGCGATCACTCGTCTGCATGACACGATCTTAACGCAACATTCGTCGCATTAGGGAATGGCCCGCGACGTGAAGGAGAAGCCCTGTGTCAGTGACTGAATATGCGATCGGCGCCAGGAGCGACGGTCCGTACGGCGTTGTAGTGGCGGGCGGTGAGGTGTGGGCAACGCTCGTCCACGCCGGCCGTGTTGCCACCCGTTCGGGACGTGTCATCGACCTCGACGCTGCGGACTCCCGCCCGAGTGTGATCGTCGAAGGGCCCGATCACGCGGTCTGGTTCACGCGGAACGGCGACGATCGGCTCGGGCGCATCGGGTACGACGGAGTCGTGTCGGCGGTCGACATCGCCGGGGCGCCGTATGGGTTGTGTGTCGGGCCGGATGGTGCGTTGTGGTGCACGTTGATGAGCGCTGATGCTCTCGGGCGGGTGACAGTCGACGGCGAGGTGTCGACGTACCCGATCGGGGTCAGTGGGGCGTTTCCGGCGATGATCACGGCGTACGACGGAGAGCTGTGGTTCACGCTCAACCAGGGGAATGCGATCGGGCGGATGAGTCTTGGTGGGGCGGTCACGACCTATCCCCTGCCGACTTCGGGTGCTGGGCCGGTCGGGATCTGCGCGGGTGAGGATGGCGTGTGGTTCGTCGAGATTCTCGGTGACCGGGTGGGGCGAATCAGCTCGGACGGCAAGATCGAGGAGTTTCCGTTGCCGGCCGGTTGTAAGCCGCACGCGGTTGCGGCGGCGGCTGACGGCGGATGTTGGGTCACCCTGTGGGCCGGCGGTGCGTTGGCACGGATGGATGCTCAAGGCAACGTCATCGCCGAGTATGCGCTGGGCGAGGGTTCCGAGCCGCACGGTCTTGCGATCGATGGTGAGTCGGTGTGGGTGGCCCTGGAGAAGGGTTCCTTGGCTCACATCCAGCCGTAGGGGTGAGGAGGTTCACCCGCTGGAGGGAGGACGGCGGGCATCCGGCGGGTGGACAGTGGTGCTGTGAGCACGGTGGTGCAGGTCAGGGGAACGACCGCGCGGGTTCGCGACATCATCGCGGTGGGGCGGCCGGCGTTCTGGGTGGTGTCGATCGTCCCTTATTACACAGGGATCCTGCTCGCCACGCATCGGCTGATCCCACCGGTCGCGGAGTGGCCGCGGCTGATCGTGGGGGCCGTGGTGATGGGGCCGCTGGTGTGGCTGGCCGTGCTGGCGGTGAACGATGCGTACGACCTGCCGAGCGACCGGCTCAACCCACGCAAGGCGAAGTCGCCGCTTCTCGACGGACGTGTCACGCTCCGCGCAGCCAAGCGACTCGCCTTCGCGGCCGCTGTCGCCGCGGTCGGACTGAGCCTGCACGTGGGCGTCGTGTTCGCACTCGGCGTCCTCCTCGCCGTCCTGCTCGGCTACGCGTACTCCGTCCCGCCGGTCCGGTTGAAGACCCGCGCCGGCTTCGACGTCGCGGTCAACGCGCTCGCGCTCGGCGCCTTCGGCCCCCTCGCCGGCTGGGCCGCGATCAACCCCGACCTCAGCAGCTTCCCTTGGTTGATGGGCCTTCAAGGCACGCTCGCCGCCATCGGCCTCTACCTCCCCACCACCCTCGCCGACCTCGAAGCCGACCGCGCCGCCGGCTACCACACGATCGCCGTCCGCTTCGGCGCCCGCACGACGTACCGCATCGGGTACGCCGCCTGGATCGCGGCGGCCGCACTGTCGGTGATCCTCGCCGCGACCGGGACGATCATCCCGCGCAGCATGCTGCTCCTCGAGGTGGTGATGGTCCCGGTCCTGATCGCCGCCTACCGCAAACTCATTGGCCCCGGCCAATCCTTCAAGGGCATCATCATCCTCTCGGCCTTGTTCCTCTTTCCCTGCGGAACGTTCGCTCTCACCTACACCGGAGTCCTCTGACCGTGTATCCGGACATCGAGCCCTACGACCACGGCCTACTCGACGTTGGCGACGGCAACCGCGTCTATTGGGAGGTCTGCGGCAACCCGGACGGCAAACCCGCGCTCGTCGTCCACGGTGGCCCGGGCTCCGGCGCCGGCGCGTGGTGGCGACGGTACTTCGACCCCGCGAGGTACAAGGTCGTCCTCGTCGATCAGCGCAACTGCGGCCGCAGCACACCGGACGCCGCCGAGCCGGACGTCGATCTGAGCACCAACACCACGGCCCACCTGATCGCCGACTTCGAGCAACTCCGCCGGCAGCTCTCCATCGAGAAGTGGCTGCTCCT
The DNA here is from genome assembly GCF_040675555.1 of Kribbella sp. NPDC049584. Lineage (NCBI taxonomy): Bacteria > Bacillati > Actinomycetota > Actinomycetes > Propionibacteriales > Kribbellaceae > Kribbella > Kribbella sp. NPDC049584. Next base: position 378,954 of record NZ_JBFAPF010000008.1, read on the forward strand.
CGGCGCGTCCTGGGGCGCGACGCTCGGGCTCGCGTACGCCGAGCAGCACCCGGAGGCGATCTCCGAGATCGTCTTGTTCAGCGTGACGAACACGACCCGTCGCGAGGTCGAGTGGATCACCCGCGACATGGGGCGGATCTTCCCCGAGGAATGGGCCCGCTTCCGCGACGGCGTACCGGAGGACCAGCGCGACGGCAATCTTCCCTTGGCCTACAGCCGGCTCTTGCACGACTCCGACCCCGCCGTCCGGGACAGGGCCGCGCGTGCCTGGTGCGACTGGGAGGACACGCATGTCCGCACAGCTCCTGGCTGGCGGCCGGACTCGCGGTACGACGATCCCGTGTTCCGCCTCCGGCTGGCCCGGCTGGTCACGCACTACTGGGGTCACGCCGCCTGGCTGGACGAGGACGTTCTCGTCCGCGAGGCGGGAAAGCTGTCGGGAATCCCCGGTGTACTGATCCATGGCCGGCTGGACATCAGCAGCCCGCCGGACGTCGCGTGGCGGATGGCTCAGGCCTGGCCCGACGCCGAGTTGCATCTCGTCGAGCAGGAAGGTCATGGGGCGGGCGGCGATGGCACGCGCGAGCTGATCCTCGTAGCGTTGGACCGGTTCGCATTACGGGCCTGACCGGTTCACGTGCACGTGCACCAAGGGCAAAGATTTGATCACTGATCTTTACAGCGATGAAACGTTCATGAACCCTTGACTCCCATGACTGCGCTGGATTCCTTCCCCGCCCCACCGCCCCAGTCGACCCGCCCGGAGCTCGAGACCGACTACAGCCTCAGCCGGTCCGATATCAGGCACTTCGCCGAGCACGGCTTCGTGAAGCTGAAGAACGTGCTGAGTCCCGAGACGATCGCGGCGTACGAGCCGGAGATCACCGGCAAGGTGATCGAGCTGAACACGCAGCACCTGCCGCTCGAGGAGCGGGACACCTACGGCAAGGCGTTCCTGCAGGTGACGAACCTGTGGCAGGACAGCGAGCGCGTGCTCGAGTTCGTCTCGTCACCGCGGCTGGCGCGGATCGCTGCGCAGTTGCTGGGCGTGCAGTCGGTCCGGCTGTACCACGACCAGGCGCTGTACAAGGAGTCCGGCGGCGGAGTCACGCCGTGGCACGCGGACCAGTACTACTGGCCGTTCGCGACCGACCGCTGCGTCACGGTCTGGATCCCGCTGCAGGAGACCCCGATGGAGATGGGCCCGCTGTCGTTCGCGGCCGGCAGCCACACGTTCGAGCACGGGCGCGACCTGCCGATCAGCGACGAGTCGGAGCGCGTACTGCAGGAGACGCTGGCCGAACAGGAGTTCGCGGAGATCTCCGAGCCGTTCGAGCTCGGCGAGGTGAGCTACCACCTCGGCTGGACCTTCCATCACGCGCCGGCGAACACCACCGACATCCCGCGCCGAGTGATGACGGTGATCTACGTGGACGCCGCGATGGAGATCTCGGTGCCGGTGAACGAGAACCAGAAGCTGGACCTGGCCAACTGGATGCCCGGCAACCAGCCCGGCGAGACCATCTCCTCCCCGCTCAACCCCGTCCTCTACTGACCCGCCCCGCACAGACCGTCGGACAAATCCGGAGGACTTCTGTACCTATTGGTATGTACGATGCTGCCATGACCTCATCGGAGTCACCGATCAGCCGCGTCGTCGTCCTCGACCAGCACCTGCCGGAGCCGCTCCCGGTGCAGCACGTCGAGGTACGCCGGATCACGATCGAGCCGCACACCGCGCTCGGCGCCCATGTCCACAACGGTCCCGTGTTCGGCAACATCGTCTCGGGCAAGGCGATCTACCAGCAGGCCGCCGACGGTGAGGTCCAGGTCCTCCACCCCGGCGACGTGTTCTACGAGCCCGCGGTCGACCGGATCTCCCGCTTCGACACCGAGGACGAGGGCGTCACTTTCCTCGCGTACTTCCCGCTCACCGCCGGCCAGGACGCGACACTCGACCTGGTCTAGAGCGTCCGCTTCTGCGGGTAGATCGTCTCGCCGCGGGCCAGTTGCTCGACGTACTGCGTGATCCGCTTGGCCCTCGTCTCGGGCTTCTTGGCGCTGTTCACCCGGAACACGACCGCGAACCGGTTGGCGCTGGTCAGGATCTCGAACATCGCCTGTGCGCGCGGCTCCGCGGCCAGCGCCGCAGCGAGGTCGTCGGGGATCTCCTTCGCGCTCGATCCGCCGTACGCCCGGTCCCAGCGGCCGTCGGCCTTGGCGCGCTCGATCTCCGCGCGTCCGGCCGGGCGCATCCGGCCCTCCTCCTCCATCCGCGCGACGAGGTCCACGTTCCGCTTCGACCACATACTCCGGGCACGCCGCGGGGTGTAGCGCTGGACGAAGGTCTGCTCGTCGCGGCTCTTGCGCTGCCCGTCGATCCACCCGTGGCACAAAGCCTCTTCGAGCGCCTCGGCGTACGTGAGGCTCGTCGGCGTCGTCACGTCCTTCTTCGCGAGCACGAGCCAGACACCGTCCGACGCCGCGTGATGTTCGTGCAGCCATGACTGCCAGGCAGCGGCATCCACAACGATCAGTTCGGTACTCATGACGCAGCCTCCTGATAGCGGGCGGCCAGCTGGGCCGCGGCATCCTTCAACTCCTGCGGTCCGACGAATTCCAGGTCGCACTCGAACATCCCGAAGGTCGCGGCCAGGCCGGTCCACGACCACGCGGTCAGCACGAGCCGGCAACTCGTCGGCGTGACCTCCTCGACGAACGCGCCGCGCCCGGCCCACTGCGCGATGTCCGACGCCTTCGCCTGCAGGATCGCCTCGCCCCGGCACGGGTTCTGGTCCTGGCCGTGGAACCGGCTCGAGATGTACGTCGCCACGTCCGGTGCCGGGAGCTCGCGCTGGGTGAACCGAGGCCCGGTCGGCGTCTTCGGAGTCATCCGATCCACGCGGAAGGTCCGCCAGTCCTTCCGATCCAGGTCCCAGCCGACCAGGTACCAACGCCCGCCCCACGTCACCAGGTGATGCGGCTCGACCTTGCGCGGCGGGACCCATTCGTCCGGCGCACCGGGTGACGCGTAGTCGAAGCGCAGTACCTCCTGCGCACGCACCGCCATCCCGATCGCGATCAGCTTCTCCGAGTCCACCGTCGTACGCCGGTTGGCGTAGCGATCGACCGTCGTGACCTGCAACGCGTCGACCCGCTGCCGCAAGCGCGCCGGCATCACCTGGCGAACCGTGGCGAGCGCACGCAACGCACCCTCCTCGATCCCGGTGACCGTGGTCGTAGCGGTCTGCAGGGCGACTGCGACCGCGATCGCCTGATCGTCGTCGAACAGCAGCGGCGGCAGGTCCGCGCCGGCGTCCAGGCGGTAACCGCCGTCAGGCCCCTTGCTCGCACGCACCGGGTAGCCCAGGTCCCGCAGCCGATCGACATCGCGGCGGACGGTGCGCGGGCTGACCTCGAGTCGCTCGGCGAGCAGGGCGCCCGGCCAATCGCGCCGTGCCTGCAGCAGCGACAGCAGCGCGAGGAGTCGAGCAGAGGTTTCGGACATGACGTCAGCTTCGCATGAGTAAGGGACAGAACCTGACCGCTACTGCTGGAAATGTCGTGCTCATCAAGTCCAACCGAAGGAGTCATCCGTGATCAGCACCCGAGCGCTCACCCGGGATTTCGTGGTGAGCCGTACCGAGACCGTGCACGCCGTCCGCGGCATCAGCCTGGACGTCGAACCCGGCGAGCTGGTCGCCGTCCTCGGCCCGAACGGCGCCGGCAAGACCACCACGCTGCGCATGCTCACCACCTTGATCACCCCGACCTCGGGCACCGCGACGGTCGCCGGGTACGACGTGACGACGCAGCCCAGCCAGGTCCGTCGACGGATCGGGTACGTCGGCCAGGGCAACGGCGCCGGCCACACCCAACGGGTCGGCGACGAACTCCGCGGGCAGGGTGTGATCTACGGCCTCGACCGTCGCGCCGCGAAGCAACGGGCCGACGAGTTGCTCGACGCGCTGGAGCTGCGGGAGCTGACGCAACGCAAGGTGTCGGAACTGTCCGGTGGTCAGCGCCGGCGGCTCGACGTCGCGATGGGTCTCGTGCATGCGCCGTCGCTGCTGTTCCTGGACGAGCCGTCGACCGGCCTCGATCCGCAGAACCGGGCGAACCTGTGGGACCACATCCTGCGGATGCGCGAGGAGCACGCGATGACGATCGTGCTGACGACGCACTACCTGGACGAGGCCGACACGATGGCCGAGCGGGTTGTCGTCGTGGATCACGGCGAGGTGATCGCCGATGACACCGCGAGCGCGCTGAAGGCCAAGCTCGCCGGCGACCGGCTCGCGCTGACAGTTGCTCCTAGCAACGTTGCACGCTTGACCGCGCTGGCCGAGAAGTTGCCCGGAGCCCGTGAGGTGGTTGCCGTCGGCGACGAGCTCAGCGTCCGGGTCGCGAATGGCCCGGCGACGCTCCCCGAGCTGATCGCGGCCGCCCAGCACAACGGCGTACCGATCGCGTCGGCGCAGGTGCATCGCCCGACCCTCGACGACGTGTTCCTCAACCTGACCGGCCGCAGCCTGCGCGAAGAGTCCAACGGAAAGGCAGCCTGATGACCACCCTCACTGTTTCAACGCCCGTAGTTGCGGTCCAGCAGCCGTCCCGAAGTCTGTTGCGTGACATCCGGATCGTGATGACGCGCGAGTTGAAGCCGGTATTGCGTGACCCGTTCTCGTTGCTGTTCGGGATGATCCAGCCGCTGGTGTTCCTCGCCCTGTTCGGACCGCTGCTGTCGGGCTCGATGGGCGGTACGTTCGGCGACGGCGTCTGGCAATGGTTCGTCCCGTCGATCCTCGTGATGACCACGCTCTTCGGGACGTCGACCACCGGGGCGAACCTGCTGTTCGAGTTCCAGACCGGTGCCCACGAGCGGATGCTGGTCACGCCGTTGTCCCGTTCGTCGCTGCTGATCGGCCGGGCGCTGAAGGAGATGGTGCCGCTGTTCGGGCAGGCGGTGATCGTGATCGCGGTGATGACGCCGTTCGCGTTCGACCTGCACGTCGGTGGTGCGCTGGTCGGGCTGGCGCTGCTCGCGGTGTTCGGCGTCGGGCTCGGTTCGTTCAGCTACGCGCTGGCGATTGCCGTGCGCAAGCAGGACTGGATGTTCTGGGTCGTGCAGCAGACGTTCCTGTTCCCGCTGATGATCCTGTCCGGAATGTTGTTGCCGCTCGAGACCGGTCCGGGATGGATGCGCGTGGCATCGAAATTCAACCCGCTGTCGTACCTCGTCGACGCCGAGCGGACGCTCTTCTCGGGCGATGTGTGGGCGAGCGCCGTGCTCTGGGGATTGGTCGCGGCGATCGTGACCGCGGCACTCGGCCTGACTGTCGGCATCCGGGCGATGCTCCGCTCGGCCGCGTGACCCAATTGAGCCAGTGGCCCGCCTGGGCCGTTGTCAGCGCTGAATTTCACCTACGGTAGCGCTCAGATCACCCACCGCCCCCAAGGAGATCTGATGAGGCCCCGCCCCGCCTTGCTCGCTGTCCTGACTTCGCTGGCCGCCGCCGCGCTCGCAACCTCCAGCGCGGTGGCGGCTCCGGCTCCCTCCGCCGACAACGCAACGACTGTCGTCGCCGCGACCGACACCGACGGCGACTCGCTACCGGACACCTGGGAAACCAACGGGTACGACGCGAACGGCGACGGCGTCGTCGACGTGGACCTGCCGGCGATGGGTGCGAACCCGAAGAAGAAGGATCTGTTCGTCGAGATGGACTACATGTCCGGCCGGCTCGCGAGTACGGCAGCGCTCGACCGGATCGTCCAGGTGTTCGCGAGCGCGCCGGTCAGCAACCCGGACGGCACGACCGGCGTCAAGATCCACCTCGACGCAGGCGCCGCCCGCGGTGCGGCGTACAACCTGGGCGGCGGGAACCAGGTCACGTACGACGACGATCTCAATCCGTCGGCGACCCAGACCAACGCGATCAAGGCGGCCAACTTCGCCGCGGTCCGCAAGGCGGTCTTCCACTACATGATCTGGGGAGACAGCTACGACGGCGGCTGCAGCAGCGGCCAGGCGTTCAACATCCCGAACGACACGTTCATCGTCACGGTCGGCCCGAAATGCGGGTGGAACGCGACCGACGACACGAATGTCGGCACGTTCGTCCACGAGCTCGGCCACAACATCGGTCTGAAGCACGGCGGCACCGACAACCTGAACTACAAGCCGAACTACCTGAGCGTGATGAACTACTCGTTCCAGCTCGGCGGCGTACTCAAGTCCGACGGCACGAAGTACTGGGGCTACTCGAGCGTCCAGCCGACGTCGATCAACGAGGCCCGACCGGACGAGACAGTCGGCCTGGGCAGCCTGGGCGCGGGGTACAAGACCAGCTGGAAGTGCCCGAACGGCTCGACCAGGACCACGGCCGGCGCCGCGAACCAGCCGATCGACTGGAACTGCGACGGTGACACCACCGACACGACGACCGCCGCGGACATCAACGGCGACAAGACCACATCGATCCTGATCGCGCAGAACAACTGGGCGAACATCGTCTTCGGCGGCGGCGCCGTCGGTGGGGGTACGACGCCCCGCACAAAGACGCCGGCGTCGGAGCTGCACGAGATCACCCACGACGAGTGGGTGTCGATGCAGCACCAGTAGTGATCCGAGCCGAAGCCCTCGCGCCTTCAGGTGGGTGCGAGGGCTTCGGCTTGTTCAGACCGACCAGACTCCGGTCTTCGCGGTCTCGCGGGCCCAGTCGGTGAAGTCGCGCGGTGGGCGGCCGAGGACCTGCTCGACACCGTCGGAGACGTACTCCGAGCGGTGGTTGCGGATCACCGCGAACAGGTCGCGGACCGCATCGGCATCCTCCTGCACCAGGCCCTGCTCGATCAGTTCCGCAACGTGTGCCTCCGGATCGAGGTCGACGTACGTGATCGGGCGGCCGGTCGCAGCGGAGAGTTCGTCGGCGATCTGGGTCATGGTGAGGGTGCGCGGGCCGGAGATCGTGAGGGTCCGGCCGACGTACGACTCGTCGAGAAGCGCCGTGGTCATCACGTCGCCGACGTCGTTGGTGTCGATCCAGGCCTCGGCTCCGGTGCCGGCGGACAGCCGGATCTCACCGGCGAGGACGTGGTACTGGATGAAATCCTCGCTGAAGTTCTGCGCGAACCAGGCCGGCTGCACGATCGTCCAGTCAAGGCCGCTCGCCCTGACCACGTTCTCCAGCTCGAGCTCGCCGTCGTACACGGCGAAGTCGCGACCCGGGCTGCCGACGCCACGACCCGACAGCAGGACCAGTCGCCGTAGGCCGTCTGCTTGCTGGATGAATTTGCCCGCCTGAGCGAGCCCGGTCGGTCCGACGGGTGGCGCGAGGTACGCCGTCTCCGCGCCGGCGATCGTCGGCGCCCAGGTGGTCTCGTCGTACCAGTCGAACCGCTGCGCGCTGGAGCGTGAGGCGAGGCGGTACGGGACCTGCCGCGCATCGAGTTGGGCCGCGACGCGACGGCCGGTCTTGCCTTTGCCGCTGAGGATCAGTATCGGTGTCATGTATCAAGTTCAGCGGGGTTGATTGAGACAAACCATGGCTATGGGGCGCAATTCGATGTTCGAGGCGCTCACCATGGCGTACTCTCAACGCATGGACGTGCTCGACGAACTGCTGGCCGGGACCCGCGCCCAGGACGGGGTTTTCAATCTGACGATCCTGGATCTGCCGTGGGCGCTGGAGATCCGGGACGAGGCGCCGCTCGCGCTCGCGACCCTCGTCCGCGGCTCGGGCTGGGTGACCCGCGAAGGAACAGCGCCGCAACGGCTCGAGCAGGGCGACGTCGCGATCTTCACCGGCCCACAGCCGTACGTCGTCGGCGACAGCGTGCACACCGCACCACAACTGCGGATCCACCCCGGCGGCATCTGCGAGCCGTTGCCCGGGGCACCGGCGGACTACTCGGCTCGGCTCGGCGTACGGACGTACGGCAGCCGCAAGTCGGGTGAGGTAATGGTTGCCAGCGGCACCTATCAGGTGGCCGGTGATGTCAGCCGGCGCCTGGTGACCGCGTTGCCGCCGGTGCTCGTCGTACCGGCCGCGGAGGTCGCCGGGTCGGTGATGGAGATGATCACGAGTGAGATCCAGCGGGACGCGGTCGGACAGCAGACGGTGCTGGACCGATGGCTCGACCTGGCGCTGATCACCACCTTGCGAGCATGGTTCGACCGGCCCGACTCGCACGCGCCGGGGTGGTACCAGGCCCAGACCGATCCCGTCGCCGGTACTGCGTTGCGTCTGCTGCACGAGGATCCGGCGTATCCGTGGAACGTCACCGATCTCGCCGACCGGGTCGGGGTGTCGCGGGCCTCGCTGGCGCGGCGATTCACCGCGGTGGTGGGCGAGGCGCCGATGAGCTACCTGACCGGTTGGCGGATCACACTCGCCGCCGATCAGTTGCGGTCGACCCGGGACACGGTCGAGACGATCGCCCGGCGGGTCGGGTACGCGAACGCGTTCGCTTTGAGCGTTGCGTTCAAGCGGGTCCGCGGGGTCACGCCTACTGACCACCGCCGGGCGGCGTAGAAGCTTAAACACCGAGGTTCAACGATACGATTGAGGCTCATGGAGATCGCGTTGAGCCTCGACGAACTGCGGCAGCTCAGCCTCTGGAGTGCGGACTGTGCGGAGCTGGCGTTGCCCGTCTACGAGGCGGTCAGTCCGGACGATCCCCGGCCCCGCGAGGCAATCGAGGTCACCCGAGAGTTCGGTGCCGGAGGCAACAGAACGAAGGCGATCCGGACGGCTGCGTGGGCCGCGCTGAAAGCGGCCGGCGAAGCAGACGAGCCGGCCGCGGAGGCTGCTGCGCGGGCAGCCGTTGCGGCAGCGGGTTCGGCGTACCTACATCCGTTGGCGGAAGCCACCCAGGTCAAGCACATCGTGGGGGCGGCGCAGTATGCGGCATACGCGCACGAGCTGGCCGGGCGCGATCCCGAGGCCGTCGTCAGGTGGGCGATCGACCGAGTGCCGCCTGTGGTCCGCGACGTACTGCGGCGCTACCCGGACGGCACACCCGGCCGCAGCAGGCTCGGCGAGCTGCACCGCCAACTGGAGACGGCGCTCAGGCAACCGTCGCCTTCATGAACGCCAACGCCTGCGGCCAAGCCAGCCGGAACGCGTCCGCGTTCACCTCCTTGTCGTGTCGCGACTTGTCGGAGAACCCGTGGTCCGCCCCCGGGAAGTACTGCGTGAACGTCGCGCCGGCCGTCCGCGCCTGCAACACCGTCTGCAGCGTCTCGAAGTCCGAATTCGGTACGGCGGTGTCCGCGCTCGGATAGCTCACCAGCACCGGCGCCGTGATCCCGGCCGCCTCGGCAATCGCGTCGTACGTGTGGTGCGGCGGCCGATCGGACGGAACGGTCGGGTGGAAGGCGACGACGTTCGCGACCCGCTGGTCACGCGCCCCGAGCAGGAACGCGAACCGCCCGCCGAGACACCATCCGATCACGCCGACCTTGCTGCACCCGAGCTCGTCGACGAGATAGTCCAGCAGCGCACTCTGCTCGGCCAGCGCGGTGTCGTCGTCCATCTGCCGCAGCAACCCACTCAGCTCCTGCCGACTGGTGTTGTCCGTACTGCGCCCCTTGAACGGATCCCACGCCAGCGCGGTGATCCCCTCGCCCGCCAACTCATCGGCCCAGGCCCGCACCTGCTCGCCGATCCCGGTAATCATCGGCAGCAACAACATGCCGGCCCGTCCGACCCGCGCAAGATAAGCGTCCTGCTCCCCAACCGTCACAGTCACACCCATGCGCGCATCCTAGACGCCGACGGTCTGCCGATCAGGCTCGATGACGGCGATGATGCGGTCTACGTCCCGGGGGTACGGCTGGCCGAGGTACTTCAGCGCGATCTGGTCGACGAGGGCCCAGCCGGCGTCGCCGTCGATCCATTCGGTGACGCGGCCGCGGATGATGACCGGCTCGTGCGGGTTGTCGACGGGGGCGAGCGAGAGGGCGACGCGCGGATCGCGGCGGAGATTGCGCGCCTTCTGCGAGTCGGGACCGGTCAGGAAGATGATCCGCTCGTCGAGCGTGGTGACCCAGAGCGGGATCGAGTGCGGCGAACCGTCCGGGAGAACGGTGGCCAGGTGAGCGATCGAGTTGCTCTCGACGGCACGGCGTACGGCGGGCTTCAACATGGTTCTGCTCCTTCAGCGGACGACTGCGTAGCGAAGGTGGGTCACACCCGGGGCGGGCACTGCTTCGACGAGGTTGAGCCGCACGTGTTCGGGGAGCTCCTGGAAGAACGGCCGGCCGCCGCCGAGCAGGATCGGAACCTGGTGCAGGACGAGCTCGTCGACGAGCCCGGCCTTGAGGGCCGCCGTCACGGCGCCGCCACCCATCAGACCGACGTCCTTGCCGGCCGCGATGTCGCGCGCCACGGCGACCGCGTCCTCGATGGTGTTGGCCAGCGTCTGCTGCTCGCTGATCTCCGGCACCGGCCCGTGGCTCAACACGACGAGCGGCGCCTTCGCGTGCGGGCTGCCGCCGCCGAAGTGGCCGGAGTCCTCGTACGTCTTGTGCCCGGCGATGACAGCGCCGACCCGGCCGGCGAGCGCGTCGAAGACCTTGGCGCTCGGAGCGCTGAGCTTGAAGCCGTCGAAAACCTGGCTCGGGGTGTCGCCGTCGAAGTACCAGTCGAACAGCATCGGCGCATCACCGAGGCCGCGGTCCGGACCGGAGTCGCGACCGGTGATGTATCCGTCGACCGAGACCGCGAGGGCTGCCAAGACGTTGCTCATCGTTCCCCACCTTCCGTTTGGAGTTCCTTGAGGGAACGCTAACACGTTTAGGTTCCTTCAGGGAACCCCGATTGCTAAGGTGATGTCATGCAGCGCACAGACTTCAGTGAGATGGCGTGCTCGATCGCGCGCACGCTCGACGTGATGGGCGAGCCGTGGTCGCCGCTGATCCTGCGCGACATCTTCGTCGGGATGTCGCGGTTCGAGCAGCTCCAGTCGGACCTGGGGATCTCCCGCAAGGTGCTCACCGAGCGGCTGAACCACCTGGTCGACCGTGGCGTGCTGGAGCGCCGGCCGTACGACAAGCGCCCGCGGTACGAGTACGTGCTGACCGGTAAGGGCCTCGAGCTGATCGACGTACTGATGGTGATGGTTGCCTGGGGCGACAAATGGCTCGCCGGCGAGGCGGGTCCGCCGGTGCTGTACCGGCACCACGCCTGCGGAGAGGTCAGCCACGTCGAGCTCAGCTGCTCCCACTGCGGCAAGCCGATGCACGCCAACGACGTCGACGTACTCCCGGGGCCGGGCGCGGCCGCCTAGGAGCAGTACGCGCGGAACACGTCGAGGTCGGTGTCCAACCGGGCGATCCGGTCGAAGCCCCACGTGTCCACACCCGGTCGATCGACCCCGTTCAGCACGCGTGCCGACATGTCCCGAAGCCCGCGGGCGAGCAGCGCGAACTCGAGGTGATCGAGGTCCAGGTCGTCGGCACCGTACTCGTCGAGGAATGCGCCGAGCTCGTTGCCGTCCGCCCCGACCCACACATCGAACTCACGAGGCCCGATGACGGCGTTCTCCCAGTCGAGGATCGCCGCGACCTCGCCGGCGTCGTCGATCAGCAGGTTCAGACCGTGCATATCCGTGTGACAGACCACGTCCCGCACGGGCTCGAGACGTGCGCGTACGCCGTCCAGTCGCGCGATCGCCGCCGCCGCCTCGTCCGCCCGATCCGCGATCCACGGATGGTGCAGGTTCCGCCCCAGCTCACGGATCCACGGCTCGGAAACGTCCGCGGCCGGCAGGTCCACCTTGAGCGGTACTTCGTGCACCTGCCGCAACGCCCTCGCGGCGACCCGCCAGTCGTCCCACGTCGCCGTACGCCCTTGTACATAAGGGAAAACGGCATACGGCCGCTCGCCGTCCATCGCAGACAACTCACCCTGCACGGTACGGACGGGTTCGACGACCGGGAGTCCGAGCGCATGCAACTCGCCCAGCAACTCCAGCCCGATCGGCTGTTCGCCTTCCTTCCACACCTTCACGAACCACTGCTCGTCGGCCACCCAGCCGTCAGTGGCGAACCCGCCGGCGTGCGGCTGCAGCGAAGACACGGTCAGCCCGTAGTCGCGTTCGAGATCCACCCCCGCATCACATCACCTCTGGGCGGCCACCATGCGGAGTACGGCGGCATTCACCAGGATCAGGATGAGGACGGAGAATACGAGCAGCGCGACCTGGGCGGGGAGGAGCGCGATGCCCAGTCCGATCGCCAGGACCGGGATCGCCAACCCGGCGTACGCGATCAGGAAGAGCGCGGCGAGTACTTCGCCGCGTGAACTCGGGTCGGCCAGGGACGCGGCAGTCGCGACGGCGCCGCGGAAGACGAGGCCCACGCCGGCGCCGGCGACCACGCCGCCGACGATGAACAGCCACAGGTTCGGGATCAGGCCGCCGGCCGCGACACCGACCAGGCCGGCGGACATCGCGACCAGGCCCAACCGCAGCTGATGCGGACGGGACAGCCGGACGAACACGGCCTGACTCACCGCGCCCGCGATGAACACGGCGAACGTGACGACACCGGCAAGCAGGCGCGAGGTGTGATGCAGTACGCCGGCCAGGAACGTCGGTGCGAGCGACGTGAACAACCCGAAGATCGCGAACGCCGCGAACGCGCCGATCGCCGACGCGAAGAAGAGCGGCCGCGCCGACGACGGCAACGCCACCCGCTGCGGCCGGTACGCCGGTCGCTCCTCCAACCGCTCGACGGTCTCCGGCACGAGCGCGATCCCGACCGCGCTGAGCAACAGCAGCACGAGGAAGATCTCGTACGGACGCTGCAGCGGCGCGGACACGTACTGCGCCAGCAGCCCACCGATCAGCGGACCGAACGCGAGTCCACCGAGGTTCACCATGCTCGAGATCAACGCCGACCTGCTCGCGTCTTCACCGGGCCGCGCGACCTGACGCAGCTCGGACAAGTGCGCGGTAGCAGTCGCGGTCAGCACGCCGACCCCGACACCACAGATGAAGCGCGCAACCAGCAGACCGGGAACGGCCGACCAGATCAGGAAGATCGCCGCGGACAACGCCTCCGCGAGTACGGCGAGCAGCGCGATCCGGCGGCGACCGAGCCAGTCGCTGACATGCCCGGCGAGATACAGGGACGCCATCACGCCGACCGCGTAGCTGGCGAAGATCACCGTGATCACGTACGTCGGGAACCCGTCCCGATGCTGGTAGATCGCGTAGAGCGGGGTCGGGATGGTCGAGAAGGCCATCGTGATGAGAAAGGCCGCCGCGATCACCCAGAACCCGGGAGCATGGGCGAACCGGATCCGTACGCCGGTCCGGGAAGACGTCATGGTGGACATGTTTCCAGCGTGCCGCGCGCCATCTATCGAGTCCAACGAAAGTTCTTGCACGCTCTTATCGTCAGACCCGATAATTCGGCCTGTGGACAGCCGGCAACTTGAGTACTTCGTCGCCGTCGCCGAGGAGCTGAGCTTCACCCGGGCGGCGCAGCGACTGTTCACGGTGCAATCCACGGTGTCGGCCGCCGTACGTGCCCTCGAGACCGATCTGAAGACGACGCTCTTCGACCGCTCGACCCGGCGGGTCGCACTCTCCGCGGCCGGTGAGGCTTTGTTGCCTGAGGCAAAGGCTGCACTCGAGGCCCTGGATCGGGCCCGGGCCGCTGTCGAGGAGGCGTCGACCGGTCTCCGCGGGAACGTCCGGATCGGGACCCTCGCCCGGCTCAACCTGGTGAACATGGCCGAGCTCCTGGGCGCGTTCCACCGCAAGTACCCGCTGGTCGAGGTCCACGTCGCGACCTCGCCGACCGGATCCACCGGCCTCGCGGACGACGTACGCCACGGCCGGCTGGACGTCGCATTGCTCGGGCTGCCGAAACCCGAGCTGAGCGGGCTCGACGTCCGGGATATCGCGACTGTGCCGTTCGTCGCGCTGCTGCCTGCGTCGCATCCGCTGGCGGCCCGGACCTCCGGCCGCGAAGCCGCGCCTGGTCCGGCGACTGGCCATACCAAACCGTATGGTATGCCGGGTCTCCGGCTGGAAGAGTTGGCCGGTGAGCGGTTCGTGGACATGCCGCCCGGCTTCGGCAACCGGAAGATGGTCGACCGCGCCTTCGACACGATCGGGATGCCACGGCGGATCCAGGTCGAGGTCCCGGAACTGACGACGATCCCCGACTACGTCCGGGCCGGGCTCGGCGTGGCGGTGGTGCCGGATCTCGAGCTGGCCGAGGAGCCCGATGTCGCCAAGGTGCCGATCAACGGCACCGAGCTGACCTGGACGTTGTCGGTGGCGACAGCGGCCGGACGACGACCGAGCAGGGCGGTGACCGCCCTGCTCGATCTGATCGGCGAAAGCACCCGCCCGTACTTCTAGGCGACCCAGATCGACCAGTCCGGCAGCTCGGCGTACCGGCGCAGAGCCGCGACGCCGCTCAGCCAGCCGAGCCACGCGCCGTACGGCGGGTTGGACTCGTCGAATCCGCTCATCACGAAGGTGAGCCGGGTCTTCCCGTCCGACTCGGCGAGCTCCCAGGTGCTGATGCCGGCCGGTCCCCAGTCCGTCGACATCTTCCGGCCCTCGACCAGGTCGACGATCTCGACGCCCGGATTGACGTCGAACCCGCCCATCGCGAACCGGCCGCCCTTGCGCGCGTCGATGCCGATCGGGAACCCGAACCAGGCCGACGCCTTCTCGGACTCGGTCAGCGACGAGTACACCTGCTCGATCGGCGCGTCGATCAACGCCTCACCCTCGAAGACCGGCGAGGTGAAGTCCGGCCTGGTCGTGAGCTCGCGCCCCTCGAGGTGGTCGACGAGGTTCGCCAGCGCCAGCGACCAGAAGGTCTGCAGCACGCCGCGGATGTTGGCGCCGCTGATCGCGTCCGCGAAGTCGAAGTGCGTCTGCGACAGCTTGATCACGGTCGCGTCGTCGGCGTCGGGCGTGAGCGTGATCTCGGTGGTGGTCTCTTCGCCGCCGAGTGTCCACGCCAGCGTCAGCGTGCTTCCGTCGTACCCGACGACGCGCTGGTGGGGTGCGTCGCCCTCGGGGATATACCGGCCCCAGAACTCGAACGTGCCGGGCAGGTCGACGTTCGAGTGCTCGCTGAGCCAGAGGTTCAGGGCCTTCGGATCGGTCAGCGCCTGCCGGACCTCGTCGATACCGGCCTTGGCGCGTGCTTGCAGAACGAGGGGTTCAGCCTGTGTGGTCATTGGTCTGGTCTCCTTTGGGGTAGCAGGCCACGGCGAGCTTGAAGGCGTCGCCCTCACTGCCGCCGTAGCGCGAGAACAGGTCCTGCAGCGTGCCGCGCAGGTCCTCGAAGAACTCCCGCCGCCGGTCCGGTGGAACCCGGATCTCACCGGACACCCCGATGGACGGCAGCTCCGGAGCCGACCGATCCAGCGCGGCGATGTCGGTCTGGACCTCTTCCATCAGGTCCAGCACGTAGCCGAGGCTCAGGTCGTCGGTGGTCCGGCGGAGTCCGCCGATCCGGCCGACGAGCGTCGGCGACAACCAGTACGAACGAGCCGTCGCCTGGTAGATGCCCTCGTGGATGCCGCGCACCTTGCGCTCGTCCACCTGGGTCACCAGGCCCGCCTCGACGAGGCGCTTGACGTGGTAGTAGACGCGCTGCGGAGTCTGCCCGAGCTGCTCGGCCACCTCGCTGCAGGTGGCCGGCTCGGCCAGCCGCCGCAGCACCTCGATCCGCTGCGGCTTGAACAGCGCCTCGGCCTGTTCGAGCTGCTCCAGATGCATCACGTCTCTCATCACACAAAGAACTTTGTACGTAAAAATCTCTTTTGTCAATCAGGAGATTTACATCACTTAGGAATGTAAGCGGGGGTTCGCTCGTTGTAGGAAGTGCTTGCTGATGCGTCATCAAGCAGACACCCAAGACCTGGGGGCCTTTGCTACGGATCGTCCGGCACGTTCCTGCCGGCGAAGGAGAGGAAGCGCAACATGGCAACTGTCTCGTTCAAGGGAGCCACCCGGGTCTACCCGGGCACCGACGTCCCCGCGGTGGACAAACTCGACCTGGACATCTCCGACGGCGA
>NZ_JBFAPF010000009.1:0-386327 GCF_040675555.1 Kribbella sp. NPDC049584
CTTGTTCTGTCGTGTGGCGTCCCGCTATGCCACCTCCTCCGCTCGGCTCCGCCGCCCTCCGACCGGGGGGGGGGGGGGGGCGCGGGGGGGGGGGCGCCCCCCCCCCCCCCCCCCCCGACGGTGACAACCGGCTACTACCTGTACAGAACCTTGTAGACGGCGCCCGGGCCGAAGACCGGTGCGGAGACGAACAGCTCGCCCCACCGGTTGAAGCCCGCCCCGCCTGGCAGCGTCAGCTGATCCTTCACCAGTTCCCGTGCATACCCTGCGCGATGGTTCCTGCCCGGGTACTGCAGGAAGAGCCCACCGTGCGTCGGGCCGCTCATCTCGAACTTCAGCCAGCTCGCCTTGTCCAACTCGACGACTGCGAGCGTGCCGCGCGGACCGCCGGCCAGGTCGACGATCGACGTGTAACCGTCTGCGTACCGCTTGCAGTTGCCCTTGTTCGGCTTGACCGGATCGCACACCGCGCCCACCGAGCCCGGCTTGATCCGCCAGATCTCCGACGTCCCCGGCGTTGCCGGGAAGCCACGGAGCTCACCGACGTACCAGTAGCCGTCCGAGCCCACCGTGACCGACGTGGCCACTGCTTCGGCGACGAACGGTGTACCGGCCGGCGGAGCCTCGCTACCGAGGCCAGCGGGCACCTTGACCGTGCGTGGCTTCAGCCGCGCGACCGTCTTGACGTGACCGTTCGGCCACACCCTCAGCAGATCGTTGTTCGCGGCATCGGACACCAGAACCGTGCCGTCACTCAGGGCCGCAACACCGAACGGGTTGGACTCCGTCGGTGAGTCGGCCTGGTTGTACGGGTCCGGGTCGTGCGTCTGGTACGCCGCGATGTCCGCGACCTTGATCGGCGCCTTCCCGTACCGCATCCGGTACAGCGTCGAGCTGCCCGGCACCGGCGGCTGTCCCGGCTCGCCGCCCGCACCCGTCAGTGCGTACGTCGTACCCCACTTGTTCGTGTCGATCGCGGGCGGGAACCCGCCCGTGCCCGGCACCGTGCCGAGTTTCACGGACCTGTGGCCGTTCGTCACGTACACCGAACCGTCGGTGACGCTGTAGATGACCAGGTTCTTGTACGTCGAGACGCCGCGCGGGCCGTTCAAACCCGTTGCCACCGGCTTCAAACTACTGCGATGACCACCGGCATCGGCCTGCCCGGCCACCAGCAACGAACCGGCCAACGCGAGTGCGGCGGCTGCCGCAACACGTGTTCGTACCCCCATACGAATCCCCCTGCCACTGTGTCTCCCCAGGCGTGGAAACGCCTCCACAGACCGGACCATCGCAACACGTGGTCACGATCTGGTCAAGCGCTGCGGGTCAGTGCAGGAGCGGATCGACGGCCGCTGCGATGAACAGCAACGCCAGGTAGATATTCGAGAAGTGGAAGAGCCGCATCGGCCGCAGGGCAGCGCCTTCCGCGCCGGTGTGGGCCCGGAGCAACAACCGGCGGGCCTCCCGGAGGAACACGAAACCGAGCACGATCGAGGCCAGCGGATACACGTACCCGGTGCCCGCGATGGGCCAGAGCGCGAGCGACGTGATCACCATGACAACGGAGTACGCCATGATCTGCCGCGCGGTGGCGACCGGGGTGGCGACTACCGGCAGCATCGGCACGTCGACGGATGCGTAGTCCTCGCGGTACCGCATCGCCAGCGACCAGGTGTGCGGCGGCGTCCAGAAGAACACGACCAGGAACAGCACGACCGGGGTCCAGGCCAGCTTGCCGGTGACCGCGGTCCAGCCGATCAGGGTCGGGAAGCAGCCGGCGATACCGCCCCAGACGATGTTCTGCACGGTCCGGCGCTTCAGCACCATCGTGTAGCCGAAGACGTAGAACAGGTTCGCCGCCAGCGCGAGGCCGGACGACAGCCAGTTCACGAAGAAGCCGAGCTCCAGCGTGGCCAGCACGCCGAGCACGACGCCGAAGATCGTCGCCGAGCGCGGGCTGACCGCGTGCCGCGGCAACGGGCGGCGCCGGGTCCGGCGCATCTGCTCGTCGATGTCGCGGTCGAGCACGCAGTTGATCGTGTTCGCGCTGCCGGAGGCGAGGATGCCGCCGATCAGGGTGGCCACCACGACCTCGAGCCCGGGCACTCCACCGGCGGCCAGGAACATCACCGGCACGGTGGTGATCAGCAGCAGCTCGATGATGCGCGGCTTGGTCAGACCGACGTACGCCTTCACCACGTCGCGCACCGACGGACTCACCACAGCAGTAGCGTCCGGCAGCGGCGTCGGGTACGACGTCGTCGCGGCGGGACGCGGGTCGACGGCCGTCACGAACACCTCGAACAAAGTGGGTTGACGCCGGACTTCCGGCGCTGACGATTCAGCAGTCTACGACGCCCCGTAGGAGGGTTCTCGCACCCCCCTCCGATGAGCCCGGCAAGAGCCCGGTACGAGCCCGGAACGAGCACAGTGTGACCTCGGAGACGTCGGGGAACAGCGGAAGTTGCTGAACGGTTGACAAACAGTCGAGCGGTGCGCAACAGGGACAGTCCCCCGCAGTAGGCTCATCCCGTGTGCGTACCGAGAAGGCACTGTGAGTCTGCATCGAGAGGAGCGCCGGCGGCGTGACGGAGAAGACCAGCCCCAAGCTTGAATGGACCGAGCTCGACCAGCGCGCGGTCGACACCGTCAGGGTGCTCGCGATGGACGCGGTGGAGAAGGTCGGCAACGGCCACCCCGGTACGGCGATGAGCCTCGCGCCGGCGGCGTACCTGCTGTTCCAGAAGGTGATGCGGCACAACCCGGCGGACCCGCACTGGCCGGGCCGCGACCGGTTCGTGCTGTCCGCGGGTCACTCGAGCCTGACGCTGTACATCCAGCTCTACCTGGCCGGCTTCGGCCTCGAGCTGGACGACCTGAAGGCGCTGCGGACCTGGGGCAGCAAGACCCCGGGCCACCCGGAGTACCGGCACACCCCCGGCGTCGAGACCACCACCGGCCCGCTCGGCCAGGGCGTCGGCAACGCCGTCGGCATGGCGATGGCGGCCCGCCGCGAGCGCGGCCTGCTCGAGCCGGACGCGCCGAAGGGCGAGGGTCTGTTCGATCACAACATCTACGTGATCGCGTCCGACGGTGACCTGGAGGAGGGCGTCTCGGCCGAGGCGTCGTCGCTGGCCGGTCACCAGAAGCTCGGCAACCTGACCGTCATCTACGACGCGAACAAGATCTCGATCGAGGACAACACCGACATCGCGTTCTCCGAGGACGTCGCGGCCCGGTACGCGGCGTACGGCTGGCACGTCCAGGACGTCGACTGGACCCAGGGCGGCACGGGCTACCACGAGGACGTCCAGGCGCTGTACGACGCGCTGGAGGCGGCCCGGGCGGTCACCGACAAGCCGAGCTTCATCCGGCTGCACACGATCATCGGCTGGCCGGCCCCGAACAAGCAGAACACCGGCAAGATCCACGGCTCGGCGCTCGGCGCCGACGAGGTCGCCGCGACCAAGAAGGTCCTCGGCTGGGACCCGGAGCAGTCGTTCCAGGTCGCCGACGACGTCCTCGCGCACACCCGCGAGGCGCTGGACCGCGGCAAGGCCCTCGAGGCCGAGTGGAACGAGAAGTTCGACGCGTGGAAGGCGGCGAACCCGGAGCGGGCCGCGCTGCTCGACCGGCTGTCGAAGCGCGAGCTGCCGGCCGGCTGGAAGGACGCGCTGCCGAGCTGGGACGCCGACGCCAAGGGCGTTGCCACCCGCGCGGCCTCCGGTGAGGTGCTGACGAAGCTGACCCCGGAGCTGCCGGAGCTGTGGGGCGGTTCGGCCGACCTGGCCGGCTCGAACAACACCACCCCGAAGAGCCAGCCGTCGTTCATCCCGCCGGAGTTCGCCACGAAGGAGTTCCAGGGCGACTGGTACGGCCGCGTGCTGCACTTCGGCATCCGCGAGCACGCCATGGGCTCGGTGATGAACGGCATCGCCCTGCACGGCCTGACCCGCCCCTACGGCGGTACGTTCCTGGTCTTCTCGGACTACATGCGCCCGGCGGTCCGGCTGGCCGCGTTGATGAAGCTGCCGGTGACGTACGTCTGGACGCACGACTCGATCGGCCTCGGCGAGGACGGCCCGACGCACCAGCCGGTCGAGCACCTGTCGGCGCTGCGGGCCATCCCGGGCTTGGACATCGTCCGCCCCGGCGATGCGAACGAGACGGCCGCCGCGTGGGCCGCGATCCTCGAGCACACCGACCGCCCGGCCGGCCTCGTGCTGACCCGGCAGAACGTGCCGACGTTCCCCCGCGGCACGGACGGATACGCCACGACGGAGAACGTCCACAAGGGCGCGTACGTGCTGCTGGACACCGAAGGCACGCCGGACGTCGTGCTGATCGGCACCGGCTCCGAGGTCCAGCTCGCGGTCGAGGCGCGGGCCAAGCTGGCCGAGGAGGGCGTCAACGCCCGCGTGGTCTCGATGGTCTCGCGCGAGTGGTTCGACGAGCAGGACGACGCGTACCGCGAGTCGGTCATCCCGGCAGACGTCCGCGCCCGGGTCTCGGTCGAGGCCGGGATCGCCCAGAGCTGGCACGACATCGTCGGCGACTCCGGCCGGTCGGTCAGCCTGGAGCACTACGGCGCCTCGGCGGCGTACCAGACGCTGTACGACGAGTTCGGCATCACGGCCGACGCGGTCGTCCAGGCAGCCAAGGACAGCATCGCCGCGGCCGCACAGATCAGCGGACCGGGCGTGCCGCCCGGCCGCGCCGCCGCCGGACCGGTCGGACCGGCGGACGCGGGCGAGGCCGGTGGCGGCCAGGTCGCCTCCGCGAACTGAGACACCCCAACAACAGAAGAGTTTCGGAAGAAGGCATCGGACATGAACGATCGCTTGAAAGCACTCGCCGACGCGGGTGTCTCCATCTGGCTCGACGACCTCTCCCGCCAGCGGCTGACCAGCGGCAGCCTGCAGGCGCTGATCGAGGACAAGCACGTGGTCGGTGTGACCACGAACCCGACCATCTTCGCCAAGGCCATCTCGGACGCCGACGCGTACGCCGAGACCGTCAGCCGGCTGGCCGCCCAGGGCGTGTCCACCGACGAGGCGATCCGGGTCATCACCACCAGCGACGTCCGGGACGCGGCCGACGTCTTCAAGCCGGCGTACGACGACTCCGAGGGCCAGGACGGCCGGGTGTCGATCGAGGTCGAGCCGACGCTCGCGCACGACACCGCGAAGACCGTCGAGCAGGCCAAGCAGCTGTGGGACATCGTCGGCCGGGAGAACATCTTCATCAAGATCCCCGCCACGAAGGCAGGGCTGCCGGCGATCACCCAGACGCTGGCCGCCGGGATCAGCGTGAACGTGACGCTGATCTTCTCCCTGGAGCGGTACAAGGCCGTCGTCGCCGCGTTCCTGGACGGCCTCGAGCAGGCCGTCGAGAACGGCCACGACGTGACCAAGATGGCCAGCGTCGCGTCGTTCTTCGTCAGCCGGGTGGACACCGAGGTGGACAAGCGGCTGGACGCGATCGGCACCGACGAGGCGAAGGCGCTGAAGGGCAAGGCCGGGATCGCCAACGCCCGGCTCGCCTTCGAGGCGTACGAGGAGATCTTCGACACCGACCGCTGGCGCGAGCTCGAGACCGCCGGCGCCAAGCCGCAGCGGCCGCTGTGGGCGTCCACCGGCACCAAGGACCCGTCGTACTCCCCCACGCTGTACGTCGACAACCTTGTCACCAAGGGCGTCGTGAACACGATGCCTGAGGCAACGATCAAGGCGGTCGAGGAGCACAGCGAGTTCTCCGGCGACACGGTCCGCGGCACCTATGACGAGTCCCGCAGGGTGATCGCCGACCTGGAGAAGCTGGGCATCTCCTACGACGAGGTCGTCCAGCTGCTGGAGGATGAGGGCGTGGCCAAGTTCGAGGCCTCTTGGTCCGAGCTGCAGAACACCGTCACAGCGGCCCTGAAGGGCGCGGCCAAGTGAGCGCTCCGAAGGTCAGCACGCAGAACGGCGACTGGGCCGAGGTCGTCGACAAGCTGGTCGCCGAGAAGATCGCGTCCCGGATCGCCGCGAAGGACGCGACGATCTGGGGCCCGGACGCCGAGCACGAAGCGTCGATCCGGCTGGGCTGGGTCGACCTGCACGACACCTCGCGGCCGCTGCTGGCCGAGATCGAGGCCCTGCAGGCGGACCTCCGGTCCGAGGGTCTGGACCGGATCGTCCTGTCCGGCATGGGCGGCTCGTCGCTGGCGCCCGAGGTCATCACCCGGACGGCGGGCGTCGAGCTCGTCGTGCTGGACTCGACCGACCCGAGCGTGGTCGGGCGGGCACTGGCCGGTGACCTCTCGAAGACCGTGATCGTCGTGTCGAGCAAGTCCGGCGGGACGGTCGAGACCGACAGCCACCGGCGGGTGTTCGTCAAGGCGTTCCAGGACGCGGGTATCGACGCCGCGTCGCGGGTCGTCGTGGTGACCGACCCGGGTTCGCCGTTCGAGAAGCTCGCGGCCGACGAGGGCTACCGCAAGACGTTCCTGGCCGACCCGAACGTGGGCGGCCGGTACAGCGCGCTCACGGCGTTCGGCCTGGTGCCGTCCGGCCTGGCCGGCGCGGACATCGCCGAACTGCTCGACCAGGCGGCCGAGGCGGCCCCAGAGCTGCAGGCCGACTCGACCGACAACCCGGCGCTCTGGCTGGGTGCTGTGCTCGCGGCGAGTGCCGGCCGGGACAAGGCGATCATCACCGCCGACGGGTCCGACATCGTCGGGTTCCCGGACTGGGCCGAGCAGCTGATCGCGGAGAGCACGGGCAAGAACGGCACCGGCGTACTGCCGGTCGCGGTCGAGGTCGGCGCGCCGGAGCTGCACAGCGACGCTGCTGATCTGACCAACGCGCTGCTCGCGGAGAAGGCGACCAGCGGTGTGCCGACGGCGCTGACTTCGGGCTCGCTCGGCGGTCAGATGCTGCTCTGGGAGACGGCGACGGCGGTGGCGGGCTACCTGCTCGGCATCAACCCGTTCGACCAGCCCGATGTGGAGAGCGCGAAGAAGGCCGCCCGCGGTCTGCTCGACGCGCAGCCGGAGCCGGAGGCGGCCGCCTTCGCCGAAGGCGCTGTCGAGGTCCGGGGGTCCGAGGGTCTGCTGGACGGCGTGGACTCGCTGCAGGGCGCGGTGGACGCGCTGCTCGGCAAGCTCGACGCCAAGGGGTACGTCGCGGTCATGGCGTACCTGGACTCCGAGCGCGACGCCGACCTGTTCGGCGTACGGCCGGCGCTGGCGACGAAGACCGGCCGTCCGGTGACCTTCGGCTGGGGCCCGCGGTTCCTGCACTCGACCGGTCAGTACCACAAGGGCGGACACCCCGAGGGCGTGTTCCTGCAGATCACCGGGGCGCACCCGACCGACGTGGAGATCCCCGATCGGCCGTTCAGTTTCGGTACGTTGATCACGGCGCAGGCCGCCGGCGATGCCGGAGTACTGGCGGAGCGCGGGCGTCCGGTCCTGCGTCTGCACCTGACCGACGTGGCGAACGGCGTACAGCAACTCCTGTCGTTGTTCGGCAACTGAGACACGGGGAGGAAGCGGGCAATGACCGCTGAGCTCGACGATGGGCCGGGCGACATCACGCCGCACCGGAACCCGCTGCGGGATCCGCAGGACCGGCGGCTGCCGCGGATCGCGGGGCCGTGCAGCCTGGTGATCTTCGGCGTGACCGGCGACCTGGCCCGCAAGAAGCTGATGCCGGCGGTCTACGACTTGGCGAACCGGGGGCTGCTGCCTCCCGGTTTCGCCCTGGTCGGGTTCGCCCGCCGCGACTACACCAATCAGGACTTCGCCCAGATCGTGCACGACTCGGTGAAGGAGCACGCCCGGACTCCGTTCCGCGAGGAGGTCTGGCAACAGCTCTCCGAGGGTTTCCGGTTCGTGCCGGGTGACCTGACCGACGACGTGGCGTTCGAGCGGCTGCGCGAGACGGTCGACGAGCTGGACGTCACCCGCGGTACGGGCGGCAATCACGCGTTCTACCTGTCGATCCCGCCGGGCCTGTTCCCGGAGGTCGTGCGGCAACTGTCCGAGCACGGGCTGACCGACGAGAAGCCCGGCTCGTGGCGGCGGGTCGTGATCGAGAAGCCGTTCGGGCACGACCTGCAGAGCGCCCGCGAGCTGAACCGCGTGGTCGAGTCCGTGTTCCCGCCGGAGGCGGTCTTCCGGATCGACCACTACCTGGGCAAGGAGACGGTCCAGAACATCCTGGCGCTGCGGTTCGCCAACGAGATGTTCGAGCCGATCTGGAACAGCAACTACGTCGACCACGTGCAGATCACGATGGCCGAGGACATCGGCATCGGCGGCCGCGCCGGGTACTACGACGGCATCGGCGCTGCCCGCGACGTGATCCAGAACCACCTGCTGCAACTGCTCGCGCTGGTCGCGATGGAAGAGCCGGTCAGCTTCGACGCCTGGTCGTTGCGCCAGGAGAAGAAGAAGGTGCTGAACGCCGTACAGCTGCCGGAGCGTCTGGACCTTCACAGCGCCCGCGGTCAGTACGCGGCCGGCTGGGCCGGTGGCGTGAAGGTCAAGGGATACCTGCAGGAAGACGGCATTCCGCCGACTTCGGCGACCGAGACGTTCGCGGCACTGCGGGTCGACGTCGACACCCGCCGGTGGGCGGGAGTCCCGTTCTACCTGCGCACCGGTAAGCGGCTCGGGCGCCGGGTGACCGAGGTCGCGGTGATGTTCAAGCGCGCGCCGCACCTGCCGTTCACCAAGACCGAGACCGAAGAGCTCGGGCAGAACGCACTGGTCCTGCGGATCCAGCCGGACGAGGGCATCACCATCCGCTTCGGCGCCAAGGTGCCCGGGACGACGATGGAGATCCGCGACGTGAACATGGACTTCCAGTACGGCGGTTCGTTCACCGAGTCCTCCCCGGAGGCGTACGAGCGGCTGATCCTCGACGTACTGCTCGGTGATCCACCGCTGTTCCCGCAGCACACCGAGGTGGAGCTGGGCTGGAAGATCCTCGATCCGGTGCTCGACTACTGGGCCAGGCACGGCAAGCCGGAGCAGTATCCCTCCGGCGACTGGGGACCGGACTCCGCGCACGAGATGCTCGCCCGCGACGGACGGTCCTGGAGGCGGCCATGATCATCGACCTGACCGATACGACGTCGAGCGAGATCGCCTCGGCGCTGCTGAAGGCCCGCCGGCATGCGGGTTCGCCGGCCATGGGCATGGTCGGCACGATCGTGGTCGTCGTCGACGAGGCGTCGCACCACGACGCGATGAAGGCCGCGAACGAAGCCGGTCGCGAACACCCGTCGCGCGTCCTGGTCGCGATCCTGCGGCCCGGCCGTGGCGCGCCGGGGCTGGACGCGGAGGTGCGCGTCGGCGAGGGCATCCCGGGCGAGGCCGTGCTGCTCCGGTTGCACGGTGAGCTGGCGAAGGTGCCGGAGTCGGTCATCACACCGCTGCTGCTGCCCGACTCCCCTGTCATCGTCTGGTGGCCAGGCGGCGGGCCGAAGGTTCCGGCCGACGACCCGCTGGGACGGCTCGGCCGGCGTCGCGTGACGGATGCTGCGTCGACGCGGCGGGCTTCGGTGGACTTCAGTGCGCGGGCCGAGGGCTACAAGCCCGGCGACACCGACTTCGCGTGGACGCGGTTGACGCCGTGGCGTGCGTTGATGGCGGCGGCGCTGGACCAGTACCCGACGAAGGTGACCGGCGCCGAGGTTGCGGCCGCCAAGGGCAACCCGAGCGCGGACCTGATGGCTGCATGGCTGCAGTCGCGGCTGAAGGTGCCCGTGGAGCAGCGGAATTCCCGCGGGCCGGGCGTGACCGCCGTACGGCTGTTCACGCCGTCCGGGCAGATCGCGCTGACGCGGCCGGATGGCGCGGTGGCGACGTTCAGCGTGCCGGGTCAGCCGGATCGCCCGGTGGCGTTGAAGCGGCGTACGACGTCCGAGCTGCTCAGCGAGGAGCTGCGCCGGCTCGACCCGGACGACGTGTACGCCAAGACGCTGGCGTGCATGGTCGAGCGGGACCAGATGCCGGCGGCCGAGAAGAAGGTCGACGCGACGGCCCGGAAGTCGACGGCGGCGAGCGTGAGCGCGGCGGGCAAGAAGGTGACTTCTGCGCAGCAGCCTGCCGCCGCGCAGAAGAAGGCGGCGGCCCCGAAGAAGGCGGCTGCAAAGAAGACCGGGGCGAAGAAGACCGCGGTCAAGAAGACGGGTGCGGCCAAGAAGGTTGCCGGGAGCAAGCGGGTGGCGAAGCGATGACTGTCGATCCGGAGTTGCTGATTCACACCGACGCCGAGGACCTGGCGTTCTCGGTGGCCGAGCGGTTGATCACTGCGCTCGCCGACGCCCAGAGCACCGGCGGGGTCGCGCACATCGTCCTCACCGGCGGCCGGGTGGCCGCCGAGGTGTATCGCGCGGTGGCGGGATCGCCGGCGAAGGTCGAGGTCGACTGGCACCGGGTCGAGTTCTGGTGGGGCGACGAACGCTTCCTGCCCGACGGCGACCCGGAGCGGAACGAGACGCAGGCGCGGGACGCCCTGCTGTCCGCGATCGACGTCGACCCGGCGCGGGTGCATCCGATGCCGGCCGACAACGGACAGGGCGCTGAGGCGGCGGCAGCGGCGTACGCCGACGAGCTGGAAGCAGCCGGTCCGCCGACGTTCGACGTACTGATGCTCGGCGTCGGGCCGGACGGCCATGTGGCGTCGCTGTTCCCGGGGTATCCGCAGCTCGAGGTCGTCGACGTCGCGGCGGTCGCGGTGCACGACTCCCCCAAGCCGCCGCCGACCCGGGTGTCGCTGACCATGCCGCTGCTCAATCGGACGCGCGAGGTCTGGTTCGTGGTGTCCGGCGAGGACAAGGCCGACGCGGTCGCGACGGCTCTGGCCGAAGGTGACGTCCCGGCCGCCCGGCCGAAGGGCGAGAACCGCACACTCTGGCTCCTGGACCAGGCAGCGGCCTCGAAGCTGTCGTAGTTCGCCGGGCACCGAAGCGTGAGGGTGACAGACTCGGCGAATGACCTTCCGCGAGTTGCACACCGCTCCGTTCGTGATGCCGAATGCCTGGGACGCCGGAAGTGCGGTGATCCTCGCGGCGGCCGGCTTCCCGGCGATCGCGACGACGAGCGCAGGGATCGCGTTCTCGATGGCGAAGGGCGATCACACACTGCCCGACGGCGCGCCGGCGGTGTCGCGGGAGGCGATGTTCGAGCGCGTGCGGGAGATCGCGGCCGCCAGCGCCGTACCGGTGAACGGGGACCTCGAGGACGGGTACGGCGCTGAGCCGGGGCGCGTCGCGGACACGATCACGCTGGCCCGCGAGGCCGGGCTGGCGGGCGGGAACATCGAGGACTTCGACGGGCGGAAGCTGTACGACGCCGAGCTGGCGGCCGAACGGATCGTGGCCGCGCGTGAGGCTGCGGGGTCCGAGTTCGTGCTGACCGCGCGGACGGACGGGCAGTTGCTGCGTACGCCGACGTCGCTGGCGGACTCGATCGATCGCGCCAACCGCTTCCGCGCGGCGGGTGCCGACTGCCTGTACGTACCTGGGGTGAACGACCTGGACGCGATCCGCCTGCTGGTGCGGGAGATCGACGGTCCGCTCAATGTGGTGATGGGCCTCGGTACGTCGACGCTCACCGTCGCCGATCTGCAGGGCGCCGGGGTGACCCGGATCAGTCTCGGCGGCAGCATCGCCCGGGCCGCACTTGGGTTCGTCCGCCGGAGTGCGGAGGAACTGGCGACGAAGGGAACGATCGCGTTCGCCGCCGACCAGATCCCGCAGGCTGAACTGAACGTGCTTTTTGCGCGATCATCCAAGGGTGAGCACTAGACCGGTTGCGACGGCCCACAGCATCGTGGGCTTCGTCACCTGCGCCTGCCTGATCATCTTCTACGCGGCCGGCGAACCCTTCGGGGCCATCAACGACCTCGGCAACGCGCTGCTGGGCCTGCTCAGCCTGGCCCTCGCCTGGCTGCTGCGCCCCGCGTCCCCGGTGTTGGTGGGCCTGGTCGCGCTGGGCGCGGCGCTGACGGTCGCAGGCACGGTGCTGGTGCTGACCGGCGTCACCGGGTTCTATCTCGCCGGGTTGTGGTCGAGTGCCGGATTCGGACTGATCGGCGTCTGGCTGGTGGGGACCAGCCGCCGGCTGCGGCCGACGGGGATGGTCGCCGGGGTGCTGATGCTACTTGGGCTCCTCGGCGTACCGGGGATCTTCATGGGCATCGACGACATGGACAACGCACCGGTGTGGACGTTCGTGGCCGGCGTCAGTTGGGCCGGAACGTACCTGCTCTTTCCCGCCTGGAGCCTACGACTGGCTCGGCAGAACCGTCCCGAACGCATCGGCTAGCCCTGGGAACATGCCGCGGACGTCTCCCCCGCCCACCCAGATCCCGATCGCCAACGCAGCAGTTGCCTCCAGCAACTTTGCCCGTGCCAACCCGCCGGCGGTGACGGGAACACAACCGACGCTTCGGACCAGGTCCGCGACGAGGTCGAATCCTCCGTCCCCGCAGATGGGCACACCCAGTCCGGACGGCGGGTTCCGCCAGACTGCGTCCGCGGCGAGGTTGAACGCCTTGACCACCTGCACCTCCGGGACCGCCCGGCTGATCGCCTCGGCAGTGGCCGGTTGCGCCAGCGTGAAATCCCTGTGATCCAAGGCGTTTGTGCAGTCGATCAGCGTCCGCCCCGGCGGCACGAGCTTCGCCACCTCCACCGCCACTTCTGCCGGTACGGCGAGCAGCACGACCTCGCCGTACGCCGCCGCCTCCGTCAACGAGCCCGGCACGGCGCCGATCCGCTTGGCGAGCTCGGCGGCCCGCTCCGGATCGCGACCGCCCACCATCACGTCGTGACCGGCCTCGATCCATCGACCGGCCAGCGCCTCGGCCATCAGTCCGTTGCCCAGTGTTCCTATTCTCATGGGCCCGACGGTAGACAGTCCGATGCGCACCTTCCGGTGTCTATGCTGGGCCGATGCCGTCCGTGAAGCAGTTCCAGGTCACCTTCGATTGCGCGGATCCGGAGCGCGTCGCGCGCTTCTGGTGCGAGGTGCTCGGGTACGTCGTACCGCCGCCGCCGGAGGGCTTCGCCGACTGGGGCGAGTTCGACCGGTCGTTGCCGCCGGAGAGCCAGGGCGCGGCGTTCGCGTGTGTCGACCCAACCGGCGTCGGGCCGCGGCTGTTCTTCCAGCGCGTCCCCGAGGGCAAGGTCGTGAAGAACCGCGTGCACCTCGACGTACGGGTCGGCACCGGTCTCGTACTTGAGGAGCGGCTGGCGGTCCTCGAGGCCGAATGTGTCCGGCTGGAGGCGCTCGGAGCGACGCGCGGGCCGCTGCTGCGTTACGACGGCGTCAACGAGTCGTGCCAGAACATGCAGGACGTCGAGGGCAACGAGTTCTGTCTGGACTGAGCGATGGGCACCAACTGGTGCCTATCGGGCGACGCACAATGGACGGGTGGAGCCGAGATTCTTCTCCGACTGTCAGGCGCGGGTCGCCGCCGACCTGATCAGCGGACGCTGGCCGATGGTCGTGCTGTACTCGCTCTCGCACGGCGCCGCCCGTCCCGGTGACCTCCGCCGCCGGATCGGCGGCATCAGCCAGAAGGTCCTCACCGAGACGCTGCGCCGCCTCGAACACAACGGTCTGGTCGAACGCCGCCGGTACGCCGAAGCGCCGCCGCGTGTCGAGTACTCGCTGACGACCGCGGGCAAGGACCTGCTGGTGCCGATCCGCGCGCTGGGCGACTGGGCCGAGGTTTACGCCGACCAGCTCCCGACCGAAAGCAAACCGTAAACGCCTCCAGGCACAGTGATCGAGTCATCCACACTGGAGGTTCTGATCATGTTCACGTTGCAGCAGGTCGTCGACGCCCCACCCGCCGAGGTCGTCCGCGCATTCACCGAGGCCGAGCCGTTCGCGGCCTGGTTCCTTGCCGAAGGTTTCACCACGCCGTCCGACCGCGTCACGCTCGACGTCCGGCCCGGGGGCCTGATCTCGGCCGTCTTCGTCGGCGAGGGCGACGTCGAGGTGCCGTTCACGCTCCGGTACGGCGAGCTCGACCTTCCGCACCATCTGGTCCTGTACTTCGACGACCCCGCCGAGGAGATCACCGTCGACTTGTCAGGACTACCTGATGGGAAGACGCAGCTCAGCTACCGCAGCGTCGGCCTCACCGACGAACAGCAAGTCCCGATCAAGCCCGGCGTCGCCACCATGCTCAACCACCTCGCGACCTACTTCAGCCGATGAACCCCTTGTACACCCCAGGCATCGGCCCTCGCTTAGGCAACATGCCTGCCCCCGCGCTCGGCCCCGCCAGCCCCGGCGCCGCGCCAGGCCGCGCCGCGCCCGGCCCGGCCATTCCTGGCTCCGGTGCGGTGCCCGGGCCTGGCGGATCGGCGGCGCCCGCCTGGTCGTCGTACGGCTCGCTTCCGGTCGCGCCGAGCAGGCGTCGGGTCAGCGTGTCGCGCGACGACAGCAGTTCCGCGACCGCGGCCCGAAGGTGATCCGCGCCCGGCGCCGTCCCCGCCTCCGCGGCGAGCAGCACCGTCCGTCGTACCAGCTCCTTCATGAATGATGCCGTCGTACCAGCCGTCTGCTCGACGATCTCGTCGACCAGCTCACCCGGAAGCTCCAGACCAGGCCCGTAGAGCCGCAGCAACCGCGCTCGCCCGTCAGCGTCCGGCAGCGGCACCTCCACAGCCATGTCCACCCGCCCTGGCCGCTGCATCAGCGCCGGCTCGAGCAGGTCCGCCCGGTTCGTGGTCAGCAGGAACGCCACATCCGCGTCCTGCGCCAGTCCGTCCATCTCGTTCAGCACCTGGAACAGCAGCGGATTCTCGGAGCCGTGTGAGTAGTCCCGCGCTTCGGCGACGAGATCGCAGTCCTCGAGGACGACGAGCGCCGGCTGCAGCATCCGTGCCAGCGCGCACGCCTGCGAGATGAAGTGGATGCTCGTCCCCGCCAGCAGCACGACCGTGAAGTCGGGCAACTGCGACAGGACATACCGTATGGTATGGGTCTTCCCGGTCCCGGGCGGGCCGTAGAGCAGAACGCCCCGCCGTAGGTGCTGACCCGCGGCCAGCAGCGTCTCCCGATGCGCGGCGATCCCGACGACCTCCCGCTCGATCCGCTCGAGCACACCGTCAGGCAGTACGACGTCCGCCCGCGTGATCCCCGGCCGCGGATGCAACCGGAACGGCCCGACACCCTGCCCGAACTCGTGCCCCTCGAACGACACCACCTTCGCGCGGAACACGTTGTGCTCCCGGATCAGCTCGGGCAGCGCCCCGAGGAACCGATCGCCGGCCGCCTTCTCCACCGCCAGGATCTCGAGGTCCACGCTCGAACGCCCGTACTGCGGATTCGCCGCCCGCAGCAGCGCGACGTACCGATCGTCGCCCCGCACCCCGAGGTAGAACCCGAAGGCGACGCAATCCATCTCCTCGCCGACGTCGATCTGCAGCCGCTGGTAGTCGACCGCCCCGATCCCGAACCGGTCGTACTCCGCCAGCTCCAGGAGCTCGCCGAGCGAGTGATGACCGCGGTTCGAACCGGCCAGCCCGACCACCTCGAACGAGTC
This sequence comes from Kribbella sp. NPDC049584, assembly GCF_040675555.1. Taxonomy (NCBI): domain Bacteria; kingdom Bacillati; phylum Actinomycetota; class Actinomycetes; order Propionibacteriales; family Kribbellaceae; genus Kribbella; species Kribbella sp. NPDC049584. Next base: position 15,564 of record NZ_JBFAPF010000009.1, read on the forward strand.
GAACCAGGCCTCGATCGCCCGCTGCACGTTCGGCAGGTCGTACGGCGGAAAACTCGATGACACCACCGGCACCTGCTCGGGGTCGACACCGAGATGCTCCCGGAGCCGGTCCCGCAGGCTCTCCCGGCTGCTCCGGTGCCCGCTGACCTGCATCCGCTCCAGGAACCGCGTGAACAGCCGCGCGAACTCGTCGACCTCCGCCCCGTCATCGGACACGGCGTTGGACACAGTGTTGGACACACCGTCGGACTCAGCGTCTGGCATCCCGTCGTACCTCCTCGTTCTGGACCTATCCGGAGGGTCCTCCGAAACGCCGGATAGGATCTTCACCATGACAGCTTCCGAGTCCACCGACCGTCCGTACGGCGCTTTTCCGGTACGGATCGGTCTGCAGGTCCAGCCCCAGCACGCCCAGTACGCCGACATCCGGCGCACCGTCGCCGCGGCCGAAGAGATCGGCGTCGACGTGGTGTTCAACTGGGACCACTTCTACCCGCTCAGCGGTGAGCCCGAGGGCCTGCACTTCGAGTGCTGGACCATGCTGGCCGCCTGGGCCGAGGCGACCGAGCGGGTCGAGATCGGCGCCCTGGTCACCTGCAACTCCTACCGCAACCCCGACCTGCTCGCCGACATGGCGCGGACGGTCGACCACATCAGCGACGGCCGGCTGATCTTCGGCATCGGCTCCGGCTGGTTCGAGAAGGACTACGACGAGTACGGCTACGACTTCGGTACGGCGGGCGGCCGGCTGGACGCCCTCGGCGAGGCACTGCCGCGGATCGAGCAGCGCTGGACCAAGCTCAACCCGCGGCCGACCCGCGACATCCCGGTGCTGATCGGCGGCGGCGGTGAGAAGAAGACGCTGAAGCTCGTCGCCAAGCACGCGAACATCTGGCACGGCTTCGGCGACGCGGAGACGCTCGCGCACAAGCACGCCGTACTCGACGAGCACTGCAAGACGCTCGGCCGCGACCCGGGTGAGATCGAGCGCTCGGCCGGTGTCGGCGACAAGTCCCCCGAGGACATCGGCAAGTCGCTGCTCGACGTCGGCACCCGCCTGTTCACGGTCTCCTCCTCCGGTCCCGACTACGACCTCGGCCTGCTCCGCGAGTGGGTCACCTGGCGCGACGAGGTCAACGCCAAGTAGCACCTTGGGCACCCACCAACCACCGGCGCCCGCCGGAAACGGTTGGTGGGTGCCCGAAGTCGGGGGCAGGTTAGGATTTCGGGCATGTCTACGTTGCCTGGGAACGGTTCGGTGCGGCCCATCACCCGCTGGGGTGAGGACGTCATGCATCGGGTCAACAAGCCTGTCACCGACTTCGGGGACGAGCTGCAGACGCTGATCGCCGACATGGTCGCGACGATGAACGCGGCCGAGGGCGTCGGCCTGGCGGCGAACCAGGTCGGTGTCGACCTGCAGGTCTTCGTGTTCGACTGCCCCGACAAGGACGGCAACCGGGTGCAAGGCGTGGTGTGCAACCCGACGGTCGAGGTGCCGGAGGGCAAGGACCGCAACCTGGACGAGGGGGACGAGGGCTGCCTGTCGCTGCCCGGCGCGTTCACCAAGTGCGCGCGCCCCGACTTCGCCAAGGTCACCGGCGTCGACCAGCACGGCGAGCCGGTCAGCTTCGAGGGCAACGGCCTGCTGGCCCGCTGCCTGCAGCACGAGACCGATCACACCCAGGGCATGGTGTTCGGCGACCGGCTGTCCCGCAAGTACAAGAAGCGCCTGTTCGCCGAGGCCGAGGAGTTCGCCCCGGACTACCCGTCCGACTGGCCGGTCTCCCCGATGATCGAGCACGAGAACGACCACGAGGACACCCCCGCCACCTGATCTACCAGCGGGCCTTCTCCAGGTCGATCTCGTCGACTGTCTGGGCCGGGGTCTGGCCGGTGGTGTCCAACCACAGGCCCCGGCGCGGAGTCTCGTCGAGGCTCGTCATCAGCGCGCGGACACCCTCCTCGACCGAGGGACCCCAGTCCCGGTAGGCGTTGTTGCCCCCGCGCCCGATCTCCCGCTCGACGATCGACTCGACCGACGGCACGAGGACGACGAGGTACGGGTCGACGCCGCGCAGCCGCGAGAACCATCGCTCGACGTGCTCGCCCAGCACGATGTCGCTGCACACGAAGTCGAATCCGGCGTCGGCGTAGTGCTGCGCCACCAGTGCGCTCGCGTCGTACCGCAACTCAAGCTGCCGGATCGCCTCCGGGGACGGTTCCGGTGTCATGATCTCCGCGCCGGCGACGACGCCGCGGTAGAAGACGTCGCCGTCGAGAGTTGCTGCGGGCGGACCCATCCTTGCCGCGAGCAACGGCGCGATCGTCGACTTCCCGGCCGCCTGCATTCCGGTGACGAGGACTACCTTCGGCTTGCTTTCCATGCCGTCCATGCTTTCCAAGCCTCCGCCGTCAGCGAGTAGATGGTGGCGTCGAACGGTACGCCGTCCTCCTCCAGCACCGCCTCGTGATCGAAGCGCATCCCGAGCCGGCGCATGACCGCGATGCTACGGACGTTCGGGGTATCGGTCACCGCAATAATGCGCGGCAGGCCGAGCGTCGTGAACCCGTGCTCGATCCAGGAAGCCGCGGCCTCGGTCGCGTAGCCGTGACCCCAGAACTCGCGCGCGAGCCGCCAGCCGATCTCGAGGTCGTCCGGGTACCACTGCTCCTTCGAGAGACCGCAGGCGCCGAGGAAGACCCCGTCCGTACGACGCTCGACGGCCAGGAAGCCGTACCCGTGCGCGGCGTAGACCTCGTTGATACCGGCCGCGTCCCGGTCGCACTCGGCCCGGCTCAGCGGGCCTCCGAGGAACTGCGTGACTTGCGGATCCGCGTTCAGGGCGGCCCACGGCTCCAGGTCGGTGTCGCGGAACGGGCGCAGGACGAGGCGGTCCGTCGTACGCATGGCTCCCCCTCAGCGTCGAGTGGCGTAGAACGCTACTGCTGCTGAGGATGCCACGTTGAGGGAGTCGACGCCGCCCGCCATCGGGATGCGTACGGTGACGTCTGCCTGTTCGAGCACGTGCGGTTTGAGGCCGTGGCCTTCGGTGCCGAAGATCAGCGCGAGCTTGTCGTCGTCCCGGTCGGCGAGCTCGTCGAGGGTGATCGAGTCGTCAGTGAGGGCCATTGCGGCGGCGACGTACCCGTGCTCCTGGAGGAGTCGCAGGTCGCCCGGCCAGTTCTGGAGACGGGTCCACGGAACCTGGAAGACGGTGCCCATCGAGACCTTGATCGAACGCCGATACAGCGGGTCGGCGCAGGTCGGCGTCACCAGCACGAGGCCGACACCCAGCGCGGCCGCGGCGCGGAACCCGGCGCCAACGTTGGTGTGGTCAACGATATCGTCGAAGATCGCGATTCGTCGTACGTCGTCGGTCAGGAGGTCTGCGAGCGGTACGGCGGCGCGGCGCTTGTACGACGCGAGCGCGCCGCGGTGGACGTGGAATCCGGTGACCTGCTCGGCCAGCTCCTCCGACACGACGTACACGGGCTTGTCCGGCCACTTGTCGAGAACGTCCTGGAGCGAGTCCAGCCACCGCGGCGCGAGCAGGAACGACCGCGGCTCGTACCCGGTCTCCGCGGCCCGCCGGATCACTTTGTCGCCCTCGGCAATGAACAGCCCGTGCTCCTCCTCGAGCAACCGCCGCAGATTAACCTCCCGCAGTTGCACATAGTCGGCAAGCCGCGCATCCCCCGCATCCTCAACCGGAATCAGCGTCACCCCACCCCACCACCACCGCGCTCCACACCGCCACCGCCACCGCGCTCCGCCGCTCCCGCCGTGGCGCGCGCCAGCGCGGCTACCTCGACCACGTTGCCTATGACAACGATTGCTGGTGCGCCGACGCCATCGTCCTTCATCGCTTGAGCGATCCCGGCCAGGTCCGACGTCACCATCCGTTGACCAGGCAACGTTCCGTCGGCAATCCCCGCCGCCGGGGTGTTCGCCGGCCGACCAGCCGCGATCAACCGTTCGGCGATCGCCGGAAGGTTCTCGACCGCCATCAGAAGTACCAAAGTGCCGTGCAGCTGCGCGAGGGCATCCCAGTTGACCAATGAGTCCGGGTGTGACGGCGGGATGTGACCCGACACCACCGTGAACTCATGCGTCACCCCGCGATGGGTCACCGGGATCCCCGACACCGCCGGCACCGAGATCGAGCTCGTGATCCCCGGCACCACCGTCCACGGAACCCCAGCCTCAGCGCACGCCAGCGCCTCCTCGAAACCCCGCCCGAACACGTACGGATCCCCGCCCTTGAGCCGTACGACGACCTTCCCGGCCCGCCCGCGCTCCACCAGGATCCGGTTGATCTCCTCCTGCTGCGCCGCCCGCCCGCGCGGCAACTTCGCCGCGTCGAACAACTCGACATCCGGGTGCAGCTCGTCCAGCAACGGCTGCGGCGCCAACCGATCCGCCACAACCACGTCAGCCTCCGCCAGCAACCGCCGCCCGCGCACCGTGATCAGATCCGGATCGCCCGGTCCCCCGCCGACCAGGTACACCCCCGGTCGCCGATCCACGTCCCGCGCAGCCAGCTCACCGGTCCGCAGCCCTTCCAGAATCGCGTCCCGGACGGCGGCCGACTTCCGGTGATCGCCACCGCCGAGGACGCCGATCGTCACGTTGTCGTGCTGACCGGACGCCGGCGTCCACGCGGTCGCCTGCGAACGGTCGTCGGAGCGCACACAGAAGATCCGCCGCTCGTCCGCCTCGGCCGAGACCCGATCGTTGACCGAGGCATCATCCGTCGCGACCACGACGTACCAGGCCCCGTCGAGATCGCCGTCCTGGAACCCGCGCTCGATCCAGCTCAGTGACGGGTTCCCGAGCAGACCCTCGATGGTCGGGGTGATCGACGGTGAGATCAGGTCGATTCGCGCGCCCGACTCGAGCAGCCGCGGCAGCCGGCGCTGAGCGACCCCGCCACCGCCGACGACGACCACGCGCCGCCCTTCGAGCACGAGACCGGACAGGTACTGATGTGTCACTGACCGATCCCCGCGTCCTCGAACGTGGCCATCTCCGCGAGCGCACGCACCGCGCAGGTGAGGATCGGGTACGCGAGCACCGCACCGGTCCCCTCACCGAGACGCAGGTCGAGGTCCACGAGCGGCTGCAGGCCGAGCTTCTTCAGCGCGACCGCGTGACCGGGCTCAGCCGAGCGGTGCCCGGCGACGCAGTAGTCGACGACGGCCGGGTGGAACGCCTGTGCCACGAGCGCGGCCGCTCCGGCGATCACGCCGTCGAGGATCACCGGCGTACGGTTGGCCGCCGCTCCGAGGATGTATCCGGCAAGAGCTGCGTGCTCGAGACCGCCGTACGCCTGGAGCGCCTTGAGCGGATCAGCCGAAGGTACGTCGTGGAGCGCAAGCGCATCCCGTACCACGGCTGTCTTGTGCGCGAGCGCCGCGTCGTCGATGCCGGTGCCGCGGCCCGTAACGGCGTCGGCGGTCGACCCGGTGAAGGTCGCGATCAGCGCAGCCGAGGCGGTCGTGTTGGCAATGCCCATGTCGCCGGTCAGCAGGCAGCGATACCCGTCGTGCACCAGCTTGTCCGCGAGGTCGAACCCGACCGCGATCGCCGCCCGCGCCTCGTCCTCGGTGAGGGCGTCGGTCCGGGACAGGTCGCGGGTGCCCGGACGGACCTTGGCGTGGATGATGTCCAACTGCTCCACCGGTGTCGCCACGCCGACGTCCACGACCCGTACGTCGACCCGGTTGTTGGCCGCGAACGCGTTCACCGCGGCACCCCCGGCCGCGAAGTTCGCGAGCATCGCGGCGGTCACCTCCTGCGGCCACGGGGAGACGTTCTGCGCGTGTACGCCGTGATCCGCCGCGAACACCGTCACCACGGCAGGCTGTGGCACCTGTGGCGGGCAGGCCCCGGTCATCCCCGCCACTCGCACGGACAGCTCCTCGAGTACGCCGAGCGACCCGGCCGGCTTCGTCAGCTGCGCGTGCCGCCCCTCGGCCGCCTGCATCGCCGCCGAGTCGGCGGGAGCGATCCGCTCCAGGTACCCGTCCACCACGCCGTCCATCGAGTCCTCCATCCGTTCCCGGTCCACGGCGGGCCGTCCGCCCGCGCGGCAGTCCCGCTTGCCCGGTTCCGCCGTACCGGCTCGATCTTCGCATCTCCGATCGGGTGCCCCGGGGTGGGTCGGCGGCATATGGACAGTAATGTCGGAATCACCACACGTCGCAGACGCCTTCCAGATCCCGGAGGATCACCGATGTCGCTCGATCGTCCCGTCGCCCCGGACCCGTACGAACTGCTCCCGAAGGTGGGTTCGTTCACCGTCACCAGTACCGATGTCGCCGACGGCGAGCAGCTGTCGGACGACCACGCGTTCGGCGGCGGGAACAAGTCGCCGCAGCTCAGCTGGTCCGGGTTCCCCGCGGAGACCAAGGCCTTCGTCGTCACCTGCTACGACCCCGACGCGCCGATCGTGTCCGGCTTCTGGCACTGGGTCCTGGTCAACCTCCCGGCCACGGTCACGGAGCTCCCGACCGGCGCCGGCACTCCCGAACGCCTCGACAACGGCGCGTTCCACGTCCGCAACGACTTCGGCGCCAAGAACTTCGGCGGCGCGGCCCCGCCCGCAGGCGACCAGGTCCACCGCTACTACTTCGTCGTACATGCGATCGACGTGGAAGCCCTGGACGTCGACGCCGACGCCTCGCCCGCCGTGGTGGGCTTCAACCTCGCCTTCCACACGTTGGCGCGAGCCATCATCACCCCGACGTACCAGATCGCGGAGTGAAGTGCCTGGGAGCCGTCTCGTTCGAGGCGGCTCCCAGGGTCACATCAGCGGGGGTCTGCGTCGCTCGGCAGCCGATAGATCGGCCGCCTCCTGACCGTCCCATTCGACTCTGCTCGAACCGCCGAGCTCGTCGCGTACGTCGGACCACCGGGCGGTCAGCGCGTACAGCACGAAGACGTCCAGCGCGATCATCAGCAACGCCCAGACCGGATACGCGCCGAGCCAGGCGACCTGCGTGACAGCGTGCAGGCAGACGAGCACGATCGCGGCGATCCTGGCCCACGTCTGTGCCGTCAGCAGACAGGCGCCGACTGCCATCAGGAGCAGGCCGAAGATCAGGATGATCCAGCCCCACGCGGTCACGTCGACGATGATCAGGTTCTCCCGGGTGACGACCAGGCGCTCGTCCGAGAACAGCGCGATGAACCCCTCGAAGACGTTCACCAGTCCGGTCATCATGAGCAGCGCGCCGGCGAACACGATGAAGCCGGTCATCGCCGCCCGGCCTTTTTCGCAGCCATCCTGCTGTCTCCTCTCCTACGGCATGCCGCCGCCAAGCCGGCAACGGACCACCCCTGGATCGTGTCCCGCCGCCCGCCCCACCACCTCACCCCATGCGGATGAGGGCACCCCACCCCCCGCACCCACCCCTCGACCACCCGCCCCCCAACTCAACCGGATGGGGTGATGAAACGCACCACGATCGCCGGTCAGGCCGGGTAACACCCCCCCTCAACCCGGCGCGCCCCCGATCCCAGCCGCATTCCGGGCCGCGGGTCTAATCGTGACTCTGCGCCTCCTGCGCCCAGCGGGTGATTTGGTGGGCGGGGCTGTCTGGGGGTGGGGGGTCGCCGGAGAGTTCGGTTGAGGTTGCTTTGGGGGCGAAGCGGAGGTGGTCGATCTGGCCGTTGTGGCGGTGGATGTCCAGGTAGACGCCGAAGGGTTTGTAGTCGAACTTCGCGTAGGCGATCTCTGCGCGCGGGATCCGGGTGCCGCCGATCGGCTCTCGGAGGATCAGCTCCTCGTCGGTGAGGCGGAGTTCGTACCGCATCGCCCCGCCCAGGATCAGCAAGGCGGCCGGGATCGTCGGCCAGAGCAGGTGCTCGATCGCGGTTGCGACCAGCGCGGCCAGCACTAGGAGGCGGAGCAGGATCAGGGTCACGCGGTGTGTGCCCCATCTGCGAATCTCAGGTTCGGTCATAGCGCGGTGACGTAGACCCAGTGGCCGCCTTCGCGGGTGAAGGTGCTGTTCTCGTGCTGGACGCCGGGTTTGCCGGCTTCGGTGTAGTGGGCGCGAAACTCGACCGTGCCCTCCGTGTGGAACGCGCTCCCACCGGTCGTGCGCACGATCTCCAGCCCGGTCCACTCCCGGCCCGGTGGGAAGTCGATCCTCGCCGGTCGGGTCGTCAGCGACCAGGTTTGCTGGAGGTACGGCGCGTCGTGCATCACGAAGGCGGCGTACCGGGAGCGCATCAACTGCTCCGCGGTCGAGGCGGTCGCGTCACCGCGGTGGAGCGGACCACAGCAGGCGGCGTACGGCAGGTCCTGACCGCACGGACAGAGGGCTGGCATGGAGTGATTGTCGCCGATCGGTCGCGGGCCTGCGTGATCTACTGCCGTCATGGCGGTGACGGAGGCGGCTCGGTGGCGGCGTGAGGCTGTGCAGCCGGTCCTGAACACATTTGCGGCGGCTGACGGGGTCGACGCCGTGATCGTGAGCGGGTCGACCGCACGGGGAGACGCGGATCGGTGGTCGGACGTCGAGGTCGGGGTGTTCTGGGCACGTCGGCCCTCGCTCGCTGAGCGGGTCGCGGTGGCTGACGTTGCGGGGGCGGCTGACATTCGGACGGTGAATGAGGGAACGCCGCCCTGGTACGACCACATCTACCTCGGCGCGCCGCGATCCGACGGGCTGATGGTCGAGGTCGTGCACACGACCACGCCCGCGGTCGAGAACATGCTGGACGACGTACTCATCTCGCACCGCCCGGACGGACCGAGCCTGGACGCGATCAAGGGCATCGTGGACGGTCGCGACGTCCGCGGCCCGCGCGCCGAACTCGTCGCCGGCTGGCAGGGACGCGTGCAGCCCTACCCGCGTGAGCTCGCACTCGCCGTCGTACGGCGGGACGGGAACATCGAACAGTTCTGGCGCTGGCAGATGCTCGCCTACCGTCACAACCCGCTCCTCCTCGCCCGCGAATTCCTGCGCATCACGAGCCAACTGCTGACCGTCCTCCACGCCCTCAACGGCAAGTACTGCGGTCATCCGTCCGCGTTCAAACGCCTCGACAACCTGGGTCTGTCGTTGGCGCCACCATCATTGACGGCCCGCATCCGAGGCGTCTTCAACCGACCCCCACCCGAAGGCGCTCAACTGCTCCACGACCTCGTCGAAGAGACCTACGACCTGATCGAACTCCATCTCCCCGAGGTGGACGTCCACCTCCTCCGCACCAACTTCCGCAGCTACCGGAAGCCCCTCGACGCACTCCCCTCACCTGACTGACAGTTGCGGATCGCGCACCGGCATAGTTGCGACCTCTTCCTCCAAAGCGCCGTACTGCCTCGCGTCGAGCTTCTCGGACAGCACCACGTCCACCCGCCCGCCCTTCCGTCCCCACGCACCGACGATGCGACCGTCGACCAGCAAGCCGTTGGGATGAAAGGAATCCGCGACCGGCGTCAACTCCCGCAGACCCGGTCCGACGAACCGGCCGCCGTGATCCCGGCCGAACAGTCGCAGATCCGACGCGACGAGCAACCGAACCCCACGCGGCACAGTTGCCGACCGCAACCATTCTTCGTCCGCGCGAAGAATCCACCCGGCAACGCCCTCGAAATCGACCTCGACGAGCTCTTCCGCCAGCGAGTCCCAGACCGCCCGAGCATCCGCAGGCGACAGGCCGGACCACCATGAGAACGTCTTCGGCGTTGTGGGCCCGAAGCAACGAACGTGTCGCCGGCACAACTCCACCCGCGCCTCGGAGACGTCGATCGACGGCCGTGGAACCTCCCGCGCCCACAGCGACGTCGTGTCCCACCGCACCGCGATCCGCCCGCTCGCACACGCCTCGCGCAACTCGTGTCCCATGCCTCCCCGCCGCTCACGCCCGCCCAACGTCGCGCACAGCCGGTCCGCGAGTACGTCGATCCGCCGTACCGCGTCCGCGTCGAGCGGCAGTCGCCCCAGCGTGAACACGCCGAAATCGCGAACGGGCAGCACATACACCGCCGCCCGCGGGCTGTACGTCTGGATCAGGGAGGGGTGCTCCCAGTCCGACGGCACGCATCCCGCCATTCGAGCATGCAGCCCGAGCAACGCGTCCCGCGGCGCGGTGTCCTGCAGACCGACGTACGCCGCCTGCTCGTGCGATCCCGCCGGCAGTCGATCGACCAGGTAGTTCACGTGCAACCGATAGGCGACGGCCTGCTCCCGCGTGATCATGCTTGAGGACCTTACGGCGAAAACACGCCACTGCTTGGCTTAGTTTCGACGTACCGTCGCGAGCCAGCCCGGAGCGCCATTCTCATGCATTCGCGTCTCGATCCTGCGCGGTTCGATACTGACGACCCTCCAGCCGGAGTCGGCAGTGAACGCGGCATGCAAATCGATTTGCGAGATCGGGTGCGGAACGGCGTCGGGTTCTTCGTCGCTGAAACACAACACATAAAGAGTCGCGCCGGATTTGGCGACCGAAGCCAGACTCACGACGTACTGCGAGCGCTCGCCCGCATCGAAGGTGTGAAAGAGACCGCTGTCGAGAATCGTGTCGAAACTACGCCCCAACTCATCGAGCTGCAGCGCATCGGCGGCAACAAACTCGGCGTCGACGCCCTGCTCAGCGGCCTTCTCCCGGGCCCGCGCCAACGCGGTCTCGGCGACATCGAACCCAACCACGGGCACCCCGCTCGAAGCGATGAGCAGTGCGTTGTCACCACTCCCACAGCCCGCGTCGAGCACTGTCCCGTGGAATGCACCTTCGGACACCAACTGCACAACCGCCGGCTGCGGCCCGCCGAACTCCCACGGCGCGGGACCGTCCTGGTACGACGCATCCCACGGACGACCTGACATCCGCTCGTGACTCGTGGGCTGCCGCGTGCGCTCGGCCATCGTCGTACCCTTCGTGGCGTAGAGGTTCTCTACCCATCCTTACCCCAAGTGAAGGATCGATGCAGATGCTCGAGACCGCTCGGCTCGATCTGGTGGAGTTCGAGATGGAGCGCGATCTGCCGGCGCTGCACGCGATGTTCGCGGATCCGGAGTGGGCGAGCGGCGGATATATGACGCCGTCGACGTCCGAGAGCGAGTCGCGGGAGCGGTTGGAGCGGGAGTTCGGCGACAACGGCGGCTGGACGTGGGTACTGCGGGTCCGGCCGGAGCAGACCGCCGTCGGCGTCATCGCCGTCTTCTCCGATCAAGGCAGCTCGATCCGCGGCCTGAGCTGGTACCTGCGCCGCGATCGGTGGGGCGCCGGGCTGATGAGCGAGGCAGCCCGCGCGGTCGTCGATCACCTGCTCGAGCAGCCGTCGATCACCGGCGTCGAGGCATGGATCGACTCGCGCAACGTACGCTCGATCGCCGTCGCCCGGCACGCGGGCCTCGACCTCGTCGGCCGCCTGCCGCGGACGCTCGACGGCGAGATCGCGCAGTCCGTCGTGATGGGTCGCGCGGCGAGGCCGACGGATCCGATCACGTTCGGGATCATGCCGGTGCTGGAGGTTCGCGACCTCGCTGCCACGGTGCGCGTGCTGACCGAGTTGCTGGGGCTACGCGTCCGCTTCGAACTCGACGACCTCGTGCATCTCGGCTTCACCGAGTGGAACGGTCAGAGCGGCCTGGAGGTACGGCGCGCAACCGGCGCCATCTCACCCGCGACGATCACGTTCGATGTCGGCGTACTCGTCGATCCCCTGTACGACGCCGCGCTCGCAGCCGGCCTTGCGGAATCGACCGCGCCGGAGGACATGCCGTGGTACCGGCGTACGTTCACGCTGGTGTTGGCGGAGGGGCATCGGCTGATGATTTCGGGGCCGGTCAGCGGTAGTTGAGCACCATGATCCAGCCGATCCCGAGCGCCAGCACGCACAGCACCGCGCCGACGACGGCCAGCGGCTTCCCGCGCCGGGCGCCGATCAGCCCGGCAATCGCGAGCCCGACGCCCGGGAGCGCCAGCGGGAAGGCGGCGTACTGGCGGAATCCCGTCATATCGACGGGCAGGAAGGGCGCGACCAGGGCCGCGAGCCCGAGGACGAAGGCGAGTACGCCGAGCAGCGCCGTACCCTTCGGCTGAACCGGGATCGGCGCCTGAGGCTGCCAGGCAGGATCACTCGGCGCCTGCGAGTAGTCGGGCCAGAGGTGCTGCGGATACCCCCCTTGCTGGGAGTTGGGGTTGCGATCCGGCTGGCCGTAAGTCATGGGAACTCCGTGGTCGACAGGATGCCGTCGCCTGGGCTGACGCTCGGCCTTCCCGGTCGGTTCCGTCGGCTTACTGCTCTTCGTGTTACTGCTCTTCGCGTTACTGCTCTTCGCGGAGCGGGAAGGCGCGGATGATCACGGCCGTCGGTGTCACGGCCGTCGGTGTCGTGGCGTCCGATCTCGGCTCGGAGCCGACGAAGTCGCGCATTACCCGATGCAGGCGGGCCCGCAGTTCCGCGAGCTCCCCGTCGGCCAGCGTCACCACCTCGCTGAAGGCGAAGTCCTCGTCGTCGGACGTCTTCGCGGCCAGCCAGCTCGCGTACGCCGTGTCCTCGAGCTCGCGATTGAGCGTCGCCTGCTCCACGCGCATCCGCCGCCACGGCTTCACCCGCCCCACCGCGCCCGGCACCGCCTCGATCACCCCGAGCGCCTCCAGCCGCCGCAGGTGGAACGAGCACGACCCCGTGCTCTCCCCCAACTCCCGCGCCGCGATGGTCGACGTCGTCGTACCGTCCCGGTCGATCAGCTCCAGGAGCGCCTCCCGCAGCGGATGCGCACGCACGACGTCGCGCCGGTTCGGCGTACTGCGGTGGTCGGCCATGTCCTGCATCTTAAACCGTTCACTTTGCAAAGCGTGAACTTTGCAGACTACGATCTTTGCATGCCGACGTACGTCCAGGGCCGCCTGAGTCGCCGCCTGCCCGAGCTGACCGACGAGGTACGGCGCGGCACGCCGCGGCGGATCACGGAGTACGGCGAGGAGATCCTGCATCGGCCGTGCCAACCGGTGACAGAGTTCGGCGCGGAGCGCTGGGGTTCGCTGATCGACGACATGTTCACCACGATGTGGATCGCCGAGGGCTGCGGCCTCGCTGCGAACCAGGTCGACGTCGACGCGGCCCTATTCGTCTACGACCTGACGGACGAGTACGGCGACCGCCACGTCGGCCACGCGTTCAACCCGCGCATCGAAACCATGACCGCCCTCTTCGGCACCCAGCCCGGCACCGAAGGCTGCCTCTCCCTCCCGGGCGCCAACGCCCCACTCCCCCGCCCCGCCCGAGCCACCCTCCACGCCCAAGACGTCGAAGGCCGCCCTTTCACCCTCGACTCAACCGGCTACCTGGCCCGCTGCCTGATCCACGAAACCCAACACCTAGCCGGCACCGTCTACGTCGACCACCTCGCAGCCGCCGCCCACGCGAGCGCCCTGAACGAGTCAGCCACCAACCGCAACGGCGTCCTATCCCATCGCGCCGCTCGCCAGCTGCTACTCAGCAAGTAGGGCGTCGGCCCGCTGCGGGATGCTGACGTCCTGGCGGAGGGCTTGGAGTACTTCGAGTTCGCGGTCGATCTCGCGGCGCTTGGCCTCGAGGCGTTCGACGCCTTCTGCGAGGAGGACTTCGAGTACGCCGGTGCGCTCGGCCGGCGGAGCCTCCAGGCAGGGCAACAACTCCCCGATGGTCGTGCTGCCCAGGCCGGCTGCCAGCAGGTGCTGGATCATGACGACTCGCTCGACCATCGACGGGTCGAACTCGCGCCAGCCGCCCGCGGTCCGGTCCGAGCGGATCAGGCCCTGCTCTTCGTAGTACCGCAGGGAGCGTGTGCTGACGCCGGTGGCGTCCGCGAGTTCTCCGATGCGCATGGGCCAAGTCTTGCACTTCACACCAGTGTGAAGTCTGACCCTGATGAGGCAACCGCACTGAAGGGAACCTCATGCACTGGCTCTACCTGGCCGTCGCCGTCGTCTTCGAGATCGCCGTAGCGCTCTCCGCGGGCAAAGCCCAAGGCTTCACCCACCGCGGCTGGACCGCCACCACTCTCATCACCGGCGCCCTGGGCACGTACTTCCTCAGCCGAGCCCTCCTCACCTTCGACGTCGGCGTCGGCTACGCCCTCTGGACGTCACTCGCCGGTGTCGGCATCACGCTGCTAGGCGCCCTGCTCTTCGGCCAACAACTCACCTGGCGCAAGGCAATCGGCATCGCCCTGGTCATCACCGGCGTAGCAGGCCTCCAACTAACCGGCACCATCTGACTCCCTCAAGGACACCCCATGACACCCCAAAACCCCACGCAGCCACCGCACGCCACGCACCCATCCAAACCCGACCCGCCACACGCCTCACAGCACGCCTCGCCACATGCCTCACAGCACGCGTCACGGCACGCCTCGCCACACGCGTCACGGCACGCCACACAGCACGCTGAGGCCTCGCAGTACGCGCGCTCTGCTCAGCACGCGGCGTCTTCCCGCTCGGCTTGGCTCACGTTGCTGCTGGCTGGTGCGTTCGAGGTCGGCTACGCACTCTCCGTCGGTGGCAGCCGCGGCTTCACCGTGCCGTCCTGGTCCGCCGTAGCCGTCGTGTTCTTCCTGCTGACCCTTTGGGCACTCAGCCGCGCCCTCCGCACCATCGAAGTCGCCATCGGGTACGCCGTCTGGGCCGGCATCGGCGCCGTGGGAGCCGCCGTCCTGGGGCCGGTCTTCTTCGACGAGACCCTCACCACCGCAAAGGCCGCCTGGCTGGCCGTCATCATCACCGGCGTCATCTGGCTGAAGCTCGCCGACCGGCACCGCCGCTGATCCAACCCAAGACCGAATCCCGCGCCCGGCGCGGCGCGCCAGCCGGATCACGGGATACGCCGAAGCGACCGCCCAAGCGCGACATGCACGGCGCCGCAAGCGGCCAACAAAACAACCGCCGCGAAGCTGCGTCCGTTGCCCCCGGCCCGGCGAGACGCAGCGGGACGCCTCGTCAACGCCCACCGGACCACGGGATACGCCGAAGCGACCACCCAGGCCCGACATGCGCCCCGCCGCAGGCGGCCAACAAAACAGCCGCCGCGAAGCGGCGTCCGTTGCCCCGCGCCCGGGCCAGACGTGGCGGAAAGCCCGGTGAACACCCGCCGGACCACGCGATACGCCGAAGCCACCGGCCAGGCGCGACATGCACGCCGCCGCAGGCTGCTAACAAAATAGCCGCCGCGAAGCGGTGACCTTTTGCGCCTGCCCCGGGTGGTACGTGTCCGAGCGACAGCAAGCGTGCTACGCCGGGTTCAGGGTGATGTCGATTGTGTGGTGTCCGTGGAGGGAGGTCGGTACGGCGTACTCCGTCGACGGGGTGCCGTCGAGGTTGAAGGCGTGGATGACATTGCCTGTACCGCGAAGGGCCACTGTCAGGACAGAGTCTCGGTAGCGCACGCCGCTGAGTGTGACGTCGCCCCAGCCGGGCGGGAGGTTCGGTGCGAAGGTCAGGCCGCGGCTGTCGAAGGTCATGCCGAACAGGCCGGTGTGCATCATGTCGATGAAGGCCGTCGCGGACCAGGTCTGGTCGGGCTGCGAGTCCCAGTGGCGTTTGAGTACGCCGGTTGCGCCCTGGTAGCCACCCTCGACGGCACCGGTGTTCCCGTCGTAGATCTCCCAGAAACCGCCGCTGTTCCTAACCAGCTCCGCGAGCAACCTGGTCTCAGTCGCGAACCCCTCCACATCGCCGTGCTTGGCCAGACCCTTCGCCCAGAGTCCTTGCACGAGCGGCCAGACGATCGCGTTGTGCCGTCCGGGTTCCGCGCTGGAGTACCTGTCCCAGCGCGGAAAGGTGTCAGGCATTCCCCAAGTCATCCGCTGCGCATTCGAGATCACCGACCTGGCTTGCGAGCCGTCGGCGATCCCGAAAAGCAGGGCGAACGCCAGCCCCGCACCTTCCTGGTACGCCCCCGGCCTCCCGTCAGCCGTGAGCTCATAGTTGTAGCTTCCGGTGCGCGGATTCCAGAAGTGCTGGTTGATCGCCTGCTTGAGCCCCGCCGCCTTGGCTCGATGACCATCAGCCGGCCGACCGAGCGCGTCCGCCATCTCGGCCGCACGCATGTAGGCGGCGTAGTACAGCGCGTTGGTGCTCAGATACATCGCCGACACGACATCCGGGTACGACGTACTCTCGCTCCCCCGCGACTCCCCCGCGTCCGCCGTCGGCGCCGGGAAGCCGGAGACGCCGTCGTTGAAGAACGACGGACCGGTGAACAGCCCATACCGGGCATCGCGGCCGAAGACGGCGGCCTGCTCGCGGACGGCCAGCGTGTTCGTGACAACGTCGTACGCACGCTGCAGAAACTCCCGGTCGCCGGTCACCAGATAGTGGTGCCAGGCACCGATAGTCCAGATCACCTGATCCCACTGCTGGCTGTCCTGCTGCACGACGAGCTTGCCTTCGGCACCCTTTTCGACCACTGCCCACAGTGTGTTCGCGGCGAGTGCCGGCGCCAGCAGGCTCGTCGCGTTCCAGCTGTTGATCGTCGCGTCCCGCGTCCACGGCTGCTCGTACCCACCCCCGGCCCGAACCATCCCCACCGCCGGATCCATCAACCCACTCCTGGCATGCATCTCGCCGAACGGAACGGTATTGGTCCCCAGCAGGTTCTGGAGCGCCGCGGCGTAGATCGCGCTGTACAGAGCCTGGCTCGCCGCATCCTCGAACCGCAGTACCGGACGAGAGTCTGTCGTCGTCATGCCCCCATTCCATCAGCCGGCCCGACCAGCAGATGCACCCCGCCGGGACCCGGCGGGGTGCAAGGATGCTGGTATGACGTTGCCGGCTCTGCCTGAGGAATCCTTTCAGCGGGTGTTGTGTGTTGTGGCGCACCCTGACGACATGGAGTACGGGAGCTCCGCGGCCGTTGCCCGGTGGACCGCGCGCGGTATCGAGGTCGGGTACCTGCTGCTCACCCGGGGCGAGGCCGGGATGCCGAATCCTCCCGCGGAGACGGCTCAGCTGCGGCTTGCCGAGCAGCAGGCCGCCTGCGACGTCGTGGGAGTCACCCACCTGACCGTCCTCGAGCATCCGGACGGTGTGCTCGTCTACGGCCTCGACCTGCGCCGCGACATCTGCCGGGAGATCCGCCGGTTCAAGCCCGACGTCGTGCTCGGTGTCGGGTACGACGTCGAGACGCCGTTCGGCTTCGACCAGGCCGACCACCGCGCCGCCGGGCTCGCGACCCTGGACGCGATCCGTGACGCGGGCAACCGCTGGGTCTTCCCCGAACAGATCGACGACGAGCAACTCGAGCCGCACTCACCTCGCTGGTACCTCGTCCCCGGGCTGGGCGGCAACGCAACCCACGGCGTCGACGTCACCGGCGAACCGCTCCGCAAAGGCGTCGCCTCACTCGAGGCACACGCCGCGTACCTGGCCGCGCTCCCCTGGCACCCGGCCCCGGCCGAGTTCATCCCGATGTTCGCCAGGATGAGCGGCAAGGTCATGGGCGTCGAGCACGCCGTCCTCTTCCGCGCCCACGACCTGCAAGCCCCGCCGGCCTTCCCCACAGACGACGCCGACGGCACCGACGGCACCGAGGACTGACACCCCGCGACGCGGATGTGCCCGCGATCCGGTAGGAACGCGGGCACATCGCGATCAGCTCAGCACGGCGCGCGAAGGATCACTTCTGCGCAGCGCGACCGGCGTACCGCTGCTTGAAGTCCGCAGACTCCTTCGCGGTGATGATCACGTCGTAGTAGCCGTCCTCGGTCGGCCAGGTGACGACGCTGTGCTTGCCGGCCGGCACCACGATGGTCGTCGTCTTCCCGGCGAAGTCGTTCGCGGCCAGCGTGTAGGTCACTGACCGGCCGCCGTTGGCGGACAGGGTGAACGCGACCGTCGGGTCGACCCGCCCGTGTCCCTTGGCGAGCCGTACGTCGACCCGCGGCTGGGCCGAGGTCCGGTCGTTGGCCGGGACCACGGTGCCGGCGAAGGACCGGATGAAGTGGTCGGGGCCGTAGAAGGTGAAGGCGTACTTGCCGTTCGTCGCCTTGGTGTCCCACGCGTACGAGCTCGACCGGCGGTTGCTCGTCGTGAGGGGCAGCGCGTCCTGACCGATGCCGAGCGGCTCGGCGCCGGTCAGGGCGGGCACGTACTTGTCGGCCAGCCCGACCAGGTTGACTGCCTTGCCGTCGGGACCGCCTTCGACGGTGAAGGTGGCGGTCACGGCCCCGGTCACGGGGTTCTCGACGAGGACGCCATTGGGCTGGAAGGACAGCGGGCTGCGCTTCGCCTTGCCGGTGATCGTCTGGGTCGGCATGACCTGCGCACCGACGGCCGGCTGCGGCACGGGCGGCAGGCCGGCATCGGTCACGACCGACTTGAGCAGGTCCGCCGGCTTCGGAAGCTTCGGGAACGACGTGTCGAAGTTGCGGAAGTCGATCGCCGACAGCAGATTGCCGGCGACGCCGCGCCGCCAGTCGTTGATGTTCTCGCAGATGGCCGGCCTGCCGAGGCTCTTGGTCCACTCCTCGATCAGCTGGATCGTCGAGGTGTGGTCGAAGACCTCGGAGTTGACGAAGCCACCACGGGTCCACGGCGAGACCAGCACGAACGGCACTCGACCGCCCATGCCGGGCTTGATTCCGGGGGCGCGCTCGCCGACGGTACCGACCTCCGGGATCGGCGGTACGACGTGGTCGAAGAAGCCGCCTTCACCGATGCGGTTCGCGTGGTCGGGCTCGTCGTAGTTCAGGATGATCAGCGTCGACTCCCACAGTTCGGGGTTGTCGTGCACCGCCTGGATGACCCGGTCGGTGTAGACCGCGCCGTTGTTCGGAGCGTACGTCGGGTGCTCGGTCCACGCGGCGGGCGCGACGACCCAGGACACCTCGGGGATGTCACCCGACGCACAGTCGGCGATGAAGTCCCGCAGTACGTAGTCGACGTTGGAGGTGTCGTTCTTGATACCGGCCGGCTGCGTGGTGTGGGCGTACACAACGTTGCCGCGGGCAAGCAGTCCCTCGCGGGGCAGGGTGTTCTCCGGGGTCGCGTTCGCCGGGTTGAACGCTGCGAACGACCGGACGGTGTTGTCGGTGTAGTCGCCGAGGAAGTCGTCATCGGTGTCGTTGTTGACGTAGATCTGCCAGCTGACACCGGCGTCCTGCAGCGTCTCCGGGTAGGTCTTGAACTTGTAGGCGTAGCCGTAGTCGCCGTTGTTGTTGATGACCGGACCACCCTGCGCGCCGGCCGCGTCGTTCGTACCGGCCCACATCATGATGCGGTTCGGGCTGGTGCTGGTGTCGAGCGAGCAGAAGTAGTGGTCGCCGATGGTGAAAGCCTTGGCGATCGCGTGGTGCCACGGCACGTCGGCTTCCATGAAGTACCGGTTGCGCGCGCTGGTGTTCTGCGCGTTGTACTTGAGGCTGTCGGCGTGGTACGGCAGCAGGTAGCCCTCGGCACGGCTGTTGGGGTCGTAGTAGATCGTCTGGCCGTTCTGCCAGGTCAGCACCTGCTTGTCGCCGAAGCCGCGTGCGCCGGCCAGGTCGAGGGTGCCGAAGTAGTGGTCGAACGACCGGTTCTCCTGCATCAGGATCACGACGTGCTTCAGGTCCTTGATCGTGCCGGTACGACGCGAGTGCTGCGCCGTGGTCGAGCCGGACGTGCTGTCGGCCGTGCCAACCGTACCGGCCGTCGCGGTCGCGTCCGGTGCGGCGTCGGCCGGGGCGGTCGACAGCCCTCCGGCGGCGGCAACGGCGCCCGCGGCGCCCGCGGCCTGCATCAGCCGGCGTCGGCTGATCCGGTTGCGCTCCGTGGCCGCCCTGGTGCCGTCCGCGGATGCCGAATCGTTGTCAGACATAGGTTTGCTACCTAATCTCTCGTGGCGGGGATTCCTCCACGAGTCAACTGCCAAAGGTCCGGACCGCGCGAGCATCGCGTCATGAACAATCCCTGAAGACTCAGGGACTCCGTGCTCCCGACCTGCCCGGCCGGTCACCCGCTGTTCACCGGCGCGTTGTGGTCAGCATCGGATCCGTTCACAACTGCCGCCCAGCGTGGGCCCGGTGAGCAGTACGACGGCCTCGGCGGCCGCACGATCATTGCCGTCGAGCCGGCCACGGCCGATAGAGCTGGTCGTCGGCTCGCCGTACGGCATCGACGACTGGCTCGGCGGACCGGCCGGCCGCTACGACTTCGTCTTCGTGAACAACGAGGGCGCCGGCGCGGAGGTCTACCTGGAGGACCCCGCGACCGAGCGGATCTACCTCGAGGTCGAGCACTTCGGCCGCGGCGTCAGCCGTGCGGTCACGGCATCGGTGCCGCCCGGAACGTACCGCTGGGTCTGCATCACCGACTACACGATCAAGTACAGCCGGCCGGTCGTCGTCACCGGTGATCCGCTGCCGTACGACGTACACGGGATCGTCCCCGTGACCGGGCTCGATCTGCGGATCCCGATCAACTCCTACGTCGGCTGGATTACCGGGCAGCTGCCCAGGCTGACTGATGAGGTTGAACAGCTGCGGGGCGCGGTCGAGGTGGGCGACGCGGCCGCCGCCCGACGGCACTGGCTGACCGCCCACCTCACCTACGAGACACTGGGCGGCGCTTACCGTGCGTACGACGAGACCGGTGACGAGATCAACGCCGATCCGCCGCGCGGCGTCGCCCTTGACCGCCTCGCGAACGCGGATTTCGCGGGCTTCCGCAAGATCGAGGCGATGCTGTGGCACGACCGGCCGATGGCGACGATCGTGCCGCACGCCGACGCGCTGCTCGAGGCGATCGGGCGGCTCGCCGAGGAGCTGGCGCTGCCGAACGCGATCATGCCGATCGACATGGCCCGGCGGGCGCACGAGATCCTCGAGGACGCCCTGCAGTGGGACCTGAACGGCATCGGTGATGCCGGCAGCCAGACCGAGCTGGCGACCGTCGACGCCAACATCACCGGGGTCTGGCAGGCGCTGGACCCGCTGCGGCCGATCCTGCGAACGCAGAACCCATACCTGCACGAGACCGACGAGCAGCTCCGCCTCACCCAGCAGGTCATCCGCAGCCACCACCACGACGACGGCTGGGTCGGACTGGCCGCGCTGTCGGTCCGGCAGCGGGCCACGGTCAACGCGGCCGTACAACACAGCGTCGAACTGCTCTCTCACACCGCGGCCATCATCGACCCCCGCAACGCCACCCGCGACCGAGGCCCAATCACCCATGCCTGACCACAACACCACCGCCCCGGACACCACCACCCCGGACCTCGCCGCACCGGACACCGGCGCGCGGGACCTCGCCGTACAGGGCCTCGCCGCACGCGACACCACCGCCCCGGACCTCGTCGTACCGGAGCCCGCCGTACCGGACACCGGCGCACGGGACACCGCGGTACCGGACCTCGGCATACCGGACACCCCACGGGACACCGCGGCACGGGACACCGCGACACCAGACACTGCCGCACGCAGCACTGCCTTACTCGACACCACGGCACCGGACCCCGCTCCACCGGATGGGCGGCCGTTCGAAGGTGCTCACCAGGGCGGCATCCTGGAGCCTGCGCAGCAGGCGGGGATCGTCGTCGCGTTTCTCGTGACCGCCGCCGACCGGCCGGCGTTGCGACGGATGTTCCAGACGCTGACGGCGACCATCCGGTATCTGGTATCCGGCGAGGGTGCGCCGACCGGGCGCGGCAGCGACGACGGGCTCGTGTCGACGCCGTACGAGAACGGCGTACTCGGCCCGGGCACGGTGCCCGACGGTCTCACCGTCACGGTCAGCGTCGGTGCGAGCCTGTTCGACGACAGGTTCGGCCTCGCCGACGTCAAACCGGCCCGGCTGCGCCCGATGGACGAGTTCCCGAACGACGCACTCGACCCCGCACGCTGCGACGGTGACCTGCTGCTGCAGATCTGCGCCGATCACCGCGACACCGTCCTGCACGCGCTCCGCATCCTGATGCGCGCGACCCGCGCCGACCTGCAGGTGCTGTGGCAGATGGAAGGCTTCACCAGCCCACCGCGGCCGAGCGGGACGCCGCGCAACCTGTTCGGTTTCAAGGATGGCACGGCCAACCACGAGTTCCTCGACCGTCCCGAGCTGCTCGATCAGCTGGTGTGGACCAAGGCCGGCGGCGACGAACCGGACTGGGTCACCGGCGGTTCGTACCACGTGGTCCGGCTGATCCGGATGTTCGTGGAGTTCTGGGACCGGATCTCGATCAACGAGCAGCAACGAATCTTCGGCCGCGACCGCGACACCGGCGCACCGCTCTCCGGCCGCCCGGGCGAACGAGTACCCGGCCAAGAGGAGTTCCAGCTCCCCAGCTACTACCGGGACGCACACGGCAACACAGTGCCGCTAACAGCCCACACCCGCCTAGCGAACCCCCACGACGGCACCGCCGACGACCGCCGGATGCTACGCCGCGGCTTCAACTACAGCGCCGGCATCGAGCCCAACGGCCAGCTAGACATGGGCATGATCTTCATCTGCTTCAACGCCGACCTGGACCGCCAGTTCGTCGCCGTCCAAACCCTCCTCATCGACGAAGCCCTGGTCGACTACATCACCCCCTTCGGCGGCGGCTACTTCTTCGCCCTCCCCGGCATACAAGCCCCCAACGACTGGCTGGGTCGCACTCTCCTCGCCTCAACACCACGGTGAGATTGATCGGACCGCCAGGTGCATGAATAGCGCGCGCTGAAAGGGATCAGCGGTTAGAGGGTTCGACCGCGGCGAGCACCAAGCCGGCGGAACCCTTCTCAGTATCAGCGCAACGGTTGGCTGATGGCGTGAAGGTGCTGGAGCCCGCTGGTGGCGTTCCGAGCGCCGGCAGGCTGGCGACTTCGGTGCTCGCCGGGTCGTTGGCTAGCCAGGGCTGGTGTCGCCGAGCGTGCTAGCGGCCTCGTGTCCTGCGTGGCGGACAGTGAAGGCCATGACGATCTGGGAAAAGCCCCGGAACAGCGCCAGGAACCCGACCCAGAACAAGATCAGAAAGGCTCGCTGGCCCAGGTTGTACACCCGGTCCGAGCCCGACACCCAGAACGCCAGCAGGACCAGCAGGATCCCGGTGATCAGGCTGAGCCACCAGTACGGGTTCACCGGCCGCGAGGCGATGGCCTGGATAATGTCGAAGGCGCCGTACAAGAAGAGGATCAGTCCCAGCACCGAGGCAAGGGCGAAGAAGGTGTTGACCGGCCGGATGAAGCCGTATAGCGCGCCCAGGAAGAAGATGACGGCCAGGATGTAGTGCCAGATCTTCCAGCCGCCGGGGGTCAGGGTCGCCACCCCTACCTCGTTGATCCCGGCCAGGAGGAACACCACCCCCAACAGCACCCCGACGGTGGCGATCGAGGTGCTGTTCAGGCGTAGCACCAGCCAGGCGATCAGCAGCCACACGACCCCCGAGATCAGGAAGACCCACCAGTAGCGGGCTGCCTCCCGCACGATCATCCGCTCCGCGGTCACCATGTGGATCCCCCTTTGTCCAGTTCCACCAAGCGAGACCGACGCTATGCCGGGACGCTATGCCTGCAGAGATAGCGAATCAAGAGGTCGCGGATCCGTCCGACTGTGCGGCGCGGGATTCGGCGGCTTCCTCGGCGGCGGCCGTCAGTACGGCCTCGCTGAGGGCAACCGCGACGCCCAGCGACTGGACGATCTTCGTGGTGGCCGCCAGCACCCGGGGTGCGCCGACGATGGGTGCGACGGTGACGAGCACCGATTGGGCGACTTCGAGGGTCAGGCCGGCCTCGGCTGCCGGGCCGATGTTCAGCAGGTAGGACTCGGCGGGTGCGTCGACTGCGACGAGTGCGGCCAATCGCGCCACCATCAGGGTCTGCGGGTCGAGGTCGGACTCGATGAGCGACGCAGTCGTCATGGCGCTCAGAGTGTCGAGGATCGGTGTTGCGGCCTGGTCGTCCATGAGCTGAGCACTCCCTTCCGGGTCGCGAACGCGTGACCCATGGCTGTCGTCATCACGACCCTTCGATGAGATCGCGGCCACCGCTCAGATACGTCACCCGGAGCGGATGATCCGCGCAGCGGGTTCGACTCCAGCCGGCGCCAAGGAGGCATGGACACTGGGCCCTGTGGCATCAGAAGACGATGAGCACAAGCGCGGGACATTCCCGAGACGATTCGAGCCGTCCGCGCGCCGGCCAGCCTGACGCGGCGGGGAGCCGGGTGGACTCCCCGCCGGTTCGTGCGGCGCGCCGGGGCAGTTGCCCGGTGGACCGACACGCACGCCGCCGGAGGCGGCCAATAAGACAGCCCGCCGCGAAGCGGTGTCCCTTGGAGCGTGACCAGCGCAACGCGGCGGGGAGCCTGGTGGACTCCCCGCCGGTTCGTGCGGTGCGCCGGGCGATTGCCCAGTAGACCGATTCGTACGCCGCCGAAGGCGGCCAGCAAAACAGCCGCCGCGAAGCGGTGTCCTTTGGACCGCTGCCCGTCGGTTCGTGCCATTCGCCGGGCAGTTGCCCAGTGGACGGACATGCACGCCGCCGGAGGCGGCCAACAAAACAGCCGCCGCGGAGCGGTGTCCTTTTAGTCTTTGATGCCGGACTGGGTTACGCCTTGGATTAGGTAGCGCTGGAGGAAGGCGAAGATTAGGACCAGCGGGAGGATGGAGACCGCTACGGCCATGAAGAGTTCGTGGATGTTGATGGTTTGGGCGGTGATGAACGTCGACATGGCCACCTGGATCGTCCACGAGGACGAGTCCTGGCCGATGACCAACGGCCAGAGGAACGAGTTCCAGTTGCCGATGAAGGTGATGGCCGCCAAAGCAGCGAAGAACGGCAACGAGTTCGGTACGACGATCCGCCAGAACACCCCGAAATACCCGGCGCCGTCAACCCGCGCCGCCTCCTCGAGCTCCCGTGGGAAGCCGAGGAAGTACTGCCGGAACAGGAACGCCGCGAACCCGCTGAACAGCGTCGGGATGATCAGGCCCCGCAGGGACGACACCCAGCCGAGCGACGACACCACGATGAACGACGGGATGAAGGTCACGGCGCCCGGGATCATCAACGTGGCGACGATCGCGTAGAAGATCTTGTCCGCGTGACGGTAAGGGATCCGCGCCAATCCATACCCAGCCATAGATGCCAACAGCAACTGCCCCGCCGTACCCAGGATGCCGACAACGGCCGAGTTGTACAGCGCCCGCGCCATCGGGACCTGGGTGTCGTCGAACAGTTCCTTGATGTTGCTCCATTGCAGATGCGACGGGAACAACGTCCACGTCGGCGCCGTGATGTCGGCCTCGGTCGACAGCGCATTGCGCAGGATCAGGTAGAACGGCAGCAGGAACAGCACGACCGCGATGAAC
Organism: Kribbella sp. NPDC049584; assembly: GCF_040675555.1. Classification (NCBI taxonomy): domain Bacteria; kingdom Bacillati; phylum Actinomycetota; class Actinomycetes; order Propionibacteriales; family Kribbellaceae; genus Kribbella; species Kribbella sp. NPDC049584. The sequence goes on from NZ_JBFAPF010000009.1 coordinate 40,838, forward strand.
AGTGCGATCCACCGCAGCACCATGCCGACCCGCCCCATAGTGCTCTGGGTGAAGCCGATCGGTTGCGGCGTTCCCGTCGTACGCTCCGAGACTGCCATCAGTCGCCCGCCTTTCCGAAGCCGAAGATCCGGCTCTGCAGCAGCGTCACGATCATGATGATGACCGCCAGGATCAGGGCGCCGGCTGAGCCGTGCCCGAGGTCCTGGATCGAGCCGAGCGAGATGCCGTACAGGTAGACCAGCGGCGGCCGCGCGTAGTTCACGTTGCCGATCAGGTTGTAGAACTCGTCGAACGCCTGGTACGCCGCGATCAGGTTGAGGATCAGTACGGCGACCGACGTCGCCCGCAGTTGGGGCAGCGTGATGTACCGGAAGACCTGCCACCCGGGCTTCGCCCCGTCGACGTACGCCGCCTCGTACAGCGTCGGCGAGATCCGCTGCAGCCCCGCGATGAACAGGATCATGTAGAACCCGAGCTGCAACCACAACCGGACGGTGACCAGCGGGAGCCAGTACCACGGTGGCGAGACCGTCGAGAGCCAAGCAATGTTGTCGATCCCGAACCAGCCGAGCACCGTGTTGGCCAGGCCGAACCGGACACCGTTGAAGATCGACAAGCGCCAGATCAGCGACGCCACGACGTACGAGCACGCGGTCGGCAGGAAGAACACCGATCGGAAGAACGCCCGCGCGATCTTGACCTGGTTGACCAGCAACGCCAGCACGAGCGAGAGCACGAACGTCAGCGGCACGATGAACACCGCGAAGATCGTGAACGTGCCCAGGCTGGACAGGAAGTTGTGGTCGGTGAGCATGTCGATGTAGTTGCGGAGCCCGACGAACTTCGACGGCGTCGCGGTGTTGTAGGCCTCGAAGAAGCTGAGGACCAGGCTCCAGATGATCGGCAGGTACGAGAAGATCAGCAGGCCGAGCACGAACGGCCCGACGAACACCCAGAACCACAGGGTGTTTCCGGCGATCCCCTTCTGCCGGCGCCGCCGCGGTCTCCGTCGCTCACCAGTGGTGACGGAGTCCGCGGCCGACGGCGTCTTGGTCGGAGCGCTCATCCGAACAACCGGGAAAGCTCAGCGTTGACTGTCTTCTCGGCTTTCGCGATCTCGGCGGCGGGGTCGGCTCCCTTCTTGATGACGTTGGTCAGCATGTCCCCGAACGCCGTGCCCATCTTCGGCGTCCACGCCGGGTTGTCGGTGTAGCCGTGGTCCTGGGTCAGCTTGACCGTGTCGGCAGCGACGCCGCTCTGCAGCTTGGAGGCCTTGGCCGCAAGGCTCTTGCGCGGCGGAATGTGGAAGCCGTAGTTCAGCGACCAGTCCTCCTGGTAGTCCGTCTTGTCGATCCACAGCCACTTGACGAACTTCTTCGCCGCGTCGATGTTCGGGCTCTTCGCGGAGACGAACTGCGTCCAGCCGCCGGAGTACACGGCCGGCTGGGCCTGCGCGTCGAGCTTCGGGAACGGGATGACGCCGATGTCGTCGCCCAGCGCCTTCTGCATGCCCGGCACCGCCCACATGCCGATGAACTGCATCGCTACCAGGCCCTGGTTGATGGCGGTCGGGTCCCACCAGTCCGTCGGCGCGCCGAGCAGGATGCTCTTGCTCGCATAGAGCTCGTGAAGTTTGCCGAAGGCCTGGGCGGCCCGGGCATCGGTGAAGCCGGGCTTGTTGTCCTTGGTCAGGAACTCCCCGCCGGACGAATACAGCGCCGGCCCGCCCATGACGTTGCCGCCGTCGTTGCCGACGAAGATGCCCTTCACCTTGTTCGTGGTGAGTTCCTTCGCCGCGGAGATCAGGTCGTCGACCGTCTCCGGCGGCTTGATTCCGGCCTTGTCCAACAGGCTCTTGCGGTAGTAGATGACCTGCGGGTCGATGATCATCCGGATCCCGTAGATCTTGCCGTCGAGCGTGTTGGTTGCCAGGTCGCCCGGCTGGAAGTCGTCCTTGACGTCGGACATGATGTCGTCCAGCGGCACCACCTGGTTGCTCTTCACCATGGCGATGTTGAAGTGACCCTCGAAGACATCCGGGCCTTTGCTGGACAGCAGGCCGGACGCGAGTTTGGCGTCGTAGTCACCTGGGGTCCACTGCACCGCGACGTTCGCGTCGGTGTAGGCCTTGGCGTACCTCTGCGCGGCCTGCTGGGTGCCTGTCTCGCCGTACTGGTGGTACCACTGCGACAGGTTGACCTTCGTTCCGCCGCCTCCGCCCCCTGAGGACGGTCGGCCGGTATTGCCGCCGCAGGCCGCGGTGAACGCGGCGAGTGCGGCCAGTCCACCGGTCCGCTTGAGTAGATCCCGCCGGGACAATCCGGCGTTCGGAACATGAGCAGGCATGAATTCCACCTTCCCGAGAGGGAACGTCGCAGGGGTACGACGCACGGTTCCGAGTTACTTAACGACGTTAAGCATCTCTGAGTTGGCACACATTACTACAGGTCAATCGTTGTAGAAGTGCCTAGCACGATGACTCAAAAGTGCGCCGTGCGCAAGACCGGACTGCGACCTTCTTTGTTGGAATGTGTGGAATGTTGTCAGGCCGTGATCACGTAAACATCTCACCGGCGGCAGACCTTCGGACCAGCGGTTCCGACGGCTCGAAGCGTGCACCGTATACAGCGGCCAATTCGCGCGACCGGGCAACGAAAGCTTGCAGCCCGTAGGCGTTGACGTACTGCAGCGCACCTCCGTGCAGCGGCGGGAAACCGATGCCGAAGATCGATCCGATGTTGGCATCCGGCACCGATCGCAGCACTCCCTCGTCGAGACACTTCACGGTCTCGAGCGCCATCGCGAACAACATCCGCTCCTGCAGATCGATCAGCGGTACGTCGTTGTCACGGGCAAAGTGCTCCCACAGTCCTGGCCACAAACGCTTCGGGCCGTCCGACGGATAGTCGTAGAACCCGGCACCAGCGGCCTTACCGCGCCGGCCGAACTCGTTGACCAGCCGATCGGCAACCGCCATCCCGGGATGCTCGTCGAATGCCCCGGCGCTGTCGCCGGCCGCGCGAGCAGCGTCGCGGATCTTCTGCGGCAGGGTCAGCGTCACCTCGTCGAGCATCGCCAGCGGCGGCGCCGGGAAACCGGCCTGGGTTGCGGCCCGCTCGATCATCACCGGGTCGATACCCTCGGCAACCATCGCGGCGCCTTCCATCACGAGCGTGCCGAAGACCCGCGACGTGAAGAACCCGCGGCTGTCGTTGACCACGATCGGCGTCTTCTTGATCTGCCGTACGACGTCGTAGGCGCGGGCGATCGCCGTGTCGGACGTCTTCGCCCCCACGATCAGCTCGACCAGCGGCATCCGGTCGACCGGCGAGAAGAAGTGCATGCCGATGAAGTCGTCCGGCCGGTCGATCCCGTCGGCCAGCGAGGTGATCGGCAGCGTCGACGTGTTCGAGCAGAGCAACGCGTCCGGCTCGACCACGCCGGCGATCTCCGCGAACACCTTCTGCTTGAGACCCGCGTCCTCGAAGACCGCCTCGATCACCAGGTCGCACCCGGCCAGATCGTTCGGGTCCCCGGTCGGCGTGATCCGGCTGAGGAACTCCTCGACCTCCGACGCGGACATGCGGCCCTTCGACACCTGCTTCGCGAGCAGCTTCTCGGAGTACTCCTTGCCGCGCGCAGCCGCCTCCAGCGAGACGTCCTTCAGCACGACCTCGATGCCGGCCTTCGCGCACACGTACGCGATCCCCGCGCCCATCATCCCCGCACCCAGGACCCCGACCTTGCGAGCCGAGAAGCGAGGTACGTCGGAAGGCCGCGACCCGCCCGCGTTGATCGACTGCAGGTCGAAGAAGAACGCCTGGATCATGTTCTTCGCGATCTGCCCGGTGGCGAGCGAGACGAAATACCGCGACTCGATCCGCGAGGCCGTCGCGAAGTCGACCTGGCTGCCCTCGACCGCAGCGCTCATGATCGCTCGCGGCGCCGGGTACGGCGCGCCCTTGAGCTGCTTGCGCAGGTTCGCCGGAAAGGCCGGCAGGAACGCGGCCAGCTTCGGCGAGGACGGCGTACCACCCGGGATCTTGTAGCCCTCCCGGTCCCACGGTTGCTTGGCGTCACCGTCGTACGCCGTGATCCACCGGCGCGCCGCGTCGAGCAAATCCTCAGGGGCTACGACCTCATCGACGATCCCGACCGACAAGGCATGCGCGGGCTTCATCCGCTGGCCCTGCAGCAGCACCTTCATCAGCGCGTCCTGCAGTCCAAGCATCCGGACCGTGCGGGTCACTCCCCCGCCGCCCGGCAGCAGACCGAGCGTGACCTCGGGTACGCCGAGTTCGATCCGGTTGTCGTCGGCAACGATCCGGTGATGGCAGGCGAGCGCGATCTCCAGGCCGCCGCCGAGCGCCGATCCGTTGATCGCGGCAACGACCGGTACACCCAACGTTTCCAGGGCCCTGAGCTGCCGCTTCACCTCCTCGACGGTGTCGAACACCTGTGGTGCATCCGACGGCTGGATCTTCGACAGCATCTCCAGGTTGCCGCCCGCGAAGAACGTCGGCTTGGCGCTGGTGATGACGACGCCGCGCACCGACTCCTTCTCCGCCTGCAGCCGCTCGACGGCCGAGCCCATCGCCGCCAGATACGCGTCGTTCATCGTGTTCGCCGAGGCGGACGGGTCGTTCAGGGTCAGCGTGACGATGCCGTCGGAGTTGGTCCAGTCGATCATGCCGCAAGCCTCTCGATGATCGTCGCGACGCCCATCCCGCCGCCGACGCACAGGGTGGCCAGTCCGTACCGGAGCTCGCGCCGCTCCAGCTCGTCCAGCAGGGTTCCGATCAGCATCGCGCCGGTGGCGCCGAGCGGGTGACCGAGCGCGATCGCGCCGCCGTTCACGTTCACCTTCTCGTGCGGTACGCCGAGATCCTTCATGAAGTGCATGACCGCGGCCGCGAACGCCTCGTTCATCTCGAAGAGATCGATGTCCGAAGCATCCAGTCCGGCGCGAGCCAGCGCCTTCCGGGCGGCCGGCGCCGGGCCGGTCAGCATGATGGTCGGATCCGCGCCGCTGACACCGACAGCGACCACCCGGCCGCGCGGGGCCTGACCGAGCGCCTCACCGGCCTTCTCGTTGCCCACAGCAACCAGCGCGGCGCCGTCGACGATGCCGGACGAGTTGCCGGCGTGATGCACGTGCTCGATCCGCTCGACGGTCAGGTACTTCTCCAGCGCGACCGCGGCGAACCCGCCGTGCTCCCCGATCGCCGCGAACGACAGCGGCAGCCCCGCGAGCGTCTCGACCGAAGTTCCCGGGCGGACCAGTTGGTCATGGTCCAGGATCTGCAGGCCGTTGCGATCCGTCACCGGTACGACGGAGCGGGCGAAGTACCCGTTCGCCCAGGCCTTCGCGGCGCGGGCGTGCGACTCGGCGGCGTACGCGTCGACATCGGTCCGCGAGAAACCGTCGATGGTCGCGATCAGGTCGGCGCTGATGCCCTGCGGGATGAAGCCGGTCTCGAGCGCCGTCTCCGGATCCATCGCCCAAGCACCGCCGTCGGAGCCCATCTTGACCCGCGACATCGACTCGACACCGCCGGCGAGGATGAAGTCCTCCCAACCGGACCGCACCCGTTGCGCCGCCTGGTTGACCGCCTCCAGACCGGAGGCACAGAAGCGGTTCAGCTGGACGCCGCCGGTCGTCTCCGGATAGCCGGCCATCAGTACGGCGGTGCGCGCGATATCCATGCCCTGGTCACCGATCGGCGTGACGACCCCGAGGACGACGTCGTCGATCGCGGTGGCGTCCAGGTCGGGATGCCGCGTGCGCAGCTCCTGCAGCAAGCCGGTGATCAGCTGGATCGGCTTGACCTCGTGCAGCGCGCCGGTCGGTTTGCCCTTGCCGCGCGGAGTCCGGATCGCGTCGTACAGAAACGCTTCACTGGTCATGGAGCCGATTGTGACAGTTGAACTGTCATGATGGTCAAGTGCGGGTCGTTATGATCTCCGCCATGTCGGATGTCTCGGGGGCTGGCACACACACCGATGACGCCACGCTGACAGTTGACGAACTGTCGGCGCGCGTCGGAATGACTGTGCGCACTTTGCGGTTCTACGCGGGCCGGGGCCTGATCCCGCCGCCGATCAGACGCGGAAGGGTCGGGTACTACGGACCCGAGCACATCGCCCGCCTCGACCTCGTGCGCGAACTCCAGGCGCACGGTTTCACGCTGCAGGCGATCGAGGGATACCTCGACCGGATCCCGGCCGACGCGACCCCGCAGGACATCGCGCTGCATCGCACACTGCTGACGCCGTGGATGCGCGACCTCCCTGAAACGCTTGATCGGACAGCGCTGGTACGGCGTACCGGCCGCGAGCTCAGCGACGACGACATCGAGATGCTGGTCGCGCTCGGCGTCGTCGAGCCGACGCCGGACGAGGACGTGTTCCAGGTCGCGACCGCGCACCTCAGCCTCGGCGTCGAACTGCTCGACCTGGACCTGCCGGTCGAGGCGGTGCTGGACGCCGGCCGCATCTTCACCGAACACGGCCGCGCCCTCGCTGAGGAACTGACCGAGGTCTTCCGCACCAAGGTCTGGCCGCACTACCGCGACTCCGGCGGCCCGCCCGAGCACATCCAGCACCTGGTCGAACGCTTCAAGCCCGTCACGATCCAGGGCCTGGTCCTCGCCTACGAACGAGCCGTCGGAGAGACCCAGCGCGACACGATCCGCCGGACCCGGAACAAACCTCGTTAGGAGCTCGGGACCCGCAGGTAGGTCAGCCCTCGGAGGTCGAGGTACGTATCGTTCGGCCGGGTGACGACGCGCAGGAGCACGGAGTCGCAGCCCGGGCAGCGGGCCACCATGCCCGGAGCGTCGACGAAGACGTGGGCCTCCGCGAAGACGCTCGTGCGGCCGCAGCCGTTGCACTGCGCGATGGCCGAGGTCAGATCGACGGCGAAGAGCTCGCTCAGGGATCCGGCGGCCGCGTTGCCGTCCAGATAGTTCGTCTCACTCATCGCGAGCCTCCAGTCGGTCCGAATCGTTCTGTCCTCACGCGCGCCGGATCGTGCCCCGCCGCGACGAGTAGATCCGCCACCGTCTCCACGAACGGCGTCGGCCCGCACACGTACGTCGTCGCGCCGTCCTCCGGCTTGAACGCGTACTCCGAGAGCACGTCGGCATCGATCCGGCCGACGCGCGGCTCCCCCGCCGGCGCATCCCGCGTGTACACCAGCCGGACGTCGACATCGTCCGACGAGGCGAGCTCCTTGAGGTCGCTCACGTAGATCACGGACTCCGGACGCCGCACGGAGTACAGCAGCCGGAACGGCGTCGTACTGCCGGCCGAGGCATGCGCACGCAACATCGCGCGCAGCGGGACGACACCCGATCCGCCGCCGATCAGCTGCACCGGGCCGTCCTGCTCCGGCTTCCAGACGAACCAGCCGCCGACCGGTCCGCGGATCTCCAGCGGATCGCCGACGTTCAGCACGTCGACCAGGTACGGCGAGACCTCGCCGCCGGGCACCTGCTCCACCGTCAGTTCAATGGTCGACCCGCTCCACGCCGAGGCGATCGAGTACGACCTCGATGCCCGGTATCCGTCGGGCGCGGTCAGCCGTACGTCGAGGTGCTGCCCGGCGACATGCCCCGGCCAGTCCGGTACCTCAAGCTCGATCGTCCGAGCCGTCTCGGTCTCACGCCGTACGCCGGTGACCGTGGCGACCTGCCACATCAGTCGCCGGCGTATCGCTGTTCTTTCCATGGGTCTCCGTACTCGTGGTAGCCGGCCGTCTCCCAGAAGCCGAGGTCCTCGGTGTCGGAAAGCACCAGGCCGCGGACCCACTTGGCGCTCTTCCAGAAGTACAGATGCGGGACGAGCAGCCGGGCCGGTCCGCCGTGCTCGGGGTCCAGCGGCTCGCCGTCGTACTCGTAGGCGATCCAGGACTGCCCGTCGAGCAGGTCGTCCATGGGCACGTTCGTCGTGTAACCGCCGTAGCTGTGTGCCATCGCGTAGTCGGCGCCGGTCTCGACGTCCGCGAGCAGCGTGTCGAGCGACACGCCCTTCCAGGTCGTCTCCAGCTTCGACCACCGGGTCACGCAGTGGATGTCCTTGGTGATCTCCTCGGCCGGCAACGCCATCAGCGCGGCCCAGTCCCACCTGTACTTCTCACCCGTCTCGCTGGTGACGGTGAACTCCCAGTGCTCCGGAAGCACATGCGGGGTCGGTCCCGCTGACAAGACCGGGAAATCACGGGTCAGGTACTGCCCGGGCGGAAGCTCTGTCCCGCCACGCCGCCGACCGGTGAATCCAGGAGACACGATGCCCATGACGACCTCCCTCGACTCCTGCAGGCAGTCAATCATGCCGACCCGCGCTACGGCAGCGCCACGGGGCCCGCATCGGACTAGACTTTTGGATTCACACGGCGCTGCCCCGGACCCTGGCTCGCGCATCGCGCTGCGTCCGGGAGGAGCACTGATGAGCGAGTGGCATGGCGTGCCGTCGGCAATCACCGACAGGACGACCCCGCGGACCCGGCCCGAGGAAGCCACGGCGCCGGAGTCCGACGTAGAGGCGCCGCCCGACGAAGACCCTGTCGAGGAGTGAGGATCGCGAGATCAGGCACTGGTCACACGCGAGTGGTTGCCGCAGCGACGGGTCGACGGACCTCGCTCGAGGCGACAGTACAAGGACGCTTGGTGGCGCGCGGCGCGATGAAACAGATCATCGACGATTCGGCCGTTAGGGTGGAGCATCCGCCCGACGGCGGTTCGAGTCTGGACGGACAGGTGGATCACGACCGCAGCGCGAGGGTGTGGGGGGCAATCAGAGCCGTTGCCGACGGCGAAGGCACTGCCCCGTCGCTGCAACACGCTGTGTCGGCCTGTGCACAGGCGCTCTCGGCAACGGGTGCCGGGCTGGCGATGACGCGGTCCGGCGGACTTCTCGAGCCTCTGCTCGCCACCGATCCGGAGATCGGTGAGCTGGACGAGCTCCAGTTCGAGCTGGGCGAGGGCCCGAGCGGCGAGGCGAGCGCCGCCAATGCACCGGTGTTCGAGACGGAGCTGGCCGGCGTTGCGGCCGGACGTCGGTGGCCCGCGTTCGCAACCGCCGGCACCGACCGCGGCGTGCACGGCGTCTTCGCGTTCCCGGTTGCTGCCGGAGCTGCCAAGCTCGGCGTCCTGACCGTGTACCGGACACAACCGGGACCGCTGTACAGCGACCAGGTGGCCGACGCGCTGGTGTATGCCGATGCCGTGTTCGTGCTCGCGCTGGACCAGCGCCAGGGCATCAGCGCGGACCTGGACGGGGTCATCGACGCGGCCTTCACCGCCCGACGGGCCGAAGTACATCAGGCGGCCGGCCGCCTGGCATCGCAGGAGCGCATCAGCGTGACCGACGCGCTGGCCCGTCTGCGGGCTCACGCCTACAGCAACGGACTGTCGTTGCAGAGCGTCGCGATCGACGTGATGGCCGGTCGTCTGCAGCTCGACGGCGACACCGGCGACCCCGACCCGCCAGGATCATCCGGACCGAAGACAAAACGCCCCGGCAACGTCGAGAAGGAACAGGAGGAGGACTGATGACTGCATCCGACCGAAGGGTGCGAGAGGTGTTCATCGAGCTGTCGGACACTCTCGTCGACGATTTCGACATCATCGAGTTCCTGGACCGGCTCGCCGCACGCTGCAGCGAGCTGCTCGGCGTCTCGGCCTGCGGCATCCTGCTGGCCGACCATCACGGCGCACTGAACCTGGTCGCGGCGTCCACCGAGCAGGCCCGCATGGTCGAGCTCGCCCAGTTACAGAGCCTCGAAGGCCCCTGTATGGACGCGTTCACCACCGGTCAGCCGGTGCAGCATCCCGACCTCCGCAACGCCCGTGGCCGCTGGCCCCGCTTCACCGCGACCGCGATCGACGGCGGCTACCTGTCGGTGCAGGCGCTGCCGATGCGGTTGCGTGACACTGTCCTCGGCGCGGTCAACCTGTTCAGCAAGAGCACCGGCCAACAGGATGCCGACACGATCACCTTGGGTCAGGCATTGGCCGACGCCGCAACCATCGGCATCCTCCACCAGCGCGCCCTCGCCCGCCAGGAGATCGTCACCGAGCAGCTCCAGAACGCGCTGAACAGCCGGATCCTGATCGAGCAGGCAAAGGGATTCCTCAGCCACAGCCTCGACATCGCCGTCGACGTGGCGTTCGACATACTGCGCTCGTACGCGCGAGCCAACAACCGGCGCCTCACCGATGTCGCCTCCGATGTCGTCGAAGCCCGGCTGACCCTGGTCAAGTCGCCGGACTGAGCTGTGGTGCGTCGCTGACAAGCCCGTTATTCTGGGCAAATCTGTTCAGGCATGCCCTAGACCCCGGCGCCGGCTGTGGCGCGCTCCTGGGAGGGGTTAGCGCGACACCAGGTCAGCTTGGACGCCTCCCACTGCATCGCTGACGAACAGACGCAGGCCCCGCCGCCACGACGTCACCGCGTGCGCACCGGGCGACGGGCACCCTGCGGCTAGACCCCCAGCGTGCGGCCGATGATCTCCTTCATGATCTCGGTGGTGCCGCCGTAGATGGTCTGGATGCGGGTGTCGAGGTAGGCCTTCGCGATCGGGTATTCGGTCATGAAGCCGTAGCCGCCGTGGAGCTGCAGGCAACGGTCGACGACCTTCTTCTGCAGTTCGGTGGTCCACCATTTCGCCATCGCGGCCTCGGCCACGGTCAACGTGCCGGCGTTCAGCTCCTCGATGCAGCGATCGACGAACACCCGGGCGATCTGAGTCTCGGTGGCGAGCTCCGCGAGGACGAAGCGGCTGTTCTGGAACGAACCGATAGGGCGGCCGAACGCCTTGCGGTCCTTCACGTAGCGCAACGTGTCGTCGAGCATGTTCTCGCACGCCGCGGCCGCGACGACCGCGATCGTCAGACGCTCCTGTGGCAGCTTCTCCATCAGGTAGATGAAGCCCTTACCCTCCTCACCGAGCAGATTCTCCACCGGCACCCGGACGTCGTCGAAGAACAGCTCCGCGGTGTCCTGCGCCTTGAGGCCGATCTTGTCCAGGTTCCGCCCGCGCTCGAACCCGGGCATGCCCCGCTCGACCACGATCAGCGAGATGCCCTGCGCACCGGCGGCCGGGTCGGTCTTCGCGACCACGATCACCAGGTCGGCGAGGATCCCGTTGGAGATGAACGTCTTCTGCCCGTTCAGCACATAGTGGTCGCCGTCGCGGCGCGCGGTGGTCTGGATGCCTTGCAGGTCACTGCCCGCGCCGGGCTCCGTCATCGCGATCGCGCTGATCGTCTCCCCCGCGCAGAACGCCGGCAGCCAGCGTTGCTTCTGCTCCGGCGTCGCATAGTCGAGCAGGTACGCCGAGTTGATGTCGGTGTGGATCGTGAAGCCGACCCCACTCGCGCGGACCCGGGTCAGCTCCTCGATCAGCACGGCGTTGAACCGGAAGTCCCGCGCACCACCCCCGCCGTACTCCTCCGGCATCATGAAGCCGAGCAGGCCCGCCTCGCCGGCTGCGGTCCACAGTTCGCGCGGCACGATCCCGGCGTCCTCCCAGCTGTCGTGGTGCGGGACGATCTCCTTCTCGCAGAACGCGCGAACGCTCTCCCGGAAGGCATCGTGATCGGCGTCGAAGAGCTGACGTTCCACGGGCGGTTTCCTCTCAGTTCTGCGGTGTTGAATCCTGTTGGGCGGCGCCGGATTCCAGCAGGTCGTCGACGTCGGTGATGCCCCAGTCGGTCAGGGCCTCCCGGGTGTGCTCTCCCGGACGCGCCGGCGGACGGCCCAGGCTGGTCGGCGTACGGTCGAAACGTGGTGCGGGGGCCGGCTGCCGGACGCCGTGGTGGTCCACAAAGGTGCCTCGGGCAACGAGATGCGGGTGGTCGGCGGCGAGTGGCAGGACGGGTGCGACGCAGGCATCCGAGCCATCGAACAGTGCCGTCCATTCCGCCTGGGTCCGTTGCCGGAAAGTCTCGGCGAGGAGCTTGCGGAGGGCAGGCCAGTTCGACGGGTCGTTGCGGTCGGGCGCATCGATGCCGAGCTTCTCGATCAGTTCCGCGTAGAACTGCGGTTCGAGCGCACCGACCGACAGGTGCTTCCCGTCGGCAGTTTCGTAGACGTCGTAGAACGGCGCACCCGTGTCGAGCAGGTTCGTCCCGCGGTCCTGCCGCCATGACCCGGCCGCGAGCGCACCGAGCAACATCGTGGTCAGATGCGCCGATCCGTCCACGATTGCCGCGTCGACAACCTGGCCCTCACCACTGTGCAGCGCCGCGAGTACGCCGATCACCAGGTAGAGCGATCCGCCTGCGAAGTCGCCGAGCAGGTTCGCGGGCACCTGCGGCGGTCCGCCGGCTCGGCCGATCAGGTGCAGGGCGCCCGACAACCCGAGGTAGTCGATGTCGTGCCCGGCCGTCTGCGCGAGCGGACCGTCCTGGCCCCAGCCGGTCATCCGCCCGTAGACCAGGCGCGGGTTGATCGCGTGGCACTCCTCCGGCCCGAGCCCGAGCCGCTCGGCAACACCGGGCCGGAAACCTTCGATCAGTACATCGGCCTGCGCGACAAGCCGCCGTACGACGTCGACCGCGGCCGGCTGCTTGAGGTCGAGTACCGCGCTCCGGCGGCCGCGGTTCAGTAGGTCGAGTTCAGGCGGACCCATCGACACGTTGCCGCCGGGGCGATCGATGCGGAGCACGTCGGCGCCGAGCTCGGCCAGCATCATGCACGCGAACGGCGCCGGGCCGATCCCGGCCAGCTCGACCACCTTCACGCCCTCGAGTGGACCCATGGGCGCTATTGTGACAGTTCTACTGTCACAGTCGTCAAGTCAACTTGCGAGTCCCGGCCAGCGCGCTGAGTGGGAGCGCGACCATCAGCGCGAGGATCACCGCCAGCCCGATCGACAGTGTGCGCTCGTCGCCGTCGAGGTGGCCGAGGTGGAAGATCAGGTGCGGCCCGGCGTACGCCAGGTAGGCGATCAGAGCGATGACGGTCCAGAACCGATCGAGCCGGATCGCGGCCGCGGTCAGCACGATGCCGAGGCCGAGACTCGCGCCGCCGAAGTCGTGGAACAGGTGATCGCTGTACGGCGGCGTCCAGTTCACCGTCGGCACCTGGTCGTAGAACGTCTTCGGGACGATCATCAGCCACAACCCGAGCAGCAGCTCCATCACGGCGAGGATCCACAGGACGATACGAACGTAGGTCCTCATCCGAGGTACTCCCCGAACGTGATCCGCCCGTACGCCGGCCCGTCGACCATCGCCGCACCGTCCGCGAACGCGCGGAACGTCTTGCCCGCAAGCCGCAGCGGGACAACCGGGCGACGCGCCGCCCGAGCCTGCTTCCATTGCCGGGCCAGCTCCGGCACGGACCGCCGTTCCGGACCACCGATGTCAGGCGCCCGTCCGTTCACCGGTGGCTGATCAACCAACTCGGCAAGGCGTACGGCGACATCCTCGACGGCGATCGGCTGCAAGGAGACGCTCGGGGCGATCACGGCCGGGAAGAACCGCTGGACGCTCAGGACCCGGTCGATCAGGTTGTGGAACTGGGTCGCCCGCAGGATCGTGTACGGCACGCCGGACTCTGCGACCACACGTTCGGCCGCCAGCTTGGAGCGGTAGTACGACAGTGGGATGCGGTCGATCCCGGCGATCGACATCACGATGACGTGCTTCACGTCGGCGGCCGCGGCGACCAGGTTCCGGGCCTGCTGGACGTCGCGACGGCCCTGGCTGGTGGCCAGATGGACGATCACGTCCGCGCCCTCGACCGCGGCCGCGACGCCTGCGCCGGACGTGAGGTCGGCGACGACACAATCAGGGACCGCCGGGCCGTGCTGGGATCCGGCAGTCCGGCTCAGCACCCGGACCTGATGATCGGTTGCCCGGAGTCGGGTCACGGTCGGCCGGCCGAGGGTGCCGGTGCCGCCGGTGACGAGGATCGAGCTCATGTGGTGTCCCTTCGGTCACCAGCTCAGATCCGTCAGCCCTCCGATCTGTGACAACTGCGTCGCCGCGAAAGCGAGCTTGTCCGGATTCATCACGAACCGCAGCTCGCTCACGCCCTGCGGACCGACCTCGACGAAGCACACAGCCGTCAGCCCGTCGGGGCTCTCGGCGACCAGCACCGGCTCCCCGTTCGCCTCCGCGAAGCGGACAACTACTCCGGCGCCGAATTTCTGCAGCGTCCCGATCAGATACCGCGCCACGAAGGTCCGTCCGACGACCGGGTTCCGGGCCGCGACCACCTTGCCGCCGCCGTCCGCGGTGGAGACCACGTCCTCGGCCAGCAGTCGCTCGAGCTGCTCGATCTCGCCCGACTGCGCCGCCGCAAGGAACCGGTCGACGAGCTCCCGCCAGGCCGTCCGGTCAACTGTCTGCTCGCGCCGGGAGTCGGCGACCACCCGTTTGCGCGCGCGGGACAGCAACTGCCTGGCGTTGGCGTCGGTCGTCCCGATCAGCTCCGCCACCTCACGATGGCTGTACCCGAACGCTTCGTGCAGGACGTACGCCGCACGCTCGGCCGGGGTGAGCCGCTCCAGCAACAGCAGCAGCGCGAACGACACCGAGTCCCGCTCGGCAACCACCTCGAGCGTGTCGAGCTCGGGCCGCCCGGTCAGCACCGGCTCCGGCAGCCACTCCCCGACGTACAGCTCGCGTCGGGCTCGCGCGGACGTGAGCTGCTTGATCGACAGGTTGGTGACGGTTTTCGCGAGGTACGCGTCCGGGTCGCGCACCGACGTACGGTCGGTGGCCTGCCAGCGCAGCCAGGCGTCCTGCAGGATCTCCTCGGCGTCGGTCGCGGTCCCGGTCATCCGGTAAGCGATCCCGAACAACCGCCCGCGCAGACGCTCGAAGTCATTCACCGAGGAACGTCTCCGCCGCTTGCTGGATCGTGGTGTAGAAGTCGGTCCGGGCAGTCTCGTCGAGGGCATCCTTGCCGCCCTGGCCGTCGATCAGTTCGCGGATGATGTCCGCGTGGCCGGCGTGGTGCGCGGTCTCGTCGACGACGCGCACGAGGAGCGCGCCGAACGTCGTAGTGCGGCTGCCCTCCGGCCAGTGCGGGACCTCGGCCGGGTGGTCCAGGTCGAGGTCGGCGATCGAACGGTCGCTGTGCGCGCAGGCCTGGCGGTAGAGGTCGGTGAGGTACTCCGTCGACTCGGTCGGACTGGCCCACATGTCGGCGCCGTCCCACACTGAGCCGTCCGCCTCCCAGGGCAGTTGCTCCGCCGGTGGTCGGCCCACGCTCGTCCCGAGGTAGACGTACTCGATACCGGCCAGGTGCTTGACCAGCCCGAGCAGGTTGGTGCCGGACGGGACCAGCGGACGGCGGCGGTCGTACTCGCTCAGCCCTTCGAGCTTCGCGAGCATCAACGCGCGAGTGCCCTGGAGGTAGGTCTGCAGCTCGGTCTTCACGGGGCTCCTGGTGGGACGAAGGGGACGGGCGGCGGGCCGTGCTCGATCAGCCGCATCAGGGCGGCCGTGTCGGCGTACTCCTCGATCATGTCGGCAAGACGGTCCAGCCGCTCGGCGCGCAGGCCGGCGAACGAGACGGAGCCGTCGGGCGCGGGCTTGCCGGTCAGGTTCGCGACTTCGGCGAGGAAGGCGTGCCGCGCGGCGTCGTCGTCGAGCAGGCCGTGCCAGATGGTTCCCCAGGTGTTGCCCAGGCGGCAACCACCCGGGAACGCGTCCGCCGATCCGGTCACCTCAACCACGCCGTGGTGGATCTCGTACGCCGTCATCGTGGGCCGTGCCAACGTCTTCTCGCGGGCAAAGGTGGTTGCGACGGGCAACAGGTTCAGCCCGGGGTGATCGCCGCCCGACTCGACTGCGTGCGGATCGGAGACGACTGATCCGAGCACCTGGTATCCGCCACAGATACCGAGAACCGGCAGACCGGAGGCGACCCGCGTGGTGATGGCGTCGGCCAGGCCGTTGGCACGCAGCCAGGCCAGGTCGGCGACGGTGGCGCGGGAGCCGGGGAGGACGACCAGATCGGCGTCGCGGATCTCCGCGGGGCTGGTGGTGAAGAACACGCTGTTCGTCGGCTCGACCGCGAGCGCGTCCAGGTCGGTGAAGTTGCTGATTCGCGGGAAGCGCACGGCCGCGATCGTCAGCAGGTCGCCCGGCGAGGTGCGTCGTACCGGGATGTCGAGTGCGTCCTCGGAGTCCAGCCACAGCTCGGGCAGCCACGGCAGCACCCCGTACGTCGGGCGGCCGGTGACGGAGGCGAGCATGTCGATCCCGGGCTGCAGGAGCGAGACGTCGCCGCGGAACTTGTTCACCAGGAATCCGCTGACCAGGGCCTGATCGGCCGCGTCGAGCAACGCGACCGTGCCGAACATCGACGCGAACACTCCCCCGCGGTCGATGTCACCGACCACGACGACCGGCGCCCTCGTGTGCTGCGCGAGCCCCAGGTTCACGTAGTCGGACTGCCGCAGGTTGATCTCGGTCGGACTGCCCGCGCCCTCGCTGATCACCACGTCGTACCTCGACGCGAGATCGTCGTACGCCGCGAACGCGGCCTTGGCCAGCTCGGCCCGCTCGGTCAGGAAGCCCCGCGCGCTCAGCTCGCCCCAGGGCTGTCCCATCAGCACGACGTGGCTGCGGCGATCGCTGCCCGGCTTGAGCAGCACCGGGTTCATCGCCGCCTCGGGTTCGGCGCCCGCGGCAACGGCCTGGATCCACTGCGCCCGGCCGATCTCGGTGCCGTCGGCGCAGACCATCGAGTTGTTCGACATGTTCTGCGCCTTGTACGGCGCGACCCGCACGCCCTGCCGCGCCAGCCAACGGCAGATGCCGGTGACCACGGTCGTCTTGCCGGCATCCGACGTCGTACCAGCGATCAGCAGCGAACCCACCCGGTCATCTTAGGGTTCCGGGTTGCGGCGCTCGATCCGCGGCACCCGCGGCGTCGCGCCCTGGAACCGGGTGGCTCCGCCGGTCGCCGAGAGCGGCTTGGCGACGTTCTCCAGCGACTGGCCCTCGGCGTCCACGCCGAACACCCAGGCGATGATCCCGCCGGCCAGCATCACGGCCGCGCCGACGATGTAACCGACCGTCAGCGGCCCGCGCGCCGGGTTGTCGCCCGAACCGATCAGCGACGCGAACAGGAACGGCGCGATCACACCACCGGTCAGCTGCGAGATCGCGAAGAAGAACGAGATCGCCTGGCCGCGGAGCTCGATCGGGAAGATCTCGCTCACCGTCAGGTACGCCGACGACGCGCCGGCCGACGCGAAGAAGAACACCACGCACCACAGTCCGGTCAGCGAGGCCGCGTTCAGCACGCCGGCGTTGAACAGCAGCGCGGTGACGAACAGCACGACCGCCGACAGCGTGTAGGTGCCGAGGATCATCTTCCGCCGGCCGATCGTATCGAACAGACGACCGAGCAGCAGCGGGCCGGCCAGGTTGCCGATCGCGAACGGGAAGAAGTACAGCGCGACACTCGAATCGCTCAGGCCGAAGTACGACTTCAGCACCAGCGCGTAGGTGAAGAAGATCGCGTTGTAGAGGAACGCCTGCGTGACCATCATCGAGAACCCGAGGAACGAGCGGCTGCGGTAGTCGCGCAGCATCACGCGGGCGATCTCGCGGTACGTCACCGGCGGATAGTCGACCAGCTCGATCGCCTCGTCGTCACGGACCTCGCGCAGTTCGCCGCCCTGCTGCCGGACCGTCTCCTCGATGTCGTCGACAGTGCGTTCGGCCTCCTCGACCCGGCCGTGCGTCATCAGCCAGCGCGGGCTCTCCGGGATGTGCCGCCGCAGGTAGATGATGACCAGGCCCATCACCGGGCCGATCAGGAAGCACAGCCGCCAGCCCCACTCGATCGGGATGATGTCCTTGTTCAGGAACACCAGGCCGACCGCGGAGCCGATCAGCGCGCCGGCCCAGTAGGTGCCGTTCACGCCGATGTCGACGCGACCCCGGTAGCGCGACGGGATCAGCTCGTCGATCGCGGAGTTGATCGCGGCGTACTCACCGCCGATTCCCATACCGGCGATGAACCGGAAGATCAGCAGCGAGGTGATGTCCCAGGACAGCCCGGCGAGACCGGATGCGAGCAGGTAGACGAGCAGCGTGACGATGAACAGGCTGCGCCGGCCGAGCCGGTCGGTCAACCGGCCGAAGACCAGCGCTCCGACCACCTCACCGCCCAGATAGACCGATGCCATCAGGCCGACCTGCGACGTGCTCAGGTGCAGGGTCTCCGGCTCCTTCAGCACGTTCCCGACCAGTGACACCAGCTGGATCTCGAGGCCGTCGAGGATCCAGGAGACACCCAGACCGACGACGATCATCCAGTGGAACCGAGTCCACGGCAGCCGGTCCATCCTGGCCGGCACGAGACTCGGTATCGCTTTTCCCTGCTCCAGCGCGTGCTCGCTCATCCCTGCTCCTCCCAGGCCCAAGTGGTTCGAACACCACCTGCGCCGGTACCCCAGGAGTGACGTGATCCAAACCGTCGGTCACTGCGCGATCGAGGTGGCTAGAGTTGCCGCATGGAGAGAAACATCGATGTCGTGGACGCCAAGGACAAGAGTCGGTACGAGGCGCACGACGCCGACGGCACCCTGATGGGCTTCGTCGACTACAAGCTGCACCCGGGCGTGATCGCCTTCCTGCACGCCGAGACGCTGCCCGAGTTCCGCGGCCGCGGCGTGGCCGGGCGGATCGCGACGAAGTCCCTCGACGACGCGCGGGCCCTCGGGCTCCGGGTCAAGCCGGCCTGCCCGTTCTACCAGGAATTCCTGCAGGAACACGCGGAGTACGCCGACCTCGTCAAGCTGCCGGAGGCCAAGTGACCGCGCCGGTGATGGGCAAGCTCGACTGGCAGCCCGCGGCCGAGGTGCCGGAGTTGCTCGCCGCGCCGGTTCGCGCCGGGCTCGACGGCGTCACGGCGTACGCGGCGGCGATCGACGCGGAACTGGCCGACACCGCGGCGTTCTGCGCGGAGTACGACGTACCGATGGCGGCGTCGGCGAACTGCGTGATCGTGCTCGGCAAGCGGGGCGGCGAGGAGTCGTACGCCGCGGTGCTGGTGCTGGCGACCGACCGGGCCGACGTGAACGGCGTGATCCGCAAGCACCTCGGCGTACGGAAGATCTCGTTCGCGGCCCAGCACGACGCGGTCAGCACGACGAGCATGGAGTACGGCGGGATCACGCCGATCGGACTGCCGGCGGACTGGCCGGTGCTCGTCGACGAGGCGGTGGTGAACGCCGGGCAGGTGGTGATCGGCAGCGGGATCCGTGGGTCGAAGCTGCTGGTCGACGGCGCCGAGCTCGCGAAGTTGCCGACAGCAACAGTCCTGGACCTGGCGCAGCACTAGGGTCCGACGATGGAGCAGCACGACTGGCCCGCGGAGTACGCCGAACTGACGGCGGCGGACCAGCGTGCTCCACTCCCACCGGCCGAGCTCGAACGGCTCGCGGTTGCTGCTTTCGTTCTCGGTCACGACGACGAGGTGGCGGCGTACCGCGAGCGAGCGGTCGAGGGACATCTCGCCCGTGGCGACGCCGATGCGGCGGTCCGGAGTGGGTTCTGGCTCGGCTTCCACCTGCAACAGCGTGGTGAGCTCTCCCGCGCGGCCGGCTGGCTGGCACGGATCGCACGCCTCGTGCCGGAGGGGAATGTCGAGCTTGCCGGGCGGGTCGCGATGGCCGAGGCCGCGTTGAAGATGAACTCCGGTGATCCGGCCGCTGCGCTGCCATTGTTCGAACAGAACCTGCAGTGGGCGACCGAACCGGACACGATCGTGCTGGCGGCGCTCGGCCGCGGGAACTGTCTCGCCATGCTGGGTCGCGGAGCCGAGGCGCTGCTCGCCCTCGACGAGGCGATGGTCCACGTCACCGGCGGCCAGGTCGGCCCCGAGGTCACCGGGATGGCGTACTGCTCGGTGATCGCCCTCTGTCTCAACATGTACGACATCCGCCGCGCGCAGGAGTGGACGCGCGCTCTCACCGGCTGGTGTGACTCGCAGCCCGGCCTGGTCCCCTACCGTGGCGCCTGCCTGGTGCACCGCGCCCAGATCCTCCAGTTCCGCGGCGCCTGGGCCGAGGCCGCCGACGCAGCCGAGGACGCGTGCCGCCGGCTGTCGGCGGGAACGGTCGGCTCGGCGTGGTACCGCCTGGCCGAGGTGGAGCGCCAACGCGGCAACTTCGAGGCTGCCGAGCACGCGTACCAACTGGCTGCCGGTGACGGAATGGACGTCCAGCCTGGTCTGGCGCGTCTGCGAGCCGCACAGGGCAGGTTCGACGTGGCGATCGCCGGGCTGGAGCGGGCGCTCGCCGAGGACCTGTTCTCGCCGAATCGCCCGATGCTGCTCGCGGCGCGGGTCGAACTGGCGATCGAGTGCTCCGACCGCGAGACCGCACGTAAGGCTTCCGCCGAGCTCAACGAGCTCGCTCCGGCGGAATCGCCGTACCTGCAGGCGTTGGCGGCGTACTCCGAGGGTGCGGTGCGGCTCGCATGCGGTGATCCGCGGGGCGCGATCGCGCCGTTGCGGCGGGCGTGCACGCTGTGGCAGCGACTGGAGATTCCGTACGAAGGCGCTCGAGCACGGCTGCTGGTCGCAGACGCCTGCCGGCAGCTCGGAGACACCGACGCGGAGCAGATGGAGCTCGACGGCGCCCGAGCCGTCTTCGCACGCCTCGGCGCCGACGGCGACCTGACGATGACCGAACAGCCGAACAACAGCAGCAGACTCAGCGCGCGGGAACTGGAAGTCCTGCGGTTGCTCGCGACAGGCGCCACGAACCGGGCGGTTGCCGATCAGTTGTTCCTCAGTGAACGAACAGTCGCCCGACATGTCAGCAACATCTTCGGGAAGCTCGATGTCTCCAGCAGAGCCGCGGCGACAGCCTATGCATACGAGCACGGCCTAACTGGGTAGAAATGACCACCTGCCTGCTGGCTGACTTGGCGTGATAGGTGGATGTGCGTGGTGCTGGGCCGCCCTACCTTGAACTTATGGACAGGGTCGGGGTTGTGGTGGTCGGGGCGGGGCAGGCTGGACTTGCGATGGCGTACTACCTGCGCCAGCGGGGTGAGGACTTCGTCGTGCTGGACGGGAACGACCGCGTGGGTGACTGCTGGCGGGGACGGTACGACTCGTTGCGGCTCTTCAGCCTGCCGCGGTACGCGAGTCTGCCGGGTTTGCGCATCAGCACCAAGGACTGTCCGAGCCGGGACGAGATGGCCGACTACCTCGAGCAGTACGCCACCCATCACGAACTGCCCGTACGGACCGGCGTACGCGTGACGCGGTTGTCGCGCGACGGCGACGGGTTCGTGGTGGAGACGAACGCCGGCGACTGGCGGGCCGACCAGGTCGTGGTGGCGGCCGGGATGCACAGCAGGCGGCGGTGGCCGTCCTTCGCCGGTGAACTCGATCCGTCGATCCGGCAGCTGCATTCGCTGGACTACCGCAATCCCGCACAGCTGCGGGACGGTACCGTCCTGATCGTTGGCGCGGCCAACTCTGGCACCGACGTCGCCCTCGAGGCGGTCAAGACCCATCGCACTCTGCTGGCCGGACGGCACCCCGGACAGGTGCCGGTCGACATCGACTCGACCGTCGGCCACGTGTTCACGCCGGTCGTCATGTTCCTCTTCAAGTACGTCCTCACCCGACGTACGCCGATGGGCCGCAAGGCGATCGAGAACGCGCTGAAGAACGGTCTGCCGCTGACCCGCAACAAGCTCGACCATCTCGATGCGGCCGGCATCGAACGGCTGAGCCGGATCGTCGGCGTCCGCGACGGCAAGCCGGTCACGGCGGACGGCGACGTAGTCGACGACGTGACGAATGTGGTCTGGTGCACCGGTTCCGATCCGGACCACAGCTGGATCGACCTGCCGGTGTTCGGCGACGACGGCCGGCCGCGGCACGAGCGGGGCGTGGCTTCCGACATCCCCGGGCTGTATTTCCTCGGGCTCGATTTCCAGTACGCGATCGCATCCGCCAGCATCCAGGGCGTGGACCGCGACGCTCGCTTCCTCGTCAAGCATTTGACCCGACACGCCGCTCGTCTCACCCGGCGGAGCGCCGATCGGACGATACCCGTGGACAGGCGGTAGCATCACCGGCTGAAATGGGTGCGTGGCTGGGCGTGGGTCAGGGTGAGTGATCAGGTGTCGGTGAGCGGTGGCGACGGTGGCCCGACCGCTCTGCGGATCATGCTGGGTGGGCAGCTGCGGCGGATGCGTGAAGCCGCCGGGATCAGTCGCGCCGACGCGGGCTGGCAGATCCGGGCCTCGGAGTCCAAGGTCAGCCGGATGGAGCTCGGCCGGGTCGGGTTCAAGGAACGCGATGTGAGCGACCTGCTCGAGCTGTACGGGATGGCCGACGAGGATGAGCGGTTCCGGCTGATGGAGCTGGCCCGGGCCGCGAACAACCCCGGCTGGTGGTCGCGGTACGGCGATGTCATGCCGAGCTGGTTCACCAACTACGTCGGCCTCGAGGTCGCCGCGGCGCTGATCCGGACGTACGAAGTGATGTTCGTCCCCGGGCTGCTGCAGACCGAGGAGTACGCGCGGGCCATGGTCCAGCTCGGCAAGTCGACGTTCCTGCCGCACCAGGAGGTCGACCAGCGGGTCGAGCTCCGCGTGACCCGGCAGCAGATCCTCACTCGCGCGAACCCGGCCCGCCTCTGGGTTGTCATCGACGAATCGGTGCTGCACCGGCCGGTCGGCGGCGAGAAGGTGCTGCGAGCGCAGATCGAGCATCTGATCATGTGGTCGCAGCAGCCGAACATCACCCTGCAGGTAATGCCGTTCAGCAGCGTCGGGTACGCCGGTGCGGGCGGCGCGTTCAGCCTGTTGCGGTTCCCGGAGGGCGACCTGCCGGACATCGTCTACATCGAGCACGCGGCGAGCGCGCTGTACCTCGACAAGCTCGAGGAGGTGGACGAGTACGTCGCGATCATGGAGGGCCTGACCATCTCGGCAGCCCCGGTGTCCGCGACCGAGGGCCTCCTGAAAGAGGCCCTCGCCCGTATCTGAGTCAGATCTAGCCTCAGGCGACCTTGAGGTCGACCTCGATGTTGCCGCGGGTGGCGTTGGAGTACGGGCAGACCTCGTGCGCCTTGGCGACGAGCTCCTCGGCGACCGCGCGCTCGACACCCGGCAGGCTCACCACGAGCTCGACCTGCAGGCCGTAGCCGGCGCCGCCGTTGATCGGGCCGATGCCGACCTCGGCGGTGACGGTCGAGCCGTCCGAGTCCTGGCGAGCCTTGCGCGCGACCAGCTTCAGCGCGCTGTGGAAGCAGGCCGCGTACCCGGCCGCGAACAGCTGCTCCGGGTTCGTGCCGTTGCCATTGCCACCCATCTCGACCGGCGGCGCGACCGTGACGGCGAGCTTGCCGTCGTCAGTCGATACCTTGCCGTCGCGGCCGCCGTCTGCGGTGGCGCGGGCGGTGTACAGAACTTTCTCAACAGCGATCGTCATATCTGGTTTCTCCTGGTTGATGAGGTCTAGCGAGTGGGGTCGAGCAGGAGCTTGCCCACGGTCTTGCGGGCACGCATGTCTTCATGGGCAGTGGCGGCGTCGGACAGCGCGTACTCCCCGCCGACGATCGGGCGCAGCCGGCCGCTCGCGGTCAACTCGAACAGCTCGGTCAGCGCCGCGCCGAAGCGCTGCGGGTCGCGGAGGCAGTCGACCAGCCAGAAGCCGGCGACCGTCTTCGAACCCTTCATCAGCCGGGCGGGCTCGATCGGCTTGGCGGCCTCGCGGCCTGCCGCCCCGAACGTCACCAGGCGGCCGAACGGCGCCAGCGCGGCGAACGACTCGTCGAACGTCGGCCCGCCGACCATCTCCAGCACGATGTCCACCGGCTTGCCGCCATTCGCCTCGAGGATGCGGTCCTTCAGGCCTTCCGGCGTGCCGTCGATGGCCACGTCGGCGCCGAGCTCGAGGGTCTGCTGCCGCTTTTCCTCGGACGACGCGGTCGCGATCACCCGGCCGGCGCCCCACAGCTTCGCGAGCTGGATGGACAGGTGGCCGACGCCACCGGCGCCTGCGTGAACCAGGACGGACTCACCGGCCTGCAGGTGCGACGAGTACTTCAGCATGTACCACGCGGTCGCGCCCTGCACGATCAGCGCGAGCGCCTGGCCGTCGGTGACACCTTCCGGCACGTCCCAGGCCCGCATCGGGTGGATCAGCGCCTTCTCGGCGTATCCGCCGGAGCCGGTGAGGGCCACGACGCGACGACCGTCCGCAGTACGGCCGACCACCTCGCCGCCCGGGATCATCGGGAGCTCGGCCTTGGACAAGTAGCTGTTCTCGACCTGGTGCGTGTCGGCGTAGTTGATACCCGCGCGGTCGACCGTGATCAGGACCTGTCCGTCGCCGGCGACCGGCTCCGGGACATCGCTGATCTTCAGGACCTCGGGTCCACCGAACTCGGTGATCTGAATGGCTCGCATACACCGTACTATACACTGTACGTTATGAACGTCGAAGGGAGGTGCGTCACATGGCCAGGACACCGCGGAACACGCTCAGCCCGGAACTGATCGTGCGGACCGCACTGGAGTTGATGGAGTCGCGCGGCACGGACGCTTTCAGTCTGCGCGGCGTGGCCGCCGAGCTCGGTGTCGGCCCGATGGCGCTCTACACCTATTTCCGTAACAAGGACGAGCTGTACGACGCCGTCCGCGACCACCTGATGGGATTGCTGCCCGCCGTGCCCGGTGACGCGGCGTGGCCGGACCAGGTGCGCGCGGTCTGCCGGTCGTTACGGCTACTGATGCTTCAGCATCCTTGCCTTGCGCAACTACTCGCCGGACGGCCGTTGAGCGGCCACGAAACGGCGCGCGTCGCCGAGGGGCTCCTCGGCGTACTGCGAGCGGCCGGGTTCGACGCGGAGACGGCGGCCCGCACGCATACGACGTTGTTCACCTACGTGCTCGGCTCGACGTCGTGGGAGATCCAGATGGCGGCCGAGCGACGCGATCCCGAGGCGTGGCGGAGGCTGCGGGCGTCGATGGAGTCGCTGTCGGCGCGCGACTTCCCGTCGGTTGTCGAGCTCGCGCCGGAGCTGGCCCGTACGACGGGCGGCGACGAGCAGTTCGACTACGGGCTGGATCTACTGCTGGCCGGTCTGCAGCTCAGAACACCAGCATGACGACCTCGCTCTCCCCCTTTTCTTTCTCGTTCCTTCAGAACACCAGGGTCACGATGGCCAGGACGCCTATGCAGACGATGAGGGTGCGGAGTGCGATCGGCGGCAGCTTGCGGCCGTAGCGCGCGCCGACGAAACCGCCGATCGTCGAGCCGACCGCGATCAGGCCGGCCGCGAGCCAGTCGATGTCGTGGACGATGATGAACAGGATCGCCGCGACGCTGTTCACGACCGTGGCCAGAACGTTCTTCAAGCCGTTCATCCGCTGCAGGTTCGAGTCCAGGCCGAGGCCCAGGATCGCCATCAGCAGCACGCCTTGCGCGGCGCCGAAGTACCCGCCGTACACACCGGTGGCGAAGACGGCCGGGATCACCCACCAGGCGCCGCGATGCAGGTGTGACGGAGTGCTGATCCATTTCGACAGCCACGGCTGGAACGCGACCAGCAGACAGCCGAGCAGGATCAGCACCGGTACGACGGCGTGGAACGCGGAGTCCGGCAGCGTCAGTAGCAGCACTCCCCCGACGATGCCGCCGGCCAGCGACGCCGGGATCAACCGCAACATGCGGCCGCGCTGGCCTTCGAGCTCGCGCCGGTAGCCGATCGCGCCGGCCGCGGTACCGGGTGCCAGACCGACGGTATTGCTGACGTTCGCGAGCACCGGTGGGATGCCGACGGCAAGCAACGCGGGGAAGGTGAGCAATGTGCCCGACCCCACGACGGCGTTGATCGTTCCCGCGCCCATCCCCGCCAGCAGGACGAACACCGCTTCGTACCATGTCATCGTGGCCTGACTTTACGCACCCGATCCCGCCTCGCGCTCACCAGTCCGCACGTTGAGCAGACAGTATGCGATCGACTGGTCGTCAATCGACAGCACGAAGGCCTCCCCGCACGACCGGGGAGGCCTTCGTGGAACGACGTGCAGCTGTCAGCTCACCTCAGCGCTGCGGCGGCTCCGCGGCCGGCGGCTCCTGGGAAGGAGCAGGCGGCGGGATCGACGGGGTGCTGGGCGCGGCCTGGCTGCGGGTGCTGACGGCCGCGGACTCGGCAGCCGCGATCGCCTCGCGCACGGCGTTGTCGGCCTCGGCCACCGCAGCCGGCGCGGCCGCGGACGACTCGAGCTCCGTCACCTCGCCGTTGGACAGCTCCGGCGCATGCCACTCGCCCTCGGCCTTCTGGGTGATGCCGGCCACCTGGCCGACCGCACTGCCGAGACCCTTGAGCGCGTCGCCGATCTCGCTCGGCACGATCCACAGCTTGTTCGCGTCGCCCTGGGCGATCGACGGCAGCATCTGCAGGTACTGGTACGCGAGCAGACCCTGGTCCGGCTTGCCGGCGTGGATCGCGTTGAAGACCGTGGTGATGGCCTGCGCCTCACCCTGCGCCTTCAGGATCCGTGCCTGCCGCTCGGCCTCGGCGCGGAGGATGCGGGACTGCTTGTCACCTTCGGCGGTGAGGATCGCGGACTGCTTCTGACCCTCGGCGGACAGGACGGCGGACTGCCGCATACCTTCCGCGGTGAGGATCGCGGCGCGCTTGTCCCGGTCCGCGCGCATCTGCTTCTCCATCGAGTCCTGGATCGAGGGCGGCGGGTCGATCGAGCGGAGCTCGACCCGGTTGACCCGGATGCCCCACTTGCCGGTCGCCTCGTCCAGCACGTACCGGAGCTTCTCGTTGATCTCTTCGCGCGACGTCAGCGTCTGCTCCAGGTCCATGCCACCGATGATGTTTCGCAGCGTGGTCATGGTCAGCTGCTCGATGGCCTGGATGTAGTTCGAGATCTCGTACGTCGCCCGGACCGGGTCATTGACCTGGAAGTAGATGACGGAGTCGATCGACACCATCAGGTTGTCCTCGGTGATGACGCCCTGCGGCGGGAACGCGACCACCTGCTCGCGCATGTCGATGGTGTAGCGGACCTTGTCGACGAACGGCGTCAGCAGGTTCAGGCCCGGCTGCAGACCGGTCTTGAACTTGCCGAACCGCTCGACGATCCCGACGGTCTGCTGCTGCACCACCCGGACGGACTTCACCAAGGTCACGATCACCACTAAGGCGACCAGTGCCAGGACTATGAGGAACGCGGTCACTTTGACCCTCCACTCGAACGGACCCTCAGGACGGACAGTCTTCCGTATCGACGGGGCAGGCGCCGTACCGGTTCCCGGCGCGTCGGATGCCTGATCGAGCAGCTACTTCCACGTCCTGCACCTTCGACACTACTGCGCGAAGGGGCCCACTCAACCGCTCAGCTCTGGGGCGGATCCGACGGCTTCGGGTCCTGGGTCGGTTCGGGCAGGTCCAACTGGTGGTGCAACGGTTCGCCGACCGGGTACACGACCGCGGTCGCGCCGTCGATGTGCATCACCTCGACCCGCGTTCCCGGGGCGATCGTCGAGATCTCGTCGTACGGCCGGGCGGTCCAGAGCTCGCCGCCGAGCCGGATCGAGCCGCCGCCGTCGGGGTGGATCTCCTTCACCACCGTCCCGGACCGGCCGATGATGTGCGCCGAGCCGGTCTTCAGCTCCGTCCCGTGATGGATCTTGCGGACGATCATCGGGCGGATCGCCCCCAGCATCGCGGCCGCGGTGATCAGGCCGACGACGATCTGCAGCCAGAGCAGTCCCGGGAAGAACGCCGCGACCCCCGCGGCGGTAAGCGCGCCGGCGGCCAGCATCAGCAGCGTGAAGTCGAGCGAGGCGAGCTCAGCCAGGCCGAGGACGGCGGCGATCGTCAGCCATGCCGCCCACACGTTGTCCCGCAGCCAATCCATCATTTCCCAAGCCTATCCACGTCTCGGCCCGCAAGCAGATCTTTGGACGCGTCACCCCTCCGCCCAGTTCCCCGAACGTCTGAGGGGTCAACCCCTGAGTTGCACGGTTTGGCCGCCAGAATCCGCCTGCCTATCCGACCGATTCCGGGGTTGACCCCTCAGACGTTCGCGGGAAGGCGAGGGGCGGTGGCCGGGACGGCGTGGGTGAGTGCGTGGGTGGGTCAGTGCGTGGGTGGGTCAGTGCGTGGGTGGGTCAGTGCGTGGGTGGGTCAGTGCTTGGGTCGGTTAGAGGGCGCGGGCGGTGTAGCGGCCGTCTTCCTGCTTGAGGGTGAGGGCGAGGTCGAAGGTGTCGCTGAGGGTTTCGGCGGTGAGGGCCTCGTCCATCGGACCGGCTGCCACGACCCGGCCCTGCTTGAGGAGAAGGGCGTGGGTGAAGCCGGGCGGGATCTCCTCGACGTGGTGGGTGACGAGGACCATCGCAGGAGCGCCGACGGCGGTCGCGATCGAGCTGAGCGAGCGGACAAGCTGTTCGCGACCCGTAAGGTCGAGGCCGGCCGCCGGCTCGTCCATCAGCATCAGTTCGGGGTCGGTCATCAGCGCGCGGGCGATCTGCACCCGCTTCCGCTCCCCCTCGGACAGCGTGCCGAAGGTCCGGTCGGCGAGGTGCCCGATGCCGAGTTCGGCCAGCAGCGCGTCGGCGCGCTGGTGATCCAGGTCGTCGTACTGCTCGATCCATCGGCCGAGGACGGCGTACGACGCGGAGACGACGACGTCGGAGACCCGCTCGCTCTTGGGCAGCCGGTCGGCCAATGCGGCACTGGTGAGTCCGATCCGCGGCCGCAGCTCGAACACGTCGACGGCGCCGAGCACTTCACCGAGCAGCCCTGCGACACCTGTCGTCGGGTGAAGCTGTGCGGCCAGGATCTGCAGCAGAGTGGTCTTGCCGGCGCCGTTCGGCCCGATCACCACCCAGCGGTCGGCCTCGTCGATCGTCCAGTCGATCCCGTCCAGCAGCCGCGCGCCACCACGGACGATCGTCACCCCGGCCAGCTCCACCACTGCAGTCATGCTCAAAACCTAAGGGGTCGCCGTCGATGGCGTGTGGTCGGGTGGTGAGAGACTTGCGGGCGTGCTGACGACCTCCGCCTCGGTACGGTTCACCGTGTGGACGAACGCGATGCTGACCGGCGCCTGCGACCCCGATACCGCCGCGTCGAAGATCCTCGGTGACGACGTCGGTCACCACGTCTCCGGACTGGCCGGGCATCCCGAGCCTGCCACCTTGCCGGTCGCGCTCAACCTGCTGCGTGCCGCGGGTACGACGCAGGCGCACCTCGCGCTGCCCGTCCCGGGTGACCCGATCGGTCTGGCCGGACCGCCGTCGTTCAACGAGGCCGCCCTGGAGACCGGCGAGGCCGTCGTCCTCACGGGGCCCGACCTCGGGCTGGTTCCGTCGTACGTCGGACCGGCCGTGCAATGGTCCGTGCTGCCGGCGGCGAGCCCGGCGCCGGCTGACTTCGGTGAGGCGGACCGTGGTCTGCGGCTGGCCTTGATCGACGCGGCCGAGTCGCTGGCGGCGCTCGATGTCGCGCGCTGGAAGCCGGAGGTCGCGGACGCGCTGATCGACATCCGGAAGATCGGTCGCGGTCGCGGCGACGATCTTGCTCCCGGCTACGAACCGCGCGCGGTGAAGACCGCCGCGACCGCGCGCCGCTGTCTGGCGATCGCGGACGCTGCCCTCGAGGACGACGGTTCGGCCGTCACCGGGGCCGAGGCCGACGCCCGTCGGCGGGCGCTTCTCGACCTCGCCGCCGCGGCCCGGCGGGCTTTGGTCGCGGCGTGCGCACCGCCGGTTCATGCTTGAGATCCGGACCGGCCATTGGACGGTCATCTCATTTATGTAGCGTTCGGGGTGCGATGACTGATCCCACTGAGCTTGAACTCGAGACCGCGGCGGCCGAGCGGCCGACCCTGCTGGTGACGTTGACGGGGACCGACCGGCCCGGCCTGACGTCGGCCGTTCTCTCCACGCTCGCGTCGCGCGGGCTGGAGGTCATCGACGCCGAGCAGGTCGTCCTGCGAGGGCGCCTCGTGCTCGGCGTACTGCTGTCCGCGCCGCGTGACCACAAGGACCTGAAGGAAGAACTGAAGGCCCTGGCCACCGCGCTCGACGTCGACATCTCGGTGAAGAAGGGTGTCGGCGACAACGAGCCGCGGCGCAAGGGCCGCAGCCAGGTCACCGTGATCGGGCGGCCGCTGTCGGCCGCCGGGCTGGCCGCGATCGCGGGCCGGATCGCCGACACCGGCGCGAACATCGACCGGATCAGCCGGATGGCGCGGTATCCGGTCACCGCGATGGAGATCGCGGTCTCGGGCGCCGATCCGGAGAGGCTGCGGACGGTCCTCGCGCTCGAGGGCGTTCGGCAGGGACTCGATGTCGCCGTCCAGGACGGCGGGCTGTACCGGCGGGCCAAGCGGCTGATCGTGATGGATGTCGATTCGACGCTGATCCAGGGCGAGGTCATCGAGATGCTCGCCGGGCACGCCGGCCGGCTGGAGGAGGTCGCCGCCGTCACCGAGAAGGCGATGCGCGGCGAGCTGGACTTCGAAGAATCGCTCCGGCATCGCGTCGCGGCGCTCGAAGGCCTGCCGGCGACCGCGCTCGACGAGGTGTACGCCGCGATCGAGCTGGCGCCCGGTGCCCGTACCTTGGTCCGCACGTTGAAGCGACTCGGCTACCAGTTCGCGATCGTCAGCGGCGGGTTCAGCCAGATCACCGACCAGCTCGCGGCCGAGCTGGGCATCGACTACGCGAAGGCGAACGAGCTCGAGATCGTCGACGGCGTCCTCACCGGCCGCGTCGTGGGCGAGATCGTGGACCGGGCCGGCAAGGCGGCCGCGCTGCGCGAGTTCGCCGTACGCTCCGGGACTCCGCTCACCCAGACCGTTGCCATCGGCGACGGTGCGAACGACCTCGACATGCTCGCCGCGGCCGGCCTCGGGGTCGCGTTCAACGCCAAGCCGGTGGTGCGTGCGGCCGCCGACACCCACCTCAGCGTCCCCTACCTCGACACGATCCTTTACCTGCTCGGCATCACCCGCGAAGAGGTGGAAGTAGCCGACGCCGAGAGCCCGGCCTGATCGCAACAAGCTGCAAAACGTCGCGGCCCGCCCGCCGGGATGCGGCAGGATCGGGCCATGGACTTCACCGACCGGCCGGCCACACTCGATGACGCGGACGCCATCTACCGCCTGATCGCCGCGAACGAGCGCGAGTGGCACGGGCAGGCCGAGGTGATTCCGGATCAGGTCGCCGCCAATCTGAGCCGGCCGCTGATCCGGCTGGAGCGCGACACCCTGGTCGTCGTGGCCCCGAACGGCGACCTGGCGGCGTGGGCCTGGTTGCACGACGGCAAGCACGCGCAGATCGACGTCCACCCGTCGTACCGCGGGCTCGGCATCGGGACCCGGCTGCTCGACTGGGCGGAGGCGGGTTCGCGGGCGCGCGGCAGCGAGTGGTTCGCGCAGATCGTCGACGATGCCGATCGCGCCGGCACAGAGCTTCTGCGGTCCCGCGGCTGCGATGTCCTGGCGACGAACTGGTTGTTGGAGCGACCTATCAGTCCGCAACCTTTGGCTGTCCCCGAAGGCATCCGGCTGTCCGGGTACGACGCGTCTCGCGCGCAGGAGGTGTACGAGCTGATCGAGGCGGCGTTCGCGGCGTTCCAGCCGCGGCGGAAGGGCTTCGAGGAGTGGAGCGAGCTCACGGTCGGCCGGTCGACGTTTCTCCCGGACGTGTCGACGCTCGCGTACGCCGGAGACGAGGTGGTCGGTGCGGTGATCGCGCTCGACGCCGACGAGGGGTACGTCGAGCAGCTCGCCGTACGCGACGACCAGCGGAAGAAGGGCGTCGCCCGCGCGATGCTCGACCGTACCTGTGCCGAGTTCCTCGCCCGCGGTCGCAGCACCTGCATCCTCTGGACGCATTCCGGCACCGGCGCCCTGGCGATGTACGAACGCCTCGGCATGCGGGTCCGCCGCAGCACGACGGTCTATCGAATCCAGCTGTGACGAGCTGTTGACAGTGCGCGATGAGAGCGCTCCCATAGGTTCATGCGTACCCGCCCCTTTGTTGTACTTGCGCTGCTGGCGCCTCTGCTGGCCGTCGTCCCGCTCGCCCAGGCGAGTGTCCCGCCACCTACCAACGGCTGGACGACGGTGTGGAGTGACGACTTCAACGGGTCGAGCGGCTCTCTGCCGTCCGGCTCCAACTGGATCATCGACACCGGGCACGGTTACCCGGGCGGCCCCGGGAACTGGGGTACCGGCGAGATCCAGAACTACACGAACAGTCCGGACAACGTCTCGCTCGACGGCACCGGGAACCTGCGGATCACGCCGCGCCGGGACGCAGCCGGCAACTGGACGTCGGCGCGGATCGAGAGTCAGCGAAGCGACTTCAAGCCGCCGTCGGGCGGCGTCCTCGCGATCGAGAGCCGGATCCAGATGCCGAATGTGACCGGTGACGCCGCGCTCGGGTACTGGCCCGCCTTCTGGGCGCTCGGTGCGCCGTACCGCGGGAACTACTGGAACTGGCCGGGCATCGGCGAGTTCGACATCATGGAGAACGTCAACGGGATCAACTCGGTCTGGGGCGTGCTGCACTGCGGCGTGAGCCCGGGCGGCCCGTGCAACGAGACCACCGGCATCGGCGCGAACCGTGCGTGCCCCGGGTCGAGCTGCCAGTCCGCGTTCCACACCTACCGGTTCGAGTGGGACACGTCGGTGTCGCCGAACCAGTTGCGCTGGTACGTCGACGGGCAGCAGTTCCACTCGGTCAGCCAGGGCCAGTTGCCGGCTGACACGTGGTCGAACATGACGTCGCACGCCGGGTACTTCGTCCTGCTAAACCTCGCGATCGGTGGCGCGTTCCCGGATGCCCTCAACGGCCCGACACCGCGCGCGTCGACCGTGCCGGATCGTCCGATGATGGTCGACTACGTGGCGGTGTCGACGAAGGGCGGCGGCACCACTCCGCCACCGACGACTCCCCCGCCGGGCGGCTCGTCGGCGTACAGCACGTTGCAGGCGGAGTCGTACGCGGCGCAGTCCGGGATGGGCCTGGAGACCACCACGGACACCGGCGGCGGCCAGAACCTGATGCAGATCGGCAACGGCGACTGGGCGCAGTACAACGGCATCGACTTCGGCAGCACGGCCGCCACGCAGTTCGTGGCACGTGTGGCGTCAGGCGCCGGAGGAGGCGTCAGCGGACTCGTCGAAGTACGCCTCGACAGCCGGTCCAACGCTCCCGTCGGAAGCTTCGCGGTCGGCAACACCGGCGGCTGGCAGTCCTGGCGCACGATCCCCGCCAACATGCCGTCGGTCACCGGCGTCCATACCGTCTACATCACCTTCACGAGCGGCCAACCCGCCGACTACGTCAACCTCAACTGGTTCACGTTCGGTCACTGAGGGGGTCAGCACCTATTCTTCGCGTATGTCTGAACTGCCGGGTGGGCCTGGAGCCCTGTTTGCGATCGGTGGCGCCGAGGACAAGCTGAAGAAGCGGACGGTGTTGCAGGAGTTCGTGGAGGCGGCAGGTGGGCCCAAGGCGCGGATCGTGGTGGTGCCCACCGCGTCCGCGCTCGGGCCTGATGTCATCGACGTCTACCGGGCCCTGTTCGCGGCGCTCGGGGCCGAGAGTGTGGTCGGCGTCCGCCCGGAGAACCGGGAGGACGCCGACGACCCGGCCTTCATCGCCCCGCTGAACGACGCGACCGGTGTGTTCATGACCGGCGGCAACCAGCTCAAGCTCGCCGGTGTCGTCACCGGTACGGCGTTCGGCCGCGCCGTCACCGCCGCCCACGCGCGCGGAGCCGCCGTCGGCGGTACGTCGGCCGGCGCGAGCATCCTGGCCGAGCACATGATCGCGTTCGGGCGCTCCGGCGCCACCCCGCGGCAGCGGATGAGCCAGCTCTCCAACGGTCTGGGCCTGGTCCAGGGCGCGATCGTCGACCAGCACTTCGCCCAGCGGAACCGGTACGGCCGCTTGCTGTCGCTCGTTGCCCAGTCCCCCGGCCTGCTCGGGATCGGCGTCGACGAGGACACCGCGGCCGTTTTCCGCGGGTCACACCTGGAGGTCGTCGGCCGCGGCGCGGTGACGATCTTCGACGGCAGCCGGATCACCTCCAACGGGCACTACGCCGGCCGGTCCGAGCCGCTCCTCGCGTCCGGCGTCGTACTGCACGTCTTGCCGGCCACCGCGACGTTCGACCTGCAGAACCGTGTGCTGCTGTCGTTCGGCAAGCAGCCGCCGGCCACCGAGCTCGCCGAGATGCAGGCGGCCGAGGCGGATCTGCGTAAGCTCGCGAAGGAGATCGCGGCCGAAGGGGTGTCACCGAAGTACTACGCGGACCGCAAGAAGCGGGCCGGACGCCGTACGTCGAAGAAGTCAGCCACGGCGATAGGGGCCGGGGAGTCCAGACCGGAGGCGACCGAGCCGATCACGGCCGGCGCCGACGCCGAGAACCCCCTCCTCCCCGACCGTACGCAACCAGAAGTGTGATGGCCCGCATGACCGAGACCACCGGCACCCCCGCCCCCGATCTGAAGATCATCGAGACCCGCGTCTACCGCGGCCCGAACATCTGGAGCTACGAACCGGCGATCCATCTGGTCGTCGACCTCGGATCGCTCGAGAACTTCCCGTCGAACACCATCCCCGGTTTCACCGAGCGGCTGCTGGCCGACCTCCCCCGGCTCGACCAGCACCACTGCTCGCGCGGCCGCCGCGGCGGGTTCATCGAGCGCCTGCACGAAGGCACCTGGCTCGGCCACATCGCCGAGCACGTCGCACTCCAGCTCCAGCAGGAGGCCGGCCACGACATGCGTCGCGGCAAGACCCGGCAGGTGAAGGGCTCCCCCGGCATCTACAACATCACCTACGCGTACGCCGACGAGGCGGTCGGCCTCGCCGCGGGCGAGCTCGCCGTACGGTTCGTGAACAATCTGGTTCAACCGGATCCAGCGTTCGACTTCACCACCGAGCTGGAGAAGTTCATCAAGCAGGCGGAGCGGACCGCGTTCGGCCCGTCGACGCAGGCGATCGTGGACGAGGCCGTCTCCCGGGACATCCCGTGGATCCGGCTGAACAAGGCCAGCCTGGTGCAGCTCGGCCAGGGCGTGCACGCGAAGCGGATCCGGGCCACGATGACGTCCGAGACCGGTTCGATCGCGGTCGACGTTGCCAGCGACAAGGACCTGACCACCCGGCTGCTCGCGTCCGCCGGTCTGCCGGTGCCGCGGTCGGAGTCGGTCCGCACGGTCGAGGAAGCGGTCAGCGTCGCGAACAAGATCGGTTACCCGGTCGTGTGCAAGCCGCTGGACGGCAACCACGGGCGCGGCGTCTGCCTGAACCTGCAGGACGCCGACGCGGTCCGTGAGGCGTTCCCGATCGCGGCCGAGCAGTCCCGGCGCGGTTCGGTGATCGTCGAGAACTTCGTCACCGGCAAGGACTACCGCTGCCTGATCATCAACGGCCGGATGGAGGCGATCGCCGAACGCGTGCCCGCGCACGTCGTCGGCGACGGCATCCACACCGTGGCCGAGCTGGTCGACATCACCAACGCCGACCCGCGCCGCGGCGTCGGCCACGAGAAGATCCTCACCCGGATCACGGTCAACGCGTCGGCCCGGCAACTGGTCCGCGACCAGGGCTTCGAGCTGGACGACGTACCGCCCGAGGACGTGATGGTGAAGCTGACGCTCACCGGCAACATGTCCACCGGCGGGATCTCGATCGACCGGACCTGGGAGGCGCACCCGGAGAACGTCGAGATCGCCGAGGAGGCGGCCCGGATGATCGGGCTCGACATCGCCGGTATCGACTTCATCTGCCCGGACATCACCCAGCCGGTGCGTGAGACCGGCGGCGCGATCTGCGAGGTGAACGCGGCGCCCGGGTTCCGGATGCACACGAACCCGACGATCGGCGAGCCGCAGTACATCGCGAAGCCTGTCGTGGACATGCTGTTCCCGCCGGGCGCGACCAGCCGGATCCCGATCGTCGCGGTCACCGGTACGAACGGCAAGACCACGACCTCGCGGATGATCAGTCACGTCTTCAAGGGCCTGGGCCGCAAGGTCGGCATGACGTCGACCGACGGCATCGTGATCGACGAGCGGCTGGTGATCCGCCAGGACGCGTCCGGGCCGAAATCCGCGCGGATGGTGCTGCAGAACCCGCGGGTCGACTTCGCGGTCTTCGAGGTGGCGCGCGGCGGGATCCTGCGCGAGGGCCTCGGGTACGAGCGCAACGACGTGGCCGTGGTGCTGAACATCCAGCCCGATCACCTGGGTCTGCGCGGCATCGACACGCTCGAGCAGCTCGCGGACGTCAAGGCGGTCCTGGTCGAGGCGGTGCCGCGGACCGGGTACGCCGTACTGAACGCCGACGATCCGCTGGTGCGGAAGATGCGCCGGAAGTGCTCGGGACAGGTCGTGTGGTTCAGCATGGCCGAGCCGGGCAGCGAGGTCCGCGACTACATCGAGGGGCACTGCCGTCGCGGTGGCCGCGCGGTCGTGCTGGAGCGGTCCGACCTGGGCGACATGATCGTGGTGAAGCACGGCCGGCGGTCGATGCAGCTCGCGTGGACTCACTTGCTGCCGGCAACGTTCGGCGGGCGGGCGATGATGAACGTGCAGAACGCGATGGCGGCCGCGGCGGCTGCGTTCGCCGCGGGCGCTTCGCTGCACGACATCAGGCAGGGTCTGCGGACGTTCAGTACGTCGTACTACCTGTCGCCCGGGCGCTTGAACGAGATCGACGTGGACGGGCGGACCGTGATCGTCGACTACTGCCACAACGCGCCGGCGATGCGGATGCTCGGCGACTTCGTCGATCGTCTCGGCGAGAGCCTGACCGCGTCGTCCGAGCTCGGGCGGCCGTCCCGGATCGGCGTGATCGCGACCGCGGGCGACCGGCGCGACGACGACATCCGCGAACTGGGCGAGGTCGCGGCGCAGCACTTCGACGTGGTCGTCGTCCGCGAGGACGCCCGGCTGCGCGGACGCAAACGCGGCGAGTCGGCGGCCCTGATCGAGGCCGGCGTCCGCGCCGCGATGGAGCGCGGCGCCCGCTGCCGTCAGGTCGACACCGTGCTCGAGGAGCTGGATGCGGTCAAGCATGCGCTCGGCCGCTCGAACCCTGGCGACCTCGTCGTGCTCTGCGTCGACCAGCACCAGTCGGTCCTGGCCGAGCTCGAATCGGTCTCCCACCTCGCCCAAGCCGGAGCCCGCTCGGGCGACGAGGGCGGCGACCCCGACTTCGTACCCCCGGACGAGGAGCCCGCGGAAGCCGAACGGGAAACCGCCTGACCTGTCACCCTGCGAGGCTGTTCACCGCGTTATAGGAGTGTGGGGATGACAGCCGAGGACGACTTCGACGAGTTCGTGCGGGCGCGGTGGACCGCGACCGCACGACTCGCCTATGCACTCACCCTGGACCACCAGAAGGCCGAAGACCTGGCGCAGGACGCGTTCACCAAGCTGTGGTTCCACTGGCGGAAGGTGCGCGACGGGAATCCTGAGGCGTACCTGCGCAAGATCATCGCCAGCACCTTCCTGTCCGGTCGCCGACGCCGCTGGCGCGGTGAACATCCCACCGAGACGCCGCCGGAGACCGTCGTCCATCCGGCGACCGTCGCGGTGGACGAACGCCTCGCGATCCACCAGGCGATGGCACGCCTCAGCCCGCGGCAGCGCGCTGCCGTCTACCTGCGGTACGCCGAGGACCTGTCCGAGCGCAGCGTCGCCGACCTGCTCGGGTGTTCGGTCGGCGCAGTGAAACAACACACCCGCCGCGGTCTGGAAGCGCTCCGCACCGACATCACGTTCGCCGCGCCGGACGAACTGGCCGACCTCACCGAAAGGGGGATCTGATGACCGACGACCTGGGAGCCAAGCTCGCGCTGCTGACCGACGACCGGCCCGAGCCCGCCGACCCCGCCGCGCCGATCCGGGCGCGGATCGAGAGTCGCCAACGGCGCCGCCGGACGACGGCCGCGGTCTGCGCGGCGGCGGTCGTGATCGCCGTCGTGGTGGCGAGCACGGTCGTCGGCACGATCAAGTCGGCAGAACCGCAGGTCGCAACGACCGCGCCGGGACCCCAGCAGCGAACCCAGAACCTCGACTTCAGGTACACACCGCTCCCCGAACCTTGGTCCGACGAGCAGGCGTTCAGGGAACAGCCGGATGCACTCAAGTACGGTCCCGGTTTCTACGTCGCACGCGGCAGCATCCCGAACGAGAGCTGGGCGGTCGCGTCGTCTTACAGCGACGGCTGTCTCGTCGTCACCGACGAAGGTCCGGCCAGGGCCTTCGGCGGCACCGAAGCCTGCTTCTACGAGAACTGGAAGCCCGGCCAGCGCGCTCAGTACAAGACGATCCCCGCAGTGATCCCGAACCTGGGCTCCGCCAAACACCTCACGATGGTCATGGGCGCGGTTTCGGCGGAGGCACGCAAGGTCCGCATCACTGCCGGCGGCGTCACCTACGTCGAGCCCGCGACCGGTACACCGAACAGCAGTCGCCTCAGGTTCTTCGCAACCGTGATCGATGCCGCGGAGTCCGATATCACCTCGGTGACGCCGATCGATGCGGCAGGGAACGTCGCGCCCAGCCCGGGCAGCTAGTTCACCGGCTGTCGGCGGGGCAGGAGGCGGCGTGGGGCCTCCTGCTGGTCGATCCAGTCGAGATCGTCGGAGAGTACGGCGTCGTTCGAGCGGTCGGCGTACGGGTCGGGAGGCGGCGGTGGTGGCGGGAGGGCGCGCAGCTTGAGCGCCACCATCGGGATCGCGAGCAGTACGGCGACCACCATCCACGGCCAGTATTCGCGCAGCAATGGCTGGAAGGACTGGAAGAACGCCTCGGTCGACGCGTCGCCGACGGCGTCCATCGGCTTCCCGTGGGAGCGGGCGACCACCTGCACGGCCTCGACGAGGCCGTTGCACACCAGGTAGAACCCGGCCAGCGGGATCCACGAGCCGACAGAGCGCCACCCGCGCTTCCAGCAGGCGAGGTACAGCAGCAGCGCGAGCCCGGCGCCGACCAGCAGGCCGTTCAACTGCCACAGCCATCGCCAGTCGGCCAACTGCTCAGCCGGGCGCTGCGCGTACCAGGCCACCGGCAGCGCGAGCGCGAACGCCGCGACGACCGAGCTTCTGGTGCCCAGGGCACCGAACAGCGCGCCGACAGCACTTGCCACCAGCAACGTGATCAGCATGTCCCGGTCGGAGAACGAGTTCCCGGTCTGCCACCACATGCCTGCGGCAACGACCAGCACCACCGGCACGGCGACCCGGACGCGACCGATCAGCAGTCCGGCCAGCACACCGCCCGCGAATCCACCGAGCAGCACCAGATCGATCCGCGGCGGCACGAAGTACGTCGCACCGTCCGGCAGCCCTTTCAGGTACGTCGCGGAGAAGCCGCCCACGAACCAGGCGACCACCGCGGCCGGAATCGACCACAGGTAGCGCATACAAACCCCGTTCCCACCCCTCATCCATCCCGTCGAGGGGGCGGATGGGGCTTAGTGCTGGGCTCTCTCGACCTTGCTCTTCAAGGTCTCCGGTGTGTCGACAGTAGCTCCCTCGGACCGCAACCAGGCGTCAAGACTCGCCCGATCCTGCAGAGACATCACTGCCACCACATCCCCCGGCCGCGCCTCAGCGACCAGCGCCTGCGCCGCCTCGAGCTCGGTCGGGTACGCCGGTACGTCGTCCACGCCGACCGATGCGGCGCCCTCGCGGAACACCGCCTCGAGCTCCGCCGGCGGCCGTCCGCGGAGGTAATCGCTCTTGTGACCGATCGCCACCCGGTCGGTCGCCCGCGCACCCATCGCACCGAGCGCCGCGACCATGTCGTCGGCCCGGTCCCCCGGCGAACCGAGGGCCAGCATCAGCCGCCCGCCTTCCGGCCGGACGCCGTTCATGATCTCGATCAACGCTTCGAGCCCGGCCTCGTTGTGGGCGAGGTCGATGACGACGGTGAAGTCGCGCAGCGAGTACATGTTCATCCGGCCGGGGTTGTTCTCGTTCGGCGCGAACGTGCTGAGCCCTTCGATCACCGCCGCCCGCGGCAACCCGAGCCCCAGTGCCGCCGACGCCGCGGCCAGCGTGTTCTCGACGTTGTAGTGCGACAGCCCCGACAGCGTCATCGGTACGTCGACGACCTTCAGCAACGGCTCCGGATCACGCGACTGGTCCAGCACCGTCACGAACCCGTCGAGCACCGTCGTCGCCCGGCCGCCCTCGTCGAGGACTGTCCGGATCGACGGCGAATCGGCTTCACGCGAGAACACCCAGCACTTGGCCGGCGAGCCGAGCCGCATCGCGAACGTCCGCGGGTCGTCGCCGTTCACCACACACCAGCCGCGCGGCCGGGTGATCTGGGTGATGACCGCCTTCACCTCGGCCAACTGGTCGATGGTGTCGATTCCGCCTAGACC
Organism: Kribbella sp. NPDC049584; assembly: GCF_040675555.1. Taxonomy (NCBI): domain Bacteria; kingdom Bacillati; phylum Actinomycetota; class Actinomycetes; order Propionibacteriales; family Kribbellaceae; genus Kribbella; species Kribbella sp. NPDC049584. Next base: position 81,245 of record NZ_JBFAPF010000009.1, read on the forward strand.
GAGGTGGTCCGCGGTGACGTTGGTGACGACGGAGACGTCGTTGTAGGCGATCCCGACCCCGCGCCGCAGGATCCCGCCGCGCGCGGTCTCGACCACCGCGAGCTGGATCCCGGGCTGGGACAGCACCTGCGCCGCGCCGCTCGGGCCGGAGAAGTCGCCGTACTTGATCAGTTCGCCGTCGAAGTACACGCCGTCGGTGCTCGACCAGCCGACATGCAGGCCGGCCGCACGACCGATGTGCGCGATCATCCGCGAAGTCGTGGTCTTGCCGTTCGTCCCGGTCACCGCGACCACCGGGACCTTGGGCCGCAGAGTCGGCGGAGGGTTGCCCGGCGGCTCGTCCCGCACCCGCTCGCCCACGGCCGCGATCAGCTCGCTCAGGTCGCCTGAGTGATCCGCTCCGAACGCGTCCAGTACCTCGACGATCGCGGCTCCGAGCGCCCGTGCCCGGGCCTCGTGCGCCCACGGGAACGCGACGACCAACCGGCGTACGTCGTTCTCCGGGCGGACCCGGACGCCGATCCGCCCGATCCCCGCTTCGCGCGCGATCCGTCGTACGACGTGACCGGCGACGCGGATCGCGAACCGCTGCCGGAAGCCCGACCCGATCCGGCCGGGCCGGGTGGCGCCGAGGCCGATCGCCTGCGCGTACGCCTTGGCCGCCGGGGCCGGCGCATCCACGAGCGACGAGACGTCGAGCGTCAGCTTGACCGCGGCACGACTGAAGTAGAGGTTGGCGCCGTCCAGGACGCGGAGCTCAACCAGCGAGGTGGCCACCTATCACGCACCCATCGCGTGGTAACCGCCGTCGACGTGGACGATCTCGCCCGTGGTCGCCGGGAAGAAGTCGCTGAGCAGGCCGACGATCGTGCGGCCGGTCGGCTCGAGGTCGGACGGGTCCCACCCGAGCGGGGCGCGGTCCAGCCACGGCTCCTCGAACTTCTCGAAGCCCGGGATGGCCTTCGCGGCCAGCGTCTTCAGCGGTCCGGCCGAGACCAGGTTGCAGCGGATGCCCTGGGCACCGAGATCGCGGGCCAGGTACCGGCTGGTCGACTCAAGGGCGGCCTTCGCCACCCCCATCCAGTCGTACCCGGGCCAGGCCACCGTGGCGTCGAAGGTCAGCCCGACGACACTGCCGCCGCGGCTCATCAACGGCGCGCAGGTCACCGCGAGCGCCTTCAGGCTGTACGCCGAGACGTGCACCGCCTGGGATACGTCGTCCCACGGACCGTCCAGGAACTTCCCACCGAGGATCGTCTCCGGGTTCCCGTACGCGATCGAGTGCACGACCCCGTCCAGGCCGTCGACATGCTCGCGGACCGCATCCGGCAGCGCGGCCAGGTGCTCGGGGTTCGTGACGTCGAGCTCCAGTACCGGCGGCTCGGTCGGCAGGCGTTTCGCGATCCGCTTGGTGATGCTGAGCGCGCGGCCGAAGTTCGAGATCAGCACGGTGGCGCCCTGTTCCTGCGCCACCTTGGCCGTGGCGAAGCCGATCGACGAGTCGAGGGTGACTCCGGCGACCAGGATCCGTTTGCCGTCGAGGATGCCCACCGGCATTCCCTTTCCAGTAGTGATGAAGAGCCAGTAGTGATGAAGAGTTAGTTGCCCATGCCGATGCCGCCGTCGACCGGGATCACCGCGCCGGTGATGTAGCCGGCCTCCTCGGACGCCAGCCAGCGGACCGCGTTCGCGATCTCCTCGGTCAGGCCGAACCGGCCGAGCGGGATCTGGCTCAGGTACTGCTTCTGGGTCTCCTCCGGCAGGACCGCGGTCATGTCGGTCTCGACGAAGCCCGGAGCGACCACGTTCGCGGTGATACCGCGGCTGCCGAGCTCGCGGGCGATCGACCGGGCCATCCCGATCAGGCCGGACTTGCTGGCCGCGTAGTTCACCTGGCCCGGCGAGCCGAGCAGACCGACCACCGAGGAGATGAAGACGATGCGGCCCTTGCGCAGCCGCAGCATGCCCTTCGCTGCCCGGCGTGCGACCCGGAAGGAACCAGTGAGGTTGGTCTCGATCACGGAGTCCCAGTCGTCGTCGGACATCCGCAGCAGCAGCGTGTCGCGGGTGATGCCGGCGTTCGCTACCAGCACCTCGACCGGACCGTGCTGCTCCGCGATCGTGTCGAAGGCGGCATCGACCTGCTCCTGGTCGGTGATGTCGCACTTCACGCCGAGGAAGCCCTCCGGCGGCGGGCTGGTGTTGTACGTGACCGCGACCTGGTCGCCGGCCTCCTTGAACGCGGCGGCGATCGCCAGCCCGATCCCCCGGCTACCGCCGGTCACCAACACAGACCTACCCACAAGCCCTCCTCACCCGTCAGCACACAAGTCAGCGGCACGAACGCTACAACGCCGCGGCCCGTACCCGCTCGACCGGGGACGGGCCGCAGCAAGGTCAAGCGGAGATCAGGAGTCTTCGAGGCGGAAGCCGACCTTCATACCGACCTGGTAGTGGTCGATCTGGTTGTCGACGACGTGGCCGCGGATCTCGGTCACCTCGAACCAGTCGAGGTGACGCAGGGTCTCGCCCGCCCGGGCGATGCCGTTGGTGATCGCCTGGTTGATGCCCTCCTTGGAGGTACCAACGATCTCAGTGACGCGGTAGGTGCGATCGGTCATGCGACATTCCTCTCCATCCTGGCTGCGCGGGGGCGGGCGGCGCGGCGTACCGTTGTTCTTGCTGAGGAGGATAGATGTCGCGACACCGTGAGCGGACCGGCGAAACCGTCATTTCGGTGACGAGTGCACAGCCGGGCCGGTCCGAGGATCTGGACAGCCGGATCGTGCGCTACGCCTGGATGATGTCGATCCGGATCGTCTGCTTCGTGCTGGCCGTCCTGACCCCGTCGCCGTGGCGCTGGTTGTTCGTCGTCGGAGCGATCGCCCTGCCGTACTTCGCGGTGGTGCTGGCGAACGCCCATCGGTCCGTGACACAGCCCGCCGCCGTCCCCTACATCGCACCGTCGAGGCTCGCGATCGGCGAGCCCCCGACGGTCGTCGTACCGCAGGACGAGGACCCGCATCCGGGCCCTCGTCAGGACCCCCGGACCGACACCGAAAAGTGATCTTGGCCGGGACTGGAAAACTTGCAGTGATCCGTGTCAGAATCTCCCGCGTGCTCTGAAGTTCATCAGTGAAATTCAGGGACTTGATGCGGCGTCGGACGGCTCCCCCCGTGGCTGTCCGACGTCGCTTCATTTTGCCCAGGCTATTGATTATTGAGACATCAGGAATGCAGAGGAATGGCGCCAGCGCATGAGTGAAGAAGCCGCACCGTCGGTCTGCTCCGCCAAGGGCTGCGGCAGGCCTGCGACCTGGGCGCTGCGGTGGAACAACCCGAAGATCCACACACCCGACCGGCGCAAGACCTGGCTCGCCTGCGACGAACACAAGGAGAGCCTGTCCGACTTCCTGGCCCGGCGGTCATTCCTGCGCGAGGTCGAACCATTCACCGAGTGAATGTCATCTAGCGAAAAAGTACATTTCCGGATTGGGCCGGTATGACCGTCATCCGCCGATCGCGGACATCGGCCTGGACGGTTGCAGGAAGCTCGGATCGTTGATGCCGTGGCCCGGGAGTTTCTGCCGCATCGCGCGCCGCCAGCGGTCGGCCAGTTCGGCATCGTCCGCGCCGTTGCGCAACGCGGTCCGGAGGTCGGATTCGGTGCGAGCGAAAAGGCAGTCCCGGACCTGGCCGTCGGCGGTCAGCCGGACCCGGTCGCAGTCCCCGCAGAACGGCCGGGTGACCGAGGCGATGATGCCGACGGTCTGCGGCCCGCCCTCGACCAGGAACGACTCGGCCGGCGCACTCCCCCGCTTCGACGCGTCGTCAGGTGTCAGCGCGAACCGGCGGGACAGCGTTTCCAGAATCTCGTCGGCCGTGATCATCGTCGAGCGGTCCCAGCCGTGCTGCGCGTCGAGCGGCATCTGCTCGATGAACCGCAGTTCGTAGCCGCGGTCGAGGCAGAACTCCAGCAATTCCGGCGCTTCGGCGTCATTCACGCCGCGCATGAGGACGGCGTTCACCTTCACCGGGGTGAGACCGGCGGCCTGGGCCGCCTCGAGGCCGGCGACGACGTCGCTCGCGCGGTCCCGGCGGGTGAGCAGCTTGAAGGTGTCAGGGCGAATAGTGTCGAGGCTCACATTCACCCGATCCAGGCCGGCGTCCTTCAATGCCTGGGCCTGCCGGGCGAGGCCGATCCCGTTCGTGGTCAGCGAAACCTCGGGGCGGGGCGAGAGTTGCGTCGTACTGGCGACGATGCCGACCAGGCCGCGGCGGAGCAGAGGTTCGCCGCCGGTAAAGCGGATCTCGTTGACGCCGAGGTGCGTCACGGCGATCGAAACCAGCCGGATCACCTCGTCGTCGGTGAGCAGTTCAGGCTTGGCCAGCCAGTCCAGTCCCTCTTCGGGCATGCAGTAGGTGCAGCGCAGATTGCAGCGGTCCGTGAGGGAAACCCGGAGGTCTGTGGCGACCCGGCCGTACCGGTCGGCCAGGCCGGTCTGAGTCGTCTCCTCGATCGCTGTCATCACACCAGCGTACGTGCCGCGCGTCGGCGATTTCAGGGCATGGCTTAAGTTCGAGACGTGGGTCGCTTGATGAACGTCCGCTGGATCGCCGCCGCGCTGGGTGTCCTGGTGCTCGCCTTCGTGTGCGTGCAGCTCGGTCGCTGGCAGTTCCACCGCCTCGACGAGCGCAAGGCGCGGAACGAGGTGACCCGGACGAACCTGGCCGCGGCGCCCGCTCCGATCGACCAGATCCTCGGCCCGCCGGGGGTCGTCGGCGACCAGCACGCCTGGCGCACTGCCGTCGTCACCGGGCGGTACGACGCGGCCAAGCAGATCGTCCTCAAGTACCGCAACATCGACGACCGGCCGGGCTTCGAGATCGTCACCCCGCTGGTCCTCGCCGACGGGAAGGCGGTGCTGGTCGACCGCGGGTTCCTGCCGAGGCAGAGTTCGGAGCTGATGCCGCTGAAGATTCCCGCGGTGCCGACCGGCGAGGTGACGGTCACCGGACGTCTGCAGCGCAGCGAACGCGGCGGCCACACGAACGGCGGCGTCCCGGACGGTGGTACGGCACGGCTCATCAACGGACCGGATTTCGCGAAGGTCCTCGGGCTGAACCTGTACGACGGCTACATGATGGTGACCAAGCAGGACCCGCCGAACGATCCGGCCTTCAACGGCTTCCCGGGTCCGGAGATCGACGACGGGCCACACTTCTTCTACGGCCTGCAGTGGTGGTTCTTCGCGCTGCTGGCCGTCGGCGGACTCGTCTACTTCTCCCGACAGGAGGTCCGCGGTGCCAAGAAGCCCGCGCCAGAGCAGCCAGAAGTCGTCGAGCGGCCCGAGGCCCGCGCCGGAGCGAAGGATTGAGGACTACGCGCTGATCGGTGACCTGCAGACCGCCGCTCTGGTGTCGAAGCAGGGATCGATCGACTGGCTGTGCTTCCCCCGCTTCGACTCGCCGGCCTGCTTCGCGGCGCTGCTCGGCACCGAGGACAACGGTCACTGGCGGATCGCGCCGCGGGACGCCGACGCCGTCAGCAGCCGGCACTACCGCGGGGACACGCTGGTGCTGGAGACCGAGTGGTCGACCTCGACCGGCACCGTGCGCGTGATCGACTTCATGCCGCCGCGGGATTCCGCACCGGACGTCGTACGCATCGTCGAAGGCGTCAGCGGGTCGGTCGAGCTGCGGTCGGAGTTGAAGCTGCGGTTCGACTACGGCCACGTCGTTCCATGGGTCCGGCGGTCCGACGGCCAGATCGATGCGATCGCCGGACCGGACGCGGTGTCGTTGCGGTCCGACGTCCATCAGTACGGGCGCGACCTGACGACGTACGCCGATTTCCGGGTCGCGGAGAACGACCGGGCCTGGTTCGTGCTGACCTGGCATCCGTCGCACCATCCGGTCCCCCGGCCGACGGACGCGCTGCAGTCGTTGGAGCCGACCGAGACGTTCTGGCAGGACTGGATCGGCCGGAGCCAGAGCTCGACCGACTTCGGCGAAGAGGTCACGCGGTCGGTGCTGACGCTGAAGGCGCTCACCTACGCGCCGTCCGGCGGGATCGTGGCGGCGCCGACCACGTCGCTGCCCGAGACGCTCGGCGGACAGCGGAACTGGGACTACCGGTACTGCTGGTTGCGCGATGCAACGATGACGCTGTCCGCGATGCTGCGCGCCGGCTACACCGACGAGGCCGAGGCCTGGCGGAACTGGCTGCTGCGCGCGATCGCCGGATCGCCGTCGGACCTGCAGATCATGTACGGCGTGACCGGCGAGCGCCGGCTTACCGAGTTCGAGGCCGGTTGGCTGCCCGGGTTCGCGGAGTCGGGGCCGGTCCGGATCGGGAACGCGGCCGCCGAGCAGCTGCAGATCGACGTGTTCGGCGAGGTGATGGACGTACTGGCGCTGGCCCGTGAGCATCAGATCGGCGCGACCGACGAGGCATGGCAGGTGCAGCGCGGCCTGATGGCGCATCTCGACGACGTGTGGGACCAACCGGACGAAGGCATCTGGGAGGTCCGCGGCGGACGGCAGCATTTCACGTACTCGAAGGTGATGGCCTGGGTCGCATTCGACCGGGCCGCGCGGGCGGTGCAGCGGTTCGGGCTGAACGGGCCGGCGAAGGAGTGGCGGGCGCGGGCCGACGAGATCCATCGGGCGGTCTGCGAGCAGGCGTACGACGCGGACCGGAACACGTTCACCCAGGCGTACGGGAGCAAGGCGCTGGATGCCGCCGTCCTGCTGATCCCGCAGGTCGGGTTCCTGCCGGCGGATGATCCGCGGGTGGTCGGGACCGTCGACGCGGTGCAGCGGGAGCTGGCCTCGGACGGGTTCGTCCGGCGCTACCTGACCGAGCACACCGACGACGGCATCAACGACAGCGAAGGCACGTTCCTGATCTGCTCGTTCTGGCTCGCGGACGCGCTGGCGATGATCGGCCGGGTCGGCGAGGCCCGCGATCTCTACGAACGACTCGTTGCCCTACGCAACGACGTCGGACTGCTGGCCGAGGAGTACGACGTGACGTCGGGCCGCATGCTCGGGAACTTCCCGCAGGCGTTCTCCCATCTCGGCCTGGTCAACACCGCCTGGCATCTGACCACGGCCGAGTCGCCGTTGCGCAAGTCGGCGTACTGAGGCACGCCGTAAGTTCTTGCCACGGGCTACGAACTGTCGAGGTGCGCCGCGGGGTGCGGTGGGGCAGGATGGTGACGTGGACCTCGGACTGCGCGATCGCACCTACATCGTCACCGGCGCCAGCGCCGGACTCGGCTTCGCCACCGCGAAAGCCCTTGCTGCCGAAGGCGCACGGCTGGTGATCTCCAGCCGCAACGAGGAGTCGATCTCCCGCGCCGCGGCCGAGCTCGGCGAGAACGTCGTCGGCATCCCGGTCGACAACGCCGACCCGGAGAGCGCGGAGCGGCTGGCGGCGACCGCGGTCGCCAAGTGGGGTGCGCTGCACGGCGCGCTGATCAGCGTCGGCGGGCCACGGCCCGGCACGGCACTCGACAGCGAGGAGGACGACTGGCGGTCGGCGTTCGAGAGCGTCTTCCTCGGCGGGCTGCGGATCGCTCGCGCCGTCGCCCGGGCCGGATCGGAGGGTACGTCGATCGCCTTCGTGCTGTCGTCGTCGGTGAAGTCCCCGATCAACGGACTCGCGATCTCGAACGGTCTCCGCCCCGGCCTGGCGATGGTGGCCAAGACGCTGGCCGACGAGCTCGGCCCGAACGGCACCCGGGTCAACGGCCTGATGCCCGGCCGCATCTCCACCGACCGCCTGAAGGAGCTCGACGGCAAGAGCGGCGACCCCGAGGCGGCCCGCCGCGCGTCGGAGAAGACCATTCCCCTGCGTCGCTACGGCACCCCCGAGGAGTTCGGCCGGGTCGCCGCCTTCGTCCTCTCCCCCGCCGCCTCCTACCTGACCGGCACGATCATCCCGATCGACGGCGGGGCCCTTCGCACGATCTGACGATCAGCCCCACTGGCCCGGCACGTAGTCGCCGGCCGGTTGCTGGGTCATGACGTTGAGGCGGTTCCAGGTGTTGATGCCGGCGATGGCCCCGACCAGCGCGGCCAGCTGGTTCTCGTCGTAGTGCTTGGTCGCGTTCAGCCAGACGTCGTCGGGGACTCCGCCGGCGGCGTCGGCGATCCGGGTGCCGGCCTCGGTCAACGCCAGGGCTGCACGCTCGGCATCGGTGTAGACGGTCGCCTCGCGCCATGTCGCCACGAGATTGATCCGGACCGGGGTCTCGCCGTGGTGTGCGGCATCCTTCGAGTGCATGTCGACGCAGACCGCGCAGCCGTTGATCTGGCTGGCCCGCAATTCGACCAGTTCGAGGGTCGAGAGCGGTACGCCGGCGTCCAGCGCGACCCGGGCGGCCGCGTTGAGGTGCTTGATGAACTTGCCCAGCACCGGGTTGGTGAACATATCCAAACGGGCGTCCATAGTGGCGTTTCTCCTTAGGGGATGAACTCTTTGACACCACTACGACGAGACAGCTTCCCGAACTGTCAGTCCGGTGCGATCCGGTTGCCCTGCTCGTCCCAGTGCTCGGCGACCTTCTTGCTCGGCTGGACGCGCGGCGGCTCCCCGGGCATCTTCGGGTAGTCGGGCGGGAAGTTCAGCTCGCCGCCGGGCAGCTCCTCCCACAGCCGCAGCAGCGCATCGAGCGAGTACGCCGTGTCGTCCATGTCCGCCCACGGATCACCGTCGGCGAGGTACTCCGGGACCGTGTGCAGGTTGAACGCCCGCGGGTCATCCACCTCGGCCAATCGGTCCCACGTCATCGGCGTGCTGACCGGGGCGCCCGGCCGCGGCCGCAACGACCACGCACCTGCGACCGTGCGATCCCGCAGGTTCTGGTTGAAGTCCAGGAAGATCGCATCCTCGCGGCGCTGCTCCTTCCACCAGGCAGTGGTCACACCATCATCGCGGCGCTCGAGCTCGCGACCGAGGCCGATCGCAGCGTGCCGGACCTCGTCGAAGGACCACTCCGGCCGGATCCGCACGTAGATGTGGATGCCGCGGTTGCCGCTGGTCTTCGGGTACCCCTTGAGGCCAAGCTCCTCGAGCAGCTCGCGGGCGACGCCGGCTACCCGCCGGGCGTCGGCGAAGGTCGCGCCCGGCTGCGGATCGAGGTCGATCCGTAGCTCGTCGGGATGGTCGAGATCGGTCTTCCGGACAGCCCACGGATGGAAGACCAGCGTGCCCATCTGGGCCGCCCACACCGCCGCGGCCGGCTCGGTCAGACAGAGCTCGTCGATCGGACGATCGTTCGGCGTCAGCACCCGGCAGGTCTCGAGCCAATCGGGAGCGCCCTTCGGCAGGCGCTTGGAGTAGAACCCGTCGCCGGTCTGCCGACCGACCGCGTCCACCGACAGCGTCATCCCTTCGCGCCACCCACCCGGCCAGCGCTCCAAGGCGACCGGACGGTCCCCGGAGGCCCGCATGAACGCCGGAGCCACCTCGATGAAGTACTCGCAGACCTGAAGCTTGGTGACCTCCGGAGCCCAGTCGGTGGCCTCGTAGACAACGCGTTCAGGGCTGGACACCCGGACCTCGCGGTCTCCCACCGTGAGCATCACCGCTGTGCTCTTCGCCATGCGGTGACGCTATCGCCCCGCGCCGACCAAAACCCGGAATTCCCCACCGTCCCGCACCGGATCTGTCCGCACGCGGGGCGGAAGGGCAACTTTTCCCGACCTCTGGCCACGGTAGGTGACCGAGCGGTAACGTTCCTGCACCTCGTTCCTGGGGCGTGAGGCCCCCGGGACACCTGACAAGGAGCGCGAGGATGAACAGATCCGCCCTGTTCGCCGCTGCTACTGCAGTGGCGACCGCCACCGCCCTCGGACTGACCAGCGCTACAACAGCGACCGGCGCCCCGACGGCTTCGCCTGTCCCCACCCCAGCCGCGGCAGTGGCCAAGGCCAAGGCAGCGATCACCAGCAACCTGACCGCGCTGCGGGCCACCACGGCCGATGCGTTCGTCGTCAAGGACGTCATCGTCGACCCCGACGGTGCCAGCCACGTCCGGATGGACCGCACGATCGGCGGCCTCCCGGTGCTCGGCGGCGATGTCGTCGTACACCAGGCCAAGGACGGCGCGTTCAAGGGCGCCAGCCTGACGCTGAGCAGGAGCGCGAACGTCGCCCGTACGCCGAAGATCAGCGTCGCGACCGCGACGGCGAAGGCACTCACCAAGGGCCTGACGGCCGAGGGCAAGCCCAGCCTGGTGATCGAGGCCCGCAAGGGCGCGCCACGGCTGGCCTACCTCGTCACGACCGGCGGCACCCAGGCCGACGGTACGCCGAGCCGGATCACCACCACGATCGACGCACTGACCGGCGCGAAGCTGGTCAGCGAGCAGCACATCGAGACCGCGACCGGTGACGGCAAGAGCCTGTACTCCGGGACCGTACCGCTGCAGACGTCGACGACCACCGGCGGCTTCACGCTGACGGACGCGACGCGCGGCAACGGCTTCACCGCGGACGCGAACAACAAGACCGACTCGATCCTGTGCCAGCTGTTCCAGCTCGGATGCCCGACGCCGACGAAGTTCGTCGACGCGGACAACCACTGGGGCACCGGCACCAACGCCGACCGCGCGACGGCGGCCGTGGACGCGCACTACGGCGCCGCGACCACGTTCGACTACTACAAGAACGTGCACGGCCGGAACGGGATCTTCGGCGACGGCAAGGGCGTCCCGAGCCGCGTGCACTACGGAACCAACTACGTGAACGCGTTCTGGGACGGCAAGCAGATGACGTACGGCGACGGCGACAACGTCGCGGCGGGACCGCTGGTCTCGATCGACGTGGCCGGCCACGAGATGTCCCACGGCGTCACCGAGCACACTGCCAACCTCACGTACTCCGGTGAGTCCGGCGGCCTGAACGAGGCGACCAGCGACATCTTCGGCACGCTCGTCGAGTTCTACTCCAACAACGCCTCCGATCCCGGTGACTACTACATCGGCGAGGAGATCATGAAGGACCGCCCGGCCCTGCGGTACATGGACAAGCCGAGCAAGGACGGCCAGTCCCCCGACTGCTACAGCTCCGGCGTCGGCAACCTCGACGTGCACTACTCGTCGGCGATCGCGAATCACTTCGCGTACCTGCTCGCGGAGGGCACCGGCGCGAAGACGATCGGCGGTCTGCCGCACAACTCGCCGACCTGCAACGGTTCGTCGATCACCGGCATCGGCCACGACAAGCTCGGCAAGATCTGGTACCGGGCGCTGACGACGTACATGACCAGCGGAACGACGTACGCGCAGGCCCGGACCGCGACGCTGAACGCGGCCACCGACCTGTACGGCGCGAGCAGCGGCGAGCGCGCGGCCGTTGCGGCTGCCTGGTCCGCGGTCGCGGTGAACTAAAGGGGTTTTGCCGGATCCCTGTCCCACTGGGGCGGACAGGGATCCGGCGAACAAACGCTTTACGCATTGCCACGCGGTTTGTGCCGACCTACCGTCACACCATGGGTGGGGAACCCCGGGGGCATCGTGAACCGAACCGGCCGCGCTTGCACGCGGCCAGACCGCTGCTGCTCGTCGTCGACGCTGACCCGGAGCGTCTGGAGCGTTGCGAAACGGAGTTGGACCGCGGCTTCGGCGCCGACTTCCGGGTCCGGGGCGAGTCGACGACCGCGGCTGCGTCGGACCTTCTACGCCGGGCACACGAGTGGGAACAGCGGGTCGCCGTCGTCATGGTCGACAACGCGCTGCCCGACGACGAGCGCGCCCAGATCTTCGCGGCCGCACGGACCCTGCATCCGGACGCGCGCCGCGCGCTGCTGATCGAGTGGGGCGCGTGGGCCGACCGGACGACCGCATCCGCGATCCTGACCGCGATGTCGGTCGGCGACATCAACTACTACGTGCTCAAACCGTGGATCGCGCACGACGAGCTGTTCCACCGGACCGTGGCCGAGTTCGTCCAGGAGTGGTCGCGGTTCGAGGTCGCGAACCTGCGCGAGGTCGTCGTGATCGCAGCCGAGCTCTCGGTCCGGGGGCAGGAGATCCGCAGTCTGCTGGCCCGCAACGGCATCCCGAGTGCGTTCCGGGCCAGCGGTACACAGCTCGCGAACGACGCACTGGAGTTCATCGGTGAGCCGGATCCCGGGGGCGGTGTGCTGGTGTGGATGCCGGCCGTCGGCGGCACCATCCTGCATGATCCGACCGATGTGGAGATCGCCGAAGCGTGGGGCGTGCCGACGACGTTGGCGTCGGACGACACATCGTTCGACGTACTGGTGATCGGGGCCGGTCCTGGCGGATTGGCCGCCGCGGTGTATGCGTCGTCCGAGGGTTTGCGGACGCTCGTCGTAGAGAGGGAATCGATCGGCGGACAGGCCGGGACGAGTTCGCTGATCCGGAACTATCTAGGGTTCTCGCGCGGTATTCGAGGGTCGGAGCTGGCCCAGCGCGGGTATCAGCAGGCGTGGGTGTTCGGGGCGCATTTCGTGCTGATGCGGACGGTCGAGCAGCTGGAGAAACGCGACGGCGAGTTCCGCGCGGTGATCGGTGATGTGGGCGAGGTGACGGCGAGAGCGGTCGTCCTCGCGACCGGCGTCACGTACCGGCGGCTCAACGTTCCCTCGCTGGAGAAGCTGATGGGGAACGGCGTGTACTACGGCGCGAGCGTGTCGGAGGCGCACGGGCTGATGAATCGCGACGCATGCGTCGTCGGCGGCGGGAACTCGGCCGGGCAAGCGGTTCTGCACCTCGCGCGCTACTGCCGGCAGGTGCTGCTGGTGATCCGCGGCGAGGACCTGACGGCGAGTATGTCGAAGTACCTGATCGACGCGATCGATGCCGCGGACAACATTACGGTGCGGGCGTCGAGCGAGGTGGTCGACGGCGGCGGTGACGGGCGGCTGCAACGGATGACGCTGCGGGATCGCAAGACCGGCGCCGAGGAGACCATTCCGATCGACGGGCTGTTCGTGATGATCGGCGCGGTGCCGGGGACCGAATGGCTGCCGGACGGCGTGGCCCGGGATCCGCGCGGGTTCGTGCTGACCGGCTCGGACGCGGCCGCTGATCCGTTGTGGCCCGAGAACCGGCCGCCGCAGCCTTACGAGACGACGGTCCCCGGGCTGTTCGCGGTCGGGGACGTGCGGTCCGAGTCGGTGAAACGGGTGGCCTCGGCGGTGGGCGAAGGATCCGTGGTGGTCTCGCAGATCCACACCCATCTCAGGGTCTCCTCGGATGCTTGAGCGGCGGTTCGTCTACACACCGGCGATGGTGGCGCTCACCACGGTGGTGCTGCTCGTACCGCTCGCAGGGCTGGTGTTGCTCCTGCGCGCGCCAGAGCTGGATCTGCATTGGGAGCACCATCCGACGCACTTCTGGCTGGTGCTGCTGACGGCCGCGCTCAGCGCCGTACTGGCGTATCTGACCGGTGCGGCAGCCCTGCGGCGGGGTGACGCGCGGGTCCTGTTCGTGTCGCTGGCGTTCCTGTCGGCGGCGGGGTTTCTCGGACTGCACGCGCTCGCAACACCGAAGGTCATGCTGGACACACCGAACGCCGGCTTCACGCTCGCAACGCCGGTTGGTGTCGCGCTGGCATCCGTGTTCGCGTTCGTCTCGAGTCTGAACATCTCCGGCATCACCTGGGGCCGTCGTCTCCGCGTCGCTCTGCTGCTCCTGATGGCGTTGTGGGCGGTGGCCTCGCTGCTGCGGTTGCCGCCGCTGCACGAGAAGGCTGTGCCGGAAGTTGCCGACGGCATTCTGACCGCCCTCGCCATCCCGGCGATCATCCTCTACGCCATCGCCGCGGGGCGGTATCTGCAGACGTGGTGGGCCCGGCCGTCGTTGATGCTGCTGTCGATGGTCGCCGCGTTCGTGCTGCTCGCGGAGGCGATGGTCGCGCTGGTGTTCGCGCGGAACTGGCACCTGTCCTGGTGGGAGTGGCACGTGCTGATGCTGTCGGCGTTCGTGCTGGTCGTGGCCGGGGTGCGGATCCAGTGGTACGAGGAGCGGTTCGCCGACCTGTACCAGGCCGACACCATCGCCGGGGAGCGCGAGCTGAGCGTGCTGTTCGCGGACCTGCAGGGCTTCACGACGTTCTCCGAGAAGCACGGGCCGGCCGAGGTCACGGCGATGCTCAACACGTACTTCGAGGTCGTCGTACCGCAGGTCGCTCGGCGGCATGGCGGCGATGTCGACCGGATCATCGGGGACGCGCTGATGGTCACCTTCAACAAGCGGGGTGACCAGCCGGATCACGCGTACCTGGCCGCCGCCGCGGGACTCGCGCTGCAGGCGGCCGCGGCCGCCGTCCAGGCCTCGCACCCGAACTGGCCGAAATTCCGGGTCGGGATCAACAGCGGGATCGCGTCGGTGAGCCTGCTGGGGACCGAGGGCGGGCGGACGCACACCGTGATCGGGGACACGGTGAACGTCGCGTCGCGGATCGAAGGTAAGGCGCCGGCCGGGGCGGTCGCGATCGGGCCGGCGACGAAGGCGCTCCTGCCGCAGGCACGCACCGAGTCACTCGGAATGCTGAGCTTGAAGGGCAAGGCGGAGCCGGTGGAGGTGTACCAACTGCTTGCGCTGAGCGAATGATCACCCGTGCGTTCGAGCCGCGCACCGGCTGTTCACGTGTTGGACCTTGGAGCGCTCACGCGTCGGTGTGAGAATCCGGGCCATGTCTGCCCTGAACCGACCACGGCGCCGCCTGGGCGCCCTCGTGGTCACGACCAGTCTTCTCGCCTCCGGGTTGGCGGTGGCCATCATCGCCGCGCCCGCACAGGCCGCTTCGACCGATGTGGTCGTCACCGAGGCGTACGGCGGTGGCGGCAACAGCGGCGCGCCGTACACGAACGACTTCGTCGAGCTGACCAACAACGGCTCGGCCGCGATCGATGTGAGCGGCTGGTCGGTCCAGTACGCGTCAGCCGCCGGCAGCACGTGGCAGGTCACCAAGCTGACCGGCAGCATCGACCCGGGAGCGACCTACCTGGTCCAGGAGGGCGGCGGCGCGAACGGGCAGCCGATGCCCACCCCGAACGTCGTCGGCACCATCCCGATGTCCGCGACCGCCGGCAAGGTCGCCCTGGTCACCACGCAGACGGCACTCACCTGCGGGGCGACCTGCCACGCGGACCCGAGCGTGAAGGACTACGTCGGCTACGGCACCGCGGGCGACTCCGAGACCGCGCCCGCACCGGGCCTGTCGAACACCACCTCGGCCGCACGCAACGACCCGAAGCAGGACACCGACAACAACAGCGCCGACTTCTCCGCAGGCAACCCGTCGCCGGGCACGCTGACGGGCGGACCGGCCGAGCCGCCCGTGGACGCCAAGATCCACGACATCCAGGGCGCCGCGCACCGCTCGCCGCTCGAAGGCAAGCGGGTCGCCAACGTCACCGGTGTGGTGACCGCGGTGAGCAGCAACGGATTCTGGTTCCAGGACCCGCAGCCCGACGACAACCCGGCCACCAGCGAGGGCGTATTCGTCTTCACCAGCTCCGCCCCGACGGTCTCCGTCGGTGACGCCCTGAACGTCGAGGGCTCCGTCGCCGAGTTCCGCCCGGGCGGCTCCGGCGGTACGACGAACCTGACCACGACCGAGCTGACCAACGCGAAGATCACCGTCACCGGCACAGCCGCCGTACCGGCTCCGACGATCGTCGGCCCGGGCGGACGCGTTCCGCCGTCGACCGTGATCGAGGACGACTCGGCCGGTGACGTCGAGACCACGAGCACGGCGTTCGACCCGGCCACCGACGGACTGGACTTCTGGGAGTCGCTGGAGGGCATGTGGCTGGGCATCGACCAGCCGCAGGTCACCGGTCCGACCAGCTCGTTCCGTGACCTGTCCGTCGTACCGGCCGGCGCCGGAGTGCGGACGGTCCGCGGCGGGATCCTGCTGCAGCCGACCGACAGCAATCCGGAGCGGGTGCTGCTGGACGACGTCCTGGTGCCGATCCCGGACGCGAAGGCCGGTGACAAGCTGGCCGGGGTCGTGACGGGTGTTCTGGACTATTCGTTCGGCAACTTCAAGTTCCTGCCGACCGTCACGCCGACGGTGGTCGACGGTGGCGTCAAGCGTGAGGTCACCACGAAGTCCTCGCCGCTGCAGGTCTCCGTGGCGACGTTCAACGTGGAGAACCTGGACCCGGCCGACGGCCCGGCCAAGTTCGACGGGCTGGCGCAGGCGGTCGTGCACAACCTCGCCTCGCCGGACATCCTCGGCCTCGAGGAGGTTCAGGACAACGACGGCGCGGTCAACTCCGGGACGGTGGCTGCCGACGTCACGCTGAACACGCTGGCCGCCGCGATCGTGAAGGCGGGCGGACCGAAGTACGCCTGGCGCGAGATCGACCCGGTCGACGGCAAGGAAGGCGGCGAGCCGGGCGGCAACATCCGGGCCGCGTTCATGTACCGGACCGACAAGCCGGTCAAGTTCGTCGACCGTGCGGGCGGCGGCTCGACAGTTGCGACGACGATCACCACCGACCGGTTCGGCCGGCCGCACCTGAGCTCGTCGCCGGGCCGCGTCGACCCGGCCAACCCGGCCTGGGCCGACACCCGGGTGCCGCTGGCCGGCGAGTTCACCTGGCACGGGCAGTCGCTGTTCGTGGTCGTCAACCATTTCAGCTCCAAGGGCGGCGACGACCCGCTCTGGGGCCGGTTCCAGCCGCCGGTGCAGTCCAGCGCGCCGAAGCGTCACCAGCAGGCCGAGGCGGTGCGCGGGTTCGTGGACCAGATCCTCGCCAAGGACAAGGGCGGCAACGTGGTCGTGCTCGGTGACCTGAACGACTTCGACTGGTCTCAGACCGCGGACATCCTGGTCGGGTCGGGCAAGACCGCGCTGATCGACCTGCCGCGGACGCTGCCGCTGAACCAGCGGTACAGCTACGTGTTCGAGGGCAACAGCCAGATCCTGGACCAGATCCTGATCTCGCAGAACCTGCGCCCGGCCTCGTCGTACGACGTGGTGCACATGAACGCGGAGTTCCCGGACCAGATCTCCGACCACGACCCGCAGGTGGTGAAGCTGATCCCGTTGCCCTCCTGGGTGCGGTGACCCAGCAGGATTGCGGGAGTCTTACGTCGCCGGTCCGGGCGGGCCGAAACCGTGAATCGCTTGCCCGGACCCGCGATAATTAAGACGTGACTGATTCAACCAAGCAGTACGCCGTACAGAAGTCCGACGCGGAGTGGAAGGCGCAGCTGTCCCCCGCCGAGTTCCACGTGCTGCGCAAGGCCGGCACCGAGCGGCCGTTCGTCGGTGAGTACACCGACACCAAGACCGTGGGCGTGTACAAGTGCCGCGCCTGCGACGCGGAACTGTTCCGCAGCGAGACCAAGTTCGACTCGCACTGCGGCTGGCCGTCGTTCTACGCGCCGCTGGCCGAGGACCGGGTCGAGTACATCGAGGACAGCACCCTCGGCATGAAGCGCGTCGAGGTCCGCTGCGCCAACTGCGGCTCGCACCTGGGCCACGTCTTCGAGGGCGAGGGCTACGGCACCCCGACCGACCAGCGGTACTGCATCAACAGCATCAGCCTCACGCTCGCCCCTGCCTGATCCTTTGATCCTGAGCCTGCGATCCAGTCGCCCGGTCTAGCCCTAGACTGGGTCGGCTGGTGGCTCCTGGGGAAGGATTTTGGTGGCAGACGACGTCCGCGGACCGCGAGTTCTGGATGTGCTGGCGGCGGAGGAGCCGTGGGAGGTACCGGCCGAATGGACGGCTCGGGTTCGCGCTCAGCTGCGGGCCTGGGCCGACGACCCGCAGTCGCTGCGGCCATTGCGGGCGGAGGCGTTCCCGGACTTCATCAAGGGCACCCCGGCGTCGGTCTGGTTCACTCACCAGGTCGCGCCCCTGCTGACCGGGTGGATCCCGGTCCTGCACGGTGAGTACGCCGATCTCGGCACCGAGCTCACCCACGACTTCTACCGCCCGTCCTCCCGGCTCGGCGGCGCCGGACATGTCGTGTACGTCGCGCCGACCGACTGGCACCTCCAGGCGATCGCCGGTGCCCGCGGCTTCCGCGAGCACGGCCGCCGGCAGGCGCTGCGACTGTCCCGCGACGTCGTCAGCCTGTTCCTCGACGCTCCCCCGATGGCGGCCCGCGCCCAGGCGCTGACGGCCGCGTTCGACCGCGTGCTCGCCGACCGCGAAGCAACCCACCTGCACATCACGGGCGAGTACGACGACATCGCGCAGTACTGGCGCAACGACGCGCTCAAGGACAGCGAGCGCGCCGTACTGCCCGAGCTCGGCGGTCCGACCGCGGCCCTGCGCTATTCGCTCAACTCGATCCGCGACACCCACGCCCGGCTGCTGATGACGAGCCCCGACGAGTACGCCGGTGACTACGCGCAACTGATGGCCGAGCTGATCCTCGCCACCGGCCTCCGCGGCATCCCGCAGGCAGTCGCGAAGAGCCTCGGGAACACCAACCAGGACCTGGAGAAGGCGCTCAGCGCGATTCACCAGACGTTCGACCGGCAGGTCTGGCTGGCGCACGTCAACCAGTGGCTGGCCCGCGCGATCCGCAGCGGTCAGGCGCCCGTCGCCCGGGCCTGGGCCGCGGCGGCCACGCGAGCCGCGATTCACCTGTCCGGCGTACTGTCCAAGGCGCCGTGGCCGGAGCCAGAGATCCCGGACCTCACGTCGCTGTTCCGCATCCTCGATCGGGAGCGCTGGAGCGCCCAAGAGGCCACCGCAGCGGCGAAGAACGAGTCGAACTCGCTCTCCTCCGTCTGGAACACCGTGCGCGAGGACACCGACCGGCCGGCCGACGACGGCACCCTCGGCGAACCTCTGCCGAAGCCGCTGGACTTCACCGACGACCCGCTGGCGGAGCTCGACTCGCTGATCGGCCTGGAGTCGGTCAAGGACGCGGTCCGCAAGATGGTCGCCGAGGTGAAGACCAACCTGCGCCGGACCGAGCTCGGCCTGCCCAGCCACGAGCGGGCCCGGCACATGGTGTTCGTCGGAAAGCCCGGTACGGCGAAGACCACGATCGCCCGGCTGCTCAGCCGGATCTACCACCAGCTCGGCGTGCTCGAGAAGGGCCACGTGGTCGAGGTGGACCGCTCCGACCTGGTCGGCCCCAGCGTCGGTCAGACCGCGCCGATGACCGCGGCCAAGTTCCGCGAGGCGCTCGGCGGCGTGCTGTTCGTCGACGAGGCGTACACGCTGGTGCCGGAGAACACCCCGGGCGACTACGGCCTGGAGGCAGTCGCGACGATCCTGAAGCTGATGGAGGACCACCGCAACGACTGCATCGTGATCGTCGCCGGGTACCACCGCGAGATGCAGCGGTTCATGGAGTCGAACACGGGTCTGCAGTCCCGGTTCCCGAAGCTGCTGTCGTTCAGCGAGTACGACACCGACCAGCTGGTCGCGATCTTCGAGCTGCAGGCGCGGCAGAAGGGCATGATCTACGCCGAGGACGTGCTGGACAAGGTCCGCAGCGTGATCCCGCCGGCGCCGCGCGGCCACAACTTCGGAAACGGCCGGTTCATCCGGAACGTGCTCGAGGAGGCCATCTCCAACCAGGCGACCCGGCTGTCCACCCGCGACCCCGACAGCCTGACCGAGCGCGACCTGCGCGAACTCATCCCGGTCGACGTGAAGCCGCCGACCTCCATGCGCGCCGAGGACTACCTGCTGCAGAAGCCCGGCACCTAGACCGGGGTCGCCAGCGCTACCGGATTGCCCTCGGGGTCGGCGAGGTAGGCCTGCCGTTCGCCCCAGGGCATGGTCGCGGGCTCCTGCAGGACGCGGTGGCCCGCGGCCCGGAAGCGTTCCACCTCGGCCTCGACGTCGTCGACGTACACGAACAGCTCGAAGCGCGGCGCCGTACCGACCGTGATGCCGAGCTGTGCCTCCGGCCAGTTCGCGTGGGACAGGCCGAGGGAGGAGTCGCCGCGCTCGAGGCCGACGTAGTGCGGGTCGCCTTCGAGCGGGAACTGGTACGTCGACTCGTAGCCGAGCAGCGTGTAGAACTCGACGGACCGGCGTACGTCGGTGACGTACAGCACCGGGAAGGCCTTGCCCATCACACCAGGTTAGCGATCAGCTCACCGAGCTCGGTGCGCTTGCCGGTGTAGAACGGGACCTCTTCGCGCACGTGCCGCCGGGCCGTCGACGCGCGCAGGTCGCGCATCAGGTCGACCATCCGGTGCAGCTCGTCGGCCTCGAAGGCGAGGATCCACTCGTAGTCGCCGAGCGCGAACGACGCCACCGTGTTCGCCCGGACGTCGGGGTAGGTGCGCGCCATCTTGCCGTGCTCGGCGAGCATGAACCGGCGCTCCTCGTCCGGCAGCAGGTACCACTCGTAGGACCGGACGAACGGGTACACGCAGACGTACGGACGTGCCTCCTCGTCGGCCAGGAACGCGGGGATGTGGCTCTTGTTGAACTCGGCCGGCCGGTGCAGCGCGAACTGCGACCAGACCGGGACCAGGTGCCGGCCGAGCCGCGACCGGCGCAGCGCGTGGTACGCCTGCTGCAGCGCGTCCGACGTCGGCGCGTGCCACCAGATCATGAAGTCGGCGTCCGCCCGGAACCCCTCGACGTCGTAGATCCCGCGGATCACCACGTCGTCGGCGGCGAGCTTCCCGACCAGGTCGTTGAGCTCGGCGGTCAGCTCGTCCCGGTCCGCGTCACCGAGCGGCGTCTCGACCTTGAAGACCGACCACAGGGTGTAGCGGATGACGTCGTTGAGCTCACGGGCTTTCGGCTTACCTGTCACTACGCCATTGTCTCCAATGCCTCGAGATGCTCCTGCACCCGGGTGGCCGCCTTGCGACCGGACGCGACACAAGCCGCGATCCCGACCCCCCGGTACGCCGCTCCGCAGACAGCCAGCCCCGGTACGTCCGCCACCGCCGCCTCGACCCGATCGACCCGATCCAGGTGCCCGACGGCGTACTGCGGAAGGCCGCCGCCCCAGCGCGTGACCAGCGACCCGACGACTTCCGCCTGCAGGCCGATCGCCTTGCGGAGATCGGCGACCGCGAGCGCCACGAGTTCCTCGTCGGACCGTTGCAGCACGTACTCCTCACCGAGCCGGCCGACCGAGGCACGCAGTACGGCCAGCTCTCCCCCGGCCTCCGCGGACCAGGCCCACTTGGCGTGCGAGTACGTCGACGCTTTGATCGTGCGCTGCTCGACGGACGGCACGAGGAACCCGGATCCGGTGGCCTCGGACGGCCAGTCGCGCTTGCGGACCGCGAGCGTGACGATCGCCATGCTCGCGTACTGGATCGTCGCTAGCTCGGTCGATGCCGTCGGCACCAGCTCGGTCAGCATCCGCGCGGCCGGGGCTGCGGGTACGGCGACCACCACCGCGTCCGCGGTCAGGTACGTCGGCGCGGGCACGGGTCCGGCCTCGAGGGCGAACCCGTCCGCCGTTCGCGAGATCCGTCGTACGGTCAGTTTGCGGCGGATCTCCACGCCACGAGCCGTCAGGTCCTGCTCGAGTGCGGTGATGATGCGGTTGATACCGCCGACGACGCCCGCGAACACCGGCTGGCCGGCGCGCTTCTGGCCCAGCTCGCGCAGCTCGGCCGTCGCGGCGAGCAGGCTCGGCGCGGTCCGGAGCTTGGCGTACAGATCGGGTACGGCGGCCGCGAGCGAGATCTCCTCGGCCTTCCCGGCGTACACCCCGCCGAGCAGCGGGTCGATCAGCTTGTCGGTGACCGCCGGCCCCATGCGCTCGGCAACGAACCGGCCGATCGCCACGTCCTCGGTGAGCGCGGGCGCGGGCAGATCGGCCTCGTGCGCGACCTGCTCGGCGGCCTCCGGCCCGAGTACGTCGGCCGTCGCGGACGGATCGACCGGGACGCCCATCACGGTCGGCGGGATCGCGCGGATCCGGTCTCCGACCCACAACCCGGCCGAGGTCGTCGCCGGGTGGACGATGTCGTCACCGAGCCCGACCGCCCGGATCAGCTCGACTGCCTCCGGCCGGCGAGCCAGCACCGACTCGGCACCCAGATCGACGGGCACGCCCTCGACCTCCGCACCGGCCAGCTTCCCGCCGAGCCGCGGCGAGCCTTCGAGCACGGTGATGTGCGGCGGATTCGGTCCGGTCGCGAGCGCGTGCGCCGCCGCCAGCCCGCTGATCCCGCCACCGACGACAACGACCCGGCTCACACGCCCTCCAGGATCAGTTCGTACCGCTTTCCGGGCCCGAGATCTGTGCTCGAGGTCCCGATCTGCCGGAAGCCGGTCCGGGTCAGCACGGTCTGCGACGCCGGGTTCCGGTCCGAGGCCCCGGCACGCAGCGTCGTCAGCGCGTACTCCGTGGCCGCGAGACCGATGATCGCCCGGACGGCCGCCGTAGCCAGGCCCTGTCCGGCCCACTTCTCGGCGATCCGGTAGCCCAGCTCGGCCGACCCGTTCTCGAGGTCGACCAGGTTCACCCGCCCTGCGACCGCACCGGACTCGTCCACCAGCACGTGGAAGCGGCAGATCCCGGCGGACTGCTCGGCGAGCAGCGCCGCGTGCTTGGCGGCGAAGTTCGCGAAGTACTCGTGCCCGCGGTCCCAGATCCACTGTGCGAAGTACTCGCGGTTCTCCACCTCGAAGGCCAGGACGGCGTCGGCGTGGTCGGAGGTCAGCGGCTCCAGAGTCACCGGGTGGTCCGGCAGACGAATCACTGAGCGCTCCGGGTCTGCACATACTTCGTGATCCGGTGCAGTACGTCGGGATCGGCGTCCGGCGGGACACCGTGGCCGAGGTTGAAGATGTGGCCCGGAGCCTTCTTGCCTTCCTCGAGAATGCGGTCGATCTCGGGCTCGATCGCCTCCCAGCCCGCGAACAGCAGCGCGGGGTCGAGGTTGCCCTGGACCGGCTTCGGGGTGTCGAGCCGCCGTACGGCCTCGTCGAGAGGGACACGCCAGTCGACTCCGACCACGTCCGCGCCGGCCGCGCTCATCAGCCCGAGGAGCTCGCCGGTGTTCACGCCGAAGTGGACCCGCGGTACGCCGTACGACTTGAGGGCCTCGAAGACCCTGGCCGAGTGCGGCAACACGAACCGCTCGTAGTCGCGCGGCGACAGACCGCCGGCCCAGGAGTCGAAGAGCTGGACCGCGGACGCGCCCGCCTCGATCTGGACCGCGAGGTACGCGATCGCCACGTCGGCGAGCCGGTCCGCGAGCGCGTGCCAGAGGTCCGGGTTGCCGTGCATCATCGCCTTGGTCTTGGCGAAGTCCTTGCTCGGCCCACCCTCGATCAGGTACGACGCGACCGTGAACGGCGCGCCCGCGAAGCCGATGAGCGGGATCCCGCCGAGCTCGGAGACCAGTTGCTGCACCGCGTCCGTGGTGTACGGCACGTCGGCCGGGGTGACCGGGCGGACCGCCTCCACGCCGGCGGCGTCGCGGACCGGTTCGGCGACCACCGGGCCGACGCCGGGCTTGATCTCGATGCCGAAGCCGACCGCTTGGAGCGGGAAGACGATGTCGGAGAAGAAGATCGCCGCGTCGACGCCGTAACGGCGGACGGGCTGCAGCGTTATCTCGACGACGAGGTCGGGACGCATACAGGACTCCAGCATCGAGATTCCCTCACGCACCTTGCGGTACTCGGGCAGCGCCCGCCCCGCCTGTCGCATGAACCACACGGGCGTATGCGGGACCGGCTCCCCCCGGGCGGCCAGCAGGTACGGGGAACGGTCGAGTGACGTCGAAGGCACACAGCGATGATCCCACGCGGTTCGAGGCGCCCGATCGCCCGGTCGCGGGGTGTTACCGGCGCGTCTTGACAAGCGTCGGTGAGTAATCGGTCGTAGGCTGCGAAGCATGGGTGCCCGCAAGCAGGTCGACGCGCCACCCGCGGAGTTCGCCGAGGCAGTCTCGCAGTTACGAGGTGCCCGGTTCCGGCCCGAGGTTTTCGTCGAGGAGATGCCCGCACCGCAGCGGATCGCACCGCATGCGGCGGCGGTCAGCGCGGACGTGACGGTCGACGGCGACGACATCGCCACCGGCCGCCTGGTCATCCTCTACGACCCGGACGGGAACGACGCCTGGCAGTCGACCTTCCGCTGTGTCGCGTATGTGCGTGCCGCCGTCGAACCGGAGATGGTGACCGACGCGCTGCTCGGTGGCGTGGGCTGGACCTGGCTGATGGAGGCGCTGGCCGACCGGGGTGCGGACTTCCTGGCCCCGAGCGGTACCGTCACCAGAGTGGTATCGGAGAGCTTCGGCGGTATGGCCGACGACGAGGCGACGGCGGAGATCGAGATCCGTGCGTCCTGGAGCCCCGTGCCCGGACCCGGTGGAATCGTGGACGTGACCCCGCACGCCGAGGCGTGGGGCGAGGTTCTGTGTACGGCGGCCGGACTGCCGCCGGTTCCGCCTGGGGTGGTCGCGATGCCGACCCGGCGCGGACAGCGGGGCCGATGACGTCAGCCAACCCTCCACAGCCATCCACCTCGGATGACCCGACCGCCAACCTGCCCCTGCTGGAACTGCGGGACGGGCTGTCCGACGTGATCGACGTCGAGTCCGCGCTGACCGAAACGATCGAGGCGTTCCGGGCCGGCACCGGACCGGTGGCCGTCGACGCGGAGCGCGCCTCCGGCTACCGCTACTCGCACCGTGCGTACCTGGTCCAGCTGCGTCGTGAAGGCTCCGGCTCCGCGCTCGTCGACCCGATCCCGTTCGGCGACCTGTCCGCGCTCGGCGACGCGATCGTCGACGCCGAGTGGGTCATCCACGCCGCCAACCAGGACCTGGCCTGCCTGGCCGAGGTCGGGATGGTGCCGCGACAGGTGTTCGACACCGAGCTGGCCGGCCGCCTGCTCGGCTACCCCAAGGTCGGGCTCGCCTCGCTGGTGAGCGAAGTACTCGGCTATCGGATGCGCAAGGAGCACTCGGCCGCCGACTGGTCCACCCGGCCGCTCCCCGCCCCCTGGCTCGTGTACGCCGCTCTGGACGTCGAGATGCTGATCGAACTGCGGAACGCGATCGAGCAGGAGTTGCGCAGCGAGGGCAAGTGGGAGTGGGCGGAGCAGGAGTTCGCCGCGATCCTCGACGCTCCCCCGCGTGAGCCGAAGCCGGACCCGTGGCGTCGTACGTCGGGCATGCATCGGGTCCGCAACCGTCGCAGCCTGGCCGTCGTCCGCGCGCTCTGGGAGGCGCGGGACCAGATCGCCGCGTCCGCGGACATCTCCCCCGGCCGGATCCTGCCCGATGCCGCGATCGTCGAGGCCGCCTCGGCGATGCCGGCCGACCGAGAGACCCTCCAGAAGCTCACGGCCTTCAAGGGCCGCGGCGCGCACCGGCACATGCGGACCTGGTGGGAAGCGGTCGACCACGCCCGTCGACTCCCCGACTCCGAGCTCCCCAAGCAAGGACCGCGGTACGACGGCCCCCCGCCGGCCCGGGCCTGGGCCGACCGCGACCCGGACGCCGCCGCACGCCTGTCGGCCGCCCGCGCCGCCGTCGCCGAGATCGCCGAGGCCCACCGCCTGCCGACGGAGAACCTGTTGGCCCCGGACACCATCCGCCGCCTGGCCTGGTCCCCGCCGAACGACGTGAATCTCGACGTCGTCACGACGTTCCTCCGCGAGCATCACGCCCGGCCCTGGCAGATCGGCCTCACCGCCGAGGTGCTCACCGACGCCATGAACTCGGAAGCCCCGGCCAAACCGCTCGACTAGAGCAGATCCGGCTCCGGTGTGATCACCGTCGGGCGGAGTTGGTCGCGCAAGGTCAGGGCGATCTGTAGCGCGCCGAGCAGGATCACGGTCGCGATGATCGCGAAGATCTGGCGATAGCTCAGGAGGCTGACGAGCAGGCTCCCGAGCGCGAGCGAGATCGCCTGCGGAGTCGACAGCAGCACCTCGACGGCGGTCGACACGCGGCCGATCAGATGACCCGGCGACCGCCGCTGCATCAGTGTCGTGAAGGAGACGAACGTCCACGGCAGCCCGAGGCCGCAGATCGCGGCGCCGACCAGGACGACGGCGACCGTCGGCGCGACGATGCAGACGATCGTGGACACGGCGAGCCCGACCAGGCCGAGCGCGCAGACCGCGACCTCTCCCAGCCTGCGTACGGCGGCCGCAGCGGTCAGCCCGCCGATGATCGCGCCGACGCCCTGGCAGGTGACGAACACACCGGCGTACGTCGCCGGCTTGCCGAAGGCGTCCAGCAGCGCGTAGATCGACGACTCGAAGAAGCCGATGACGAGGATCGAGATCCCGAGCCCCGCCAGCACGTGCCGCAGGACGCGGTCGCCGACCAGGAAGTGGATACCGCCGAGCACGTCCTCCTTGAAGCTGTGCTTGGCCGGCGCCGGTGTCTCAGTCACCGTGATCGTCGCGATCAGCAGGCCGGCGAGGACGAAACTGGCCGCGTCGACCACCGCGACCAGCCAGCCGCCGACCGTCGCGAACATCGCCGCACCGACCAGCGGGCCGAAGAGCCGGAAGCCTTCCTTGATCGTGGCCAGGCTCGAGTTGGCGTCGACGAGCAGCTCGTCCGGGAGCAGTTCCTTGAGCAGGCCGTTGAGCGCGGCCGGCAGTACGACGAACGAGACGCCGTACAGGAAGGCGACCACCCAGATCAGCCAGACGTCGTCGGCGCTGCGCACGAGGACGAGCGGGAGTACGGCGGCCGCGCTGGCGAAGTTGCCCCAGACAAGGATCGCCTTGCGCGGCAGACGATCCACCCACACGCCGAGCAGCGGCGCGCCGAGCGCCGGCAGCACCATGAAGAAGAACGTCAGGCCGGCCATCGCATTCGAGCCGGTCAGCGTCTTCACCCACATGCTCAGCACTAGCAGCATCACCGAGTCGCCGAGCATCGACGTACTGAGGCCGCCGAACAGACGCGGGAACCCGGGCTGGGCGAACAGCTTCCTCATGCCGGCTCAACTCCCGGGAAGTACGTCGGCACGCCCCACGCCACGAACTCGCACAGTCGTGAGCCCGCCGGCCGTTTGCCGGGATCAGTGAGCCGCTCGACATGACGGTCGAGCACAGCGCTGATCGCGTCGTTCATCTCCTTGAGCTCGTCCGCGGTCAGCCAGGCGACCATCTCGATGCCCGACTGCGCCGTACGCCACTCCTCGGGCTCGTCCGGCATGCGCTGCTCGGACTCCCGCAGCCGATCCATCGCCCGGCCCATCGTCACCTCGGACAAAGCCTGCGCGGCCCGCCGCTCCTCGACCGACGCCGACGCGTGCTCGTCGTCCCAGTGGAACCCGAGCCCGGGCACCTTCCAGGGCCGCTGCCGGCCCTTCCCGCCCTCGGCCTCCTCGACGAACCCGTGCTGGGCCAGCTTGCGCAGATGCCAGGAGCAGTTGGCCGGCGTCTCGTCGAGGCGGTCGGCCAGCTCGGTCGCGGTCAGCGGGCCGCTGACCGACAGCAGTTCGATGATCGCCATCCGCACGGGATGGGCGAGCGCGTTGAGCTCGCGGGGGTCACTCAGGCGACGATGCGGGTCGGGCATGCGTCGAAAGTACTCTTTCGAAAGAGTCGTTGCAATGGGGTGCAAGAAAAACCCCAGCCCTCGCTTCGCTCGGGCTGGGGGTGGTTATCTAGCCCCGATCTCATCTCGCTCGGGCTGGGGGTGGTGACCTTGGCCCAATCTCACTTCGCTCGGGCTGGGGTGGTGGCGTCCCCGCCGCGTTCTTATGCGGAGGGGACGGGTGGCGTCAGTTCTTCGGGAGTTGGGTTTCGATTGCGGTGATGACCTCGTCGGACTCCGGCTCGGTGCGGGGGCGGAAGCGGGCTGCGACGGTGCCCTCGGGGCTGATCAGGAACTTCTCGAAGTTCCACTGGATGTCGCCGGCCTCGCCGTCGGCGTCCGGGGTCAGGGTCAGCTCGGCGTACAGCGGGTGCCGCCCCTCGCCGTTGACCTCGAGCTTGTCGAGCATCGGGAACGTGACGCCGTACGTCGTCGAGCAGAACGTCTCGATCTCCTCGGCCGACCCCGGCTCCTGGCCGCCGAACTGGTTGCAGGGCGCGCCGAGCACCGTGAACCCACGGGACTCGTACTTCTTCTGCAAGTTCTCCAGGCCTTCGTACTGCGGCGTCAGGCCGCACTTCGACGCCACGTTGACGACCAGGACAGCCTTGCCCTTGTAGTCGCCGAGCGACGTCGGTGCGCCGGACAGGGTGGTCAGCGGAATGTCGTACAGGCTCATGCTCATCCTTGGGAGGTTGGGAGGTGACGGGCAAGAAAGTCTTCGGTACGCCGCCAAGCGAGCGCGGACGCGTCGGCGTTGTGGAACATCGGCAGCGGGTTGTCGAACGCGTGCCCGGCGTCGTCGTACCGGTGGATCTCGGCATCGCCCAGTGCGGCGACGATCGCGTCGACGTCCAGGAACGTGTCGGTGTTGCCGAAGTGGTGCAAGCTCGGCGCAGTCACCTGTGGGGTCAGCTCCAGGAGGTTCTTCAGCGCGGAGCCGTAGTAGCTCACCAGCACATCGGGGCGCGACAGCGCGGCGATGTTGAAGGCCAGTCCGCCGCCGAAGCAGAAGCCGACCACGCCGGCGCCCTTGCCGCGCGCCTGCAGGTAGCGCAGCGCCGTCAGGGCGTCCTTGACCGCGAGATCCCAGTCCAGGCGCCCGACGATTCCCATCGCGCGTTGCAGCAGCTCCGGCGAGGACTCGTCCAGCTCGGTGTCGTCAAGGCGCCAGTAGATCTCCGGCGCGATGACGTAGTACCCCAGGGCGTGCAGATCCGCCGCACGCTGCTTGATGTAGTCGGAGACCCCGAAGATCTCCTGGAGGAGCAGGATTCCCGGCGCGTCGGCGTCGGCCGATCCCCACTCGTGGACTGGTAATCCGTCGTCGAGCTCCAAGGTCACACTGTGAAGCGTACGACCTCGGTGGGTGCCGGCCTCGGCGCAGGTGCGGGCATCCACGCCTTCGTCTCGGCGATCGCGTCGACGAGCAGCCGGTACAGCCGGTCGTCCGGGTCCGGCACGCACGCCTGCGAGATGCCCTCGACCGCGCAGGACACCGCGCGGGGCGCCGTCCGGCGAGCGAAGTCCGGCGCACCGCGGCGGGAGCGTGCGGTGAACGCCCGCGCCCACTTGGTCGCCGACGGGACCGCCTGCAGGACAGCGAGCGAGTCCGGCTCGATGTCGTCGAGCGGACGGCCGTCGAGCTCGGCCAGCTGCTTCTCCCCCACCAGCAACGCGACGGCCAGGATGTACTGCCGCTCCTGCGAGACGACCGGCAGCGCGTGCTGGATGCAGCGCGCCGTCACTCGCGGTACGACGTGCGGGTCCTCCGGGGTCAGCCCGATCACCGACGGGATCATCGGCGCCAGGCGGGACCGCCCGGAGTCCGTCGTGCAGTCGTTGACGTCCCGCGCCACGCCGGCCAGCAGCGGATGCGTGCAGGCGGGGTGGTCGGACCACGGTTCGCCGGCCAAGTAGGAGGCGAACTCCATGAAACAGGCGCCCTTGCGTGGATTGCGGTGCTTGCCGCGGCTCAGGACCGGTACGGCGAGATCAAGGTTGTTCATTGAACGGCTCCCCATAGCTACCTGCCACCAGCATGCGCCGATTCCATGCGGTTCGCCACGGGTTGCTGTGAGCTGCTCCACAGGCACAGGGTGTTTGGCACTTCTGTTACTCATGGGTAGCATCGGGGTAGCTTTCCCGACCCCCCAGAGGAGGGCCCTCGTGCCCCGTGAGATCCGCGATGTCGTGTTCGTCGACGGCGTTCGCACCCCGTTCGGCAAGGCCAAGGGCCAGTACGCCGAAACCCGCGCCGACGACCTGGTGATCAAGTGCATCCGGGAGCTGCTGCGGCGGAACCCGGGTCTCCCCCCGGAACGCGTGGACGAGGTCGCGATCGCGGCCACCACCCAGATCGGCGACCAGGGCCTGACCATCGGCCGGACCGCGGCCCTGCTGGCCGGCCTGCCGAACACCACGCCCGGCTACGCCATCGACCGGATGTGCGCCGGCGCGATGACCGCCGTCACCACCACCGCGGCCGGCGTCGCGTTCGGTGCGTACGACGTGGTGATCGCGGGCGGGGTCGAGCACATGGGCCGGCACCCGATGGGCGAGGGCGTCGACCCGAACCCGCGGATCATCTCCGAGAAGCTCGTCGACACCTCCGCGCTGGTGATGGGGTCGACCGCGGAGAACCTGCACGACCGGTTCCCGGGGATCACCAAGGAGCGCGCCGACGCGTACGCCGCAGCGTCCCAGGAGAAGGCCGCGAAGGCCTACGCCAACGACCTGATCCAGCCGGACCTGGTGCCGATCGCGACCCGGTCGGCCGAGCAGGGCTGGGGCCTCGCGAGCACCGACGAGCCGATGCGGCCGGGCACCACGGTCGAGGACCTGGCTGGCTTGAAGACGCCTTTCCGTCCCCACGGCCGGGTCACCGCGGGTAACTCGGCCGGTATCAACGACGGTGCGACCGCGTGTGTGCTGACGTCGGCGGAGGCCGCAGAGGAGCTCGGGCTGACCCCGAAGATGAAGCTGGTCTCGTACGCCTTCGCCGGCGTCGAGCCCGAGGTGATGGGCGTCGGCCCGATCCCGGCGACCGAGAAGGCGCTGAAGCTGGCCGGGCTGACGATCGACGACATCCAGGCCTTCGAGGTGAACGAGGCGTTCGCCGTCCAGGTGCTGGCGTTCCTGGAGCACTACGGCATCGCCGACGACGACCCGCGGGTCAACCCGTACGGCGGTGCGATCGCCTACGGCCACCCGCTCGCGTCGTCCGGCGTCCGGCTGATGAACCAGCTGGCCAAGCAGTTCGAGCAGCGCCCCGAGGTCCGCTACGGCCTCACCACCATGTGCGTCGGCCTCGGCATGGGCGGCACGGTCATCTGGGAGAACCCCAACTGGGAAGGGAACGCGGCCGCATGAGTCTGCAGGAACTGATCGACTCGGCGTCTGCCTTGTCGACCGACGAGGTCGTCACGCTCGCGCACTCGCGCGACGTCGTACTGCCCGGCAAGGCCGGCACGATGGCGCTGATCACGCTGGACAACGGGCATGACCACACCAAGCCGAACACCTTCGGCCCGAAGGGTCTGGGGTCGCTGAACGCCGCGCTGGACGCCGCGCTGGCTCGCGACGAGATCGTCGCGATCGGTGTCACCGGCAAGCCGTTCATCCTCGCCGCCGGCGCGGACCTGACCGGCGTACCGAAGCTGACCGATCGCGAGCAGGCGCTGGCGCTCGGCAAGATCGGGCACGGCGTACTGCGGAAGCTCGTCGACGGCGGCAAGCCGTCGTTCGCGTTCGTGAACGGTGTGGCGCTGGGCGGCGGGCTCGAGGTTGCGCTGCACGCTACCTACCGCACTGTGTCGGTGGCGGCCGGGATGCTCGCGACGCCGGAGGTCTTCCTCGGGCTGATCCCGGGCTGGGGCGGCAACTTCCTGCTGCCGAACCTGATCGGCGCGGACAACGCGGTCAAGGTCGTCGTCGAGAACGCCCTCAACCAGAACAAGATGCTCAGCGGTCCGGAGGCGGTGAAGTTCGGCATCGGCGACGTACTGCTGGAGTCGGCCGACTTCCTCGAGCAGTCGTTGCTGTGGGCATCGAAGGTGCTCACGGGCTCGGTCGTGGTCGAGCGGCCTTCGGTCGACCGCGGTGAGGCGTGGGACGCGGCCGTTGCCCGGGGCAAGGCGTTTGCCGACCTGAAGGTCAGCGGCGCGGCGCCCGCGCCGTACCGGGCGCTGGAGCTGATCGCGGCGGCTCGCGACAACGATCGGGATCGTGGATTCGCGGCCGAGGACGAGGCGCTTGCCGATCTGATCATGAGCGAGGAGCTGCGGAGCGGGCTCTACGCGTTCGATCTCGTGAACAAGCGGGCCAAGCGGCCGGCCGGTGCGCCGGACAAGTCGTTGGCGCGGCCGGTGTCGAAGGTCGGCGTCGTCGGCGCGGGTCTGATGGCCGGTCAGCTGGCGTTGCTGTTCGCGCGGCGGCTCGAGGTTCCCGTCGTACTGACGGATCTCGACCAGGAGCGCGTGGATCGCGGCGTCGGCTATGTGCACGGTGAGATCGACAAGCTGCTCGCGAAGGGGCGGGTGCGCTCCGACAAGGCGAACCAGCTGAAGGCGCTCGTCACCGGTTCGGTCGACAAGGGCGTGTTCGCGGACGCGGACTTCGTGATCGAGGCCGTGTTCGAGGAGCTGCAGCTGAAGAAGACGATCTTCGCCGACCTGGAGAAGATCATCCGGCCGGACGCGATCCTCGCGACGAACACCTCGTCGTTGTCGGTGACCGAGATGGCCGCGGACCTCGAGCACCCGGAGCGGGTCGTCGGGTTCCACTTCTTCAACCCGGTCGCGGTGCTGCCGCTGCTGGAGATCATCCGGGCAGACCGGACCGACGACGCTGCGCTGGCGACTGCGTTCGCTGTCGGCAAGACGCTGAAGAAGTCGTGCGTGCTGGTGAAGGATGCACCGGCGTTCGTGGTGAACCGGCTGCTGACGCGGTTCCTCGGCGAGGTCAGCGCCGCGGTCGACGAAGGTACGCCGATCCCTGAGGCTGATCGCGCTCTCTCCGCACTGGGCCTGCCGATGCCGCCGTTCGTGCTGCTCCAGCTGGTCGGGCTGCCGGTCGCGCTGCACGTTGCGGAGACGATGAACCGCGCGTACCCGGACCGGTTCGCGGTGTCGGAGAACCTGGCGAAGGTTGTTGCTGCAGGCAAGAGTTCGTTCTACCTGTGGCCGGAGGGCAAGCCGGTCGTCGACCCGGAGGTCGAAGCGCTGGTAACGGTCGGCGACCGGCCCTCCACCCCCGACGAACTCCGCAACCGGGTCCTGACCGCCCTGGCCGAGGAAATCAAGATCATGCTCGACGAGGGCGTGGTCGCCGAGGCCCAGGACATCGACCTCTGCCTCCTCCTGGGCGCCGGCTGGCCCTTCCACCTGGGCGGCATCACCCCGTACCTCGACCGCACCGGCCTGTCCGAGAAAGTCAACGGCACCCGCTTCCTCCCCCGCGGAGTAGCCGGCCTCGCCTGACCCGCTGGGGGTCGGCGCAGCCCCGGAAGCCCACTCCGACCCCCAGCGACCATCAGGTCGACATCTGAAAGTTCTTTAGCCCTTGAACTTCTTGGCGGCGGCGATGAGTTGGGCGGGGGTCAGGCCGGTGTCTTTTGTCAGGACTGTGGGGCCGTGTTGGGACATGTCGGTGTACAGCGTGGCCAGTTTCTTCTCGCCTAGTTTGTTGGCGAGGTATTCGACGATCCACCAGCTGGTGCCGTAGGCGCGGTCTGCGTTGGCGTCGAAGACGGTGGTGTCAGGTAACGAGGTGAGCTTCGGGAGGTACGCCGACTTCACGCGCTTGCGGTACGGGTCGACCGACCAGTGCGGATCATCCTCGATCGACCGGCAGCGCACGTACTCCGCCATGCCTTCGACCATCCAGATCGGGGTGTAGATGCCGAGGGTCGCCGTCGCGACATGCGTCATCTCATGCACTAGGAGGTCTTTGTCGAGGCGTTTGCGGAGGGCTGGGTTCACCACGATGCGGCTGCCGATGGGCGGCCCGACCGGCTTGCCCAGTTGCTCGCCCTGGTAGAGCGTTACAGCCTTCGCCGCGATCGTCCAGCCATCCCCGGTCCCCGCGGTCCAGATCGTCGACATGACACGCTCCTGCGGCATCGCCACCACCAGTACGGCGCCGTTCCACGGTCGCGCCCAGTGTTTGCGGACCGACTTCACCGCCTTCTCGGCGACCTGCGCGACCTTCGTGCCGAGGCTCGCTTCCCGCTTGTCCACGACAACGACGACCGTGCCACGGCGTACCACCTGGACCTCGTCGAAGTCCCACGGCTGCTGATGACCGTCGCGGCTGAGGTTCTCGTCGGTCCCGGTGTCGTCGACGAGCACCCACGCAGCACCCCGCTGGACGAACGTGTACCCGAGGTCGGTCTGCACCGGCTGCGGATCCAGCCCCACCAACTGGTACCGCATCATCACCCGCGTCGAGAACGTCGTCGGCCCGAACTTCGCGACCAGCCCCGGCACCGGCCGGAACGCATCGGCGGTGAAGTACTTCAGTGAGCTGAACCCGAACTTCCGCAGGTTCACGAAGAGCAGCCGCTCCCGCGCGACCAACTCGGCCTGCTTCGGGTCGACCGAGGCCAGGAAGCCCTTCACATCGCCCTTGAGTACGGCGGTCGACCGCTGGGCCAGCACGGCATCGATCGCCTGCTTGCGCGCCAGCTCCTCAGCAGGAGCGAGCTCCCCCGGTGTGGGCGAAGCCGCCCGCGTCGCGACAGCGGCGACCGCGCTGTCGCCCGCTGGTGTCTCGCCGTTCCGGAACCGTACGGCGACGACCGCGCCGGACGCAGCGAGCGCCAGCGCGGCAACGCCCGCGAGCAGGCGTTTCGGGTGATTCATTGGTGATCCCCTCGGATGGTCGGCTGATCCTAGCCGACCATCCGAGGGCGATGATCACGCCTTCTGTGCCTCGCCGGTGCGCTCCTCCAGACCGACCCGGCTGCGCCGGTAGCCGTAGAGGGCGTAGACGGCGAATCCGAGCACCATCCAGATCGCGAACCGCAGCCAGGTCTCCAGCGACAGGTTCAGCATCAGGTAGACGCAGATGATCGCGGACAGGATCGGGATCACCGGGTTGCCCGGCACGGTGAACGACCGCTTGATGTCCGGCCGGCTCTTCCGCAGCAGCGGTACGGCGATCGACACCAGCGTGAACGCGGCCAGTGTGCCGATGTTCACCATCTCTTCCAGCTTGCCGATCGGGGTGACCCCAGCGATGATCGCGACGACGATGCCGATCCCGATCGTCAGGCGGTACGGCGTACCCCACTTCGGGTGCGTCTTGCCGAGCTGACGCGGCATCAGGTGGTCGCGGCTCATCGCGAACACGACCCGCGCCGCGCCGATCATCAGCGTCAGGACGACGGTGGTCAGACCGGCGACCGCACCGGCGGAGATCAGCGTCGCGAAGCCGCCCCGGCCGACGGACCGGAACGCTTCGGCCAGCGCGGCCTCGCCGTTGATGTCGGTGTACTTCACCATGCCGGTGATGACGATGCAGACCAGCACGTACAGCACGGTGCAGATCGCCAGCGAGCCGATGATGCCGCGGGGCAGGTCGCGCTGCGGGTTCTTCGCCTCTTCAGCCGTGGTCGCGACGACGTCGAACCCGATGAACGCGAAGAACACCAGCGACGCGCCGGACACCAGACCCATGATGCCGAACGTCGAGGGTGTGAAACCGAACAGCGCCTGGAACAGCGGCGTGGTGATCGTGACGTCGCCGTTGGGGGCCGGCACGCTCGGCGGGATGAACGGCGTCAGGTTCGAGCCCTTGATGTAGAACAGGCCGGCGATGATCACGAACAGGACCACGAACAGCTTGATGCCGACCAGCACCAGGTTGACCCGCAGCGACTCCTTGATCCCGATCGTCGCCAGCGTCGCCAGCACGAGCACGAGCAGCATCGCCAGCACGTTCACATGGCTGTCGGGCCCGATCGACGACGGCCAGCCCAACCCGATCTGATCGAGGAACAAGGCGGCGTACGTCGACCAGCCCTGCGACACGACGCTTGCCCCGAGCATCAACTCGAGCAGCAGGTCCCAGCCGATGATCCAGGCGAAGATCTCACCGAGGGCGAAGTACGAGAACGTGTACGCCGAACCCGACACCGGCACGGTCGACGAGAACTCTGCGTAGCACAACGCGGCCAGTGCACAGCAGACCGCGGCCAGGACGAAGGACAACGCGATACCCGGGCCGGCGTACAGCTTGGCCGCGCGGCCGGTCAGGGTGAAGATACCGGCACCGATGATGACGCCGATGCCGAAGACGGTCAGGTCTATCGCGGTGAGGCGTTTCTTGAGCTGGTACTCCGGCTCGTCCGTGTCGGCGATCGACTGCTCGATCGTCTTCTTCCGCACAAGACTCATCTGCGCCTCCTCGACTGCGTCTTCTCAAAGACAGGGACGGAACCCTTCGAGGTTGCCCCTCTGACAGCGCGAGGTCAAACCGCCACTCAGCGTCGTGGCTTGTATGTTGCCAGCGACGTCCACAGAGTCGCTTCGGTGAGACCGGTGCGTTCCATCAGGATCCGGTCCCGGGCGGCCTGGTCGGTGCCGTTCCTGGCCATGTCCTCGTACAGGTCCTCGACCTTGGCGAGCCCGATCCGCTGGACGAGGAACCGGACGGCGAGCCAGCTCACGCCGTACACGTCGGCGGAGTTCTGGTAGAAGCCGGCGTCGCTCGGTAGTGAGGACAGTTGCGGCAGCGCCTCGTCGATGACCTCCTGCTCCCATTTGGCGACCTCGCCGGGTCCGCTGATCGCCTCGATCCCCTTCCAGGACACGTACTCCGCGGCGCCTTCGGCCAGCCAGAGCGGCTCGTACCCGCCGAGGTCCGCGGTGGCGACGTGGGTGATCTCGTGCGACAGCAGGATCTCGTCGACCCGGTCGCGCTCGTT
Organism: Kribbella sp. NPDC049584; assembly: GCF_040675555.1. Taxonomy (NCBI): domain Bacteria; kingdom Bacillati; phylum Actinomycetota; class Actinomycetes; order Propionibacteriales; family Kribbellaceae; genus Kribbella; species Kribbella sp. NPDC049584. Next base: position 117,650 of record NZ_JBFAPF010000009.1, read on the forward strand.
TGGGTTGATCACGATGTAGCCGCCGGCGACCGTACCGTCGGCGGTGTCCTGACCAGGCAGCGACGAGAATGTCGAACCGGTGCTGGCCGCGGACTCGATGTCCTCGTCGGCGAACCGCGCGTCGCGTACGTCGGTCTCGTCGAGCGCGATCACGAGCACCGAGCCGTTCCACTTGCGCGGCCAGTACGCCGTGACCTCGTTGAGGCCCTCGGTCGCGGCGGCCACGATCGCCCGTCCGCGTTTCGTGTCACCCCTCTCGACCACCGCGAGTACCCGCGGCCCGCGCTGGACCTCGATCCGGCCCAGGTCCCAGGCTTCGCGATGGGCCCCCGGGCCGAGGTCGGCGTCCAGGTCGTTGTCGTCGGTGAGCAGCCAGTGGCCGGCCCGGGAGATGAACGTGTAGCCGAGTTCGGTCGTCACCGGCGTGAAGTCGACCTTCGGGATCTGGTACCGCATCAGCACCCGCACGAGGTACGTCGTACCACCGTGGGCCCGGACCACCGCTGGGTTGAAACGCTCCTCGGCCTGGCTGTACCCGAGCTCGGTGAAACCGATCTCGACCAGATTCGCGAACAGGATCTTCTGCTCGGCGCGCAGCTTCTTGTTGGCCGGATCGACATCGGCGAGGAACAGCGCCTCGTTGCCGGTCTGCACGGCCTGCGCGCGGCGAAGCAGGATCGAGTCGACGGCCAGCCGGCGGGCGGCGATCTGGGCCGCGATCCGCGACGGCTTGGTCGCCTTCGGCGCGGTCGGGGACGCGGTCTGGACGATCGCCGGGTGGCTGCGGGCGTCCTGCTCGCGTTGTTCAACGGTGTAGACCACTCCGCCCGACACCGCGGCCACTGCCAGTACGAGCCCCAGCCAGCGGCGGGGGCCGGTGGGCGGCCGTGATTCAGGCGTCGTTGCACTCACTTCGGGTTGGTTCCCCTCCGAGTACCCGATGGTCGCAGACGGGTCACCCTAACCGACCTTCGCGCTTTATGCTGCCGCGGCAGCCTTCAGGGCGGTGAAAAGTCCCGTCTCGGTCATCCCGATGTGCTCGAGCATGATCCGGTCGCGTTCCTTCTGGGTCGAGCCCATCGCCGCCAGCTCGCGGTACAGCGTGCCGACCTCGGTCCCGCCGAACCGCGTGAACAGGTAGTCGAGCGCGAGCCAGGACAGCGGGTACGAGCTGTCGGCCTGGTCGAAGAAGGTCGCGTCCGCGGGCAGACTCTTCGCCTTCGCGAGGTACTTCGTCCGGACGTCCTGCCGGTACTGCGTGATCGCCAGGTTCTTCTCCCCCGCCATCGGCAGGAACTCGACGTACGTCGCGGCGCCCTCGACCAGCCAGCGTGGCGCGTACGGACCGTACGGCGCGGTGGCGACGTGGGTGAACTCGTGGGCGAGTGTGCGCGCATCGACCTTGCTGCGGTTGAAGGGGTTGATGACGACGTACGAGTCGGCCCGCTCCCCCGCGGCGGTGACCTCGCCCGGCAGCGTGCGGTACACCCAGGTCGCCATCGCGATCGCGTCCTCGGCGTTCTTCGGCTGGGTGTAGTCCGCGCCGCGAACGAGCTTGTCGTCGAGCGCGATCACGACACCGGATCCCTTCCAGCCGCCGGGCCAGCTCTTGGTGACGGCCTGTACCGCGCTGAGCGACATCGAGACCAGCTTGGTCGCGAGCGTGTCCTGGCCCTTCTCGACGACGACCAGCACGCGCGGCGCCCGCTTGACGAGGACCGGGCCGGAGTCCCATGCCTCCTGGTGCGAGCCGCGCGGGAGGCGCTTGTCGATGTCGGAGTCCGAGACCAGCATCCAGGACCCGTTCGCACGCTGGGTGAACGTGTAGCCGAGCATCGCTCGAACCGGGACCAGGTCGATGCCGCGGATCTGGTACGTCATCGCGACGGCGACCAGGTACGTCGTCGGGCCGTCCTTCTGCACGATGCTGTCGTCGTACTGCTGGGACAGCTGTTCGTAGGTCAGCTTGGCGAAACCGAACTGGCGAAGGTTCGTGAACAGAACCCGCTGGCTCTCGACGAGACGCGTGTTGGCGGGATCCAGGTCGGCGAGGAACTCCGTCTCGTTACCGGCCAGCACGGCCTGCGCGCGCCGCTTCAGTACGACGTCGACCGCGGCCGTGCGAGCGGCGAGGTCGACGCTCGCCGTGCTGGCGGCGCCGTCCGCCGAGCCGTCGGCGCGCTGGCTCGAGCGATGCAGCGCGAGACCGCCCGCGACTGCGGCGCTGATCAGGACCAGCGACAGCAGGACCGGCCAGACCCGGCTCAACCGCCGTCGGGCGCCACCGTGGCGGCTGTGCCGCCCTGCCTCAGCCACGGTTCTGGGTCCTGGTCAGTGACGTGCCTAGGCGTTGCCCGGGCGGTCGCCCGCCGGGTCGGGCGTGTCGAGGGCGTCGCCGTGGTGCTCCGACAGCAGCTCGGTGATCTCGCGGGCCAGCTCCTGCCCGGTCAGGCCGATCTCCTGCAGTACGACGGGACGCTTGGCGTGTTGCAGGAACTCCTGCGGGATGCCGAAGTCGCGGATCGGGGTCTCGATGCCGGCGTCACGGACCGCCTGCGCGATCATCGACCCGCATCCACCGGCCCGGCCGTTGTCCTCGACCGTGACGACGAGCTTGAAGTCCGCGGCCAGCGCGACCAGCTCGGGCGCCACCGGCTTCACCCAGCGCGGGTCGACCACGGTGACACCGAAGCCGTGTGCCTCGAGACGGTCCGCGACATCCATCGCGGTCGCCGCCATCGCGCCGATGCCGACGAGCAGTACGTCGTTGCCGGTCCGCTTGAGCACGTCGAGCTGCCCGATGCGGTCGATCGCCTCGATGTCCGGGCACACCTCGCCCTTCGAGTACCGCAGTACGGTCGGGGCGTCCTCCACCTCGACCGCCTCGTTGAGGAGCTCCTGGACCCGCTTGCCGTCACGTGGCGCGGCCAACCGGAGGCCGGGCACGACCTGGAGAATCGACATGTCCCACATGCCGTTGTGGCTCGGGCCGTCGTCACCGGTGACGCCGGCGCGGTCGAGGGCGAACGTGACGCCGCACTTGTGCAACGCGACGTCCATCAGGACCTGGTCGAAGGCACGGTTGAGGAACGTGGCGTAGATCGCGACGACCGGGTGCAGGCCGCCCATCGCGAGACCGGCCGCGCTCGTCACCGCGTGCTGCTCCGCGATGCCGACGTCGAACGTCCGGTCCGGGAACTCGTCGGCGAAGCGGGCCAGGCCGGTCGGATGCAGCATCGCCGCCGTGACCGCGACCACGTCCGGGCGGCGGTGGCCGATCTTGACCAACTCGTCGGAGAACACGTCCGTCCAGCCGCGCGGCTTGTTCGCCGGCCGGATCTGGTGGAAGTTGTCCTCCTCGTCCTGCTCGGCGGCCAGGTAGCCGAAGCCCTTCTTGGTCACCGCGTGCACGATCACCGGTCCGCCGAACGCCTTCGCGCTGCGGAGCGCGTCCTCCATCGCCTCACGGTCGTGACCGGCCACAGGTCCGACGTACTTGAGGCCGAGGTCCTCGAACATGCCCTGCGGGGCGAGCATGTCCTTCAGGCCCTTCTTGATCCCGTGCAGCACCTCGTACATCGGCGGGCCGACATACGGCGTACGGCCGAGGTTCTTCTTGATCAGGTCGAGAACCTTCTCGTACCGCGGGTTGGTGCGGAGCGAGGTCAGGTGCGTCGCGAGGCCGCCGACGGTGTCGCTGTACGACCGGCCGTTGTCGTTGACGATGATGACCAGCTTGAGGTCCTTCGCGGCGGCGATGTTGTTCAGCGCCTCCCAGGCCATGCCGCCGGTCAGACCGCCGTCGCCGATCAGTGCGACGACGTGGCGGTCCTCCTTGTTCAGCCGGTACGCCTTGGCCAAGCCGTCGGCGTACGACAGGGCTGTGGAGGCGTGGCTGTTCTCGATGATGTCGTGCTCGGACTCGGTCTGGCTCGGGTAGCCGGACAGGCCGCCCTGCTGACGGAGCGTGTCGAAGCGCGGGGCGCGGCCGGTGACCAGCTTGTGCACATACGCCTGGTGGCCGACGTCGAAGACGAGGCGGTCGCGGGGCGAGTCGAAGACGCGGTGCATCGCCAGGGTGATCTCGACCATCCCCAGGTTCGGGCCGAGGTGACCCCCGGTTCGGGAGACGGTCTCGACCAGCACGTCCCGGATCTCCGCCGCGAGATCGGTGAGCTGCTGATCAGTCAGCTTCTTGAGGTCCTCCGGACCTCCTACCGTCTCCAGCACGCGCATCGAGCTCCTCCCGCAGGTCTTTCTCGAATGCTTGAGTCTATGCTCGCCTTGCCCGGAATCCGAACTCGGTCACGGGCCGCCGAGCGGGGTTCGGGCCGATCTTGGGCAATCTCACACTCCAAGACGCTTCCCGGGAGTCGTTGGTTCGGCGTGGTGTGCGTCTCACTTAGAGTCATCGGTATGGACCTGGTGAGGACCCTGTTCCGGAAGTACGACGGGCAGCCGCATCGCCTGGTCGAGGCGATCCGCCTCGGCGAGGACGAGTACGGCCTGTGGGTCGGCTCCGTCCCGGGCACCCAGGGCCAACGCGCCGACGGCAGCTGGAAAACCATCGACCACCACCGCGTCCGGCTCTTCCCCCGCGGCCAGTGGTGGAGCGCGCTGTTCAACGACGAGCCCCACCAGACCGCCATCTACTGCGACATCACCATGCCGGCCGAGTTCGGCGTCGACTCCGTGACCCTCGTCGACCTCGACCTCGACATCCGGTTGCTGCGCGACGGCACCGTCCACGTCATGGACGAAGACGAGTTCCACGCCCACCAGATCCGCTACAACTACCCACCCCAGGTAGTAGCCACCGCCCAGGCAACCTGCGACCACCTGGCCGCCACCATCACGACCACAGAACCCTTCACCACCGCCTACAAGCCCTACCTGGAACTCATCCGGAGTATGTGAACGCCGCAACCGGCCCCCGTCGGCTAGGAGCCCCCCTGAGCCGACAAGGGCCGATCACGTGTGTCGGGGTTAGTCCGGCACCACACCATGCTCGGTGGCAATCAGCGACTGGTCCACTCCCCACCGCAAAGTTGCAGGAAGTTGCAGAAATGACCCGGCGGCTCCTCAGGGTGGCTGCAGCTGAGTGCGGCGCACCTCTGGGTCGATAGGTTGAGGGGTATGCGTGATGTTCGGGTGGTGTATCGGAAGTATGACGAGAAGTTGCACTGGCATCAGTGGATGCGGTTTCTCGGAGAGGATGAGTACGGCGTGTGGCTGGGGGCGCCGGCGGGGTCGGTGTCGCAGCGCGGGGATGAGCCGGTGGTTACGCAGGAGCAGGCTCATGTGCAGTTGTTTCCGCGGGGCAAGTGGTTCACTGCGATTTTCAACGACGAGCCGCGGTACACGGAGATCTATGCGGACATCACCACGCCGGTGGAGTTCTCCGATGATGTGGTGACGATGATCGATCTCGATCTGGACGTGATCAAGCGCCGGGACGGGAACGTGTTCATCGACGATGAGGACGAGTTCGCGGAGCATCAGGTGCAGTACGGGTATCCGGCCGAGGTGATCGCGACCGCGCGTGAGACCTGTGACTGGCTGGTCGGTGCGGTGTCGACCGACGAGCCGTTCCTCACGGTCTACAAGACGTACCTCGACAAGATTCGTTAGGCGAAAGCCCAGGCCGCCATCAGCGGGAGTTCCCTGCGCCAGAAGTCGTCGCCGTGAGAGCCGGCCCGCTCGGTCAGTACGACGTCTGCCTGGGCGTCGCGGAGCGCGTCCGCCCAGCGCGCTGCGTTCGCCAGGAACCACTCCTCTTCCGTGCCGCCGACGAAGTACGCGCGTGGCAGCAAGCTCCCCATGTCGCCGGGCGGCTGGTATCCCCCGCCGGGCGATGCGCAGAAGATCGCGCCGTAGATGTCGGGGTGGCGAAGCCCGATCGCGAGCGCGAGTTCGGCACTCGCCGAGACACCGAACACCGCCGTACGTCCCGCGGGCAGCGCGACGTCGAAGCGCTTACGCACCCACGAGCGGACGTCCTCGACGAAGAACTTCTCGTGTGCCGCGAACCGCTCCGGCTCGAACCCGGGCGAGTACTCGTGGATCCGCTCCAGCTCGTCGTCCAGGCGGTGCGTCGCGACGAGCAGCGTCGGCGGTACGTCGTCCGCCGCGTTGAGGAACTCGCCCCACTGCGAGATCAGCTGGCCGTCGCCGGCGAACACCACCGCCTCAGGTGTCTCCGCCGGGACGTACGCCGTGACTTGCCGGCCGCCGTCGTACTCGAACCTCTCGGTGACTGCTGCCATCCGCTCACCGTACCGAGTGCAGGGCCAACGTGCCGCCCTTGAGCATCATCACTCCCGGCAGCGGTCCGCGCTGTCCGGCGTACATGTCGGCGATCGGGGCGACGGTGAGATACAAGTTCTCACCCGCCGGTACGTCGACCGCAATCGCGGGCAGCTCGATCGTGCGGAGTACGCCGCGGGCCGGGTGCTTCTCGCGCAGCGGCATCGTGTTGTTCTGCACGACTTTCGCGGTCAACGGGCTCTTGCCGACGCTCAATGCGAAGTACGCCGCGGATTGCGGAAACACTGTGTAGACGTGGGCGGTCAGCGTCGGCGTACCAGCGATCGTGAGCGGGCCGCGAGCGATCGGAAGGTTGACGGGCAGACCGACGCCGGTCGGGGCGACGATCTTGCCGAGGCGATAGTTCTTGTTCGGCGTCAGCTTCTGTTGCGTGAGGCAACGACCTGCAGCCGTCGACAGGTGGTACGTGCCGAAGCCGGTCAGACCGGTCGACTTGTGCAGCAACTCGAGCTGCATGAACCGGATCGAGAGAGCGGCGAAGTTCGGCGATCCGAGAGCGATCGAGCACGGATCGCCGGCGGTCGCGAAACCGGGCGGTACGACGCTGGGCAGTGTGTGACCGCCGTTGTACCCGACGAAGATCGAACGGGCCCGTGCGCGAGCCGTGAGCGCGCGGTCGAAGTTCGCGAGACCCTGATTGAGGTTGAAGAGGTTGTCGGAGATGCCCTGCCCGAACAGGACCGGGATATCGAGCTTGCGTCCTTGCTGCACGTGCCAGGCAGGCCCGTTGTGCGCGAAGAACGCATCGAGATCGCGACCGGCCTTACCCGCCGGCCACGCGCCAGTGGCGATCAATGCCACGAACGCGGCCGACACAGCAGGCGGAAGATGCGTGCCGCCGCCCGCGAACAGGATCGACAGCCACATGGTCCGCGCGGCCTCCTGCGGCGCGAGGCTCTGCTTGAGGTCCCACCAGGTGACCTCCGGCGCGAGCGCGTCGAACCGGGTCCGACCGCTGTCGCGCAGCTCGGTGAACGCGCCGGCGAACTGGTACCCGCCGCCGTACGACCCGCCGATCGCGCCGATCAACGGATCGCCGGGGCGTTGCTTCGTCACCCAGTCGAGGCCGGCGACCAGGTCGACGAGCTTCACCACATCGCGACCCTCGAAGTCCGGGTTCATCACGTGCGCGACGCCCGTACTCTCGCCGAAGCTCCGCTGATCGAAGCTCAGTACGCCGAAGCCCGCGTCCAGCCAGTCCTTGAATGCGGCCGGGTCCTTGGTCCGGCTCCCGCCCCATCCATGACTGTGGAAGATCAACGGCACGGTGTGCTGCGCGGAAGCCGTCGGGGGCTTGAACAGCGAGTAGCAGATCCGTACGGGCGTCGTAGTACCAGGCTCTGGCACCGATGCGACACATCCGTTGACCACCGTGCTGTCCGCGGCCGCGGGGACCACCGGCGAGAACAGCAGGGCGACTACACCCGCCAGAGCAAGCACACGACGACGCATCCATGACTCCTGGTGATCGGCTGATCACACGCTAGAGGACTACCTCCCGGCTGACCAGCCCGAACTCAGCCGTGGGCGAACCGACCAGTGTAAATCCGCGCCGCACTGCGACACTGTGCGCGTGCATATCGCGATCGAGGTCGTAGCCCTCGTCGCCGTCGTCGCGGCCGGTGCCGCGCTGGCGCGGCGGATAGGGGTCTCGGCTCCCCTGCTGCTGGTGGTCATCGGGATCGCCGTGTCGTACCTGCCGTTCATCCCCCGGATCGAACTCTCGCCCGAGGTCGTGCTGGTCGGATTCCTGCCGCCGCTGCTCTACTCGGCCGCGATCAAGACCAGCCTGGTCGACTTCACCAAGCACCGGCGGTCGATCGGTCTGCTGTCGGTCGGCCTCGTCGCGTTCACCGCGCTCGGCGTCGGTCTGGTCGCCTGGTGGTTGCTCGGCGTGGTCGCGCAGTCGATCGGTCAGGAGCCGCTGCCGTTCTGGGCCGCGTTCGCGATCGGCGCCGTCGTCGCACCGCCCGATGCGGTCGCCGCGACCGCGATCGCCAAACGCGTCGGCCTCCCCCGCCGGATCGTGACGATCCTCGAGGGCGAGAGCCTGATGAACGACGCGACCGCGCTCGTCTGCCTCCGTACGGCGCTTGCCGCGGCCGTCGTCGCCCCGACCGTCCTGCACGTGAGCCTCGACTTCCTGCGCGCGGCGGGCGGCGGCGTACTCGTCGGCCTGGTGGTGGCGATCGTCCTGGCGAAAATCCGCCGCCGGTTCACCGATCCGGTCCTGGACACCACGCTCAGCCTGACGGCGCCGTTCATCGCCTACATCGCGGCCGAGAACCATTACGTGCACGCATCCGGCGTACTCTCCGTCGTCGTCACCGGGCTGCTGCTCGGGCACAAGGCGCCGATCATCCAGTCGGCGAAGTCGCGGATGTCGGAGCGGACCAACTGGCGGACGATCCAGTTCCTGCTGGAGAACATGGTCTTCCTGCTGATAGGCCTGCAGACGCGGTGGATCCTGGACGCGCTCGGCAACAGCCCGCTCCCGGCGTGGCTGATCGCGACGGCCACGGTCGCGGTGTTCCTCGCGGTGGTGCTGCTGCGGCCGATCTGGATCATTCCGACCACGCTGCTCTCGCGGCGGGTGCTCGGTCCGTCCCGGCCCGGACCGGTTTCGCGGCGCGCGCTGATCATCCTGTGCTGGGCCGGGATGCGCGGCGTGGTTACGCTGGCGGCGGTGTTCACCCTGCCCGAGAGCACGCCGCATCGCGAAGTACTCGTCTTCATCGCGCTGACCGTGACCGCGGGCACGCTGCTCGTCCAGGGGTCGACGCTGCCCTGGCTGGTACGGCGGTTGCGCCTGCCCGGCCCGGACCCGGCGGAGGACGCGTTGCAGGAGGCCGCCGTACTGCAGGGAGCGCACCGCGCCGCGATCGAGAAGCTCGACGAGATCTCGTCACCGTCGGACCCGCCGGCCGTGCTCGACGTACTGCGGCAGCGGGGTGAGGCGCGCGCACAGGCCGCGTGGGAGCGGCTCGGGCGGCCGGAGACCGAGTACGAGACGCCCAGCGAGGCGTACCGGCGGTTGCGGATCGCAATGCTCGAGGCGGAACGTACCCACATCCTGAAGGTCCGCGACGCCGGACTGGTTGCCGACGAGGTGCTGCAACGGGCACAGAACGCGCTCGACATCGAGGAGTCGATCCTGGACCGCGACGAGGACGACGACGTCGGCGGGCGCTCGGAGGATCTGCGGCCGAAGATGCTGCCCGGCGGCGAGTGCGAACACCTCGCAGAATCGCCGGTGGTCGTCGCGCCGAACACGCCGGACGGCTGCGAGGAATGCCTGGCCGACGGCACGTCCTGGGTGCACCTGCGGCTGTGCCTGGGCTGCGGCCACGTCGGGTGCTGCGACTCGTCGGAGATGAAGCACGCGAGCAAGCACTACGACGCGGAGAAGCATCCGGTGATGCGCAGCTTCGAGCCCGGCGAGACGTGGCGATGGTGTTTCGTCGACGAGAAGCTAGGTTGACGGCATGGCGGACTGTCTTTTCTGTTCCATCATCGCCGGTACGACGCCTGCGCAGATCGTGCTGGACACCCCGGACGTGGTCGGGTTCCTCGACATCCGGCCGGTGTTCAAGGGCCACACGCTGATCGTCCCGCGCGCCCATGTGCCGACGATGGTCGAGATGTCCGACGAGGTGATGATCCCGCTCTTCGGCGCGGCCCGGTCGGTCGCGGGCGCCGTCCGTACGGCGTTCGGCGCCCAGGGATCGTTCGTTGCCGTCAACAACGTTGTGTCCCAGTCGGTGCCGCACCTGCACGTCCACGTCGTACCCCGCACCAAGGGCGACGGCCTCCGCGGCTTCTTCTGGCCACGCACGAAATACGCCGACGAAACCGAAGCCTCGGAGTACGCCGGGAAACTACGTGCTGCTCTCGCCGATTAGCTCGTATTCCACCTGTGGGAGTGGGTTGCCGTCGCCGAAGTCGCGGGTCTGGGTGGCGCCGGTCTCGGTGAAACCCACCTTCGTGTAGAACCGGCGTGACTGCGGGGTGTCGCGAAGGGTCCACAGGTGAACGCGTTCGAAGCCGTCCTCGCGCAACTGCTGCAGCGTGCCGGCCATGAGCGCGGCCGACACTCCGCTCCCCCAGCCGTCGGGGTGCGTGTAGAAGCTGTGAATCTCCGCAAACCCGGCACGCGTCTCCGACGGCCCCGACCAGGAAATCGCCATCGGTCGCTCATCGACGAACCCGACCATGATCAGCCCGTCGCCCTCCGCGATCCGCGCATGCCAACGGCTCAACCGACTCTCAACCCCCTCCCGAGCCACCTCCACCGAAAACAACGGCCCATACGCCGCCCCCCACGAAGCAGCATGAACCTCCCCAACCGCCACCCCGTCAGCCGCCGTAGCCCGCCGCACAGAGATGCGCCCGACGAGACGGTCGGCACGTTTGGAACCGCCGGCACCCCCGGCACCGTCAGCCCCATCGGCACGCACGGCACCCTCGGCACGCCCGCCACCGTCGACATGCCCGGCACCGCCTGCATGCCCGGCACCGTCAACCCCGTCGGCACGCCCGGCACCGTCGGCCAGGCCAGCACCGTCGGCAGGGTCGGCACCGCCTGCATGGTCGGTGTGGTCGGTCGGGTCAGTGGATGGGGCGGTCAAGGCGGGTCTCCAGGTTCTCGAGGGCGCGTTCGACGGCGGCGCGAACTGTGTGATCGGGGTCGTCGGCCAGTGGGCGGATCGCGTCTGCGTGTTCGAACTCCCCGGCCGCGCCGACGGCTCGTACGGCGGCCGCCCGGACCCGCGGCAGCTCGTGCTCGAGCATCGGCAGCAACGCATCGACAAGCTGCCCGAGCTCCCGCTGCGCGGTGATCCGGGCGAGGTGCTCGCGCACGCGCCAGGCCGGATCGTTCGCCGCAACCTGCAGCGCGTCGACCACGTCGTCGCGCCATATGTACAGGAACACGCGGGCCGCCCAGACGCGGATCCAGTAGTAGTTCACCGGATCAACCGGCGTCTGCCATCCGCCGGGATTGTCCGACCCGGTGATCGCAACCAGCTTCGGCAGCTCAGCGCCGTACGCCGCCTCACCCGAGATCTCCCCGGTGAGAAACGCGACGCACCAGTCGATCACCACATCCTCGCCGTACTCCGCACACGCGGCACGTACGACATCGCGCGGCGACTGCCTCTCACTCATGCAGTCAGTAAACCGCGCCCCACCGACAGTTCCACCCACGCCGACCCACGCCCACTGCGTCCGTTATCGGCAGGGAGCTGAGTGCGGGTGCTCGGTCCCCGGGTCTCGCCCGGAGGTACGCCGTCTGCGGCCGGCGCCACGTCCGCGTCGCGGGCGCCGCCCGACCGGATCAACAGCACGCCAGACAAGTCCCGCGCCGCCGCCCGACCGGACCGGCACCACAGGCAGGTCGCGCGCTGGCGTCCGGCCGAAGCGGCAGCACGACCGGCAGGTCACGGGCCACCGCCCGACCAGATCGGCAGCACGACAGACAGGTCGCGCCACCCTCCGACCCATCCACCAGCACCACAGGCACGTCACGCGCCACCGTCCGACCGGACCAGCAGCACGACAGGCCAGGCGCGCACCACCGCCCGACCGGACCACCAGCACCACAGGCAAGTCACGTGTCATCGCCCGCCCGACCCGACTACCAGCACCACAGACAGGCCACGCACCGCCGCCCGACCAGATCAGCAACACGACACGCAAGTCACGCGCCACCGCCCGACCAGATCAGCAACACGACAGGCAGGTCGCGGGCTGGCGTCCGGTCGGAGCGGCTGGTCGGCGGGTGGCTTGTCAGTGGGGCTTGGTCCACTCGGCTCGGTAGTTGTAGCCGTCCTGGCCGGGGGACTCCCAGCGGACGCGCACCGAGGCGCCCGCCGGGAGGGAGCGGAACCCGTTGGCTTCGATCGCCGAGAAGTGGGTCCAGCAGCCGCCGGGGGTGCTGGGGCAGTCCACTACGCCCCAGCCCTCCTCGTCGCTCCAGAACCGGACGACGCCGTCGTCCTCTCCGGTGCGACGCTCCATCCCGTCGGCCCCCGTCGGCCCCCGTCGGCCCCCGTCGGCCCCCGTCGGCCCCCGTCACCCCGTCAGCTCGCCGTCAGCTCGCCGTCAGCTCGCCGTCAGCTCCCTGTCAACTCGTGGTCAGCTCACCGTCAACTCGCCGTCAGCTCGCCAGCAAGTCGTGGTCAGCTCGCGATCAGCGAGCGCAGGACGTACTGCAGGATGCCGCCGTTGCGGTAGTAGTCGGCCTCGCCGGGGGTGTCGATCCGGACGACCGCGTCGAACTCCTTCTTCGACCCGTCCGTGCCGGTGACGGTCACGTGGACCGTGCGCGGGATGTCGCCGTCGTTCAGCGCGGTCACGCCGCTGATGTCGAAGGTCTCCTCGCCGGTCAGGCCGAGCGACTCCGCGGTCTCACCCTCCGGGTACTGCAGCGGCAGCACGCCCATGCCAATCAGGTTCGACCGGTGGATGCGCTCGAAGGACTCGGTGATAACGGCCTTCGCGCCGAGCAGCGCCGTACCCTTGGCGGCCCAGTCACGCGACGAGCCCGAGCCGTACTCCTTGCCGGCCAGGATCACCAGCGGCGTCCCGGCTTCGGCGTACGCCTGGGCGGCGTCGTAGATCGTGGTGACCGGGGCGTCGTCCTTGGTGAAGTCGCGGGTGAAGCCGCCCTCGGTGCCCGGTGCGATCTGGTTGCGCAGCCGGATGTTCGCGAACGTGCCGCGGATCATCACCTCGTGGTTCCCGCGGCGGGAACCGTACGAGTTGAAGTCCTTGCGGTCGACGCCGTGCTCGGCCAGGTACTTGCCCGCCGGGCTGTCGGCCTTGATCGAACCGGCCGGGGAGATGTGGTCGGTGGTGACCGAGTCGCCAAGCTTGGCCAGCACGCGGGCCCCGGCGATGTCGGTGACCGGCGACGGGTCCTTCGCCATACCCTCGAAGTACGGAGGCTTCCGCACGTACGTCGACTCGGCGTCCCAGGCGAACGTCTTGCCCTCGGGCGTCGGCAGCGACTGCCAGCGCTCGTCGCCGGCGAACACGTCGGCGTAGTCCTTGGCGAACATCTCCTTGTTGATCGAGCTCGCGATCACCCGCTCGACCTCGTCCGCGGCCGGCCAGATGTCGCGCAGGAACACGTCGTTCCCGTCCTGGTCCTTGCCCAGGGCATCGGTCTCGAAGTCGAAGTCCATCGTGCCGGCCAGCGCGTACGCGATGACCAGCGGCGGGCTCGCCAGGTAGTTCATCTTCACGTCCGGGTTGATCCGGCCCTCGAAGTTCCGGTTGCCGGACAGCACCGACACGACGGCGAGGTCGGCCTCCTGGACACCGGCCGAGATCGGCTCGGGCAGCGGACCGGAGTTGCCGATGCACGTCGTACAGCCGTAGCCGACCAGGTGGAAGCCGAGCTTCTCGAGGTACGGTGTGACGCCGGCCTTCTCGTAGTAGTCGGTGACGACCTTCGACCCGGGCGCGAGCGACGTCTTCACCCACGGCTTGGACGACAGTCCCTTGTCGACCGCGTTCTTCGCGAGCAGCGCGGCGGCCAGCATGACCGACGGGTTCGACGTGTTGGTGCAGGAGGTGATGCTCGCGATCACGACGTGGCCGTGGTCGAGCTCGATCTCCTGGCCGTCGAGGCTGACCGTGGTCTTCTTCGACGGCCGGTCCTTGGCGCCCTGCACCACGTGCGGGTTGTCGTCGGTGTGGCCGTGCCCGTTCGGCGCGTCGCTGCCCGGGAAGCTGCCGAGCTCCGACGGGTCGACGTCGAGCTCCTCGGTCGCGTAGTCGCCGAGGACGCCGCGGAACGACTCCTTGGCCTTGCTCAGCTCGATCCGGTCCTGCGGCCGCTTCGGCCCGGCGATCGACGGTACGACGGTCGACAGGTCCAGCTCGAGGTACTCCGAGAAGCGCGGCTCGACGTCCGGGTTGTGCCAGAGGCCCTGCTCCTTCGCGTACGCCTCGACGAGCGCGACGTCGTCGTCGGAGCGACCGGTCAGCCGCAGGTACTCCAGGGTGACGTCGTCGATCGGGAAGATCGCGCAGGTCGAGCCGAACTCCGGGCTCATGTTGCCGATCGTGGCGCGGTTGGCCAGCGGAACCGCGGCCACACCGTCGCCGTAGAACTCGACGAACTTGCCGACCACACCGTGCTTGCGCAGCATCTGCGTGATCGTCAGGACGACGTCGGTCGCGGTGGCGCCGGCCGGGACGGACCCGGTCAGCTTGAAGCCGACGACCTTCGGGATCAGCATGCTGACCGGCTGGCCGAGCATCGCGGCCTCGGCCTCGATACCGCCGACGCCCCAGCCCAGCACGCCGAGGCCGTTGACCATCGTGGTGTGGCTGTCGGTGCCGACACAGGTGTCCGGATACGCCTGGCCGTTGCGGACCATCACGGTCCGGGCCAGGTGCTCGATGTTGACCTGGTGCACGATGCCGGTGCCCGGCGGGACGACCTTGAACTCGTCGAACGCGGTCTGGCCCCAGCGGAGGAACTGGTAGCGCTCGCGGTTGCGCTCGTACTCCAGCTCGACGTTGCGCTCGAACGCGTCCTGCCGGCCGAAGACGTCGATGATGACCGAGTGGTCGATGACCAGCTCGGCCGGCGCCAGCGGGTTGATCTTGGTCGGGTCGCCGCCGAGCTCGCCGACCGCCTCGCGCATCGTGGCCAGGTCGACCACGCACGGGACGCCGGTGAAGTCCTGCATGATCACGCGGGCCGGGGTGAACTGGATCTCGGTGTCCGGGGCCGCGTTCTGGTCCCAGCTGCCGAGCTTGGTGATGTGCTCGGCGGTGATGTTCGCGCCGTCCTCGGTGCGCAGCAGGTTCTCCAGCAGGACCTTCAAGGAGTACGGCAGCGTGTCCGCACCCTCGATACCCGCCAACCTGAAGATCTCGTACGACTGCCCGTTGACCTCGAGTGCCCCCTTGGCACCGAAGCTGTCGACGCTCGCCATCAACCCGCTCCTCTGTCAGTCCTTGTTCGCTCAGGCCCATCCTGCCCAGCGCGCCGCCCGGACGCGAGGTCAGGTCGCCCTAACCTCGCTCCGAAACTCTCTCGATATCAAGATACACGACATCGAGCCAACTTCGTGGGGCCTTATGAAACCTGTGGAAGAACCTCGGCGGCGATCAGATCGAGGTGATCAAGGTCGTGCAGGTCCATGATCTGGACGTACTGGCGCTGCGAGCCGACGGCGGCGAACTGGCCGAGCCGCTCGACCACCTCGGCCGGCGTACCGGCGATGCTGTTCGCCTTCAGATCGTCGACGTCGCGACCGATCGCGTCGGCGCGCTGCTTCACCTGAGCGTCGTCCTTGCCGACGACCACGGTGTGAGCGGTCGAGAGCGTCAGCGTCTTCGGGTCACGGCCGATCGCCTCGCACGCGGTCTGGACGCGCTTGTACAGCTCTGCGGCGGCTTCGACCGAGCAGAAGTTCGCGTTGAACTCGGCGGCGTACTTCGCTGCCAGCGCGGGCGTCTTCTTCTTGCCGCTGCCGCCGATGATGATCGGCGGGTGCGGCTGCTGGACCGGCTTCGGCAGCGCCGGGGAGTCTTCCAGCTGGTAGTGCTCGCCTTGGAATGCGTACTTCTCCCCGACGGGTGTGTCCCAGAGGCCGGTGATCAGCTCGAGTTGCTCGGCGAGCAGCTCGAAACGCGTGCGGGTGTCGGGGAAGGTCAGCCCGTACGCCTTGTGCTCCGCCTCGAACCAGCCCGCGCCGAGGCCGAGCTCGGCCCGCCCTCCGCTCATCTGGTCGACCTGCGCGACCGAGATCGCGAGTACGCCGGGGTTGCGGAACGTCGCGGAGCTGACGAGCGTGCCGAGCTTGATCGTGCTGGTCTCGCGGGCCAGGCCGGCGAGCGTGATCCAGGAGTCGGTCGGCCCCGGAAGGCCGTCGCGATCGCCCATGGCGAGGTAGTGGTCCGAGCGGAAGAACGCGTCGAACCCGTTCTCGTCGGTCTTGCGGGCGACCGCCAGGAGGTCGTCGTACGAGGCGCCTTGCTGCGGTTCGGTGAAGATCCTGAGAAGCATGGCGCCCACGCTATCTCGCGCTGGTGTACAGCTTCTCCAGGTACGACGGCTGCCATTCCGGGCCGCGGCTGTACAGGCGACGTACGAGGCCGTTGACGTCGAGGCGCGGCTCGATCGGGTTGTCCCACCAATCGGGCACCTGGTCGTACCACCGGTCGATCCGGAGCGTGCGGCCGGCGGCGTCGATCCGCGCGAACAGCCAACCGCCCTGAGGGCTTTGTTGCTCGGTCAGCCACAGGTCGCCGAGCAGTCCGCTCAGCTTGTCAGCGGCGTACTCCGGATCGTCGACGTCGGGCGGCTCCAGATCGAACCGGTACGACGGGGCCGCCGGGTCGAGCACCTGCACCTGAATCGTGAACCCCGACGGCACAATCGCCGTCCGGGCCCGGCACCAGGCCCGCAACGCCAACACCGCCTCCGACTCCTCCGGCCGGGGCCGAGGCCGCTCAGCCTCCGCCCGCATAGCCTCCTCGATAGACCCCGGCACCACCGCAACCCGAGGCCCATCACCCCCGACCAGCCCCAACCCCGGAATAGACATCCGAGCCACAACCCCAGCCACATCCCCGGCGCCGGGCGTCCCGTGGTGCGCTTGAACCCCGAGGTCCGCCAGGTCTCCGAGTTCGCCGTGGTCACCGTTGTCGCCGTGGTCACCGTTGTCGCCGTGGTCACCGTCGTCGCCGTGGTCACTGTTGTCGCCGTGGTCGCCGTTGTGCGCACGCGCCACGCCGTTCGCGCGGCCGTTCGCGGCGGCCGAGCCGTTCGCGCCATTCGCGTCGCCTGCGTCGCTCACTCCGCCCGACCAGGCAGCAGCGGCCGCTCCGTCGCCGTGCTCCTCGCGGTGTGGGTGCGTGTCCCAGTCAGCCGCATCCCCCCGCGTCGGATCGCCTACCTGCTCAGCACCCGGCCGAGCTGCACCGTTCGTCCGGTCCGCCCCGTTGGCACCGTACGTCCGATCCGCGCCGTTCGTGGCGTCGTCTTCTCGACCCCAAGCATCCCGGCCACCCGACCACGCCGCATCGTCCTCCCCCGAGGCGGGCAGGTCGTCGAACCCGACCGCCTGCATCTCCCCCGTCGGCGCATCGTCATCCACAACCGGCACGACTCCGGTCGGCCAGTCATCCTCTGGATCCCCAACAAAGTGATCCTGCTCGGGAGCGGAGCGCGGCCACGGCGCTGAGCCGGGCCGGGCGTCCGTGGACGAGTTTGTGTCCGGGTGCGCCCCAGAAGATCCCGTCAGGTTTGTGTCCGGGTGCGCCCCAGAAGAACCCGTCAGGCGCCCGGGCTCGGCGTGCTGCGCGGCCCGCGGCTGGGCGGGTGCTCCAGGGGCCGGATGGTTCTCCGGGTTCGGGAGTGGCTCGGGGTCCGGGTCTGGTTGCGGCTGAGGTTCTGGTTCCGGGAGCGGTTCGGGGGCAGGTTCAGGCTCCGGCTCTGGGAACGGCTCAGGCTGCGGTTCAGGATCCGGCTGCGGCTCCGGGTCAGGGAACGGCTCAGGCAGAGGCTCCGGTCCCGGGAACGGGTCCGGCGTAGGCGTCGGCTCGGGACCCGGGAAAGGCTCGGGACGCGGCCCCGGCCCTGGGTACGGCTCGGGTTGCGGCGCGGGTCCGGGACCCGGCTCGGGGCGCGGTGTAGGACCTGGACTCGGCTCAGGGCCTGGACCCGGGTAAGGCTCGGGACCGGGGCGCGGTTCCGGACCGGGGCCTGGGTGTGGCTCGGGACCGGGGCCCGGGTGCGGGGTCGGCTCGGGGTGGGGCGGGTTCGGCTCGGGCCATGGGGCGGGCTGGGGCTCCGGCTGGGGCCACGGCTCTGGGCGCGGCTGCGGTTGAAGCCAGGGCTGAGGGTCTACTTGAGCTTTAGCACCCTCCCACCCAGCATCCGCAGCACTCTCAGCCGCCCACGGCTCGGCGCCTGCATCAGCCGCTCGGCTCCGGGCGTCGCGGGTCGCCGCGGGCCGGCGGTAAACCTCGTCCTCGTCGTCATCCGCACCCGGCCTGTCGTACCGCCCACCCGGGCTGTCGTGCTGGCCGCCCGGGCTGTCGTACTCGCCGCCCGGCTGATCGAGCGCGGATCCACCTTGCGCCCGGACCTCCCGCATTTGCGTCGACTCGTCGTCGGCATCCTGCCCGTCGTACCGACCGCTCGGCCGATCGAGCGCAGATCCACTTTGCGCTCGCTCGTCCGGCATTTGCGCCGACTCGTCCGCGTCTTGTGCCGAGCCCTGCGCGCGTGCGTCTACCGAGCCGCGCTCCAGAGCATCGGCCGATCGGTGCGCGCGTGAGTCGATCGAGTCCTGCTCGCCTGTGTCAGCCGAGCTGTGTCCACGGGCATCAACAGGGTCGTGCTCGCCGGCTTTCGCCGAGGTGTAGTCCAGGGCTTGTACCGAACCGCGTGCGCGCGGGTCGGTCGAGCCGTGTTCACGTGCATCAGCCGAGTCGTGCTCACGGGCGTCGGGTGAGCTGGGGGTGCGGACGTCCGCGGTGGCCGGGAGTACGTCGGAGGCATGTGCCGCCGAGGGGTCCTCGATTACCGCCGGGATCTCGGCGGTTTGGTCGTCCTCGTCCAGGTCGGCGGTCAGCTCGTTCGGGGCGTCGATCGGGTCGCCGGAGGTTGCGTCGTACGGCGGGGGCGGGGTGGGCGCCTCGTCGTACGGCGTGGGGTGGTCGGCGTACTGGGTGGTCGATCGGTTGTCGTGTGAGGACTCGGCTGGTGGGTGCTGGTCCGCTGGGTACTGCGGGGCGGGCTGCTGGGGTTCGGTGGGCGCGACTGGGGCGAACGGCGATGGGCCGGTGAAGGAGGCGAGATCTTCCTCCTCTTCCTCGCCCGCAGGAGGCGGGTCGAGGACTGCGGCTATCTCGGCGGTGGGTGCGTCGTCGTCCTCCAGGTCAGCGGACGACAGGCCGCCGGCGGCGGCTGGCGACTGCGCGAAGGGCGAGTCGGCCGCCTCAGGGGTGGCGTTGGGGGCGAACGGCGAACCGGCCTGCGCCGCGTCGGGGGCGTCCGGAGCGAAGGGCGAGTCGGAGGGCGCCGCGTCGCGGGTGTTCCGAGCGAAGGGTGAGTCGGAGGGCGCTCTGTCGGGGGCGGTCCGAGCGAAGGGCGAGTCGGCCGCCTCTGGGGAGGCGTTGGGGGCGAACGGCGAACCGGCCTGCGCCGCGTCCGGGGCGTCCGGAGCGAAGGGTGAGTCGGAGGGCGTGGCGTCGGGGCCGGTCCGAGCGAAGGGTGAATCGGAGGGGACCGCGTCGCGTGCGGTTGGGGCGAAGGGTGAGTCGGCTGGGGCGGTGTCTGGGTGGAGGGGTGGGGCGAACGGGGAGTTCGTGGGGGCTGCTGCAGCTGGGGGCGCGGGTAGCTGATGGGTGTTGGCTTGGCCGGCTGTGCCGGGTTGGGAGAGCTGGAGAGGCTGTATCGGCGCTCCGAAGTGCGCGGTCGCGCCGGGCTGGGTGGGTTGACCGGGCTGGGTGGGGGCGCCGGGGTGGCCGGGCTGACCGGCATACGCGTTGTCACCGGGGTGGGCGGGGCGACCGGCCTGCGGACCGGAGTGCGCAGTCGGGCCAAGGTCGCCGGGTTGGCCGGGCTCGGTGGGTGAGCCGGGGCGGGCAGGCTGCTCGGGGTAGGCGGTACCTGGGTTGGTGCCGGAGGTCGCCGTGTCAGCGGGATATGTGCCGGAGCTGGCCGTGCCACCGGGGTACGTGCCGGAGTTGGCCCTCGCGCTGGGCTGAGCGGGTTGGCCGGGCTGGGCGGGTCCGCCGGGGTGGGTGGCCGGTAGGGCGGGTGCCTCTGGGTGAGCGCCGGGGTGGGTAGGGGTGGCGGGGTGGGAGTTGTTGCCGTGGGTGGGTGGGTTTTCTACCCATTGGCCGTTGATCCAGGTGGGGCCGGTCCACGCGGGGTTGTTTTCGGCGGTGTCGTCGGCGAAGGGGGTGTATTCGCTGGTGGCTTCTTCGTTGGACCAGGACGGTTGTTCGGCGGTTTCCCAGTCCTGTTCGTCCGGTGACGGGGCTGCTGCGGCGGGGGCGTCGGCGAAGAGGCTGTTGAAGAAGTCGTCGCCCTCGTACTGGCCGCCGCCTACGCGTGGAGGCTCCGCGGACGGGAGGGTCGGTTCGTACGTCGGGGTGGGCAGGCCGGCGCTCTGGACGTCGTTGGGCAGGTACGCGCCTGGGCCGGGGCCGGCGGAGGGCTGATGCGGCTCGGGCTGTACGGCCGGGGTGGAGCCGGTGTCGTGTTTGCGGCGGCGAAGCCAGCCCTGCTTCTTCCCGGTAACCCCGTAGTCCTCCTGCCCGCTCACCCCGCGTCCGCCCGCCTCGCGCACCCCGACCGGGCCGCCCGCCTCGGCTCCGCGCGCCGCAGCCTCTTGGCCGACACGGCCGCTAGCGAGACCTCCGTATGCCGCAGTCCCGCGCCCATCAGTGTCCTGTCCACCGGCTCCGTACGCAGCAGCCCCACGCCCGTCAGGCTCCTCGCCAGTAGGCCCGTACGCCGCAGCCTCATGGGCGGCCGCGCCGTGTGTGACTGGCGGGTGGGTGACCGGTGGGGTGTCGATTGGTTGGCCGGTGAAGGGGCTGATGCCGGGAGGAACTACGAACGACTCTTCGTCATCGGGGGGTGCGGAGGGGGGCCGACTATCGGGGCTTCCAATCACGAGATCTTCAACGACCGACACCTCGGCTGTGTCAGGGTCGTCGGCGAAACTTGCCGGTACTGCAAAGTTTCGGGTGAAGTCCGCCGCCGCCGCGACTCCCGCGGCGATCTCTGGCTGTACCGGCGAGCGCGGGTCGATCCGGAAGTGCGAGAAGAACGCCGCCAGAGCCTCGGCGGTGATCCCTGACTCCAGCGCCGTCCGGATCAGTTCGACGCCGTACGGGCGGAGTTCGTCAAGGCCGTCGAGGTAGTCGGCCCATTCCGCGACCCACTCGATCATCTCGTCGGCGGCGGCCTCGTCGGAGGTGATCCAGGCACCTATCTGCTGGAACCCGTCGTCGACTGGTTGCCACGGATCTCCCGGGTACGACGCGCGCGCCCACGTCCCGTTGAAGGCGCCGTACACGAAGCCGAGCTCGCCCGCCGCCTGACGCTGCCGCACCTCGGGCTGCCCGATCCAGTCCGGCGATCCCGCCAGCAGGTCCGTTCCGGCGGTCGCGCTGTGCTGCGTGTGGAACCCCCACAGCACGACCCGGCCGTCGCTGAGCCGGGCCAGTCGCAGAACGGAGGCGGTCTCGTCCTGGTGGTGGTATCCGTCGGCGTCGGCGTACCACCGGCGGTCGAAGCCCGTGGCATGGGCGACCGCCGCGAGTGCGGTCCAGCGGGCCCGCAACTCCTCAGGGTCGTCCAGGTCAACGAGCGGCATCAGGTCTCCAGCGCATTGGAATCCAGCCCCAGACGCTACCCGAGGGTTCCCCCACTCACCAGTTCACTATCCACAGGCTCGAGGATGGCGACGCACTCGATGTGGTGGGTCATGCCGAACAGGTCGAAGGCCCGCAGCGAAGCGATCCCGTAGCCGAGCCGCCCGAACGTCTTCAGGTCCCGCGCCAGCGCCGCCGGGTCACACGCGACGTACGCGACACGCCGCGGCCCGAGCGCAGCGATCCGCCGTACGACGTCCTTGCCGGCGCCCGTCCGAGGTGGATCGAGTACGACGAGGTCCACGTGTTCCAGGCCTTGCCCGGCCGCTGCGTTCAGGACCCGGTCGACGTCGCCGTTCTCGAGCGTCACGTCCTGCAGGTCGTGCAGGTTGCGTCGGGCGTTCCGGACCGCGTCCTTGTCCCCCTCGATCGCCAGCACCGCACAACCGGCCTCCGCCAGGAACGCAGCGAACAGCCCCACACCGGAGTACAGGTCCAGCGCGGTCTCCCCCGCGGCCGGCTCCAGTCCGCTCAGTACGGCGTCCAGCAGCGTCTCCGGAGCCGCCGGGTGGACCTGCCAGAACCCACCGGCTTCCACGAGGAACCGCCGTTCCCGCACCACCTCGACCAGCCGCTCTCCTGCCTCGGCGTCGGTCTGTACTGCGGTCTTGCCCTCCGACGACACCACGGCCTGTACGGACGACACGCCAGGCCAGCGTGACGACAACACGTCCGGCGTACCCGGATGGGCGATCAGGCACCGGTCGATCGGCACCAAGTCGTGAGAGCGGTGCGCGTACATGCCGGGCCGCCCGTCCACGACGGCGTACCGCATCCGCGTCCGCCACCCCAGACCGTCGTCGCCCGGCGACTCCATCACGATCGTCCGCTCGATCCCACCGATCCGCCGGAGCGTGTCCGACACCACGGTGGCCTTCAGCCGGCGCTGCTCGACGATGTTTGCGTGCTGGAAGTCACACCCGCCGCAGAGCCCCGGACCGGCGTACGGGCACGGCGGCTCGATCCGCTGCGGGGACGGCGTCAGCACGGACACCGCGTCCGCGCGCAGGTACTTCGCGGTCTGCTCGGTGATCCGGGCGTGTACCAGCTCCCCCGGCAGCGCGTGCCGGACGAACACCACCTGTCCCTCGTGCCGGGCGACGCAGTGTCCCCCGTGCGCGACTGGCCCTACCTCCAGCTCGACTACCGCCCCAACCAGACTGTCTGAGTCTGTCACCGATCTCCTGACGCCTTGCGGGCCCCGCGCCGTACCTGGCCGGCGACCCGTTCTACCCGGTCCTGCCGCTCCTCGGCCCCCTGCGACGAGACCAACTGGTAAGGAACGGACGTAACCATCACACCAGGTGTGAACAAGAGCCGCCCCTTCAGCCGCAGTGCGCTCTGGTTGTGCAGGATGTGTTCCCACCAGTGCCCCACGACATACTCCGGGATGTAGACCATCACCACGTCGCGCGGAGACTGCCTGCGGATGTCCCGGACGTACTGCAGGATCGGCCGGGTGATCTCGCGGTACGGCGAGGCGAGCCGCTTCAGCGGGATCGGGATGCCGCGCGCCTCCCACTCGGCCTGCAGTGCGTCCGACTCGTCCCGGTCGACGTCCACCGTGACGGCCTCGAGTGAGTACGGCCGGGCCGCCTTGGCGAAGGCCAGCGCCCGCAGCGTCGGGCGGTGCAGCTTCGAGACCAGCACGATCGAGTGCACCCGCGACGGCAGCATCAGCGGCTCGTCGCCTTCGGCCGTCATCTGCTTGCGGACCGTCTCGTAGTGCCGGTGGATGCCCTTCATCAGCACGAACAGCCCAGCCATCGCGATGATCGCGATGTAGGCGCCGTGGGTGAACTTGGTCAGCAGCACGATGATCAGCACGATCCCGGTCATCGTCAGACCGATCGCGTTGATCACCCGGGACCGCATCATCTGCCGCCGTTTGGCGGGGTCCGTCTCCGACTTCAGATGCCTGGTCCAGTGCCGGATCATGCCGAACTGGCTGAGGGTGAAACTGACGAACACGCCGACGATGTAGAGCTGGATCAGCTTGGTCACCTGGGCGTCGAACGCGATGATCAGCCCGGCGGCGCACAGGGCCAGCAGGATGATCCCGTTGCTGTAGGCGAGCCGGTCGCCGCGGGTGTGCAGCTGGCGGGGCAGGTACCCGTCGCGGGCCAGGATCGAGCCGAGCACCGGGAACCCGTTGAACGCGGTGTTCGCGGCCAGCACCAGGATCAGCATCGTCGCGCCGATCACCACGTAGAAGGCCGGCTGGAAGTTCGAGAACACCGAGTCGCCGATCTGGCCGATCACGGTCTTCTGGGTATAGCTGTCGCCCACCGGCTGCCCGTCGCGATAAAGCTGGGTCGCGGGATCCTCGGCGTACCGGAGTTTGATCTTGCTGGCCAGGAACAGGATGCTCATCAGCATCGTCACCGCGATCGTGCCCAGCAGCAGGAGCGTGGTCGCCGCGTTCTTGCTCTTCGGCTTGCGGAACGCCGGTACGCCGTTGCTGATCGCCTCGACACCGGTCAGCGCCGCACACCCGGACGAGAACGCCCGCGCCAGCAGGAAGACCGCGGCCAGCCCGGTGAACACCTCATGGCCGCCCTCGGCATGTACTTCGAAGTCCGCGCTCTCCGCCAGCGGCAGGTTGCCCGCGCTCAGCCGGATCAGGCCCCAGATCGCCATCCCGATGATCGAGAACATGAAGATGTACGTCGGAACCGCGAACACCGCCCCGGACTCACGGACCCCGCGCAGGTTCATCGCCGTCAGCAGCAGCACCAGGCCGACCGCCAGCGGTACCTCGTGCCCCTCCAGGAACGGCAGCGCCGACTTCGCGTTCTGCACCCCGGACGAGATCGACACCGCCACGGTCAGCACGTAGTCGACCATCAGCGCGCTGGCCACGGTGAGCCCCGCCGTCGGGCCGATGTTCACCGTCGCGACCTCGTAGTCACCGCCGCCGGACGGGTACGCGTGCACGTTCTGCCGGTACGACGCCACCACGACCAGCATCACGAACGCGACCAGCAGGCCGATCTTCCAGGAATAGCTGTACGCCGCCAGCCCGGCGATCGACAGCGTCAGGAAGACCTCGTCGGGGGCGTACGCGACCGACGACAGGGCGTCGCTCGCAAACACCGGGAGGGCGATGCGCTTCGGCAGCAGGGTCTCGCCCAGTTGCGTGCTGCGCAATTTGCGACCGAGCAGCAGCCGTTTGCCGAGGTCACCTAAAGCGGGAGTCACACCGGTGATGTTAGAGGGCACATGGTCGTGTCCGGCAGTCGCCCGCCGTAGCGTGAGCAGCCGCGCCGAGCGCCGCGCGGGGGACTGTCGGGCACGACCTAGGTCCGGTGTAGCGTCTATCCCTGCCGAACCGAGCCAGCGGCCCCAGGTGGGGCAAGGAGTGATCACTCAGTGCACGTCGTCATCATGGGCTGCGGCCGCGTCGGGTCGATGCTCGCGCGTGGCCTGGAGAGACGCGGCCACACGGTCGCGATCATCGATCAGACGGCCGACGCGTTCCGGCGGCTCAGTCCGAACTTCACCGGCCGGACCATCGTCGGCATGGGCTTCGACCGGGAGGTGCTGATCGAGGCCGGGATCGAGGACGCCGAGGCGTTTGCGGCGGTATCGAACGGCGACAACTCGAACATCCTCGCCGCCCGGGTGGCGCGGGAGACCTTCGGCATCTCCAACGTGGTGGCCCGGATCTACGACCCCGGACGCGCCGAGGTGTACCAGCGGCTCGGTATCCCCACGGTCGGCACGGTCCGCTGGACGGTCGATCAGATGATGCGCCGGCTGCTGCCCGAGGGCTCCGAGCCGGAGTGGCGGGACCCCTCCGGCACGATCCGGCTCGCCGAGGTGCACGTGCACGCGGAGTGGATCGGCCGGCTCGCGTTCGACATCGAGAAGGCCACCGGTGCGCGGGTCGCGTTCCTGACCCGGCTCGGCGAGGGGATGCTGCCCCGGCCCGACACGGTCATCCAGGAGGGTGACCTGGTCCACGTGGTGATGCCGGAGCGGGACGCCGCAGCGATCGAGTCCCAGCTCGGCACCAAGCCTGAGGAGCTGTGATGCGGGTAGCCATCGCCGGTGCCGGGAACGTCGGACGTTCGATCGCCGCCGAGCTGCTGGAGAACGGCCACGAGGTGCTGCTGATCGACAAGGACCCGCGGGCGATCAAGGCCGAGTCGGTGCCGCGCGCCGAGTGGCTGCTGGCGGACGCGTGCGAGCTGTCCTCGCTGGAGGAGGCGGCGTTGCAGCGCTGCCAGGTGGCGATCGCCAGCACCGGCGACGACAAGGTCAACCTGGTGGTCTCGCTGCTGGCGAAGACGGAGTTCGGCGTACCGCGGACCGTTGCCCGGGTCAACCATCCGCGCAACGAGTGGATGTTCAACGAGGCCTGGGGTGTGGACGTCTCGGTGTCGACGCCGCGGATCATGTCCGCGCTGGTCGAGGAGGCGGTGTCGGTCGGCGACCTGGTCCGCCTGTTCACCTTCCGCCAGGGCGACGCCAACCTGGTCGAGCTCACCCTGCCCGAGGACTCCCCCATGATCGGCCAACGCGTCGGCGACATCGACTGGCCCCTCGACACCGCCCTCGTCGTCATCCTCCGCGAAGGCCGGGTCCTACGCCCCGATCCGGAGGGCACGCTGGAACTCAACGACGAGCTCCTCTTCGTTGCAGCCGACGAAACCGAGGAACAGCTCGAAGACATGCTCTCCCCCCACCACCGCAAGACGGAGGAGTAGGAGAAAGGGACACCGCTCGCTGCAGAGCGGTGTCCTTTACTTCTTGTTGCCGCGGAGCAGGTGGGTGATGTGGTCGCGGGCCTCGTCCCACTTGGCTGGGGGGAGGGAGCCGCGGAGTACGGCGTATGCCAGCCAGATCGCGAGTGCGTAGAACGGCAGGCCGAGGCCGATCTTGGCGATGCCTAGCGCGTTCAGGCTGCCGGTGAAGTACAGCGGGACCTGGACGATCAGCCGGATCGCGAACAGGCCGACGAACACCAGCGTCGCCCGGGAGAAGCCCCGCAGCATCGCGGGGTCCCGGCGCCAGGCGGTGCCCGTCTGGGTGATCACGCCGTACAGGACGCCGAACAACGGCCAGCGGATCAGCACGGTGATCAGGTACAGAGCGCCATACCCGAGGTTGGTCAGCAGACCTGGGACGTAGAAGTCCTTGGCGTTCCCGGTGCGGTTCGCGACCCAGGCCGAGATCAGTACGCCGATGAAGCCGCCGATGATGTTGCGCAACTGCTGCCGGCGGACCAGGCGCACCACCGCGATCACGGCGGCGATACCGACCGCGATGATCAGCGAGAGCTGGAGCTTGTGGTCGCTGACCGCGTACGCGACCAAGAACGCGATCCACGGCAGGCCGATGTCGAGCAGCGCACCCCAGCCGCCCAGCGCCTGGAAGAAGTCCTTGTCGGTCGACCTCGCGGGCTTCCCGGGCTGGTCGTCCGACGGCGGCATGGTCGCCGCCGCTTCCACCTCGGGCTTGAGAATCTCGACCAGCTTCTCCTCGAGATTCTCCTCGACCTGCTCGCGGCGTGACGTCGGCTCAGCCATGCGCGGCCGTCGGTCGCAGCTCGTAGCGCGGGTTGAACATCACCCGGTCGCCGTCGACGACGCCGATCCGGCCGGACGCGATCAGTTCCGATCCGGCGTGGATGCCACCGATCTTGCGGCGGCCGAGCCAGATCAGCTTGACCGTGCCGGTGCCGTCGTACAACTCACCCTCCAGTGCTGGTACGCCGCCGCGCGGGCTGAACGTGATCGTGCGCAACGTGCCGTACAGCGTGACGAGTTCCCGGTCGTGACAGCCGGTGATGGACCGCGCGCCACAGTCCTGCGCGAAGTCCTGAAGGACCTCCGCGTCCTGCTGATCGCGGTCTCCGGCCAGTCCGCGGAAGGCACGCTTCCACAACCCTGCGGGTTTGCTGCTACCCATGATGTCGAGTGTAGTCCGCTCACGCTTGTTCGGTCGGGGTCGGCTGGGCACCCGGCGGAAGCCGCAACGGCAGCGACTCACGGACGGCCATCGGCTCGTCGCCCCGGACCACGACCGTGTTGCGCAGCGTCTCCTCCATCGGCAGCGCGGCGTCCGGCTCGACCGCCGCGCGACCCAGCACAGTGGCGCGGAGCAGCCAGCGCGGACCGTCCACACCGATGACACGGGAGGTCTGGCTGAAGATCTGGCCCTCGGGGTCCTCGACCGGTACGACGAGCACCAGCTCGGTGCCGAACTGGCCGTCGTGCTCGGTCGCCGTACCGCCCATCCGGCTGGCCTCGGCGGCGATCTCCTGCCGGACCTCGTCCCAGATGCCGCTCGAACGCGGCGCCGCGAAGGCACGCAGCTCGAGCGCGGAGTCCTCGAGCATCAGCAGCACCGCCTGGACCACGCCGCTCTGCTCGTCGACCTGAAGGCCCAGCTCCATCCCGGGCATGCCGTTGACCACCAGCGCGCCCAGGTCGATCCGGTCCTCCGCTTCCAGCACGTCGGCGTCGACCTCGGTCGAGTCGAACGGACCCTCGGAGCGAACATCCACCGGAGCCTCATCGGCCACTGCGTCGGTGTCGTTCGTCTCGGGATCGTTCTTGCCCTTGCGGCGGAAGATCACAGCCTTGCCTACTTCCTTGGTATTTAGTACGGCCGCCGTAGTCTCGCTCATCCGTCAGGTCAACGGATGCACGTGCTCAGCGTGTCACATCGCCGAAGCCGCCGGTCGACCCGTGCCCCTGGTCACCGCGCGCGGAACCGGGCAGCGAGGTCACCTCGACGAACCGGGCCTTCTCCACCTGCTGGATGACGAGCTGGGCGATCCGGTCGCCGCGTCGCACGGTCACCTCGGTGTGCGGATCGAGATTGATCAGGCAGACCTTGATCTCCCCGCGGTAGCCGGCGTCGACCGTGCCGGGTGCGTTGACGATCGAGACGCCGTGCTTGGCCGCCAGACCGGAGCGCGGATGCACGAAGGCGGCGTACCCGTCCTGCAGGGCGATCGCGATGCCGGTGCCGACCAGGCCGCGCTCCCCCGGCTTCAGAGTCAGGTCGGCCGCTGCCACCAGGTCCGCGCCGGCGTCGCCGGGATGCGCGTACGACGGGAGCGGGAGTTCGGGGTCGATGCGCTGGATGAGTACCTCGGTCACGAGAGGCGACCCTATCGAGCGCGCCGCGACCGGTTCGTGCCAGGCTGGGTCCGTGGGTAGCTATCGCGAGAGTCTGCGCGTGCCGGTGTCGTGGTGGATCATCGCCGCCGCTGCTGTGATCACGCTGTTCGTCATCACCGCGGTGCCGGCCGGGCTGATCGCCGGCATCATCGTCGGCGGGCTCGCGGCGGTGCTGCTGGTGGCGCTGTTCGTCCGGTACGGCGGGGCGCGGGTCGAGGTCGACGACGTACGGCTCCGGGCCGGGCGGGCCGAGATCGACCGGTCGTACCTCGGCACGGTCGAGGCGCTGACCGGTGAGGACGCACGGCTGGCGTTCGGGCGGGACTGCGACCCGAAGGCCTACCTGGTACTGCGTAGCTACCTGCCGGGCGCCGTACGGGTCCAGATCACCGACCCGGGCGACCCCGCGCCGTACTGGCTGATCGCCACGCGCCACCCGGATCGGTTGGCTGCCGCGCTGAGTGGGCACAGCGTGGGAAGATCCTGACTGTCAGCAGTCGCGTTAGGAGAGTGCAGTGGTCGGAGCGAAGATCGGCTGGAAGCTGGTGCAGGCCGCCTTCACGATCGTGGTCGGCCTGGCCGCGAGCAAGGCGGTCACCACGGCCTGGAAGCTCGGGTCCGGCGGGAAGCCGCCGAAGGACGGCACCGGAGGGTACGCCGAGGTCATCACCTGGGCCGCTGCGAGCGCTGGGGCCGCGGCCGCGGCCAGGTTGTTCGCCGAGCGGCGCGCGGCGGCTTACTACCTGCGGTCGACGGGGCACGCCCCGCCCGGGTACGTGGAGGACGCGACGGCCCGGCTGATCCGCGGCACCGACACCGGCCTCGTCAAGAAAGACGACTGAAGAAGAAGAAGAACAACCCCGCCTCGCTCCGCTCCGCTCGGCGGGTGGAGTGGGCGGCAGGGTTTACACAACAGCGGGACCGTTTCCAGGGGTCTGGAGACGGTCCCGCTTGGTTTGTTACGAAGAAGGGCGCTGGTGTCAGGCTGCGCAGTCGCGGCAGATCAGCTGCCCGTTCTTCGTCTCGGCGAGCTGGCTGCGGTGGTGAACCAGGAAGCAGCTCGAACAGGTGAACTCGTCGGCCTGACGCGGGAGGACCCGGACCGCCAGCTCCTCGTGGCTCAGGTCCGCGCCGGGCAGCTCGAAGCTCTCCGCGGCCTCGGCCTCGTCCTCGTCGACCTTGCCGGAGTTCTTGTCGTGACGGCGAGTCTTCAGCTCCTCGATCGACTCTTCGGAAGCGTCCTCGTCCGTCTTGCGCGGGGCGTCGTAATCAGTCGCCATGGTGTTTCCCTGCCCTCTTCGTACCCGTGGTGTTGCCTGCTGAGCCCTTGAACGGGTAGAGCGGCCGAGAAATTCCGCGTCGGCGCACCGCGCTGAACCTTCGTCCCCCGAAACCCTTGACAGCCAGGCCGGGATCGGCAATCACCTCTCCCGAGGACGGGATTGTGCCTTATAAAGCGCCGTAATGCACGGCTGGGTCCATGCTGTGACCCGCGTGTCGCCACAAATGTCAGGACCGAACATCAAAATGCTCATTAGTGCGCGATACTGCGCAGAAACGAGCACTCACCGACTTCTAGGCGCGCAACGGGTTCGCGGTGGCCAACAGGTCGTGGAGGGGCGCGAAGAGCGCCGGACTCGCTGCGATCGACATCTCCGGCGACACCGGTGCGCCGTGCAGCCCGCCGATCGTCGCCCCGGCCTCGGCCGCGATCAGCGCTCCCGCTCCGTAGTCCCACGGATTCAGTCCGCGTTCGAACACTGCGTCCAGCCGGCCGCATGCCACGTAGCAGAGGTCGATCGCGCCGACCCCGATCCGGCGGATGTCGCGGACCTTGGTGATCAGCTGCTGGATCACCTCTGCCTGCACCTGGCGGCGCGCCGGGTCGTACCCGAAGCCGGTCCCGACCAGGGCCTGGCTCAGCTCGGTCGCGCCCGACACCTGGATCGCCTTGCCGTCCGCGAACGCGCCACCGCCCTTGGTCGCGGTGAACACCTCGCCCTTCGGCGCATCCACCACCACGCCGGCGACCGTCTCCCCGTCGTACTCGACGGCGATCGAGACTGCGTACGTCGGAATGTCGTACAGGTAGTTGACCGTGCCGTCGATCGGGTCGACCACCCAGCGGACGCCGCTGGTGCCGACCACGTCGTCGCCCTCCTCGCCGAGGAACGAGTCGTCCGGCCGGGCCCGCAGGACCCGGGCCCGGATCAGCTCCTCGGACTCGCGGTCGACGGCGGTGACCACGTCGGTGATGGTGCTCTTGGTGTCGGCGACGGTGATCGTGCCGCGGCGGCGTTCGACGATCAGCCCGGCCGCCTCTTCCGCCACCTCCACGGCCAGCTTGAGAAGGTCCTGGGGGCTGTCGGAGCTCATACGGCTTCCTTCTGGGGTGTGGGTCGGCGCAGGGGTGGGCAGCAGTCGGGGCGGCAGTCGTCCCAGCCCGGGCCGAGCTTGCCGACGCATGGCCGGTCCGGCTGCTCGCCGCGCTCGGCCGCGGCCCGCTCGACCACCAGGTCGCGGAGCATCGTGACGAACTTCGGGTCGGTCCCCGGGGTCGCGGCCCGGGCCATCGGCAGGCCGATCTTCTCGGCGGTCTTCGCAGCCTCGGTGTCGAGGTCGTAGATGACCTCCATGTGGTCGCTGACGAACCCGATCGGCACCACGGCCACCCCGGGCACGCCCTCGGCGGCCAGGGCCTCCAGGTGGTCGTTGACGTCCGGCTCGAGCCACGGCACCTGCGGCGGGCCGGACCGCGAGCAGTAGACAAGGTCGGTACGACGGGTCCGGCCGGTCCGCTTCTCCAGCTCAGCCGTGATCTCCGCGGCGACATCCAGGTGCCAGTCGACGTACCCGTTGCCGTCCGGCCCGCTGGTCGTGTTCATCGCGGTCGGGATCGAGTGCGTCACGTAGGCGATCGCACTGCCCTCGGGCAGCCGGCTCAGCGCGTCGGCCGTCGACTCGACGAACGACCCGACGAAGCCGGGGTGGTTCGCGTAGTGGCGGAGCTTGTCGATCCGCGGCGCGTCCGGCGCCTCACGGGCGGCGTCCTCGAGGTTCTCCCGGTACTGGCGGCAGCCGGAGTACGACGGGTAGGCGGACGTGACGATCACCACGGCCCGGCGTACGCCGTCGGCCGCCATCTCGCGCATCGTGTCGGTCAGGTACGGCGCCCAGTTGCGGTTGCCCCAGTAGATCGGGAGGTCGAGGCCGATCTCGTCGAACGACTCGCGCAGCGCCTTGAGCAGCTCGCGGTTCTGGTCGTTGATCGGGCTCTTGCCGCCGAACGCGTAGTAGTGCTCCCCGACCTCCTTCAGCCGCTCGTCCGGGATCCCCCGGCCGCGGGTCACGTTCTGGAGGAACGGCAGGACGTCTTCAGGCTTCTCGGGGCCCCCGAAGGAGAGCAGCAGGACAGCGTCGTACGGAGGCGCGGCAGGCGACATATTCCAAGCTTCTCAGACGCGGGAACGCTAGGGTGTTCCCGGTCTCTCATGCTCAAGCCTTACGCACATCTCATGCGCCGTCCCGGTGCCGGCGCCTTCTTCGCCGCCGGGATCCTCGGGCGTATGCCGATCTCGATGATCGGGCTCGGCATCGTGATCCTGATCGCCCGCGAGAGCGGCTCGTACGGCCTGGCCGGCGCGGTGTCCGGTGTCGCGGTCATCGCGGGTGCGTTGACCGGACCGGTGCAAGGGCGGCTGGTCGACCGGTTCGGCCAGCGGACGCTGCTGCTGATCGGTTCGGTGCTCTGCACGGTCGCACTGGGCGGTCTGCTCGTCGCAGTCCGTGCCGACTCGGCAACCTGGGTTCTGTACGGGTTGTCGTTCGTTGCCGGCGGCACCCGTCCGCAGGTCGGCTCGTTCGTCCGTGCCCGCTGGACCCATCTGCTGGGGCGGGGGCGAGCACTGCAGACCGCGTTCGCTCTGGAGGCGGTCGGCGACGAGGTGGTCTTCATCGTCGGTCCGGTCCTTGTCACCGCGCTGGCGACGCAGTGGAGTCCGTACGCCGCACTGACCGCCGCCGGCCTGCTAGGGCTGGCCGGCGGCATCTGGCTGGCCACGCTGCGTGCGTCCGACCCACCGGGGCGTGGCAAGGCGAGCGGCGCCGAGCAGGCCCGGATGCCCTGGCTGTCGATCACACTGCTCAGTCTGATCGGTCTCGGCCTCGGCGCGACTCTCGGCGGCGCAGAGGTGATCACGGTCGCGTTCACCACAGAGAAGGGCCAGGCAGGCCTGGCGGGCGTCGTGCTGGCGATCTGGGCATTCGGAAGCCTGCTGGCCGGACTCTGGTACGGCTCTGTGCACTGGCGTGCTCCGGTGGAGCGCCGGCTGCTGATCGGCACGATCGCACTCGCCGTCACGCTCGCACCGCTCCCCTGGGTCAACAGCGTGCTGATGCTCGGTGTAGTGCTGTTCTGCTGCGGCATGACGATCGCTCCGACGATGGTGGCGGTGACTGCCTGCGTCGAGGAGTGGGTTCCGCCTGAGCGGCTGACCGAGGCGATCACCTGGACCGTCACCGGCATTCTGCTCGGCGTTGCGCCGGGGAACGCTGCCGCTGGGCACGCTGTCGACGTCTGGGGTCCGTCGCACGCCTACTGGGTCCCGTTCGGCGTGGGCATCGCCTGCGCGATCGTTGCCGCCGTCTCGATCACCTTCGCGCGCCCGAAGGAGCGGTTCGCCCACAACTAGGCTTGCATCTCCGGTAAGGGGAGATGTGAGGGTGTTGGGTATGGACCACTCGATCGGTGCAGTGGCGCGGCTTGCCGGCGTATCGGTGAAGACCGTGCGGTACTACTCCGACCGCGGGCTGCTGACCTCACGCCGTACGACGGCCGGCCACCGGCGGTACGACGCGACCTCGGTCGCGCGGCTGGAGCTCATCCGCACACTGCGGGCTCTGGGCCTCGACTTGGAGACAGTGCGGGCCGTGCTGGAGCGGGAACGGACGCTCACCGAGGTGCTCGCGGCGCATGCCGACGCACTCGCCGTACAGATCCGGACGCTGCAGGCGCAGCACGCCCTCGTAGCGGTGGTCGCCCATTCGACTCCCGAGGAGCTCACCGAAATGACTGAACAGTTCGAGGAAGCACGCCGGACGCTGATCGCCGACTTCCTGACCGACGCGCTCGGCGACGACCCGGCACTCGCCGCAGCTCGCCAGAACCTGACGCCCGTGCTCCCTCCCGACGCCGAGCCCCGGCAGGTGGACGCCTGGCACGAGCTGGCCGCGCTGGCCTCATCAGAAGACTTCCGTGCCTCGGTGCGGCGCCTCGCCGCCGGCTGGCGGGTCCTCGCCGGCAACGACCCGCTGCGAGCCGACCCGGAGTTGCGCGGGCAGCTGATCGAGCTGCGGCGTACGGCGGATCCGCGCTGGCATCGGTACGTCGAATTGGTTGCCGTGGTCAACGGATGGGCGCCGCCGTCACGGGTTGCGGGGTAGCGGCGCGTTCCAGCCGCGGCGGATCGCGATCAGCCGGATCGTGAAGCAGGTCAGCGCGGCGGCGATCGGGACCCAGAGCGCGTGGTACTCCAGCGCCGCCGCGACCACCACGATGCCCGCTCCGAGCAGCGCCGGAGTGGCGTAGATCTCGGAGCGGAGTACGACCGGGACGCGGCCGCTGAGAACGTCGCGGATCACCCCACCGCCGATGCCGGACAGCGTGCCGAGCAGGGCTGCCGAGAACGGCGACAGGCCGAACTGGATCGCTTTCAGCGCACCGGTCACGCAGAACAGTGCGAGGCCGGCCGCGTCGAAGATGTTCACCAGCCGCTCGAGCCGCCCGATCCCCGGATGCAGGAAGAACGTCAGCAGCCCGGCCACGATCGGGACGACCAGGTAACGCCAGTCGCGGAGCGCGGCCGGCGGGGTCTGGCCGATCAGCACGTCCCGGATGAATCCGCCGCCGAGCCCGGTGACGAGGGCGAGCACCTGGATCCCGAACACGTCCAGCTTCTTCCGTACGCCGACCAGCGCCCCGGTGATCCCGAAGACAAAGATCCCCACCAGATCGAGAACTTGCAGCACCATGGGCCAGACGCTAAACCACGAGCGCTGCTGCTCGGTCACTTCTATCGTTGGTGGACATGAGCCGCGCCCCGGACGTCGACTACTCCGCCACCTCGCTGCGCCCTGCCTGGGACTCGTTGCCGACGGATCTCCAGGCGGCCCTGGCTGTTGCCCTAGGCACCGAGATCTCCGCGGTGGCCGCCCCGGTCGGGTCCGGCTTCACCGGTGGGTTCGCGGCCCGCGCGCAGCTGACCGATGGTCGGCAGGTGTTCATCAAGGCCGCGCCGGCCGGGATGCACGCCTATGAGGCCTACCAGCGTGAGGCCGAGGTCGTTCCCCAACTTCCAGCCGCCGTGCGAGCGCCAGCAATCGTTGCCACGGCTCAGGTCGAGGGGTGGTTCGCGGTGGCATCCGAGTGGGTGGCCGGGCGGATGCCCGGAAGTCCGTGGACGATAGACGACTTCGATCGGGTGACTGCTGCTTGTGAGGAGATGGCTCTCGCGTTGCGGCCCAGTCCGTTGGACGGCCTGAAGCCGTTCGGGTATCTGGTCGAGGACGACGTTGCAGTGCCCGCGCAGATCCTTGCGGGTGAGCGTGAGCTGCCGAGGGGTCTGCAGCCCTGGCTGCCGCGGGTGCTGCCGGAGCTGGCCGAGCTGGCGGCGACGGGGCCGGAGATCCTCGTCGGCGACACGGCGATGCACTCCGACCTGCGGCCCGACAACATAGTGATCGACGCGAGCGGCACCTGCTGGATCGTGGACTGGAACTGGCTCACACTCGGGCCGCGCTGGGTGGACTGGGCGGGCATGCTGCCGATCGCACAACACCACGGCATCGACACGTTCGCCGCGATCAAGCGCAGTCCGCTGACGGCCGACGTACCCGATGAACACCTTGACGCCTTCATGGCGCTGATTGCCGCCTACATGTTGAAGAACACCGACGCCCCGCCGCCGCCCGGATGTACGCCGGCCCTGCGGGAGCACCAGCGCCTGCACGCGTGGACGTTCCTCGACTGGCTCGCGGTACGCCGGGGCTGGTGAGCGCCTACTGTTGTTGTATGACCAAAGGGCCGGCCACGAGGTTCAAAGTCGAGGTGCTCGATGGTGAGCGGACGTCGCGGCGTGAGGATGTCGTCACCACCGAGGAGCCGCTCGAGCTGCGGCTGGAGTGGCCGGGGCGGCCGCCCGAACCCTTGGTCGTCACCATGCGCACGCCCGGCTCCGACTTCGAGCTGGCCGCCGGCTTCTGCCTCGGCGAGGGTTTCGCGGTCCGCCCGGACGCGATCCGGACGGTTGCCTACTGCACCGATGTCGCGCTGACCCGCGAGCAGCAGTTCAACACCGTCACGGTCACCTTCGACGGTCAACCGGACCGCGAGCCACCCCAGCGGTACGGCGTCACGTCGGCCGCGTGCGGGGTCTGCGGCCAGCAGAGCCTCGACGAGCTCGCGGAGCGGGAGTACGACCCGGTGGACCCGGTCGAGGTCCCGGTCGACGTCGTACGGCGGCTGCCTGATCTTCTCCGCGAGGGGCAGACCACGTTCAACCGCACCGGCGGACTGCACGCGGCCGGCTTGTTCACCGCCGACGGCCGCAAGATCGTGGTGAAGGAGGATGTCGGCCGCCACAACGCCGTCGACAAGGTCGTCGGCTGGACCGTCCTCAACCACCACAGCCGCAAAGGCCTGGTCCTCGCCGTCAGCGGCCGCGCCGGCTACGAGATCGTCCAGAAGGCCGTCGCCGCCGGCATCGGCATGATCGTCGCCGTCAGCGCCCCCTCCAGCCTCGCCGTCGACCTGGCCCGCCAGTTCAACATCACCCTCGCCGGCTTCACCCGAGGCGACCGCTGCGTCGTCTACTCAGCCCCGGAACGGATCACGCGTCCAGCTTGGTGAAGGTTGCTTTGGGGACGTATTCGTAGCGGTCGGGCATGCAGGTGAGGATGATGATCTGGCCGTGGTCGCCGGCTCGGCCGAGGAGGGCGCCCATGTCGCGGAGGCGGGCCTTGTCGGACCAGCCGAGGGCGTCGTCGAAGATGACGGGGACGCTGCCCTCGCCGGTGCTGACCAGGTGGCTGATCGCGAGGCGGGTGATGATCGCCAGCTGCTCCTGGGCGCCCGTCGACAGCGCATCGACCCGCAGGCGTATGCCGTCCAGCTCGCGCTCCGCGACCGCGAGATCGTCGTCCAGCCAGACCTTGAACGACGGGCCGTAGACGCTCCGGCCCAGCGACTCGATGCGGGTCTGCAGCGGTTCGGAGTACTTCGTCTGAGCTTCGGCGCGATGCCGGCTCAGCGTCTCGTACACGCGGCGCGCGGCCTGCGCCCGGCGCTCCAGGCTGTCGTGTTCCGCGCGTACGGCGGCCAGCTCCAGGTCGGCCACGTCCCGCCTGGTCGCGAGCCCATCCCGTCCGGACTGCTCGAGCCGGCCCTCCGTCGTACGCAGCGCATCGCGCAAGGTGTCCCGCTCGCCCTGCAGCCGCTTCGCGACCGCCAACGCGTGCGTCAGCTCGCCTGCGACCTGGTCCGCCCCGGCCGCGTCCGCCTGCTCCTGTACGACGGTCAGCTCCTCGAGCACCGCCTCAACCTCAGCCGTCGCCTCGGTCTCAGCCGCGGACACCGCGTCGTCATCGAGCACCGCCCGGGCAGCCTCCAGCGCCTCGACCGCGGACGCCAATCGCTCCCCCGCCAGCTCGGACCGGGCCCGCGCGTTCTGCGCCTCGGAGCGATCCTCGTCAGCAGCCTTCCGGGCCTGCGCGACCGCGAACTCCGCGTCGGACAGCAACCGCTCGGCCTCGGCGAGCGCCTCGCGAGCGGAATCCAACGTTTGTTGCGCAGCGGCGAGGTCGTCCGGCTCCGGCTCCGGTACGTCGAAGTCGTCGAACAGCGTGTCGTGCGGTGAAGCGAACTCCTCGAACAACGACATCTGCCCGGGAACGCCTTCAACCGCGGGCTTGCCGGCTTCCTCGGCGTCGTCCTCGGGACCGAGCCGCGCAGTCAGTACGGCGATCCGCTCCCCCGGATCCCCTCCCGCCGTCAGCGACTTCTCCGTCCGCCGGGCTTCGTTCAGCTCGGCCGTCGCGGTGTCCGCCTTCCGGAGCAGCTCGCGCGCAGCGGCGACGTCCTTCACGCCGGCTTTCTTCAGCAGGTCCTTCTCCCGCCGTACGGCGTCGTCGACCCGCGACCGTAGCGTCGCCGCCTCACCACCCGCGCGCACGGTCACCTCGAGCTGCCCCGGTACGCCGATCACCAGCTCGCCCGAGACCAGCACCTC
Source organism: Kribbella sp. NPDC049584 (assembly GCF_040675555.1). NCBI lineage: Bacteria > Bacillati > Actinomycetota > Actinomycetes > Propionibacteriales > Kribbellaceae > Kribbella > Kribbella sp. NPDC049584. The sequence continues at coordinate 155,820 of NZ_JBFAPF010000009.1, forward strand.
AGCCGCCTCGTCGAAGCCGAGCTCCGAAGGCACGGCCCCATCCAGACCCGTCCCCGACAACTCCACCGGCTCCGCGCCAAGCCGCCGTACAGACACCTCGGGTACGCCGGCCGCGAGCGCCGCGCGGGCCTCGATCACTGCCGCCCGAGCGTCCTCCAGCGCCGCGACGATCGCGTCGTCGACCTTGATCCGGTCGAGGATCGTCCCGGCGGCGGCGATCCGAGCACGTACGTCGACCAGCTCGGCCTGTTGGCCCAGCAAGCGATCCAGCTCGGCCCGATCCATCAGGTCCGAGACCCGTCGCTCGGCCGCCTGCACATCCGTGCGCCGGAGGTCCTTGAGCTCGACGACTTCTGCCAGCGCCGCCTCGGCCGCCTGCACCGTCTCGGCCGCGGTCTTGGCGACCAGATCGGCGTCCGCACGTTTCGTGGCGAGCTCAGCCTCGAACTTGGTGAACCGCTCGACCTCGTCCAGCAGCCGCTCGCGGTCGAGCCGCGTCCGGGTGTGGTTCTCCAACCGCGCCCGCGCCGTCTCGGCCCGCGAGCGGATCGAGTCACGCCGGAGCAGGATCTCGTCGGTCGCCTTCTTGCGTTCGCGCAGCTCCTCGACCGACTTCAGGTGATCGGACAGCCGGGTGTCGACATCGGAAAGGTCGAGGTTGAGCCGCTCGGCCCGCCGGATGTCGGACTGGACCTCCTCCATCGCCTGCAAAGCCTGCGCCGCGGCCAACTCGGCAGCGGCGACCGCCTTCGCGGACCGCGCGTAGTCGCCGGTCGGCTTGCCGCGAGGCGTCCAGTACCGCAGGTACTCGTGCTCGACCGCCGTCACCAACGGCATCGACGCGCCGTCGACCGGCGTCCCCGACTCGGCGGTTACAGCGGTGATCAACGGCTCCGCATCGGCCGGCGTTGGCAGCACCAACGACTGGCCCTGGCTGACCATCAACGTCTGCCAGAGCACCGGGTCGACGTGCTCGCGGAAGAGCCGCTCGGCCTCGTTGTGCGCCTCGCGGCCGGTCCAGGACTGCCGCCGGCCGTCTGCCTCGACGATCGTCAGCTCGGTGGACCGATTCTTCAGCCAGCGCTTGGAGTACGTCAGCTCGCGGCCGCCGAGACTCAGCTCGGCGGTGACCTCCGGTCCGACGTCCTGACCGACCGGCTGGATGTCGCGGATCCGGGTCGACTTCGAGTCGTCGGGCAGCTCGAAGATCAGCCCGAACGCCTCGACCAAGCTGGACTTCCCGACCTCGTTGTCGCCGACCACGACGGTGGTGCCGAGCGCGCGGAACCGGACAATGCGCTCTTTGACGCCACGGAAGTCCCGTAGCGCCAAGCTGTGCAATCTCATCCCGCGTCCCGCGCCAATCGGTGCATCAAGGACAACGCCGCACCTGCGCCCTCGTCGCCGCCGGCCAGCGCCTGCCGTAGCTCCTCCATGGCGGCGCGAGCGGGACCACTCAACTGCAACGACTCGAGGTCGGCCGCGTCCGGTGCGGGCCGGACGGTCCAGAACTTGGCCCACCGCTCCACGCTGGCGAACACCTCGCCCTGCGCGTCGATCATCGCGTCCAGCCGGCTCAGCAACGGCAGCGGCAACGAGCCGTCCCCGGCCAGTCGCACGTACGTCCGCTCCTTGTCCGGCAGTTCGGCGAACCAGTCCTCTAGCGCCTTGATCGACTCCTCGTCGAACAGCTCGACGCGGTGGTCGACCATGTGCCACGCGCCGACGCGCACCGGTTGGACCTCGATGGCGCCGGCGGCGATCGTCACCTTCAGCACGTTGCCCGGCGCGTCCTCCTCGGGTGACGTGACCTCCTGCGTCCCGGAGAACCAGATCCGGTCGGTCACCCGGGTCGTCGAGTGGCGGTCGCCGAGTCCGACGTACTGCAGCCGGCCGTCCGCGACCGCGGCCTCGAGCGCCGCCTGGTCGATCGTCGGTACGTCGGACATGCCGCCGGACAGGCTCGTCAGCTGACCGTGGGCGAGCAGGATCCGGACGATCCCGGGCTCGGGCGCGAGGTCGGCGTACCCGGGCGCGGCCGGATCCGAGAGCGGGCGGCGCGAACGCCAGGGTGCGCCGACGATCTCGACCCCCGGCGCAATCCGGAAAGGCGTCGTTTCGGTCAGGACCGTGACGTGCTCCGGCGCATGCGCCTGCCACTGGCTCGACGTCCACAGCGAGCCCGGCTCGAGCGCGTCGTGGTTTCCGGGCAGCAGGACAACGGGCACCGGGATCCGCTTGAGGGCTTCACAGGCCCGCAGGATCGTCTGCCGCTCGACCTGGTTGTGCTCGAACACGTCCCCGGTGACGACGACGAACGCCGCGCCGGTCTGCTCCGCGACCTCACCGATCCGTGCGACAGCATCCAGCCGCGCCTGGCCCCAGCGGGCCTGACCGTCCGGCCCCAGGAACCGGCGCATCATTCCCAGCTGCCAGTCCGAGCTGTGCAGAAACGTGATCGACTCGTCCATCGCGGGAAGAACGCTAACCCGCCCCACCGACAACCACCCAACCCAACACACCCGCAACCCCCACCCGCCCACACTCCGGACACCCATCCTTGGGCACGGATCAACCGTTCGCGCCTCAGCGAAACGGTTGATGGGTGCCCAAGGAGCCCGTGGCCGGGCGGGGAAGGCGGTGCTGCGGGCCTAGGATCCGGGGGTGGCGACCTACCTCGAGACCGATCGACTGATGCTCAGCCGGTTCACTGTGGCCGATGTCGAGTTGCTGGTGGCGCTGGACTCCGACCCCGAGGTGATGCGGTTCCTGACCGGTCAGCCGACACCACGCGACGAGATCGAGAACGTCGTACTGCCGGAGATCCTCAAGGTGTACGCCGAGCACCCGCAGCTCGGCACGTTCAAAGCCGAGGCGGCAGAAGGCTTCATCGGCTGGTTCGGGCTGCAACCGACCGCCGACGCGAAGGTGGTCGGCGTCGGCTACCGGCTCAACCGGGCCGCGTGGGGCAAGGGCTACGCGACCGAGGGGACCAAGGCGCTGATCGCTCACGCCTTCGGCCTCGGCATGGAGCAGGTGGTGGCAGACACCATGGCGGTCAACCATCGCTCGCGGGCGGTGATGCGACGATCCGGCCTGCGATTCCTGAAGCTCTACCACGAACAGTTCGACGATCCGCTGCCCGGCACGGAGTTCGGCGAGGTGCTGTACGGCGTCGACCGCGCGACCTGGGAAGCTGGTCGGCATGGATGAGCCGCCAACAGAAGTACGACCGTACGCCGTACTCGATATCGACGCGACGCTGTCCGACACGAGCAAGCGGATCCACTTCATCGAGCGGAAGCCGAAGGACTGGGACTCGTTCTTCGCGCACGCCAAGGAGGACGCCGTACTCGACGAGGGGCTCGCGGTCGCGACGACGCTGGCGGCCGAGCACGAGATCGTCTACCTGACCGGGCGGCCGGAGCGGCTGCGGCGGGAGACGCTGAAGTGGCTGAAGGACAACGGGTTCCCGGACGGGAAGCTGTACATGCGCGGCAACACCGACCGGCGCCCGTCGACGATGATGAAGCTCGGCCGGCTGCAACGCCTCGCCGAACAGCGCCCGGTCGCCGTCCTGGTCGATGACGACGCCAAGGTGATCGCCGCCGCGGAGAAGGCCGGCTACACGGTGATGAGGGCCGACTGGGGACTCGATGCCGAGACCCAGCCGACCCTCTTCGAGGCCCAGGAACACGAGGGCCGGACGTAACTACTTACTCAGGACTACTTACTCAGGCCGACGATCAGCTGGTTCGGGTACGGCGGGTACGCCGACAGGTAGAAGTTCTGCACCTTCGACCCGTGCAGGAACGCGTTCCGCGCGTAGATCAGCGGGACGACCGGTGCGTCGGCCATGATCTGCTTGTCCAGCGCGCCCCACATGCTCGCCGCCTTGGCCCGGTCGGTCTCGGCCGTGGCCGCGGCGATCGCCGCATCCACCGCGGGGTTGGAGTACCGCGACAGGTTGAACCCGCCGTTGCCGATCTCCGACGAGGCGAACAGCGGCTGGATGTTGCCGATCGCGGACGGGAAGTCCGGCAGCCAGCTCGACACGGTCAGGTCGAAGTCCGGCTTGTTGCCGGTCACCAGGTCGTTCCACGGCTCGTAGTCGAGCGGCTTGATGGTGGCGGTGATCCCGGCCCGCTTGAGGCCCTGCTGGATCGCCTGCGCCACACCCAGACCGTTGGTCTGGTCAGCGGCCAGCACCAGCTTCAGGTTGCTGACACCCGCGGCGGCCAGCATCTGCTTGGCCTTCTCCGGGTCTCCGGCCGGCGGCGCCTCGTACGAGTCGAACTTGTTGTAGCCGTCGATGCCCGGCGTGATCAGCGTCGACGCGATGTCACCGCCGTACTCCGGACCGCCCTCGGCGACCTGGACGGCCTGCTTGTCGACCGCGTACTCGATCGCCTTGCGGACCTGGAGGTTCTTGAGCGCCGGGCGCTGCGTGTTGATCGCCAGGTACTCCAGCGCACCCGACGGCGAGGTCGCCACCCGGGCCTTGACCGCGGGGTTGCCGTTCACGGTCGGGATCAGCGCGGCCGGGACCGAGACGCCGGTGGTCGCGGCGAACTTGTCGTCGCCGGCGTCGGCGATCAGCCGCTGGTTCACGACGTCGGGCTGCAGGCCCATCTCGAGCACGATCGAGTCCGGCAGGCCGGTCCGGGCCTGGTCGGTCGACTTGTCCCAGTTCGGGTTGCGCTCGAGCTCGAGCTTCGAGCCGGGGGCGTACGTCTTCACCTGGTACGGACCGCTGGCCACCGGCTTCTCACCGTAGTGCGCGGGGTCGGTGTCGGCCTTCTTCGGCACCGGCGCGAAGGCCGGCATGCTGACGATCCACGGCCAGTCGCCGTACGGCTTGTTCAGCTTGAACACGATGGTGGTGTCGTCCGGCGTCTCGATCGAGGCCAGCTCGCCGCCCTTGTACGGGCCCTGGTACTTGTCGCCGCCGACGAGCAGCGACTTGTGGTACCCGAGTCCGCCGGACAGCTCCGGCGCGAACGACCGCTCCACGCCGTACTTGATGTCGGCGGCAACGATCGGCGAGCCGTCGCCGTACTTCAGGCCGGACTTCAGCTTGTACGTCCAGGTCTTGCCGCCGTCGCTGACCTGACCGGTGTCGGTGGCCAGGTCGGGGACCAGCTCGGCCGCCTTGCCCGGCGAGGTCTTCCAGGACGTCAGGCCGCGCAGCACCAGGTGGATCGTGCTGATCCCGAGGTTCTGGCTCTTGGCCGGGTCGAGGCTGATCTCCTTGCTCGTGGTGAGCACGTGCCAGGTGCCGCCCTGCTCGGCGGCCGCGGTGCTGCCACCGGTGGCGGTCTTGTCATTGGCGTTGCAAGCGGCCGCTGCCAACACCAGTGCGGCCGCTACCGCGACCGCTCGGGTTAGGTGTTTCATCATGTCCTCTCAGGAGGGTGGGGGCTCAGGGAAGTAGCAGGCGGCCCGGTGTTCGGTCGAACCTTGGACGGGCTCGAGCACCGGTCGTTCGGTCGCGCACACGTCCTGCGCCTTGTAGCAACGGGTCCGGAACGGACAGCCGGACGGCGGGTCGATGGGCGTCGGTACGTCGCCGGTCAGCACGATCCGGTCCCGGTCCACACCCGGCTCAGGCACCGGTACCGCGGACAGCAGCGCCTTCGTGTACGGATGCGCCGGCGCCTCGTAGACCTGCGCGGCGGGACCCTCTTCGACGATGGTGCCGAGGTACATGACCGCGATCCGGTCGGCGACCTGCCGGACCACGGCGAGGTCGTGCGCGACAAGCACGTACGACAGGCCGAGCTCGTCGCGCAGATCGGCCAGCAGGTTCAGCACCTGGGCCTGGACGGACACGTCGAGCGCCGACACGGGCTCGTCGCAGACCAGGAGGTCCGGCTTCACCGACAACGCGCGGGCGATCCCGATCCGCTGGCGTTGACCGCCGGAGAACTCGTGCGGATAGCGCTCCAGGTACTGCTCGGCGAGGCCGACCTGCTCCAGCAGCTCGACCAGCTGCGCGCGGGTCGGACGGATGCCCTGCGCACGGTACGGCGTACTGAGGATGGTGCCGACCGACTGCCGCGGGTTCAGCGACGCCTGCGGGTCCTGGAAGACCATCTGGATCCGCCGGCGGACCGGCCGCAGCCTGCGGCCACGCACCTTGGTGACGTCGGTGCCGCCGATCTCGACGCGGCCCTGGGTCGGGTCGAGCAGACGGGTCGCCACGCGGGCCAGCGTCGACTTGCCCGATCCGGATTCGCCGACCAGACCCACGGTTTCGCCCTTGCGGACGACGAGATTGACGCCGTCGACCGCGCGGACGGCCTGCGCCTTGCGCCACGGGGCGCCGCGCAGACCGAAGTACTTCTTGACGTCCTTGAGGTTCAGCAGCTCCTCACTCACAGCAGCACCTCCGGCCGTCGTCCGAGGTGGCAGGCCGCCTCGTGATCGCCCTGGCCGGGGCGAGGCGTGAGCTCGGGACGCTCGGTGATGCAGCGTTCGCCGACCAGATGCGTGTACGCGCACCGCGGCTGGAACGGGCAACCGGTGGTGATCGATCCCGGCGTGGGCGGGCTGCCGGGGATCGTGGTCAGCCGCGGTTTCGGCGGCAGGTCGACCCGCGGCATCGCGCCGAGCAGACCGAGCGTGTACGGGTGGGCGGCCCGGAAGAAGATGTCCCGGACCGTGCCGCGCTCGGACGCGCGGCCGGCGTACATGACCAGAACGTCGTCCGCGACCTCGGCGACGACGCCGAGATCGTGCGAGATCAGGACCAGCGCCGTACCGAACTCCTCCTGCACGTCGTCGAGCAAGCGCATGATCTGTGCCTGCACGGTCACATCGAGTGCGGTCGTCGGCTCGTCCGCGATCAGCACTCTGGGGTCGTTCACCAGAGCCATAGCAATCACGACCCGCTGCCGCATTCCCCCGGAGAATTCGTGCGGGTAGCTGTCGGCCCGGCGGCTCGCGTCCGGGATGCCGACCTTGTCGAGCATCTCGATCGCGCGCTGGTGCGCCTTCTTCTTCGAGACGTCGTGGTGCAGGCGGTACGCCTCGGCGACCTGCCAGCCGACGGTGTAGTACGGATTCAGCGCGGACAGCGCGTCCTGGAAGACCAACGCGATGTCGTTGCCGCGGATCTTGCGGAGCTCTTCCCCCGGGAGGCCGTTCAGCTCGCGGCCGTCGAGCAGGACCTCGCCGGTGACCCGGGCGTTCGAGGGCAGCAGACCCATCACTGCGGCCGAGCTGACGCTCTTGCCGGAACCGGACTCGCCGACGATCGCCAGCGTCTCCCCCGGCGCGACGGCGAAGTCGATCCCGTCGACGGCGGGCACCGGACCACCCTCGGTCGTGAACGTGACGTGCAGGTCGTGCACTTCCAGGACCGGCTCAGCCATGACTCACCCTCGGGTCGAGCACACCGTGCACTATGTCCACCACCAGGTTCGCGAGGATGATCAGGAACGCCGAGAACAGCGTCACGCCGACGACGACGGCCACGTCGAGCGAGCCGACCGCGGTGATCAGCAGGTCGCCGAGGCCCTGCATGCTGAAGACCTTCTCGGTCAGGATCGCACCTCCGAGCAGACCGCCGAGATCGAGGCCGAACAGCGTCACGACCGGCACGAGGACGCCGCGGAGTCCGTGGGTCAGGACCACCCGCGACTCGCCGGCGCCCTTCGCCCGGGCCGTGGTGATGTAGTCGAGGTTCAGCTCCTCGAGCATCTGCGACCGGGTCAGCCGGATGTACGACGCCGCCTGCAGGATCGCGAGCACGATCCACGGCGTGATCAGGTGCCAGGCCCAGTCGACCGGACTCTCGGTGAACGGGACGTAGCCGTTGACCGGAACCATGTTGAGCCAGAACCCGAAGACCAGGATCGCCAGTAGCCCGAGCAGGAAGGACGGCGTCGAGACTCCGACCAGCGCGATCCCGATCGCGAGCCGGTCGAGGAAGTGGCCGCGGTTCAGGGCGGCGATCACACCGAGCGAGACACCGAAGATCAGCCACAGTACGGCGGCGCCGATCGCGATCGAGGCGGTGACCGGCAGCCGGTCGAGGATCAGCGTGGTGACCGGGCGGGCCAGCGGGAACGAGTACCCGAAGCAGGGCGCGTTGCAGTGCACGGCCGCCGAACCCTCACCGAAGGTGCGGCCGGCGAAGACGCCCTTCAGGAAGCTCAGGTACTGCTGCAGGGTGCTCTGGTCGAGCTGCATGAAGTGCCGCGCCTGCTCCAGGCGGTCCGGCGTACAAGGCTTGCCGCACGCCAGGTGGGCCGGGTCGGCCGGGATCGCGTAGAAGACCAGGTAGACGGCGAGGCTCAGCGCAAGCATCACGAGCAGGGCCGCGAACAGCCGCCGGGTCACGAACCAGACGAGGTCGGGCATCAGCTCGTCCTCCGCAACCGGACGTCGAATGCGTCCCGCACGCCGTCACCGACGAGCGTGAACCCCAGGACGGCGAGGAACAGCACCGCACCCGGGAACAGCAGGAACCACGGGTCCGCGCCGGTGTAGACCCAGGCGATCGAGTCCGAGATCGACCGCCCGAGGCTCGGTGTCGGCGGTGGTACGCCGACGCCGAGGAACGACAGCGCCGCCTCCGTGCCGACGTAGCCGGGGATCGCCAGGGTGGCGATCACCAGGACCGGGCCGAGCAGGTTCGGCAGGAGTTCGCGGGTGATGACCATCCAGCCGCTCGAGCCGACGCTACGGGCCGCCTCGACGAACTCCCGGGCGACCAGCGAGCGGGCCTGGTTGCGGATCAGCCGGGCCAGGCCGGCCCAGCCGAAGAAGCTCAGCACCAGGATCAGCAGCAGCCAGCGTGGGAACCTGGCCGGGATGATGATGCCGAGGGCAATCATGAAGACGAGCTGCGGGAACCCGAACAGGAAGTCGAGCAGCCGCGACATGACCGCGTCGTACCAGCCGCCGAAGTACGCCGCGCTGATCCCGGCGAGTGTGCCGACGACCGTCGTGATCACGGTGACGACGATCGCGATGGTCAGCGACGTCCGCAGGCCGAGGACGACGATCGCGAACAGGTCCCGGCCGGTCAGCGGCTCGACACCGAACCAGTGAGTGCCGCTGATCCCCCCGAGCGCGCCCGCCGGCGCGTTGCCGCGGTTCGGATCGAGCAGATCGATGTGGTACGTCGTCGCGTCCTGGCCGGCCAGCCGCACCAGCAGGGGCGCGGCCGCCGCGACCACGATCAGCCCCACGACCAGTACGACGCCGACCCGCGCGCTGCGGTCACGCCGTAGCCGGCGCAACGCCTGCCGGGTGGGTGAAACGGTCCCGGCGACCGAGGAACTCACAAGCACTCCCGACTGGTTGGATTCTTACAGCCGACAAAACCTAGGGCGCATCCTTCCACCACCCGCGTCGCATCTCGAATTCCGAGAATCTCGGGTTGGTAACTGTGGATTCGGATAGCTGCTGTCGGGTGGTTACGCTCCGCTCGTGGACGACATGGTGCGGATCGGCGACCGGATGGTTCTCTACAGCGTCTACGGCGCTGAGGACGGTCTGCCGGCGCTCTCGTTCGGGGGTACGCCGTCAACACGCTGGAAGCGGCCGGATGCCGTGGCGGCTATCGAGTCGTCCGGTCTGCGAGTCGCCACGCTTGACCGCCCCGGTTACGGCGGGTCGACGCGCCGGCCGGGGCGCGCTGTGGCCTCTGTGGTCGAGGTCGCGGTTGCGGTGGCCGATGCGCTGGGCTGGGCCCGCTTCGCGGTCACGGGCGGCTCAGGTGGCGGACCGCATGCGTTGGCGTGTGCCGCACTGCTGCCTGAGCGAGTGACGAGGTGCGCGGTGATCGGTAGCAACGCGCCGCCGATCGTCGACGGTCCGGAGCCGACCGAGGAGGAAGAGCTCGCGGACCCGCGCCGCAATCGCACCTCCTGGCTCGCAGTACACGGCGACCTCCGGCCTGGGCTGGAGGAGACAGCCCGGACGATCATGGCTGCTGTTGAAGCAGGCGGACCAGAGATCCCACCTCAACCGGGAGCAGAGCCGGGTCCGCCCGCCCGGGAGGACGCCGCGGCGATGGCTCGTCTCGACGCCACCTTCGTCACCAGCCACGACGGCTGGCTCGACGACCACCTCGCCTTCGCTGCCCCGTGGGGCTTCGAGCTGGGTGACATCAAGGTCCCCGTCAGCCTCTGGCATGGCTCAGCCGACGAACGCGCGGGCAAGTACGTCGACATCCTGGCCGCTGCGATGCCTCACGCGGAACGCAAGTACTACGTGGGCGGTCACATCCCGCCGGCAAATGCGTACCGTGAATTGCTGCGCTGGCTGACACTGTCCTGATGGACGTCGCACGCCAACTCGTACAGGAGCTCTATCCGGATGCTCGAGCCGCCTGGCTCGGCGGCAGTGTGGCGCGCGGTGACGCGAGTAGTACATCCGACCTGGACATCACTGTGTTGCTGGACGGTCCCCCGGCGCCGATGCGGAAGTCGATGGAGTACGCCGGCTGGCCGGTTGAGCTGTTCGTCCACACCGAGAAGTCACTGCGCTATTTCGCGGACAAGGACCAGGAGCGACGCCAGCCGACCATGATGCGGCTTGTCGGAGAGTCTGTCGTACTGCTGGACACAGATGGGTGCGGGGCTCGGCTGCAGCAGGAGTACCTGGCTGAGGTGGCTGCCGGGCCCAAGCCGTTGTCCGTGGACGAGCTGGACCTGCTGCGGTACACGATCACCAATCTGATTGACGACCTGTCGGATGCGTCCGGTGACGTGCGACTGGCGATCGCTTCGGTGCTGTGGCAGGACGCGGCCCGGCTGTTGCTGACCGGTGCTGGGCGTTGGTCCGGTACCGGCAAGGGTCTGCTGCGGGAGGTTTCGGCGTACGACAGTGCTCAGGCTGCGGCGTTGATGGACGGCGTACGGGCGGAGGACGACCGGCTGATCGTTGCCGTGGACCACATCCTTGCTCGCTACGGTGGACGGCTGTTTGCGGGCTTCGAGCTGACGGCGAAGCTCTAGTCGATCAGCTCCCAGCGGCGTTTCGGGAAGACGCGGACGGCAACGACTGCGGCGGCTGCGCCGATCAGGACGCCGGGGATGATCCAGCGCCAGCCGGTGAAGACACTGGTACTGGTGACTTGGGACTGCGCCGGTGCGGGTGCCGGCTCGGATGTCGGCTCGGGTGTGGTGACGGGCGCGTCGGCTGAGGAGTAGCCGTTGCCGAGGGTGGGGCCGCCGTCGAACTTGCCGTCGAGGAGTTTGAACGTTCCGAGCACCTCGAGAAGGCGTGCCGGATCGGCGGCCCGGTGCCAAGTGGGCTTGTCGGGCTTGGTTCCGGTCATGAACTCCTCCGTGGAGATCCACGGGCCACCGGGTGCGTCCGGGTAGATGACGTCGATCCGCCACACGCTCATGTCGTGGATCAGCCAGGTCGCGCGGACGAACCTGCCGGCGCTGTGTACATCGCTCCCGGCGGCGGTCTTCGACGGGGCCTGGACCAGGTTCTGCAGGTCGTAGTACCGCTCGTCGTCGTAGCCGACGGCGGCCACGTGCGGCGGTGCGCTGAGCAGCACGCTGGTGGGACCTCCTGCGTGCGCTGGAAGTGCGGTGAACGCGGTCAGTCCGAGCAGTGCTGCGGCGAGTGCGAGCGTACGACGGATCATGGCGGCTCTCCTTTCACGCTGGATACACCGCCGTCGGTCAGGAGGTTCCGCTGGCCAGGGCTATTGCCCGGGTCTTGTCAGGGCCCTCGAGGCGGAACGTCACGCCGTTGCGCTCCCAGACCAGAGTGGGTCCGGCGACGCGTACGACGCGTTTGTCGACCAGTACGAGGTCGTGTGGGGTCTCGAACCAGAAGGCGTTGATCTGCTCGACGTATTCGAGGCTGCCGTAGTACCGCTTGAGGTACATGGGCTCGATGCCGGACTGGAACTGCTCCAACCGCACACCGGCCCAACTGGTCGCGATGAACCCCTTCGACGCCTCAACTCCGGTCGGCGGACCCAGCTCCTTCGGAAGCGCTGGAGTGAACCCGGCGACCTGTGCGGCCTGGTCCAACGACAGGTGTCCCCCGACGGTGGGCACTGGAGGCGCAGTACTCGGACCGCTGCCGACGGGCTGCGCCTGGACGCCGCCGATCCGCAGCCACTCTGCGACGGCGGCGCGCACCGGTGGGGTCAGCGCGAGGCCAGCGAGCAGTACGAGGAAGCCGGCGAGGAACGCGCGCCATCTGTCGCGCAGGCGCTTCCGCACTGGGATGTCCGCTACGCGCGTGAGCACTGTGGTTGCCAGGGTGTCGTCAACCGGAGGTACGACGGCAGATCGTCCGACGGCCCGCAGTTCGTCTTCGAGGCTCATCGCTGCACCTCCTTGTCCGGTAGGGCGTCTCGGAGTCTTCCCAGGGCGCGATGCAGGCGTGATTTGACCGTCCCGCGGGGCCAGCCGAGTACTACGGCGGTCTCCTGCTCATCCAGGTCCAGCAGGTACCTGCAGGTCACGACGAGCCGCATCGGCTCCGGGAGCGTGCGTACGGCGTTCAGCAGCTCAGTCCGACGCTCCAGCGACTCTGCGGCGTCGGCTGGATCCAGTACGACGTCCAGCGGCGCGGCGAGTTCCTCGCGCCGTGCTCGCCGGCCACGTGCCCGCACCGCGTTCCGGGTCTCGTTGGCGACAATCCGCAGCAACCAGGGCTTGAAGGCAGCTCCCTCCCGGAACCCGCCCAGCCCTCTGTAAGCCTTGACGAACGCCTCCTGCACCACGTCATCCGCATCAGCCCCCGCCCCGAGAAACACCGCAGTCCGCTTCGCCACCAGGGCATACCGCCCCACCAACTCGCCGTACGCGGCCCTATCCCCACCCCGCACCCGAGCCAGAACCTCACCATCCCCACCGCCCTCGATCACGCCTCCCATCAACCGATCCACACCCTCACCAGCCCACCAAGCAAGCGAGCACCCCAACCCACCCAGGAGCCGGGCCCTCACCCAGCCCGCCGAGCGGAGCGAGGCAGCCTCACCCCACCCAGGAGCCGGGCCCCTCGCCCTGCCCGCCGAGCGGAGCGAGGCGGTTTCTTGTCATTGTCACTACACCGCCGGGCTTTGTCCGGTTCCGTGTATAAGGTCGACACGTGCCCGAAGTCGACGCGAGCTTCCTCGCCCTCCCCCGTCATGAACTCGCCCAAGCGGCGCTCCACCGCGCCCGCGACCTCGGCGCGACGTACGCCGAGTTCCGCCTGGAGCGGATCCGGTCCGAGTCGATCTCCCTGCGCGACAGCGTCCTGGAGAGCGCGCAGGACGACGAGGACCTCGGCCTCGCCGTCCGCGTGATCCACGACGGCACGTGGGGATTCGCCGCCGGCGTCGCGCTCACCGAGGACGAAGCGGTCCGCGTCGCCGAGCAGGCCGTGAACATGGCGCAGGTGTCCCGCCCGATCAACGCCGAGACGATCGAGCTCGCCGACGAGCCGGTGTACGACGACGTCACCTGGATCTCGTCGTACGAGATCGACCCGTTCACCGTCCCGCGCGCCGACAAGGTCGCCCTGCTCACCGACTACAGCGACCGCCTGCTCAAGGCCGACGGCGTCGCCCACGTGAGCGTTCACGTCGCGACCATCCACGAGTGCAAGTACTACGCCAACACCGCCGGCACGTCGCACACCCAGCAGCGCGTCCGCATCGGCCCGAACATCACCGCCCACGCCGTCGCCGAGGACCGGTTCGACTCGATGTCGACCTGCGCCCCGCCGGCCGGCCGCGGCTGGGAGTACATGACCGGCACCGGGTGGAACTGGGACGAAGAGCTCGCCCAGATCCCCGGCTGGCTCGCCGAGAAGCTCGCCGCCCCGTCCGTCGAGGCCGGCGAGTACGACCTCGTCATCGATCCGACCAACCTCTGGCTGACCATCCACGAGTCGATCGGCCACGCCACCGAGCTGGACCGCGCCCTCGGCTACGAAGCGAACTACGCCGGCACCAGCTTCGCCACCATCGACAAGCTCGGCACGCTGAAGTACGGCTCGCCGGTCATGCACGTCACCGGCGACCGCACGGTCGAGCACGGCCTGTCCACCGTCGGGTACGACGACGAGGGCGTCGCCGGCCAGCAGTGGGACCTGGTCAAGGACGGCATCCTGGTCGGCTACCAGGTCGACCGCCGGATGGCGAAGAAGAACGAGGACCTGCTCGGCACACCGCGCTCCAACGGCTGTGCGTACGCCGACTCGTCCGGCCACATCCCGATCCAGCGGATGGCCAACGTCTCGCTCCAGCCCGCCCCGAACGGCCCCTCCACCGAGGAGCTGATCAGCCGGGTCAAGAACGGGATCTACATCGTCGGCGACAAGTCCTGGTCGATCGACATGCAGCGGTACAACTTCCAGTTCACCGGTCAGCGGTTCTACAAGATCGTCGACGGCAAGATCGCCGGCCAGCTCCGCGACGTGGCCTACCAGGCGACCACCACCGACTTCTGGGGCTCGATGGAGGCCGTCGGCGGCCCGCAGACGTACCTGCTCGGCGGCGCGCTGAACTGCGGTAAGGCCGAGCCGCCGCAGTCCGGCGCGGTCACCCACGGCTGCCCGTCCGCGCTGTTCCGCAGCGTCCGCATTCTCAACACCACGCAGGAGGCCGGCCGGTGACGATCCAACTCACGCCCCAGGACACCATCGAGCGCGGTCTGGCGCTGGCCGCGGCCGAGGGCGCCGACGGCTGCGTCGTACTCGTCGCCGAGACCTCCAGCACGAACCTGCGCTGGGCCAACAACACCCTGACCACGAACGGCGCGATGCGCGGCTCGAGCGTGACCGTCATCGCCACGGTCGGATCCGGCGAGGGCACGGCGGCCGGCGTCATCGGCCGCTCGTCCGTCACCGAGGACTCGTTGCAAGAGATCGTCTCCGCGGCGATCGCCACCGCCCGCGCCGCGGGACCGGCCGAGGATGCCCGCCCGCTCGTCGACGGCGCCGTCGGCGCGGACTGGGAGCTCGAACCCGAGGAGACGACGGTCGGCGTCTACGAGAAGTTCGCGCCGTCGCTCGGCGAGTCGCTCAAGCGCGCCGAGCTCGAGCGGCGTCGGTTGTACGGGTTCGCCAACCACGAGGTCGTCACGCTGTACGTCGGTTCGTCGACCGGTCTGCGGCTGCGCCAGGCGCTCCCCCGCGGGTATGTGTCCTCGACCGGCAAGAACGCCGACCTCAGCCACTCGGCCTGGGTCGGCACGGCCACCCGAGACTTCACCGACGTCGACCCGCTCGCGCTCGACGCCGAGCTGAGCCGCCGGCTCGGCTGGGCGACCCGGACGGTCTCGGTCGACGCCGGCCGGCAGCCGACGATCCTGCCGCCGGCCGCAGTCGCCGACCTGATGACGTACCTGTACTGGCAGCTCGACGGCCGCGATGCCTTCGACGGCCAGACCGTGTTCTCGAAGTCCGGCGGCGGCACCCGGATCGGCGACACCCTGTCGCAGCACCCGGTGAATCTGCACTCCGACCCGGCGCTGCCCGGGCTCGAGGCGTTCGCGTTCGCGGTGGCCCGGTCGTCGGGCGGCTCGTCGAGCGTGTTCGACAACGGGCTGACGTTGCACGCGACGGACTGGATCCGGGGCGGCAAGCTCGAACACCTGATGACGAGCCGTCATACGGCGGAGCTCATCGGCGTACCGAAGGCGACGCCCGACATCGCGAACTACGTCGTGTCCGTCGACGGCGGCGCCGGCTCGACCGACGACCTGGTAGCCGGGCTCGACACCGGCCTGCTGGTGACCTGCCTCTGGTACATCCGGATGGTCGACCCGCAGACGCTGCTGCTGACCGGTCTGACCCGTGACGGCGTCTACCTGGTCGAGAACGGCGAGGTGACGGGCGCGGTCAACAACTTCCGGTTCAACGAGAGTCCGGTCGATCTGCTCGGCCGGTTCACCGCCGCGGGCGCCACGGTTCCGTCGTACTCGAGGGAATGGGGCGATTACTTCTCGCGGACGGCGACGCCGCCGCTGCTCGTGCCCGACTTCAACATGTCGAGCGTCAGCCAGGCCAACTGAGTCCTGCCTGGTAACAGCAGAACGCCCCGCCGATCGGCGGGGCGTTCTGCGTGTCTGGACCCAGTCGGACTCAGACGGACTACTCAGACGGACTCAGACGGTCGGGTAACCCGGCTCCGCCGGACCGGCCTGGCCCGGGCCGCCGAACCGCTCGGCCGCCTTCGGGTCCGGACCGTAGGCGTTGTCACCGGCGTTGCCCTCCTGGGCAGCCAGGACGATGAACCAGATCCACCCGATACACGGGATCAGGTTGATCAGGATCCACCAGCCCGAACGCCCGGTGTCGTGCATGCGCCGGATCGCCACACCGATCGTCGGCAGCAGCACCGCCAGGCTGTAGATCGTCGACAGCCAGCCGGACGAGCTGCTCGAGCCCGAGCCGAAGTCGAGGCCGAGGATCTTGTCCAGGATGGACAGGATGATCGAGACGATCACGTTGAAGAGCACGAACATCCAGTACTCTTTGCGGCGGGCCCGGCCGCTGAACACGGCGTACTTCTTCAGAACGTCGATGTACCACTGCATTTTGCTGTATCTCCGATGGTCGAAGGTGAGACGCGGACCGAGCCTGTCGGAACCGGTCGGGTTCGTCAATGCAACTTTTCGCTTTGGTGACCACACCGCAATCTGGCACGCCGGTACCGCAGGCAACTTCACCTGTTCGGAACCGGAACACCTAGAGCCGGCTTCAGCTTTCCTGCACGGGTTTGGTCATGGTGACCCGCCACATCCGCCGCTGACTTTCGTCGTACGCCGTCGTCTCGTCGAGCCGCCACTCCTCGGCCAGCTCGGTCACCAATGACTCGTCGAAGAACCGCCCGACGAAGCCGTCGTGCATCGCCAGTCCGTCCTCCAACCGACGCCAGTACTTCGCGCACGAGTCGGCTGCCGACCACACGGCGTACACGAAAATCCCACCAGGGCAGAGAACGCGGTGGATCTCCGCGACGAGAGACCGCAGCTCGGAGGGCGAGAACGCCATGTTCAGCAGGAGATTCGCGAACACCGCGTTGACCGTCGCATCGGCCGGCGGCAACGGATCCCGTACGTCGTGCAACGCCGCTGTCACCCGATCGTCGAGCCCCTCCCGCTGCGCCTCGTGCCGCAACTGATCGAGCGCCGCCTCGCTGAAATCGGTGGCATGCACGCTGAATCCCTGCCTGGCCAGGAAAAGCGCATCCCGACCGTGCCCCGCCCCCAACTCCAGCACATCATCGATGCCCGCGGCACCAAACACCCCAGCCGCCCACTCCGCCGCCACCGAAGGCCCCGCCCCGTGCAACCGCGGGCGCCGCGCATAAGCCGACTCCCACCGCTCCTGCTGAGCCCTCGCAAGCTCCACATGCCCAATATTCATCGTGCTCCCCGTATCCGTCCCCCCAACCGCGCCCGACAGACCGCAGCAGCCTACGCCAGAACCCCGAATAGACGCACCCAACAACGAAACGGTTCCACGGCAGTCCAACGGCACCGTCCCTTATCCACAGCCTTACCCACAGGCCCCAGCTTGCCTACTGCAACCATCCGGACCGACGTCCGCAGTTCCCCGCGGCTGAATCAAGTGCTTGCAACGACACGCTGACAATCCGCGCCACGCGACCGCCGCCCACATACTGAAATTGCTAACTAGCTGCGTTGGGGGACGCATGTCCAACCACCTGTTCCAAGGACAAAACGAAGCGACCTACTTGGTCCCTGTCTTCGAGTCCCTCCGCCGCTACGACGGCCTCACCCTCAAACGCCTCTCAACCCGAGCCGCCCAGCCCCTCCTAGGCCTGCCCATCGTCCAAAACCAGGCCGTCCAAACTGGCCACAAACCGGCCGAGGCGGCACTAGAGGTCATCGCCGAAAAGGTCCGCGAACTGGACGCGGTCGCCGACCGCATCATTGCCGACGCAATCCTCAAGCTCGGGATCTACCTCCAGACGTACAGGTCGCACGCGGTCTCCAAACGAACGATCCATCACCTCGGATCCGGTGGGCTCGGTGACCGCCGGCTCGCGATCGTCCAGAACTGGCAGGTTCTACACGAAGCACTCGGCGAGCAACCGCTCACAGAACCGCCAAGCGAACACACTTTGCGCTCACGGACGGAGAGCGAAGTCTTCGAGAGACTCGCCGCCCTTCTGGTGAATCCCAAGCCGACCATCGAGGTCTCCGAACCCGGAGAACCCATTCCGATCTCCACCGCGCAAACCGCCGACTCCGACGCCAGCGGAAAGGTCATCGTCATCGGTGGCGCCACCATCGACCACATCTGGCGGCTCGGCTCAATTCCCAAGGTCGGAACATCGGCAATGGCGATGAGCTATACCCGCGCCCTTGGCGGCAAGGGTCTCAGCCAGGCGGTTGCCGCATCTCATCTGGATCTGGATGTGTCTCTGATCGCAGCCATAGCGAGCGACGACGAAGGCAAGGAGATTGAATCTCACCTGGTAGCCGAAGGGGTCGACGTCTCGCTGCTGAGGCGCATCGAGCGATCTACCGCCAGGACGCCGGCCACGGGTGTATTCGAACTCCCTGCGGGCAACAGCTCAGCCGCGGTCTGGCGCGACGGCGTCGAACTTGACATACCCACGATCGATCAGTACGCCGCCATGCTGACATCCTGCGACGTACTGCTGCTGACGTTCGAAGTCCCGCAATCGGTTCTCCGACACACCCTCGACCTCGTCGGCGCCGCATCCGAGCATCCCGTGGTGATCGTCACCCCCGGCCAGCCGTACGCTGACGGCCAACTGCTCAGCCCACTCCTGAAGCAAGTCGATTACCTCGTCGGACACAAGTGGGAACTCGAAGGTTTCGCGTTCTCGAACAAGGCAAAGCTCGACCCCCAGCTGCTCAGTGACGATCTCCTGAGCCTCGGCCTGCGATCCCTCTGCCTCCTCAGCGACACGGGCGGAGGCAGTATCTACGAACGCGACAAGCCCCCGGAGCAAATCCCCGTTCCGCGCTCGGTCCTGAAGGAATCGGCCATCACCCGCGACGCCTTCTGCGCCGCCCTGGCCGCCCGCCTCATCGAAGACCGCACCCTGACCGGCAACACCATCCGCTGGGCCGCTGCGGCCATGGCCAGCTTCGCCGAGAACTACCACCAAGCCGCAAGCCACCCCCGCCGAGCCACAGTCGACGAGAAGTATCGCCAAATCATTTCGCCGGAGGTCTGATGACAACCAATCGAGGGAATACTGCCACCATCGGTGGAGAGCGTGACTGCCGTTATCAGCTTGATAGATAACCTTTGCGGCGATCAACCGGTTGACCGACATAACCATTGGCAGCCCCGGTCTCAACATGACATGGATCTGCTGGCACACTCTGCTCACTGCAGAGTCACGCTGACGATGCGATGAGCAAGGCAGGTGGGGGTCGATGACAACCAGGAGCGAGGGACGGCAGGCGAACGCCGCCCTGCTACTCGTCAGTGTGCTGGAAAAGCTCCGGACCCACGACGGTGTCACCGTCCACCGGATCCACGCCGGCCGCATCGGCGCTACCGCTCCGCTGCTGGAGTTCGCGGCCACCCGCTTCGGCGACGTCCACGATCTCGAACTAGCAGCGGCTGCTTTCAATCTGGTCGTCACCACCGTTCGTGAGCGCCTCTCCGGCACGCAACAAGTCGTCGCTGACGCAATCCTCGCCCTGGGCGTGCATGAGAGCACCTACGCGGCTGCCGGTGTCGATGACCGGGTCACCCGATCGCTGTACCACACGACACTCGGTCGCCGCCGCCAGGTACTGCTAGATAATTGGCACCGCCTTCATGGCGCCCTCGATCTAGAGGCTCCCGATACTCCGGGCGATCGGGCGCTTCGGGGCACGACTGAGCCGGCGGTACTCCGCGAACTGGTGAACCAACTGATCCGCCGCGACACCTACCCCTCTGGCTCCGTACGCGGACCAGCCACAACGCGGGAACTGACGCCGGCTGACGACACGGCTCATTCCGGGCGCGTGATTGTAGTGGGTGGCGCAGTGATGGATGCGACGTTCCGCATCAAATCATTACCTGCATCAGAAACATCGACCGAGGCCTACGACTTCGACTTGTCCCCCGGAGGCAAAGGCCTGATGCAGGCAATCGGCTGTGCCCGGCTGGGCCTGAAGACATCGCTGATTGCGGCTGTCGCCGACGACTACTTCGGCCAGGACATCCTCGAGCACCTCGAACTGGAGGGTGTGGACACCTCCCTGGTCAAGCTCGTCCCTGATGCGAGTACTCCGGTCACCGGGGTGCTCGAGAAGGAGTTGGGCGACAGCATCGCGGTGAACTGGCGCAATCAGCGTGAGGTCTTCCTGTCCAAGCGAGACGTGGATCAGCGAGCCGACGAACTGGTCAACTGCGACGTACTCATGACCACCTTCGAAGTGCCTCGCGAGACTATGCAGCGAACGCTCGCGCTGGCCCATCGTGAGCCCAGCACTCGCCCGCTCGTCATCGTGACGCCCGGCCAGCCATACGCCGACGAGCGAATCAGTCATGAAACGTTTGAACAGATCGATTTCCTTGTAGCCCATGCCTGGGAACTTGGGCCGTTCGCGCCACCTGACGAGGTTCCGTTCACCCCCGAGCCGGTCGCTCAAAAGCTTGTCACCTACGGCGTGGAAACGCTGTGTCTCCTGGTGAATGGGGGTTGCACGATCTATTCACACACCGGTGACGGCGTCAGCCACGTTCCAATGATTCCGACAATCTACAAGGAGGCTTCGGTCGCTCGAGACGCCTTCTGCGCAGCGCTGGCGGCCAAGCTGATCGAGAACGATCGGCGATTCTCGGCCGAGGTCGCGCTCTGGGCGTCCGCAGCGATGTCGTGCGCCACGTCCGGCTTCCGCTCGAACTCCTCGATGCCGGACCGCAAGCGCATTGACACACTCCTGGCCCGCTCAGCACTCCAACCGAAGAACCTGGTCTGACCCGTCTTACCGACGCAGACAGCGCTGGGCATCGCGGGGAACAGCCTCAGTGACTTCTTGCAGCCGGCAGCAGAAGATCCATGAGTCAAGCAAGCGCACGCGGCTCTGCTCAAAGCGGCTACCGGGATTGGCTGTGCTGAGCTCCGCCAGATTGGCACCGCCGTACCGAAGTCGAAGCTGACGTGGACTCGTGTACCTGCCATCGACGTACAAGTACGGCCTTGGTTGGACAGACATCCATTGGTGCCAGTTGGCCGCCCGATAGCTGGCGCCGACGAAGCCCAGGTTGGGATCGACCGCTGTCGTCAAAACCCTTGCATTTGAGACCGTTCGCATGGCCTGTCGAACCTTCGCGAGCAGAAATGAGATCGCGTTCGGCGGTGCGACATCGAAGGAGTAGACCCGCGACACGTCCCAAGCCGCGCCTGGCGGCAGGTCGAATTGCGTCCGGAGCTGCCGGCTGACCAACGCCCACTCCAACGGGGACACGCTGCACAAGGTCACGGGCCGCTGATGCACCGGGTCCACGAGCGCGAAGTTCCGGGAACCTGCGCGCGCACTCCGCAGATAGTGAAGACGACTGAAAATCTCGTCCGCGATGCCATCTGTCAGCCGCATGAACCGCAGGTCCTTGAGCGAGTACCCATCCTTTGGGATCAGGTGTTCTATCGCCTGATAATCACCCCAAAGCCTCGACGCATTGCGGTGCAGTTCGGCGACGACATCCTTACGGTGGATGCTTCCGTTCGACCGTGTCACCAGCGGCAAATGCAATAGCGAACGGACTGTCAGTGCGCGGACAGGGACCTCGTACTCGCCTGCGATGCGCTTGACCTCGTCGGCGAACGCCGGCGTGTTCGCCCTGCAGCCGTCGAGCGTTAGCTGTCCCCGCATCGGCATTTGCCGCTTGGCCGACGCAGGCGCTGACGTTCGGGCCACTTGCTGCGAAATCGTCATTCGTCCAGAGTCCGCACGTGCCGATGACACGCATCGGTTGACGCGTGCAGACATCACCGTGCGGTGGTGATCTTCACCACATTCGTGAGACTAGCGGATAGTTGCCTCGGCGCCTCATCTCCAAGCCAGCAGGTGTTGGCGGTGTCGCACGACGCCAGCCCGCCACCTGACAGACCCTGCTGCCAACTGGCAGCCACATCTGTGCCATTTGGCGTGGCCTGCAAGTCGATCGAGCCGCCTTCGCCGCCAGTTGGTAGAGAGTCATCCACAGACCACGCTGCTGATTTCGATGCCATGCCGCCAAGTTTTCGACAAGGTGCGCCACCCGGTTCTCAATTCTTGATGTTGGTCGGGTGGCTGTCACCAAATCCCACGGATTGACAACCGATTGTCGCGGAGTCCTATAGAAGAGTAATCCAACGCGAACGCCGCGACCTACTTTAGTCGGCCGCCGGCAAATGACAAGCTACAAGGGAAGTGAATCAGGAAAAGAGGACGCCATGAACCAGCACGAAATGCTCCCGATCCTCGTCGCTCTCGCTTGCGCGGTACTCATGGTGACGCTGTGGAAACAGCTTCTGATTCTCGTTCTCGTGGGAGTCGTGTTGATCTTCTGCTACGGCCTCTACAACGTTGCGGTTGTGATGGCCGGCTGAGTTCGGCAACGCAAGCGCCCGCCCGGAGAATTCCGGGCGGGCGTCGGTCTGTTCACTGCATAGTCGGCCGGTTGTCACAACTCAGCGGGTCGGTTGCTGCGGGCGAGCCACCTTGTCATGCCCTTGGCCAGGAGCTGTGTGCGGTGCCAGACCGGATCGTGCCTGAGTTCTCGGGCCGAGAGGCGGAGCCGGGCCCGGTATTCGATTGCGAGGGCGGTGAGGGTGCTGTGGCGGTCGCAGACAAAGGCCCGGTCGGCGAGGAGTTCGTACTGGTCGCAGGTTAGGTCGATGACCCAGCGGTGGGGTGAGGTTGGGTTGCCGATCTCGATCCAGCAGTGGAACTGCAGCGTTTGATTGCCGACGAGGATGTCACCCACGCAGTACCGGGATCGTGCTCGCAACAGCCACGGAAGTTCGTGCAGCAGCCAGGCTGAGCTGACGCCGCATTGGCCTGCCGAGGCAGGTAGCCCTGGGCCGTGGACGAAGTCGGGGTGGATGGTCGACTCGGACCACTCTTCGGTGAGAGCGGCGCGGTAGGCGTAGAGCCGACGACGGAGGTGCGCAGAGAACCAGCTCTCGGGCTGTGAAGACGGCGCTGCCAAGACAGAGTTTGACACGGTGGTGGCCCCCCAATCCTTGCTTCGAACCACTCACTCGGCATTGTGGGCGTTGCCGGATTGGGCCGCAAGGTCAATCTAAGGGGATTGGGGTGGCTGTGTGTAGCGGGTTGGGGATGGTGCCGGTTGTCGGGATGGGTGGGCGGGTGTCGAGGTCGGTGTAGCCGAGGGTTAGGCGGTAGCCGTTGAGGGGGTAGCGGAGGAAGGTTGGGGCGGTTAGGGCGGTGGCTGCCAGGCGGTCGGTGTATTCGGGGTGGTTCTGGGTGTAGCGGTGTACTTCGGCTAGAGCGATACCCCAGAAGATGTCTTCTGGGATTAGGGATTTGGCGGCCAGGGGGTTGAGGACGCCGAGTAGGAGGGCGTCTACGACGTACTGGCGGAGGATGGGCCAGGGTTTGCGTGGGAGGACTCGGGCGTGGGAGTCCGGCTCGATGCCTCGGGCAACTATTGGGATGGTGGAGACGTTGATGTCGTCGACGAGGTCCTTAATGACCAGGCGGGTGGGGAGGCCGGAATCGTCGCAGATGATGGCGAGGTTTTCACCGTGTGGGTTGACGGTGATGCCGTAGTGGTGGAGCAGGTGGAGCAAGGGGCGGAAGAGGGTAGAGAGGAGACGGCTCAGCCAGGCTTGGGGGTCGACTCCGGAGCGCGCAATCAGTTCCTCCGCCAGTCCAGGATGTAAGACGGCGGCCAGGGGCCAGACGGATTCGCCGTTGCGCAGGCGGGGGTCGATTGGGTCTCGCCAGATGGTGCCGAGGGTTTCGGTCCATTGGTAGGGGATGCCGGGGTGGGTTGAGAGGTCGGGGTGGGGGACGGTTACGGAGGCGACTTCGCCTAGGAGTTCGGTGCCTAGTTGTTGGAAGACCTCGTCGCGGGACCAGAGGCCGCGGAGCCATTGGGTGAGCATGGGGGCGGCGAGGGTGCAGTGGGAGGGGATGCCTCGGTAGACGGAGGTGTTGAGGATTTTGAGAGGGAGTTTTACCTGGTAGCGCGTCGGGTTGGTGATGTTGACCATCGTGCGGATGGATTGAGTGGGGAGATACTCGTCGGGGCTCTCGCCCAGGATGACGATCTCGCCGGTGGCTAGTTCTCGGGCCCACTGGGTGCGGATGACTTGGTCGAGTTGCCAGGGGTGGCATGGGAGCCAGACGTACGCGTCGGGGTCGTCCAAGCGCGCTCGGAATGCTTCCACCGTCGCAGCGTCCAGTTCGCGGGCGATGACGGCGTGTTCGGAGAGGTCCGGCGTGCCGCGGAACTCGGCCAGGCCTCGGCGTACGGCGAGCCAGGTCAGGCGCAGCGGCGTACGGGCTTCGGGGGCGTAGCGTTCGCTGTCGGCGGCTGAGAAGCCTAGGCGGCCCTTGTTGGCAACGAGGAGGGGGTGGCCGGTCAGGTGGCCCTCGAGGCGGCTGTGGTGCAGATCGAGCAACTCCCCCACTGGCACTGCAGAAGCGGCCATGCGTACGTCGGCTGCCAGCGTGCTCGTCAGCTCGGCGACGTACCCGGCAACCGTTGACCCGTCGAGACCCAGTGCGTCGGAAGCCTCGACGAAGAACTGGATCGGGTCCGTGGCTACCTCGCTCTCGTCGTTGCCGAGGATGCCGGCGGTCGTACGGCGGATCGAGCCTGGGTCGACTCGCCAACTGCCGAACCCGCCGCGGGTGGCTGTGAAGGTGTAGCAGATCGAGCCGAACTCCAGTTGGTATTCAACCGGCCCTGACGAGGCAGAGTTCAGGTCTGCCGCGTCCAGAGAAGCAGGAGCTTCGTGGGTCGACGCAGTAGGGGTTGGGTGTAGTAGGGCTTCGGTGGAGAACTGGGAGATTAGTTTGGCGAGGAGGGCTGATGAGGAGGTCAGCCAGTGGTCGGTCATCTCGGGATCGCGAAGGTTGTGAAGGTGGTTGACTTTGGTAGGGGGAAGAGCTCGCGGCCGGCCACGGTGTTGAGGATGGTGGCGTTGCGGATGGCGCCGATGCCTAGGTCGGGAGCTGCTACGCCGTGGGAGTGTAGGTCGGCGTTGGCGACGAAGATGCGGTTGGGGAGGGTGGTTGAGGAGGCGCTGTGGTTGCGGTTGAGGATCCAGCGGCCAGCGGTGTCGTGGTCGAGCAGGGGCTGCAGGGAGTCCATGAACGGTAGGGGCCGGTTGCGGTAACCGGTCGCGGCTACTACGACGTCTGTTGTGTGCTGGAAGGTGCGGCCAGTGTCGCCGTGCAGCATGGTGAGCTCTGCGCCGTCGGGGCCGACAGCAGCGGACTCCACGCCCACACCCACCTGGAGCTCGACCGGCGCCGCGTTCAGGTCGCGTGCATAGAGCTCGTCGTGGATGTCTTCGAGGGTGTCTGCGGAGATGCCCTTGTAGTGGCGCCACTGCTCTTTCACCAGT
This sequence comes from Kribbella sp. NPDC049584, assembly GCF_040675555.1. Taxonomy (NCBI): domain Bacteria; kingdom Bacillati; phylum Actinomycetota; class Actinomycetes; order Propionibacteriales; family Kribbellaceae; genus Kribbella; species Kribbella sp. NPDC049584. The sequence goes on from NZ_JBFAPF010000009.1 coordinate 181,333, forward strand.
CGATCGCGCACAGGCTCGTCCAGTGCGTGGAAGTAGTCGACGTACGACGGTGTGGTCATCTCGAGCACAAGCTTCGAGTAGTCCAGCGGTGTGAAGGCCGCAGTACGAGTCAGCCACGACACAGCTGGACTGTGAGCTCGCAGCAAGTCCAGGAAGCACTCTGCGCCGGACTGACCCGACCCGACAACAGTCACGTGGCCGGCGCGCAGGAAATCGTCACGCCGGTACAGGTAGTCCGCCGAGTGCAGGAGCCGCTCTGCAGGCAGCCCAGCCAGCGCAGCGGGTACGAACGGCTCCGTGCCGACGCCAACCACCAGATGTCGAGCCTCAAAGTGCTCAACGGCTTCACCGCGCTCCACCGTCAACGAGAACGCTGACCCGTCCCAGACCACGTCCCGCACGTGGTGACCGAAGTGCAGCGATTCCAGCTGCGCAGCACACCACCGCAGGTAGCTCTCGTACTCGCGCCGCGTCGGATGGAACTTCTCCCGCACGTAGAACTGGTAGAGCCGGTCATTCGCACGAAGGAACGACAGAAACGACAGGTGGTGCGCCGGCTCGACCAGCGACACCAGGTCGGCCAGGAACGATACCTGCAGCATCGCGTCGGAAAACATCAACCCACGGTGCCACGTGAACTCCGGCCTGCTGTCCAGCACCGCAACGTCCAACTCGTCGACCTCGGAGGCCAACGCGGCGAGCCCGAGGTTGAACGGCCCGCAGCCGATCGCGATCACGTCGTACATGTCATTCCTCCAGAGTCCGCGAGCGGATCATCAGTACTGCAGTCTTCTCGGGCAGCTGCAGCTCCCCTTGCTGGACGAAACCGGCCGCGACGAATGCACGGACGGATGGGGTGTTCCGTACGTCGGGCTCAGCCACGACCTGTGAGCACGCCGGATCGGCGCGCATCAACGCATCCGCGACCGCACCGATGAGCCGACGACCCAGCCCACGACCGACCCGCGTGACATCGCCGATGGCGAGGTGCATGCCCCAGTCGTGCTCACCGCTCGCGTAGTACTCCGCCAGGTGGTCATGGCGCACGCGGTACAGCTCGACGTACCCCAAGTCCTCCGCGTCGACGGTCGCGACACAAGGGATTGAGTGCTCCCCCGACGTCTGCCGACTGATCTCCTCAGCCCAGCGCTCGACCGACCAGTCCTGCTGCCACCAACGCCGGACGTGCGGCTGGGCCATCCACAGCGCGATCCGCCCCGCGTCGGAGGCGTCGGCCGGGCGGAGGTCGAAGCCGTCGTCCAGGTGGAGCATCGGCTGTAGGTCACACCTCATCGCAGCGGGTTCGGGATGTCGAGGTACACCGACTGTGCGTCCAGTGGCGCCACCACTTCGTCGATGCCGCGGAGCCGGGTCAGCATGTTCGCCTTGCACGGCAGCGTGTCTGCCTCCAGCCAGCGTCGCGCCAGCCGGTCCCCAGAAGGTCCAGCGGCCTTCAGCAACGGCAGCGCGAGCGTCAGTCGCTCCCGCACAACCTCGAGCAGTACAGCCTCGTCAGCAATGCCATCCGCCGCCAGACAGCCCACCACAGCCAACGCCTGGTTGTGCAGCAGGTAGTAGGTCAACCGGTCATCGACAATCGGATCGTCGACCACCGCGAGCGTCGAGTCACGCAGGCCGGTCACGGCCAAAAGACCAGGCAGGTACGACGAAGCGAGGTAATAACCTTGGTTGTCGCGATACGCACCACCCCTGATCCGCCCCGCGCCGTCCAGCCGCACCAGCGTGTTCTGCTGATGCGCCTCGAGCCCGATGCCCGTCTCGGCGTACAGGTGCAGCATCGGAACCAGCACGTTGTCGATGTACTCCGCAACCCAGCCGGCCGGGTCGTCCGCGGCGTACACACTCAGCCGACTGACCTCCCCAGGACGAGGCGCGACGAGACCCGCCAAACACGCATAACTGTTGACATCTGCCGGCACCTCTCGCACAGCAACGTCAAGACCGGTCAACGTCGGTCCACCCTCGTCAAGAGCAACCCAGGCCGGGTCCCTGACGATGCTGAACCGCGGATGCGCGGTCGCCGTACCCGCGTTGTACGCCGCGTCGAGCAGCCGGTTGATCTCCAAGCCGCGTCGCAGCTCGGTCGGCGTCGACTCGCGCCGTGAGTTGGTGATCCGCAGACCGAGCGAAAGCTTCAGCATCACCGGCAGGTCCGGGTGGAAGACGGTCCGCAGCGAAGACGTCGGATACCACTGCACCCCCTGCGGCCCCAGCGCCTTGACCCGCCCGGACGCGATCAGCGAGGCGACGCGCGGTCGCGAAAGCACGGACGCGGCCTGCCACGGATGAGCCGGGATCAACACGCGCCCCGACGATGGAGTGATGCCGGCCAACTCGCCCATCAGCTGCACAGCGTCCAGTCCGTGCAGCGAGGGCGCCCCGGCCACCTGGTCCGACGACACCAGCTCGGCGTCGGCTTCGAACCAGTGCAGTGCGAAACGACCACCCAGCTCGGGCGAGTACGCCGCCAGCTCGGCACCGCTGAGCCCGTCCCGACTCTTCGGCGCGGGGTGGTTCAGATGCCCGAACAGCAACGCCTGCTCGAACTCCAGGAAGCGCCCCGGTCCCCGCACGCCGTCAGCCTCGTCCACAAACAGTGAAACGTTCCGCACCGACTCCGCCGTACGCGCCGCCAGGTCGTCGACCTCCGCGGCGTCGGCGTCCGCAGAAAGCAGCCGCACCAAGTCCTCAGGAACAGCCGGTATGCCGTCCACCCGCACGTCGGTGAACTGATGCAATCCAGTCCGCGACGCATGCTCCACCCGCGCGGTGACCGTCGCCGTACCCACCGACAAGGTCAATGGCCCGACCGCAACCGGCACGGACGACTCGCGCGTGTAACACCGCAGGATCGCGTTCAAGTGCGCTACGACAGCAATGCTCACGCCGCTCCCTCACCGGTCAGGACGTCGAGGCCGGTGGCCACGACCTGGTCGAGCAGGTCTTCGATGTCCGTCGCGGTGGCGTTCGGGTTCAGCAGCGTCAACTTCAACGCGACCGCTGCCGGGCGGCCGCCGCGGGCCGGCAGTCTGGTCCGGCCGATCAGCACCCGTCCGGACGTCAGCAACCGGCGCCGGACCTCGCCCTGGAGGGCGTCCGCAGCGGACGCCTCCAGCCCCTGCCCGGCGACCCGGAACAACACCGTGGTCAGGGTCACCGGCGCCAGCAACTCGAGGTTGCTGTCGGCAACGACCCGGGCCGCGGCGGCGTGCGCGAGCTCGTGACAGGTGTCGAGCATTGTGCCCAGTCCGGACCGCCCGTACGCCGTCAGCGTGGTGGCAACCTTGACCGCATCCGGACGTCGGGTGGTCTGCAGGCTGCGTCCGAGCAGGCCGTCCAGCCCGGAGTCGATGTCGTCGGCCGGGTTCAGGTAGTCCACCGAACGGTCGAACGCGGAGAAGCGGGTCCGGTCGGCCACCAGCAGCACGCTGGTCGCGGCCGGCTGCCAGCCGATCTTGTGCAGATCCAGCGTGACCGAGTCCGCCAGCGGGAGGTCGGCGAGCAGCGGCGCCAGGCGCTCGGAGAACAGCGCCCCGAACCCGTACGCCGCATCCACGTGCAGCCAGACCCCGTACGCGCGGGCCAACGTCGCGATATCGGCGATCGGGTCGATCGATCCGAAGTCCGTCGTACCGGCTGTCGCGACCACGGCGACCGGCGTACGGCCGGGCGTCGCGAGCTCGTCGGCGAGTACGTCGGTCCGCATCCGGAAGTTCTCGTCGGACGGAATCGTGATCGCGGCCGACTCGCCGAGCCCGAGGGCGGCGCAGGCCCGCTGGACGGAGAAGTGCGCCAGCTCGGAGCAGAACACGACCGGCCGCTCCACCCCCTGCACGCCGTTCCGCCGTACGTCGACACCCGCCACGGCAGCCGCACTGTCGCGGGCGATCAGGACCGCAAGCAAGTTCGAGATCGAACCACCAGGCGTCAGTACGCCGTCCGCCTCCGGGCCGAATCCGGCGAGGTCGGCCAGCGACTTCACGACCCACTGCTCGATCGCGAGGGTCGCCGGACCGGAGTCGTACGTGTCCATCGACGCGTTCGAGGCAGAGGCCAGCGCGTCCGCGTCCACCGCGACCTGGAGCACCGGCGGCTGCAGGTGTGCCGCCGCGTGCGGGTGGCTCAGGTCGATGCCGTTCTGGTCGAGCAGACCCGCGATCAGGTCGAGCGCGGCCGACTCCCCCACGCCTGTCGACGGGATCCGCGGCTCACCCAGCACCTCGGCGGCCCGGCGCAGTACCGCTCCCGGCGAACCGTGCGGCAATGGTCCACGCTCCCGATCCGCCACCGTCGAGGCCAGCGGCCACCTGCCGCTGAACGGGTCGCGCACGGGTGTTGGCAGCGCGGTCAGACGCGCGGGCTGCGACATCCAGATCTCCCGGGAAGTTGTCGAGTAAGGCAACCCTTACTAAGGCAGCCCTAACTTTTGCCCGCCTCACCGACCGTGTCAACTCAACCACCCGAGACGTGAACATCCTCACGAACCAGTGCAACGCAATCGGCGCCGCGTGCATCTCACTCAGCAACTAGGTGAAGGGGGACGACGATGACCAGCGTGCGCGAGATAGTTGTCCGAGGTTCGGTCCAGGCGGCCGGCACGCTGGCGGTGATCGCCGGGCTGATCGGGCTGATCACCGGCTGGCCGTACGGGCACGGACTGATCACTGCAGGGCTCGCCGTTTACCTGGCCTCGCTCTTCAACCGGCGGATGAGCTTTCACCGGTCCATGGGTGCGTTCGAGCTGATGCGAGCTCAGGGCGACGACGCCCTGCAGCACATCGAGAGCGCTGTCCGCAGCTACCGGAAGCTGGCGGTCAAGCGGCCACGCGAGGCCATGCACCTGGCCGATGCCCTGGGCAAGCAGTGGAAGGTGCTCAACAAGCTCAGCCGGCACGACGAGGCGCTCCAGGTCGGGCGCGAAGAGGTCGAGACCTGGCGGGCGGTCGTGATCAACGAGCCGGCGCACCGCGTCCGCCTGTCCACAGCGCTCAACCACGTGTCCGTGAGTCTCAACCGTCTGGACCGCGATGACGAGAGCATTTCGGTCGATGAGGAGGCGATCGTCGTACAGCGCAGTCTCGTCGCCCAGGACGAACAGCTGCTCGCGCTGCACGTGGCGAACCTGGCGGTCGATCTGCGGAACCTCGGTCGGTGGGAGGAGGCACTGCCGGCCGCCGTGGAGGCGGTTGGGCTGTATCGGCGCCTGGCACCGTCCGAACCTGACCTGCTCGAAGCGGCCGCGAACGCTGCCGAGAGTTTGCAGATCATCGCCCTGCGCCTGGACCGATATGAAGACGGAGTCGCCGCGGCGCGGGAATGGGTCGGCTTCGAACGCGCCCGCGCGGCCGACCAGCCGCAACGGACTCCCCAGCTGGCCGAGGCCGTCCGCCAACTCGGCTCGACGCTGATGATGGCGGACCGGCGCGAGGAGGGACAGACTTCCTGGCGCGAATCGCTCGAGATCCGGCGGCGGCTCGCGGAGTCGGCCGACGAGCACCGTCCGGCGTACGCCGAGGCGTGCAGCACCATCGGCCACGGGCTCGAAGCTTTGGGCGAGGCGGCCGAGGCCCTCGCCGTGTTCCAGACCGGTCTTTCCGTACGGCGGGAGCTCGCGGCCATTGACCCGAAGCACTACGACGACCTGTTGACCGAGCTCGCAGAAGCTGCCTTCTCCACCCGCCTCTACACCGGCGACAGCGAACCGGCCGCCGCTTCGTTCGCCGCCGAGGCTTCCGCGGTCGCCCGCGAGCATCCCGGCTCCATCAGCCGCGCCGCGCTGGTCGAGGCCGCGGATCTGCTCACTCGCGCCGAGTTCGCCGACGAGGCACACGAACTCGAGGACCTCTCCGCGCAACACTCGGACAGTCGCTGAGCAGGTTCAGTTTGTCGCTGCGGCCCAGTGGGGGCCGGCGCTCCAGCCGAGCAGGCGCCGACCGCCGCCGGGCGTGCGGCCCGCCGCGTCGAAGCGCTCGCCCGCGGCCACCTGCTGCAGCCCGGCAACAGCCGGCGCCAACCGCCGGCCCGCCCGTTCCTCCAGCCGTGCCAGCACCTCACCTTGCGAGGCCTGCGAGCAGAAGCTGAGGTAGAAGATCGCCTGCCGCCACGCGTACGCCGTGTTCTTGATACCCGTCAACGTCACCGGCTGGGACTGCCGCTGCACCGCCCAGCCGAACGCGCGGCCGGCCAGCTCGGGCGCGACCTCACGGAGCCAGTCGGTCAACTCCAGGCCCTCGACCAGTACAGCCAGGTTGTGGGTGGTCAGGATCTGGCTCTGCTCCAGCACAGTCCCGTGCTGAGCGACGTGGCCGCCGCCCCCGTTCGATGCCTCGCGTGAGCGTTGGCGGCATGCCTCCGCGAAGTCGTCCGCGGTCGCCTTGCCCCAGCGCTTGTACCGGCGCTGCTCAACGACCGGCCAGGACGCCGGCAGGTCGTAGTACCGCGCGTACAGCGTCCCGAACATCACGCGGCTCGCCACCGAGGCCGCATCCCGCCATTTCTCGGTGAACGTCCCCATGAAGATGTCGGCCGCGACTTCCTCGACGAGCGGCAGCTTGAGGCCGGCCTGGGAGGCCAGCGCGCCCAGCTCACGGACGAGCGGATTCGGCAGGATCGTCTGCGGGAAGGCGGTGAGAGCCAGGACGGTTGTCTCACGCAGCGACTGCGCCGCGGCCCGCGTCGCCTGAGCGCGCCGATCGCGGTACGGCGCGACGGCGGCAATCCACGGCAGCTCGTCGAAACGAACCTGGTGTTCAAGGTTCAGCAGCAACAGGCTCCGCCGCCGGCGGAAAGCCGCGTAGCTCTGCGCATATGCGGCCGCCAGCGACGGGTCCTCAATGTTGGCGGCGAGCAACTGCGAGGTGATCTGCGGCAACACCTGCGCGAGCACCTCCCCCGAGCTGATGACGCCGCGGTCAACCAACTCACCGATCGGAGCCTCGAGCGCCCGCGCTGCCTTCGCAAGCAGGTGCGCAGGAATGGCTGAGCCGGCCGCCGCCGGGACCTCGTCAGCCGTCACCTCACCATCGATCGCATCGAGGGTCGGCAGTCCGCCGTCATCCGGGAACCGATCCAGCCGGCAGCTCAGCACGTGTGCCAAGGTCGCGTACGTCGGCCGCGCGGCGACGGCGTTCTGCGTCGTACGCAAGGCCGCCCGCGCCTCCGATCCGGGCGCGCCGTGGGCCTGGATCGTGTTGGCAAGCGCGCGCCGGATCCAGCCGACCTCACGACCGCTCAGCGCCGAACTGTCGGACGGGCAACGCTCGAGCGCCGCCTGCAGCCGGGCGAAGTTGCTCTTCGGATGCCGATGCCCATGCATCTCGGCAGCAGCGTGGAACTCGTCCAGCCACTGAGAACGCCGTTCCACCCAGTCGTCCGGCCAGACCCGGCACGGCCATCCACCGACAACCGCACCGTCGGCGGTCAGCTCCGGCAGCTCGTCGTCGACCGTGTCGCACCACAGCGCCACCAGCCGGTCGTACAGCGGATTCCAGACCCGCAGAGTCTCCAGCATGGCAGCGATCCGCGGCCGTACCGTTGCCTGCCGCAACGTACTGCGAACCTCGGCCACCGGCTGCAGCCGCACCACCGCGCCGGACGGGGTCGACGACGGGCTGAACGTCGGCGTGAACCGGAGCCGGTGCATCAGCGGACGGAGCTCCGACGTGAGGTCGAGCGCCGCGGCGTACTGCTCGTGCTCGAGCAACCAGGCCACGACCAGCAGCGCCGACTCTTCCGGCACGTCGATCCGGTAGTTCCCGCTCCGAAGCGCCCGGCCGAGCTCCGCGAGCCCTTCATCGCCGAGGAACCACAGGTTGAGCCGCTCCCGGTCGGTCTCCCCCGGCGCGTTCTCCGGCACTCGTGCCAGCTCGTCCTCCCGCAGCGGCGCCTCCGCGAGATAACGCCCGGTCGCGAACCCGCCGTGCGCCACCTCCAGCGTCACCCAGGCCGGCGTGTCCGCCACCGGGGTCCGCGAACCGACCGTCAGTCGGCCCGAAGCCATCCCGTCGAGGACGTTGCGCCAGGCATCGACCCGGACGGCCGCACGCCGGCGTACGGCGAGATCGTCAGAGGTCAGCGCACGCTCGAGAGCCTGTTCCAGCCGACGCATCGCATACCCGGCCGAGGCAGTGGCGCGTGCTTCCTCCGACATAGAACCCCCGTTTCCCAGCAGAGACATGGAGGCAGGACTCGAACCTGCGCCCTCCCGGTAAGCAGCCGGGCGATCTACCCCTGATCTACTCCATGCAATGCGTCACAGCCTAACCGCCGTACGGGGTCCTCGTCAGAACAAATGTGGCGATGTTGAGATGCGAGATGGTGTCGCCGTCGCGGATGACGTGCAGCTTTTCGCCTGCCAGGTAGCCGTCGCGGCCCTGGTAGAGGTCGGGTCCCAGCGGGGACAGGCGCGTGGTGAGGCCGCCGCTGAGCTGCAGAATGCCCGCCGAGACAGAGATCGTGAGCGGCGTGTTGCCCCAGTACCAATGGCCGAGCAGGTCGGTGCCTTGGGCAAGCGTCGGCTCCGGCACCCATTCCTGCGCGAGCGGCGGCTCGTACGCCGCGAGGATGCGGACCAGGTCAGGCGCCAGCGAGGCAACCCGCCCGTACGTCGCATTGCCGAGCGTCACCGCTCCGATCCGGCGTACGCGGTCGACGAACAGCCCCGCGAGGAACCCGGGCATCGAGCCGGTGTGACCGATCAGCAGATGCGGGTCGTCCGCGATCAACCGCAGGCCCAGGCCGTACGACGCCGTCAGCCCTTCCCGCGGATCTGACGCCACCGGAGCCGCCATCTCCTCGACGGATTCCCGGCTCAACACTTCATGCACCGGGTCGATCCAGAACGACGCGTACCGGGCCAGATCCTCGATCGTGCTCCACAACTGCCCGGCCGGAGCCATCGCGCCGGAGTCGTACGCCGGCTCCGGCACAAGCTGGCCGCTGAACGGATGGACCGAGAACCCTTGCGCCGCGGGGGCCTCCGGGAAGTACGTCGTACGGCGCATCTCCAACGGCGCGAGGATGCGCTCCTGTGCCAACTCCCACCAGGACGACCCGCGCAACCGGGCCACGATCTCGCCGAGCAGGCCGTACCCCAGGTTGGAGTAGTGATGCCGGCGATCCGCGGGACCAGCCGCCTGCGACTCGTCCATCGCCGCCGTCAACTGGTCGAACGAGACCCCCGGATTCCTTTCCCACCAAGGGCCTTCGGGCTCGGCGTTCATCCCGCCGCTGTGCGCGAGCAACTGCCGGACCGTCCGGTCGCCGAACGCGATCCCCGGCAGATGCTTGCCCACAGCATCATTCAGCGACAGCAGCCCGTCGTCGCGGCACTGCAGCACCAGGATCGCCGTCAACGTCTTGGTGATCGACCCGATCCGGTACTGCACATCCGCTCCCGGCAACGCCCCGCCCGCCGAGGCGAACCGCCCGCGCGCGCCGGTCCACACCAGCGCACCGTCCCGGATCACGCCACCGTTCACCGACGGCAACTTTCCTTCGCTCTGAGCCGCCGCGATCTCGGCGTACAGAGCAGCGGCGGTGTCAGAACGCAGGGACATTACTCAAAAGCCTCCGGGGCCGGGCAGGAGCAGATCAGGTTGCGGTCGCCGTACGCGCCGTCGATGCGGCGGACCGGCGGCCAGTACTTCGAGGCGCGGTCCACCGAGCGCGGGAACGCGGCATCCTCGCGAGTGTAGGCGTGCTCCCACTTGTCGTTGATGACCGACTCGGCGGTGTGCGGCGCGTTCACCAGCGGGTTGTCCGCGGCCGGCCACTCGCCGGCCGCGACCCGGTCGATCTCGTGCCGGATCGCGATCATCGCGTCGCAGAAGCGGTCCAGCTCGTCCAGGTCCTCGGACTCGGTCGGCTCGACCATCAGCGTGCCCGCGACCGGGAACGACATCGTCGGCGCGTGGAAACCGTAGTCGATCAGCCGCTTCGCGACGTCGTCGACGCTGATCCCGGTCTCCTTGGTCATCGGCCGCAGATCCAGGATGCACTCGTGCGCGACCAGGCCGTTCTCACCCGTGTACAGGACCGGGAACGCGCCCTCGAGCCGCTTCGCGACGTAGTTCGCGCTCAGCACGGCGGTCTTGGTCGCCGCGGTCAGGCCCTCGGCGCCCATCATCCGGATGTACGCCCACGAGATCGCCAGCACACCCGCGGATCCGAACGGCGCCGCGCTGATCGGGCCGACGCCGGACTCGGGACCGGCCTGGTCGAGCAGCGGATGGTTCGGCAGGTACGGCGCCAGGTGCGCCGCGACACCGACCGGTCCGACACCCGGACCGCCACCGCCGTGCGGGATGCAGAACGTCTTGTGCAGGTTCAAATGGCTGACGTCGCCGCCGAACTCGCCGGGCTTCGCCAGCCCCAGGAGCGCGTTCAGGTTCGCGCCGTCGACGTACACCTGGCCGCCGTGCTCGTGGACGATCGAGCACACCTCGCGGACGCTCTCCTCGTAGACACCGTGTGTCGACGGGTACGTGATCATGATCGCCGCCAGCTTCGACGCGTGCTCGGAAGCCTTGGCCCGCAGGTCGTCCAGGTCGATCGTGCCGTCATCGTTGCCCTTGACAACGACGACCTTCATCCCGGCCATCACCGCGGAGGCGGCGTTGGTGCCGTGCGCGGACGCCGGGATCAGGCAGACGTTGCGGTCTTCGTTGCCCCGGGCCCGGTGGTACCCGCGGATCGCGAGCAGCCCGGCGAGCTCACCCTGCGAACCCGCGTTCGGCTGGATCGAGACCTTCGCGTACCCGGTGACCTCGGCGAGCCAGCGCTCGAGCTGACCGATCAGCGTCACGTATCCGGCAGCGTCCTCGATCGGCGCGAACGGGTGCACGTCCGAGAACTCCGGCCAGGTGACCGGCTCCATCTCGGTGGTCGCGTTCAGCTTCATCGTGCAAGAGCCGAGCGGGATCATCCCGCGGTCCAGCGCGTAGTCCTTGTCGGACAGCTTGCGCAGGTACCGCAGCATCGCCGTCTCGGACCGGTGGGTGTTGAACACCGGGTGCGTCAGGTACTCCGTCGTCCGCGGTACTGCGATCGCAGCAGCGCCGAGCGTGTCGTCGTACTGCACGCCGAAGGACTGGCAGACGCGGGTGAGGGTGGCGACATCGGTCTTCTCGTCGCAGGAGATGCCGACGTGGTCCGCGTCGACGAGCCGCAGCCAAATCCCGTTCTGCCGGGCCGCGTCGACCACGTCGGCGGCCTGACCCGGCACGCGGGCGAGCACGGTGTCGAAGAAGTCGTCGTGCACGACCTCGACCCCGCCTGCCCGCAGCGACGCGGCGAGCTTGCCGGCATAGTTGTGCACCCGGTCGGCGATCGCCTTCAGGCCATCCGGCCCGTGGTACACGGCGTACATCGAGGCGACGACCGCCAGCAGGACCTGCGCCGTACAGATGTTCGAGGTGGCCTTCTCGCGGCGGATGTGCTGCTCACGGGTCTGCAGCGCCAGTCGGTACGCCGGGGCACCGTCGGCGTCGACCGATACGCCGACGAGACGACCGGGCAACGACCTCTCCAGACCGGACCGCACGGACATGAAGCCCGCGTGCGGACCGCCGTAGAACAGCGGTACGCCGAAGCGCTGCGAGGAACCGATGACGATATCGGCGCCGACCTCACCCGGTGCCTCGAGCAACGTCAGCGCGAGCAGATCTGAGGCGACGGCAACCAACGTGTCGCGCTCGTGCGCCGCCTCGATCAGCGGCTTGAGGTCGCGGACGACGCCGTTGGAGCCCGGGTACTGCACGAGGAAACCGAAGAAATCGCCCTCGGGCAGGCCCTCGGTGGTGTCGGCGACGACGACCTCGATGCCGAGTGCCTCGGCCCGGGTCTGGACGACGGCGACGGTCTGGGCGAAGCAGTCGGCGTCGACCAGGAAGCGGTCCGACTTGCTCTTCTTGTTGGACCGGTGCGCCAGCGTCATCGCCTCGGCGGCCGCGGTGCCCTCGTCGAGCAGCGACGCGTTCGCGGTGGGCAGACCGGTCAGGTCGGAGACGACGGTCTGGAAGTTGAGCAGCGCCTCGAGGCGGCCCTGGGAGATCTCGGGCTGGTACGGCGTGTAGGCGGTGTACCAAGCCGGGTTCTCGACCAGTCGCCGCACGATGACCGACGGCGTGAACGTGCCGTAGTACCCCTGGCCGATCATCGAGGTCGCGACGTTGTTGCGGGCCGCGAGCTGGCGGAGCTCGGTCAGCGCGTCGACCTCGGAGGCCGGCTCAGGCAGCCGGAGCGGCTCGGCCGACCGGATCGAGTCCGGTACGGCGGCATCGACAAGTGCGTCGACGTCGGCGTACCCGAGCAGCTGCACCATGCGTGCGACCTCGTCCGGGCGTGGCCCGATGTGGCGGTCGGCAAAGATTGCGGACAGTTCGGTCATCAGAGGCTCCGTTGCTGACAATGCTTCCGGTCGCCTCCCCCTCTGTCACCCACAGTGCTGAGGTCAGCAACTGGCGCTCCAGAGTCGCCTGTGGCACTCGGTCCATGGGCCTGAGAGGTTCCGGGGAGGAATTGCCCCTTCGGCGCCCGATGACACGGGTCTCTCCCGAGTGCTGTGTGCGGCTGAAACGAGGCTACCAGCAATCCGGGAACAGTTCGGGCAGGAGTCGCCGGGCGGTCGGCTTCGCCGCCTCGACCTGGTCCGCCGTCGCGGACTGCATCGGCCAGCGGACCCGGGTACCGACGTCGGCCCAGTCCCCGACCGCGGCCAGGAACTTGTCCAGCGCAGGGTTCGACAGCCCGATCTTCTGCAGCGGGGAGACATGCTCCGCGAAGAATTCCGCGATCCGGCGCTCGACATCCAGATCATGACCGGTCCGTACGGCGCCGGTGGGCGACAGTGCGGCGACATTCGAGTAGCTCCCCTGCGCACCGAGTAACGACATACTCGCCAGGAAGTGCCCCGGCACGAAGATGGCCAGCCCGGACTTGGTCGATTCGTCGAACCATGCCTTGTCGCCGCCCGCAGTCTTCAGCCCGATCAGACTCGGCACCGCCTCGGCGAGCTCACACAGCTGCCGCGGCGCCACAGCCGTCTTCGCATGCGGCGGGTTGTACAGGACAAGCGGCACGTCTCCCGCGACGTCTGCCACTCGCTGGAGGAAGGTCAACAGCTCACGAGCATTCAGCGGAAGCCAGTCGGGGACGATCACCTGAATCGCTCCAGGCGCCAACTTCGCTGCCCGCTCAACCCGCGACAGCTGCACCTGCGCCGACGGATGGCTGGCCCCGAGTTGGAACGGTTTACCCGCCGCGGCAAGCACCGAGTTGATCCGGTCGAACTCGTCCTCGGTCAGCGTCTGGAACTCCCCCGCCGTCCCGTGGGCGTACAGACCGTCCACCTCGGAGGACGCGAGTACGGCGACCTGGGACTCGAGCCGGGCGAAGTCGATCGAGTCGTCCGCGTTCAGCGGCAGCAACAAAGTCGCCCACACACCGCGGAGCGAGTCAGCAGTGAGTGGGCGCACAGAGCAAATCTAAGGGCAGAACCCGGTCAGCCGGTCATCCGCGCGCGACGGCGGGCGGCGAGCTCATCGCCGGCGTGGCCGTCGGAGTCGCCTTCGTCGTGACCATCGGCACGCTCCGTGGGCAGCTCGGAGAGCGAGCCCTCGACCTCGCGCCAGACGCCGCCGAGCGCGATACCGAACACGCCCTGGCCGCCGGCCAGCAGATCGATCACCTCGTCGGGCGAGGAGCACATGTACACCGAGGCGCCGTCGCTCATCAGCGTGATCTGGGTGAGGTCGTCGAACCCACGCTTGCTCAGGTGCGCGATCGCGGTCCGGATCTGCTGCAGCGAGATCCCGGCGTCGAGCAGCCGCTTGATCACCTTCAGCAACAGAACGTCACGGAAGCCGTACAACCGCTGCGTCCCGGAACCGGTCGCCGGGCGAACCGACGGCGAGACCAGACCGGTCCGCGCCCAGTAGTCGAGCTGCCGGTAGGTGATCCCGGCCGCGGCGCAGGCCGTCGGGCCGCGGAACCCGACATCCTCCGGCATCGGCCGCAGGTCGTCGTCGAACAGCAGACCCTGGACGCCGGCGGTGGCCGTAGCGGCTGCCACAGCCTCGGCGTGCGCGTCGGACGTCGACTGCGCCGTCAGATCCGTGTCGCCGGTGCGTGTCACGCCTGAGCCTCCCTGGATACCGACTGGAACGAGCCATCTGCGTGGAGTGACAGCACCCCACGACTCCTTCACGGTAAGCCGCCGCCCCAACCGGGTCAACGACAACCGCACCGAGCCGGGAGCGTGTCGCGACCGCCGTACGAATCGTTACCAAGCCGCTCTTGTACCACTCGGGGCCAAAACCCCGGGTGTCAGCTCTTGTCGAAGTCCTCCGGAGTCACCTGGTCGAGGAACTCCCGGAACCGCTCGACCTCCTCTTCCTCCACCACCTCGTCGTCGGCCTCCTCACTCTCCGGGACCGGGATCCCGGCCTCGGCCAGGATCTCCTCCGCGCAGAACACCGGGGTGCCGGTACGCAATGCGAGCGCGATCGAGTCCGACGGCCGCGCGGAGATCTCGGTCTTGTCGTCGAAGACCAGGATCGCCTCGAACACCCCGTCGTTCAGGTTCACGATCCGGACCTGGCTGAGCGTGTGCCCGAGCACGCGGATGGTCTCGGCGAACAGGTCGTGGGTCAACGGCCTGGGCGGCTCCATGCCCTGCTGGGCGAACGCGATCGCACTGGCCTCTGCGGCCCCGATCCAGATCGGCAGGTACCGCTCTCCGCCGACCTCTTTCAGCAGCACGATCGGCTGACTCGAGGGCATCTCAACCCGGACTCCGACCACGTCGACTTCGCGCACACCTTCAGCCTACTCCGCGGGGAAGCCCCGAGGTGCCCCGGCAGTTGGCTGTGGACTCCGTCACGGACGCGGCAGGCGGGATCGGACGAGTGCGGTGTGCAGCCGAACGGTCAGGGCGGCCAGCTCCGCGGTCTGGTCGGTACGGCGCGGGCCGGTGACCTGCTCGATCAGCCCGACCTCCCGATCGGCCGCCGTACGGAAGGCACGCAGGTGCCGGGGCTCGAGCCCGTACCCGGCAAGTTCCGCGGCGACCTGGGCGATCACGATCGCGTCGCCGGTGTAGTGGTTGCCGCTGGCCACCACCAGGCCGTGGCTCTCCAGCTCACCGAGCAACTCCGAGGAGACACCGGCGGCGGCCCGCAGCTCGTCCCGGGTCAAGCGCAGCTCGGTGCCCGAGGCACCGAAATCGGCGAAGTCCTCGGCGACCGGCTGGCCGGGTGTCTGCGGCAGCGAGCTCGGCGCGACCGGTGGACCCGCGGCGGCCGGATGCAGGCCGCGGTCGATCGCACCGAGATGTTCCTTGATCACCTTCAGCGGCAGGTACTGGTCGCGTTGCGCGGTCAGCACGTAACGCAGCCGCTCGACGTCGGCGGCACTGAACTTGCGGTACCCCGACGCCGTGCGGGCAGGCGTCACCAGACCCTCGGCCTCGAGGAACCGGATCTTGGAGATCGTGACGTCGGCGAACTCGGCCTGCAGCAGCTGCAGCACCTGACCGATGCCACGACCGTCCGCCGGCCCTCCGGCCGTGGAATCAGCGGCGCTCGGATCAGGCCTGGCCACTGGCGTAGTACACCAGCCGGTACTTGCCGATCTGGACCTCGTCGCCGTTGTTCAGCTGGACCTCGTCGATCCGGTCACGGTTGACGTACGTGCCGTTGAGGCTGCCGACGTCGCGGACCTTCACGCCGTACGGATCGCGGCGGAACTCCGCGTGCCGGCGGGACACGGTGACGTCGTCGAGGAAGATGTCGCTGTCCGGGTGGCGTCCCGCGGTGACGACGTCGACGTCGAGCAGGAACCGGCTGCCCGCGTTCGGGCCGCGCTGGACGATCAGCAGAGCCGACCCGGCCGGCAGTGCGCCGACAGCGGCCTCGTCGTCGGCGGACAGCGGCTCACCGGTCTGCTCCGGCTCCGGCTCGGCGCCGATCGGCGTCAGCATCGCGGTGTCGGTGACGCCCGGTGTCGGCTGAGGGGTCGCCGGTGCTGCCGCCGGGCGGTCGGCGCCAGGCAGCATCGCTCCGCACTGCGAGCAGAACCGGCTGCCCTCGGAGTTCTCGTGCCCGCACTGGTTGCAGAACGGCATGCTGTGATCCTCCCGATCGCCGGGTGTCCGGCGACGTTTTCGATAGACCCCGTATGAACAGTGTGACGTGCTGGAACAAGATGAGAGGCCTCAACCCTCGACCAGCGGTTGAGGCCCCAAAACCTATCAGCTCTGGTCGAGCTGTCCTTGATAGGCATCGGCGTCCATCAGCGCGGCGACCTCGGCCGCGTCCTCGACCTCGATGTCGAGCAGCCAGCCCTCGCCGTACGGGTCGCTGTTCACCAGGTCCGGCTGGTCGGCGAGCGCCTCGTTCACCGCGGTCACGGTGCCGTTCACCGGGGCGAACAGGTCGCTCACGCTCTTGGTCGACTCCAGCTCACCACAGGCGTCGCCGGCCCGCACCGTGCTGCCGACCTCGGGCAGCTGCACGTACACGATGTCGCCGAGCTGGTCCTGGGCGAAGTCGGTGATGCCGACCCGCACCGGTCCGTCGCTGCCGGCCTTCAGCCACTCGTGCTCGGCTGTGTACTTCAGATCTTCGGGGTACACCTTCGTTCCTCTTTCACTCAAGGACAACAGCTACTTGGTCGGGCTGGCCGCCGGGCGAGCGTAACGATGCTCCTGCGGCGCGTGCAAGGCGGCGATCGGGACCGTCGTCAGCTCGTTCACCTCCGCCGTTCCGCCCACCTGCGGACCGGTCACCTCGCTGACCAGGCCGCCGGGGAAGTTGGCCGCCTCGGCCAGGTTGTGCGAATCCCCGATCGCCTCGATCACGTACGGCGAGTTGACCTTCTGGCCGTCGATCAGGATCCCCGGTGGGTCGTCCACGAAGTCGGTGCTGGCGACCACCCGGACCAACCCGTTGATCTGGATCGCCTCGGCACCGGCATCTCGCAACTCCTCGATCGCGTCCAGCAGGTTGCTCGAGGTCATCTTGCCCTGCGGGTCGTTCAGCGTGATCCGGACACCGGGACCTGTCGCGGGCAGCGTACCGGCGAGGATGCCGAGGGTGCGGACCTGGGCCTCGGCCTGCTCGCGCGCCGTCTGCGCCTTGTCCGCGCTGGAGGACAGCGAGTTCTTCCGCTCCTCCAGGTCGGCGATCTCGCTCTCCAGCCGGCGGGTGTTCTGGCCGAGGCCGTCCAGGATCGCGATCAGGTCCTCGCGGCGGGCGTTCTGGTAGCCGTCGTCGGCCCGGTTCACCCGCACCTGGACCACGGCCACACAGGCGACCAGCGCCAGGACGACGGCCACGATCGCCTGCCCGCGGGACGGCTTGAACCCGGCCTTGAGCCGCCGCAGCGCGAGGTTGGGCGTCTTCGGCTTGGGCATCGGGGTCGGCGTCACCGGCTGCGGCGACTCGACCGGCTCAGGCTTGGCCGCTTGCTCAGGCTTCACCGGCTCAGGCTTCACCGGCTCAGGCTTCACCGGCTCAGGCTTCACCGGCTCAGGCTTCGCCTGCTCAGGCTTCGCCTGCTCAGGCTTGGTCGCCGGCTCGGGCTTGTCGGGTTTGCCGGGTTTGTCGTCAGCCATGTCAGGCCCGGAAGATGTGGCGCCGGATGGCGGCCATGTTGGTGAAGATGCGGATGCCGAGGACGACGACCACGCCGGTCGACAGCTGCGAGCCGACGCCGAGCTGGTCGCCCAGGTACACGATCAGGGCCGCGATCAGCACGTTCGAGACGAACGACACGACGAACACCTTGTCGTCGAAGATCCCGTCCAGGAACGCCCGGAGCGCGCCGAACACCGCGTCGAGCGCGGCCACGACCGCGATCGGCAGGTAGGGCTGGGCCCAGTCCGGCACATCGGGCGCGACCAGCAGACCGACCACGACCCCGATCACCAGTCCGAGTACGGCGATCATCTCGATCCCACTTTCGCGTAGCGCAACGCGATGGTCGCATCGGCCGGCACCAGCAAGGAGTCCTCCGTCGTGATCGTCATCCGGACATCGAAGTTGCTCACCAGGTACTGCACCCAGCGGCCGCCCGAGCTCTGCGCGAACCGGGCCGGCATGGTCGCGGTGTCGCCGATCGCGAGCACCGTGTACGGCGGGGTCAGCGAGCTGTAGTCGACCGTGATCGCACTGCCCGCGCCGCGGATCGCCGTCAGCGAGGTGATCCGGTGACCGTTCACCGAGATCGCCTCGGCGCCGGACGTCCACAGGCCGTTGACCAGTTGCTGCAGGTCGACGTCGAGCAGCCGGCCCTCTTTGGAGTCGGCGTTCTTCGCATCGTCGATGACCGCCTTGAGCCCGGGGCCGGCGACCGAGATCGCTCCGGTCTGCAGCTCCAGGTCGTCGAGCTTCTGCTGCAGCGCCGCGCCGGTGCTGTCGTTGCTCAGTCCGCTCGCCTGCAACCGGCGCACCTCGTCGGCGAGGTCGGACTGGTGGTTGCGCAGGTCGGTCAGCCGGGAGTCGGCCTGGTTGATCCGATCGATCAGCTCGCTGCGCTGCTTCTCGGCCTCCGGCGCGCTGCGGTAGTTCTGCGAGGCGGCGATCGCGAGCAGGAACCCGAGCACGACCGTGGCCGCCACGAGCATGATCCGGTGCCGGGAGCGGAGCGCCTTGGCGCCGTCCTTCGGGCGGGTCCGGGCGGCGACGGCGTACCCCTCGTCGATCGGGTGCGCCATCAGGTTGTTCAGCAGCGACATCGACGCGTCGACGCGCCGGGGCTTCTGCACCGGTTGCTGGGGGGCTTGCTGTGTCACGGGTCTACCCGGCCGCGTCCTTGATCGGCTTCACCGTCTGGACAAGGTGCCGCAGCTGCGCGAAGTACAGCGCGCCGGCCCAGTAGTACAGACCGGTTCCCCAGATTGCGAACGCCCAGCCGAACACGCGGGCGAGCAGGTTGAGGGTGGAGTCGCCGTCGCCGAGCAGGAGCAGCGGGAACGCGTACAGCAGGCAGAACGTGGCGGACTTGCCGAGGAAGTGCACCGGCAGCGCGTTGAAGCCGCGGCGGTGCAGGGCCGGCAGGGTCAGCGTCAGCAGCACGTCGCGCAGCGGCAGCGCGATCGCCAGCCACCACGGGATGATGTCGCGCAGCGCCAGGCCGACGACGGTCGCGAAGATGTACAGCCGGTCGGCCACCGGGTCGAGCATCTGGCCCAGCCGGCTGGTCTGGTTCATCCGGCGGGCGATCTGGCCGTCGGCCCAGTCGGTGAATCCGGAGATCGCCAGCACCAGCAGCGCCCAGCCGTCCTCCTTCGGACCGAGCACCAGCCACAGGAAGAGCGGCACACCCAGCAACCTGAGGAAGCTGAGCGCGTTCGGGATCGTCCAAACCCGGTCGGACACTTCCAAGTCCGGCACGCGACCCCTCCCTCTCTCACCCGGATACCGCTCGTAACTCTACTGGGGCACCCCGACAGGTTTACGTCCGGCCATGCCGGGGCATGCCCCGACTTTCCCCTCATCACCAGAACGCGGCCGGGCGGCTGCCGCTATGGCTGGTGCGAACCGGTGACCCGATCGATACCCGAGAGTGATCCTTGGAACGGGAGGGCTGACCATGAAGTTCTTGGTGCTGATCTACGGGAGCCCGGAGTCGCGGGCGGTCTGGGACGCGCTGTCCGACGAGCAGAAGAAGGAAGGCATGGCGGGGTATGCCGGCCTACACGAGGCGCTCGCGGCGCGCGGGGAGCTGGTCGCGTCGGAGTCGCTGGACGACCCGGCGCTGACCAAGCAGGTGCTGGTCCGCGACGGCAAGCCGATGACGACGGACGGGCCGTTCGCCGAGGTGAAGGAGCAGTTGGCCGGCTTCTACCTGCTGGACTGTGAGTCGATGGACCGCGCGGTGGAGATCGTCGCGCAGATCCCGGAGGCACCGTTCAGTGTCGTGGAGGTCCGTCCGGTCCGTGATCTCGGCGCGTTCATGTGATCGAGGACCTGCTGCGGGAGCAGGCCCCGCAGGTGCTGGCCGCGCTGGTCCGCCGGTACGGCGACTTCGACGCGTGCGAGGACGCCGTACAAGAGGCTCTCCTCGCTGCGTCGCTGCAGTGGCCGGGTGAGGGTGTTCCGGCAAATCCGCGCAGCTGGCTGATCACGGTCGCGTCGCGGCGGCGGATCGAAGTACTGCGCAGTGAGGCGGCGCGGACGCGGCGGGAAGAGGCAGTCGCCGTCGCGCCGGAGCCGGAGCCCGCATCGTCGGTCGACGACTCGCTGACTTTGCTGATGCTGTGCTGCCACCCGGCGCTGACGTCGCAGTCGCAGGTCGCGCTCACGCTGCGCGCGGTCGGCGGGCTGACGACCGGCGAGATCGCCCGGGCATTTCTGGTGCCGGAGGCAACGATCGGGCAGCGGATCAGCCGCGCGAAGGCGAAGCTCCAGGGCGCGCGGTTCGCGATGCCGCCGGCCTCGGAGCAGCCCGAGCGGCTGGCCGCCGTACTGCATGTGCTGTATCTGATCTTCAACGAGGGCTACACGGCGTCGTCCGGTACGTCGCTGCACCGGGTCGAGCTGAGTGCCGAGGCGATCCGGCTGACCCGGCAGTTGCGGGCGCAGCTCCCGGCGGAAGGCGAGGTGGCCGGGCTGCTCGCGTTGATGCTGCTGACGGACGCGCGCCGGCCGGCGCGGACGACGGCGGACGGGGCGCTGGTGCCGTTGCCGGAACAGGACCGGACGTTGTGGGACGTGGAGGCGATTGCCGAGGGCACCGAGTTGATCACGTCGACGCTGCAGTCGGCGCCGGTCGGGCCATATCAGTTGCAGGCGGCGATCGCTGCGGTCCACGACTCGGCGGCACGGGCCGAGGACACGGACTGGCGCGAGATCCTGATGCTGTACGAACTCCTCGAGTCGACCGCGCCGGGTCCGATGGTGACGCTGAACCGGATCGTCGCGGTTGCCATGGTGCACGGCCCGGCTGCGGGCTTGGCGCAGCTTGATGATGTGGATGCCGCTTTGCAGGGACATCATCGGTTGGCTGCTGTTCGTGCTCATCTGCTGGAGCTCTCCGGCGATGAGGTTGCCGCGCGACAGGCTTATGAGCTTGCCGCGCGGCTCACGCAGAGTCTTCCGGAGCAGCGCTACCTGCAGGCGCGCGCCGCTAAGCTCTCGGCCGGCCCCAGCTGAGCTCAGCCTCGATCTTCAGCTTCAGTACGCCGTCCTCGGCGTACGGGCGGACCGCTTCCTCGACGGTCGCGTCGAAATCGGCGGCCTCCTCGGGAGTCATCAGGTCCCGCGCCAGACTCGACGTCGAATGGAACTGCTCGACGTAGTCGGCGACCTTCTGGTGATAGGTGACGGGCGCCGTCCGCGCCGTCCCGTTGAGCTCGAGCAGGCCGCGATCGCGGATCGCCTCGACGACGCTGTACTTCGGGTCGTGGTCCTTCTTGCGCGAGTGCCGCTGGATCGCGCGGACGACTCCGTCCCACCACGGCATCTCGACAGGCCCGTGTTCGATGACGACGAGCTGCGCGTTCGGGGTCAGATGCGGGACGATCCGCGCGAACGTCTCCTCCCACGGCATCCAGTGGATGCTCGCGCCGGCCGTCACCAGTGCGTACGGGCCGTCGAGCTCGGCGCTCTCGATCGCGTTGACCTGCCAGGTGAGGTTCGGGTGGTCGCCGCCGGGGCGCTGCTTGCCGGCTTCGACCATCGGCGCGGAGAAATCGATCGCGTCGACGTGCTCGACCCGCGGCGCCAGCGGCCGGGCGATCGCGCCTTCACCGGCGCCGATGTCGAGTACGCGTCGCGGCTCGTCGGTGATCAGGGCCAGGAGCCGGTCGAACACCTCGTCCGGGTACGGCGGCCGGTGCTGGTAGGCCTCCGCTACCGCTTCCTGCTGGAACGTCGCCGCAAGCTCAGTCATGCGTCGGAGCCTAGTCCGGGCCGTCCGGCGGCTCACCGGTTTCTGCTGCCGGCCGACGGGCCAGCGCTCGGCGAGACAGGCTGCGCACGACCAGCCTGCTCGTAACCTGCCCGTTTCCTTCGAACACACGGCTGAAACATGCGCTTCCTACCTTGAGAGTCCACATCAGCCGCGATGGGCGGTGAGGCCCGATGTATGAGTACGTCGACCCGTTCATCGGGACCGGCGCCACCGACCTGCCCACGCCGAAGGGCCTGGCCGCGACCTGGTGGTGGCCCAAGCCGCAGGTCGGCAACACCCACCCTGGTGCCACGCACCCGTTCGGGATGGTGTCGGCCTGCCCGTACTCCGGGGCCTACCCGACTGGCTACGGGCTGTACGACTTCAACACCGAGGGCGTGCCCGACCTGTTGTACGACCGTCCGGTCGCGTCCGGCTTCACCCACTTCCAGCAGTCCGGCACGGGCGCGATCCGCAAGTACTACAACTACTTCCGGGTCACGCCGATGCTCGGCCCGCTCGATGACCTGGGCACCACTTGGGACCTGCTGGACGAGGTGGCCGAGCCCGGCTACTACGCGGCGACGCTGAGCTCGGGAGTGCGGTGCGAAGTCACGGTCGGCCCGAAGTCGGCCGTCCATCGGTACACCTTCCCGGCGCATGACGCCGCCCGGATCGTCATCGACGCCTCGACCGGCGGCCTCGCGATCCCGCACAGCCAGACTGTGCCGTTGAAGGCGCACCTGGCGATGCTGGAGCCGGGGGTCGCTCAGGGCGAGATCCATGTCGAGGGCGTGCCGCTGGCCGTGCACTTGGAGGTCGACGCCCCTGGCTGGCGGCAGTTGCTGTGGTACGACCGGCGCCTGATGCCCGGCGGCACCCGTCTCGACTTCGACTACATCCGGCCGACCACACTGCGGCCGTTCGGGCTGATCTTCATAGGCCCCTCGCGCGCCGAGCAGACCGTCGAGGTGCGTCTGGGGTTCTCCCTGCGCGGCTGTGAGACGGCCCGCAACAACCTGCACGCAGACATCAGCCGCAGCCAGGCCACCTTCTCCGGGCGGCGCGACGACACGGCAGCCACCTGGCGCGACCACCTCGGCAAGATTGAGATCAACGCCGAGTCCAATGACCAGGCGACCGTTTTCGGCACAGCGCTCTACCATTCGCTGGTCAAGCCGTGTTTCGCCCCGGACGAGAGCCCGTGGACGACCGAGGGCCCGTACGCGTTCGACATCTGCACGATGTGGGACATCTACCGCACCCAACTGCCGCTGATAACCACCCTGTTCCCCGAGCGTTCGGTCGCGCTGGCCGGCGCACTGCTGTCGGTCTGCGAGCAGGAGGGCAACCTGCCGATCGGCTACCGGATGGCCAAGGGCGCCGACCGGTTCTCCCGGCAGGGCAGCGCGCTCGCGCACACCTTCCTTGCCGACCTGTGCCAGCTGGATCTGCCGGGTATCGACTGGGACTGGGCCATGGTGCATCTGGAGATGGACCTGCGCCGGACGTACGGCGAGGACTACCTGGTGCACGGCGTGGCACACCCGATCAGCCACACCCTCGACCTGGCGTACGCCTACCACTGCACCGCGGCGATCGCCCACAAGGTGCGGGACCGGCCATTGGCGCGGCAGATGCGCGACCTTGCCCAGGGCTGGCGGGCGGCGTACGACCCGGGCACCGGGCTGCTGCGCGACTCGACGTTCTACGAGGGCGGCAGGTGGAACTACTCCTTCCGGTTGCTGCACGACATGCGCGCCCGGATCGCGCTCGCGGGCGGCGACGAGGCTTTTATCGGGCTCCTCGACCGGTTCTTCGGGTACGACGCCGCACCGGTCACCCAGCCGGGGGTGGCGCCGAGCGTGGCCGAGATGGAGGCCGGGTACGGCCTGTGCCGGTTCGAGGGGTTGAACAACGAACCGGACTACGAGGCGCCGTGGTCCTACCACTACGCCGGACGGCCGGACCGAACCGCCGAGGTGGTGCATGCCGCGATCGCCAACCAGTTCGGCACCGGCCGGGGCGGGCTGCCAGGTAACGACGACTCCGGCGGGTTGTCGGCGTGGTACGTGTGGGCGACCCTCGGTCTGTTCCCGGTGGCTGGGCAGAACATGTTCCTGGTGAGCACGCCGGCCGTGGCGGAGTCGACGGTCCGGCTGCCCGAGGGCGAGCTGTCCATCACCACAACAGGATTCGAGCCGGTCGAGGCCGGTGGACCGGTCTCGTACGTCCAGTCCATCGCAGTGGACGGCAAGACCCTCGAACGCCCCTGGGTCTCCGGCCGGGAGCTGCGGCACATCCGCAACCTGCACATCGAGCTCGGCCCGCAGCCCTCCGGCTGGGGCACCCGGATCAGGCCACCATCCACATCCGACCCGCTGCACGCAACTGGAGGTGAGGCATGAGCATCGCCGACGACACGCTCGTCCCGTCCGCACCCACCCGCCGCCTGGTCATCGTCGTTCGCGCCGACCCGGTGATCTGCGGGCACTCCGGTGAGGCACGGTGCCTCGCCGAGGTGGCGCTCACCCGCGGGTTCGACGACGTCCGGATCGTGACCTGGCCGCTGGACGCGCTGGAGGCGGCCGGGCTGCCGTTGAAACCACTCGATCGCGTGCTGCCGTACAGCCCTGGCATCACCGTCGAGCGGCCCGATCCCGTGGGTGACTACCGGGTTCCGGACGGGCGCTACCTGTCCGGGCTCATCGGGCGGCTGGTCGAGCTGTTCAGCGACGGGGTGCCGACGGTGGCGATGTCGCTCTACCTGAGCCCGCACGCGATCGCCGTACATGAGGCCGTCCAGGTGGCGCGGCGGATCGGGCCCGCACGGGTCATCACCGTGGCCGAGGCAGTGGGCTCCGATATCACCAACGTGGTGCGCGAGTGCGTGAACACCGGGCGGTTCGGCGCGGCCGCGCACATCCTGTCGGTCTACCTGGCGGCTGATCACTGCGTGGCGGTGTCGTCGTACACCAGGGATCTGATCGTGGCCTCGGCGGCGACCATCGACGGCATTCACGGCACGACGTTCGCGCAGCAATGCCGTGAGCGGATCGCCATCTCCTATCCGGCGGTCGACTCCTGGTCCTACCTTTCGCTGACCGATGACGGGATCGCCGAAACTCTCGGCCGGCGCGGCCTTTCGCGAGACGGGTACGTGCTGTTCCTCTCCCGGATCGCTTCGGCGAAGGGGGTCGACGACCTGATCGCCGCCTACGCCGGATCCCGGTCGGCCGAGCGGGTGCAGCTGGTTCTTGCCGGGCGCGGGCCGCAAGAGGACGAGGTGATGGCGCAGGTGGCGGCAGCGGGGCTGGGCGAGCGGGTGCGGGTGCTGACCGACGTGGACGACGCGGAGAAGCCGGCGCTGATGGCCGGGAGCGCGGCGTTCGTGCTGCCGACGCGCGAGCAGCCGGAGTTCGTGGAGACGTTCGGGATCGCCCTGGTCGAGAAGGCTCTCGCCGGCGGCGGGCCGATCATCACCTGCGCGACGGGCGGCGTACCCGAGGCGGTCGGTGATACGGCCCTGCTGGTGCCGCAGCGTGACCCGGCCACACTGCGGCGCGTGCTTGACGAGGTCGTGTGCGACTGGACCCGCGAACAGCGGGCGGACGCCGAGCAGCGTGCGCGGGTGTACGCGTTGCAGTTCGATCGAGCGGCGGTGTTCGACCGCCTCTTCGCGCTCGCTGCGCCTCCCGCCGTCCCCGTCGCCTGAGCTGCCGGCCTTACTACCCGCTTATTGCCTGCCCCAGACGGTCGCGTGCTGCTCGAAGTACTCCGGATCGCTGTGCATCGGGATGACGCAGAACAGATGACCGCCGGGGGCTTTGAGCGTGTGGCAGCCCTGCCAGCTGGCGATCTCCACCGCGCCGAGTTCGGTCAACCGGGCGACCTCGGCGGGGACGTCGTCGGTCTCGATGTCGAGGTGGTACCGCGGCTCGTCGTCGACGGACTGGATCGCCGCGACGTACCCGGGGATCGCGTTGTGCAGGCTGGTGAACTGCGGCTCGCCATCCGGCGACGACGTCCGTACGCCGAGCGCCTCGGACCAGAACGTCGTGGCGGCGTCGACCTCGTCCCGCCGTACGTCGATGAGGAAGGTGGAGACTCTGCTGCGATGCATGCGGGCCAATCTAGTTCCGGACGCGGGTCGTCCGGAACGCGCGTTAATCTGCTCGGCATGGTGATCGATGAGTCGCAACTGACCGTCGTACCGGCGAACGAGGCGCCCTGGGAAGACCTTCAAACGATCTTCGGTACGACGGATGCCGGGCAGTGCCAATGCCAGCGGTTCAAGATCCGCGGTTGGATCTGGCGGGACTCGACGCTGGACGAGCGGATGACACGACTACAGGACCAGACCGCCTGCGGTACGCCGGATGCGCCGTCGACGAGCGGGCTGATCGCGTACGTCGACGGCGAGCCGGCCGGCTGGGTCGCCGTCGAGCCGCGCACGGCGTACCCGAAGCTGCGAACGTCGCGGGTGCCGTGGGCGGACCGCTCCGAGGACAAGGACGACGAGAGCGTCTGGGCGGTCACGTGCATGACGGTCCGCAAAGGCTTCCGCGGCCGCGGCCTCACCTATCACCTGGCCCGGGCGACCATCCCGTACGCCCGCAGCCGCGGTGCCCGCGCACTCGAGGCCTACCCGATGTTCACCCAACCTGGCAAAACCATCACCTGGGGCGAACTCCACGTCGGCCCCCACCAGGCCTTCGAGGAGGCCGGCTTCAAGCAACTCACCCACCCCACCCTCCGCCGCACGGTGATGCGGATCGACTTCACCTAATCAGTCGTAGGTGGCTTGGGCCTGCCAGGTTGTTTGGTGGAGGGTGAAGAGCCAGGCGCGGGTGTCGGCGGTCTGGAACTGGAAGCGGGCCTGGCGGGACTCGGTGGCGGGGTCCCACCAGCGTTCGGTGCTGAGCCAGGGGCCGGCCCAGGCCGTGATCGGGTGAAGTTTGTTGCTATCGGCAACTTGAACACCGGAGCCGCCGGTGGGCAGCAAGGAGAACGCGGCCGGTACGCCGGAGAGCTCGCCGCGGGCACTGACCGACACCTGCGCGCCGTCCGCGGCGAACACCTTCGCCGGGATCGGCTCCGGGAAGATCGTGGTCGGCGCCGGCGTCGGCCAGCGCTCGGCCCCGGTGATCGACCCGGGCCACGGCTGGTCCGGAGGCCGTGCCGGCACCGGTGGATCGCCCCAGGGGATCAGCGTCTGCCGCTCGGCGAATCCTCGCCCGCCGCCGATCACCACCGATACGACCGCACCGTGACCGAGCATGCTCTGCACCCGCGACAACGCCCGGTGGATCCGCTCGTCCGGCCCGCCGCCCCACAGCCCGTCGACATGCGCGCCGACCGGATCCGCCTGCTCCGGGATCAGCCGGATCCGCACGACGGGCGACGTCAGCTCACTGGTCGCCGTGCCGCTCCCCTGCAACTGCCAACGCACGCGGTCCACCACGTCCGCCGCGGTGAACCAGCGTGGATGCAGCCACTCCCGCTCGTGGATCCGCCCGGACTCGGTGCCGACCTCGACCCGCAGCGTCGTACACACCAGGCCGAGCTCGGTCAGCCGGACGATCAGCTCGTCGGCGATCGCACGGACCGCGAACGCGACCTGGTCGACCCGGTCGACCGCCGGCTCGAAGTCGAGGGCCCGGGTGAGCTCCGGCGGGACCTCCCGGCCGGTCACCGGGCGATCGTCGGATCCGCTCGCCAGCCGATGGGCAAACGCGCCACTGGGACCGAACCGGGTCAGCACCTCCGTCCCGGAGAGTCGGGCGAACGCACCCAGCGACCGCAACCCCAGCCGGCGCAGCAGATCCGTGAGCTCCGGCTGCTCGAGCAGATCGATCGACAACGGCGCGAGGAACTCCGGTGACCCGCCCGGCGGCACCACCTGCACCCTGGTCCGCGCGGAGCTCGCCCGCGCCGCCTGCTCGGCGGCGAACGGACCGTCGGCGATCCCGATCCGGCTGCCCGGCACGTCGAACGTCTCCAGCCGGTCGAGCAGCTTCTCCGCCGCCCTCTCCTCGCTGCCGTAGAACCGGGCCGGACCGCGTGCCTTCAACGCGCACATCCCCGGACGGATCACCTGCACGCCCGGCGTGATCGCCTCCAGGCACGCGATCACCGGATCGAACGCGCGCGCGTCGATCACCGGGTCGTACTTCAGCACGACCAGCTCCGGGCACCGCGACTGCGCGTCCCGAGCCCGCTGCCCGCGCCGCACCCCCTCGGCCCGCGCGGCCGCCGAGGTGGCGAGCACCTTCCCCTTCTCCAGCACGACGATCGGCTCGTCCGGCGAGCGTCCGGTCGCCACCGCGGCCGCCGTCACCGGCCAGTCGGGCACCCAGATCACCATCGTGCGGGTGAGTCCGCGGCCGCCCATCAGCCCACCGCGCCGATCTGATCCGCCCACTCTTCCTGCCAGCCCGGGCCAGCCTGACGAGCCGGGTCAGCCTCACGAGCGGGCTCGACAGGCCGGACGACACCGTCGGGGCCAGGAAGCCAGAGCTCATGACGACGAGCGCGCACGGCGGCCCGCCGACCGGTCACCGCCACCGTCGCCCGGCGGCCGGTGATCAGCCCCTCGCCGTCGCCGAGACCGGTCCAGGTGTTGCTCTCGATCTCGAACCGGGCCTCGCTGCCGGGCCACGACCCGCACGCGATCAGCATCGCGCCGCGGGTCCGGAGCCGGGCGGCGAGCCGGGATGCCTCCCCCGGTGTCACCTCCCCCGGCGGCCGGACGACCACCACCGTCAGCGCGTCCACCAACGCGGCGACGACGCTGAGCCACTCGCGGCCCGGATCCGGGACCAGCACGAGCCGCTCCAGATCGACGCCGAGCCCACGCGCCGCCTCGGCACCGAACGACGGCACCCCGACGACACCGCACCAGGCGCCCTCCGCGGACGGACCGGCCATCAGCGCCATCACCAGGGCGGCGCTGCCACGCACGGAGTACACCGAGCCGCCGCGCAGGCTCGCCCCCGCCAGCAACTCACTCACCGCCGGATGCGTGGGCAGCTCCCGATCCACTCCGGCCGTGTCCAACGCCTGCTGCACCCGCGCGACCGACGGCACCCGGCCGGTGACAGGAGCCAGGCGGGCGCTCTCCTCCTCGTCGTCTTCAGCCGCCTTCCGAGCCTTGACCTGGGCGAGGAGCAGGCGCGCCTGGTCGAGCGCCGTGACCCGGCTCGTCGCTGCCTCGCTCCCCGTCATGAATCCATGTTCGAACACCTGTTCGAACATGTCAATCCGGTCGTCCACAGGCCCCGGGACTGGTTAGAGTCGCAACCATGCGACGCGTCGAAGACCCTCGGTTCGCCGCCGCGCTGCGAGAGATGGAGAACAGTATCGACGCCGCCTGGGACACTTTCTGCACCGCCTCCGGCGTCCGCAAAGGTACGGCGGAAGCGCGCGAGCTGGCCGAGGTCGTACTGCAGGACACGTCCGAGTTCGACTGGCGGATCGTCGACGGAGCGCTCGACCATCTGACCTGCCCGGACTGCGGTTCCACCCTCGGCGCCGGCGCGGGATGTGCGCGCTGCGACCAGGCGAACGGCTTCCGTTTCGCGGCGCGGGAGACCGACCGTCCCGGCGTACCTCCGGGAAACGAGCACGCGATCCGCGTGTCCTCGGCCGTGGCCAGGACCAGGAACCGCTACACGGCGCGGGCCCGCGCCGGCTACGAGCTTCTCCTCCCTGACCTGCTGGCCGGAGTCCTTCCCACGACCGCCCAGGCGCAGCACTACAAACACCTCATCAACCAGCGCACCGATGACGAGCTGGAACACCTCCTCACCCCGCAGGATCTTCAGCCGGACGCATAGGGTGGGACCATGCCGAGGACTATTGCTACCAACACCAAGGTCGATCTCGAGGGGCTGCTGGAGTTCGTGCGGCCTCGTCATCACATGCTGCTGATCACGTACCGGGCGGACGGGACGGCACAGGCGTCACCGGTGTCCGGAGGCGTGGACACCGAGGGCCGCATCGTCATCTCGTCGTACCCGGAGCGGGCCAAGAGCACCAACGTGAAGCGGACCGGCAAGGCCGGGGTGCTCGTGCTGTCGGACGACTGGAACGGCGCCTGGGTGCAGGTGGACGGCAGTGGCGAGGTCATCGAGCTGCCGGACGCCGTGGAGCCGCTTGTCGACTACTACCGTGCGATCTCCGGCGAGCACCCTGACTGGGACGAGTACCGCGAGGCGATGGTGAAGCAGGGCAAGTGCCTGATCCGCATCACCCCCGAGCGCTGGGGTCCGCTCGCCACCGGCGGCTTCCCGGCCCGCCTGGCCGACTAGCCGGCTGGCTGGCTGGCAGGCTGAGTGGCTGACTGATGCCCACGGCGCTCGTCGTCCACGC
Organism: Kribbella sp. NPDC049584; assembly: GCF_040675555.1. Classification (NCBI taxonomy): domain Bacteria; kingdom Bacillati; phylum Actinomycetota; class Actinomycetes; order Propionibacteriales; family Kribbellaceae; genus Kribbella; species Kribbella sp. NPDC049584. Next base: position 211,621 of record NZ_JBFAPF010000009.1, read on the forward strand.
GCACCCGGACGACGAGGTCTTCGCCACCGGCGCCGCGACCTCCGTGCTGCACGAGCAGGGCTGGCATGTCGTACTGCGTGTGGCCACCGCCGGGATGCACGGAGCCGCGGAACATCTCACCGACTCCTGCGCGCTGCTGGGGATCGATGAGTGGGGCTGGCTCGGTGCAGCGGACCAGTGGATCGATGACGGTGGCCACAACGGCCCGCGGACGTTAGCCGCCGCGCCGCCGGCCGATGTGGCCGCGGAGGTCGAGAAGGCAGCCCGCGAGCTCGAACCAGAGCTGATCCTCACAGTGGGACGGGACGGACTCACCGGGCATCCGGACCACATCGCCATCTCACAAGCAGTCCAGAGAGCGCTCCGACGCGTCCAGTGCCGCACCCTGGGTGCCCGTGTCAGAACCGAGGACGTGCGCGCAGGAGAGCGCCTGGTCCAGCAATTGGCCCCGGGACAACAGATCGGGTCGGGCCACGTCACCGGATGCGACGGACCGCTCGAGGAGATCAGCGGAGGGTCCGAGCAGCGCAGGCGGCAAGCTCTGGACCAGTACTACGACGGCCTGGGCAGCCAGCCGCTCGCACAACTCATCGGCGTTCACCGCTCGAGCAGCGACGGCCTGCTGCTCCGAGCGGTCTTCGACGCAACAGGCTGGCAGCACGACAGGTTCGAAGAGCTCAGGGCTTCCCAGTAGAACTCAGGGCTTCTCAGTAGAAGGAGCCGAGCGACGCTCCATCGTCTCGGTGATGCGCTGCATCGCACCTTCCAGGTGTTCGCGCAGCGCGGCCTCGGCGCCTGCCTCGTCGTGCGCGACGCACGCGTCGAGGATCGCTTGGTGCTCCCGTCGGGTCTGCTCGATGCGGGCCTTGGTCTGCCGCGAGCCGAACCGGTAGCGCTCGCTGTTCTGCCAGACCGGCTCGATCGCTCGCGGTAGCCACCGCGAACCGCCCGCCCGGTAGATGGCGAAGTGGAACTCGGTGTGCGCCTGCCGGGACGCGATGTTGTCGCCCAGCTTCGACAACCGGACATGCTCGGCCAGTGCGTCCCGGGCGGTCGAGGCGTCCGAGTCGGAGAACCGTGTCGCGGCCGCACGCACCGCAAGAGACTCCAGCGCCAACCGGGTCGCGTGGGTGTCGCGCAGGTCCTCCATCGACAACTCACGGACCCAGGCGCCCTTGTGCGGGACGATCTCGACCAGTCCGAGCGCAGCCATCCGGCGCAGCCCTTCGCGGATCGGCATCTGGCTCATGTCGAGCCGTTTGGCGAGCTCCTCGAGCCGCAGCGCCGTACCACTGGGCAGCTCGCCGGACAGGATGAGCTCGTGCAGCTCGGCGGCGGCTTCCTCGGCGAGCGTACGACGGCCGGTAGGCCCCCCAGGCGTGAGCTCGAGTCGTCGGATCATCAGTAGCGGGCTGCCTCTCTCCTATTCAGCTCTGGAGGTACCGTAGCCGCCACTCGGGTATCTGCGGGCCTCCGACGACGGATTGCTCAGCTCAGACTCCAGCAAACACAAGTGGTCTAGGCCGGCCGAGGAGTGTCAGCGCAGCGCGGTCAGGTCCAGCAACACCCGCCCGGCCTGCCGATCGAGCGCGTCACCGACCCGATCCGCGGGCACCACGTCGTACTCCGCATGCCAGGAGGCCGCTGCGATATCTGCGAGGGCCTGACCGACCGCATCCGGTGCCAGAGCAGTGCGTTGCAGGTTCACCGGCAGCACCCGGAGGTCGCGGCCGATCAACTGGTGCAGATCGATCGTGGTGAACTCACCGGCCTTGTAACCCAGTACGGCGATCCGCCCGCCCGGGGTGATGTGCCCCAGGACCCCACCGGTCACCGGACCACCCATGGTGTCGACAGCCGCGTCACACCACTGCAGCTCCCGTCCAACCTGTCCCAGTCCGTCGACGCGAACGATCTGGTCCACCAGTGCGGTCGTGGCGTCGACAGACGCCTCCATCGCCACCAGACCGATCACCCGCGCCGCACCGGCCGACCGTGCGATCGCAGCGCACATCCTGCCGACCGCACCGTTCACGCCGGTGACGACAACGGTCTCGCCCTTCTGTACGTCGGCCACCCGCCGGACAGCGGTGTGCGCGGTCAACGCCTGCGTCAGCAACGTCAGCGCCGCTCCCGGCTCCAACGACGACGGCAGCCGATGTACGGCGGTATCCGGCACGACGGCGTACCGACCCCACACGCCCGCTCTCGTCACGCCGACGCCGTCGCCCCGGACGAGCACAGCTGTCCCGGCCTCGACGACATCCGAGCTGACGACCACACCCGTCCCCTCGGAGCCCGGTACGAACGGCACAGACGGCTGCTTGCCGGCCAGCGTCGACCGGTCCTGCGAAGTCACGGCAGCCAGCCGCATCTCCACCAACGTCTCCCCCGGACCGGCTGTCAGCTCGACCTCTTCGGCCTTCAGCTGCTCCCCCGGTCCGTGGCTGTGCAACACAGTCCCCCGTGTAGTCACGCCTCATCCCCGTTCACGATTTGATATCTGATCACAACCTCGACCAGACAGCACCCTCGTCTCACCACGCGGCGACCTCCTTCGCCAGCGGCCGGGTCAGCACCTCGGCCGTCGCGGCCCGCGCGGCGGACACCCCGTCGCTGCCCATCGGGAACGGCCAGTCACTCCCGGCCAGGACCCGCTCGGCACCGAACGTCGAAGTCAGCAGTTCCAGTACGGCGTCGTCGTGCACCAGATCGTCGACGTAGAACCGGCGCAGCGCCTCCGCGACCGGCAACGACACCGGCTCGATCCCGGGCCGTTCCGTGTCGATCCCGCGCTGCCACCGGCCGGCAACGGCCGCCGTCACACCACCCCCATGGCACAAGCAGAACCGGATCCCTGGAAACCGCCCCGGCACGTCGGCGAAGACGAGCGAAGCGGCGGCCACTCCGGTCTCGTACGGATTCCCCAACAGGTTCGACAAGTAGAACGAATCAAGCCGCTTGTCGTCACTGCTGCCGGGATGAATCAGGGTGAACGCCTCCAGCACGTCCAGCACCCGCCAGACCGGATCCAGCCCGGCATAGCTCGGCGTACCCAGTGCGAACCCGCCGAAGACGCCTTCACCGGCCAGACCGGCAGCCACTGCCGGCGCTGCCGGGTCCAGCAGCGGCAGATGCGCCAGGACACGCAGTTGCGGTGTGGCGAGTTCGCGGAGCCCCTGGTTGACCAGCTCGGACCACTCGACGCCGGCGTCGTACCGGAAGAGCGCGGGCGGCACGGAGACGACGGCGCCGTCCAGCGACTGCTCGGTGATCCACTGCAGCAGCGCGGCCGGGTCGGCGAGCCGGCGCAGCGGCAGTCGCTGTCCGTCGACCACCAGCGAACCGCTGTCGACGGACAGCCCGAACTCACCCCGGTGCGCCGCCGACAGCACGGTCGGCGGGATCAGATGCGTGTGGACGTCCCAACCGGCCATGTCAGCGGGCGTCCTCGTCGTTGTCGTAGAAGTCCGGCCGCTCTGGGTAGTGCGGCCCGTCGTACACCTCTAGCAGGACAGAGGTCTCCTCTGCCCGCGTCGGACCGTGCGTCACGCCCTTGGGGTTCCAGTAGAAGCTGCCCTTGGTCAGCGTGGTCCCGGTCGGCAGGTACACGTACCGGCCGGACAGGCAGAACATGAACTGGTTCGACGCGTGCTTGTGCTCGGACGGAATGCCGGAGCCCTTCTCGAAACGCACCAGTGCGATCGAGGCCTCGGTCTCCGGGTCCCGCCACAGCATCTTGTGGGACAGACCGTCCAACGACTTCTCGACCCACTCCAGGTCGTCCGTCTGCAGCAGGATCTCGCGCAGCGGTTCGTCGAAACTCATGGAACCTCCTTACCGGTAATGCGGCTGTACAGCTCCTCCGCAACGCCAGTACTCATCGGAGCGACAGCAGCCACATGCCCGTCCGGCCGGAGCAGTACTACGGTCTCCGGCGGCACGCCGTACCGCTTGGTGGCAACGCTTCCGGGGTCGAACAGCGCACGGTCCCGCAGACCGGAGTCGTGCGGCGCGTCCCACCGGGACACTGCGTAGTGCTGCAGCGCAGGCGATCCGTTCAGCGGGATCTCCGGGCGCCGGCGGACATCAGTGAAGTACAAGGCGACGAACGAGTCCCGGCACAGGTCGTGGATCGTCAACCGGCCTGTCGGGCTCTGCAGCACCAGGTCGGGCGCCCGGTCACCGGCGCGCACCGCAGGCGGTTCGGCCGCCGTGGCAACCATCGACCAGTCACCGGAGCCGTCCACGTCCAGCCGCACGCTCAGCAGAGTCCGCGTGTACGCCGTCGCCCAGTCGCTCGTTCCCGCTGTGACAGCGCCCTGCTGGAACGACATGTACTTCCGCGCGGCCTCGGCCATCTCGCCCGAGCCCTCGATCGCCACCGGACGCTGCTCCTGCTCGTACCCGTCCAGCAGCGACGGATCGGCCCAGCCGCGCAGTACCCAGGCCAGCCGCCACGGCAGGTTCGACGCGTCCAGCGCTCCGGTGTTCAGACCGAGCGCCCACATCGGCGTGATCAGGTGGGCCGCATCGCCCATCAGGAATACCCTGCGGTCCTTGGTCCACTGCTCCGCGACCCGGTGGTGCACGTTGTAGACGACCGAGCCCATCAGCTCGATCCGGTCCACCTCGCCGATGAACTGCTTCACCTTCACCAGCAGGTCCTCGTCGCCCGGAGCGTCGGCGCCCGGGGCCAGCGGGAACAGGAACCGCCAGTTGTCAGGCTGCCGGATCAGCACCATCCACTCGGACTTGTCCGCGAAGTACGCGAGGTACGGGTAGTCCCTGGCGTTGTCGACATCCAGGTCCACGACGACGTCGATCAACATGTACCGCTCCGGCAGGGTCTCCCCCACCACCTTCACGCCGAGCGCATCGCGGATCCGCGAACGACCGCCGTCACAGGCCAGCAGGTACGACGCCTCCAGCTCCTGCGGACCGTCCGGTGTCTCGACCTGCAGCACTACGCGGTCGTCACGTACCTCGAACGACGTCATCCGGTGCTGCGTCCGCACCGGCGTGGACAGGGCCGCCGCGAGCAGCGGCTCCATCTTCTGCTGCGGCAGGTTGATGACGAACGGGAACTGCGTGTCGTTCGCCAGCTCGGCCAACTGCACCGAGGCCCGGGGCGTGTTGGTGGCCCGGTCGATGTCACCGATCTCGTCGATCCGCAGCGCGGCGCCGAGGATGCGGTCCACCGCGCCGTACCGGTTCCAGATCTCCAACGTCCGGCTGAGCGTCGTACCGGCCTTGGTGTCGGAGGAGAGCGTGGCGTCCTCCTCCAGCAGCACGTACGGGATGCCGTAGTGCTCAAGGCCGAGGGCCGCGGTCAGACCGATCGGTCCGGCGCCGACCACGACAACAGGGAGCTGTTCAGTCAACTTGTCACTCCGTGGAACTCGTAAAGCTGGTGAACTTGGCAAAGGCACGTTCCCGGGCCAGCACGGACCCGGTCATCGCGGCAGCGTCGGACAGGAGGAACAGCAACGGCCCGACCACGTCGTCGGGGTCGCCGATGCCTATGGTGTCGTGCCAGTGCTCCCGTTCCGCCCCGACGTTCGCAGTACGGAACTGTTCGGTGTCGATCACCCCTGGCGCGACCACGTTCACCCGGACCCGGTCGCCGGCCACCTCGACCGCCAGCGACTTGGCGAACGCCACCAGCGCCGCCTTGCTCGCGGCGTACGCCGATGCGCCCGCGTACCCGGTCGACGCCAGCCCCGACGTGAAGACCACCACCGAGCCGGACTGCCGCTCCACCATCTGCGGTACGACGGCCTGACACATCCAGACCACACCATCGAGGTTCACCTGCAGCGTGCGGGTCCACTCGGCCGCATCCATCTCCAGCACAGTCGACCGCGGCTGCACGGCCGCACCGGCGACCAGACCGTCGATCCGCCCGTGCCGCTCCAGCACACCAGCGACCGCAGCCTGGACGGCGGACCGGTCCGCTACGTCGACCTCGACGTACTCGACACCGTCCGAGGGCGGCGTGACGTCGAAGACGACCGCAGTACCGCCGGCGGCGTTGACTGCCTGTGCGAGCGCCGCACCGATGCCACGTGCGCCGCCTGTGATCACCACGACCTCACCGGTCGCGTCGAACCTCGCCTTCACGACGTCTCCTTCGGCTTCGACGTCATCGTCTCGGTGATCCGCTGGAACGCGCCCGCCAAGTGACTACGCAACGCCAACTCGGCCGCGTCAGGATCCTGCGCGACGCACGCGTCCAGGATCGCCTGGTGTTCTTGCCGGCTCTTCTCGATCAGGAACGCCGTCTGACGGCTCCCGAACCGGTAGCGCTCGCTGTTCTGCCAGACCGGTTCAATTGCTCGCGGCAACCACTGTGAGCCGCTTGCCCGGTAGATCGCGAAGTGGAAGTCCGCATGGGCGTCGCGGGCGCCCGCGGAGTCTTCTGCTCGTGACAGACGGAGGTGCTCAGCCAATGCGGCCGCGGCCTTCGTCAGGTCGTCCTCGGTGAACCGGGCCGCAGCCGCCCGTACGGCGAGACTCTCCAGCGCCAGCCGAGTCTCATGCGTGTCGCGCAGATCCGACAACGACAGGTCACGGACCCACGCGCCGCGGTGCGGGATGATCTCGACCAGCCCGAGCGCCTCCAACCGACGGAGTCCCTCGCGCACAGGCATCTGACTCATCTCGAGCCGGCTGGCCAGCTCCACGAGCCTCAGCGGCGTACCGCTCGGCAGCTCACCGGACAGGATCAGCTGGTGAAGCTCGGCGGCCGCGTGCTCAGCGAGGGTACGGCGGCCGCTCTTGCCGCCACCTGGCAGCAGTTCAAGAGGCCCGTTCATGCGCGTGTCACTCTGTTGCGCAGCTCGCCGAGTTTGTCGGAGCGGGTGACGACAACGTCGCCGTCCTGGAGGAACACCTGGGGGTCGCGGGCGTTGCCGATGCCGGCCGGGGTACCGGTCAGCAGCAGGTCGCCCGGGCGCAGCGTCATACCGAACGAGAGCTCACTGATCAGCGTGGCGACGTCGAACGCCATCTGCCGTGTGGACGCGTCCTGGCGTACCTCACCGTTCACCACGCACTGCAGGTGGATGTCCTGCGGGTCGCCCACCTCGTCGGCGGTCACGATCCACGGACCCAGCGGCATGGTGTTATCGATGCTCTTGCCCTTCAGCCACTGGCCGCCGTGCGCACGCTGCAGGTCGCGCTGCGACACATCGTTGGCCAGCGTGTAGCCCCAGACGTGGTCCAGTGCGTCGGCAACCGCGATGTTCTTGCCGGTCTTGCCGATCACCAGCGCGACCTCGGCCTCGTAGTCCCACTTGGCGGAGATCGCCGGATCCCAGGCGATGTCGTCGTACGGACCGATCACCACGTCCGGGCCCTTGGTGAAGAACGTCGGGTGCTCGGGCCGGTCGACGTCCTGCCCCTCGCGCGTGCCCTTGCTCTCCTCGAAGTGGTCCCAGTAGTTCCACCCGGTGCACAGGATGTCCCGCCGGAACCGCCGCAACGGCGCCCGCAAGAGCCCTTCGTCATAGGGGATCTTGTCGACCACCGAGGCCTCACCAGAGATCACCTCGGTCAGATCCGTTGCCGATAGCAACAGGACGGAATCCCCGTCGAGTACGCCGGGCACCTCGCGCCCGGCGTACTCCACCATCACGTACTTCATCTCAGGTCCACTCGACGCCACGCATGAAACTCACCCCCGGTCAGGCGACCACGGCGATCGCGTTGATCTCGATCAGGTAATCGGGATGTGCGAGCTTGCTGACCTCGACCATGGTCGACGCCGGCAGCGGCTCGGTGAAGTACTGCGCCCGGATCTCGTGGATCTTGGCGAAGTCCTCCATGTTGCGCACGTACACATCCACGCGGCAGACGTCCGCGAGCGTTCCGCCGGCGGCCTCGACCGCCGCCTTCACGTTCTCGCACACCTGCCTGGTCTGTTCCCGGACATCGCCGACCCCGACGATCTCGCCGTCCGGCCGCCGGGCGGTCATCCCGGAGACGAAGACCAAGCGTCCGGTCGCTTCGATCGTCGTTGCCTGCGAGAACACCCCGTTCGGGCTCCGCAGCGCCTCGGTCGACACCTGTGTCTTTCCCATCAGCTCAACACCCCTCCCGCCGGTACGACGACGCCGGCCGCACGCGCCGCCTCCAGCAGCCCGTCCAGTCCGGACCGCTCGATCAGCACACCGTGCCGGCGCTGGTACGCCGCACGCTCCGCCTCGATCTCACCCGGCAGGTGCAGCCGGTTCACGCCCGGAGCCGTCGCGCTGCCCCGAACCCGCGCGGCCAGCCCGGACGAGCGCAGGCGGAAACTCTCCACGCCGCCCATCAACTCCGGGTCGATCGCCAGGAACAGGTGCGCGCAGTCGTTCGGCCGGTCCGGCTCCCGGTACAGCGGGCGGACCTGGTCACCCCAGCCTCCACCGCTCAGCACACCGGTGAGTACGTCGATCATCAACGCCAGCCCGAACCCCTTGTGCCCGGCCGCCGGCAACAGCATGCCGAGCACGGCCTCCTCCGGGTCCGTGGTCGGCGTACCCGAGGAGTCGGTCGCCCAGGTCTCAGGGATCGACCGCCCGGCCGAGGCCGCCAACCGGATCTTGCCCAGGGCAACGGCCGACAATGCCATGTCCAGCACGATCTCCACGCCGGCCTTGGTCGGGACCGCGATCGCCAGCGGGTTGTTGCCGACGATCCGCTCGGCGCCGCCCGGAGCAGGCATCAACGGCGTGGTGTTCGACATCGCGATACCGATACATCCCGCCTGACCGGCTTGCATGGCCCAGCGGCTGGCCGCGCCGAAATGGTGTGCGTTGCGGACCGAGACCAGGCCGATGCCGTGCCGGCCGGCGCGTTCGATCGCGTGGCCCATCGCCTGCGGGCTGGACAGCTGGCCCATCCCGCCGCGGGCATCCGCGACCATCGCGGCGCCGGCGTCGAACAGGATGTCGAGCTCGCGCTCGCGGGTCACACCGCCGGCGTTCAGGCGTTCGACGTACATCGGAACCAGCATCACGCCGTGCGAACTCACCCCGCGCAGATCCGCCTCGACCAGCGCAGCCGCAATCTTGTCCGCATCCTCCGCCTCGAACCCGACCGCCACGAACACCGCCGAAACCGTGCCCTGCAACCAGTCCGGCCGAACCAACACCCGCCGATCCGCATCAGACGCTTGCGCGGTCATCGGGCCTCCCGGCCTGGACTGAGGAGCGCAGGGAGCGAAGCGACCGGAGCGACGAGGGAAGGCCGGGAGCTAAGGCCCGATGACCACGCCGGCGCCGGAGGCGCGGCCAAAAGTACAGTCATCGCTTCTCCTGGGCCCAGGGGAGCAGCAGGTGCTCGAGTAGCACCAAGCCGTAGAACAAGATGATGCTCATGACGCTGAGGAGCATGATCGCGGCGAAGGCCAGGGTGGTGTCGGCGCTGGCGCCGGACTGCTGGATCACGTAGCCGAGTCCCTTGGTGGCACCAACGAACTCGCCGATCACCGCACCGATCACGGCCAGCGAGATCGCGACCTTGAACCCGGTGAAGATCTGCGGCATCGCGTACCGCAGCCGGAGCTTGAAGAACTCCTGCGCCCGCGTCGCGTTCAGCGACCGCATCAGCTCGACCAGCTCGGTCGGCGTCGACTTCATCCCCTGCGCGGTCGAGATGACGATCGGGAAGAAGCACATCAGCAGCACCATCACGACCTTCGGCCACTGACCGAAGCCCATCCACACCACCAGCAGCGGCGCGACCGCGACCTTGGGGATCGAGTTCACCATCAGCAGCAGCGGATAGACCAGCCGCTCGAGGATCACCGAGCGGACGATCACCAGCGCGATCGGCACCCCGATGACGATCGCCAGTACGAAGCCCTCGAGCGTCTCGAGCAGCGACGTACCGGTCTCCGACAGCAGGACACCGGGCTGGTCGAAGAACTTGACCGCCACGTCCCACGGCGTCGGCAGCAGGTACGGCGCGATCGAGAACACGACCGTCGCGCCCCACCACAACGCGATCGCTGCCGCCAGCCCGATGATCGGGAGGATGACGGCGGCCGCCGGCGAACTGGTCAGCCAGGAACGCTTGGTCATCGCCGGTCCTCGCTCTCCTTCTCCGAGAGCAGCGCGTGCAGCCGTGCGCTGATCGTGGCCACCTCGGTGACGTAGGCGTTCTGGGCGAGGCTGCGCGGCCGCGGGATGTCGATGTCGACGATGTCACGCATCCGGCCCGGACGCGGCGTCAGGACGACGACCCGGTCCGCGAGTACGACGGCCTCCTCGATCGAGTGCGTGACGAACACGATCGTGGTTGACAGCTCCATCTTGATCCGCTGCAACTCCTCGGACAGCTCGGTCCGGGTGAGCGCGTCGAGTGCGGAGAACGGCTCGTCCATCAGCATCACCTGCGGGTCGCGGATCAGCGACCGGCACAGCGACACCCGCTGCTGCATGCCACCGGAGAGCTCGTGCGGCAGCCGCCGTTCGAACCCTTGCAGACCGACCAGCTCGAGCAACTGGTGAGCCCGGTCCCGGTACGCCGCCTTGCCGCGGTCGCTGCCCTTGTCGATCTCGACCGGCAGCATCACGTTCGACAGCACCGAACGCCACGGCAGCAAGGCCGGCCGCTGGAACATGAACGACACGTCCCGGCGCGGTCCGGTGACGGGTTCATCCGCCACCGCGACCGAACCCGAGGTCGGCGGCAGGAGTCCCGCGATCAGCCGGAGCAGAGTGGACTTGCCACATCCGGACCGGCCGATCAGCGTGACGAACTCACCGCCGCGGACGTGCAGGTCGATCTTCTCGAGGGCGGTCACCCGGCCCTCGCGACCGTCGAAGACCTGCCCTACGCCGTCCAGGCGAATCATCAGTGCTCAGACACCCCTAGCTCTTCGGAGCCAGGCTCATCGTGACGACGTCGTCCGGCGTGACGGAGCCCTTCTGGATCGCGGTGGACTGCTCGAGCAGCGAGATGATCGTCTTGACCCGGTTCACGTCGACATCGCCGAGCGGACCCTCGAAGTTCTTCGGCTTCGTGTAGTCCTTCATGATCTCCAGCTCGGTGGTCGCGACCGCCAGATCGGTGTCGGGCACGTACTTCTTCAGGATCGCCGCGGACCCGGCCGGGTCGTCGACGGTGTCCTGCAGGCCCTTGAACAGCGCGCCGGTGAACTTCTTCACCTGGTCCGGGTGGTCCTTGGCCAGGTCCGACCGGGTGATGATCGCGTTGCCGTACAGCTCCGGCAGCACGTCGCCGTACGCCAGCGTGACGGGCTCGCGGTGCTGCGGGTCGGCCTTCTGGATCAGCGGCTTGCCGACCACGAACTGGCCGATGCCCTTGACCTTGCCGGAGGCAAGCAGTTTCGGCAGCGCCGGCGGCGGCGACGGCAGGAAGGTCACCGACTTCGGGTCGATGTGGACGGCCTTGGCGTAGACCGGGAACATCACCGTGTTGGTGGAGCCCGGCTGGTCGGCGATCGTCTGGCCGACCAGGTCCTGCGGCTTCTCGATGCCGTAGCCCTTGAGCGACATGATCGCGGCCAGCGACTTCTGGTGGATCATGCCGACGGTGGTGACCGGCAGCTTCTGCTTGCCAAGGGTGATCACGGTCGCGGTGAAGTCGCCGATGCCGTAGTCGGCCTGACCGCCGGCCACCAGCTTCATCACGTCGACGGTGCCGGTGCCCGGGGTGATCTTGACGTCGAAGCCGGCGTCCTTGAAGTACCCCTTGTCCAGCGCGACGTAGGCGTACGCCTCGCGGCCGAAGGTGTTGAACGACGTCAGGTAGTTGACCTTCTGCAGACCGTTGTCGGCCTGACCGCCTTTGTCGTCACCGTTACATGCACTGACCAGGGCGAGCCCCAGGACCGCCATCACCGCGATGACGGAACGCCTCAACCTCATATCGACCTCTCTCGTCCCGATATTTGATCAAACATCAAATATGGAAGGGTGGTCAATCCGCCCGCGGGGTCTTCACGGCGAATTGACGTCCGCCGTGCCGGGTCCTCGCAGAGCATGCTCGCCACCCGTCCTGGAGCCGTTCCCCATACCTGTCCGTAGCCGAACGGGCACCCGCCCCGACCACAGACCGTACCCGCCCGAGCAGCAGATCGCGACGCCCACAGCGGCAGAACCGGGCCATGCAGCGTCAAATTTGCGTAAACCCTCAACTTCTTGGTGAGGCATCCCACTTCTCGGTGCGGGGCGCAGGGGTTTCCTCGCACTCACTCCGGCGAGGGAGGTGACACCGGCCCCGGCTTTGACACGATGTGACTGTGAAAGCAGTGGCATACGCGATCGGGAGCCTGTGGCGTCCGTCGACGTACCTGCGCTGGGTTTACCTGCTGCTCGGCTCGGCGCTGGTGCTGGCGTTCATCCTGGTGGACAGCGCGCTCGGCGCGGTGGTCACCGACCTCGGCCTGCCGAAAGTTGCCACCGGCATCATCTGGGTGCTGATGGGACTCGTGCCGCCGGTCGCGCTCGGTCTGCTGCCCGCGGTCCGCGAGGTGGAGGGCATCGCGGTCGAGTCGCTGCTCGCGGTGCGGTTCGACGAGCGGCCGCTCGGTCCGGCGCGGACCTGGCCGCAGCGGCGACGGACCGTCGTCTGGTTCTGCCTGCACCTGGTCGCCGGCGGGGTCATCGGGATCCTCAGCACGATCGTGTTCGGCGTCGGCGCGATCTGGCTGGCCGCGCCGTTCCGCTCGGCCGGATCGCGCGACATCGTGCCCGGCTGGTCGTACGACATCCACGGCAACTGGACCGACCTCTGGATGCCCGCGGCCGCGATCGGCGGTCTGATCGGACTGTTCCTGCTGTCGGCCGCGGTCGGCGCACTGCTGGCGTACCTCGCGCCGCGCGTCCTCGGACCGACCGCGGCGGAGCGGATCGAGTTGCTCGAGCAGCAGACCGCAACGCTTGCCGAGCGCAACCGTCTCGCCCGCGAACTGCACGACAGCGTCGGACACGCCCTCAGCCTCGTCACCATCCAGGCCGCGGCCGCGCGCCGGGTCCTTGCCAGCGACCCGGACTTCGCCGAGACCGCACTGGCCGCGATGGAGACCTCCGCCCGGGCAGCACTCGCGGATCTCGACCACGTGCTCGGTCTGCTCCGCGACGACCGCCGGCCGGGCTCGCGGACCACGCCGCAGGCCACGCTCGGCGGTCTGGACCGTCTCGTCGAGGCCACCCGGGCCGGCGGCATCACGATCGAGGTCGACCGGTCAGGCGATCTGGACCAGCTACCGGCCGCGGTCTCTCGAGAGGCGTACCGCATCGTGCAGGAAGGTCTGACCAACGCGATCCGGCATGCCGGTCGTCCGGCCGGCGAGCTCGCCGTCGAGCTGTCGATCCGGCTGGACACGTCCGGGCTGCGGCTCGCGGTCACCAATCCGATGAACGGCAGGTCCGATCAGTCCGGCGGCGGCCGCGGCCTGGCCGGGATCCGTGAAAGAGTCGCCGTACTGCGCGGGACGGTGGACGCCGGTCCGGTCACAGGAACCGACACGGAGGACGACGGGCAGGCCTGGCGCCTCGCGGTCCGGTTGCCGGTCAGCATGACGACGAAGGGATGACGTGAAGCTGTCGGTGGTCGTGGTTGACGACGAGCCGCTGATCCGGAGTGGGCTGCGCGCGATCATCAACGCCGAGCCCGACCTTACGGTGGTCGGCGAGGCCGGTGACGGCGCGGAAGTCCTGCCGGTTGTTCGTCGTACCGGCGCCGACGTCGTTTTGATGGATGTCCGGATGCCGGCGGTGGACGGCATCCAGGCGACCCGGTTGCTGCTGGAGAACCTCGACCCGGCGCCGCGCGTACTGGTCGTCACCACGTTCGAGAACGACGACTACGTGTACGACGCTTTGCGGGCCGGCGCATCCGGGTTCTTGCTGAAGCGGACTCCCCCGGACGACATCATCGCGGCGATCCGGACCGTCGCACGCAGCGAGTCGCTGCTCTTCCCGGAGGCGATCCGGGCGTTGGCGCTCGCCCATGCCGGACCGCAGACTCCGAGCGGCCTGGAGGAGTACCAGCTGACCGAGCGGGAGCAGGAGGTGCTCCGGCTGATGGCGCGCGGCCTGTCGAACGCCGAGATCGCCGAAGAGCTGATCCTCGGCCTACAGACGGTCAAGACCCACGTGGCCAACGTGCTGTCCAAGCTCAACGCCCGGGACCGCACGCAAGCGGTGATCCGCGCGTACGAGTCAGGTTTCGTGCCGCTCCACTAGCTCACGGGACCCTAGGTGCTGGCAGGGTCGTCCGCCTCGGCCAGGGTGCACGCGTTGTGCAGGGGGTCGACGGCGTTGGCCTTCATCGCGACGCGCTGCAGGAGCATCCGGAAGCTGGCGCGCTCCGACTCCTCGAGGATGCCGAGCACCTCGTCCTCGGTGCTGCGCAGGCGGCGCTCGAGGTCACATAACGCCTCGATGCCTTCGTCGGTCGGCGCGATCAACCGCGCACGGCGATCCGCGGGGTCGGGCCGGCGCTGCACCAATCCCGCCTTCTCCAGGTCGTCGAGCAGATACGTCATCACGGTCCGGTCCACGCCGAGCTGTGCGGCCAGGTCGAGCTGCCGCTTCGGACCCTCGGCGTTCGTCGTCGCGAGCACCTGATAGCCGCGCGGCCCGCCGGGAAGCCCCTCGAGCGCCGCCGCGGACGCCTTCACATACCGGCGGAAGACGACGCCCAGCGCCCAGCCGAGGTCGGCCTCCACCGGCGCGCCACTGGCGACCGACGGCTCGACCCCACGGGTGCCACGGGTCGCTACCTCAGGCGAAGTACTGGACATGTCCCCATCGTACGTGGTGTACGCCACCCGGAATACGATCTGACTTGAATATGTTCTGCTCCACAGATTATCTTCGAAGCAGCTCAACACGAGCACGCCCCCCTCAACTCGATGGAGACAGAACCTATGAGCACCCTGCTACGCGTCGACGCCAGCATCCGGCTGGACGGTTCGGTGTCCCGCGCGCTGGCGGACAGCGCCGAGGCCGCCTGGAAGGCGGAGCACCCGGACGGTGTCGTGGTCCGGCGGGACCTCGGACAGCACCCGTTGCCCGCGACCGTGTGGCCGACGCTGGCCGCCGCCCAGGTGGGCCAGGAGCCGGTCGCCGACGCCGACCGGATGCCGCTCGCGGAGGCGCAGGCCATCGCCGCCGAACTGGCGGCCGAGGCTCGCAACGCCGACGCGATCCTGCTCGCCGTGCCGCTCTACAACTACGGCATCGCGCAGAACGCGAAGACCTGGATCGACCTGCTGCTGATGGACCGGGACCTCGCCTTCGGCTCCCGCCCGCTCGCCGGCCGGCCCGCGATCTTCGCCCTCGCCCGTGGCGGCGGCTACGCCCCGGGTACGCCGAAGCACGGCTGGGACCACGCCACGCCGTACCTCGAGCGGGTCTTCGCCGACCTGCTCGGCATGAACGTCCGCACTGCGGCGGCCGAGCTCACCCTGGCCCCGGTCACCCCGGGTATGGAGGAGCTGATCGACGCCTCCAAGGTCTCGGAGTCCGAGGCCCACGCCGACGCCGAGAACCACGGCACCGTCGTCGCCCGCGAACTGATCGGCCACGCGGCCTGATCAACCGCTGATGCGGTCAGTGATGCCGAGCTCGAGCCGGCATCACGATGACCGATAGCGTGGCTGCCAGATCGACAGCGTGACCGACAGAGTCACGATCGCGGGCTCCGGGAGGACTGCGATCCGTTGCAGGAGGTCGCGGTAGTTGACGTGCCGCGCGCTCGGCGTCATCAGCACCAACTGCTCGACGGCCGTCCGGTCGAGTCGCATCGTCTCCTCTATCGCCTCGCTGCCGATCCGGACGAACTCCCCCGACAGCGACTCCTGCAGCCGTCGGTCCTTCTCCTCGTCCACACTGACCAGTCCGAGGACGTCAACCAGCTCGGCGAGATGCTGCTGGTTCGGTGTGACCACGAGCAGGCGGCCGGTAGGTGCAAGGACCCGGGCCATCTCGGCGGCGTTGCGCGGCGCGAACACGTTCAGCATCAGTTGCGCCGACCTGTCGAGCAGCGGCAGTTCCTGCCAGGCGTCGCACACGACGGAAGCGATCCGCGGATCTACCTTCGCCACGCGGCGGGCGGCGAACTTCGACACGTCCAGGGCGATTCCGCGTCGATGCGGAGCCAGGCCGAGGACGCCTGCCAGGTAGTAGCCGGTGCCGGCGCCGACCTCCACGACCAGGTCGTCGGGCCCGAGTTCGGTGGCGATGATCAGCGCATCCCGGATCGCCGCGTAGTGGCCGGTGCCGAGGAAGACCGTACGGGCGCCGACCATCTCCGCCGAGTCGCCCTCGATGCCGTTAGACGCCGCAGGCAACAGATTCAGGTAGCCCTGTTTGGCGAGGTCGTACGCGTGCCCGCGCGGGCACCGCGCCGTACGACCGACCAGCGTCAGCCCGTCGGCACAGACCGGGCAGCGCAGGGCGGCGACGAGATCGGCTCTCACCTTGCCTAGGTTATGTCGCGGCTCGTGATCCGGGCCCAGGCGGCGGTGTAGAACACGGCGACGTACCCCGCTTGGAGGAGCAAGTTGCGGCCGATGTCGTGCCAGTACGGCGGATCGCGGAGTACGTCGGCGAACGACTGCCAGCGGTACATCAGCAACCACGGGTGGATCACGTGCAACTGCGGGATCGCGGTCATGATGCCGAGCACGATGAACGTGCCGAACGTCGCCGCCATCGCCGCCAGCGGTGTCGACGTCAGCGACGAGACGAACAGGCCGATCGCGGCCAGCCCGAGCAGCGACAGCGAGATCACCAACGCGATCACGAGTGCCCGGAGCAGCCCCTCGCCGAGGGAGACGGTCGAGCCGGAGAGCAGGAGTACGTCGCCGACCGGGAACAGGATGAAACCGACGATCAGCCCGGAAACCCAGATCGTCATCGTAGCGACCAGGCAGAAGACCGTGAGGGCAACCATCTTGGCCGCGAGCAGCCGGGACCGGCCCGCCGGTGCGGTCAGCAGGTTGCGCAGCGTGCCGAGGCTGGCCTCGCCGGCGAGCGACTCCCCCGAGATGACGGTCACCGCGGTCGGCAGGAAGAACGGCAGCGACAGGCCGAGACTGGCCACGATCAGGAACAGGCCGTTGCCGGCGACCTGACCGATGAATCCCTCGGCACCCCCGCTGTTGCCGGAGAGCTTGATCGCGATCCCGATCAGCAGCGGGACGGCGGCCAGCACTCCTAGACCCACCTGCGTCCGGGCACGGCCGAACACGAGCCTGAGCTCGGAGATGAACAGCGCCAGGGTGTGCCGCCCGGCACTCGGCCTGCTGGCGGTGACCTCCGTGCCCTCTGTGACCTCGGTGACCTCCGTGACCTCCGGGGTCGCTTCACTCGGCGACATCGAAGCCCTCCCCGGTCAGCGCCACGAAGGTGTCCTCCAGGCTCGGGCGTTCCAGCCCGAAGCCGTGGATGCGTACGTCGGCCGTGACCAGCGCAGCCGCGAACTTCTCGATCGGCAATTCGCCCGGATCGCCCTCGACGGTCTCCTCGGTGGTCTTCAGCTCGGTCACGCCCAGGCTCTGCAGCGTCTCGGCCGCCGCGCCGAGGTCCGGCGTACGGACGACCAGGCGGGGGCGGAGTTCGGCGCGGAGATCCGCCACCGTGGACTGCCTGAGCAGCTTGCCGCGGTTCATGATCGCGGCGTGTGTGCAGACCTGCTCGACCTCGGCCAGCAGGTGGGTCGACGTGAAGACCGTCGTCCCGTCACTGGCCAGGTCGCGGATCAGGTGCCGGACCTCGCGGGTGCCCTGCGGGTCGAGACCGTTGGTCGGCTCGTCCAGCACGAGCAGCTCGCGCCGTTGCATGAGAGCGACCGCGATCGCGAGCCGCTGGCGCATACCCAGCGAGTACGCGCGGACCTTCTTGCCGGCCGCGTTGGAGAGGCCGACGCGCTCCAGCGCCTCGCCGGCTCGGGCCTTGCGGGTCTTCGGGTCGGCGGTGCGGTCGGCGGCGTCGAAGCGGAGCAGGTTCGCCTGGCCGGTCCAGAACGGGTAGAACGCCGGTCCTTCGACCAGCGCGCCGACCCGTGGGAGGACCCGCAGGTGTGCCTTCGGCATCGGTTCGCCGAGCAGTTCGACCTCACCGGAGGTCGGGGCGATCAGGCCGAGCAGCATCCGGATCGTCGTCGTCTTCCCCGACCCGTTCGGGCCGAGGAAGCCGTACACACTGCCGGCCGGCACCTCGAGGTCGACCGCGTCCACCGCCACCTGCCCGCCGTGGAAACGTTTGGTCAGCCCGCGGGTGACGACCGGCGCGCTCACGGTCAGCGAGGTGCCTTCGCTGCGGCGGCCTGCAGGGTGTCCGGGGTGACCAGGCCGACGAAGACCCGGCCGTCGTCGGTGATCAGGGCGCTCACCATCTTGGTGCTCAGCACCTTGCCCCTACCCCACGAGCCCTGCACGGTCGGAGCCTTCGCCAGCAGTTGGGCCAGCGGGCCGGCCGAAGGATTCGCGGCCAGGCCGGAGACATCGGCTCCGCGGATCATCGCGACGCTGTCCCAGCCGGTGCCGATAACGGTCGGCTTGTCGGCCTGCCCCGCACCGGGCTTGCGTGGGTTGATCGGCTTGACCCGGTTCGGGGGCGCGCTCTCCGGGTGCTCGCGGGTGGCCGGCACCTTCTGGTCGGTGACCTTCACGCCCTTCGGCGGGGTGAAGGTGAAGGAGCTCGCCGACGGTACGTCGAACGACACCGAGGTGAAGCCCAGCTCGACCGCCGGGTCGTTGCCGGTCCGCGGCATCACGGTCACGTCCAGCGGGACCCAGGTCTTGGAGTCGATGGCCAGGGTGACCGAACCGACGGTGGTCTTGTCGGTCTTCGGCACCAGGCGCAGTTTGTAGGCATCGCGGCCGGCGACCTTCTCGGTGCCGCTGACCTGGACCTTGGTGGTCGGGTCGATCGCGTCAAGGAACTGCTTGGCGACCGCCTGCGGGTCGTAGGCCTTCGGCAGGGCCTTTTCGGGCTTGGCCGTCTTGTGCGCCGGCAGGGTCAGCTTCGTGGCCTCACGCTTGGACGAGTCGTACGCCCACGCCGACGTGCCGTCGGTGGTCCAGAGCTGCTCGGCCTGATTGTCGATCAGTGAGACCTTGGCCTTGTCCGGGCTGGCGAACGCGACCCGCGCGGTGTGCTGCCCGCTCAGCAGGTCGGTGAGCTCCCGGCTGCCGGGCGCCATGCCCGGGATCGCGGGCAGGCCGAGGTCCGCGTCCGAGCGGACGGTGCCGCTCAGGCCGTCCACCTTCGCGGTCTGCACCTTGGCCAGCAGATCCTGCGCGGTGATGCTCGGCAGCTTCGGCGACGCATCCGCGACCACCGGCCCGAGTGTCCCCACACCTGCCACCACTGCGACCGTCGCCACCGGAACCAACCACCGTCGACTGCGCTGCGCTACACCCATGTGTACAGCCTCGCACCGCACGGGGACGGAACCAAGTGCCCTCAGGGTAGGTTCACCCGAAAGAGTGAGTCCGGCGTACGACCGTGGTCGTACGCCGGACTCAGCCAAGGCTCGCCCAAGACTCAGCCGAGACTCAGCCGAGATTCAGCCCGGACTCAGCGTGACTGCAGGGCGTCGAGCGCCACGGTCATCGCGGCCGCGACGCGGAAGTCCAGGCGCTGGTCCTGGACCGTGATCCGGTAGCGGTCCCGGACCGTCATCCTGCGCTCCACCGACAGCACCGGACGGCCGGAGCCGGCCTCGGTGAAGTCGAAATGGAAGATGAACGGCAGCGGGAGATCGCCCACGAACGGGACGAAGTCCCAGACCCGGCGGAGGATCGCGATCGTCGGGTTCCGCTCGGTGCCGTGCGCGTCGACGCCGGGCGCGCTGAGCTGCCAGCTGGACCGGAGCAGGCTCTTGCCGAACTCCTTCTTGAACCAGCCGATCGTCTGCCCGTTCGCGTCGAACACGTCGTACCCGGAACCCAGGTCGATCGTCTTGCGGGCCTTGAACGAGAACACCGGCTGGGTCTTGGTGTCGTCGGTGTAGAACGTCACCTGTTCCTTGAACGCCATCCGCTTCTGCTGCGCGAACGCGAGCAGCGCGCCATCGCTCCCGTCCGGATCGGTGGCGATCAACTCGTACTTGTTCGCCATCAGTGTCACGCGCTGCTTCATCGAGAACGCGGGCACGTACATGAGGGGGTGGCCTGTCATGGGGCCTCCCGTCCTGGACTGAGGAGCGCAGGGAGCGTAGCGACCGGAGCGACGAGGGAAGGGCGGGAGTTCCAGCCCCATGACCCGCCGCGACGGAGTCGCGGCATCAGTACTGTCATGCGGAGGAGTGTGTCAGACCGCAGGCCGACGCACCGACCTTCAGGCCGCGTGCCAGTGCCTCGGCACGCTCTGAGGGTTCTGCGAGCTGTACGACGAGGTGGCCGACGCCCTGTAGGGCCAGGTCGCGGGCGATCTCGACGCCGAACTCGACGGCCTCGGCCGGCGTCCGCGCCGGCCTCCACAGCACGCCGAAGTCGGCCTGCGGTCTGTCCGGGCCGAGGTCAACGACCAGTGCCTCTGCCTGATTCAGATGTGTCGGGTCACCGCCCACGATCACGCGGACGCGCTGTCCAGTCGCCGGTACGGCGTTCTGCCCGGCGTGGATCGCGTCGTCGACGATCGACGCGTCGCGGCGGCCCCATTCCTCGTGGTGGATCGCCCACTCCAGCGGCCGGCGTTTGGCCCATCCCGAGCGCACCAGCTCCGGTGCGGCGGCGAACTCCTCGACGTACCCGACACAGAGATAACCGACGAGCTCGATGTGCGCGGGTAGATCGAGGACGTTGGCGACGTCGGCCGGTTCGAAGAACGAGACCCAGCCGACGCCGAGTCCTTCAGCGCGGGCGGCCAGCCAGAGGTTCTGGATCGCGATCGCGGCAGAGAACCAGGTCGTCCGCGGATCCGCATGCCGCCCGAGGACGTGCCGCCCGCCCCGACCGGGGTCGCAGGTCACCGCGATGTTCACCGGGGTGTCGAGGATCGCCTCGATCTTCAGGCCGTCGAACCTCGCCCGGCGGTCGTCCGGGAGCGAGGCTGCGAACGCGTCGCGCTGAGCGGTGGCGAGATCGTGCACCTTCCGCCGGGCCGCGAGGTCGCGGATCACCAGGAAGTCCCACGGCTGGCTCAGTCCGACACTCGGCGCTCGGTGCGCTGACTCCAGGACTCTGGTGAGGAGCGCGTTGTCGATCGGGAGGTTGAGGAAACCTCGTCGTACGTCGCGGCGCTCGGCGATCACGCGGCTCACGACGTCGCGGTCCGCTGGTGCGTAGCCGGGTGCGGGGAGGCGGCCGACGGCGGCGGTCGCGTTCGCGGAGCGGCGTTTGGGGATGAGGAGTTCGGCGCCGGCGGCGAGGACGGCTGCTTCGGCGACGCTCGGCGTACCTGCCAGGTGCTCGACGTGCCCACTCGGATTGGGCACTGGCTGCTCGGCCAACTCACTGGGCGGGATCGCTCGGAGCTCGGCCTTCAGGTCGTCGGCAAGACGGCGCAGTTGGGCTTCTTTGTTGGTGACAGTGACGATCAGCTGCACCGTGCCCGGGCCGGCTTCCTCCAGGGCGCTGTCAACGAGGGCGCGGAGTTCGGCGTACGGCGTGTTTGCGCGGAGGCCGACTCCTACAACGAGGTTCATCGCCGGTACGCCTGGGCTGCGGCGACCAGGCGGGCCGGTACGTCGGGAGTGGCGGTCCAGTGGAGGTGCAGGTACGACGCGTGCACGTGCGGGAGCGTGATGCCTTCGACACCGGCCGGGAGGTGCCAGGCGGGGTGTACGTCGGCGTCGAGGTCGACCGTGGTGCGGTGGAACTCGTGACCGCGCACGCGCCGCCCTTCGTCGAAGAAGTCGGTGGTGGTTGCGGCGACCGCGGTCCGATAGCCGAGGGTGAGGCGGGTCGTCATCCGTCCGGTGCCGGGCAGTACGCCGACCATGGGGTGGCCGTCGAGGTCGCGGCAGAGGTAGAGGAGGCCGGCGCACTCGGCGATCACGGGGAGGCCGGCGGCTACTTCGGTGGCGACCTGTTCGCGGAGTTTGGCGTTGGCGGACAGCGCCTCCGCATGCAGCTCGGGGAAGCCTCCGCCGAGGTACAGGGCAGAAGTTGCCTCCGGCAACGTGTCGGCGAGTGGATCGAAGGTCGCAACGTCGGCGCCCGCGGCGGTGAGGAGTTCGGTGGTCTCTGTGTAGCGGAAGGAAAAGACCGGACCACCCGCAACAGCAATCACCGGCCGCGGCCCCAGAACCTTGGGGGAAGGGACAGACCCGGCAGGCCCGTCCGCGGTGGACGGGACGGACCCGGCGGGCCCGTCCGCAATGGTCGGCGCTGCCTGGGAGCCCGGGGGCACCGGGGGCACCGGGGGCACCGGGGTTGCCGAGATGGCTCGGGTGGCTGGGGTGAGTGCTGTGGCGGGGTTCCAGGGGTTGGTGGTGTGGTGAGGGGCGGCTCGGGCTGCCGTCATGAAAGCTTGTAGGTCGACGCCCTGGCGGACCAGTTCGGCGGCGGCATCCACTGCTTGTTCGGCTTGTTCGCGTTGTTCCGCGGCGGGGACGAGGCCCAGGTGGCGGCTGGGGACGGTCAGTCGGGAGTCGCGCCGCAGGACGCCGAGAACGGGTATGCCGGCGGGGGCGATGCCGGCACGGACCTCGGTCTCGTGCCGGTCGGAGCCGACCTTGTTCAGGATGACCCCGACGATCCGCACTTCGGTGTCGAAGGCAACGAAACCTTGGACGACGGCGCCGACGCTGCGACCCGCGGCGGACGCGTCCACCACGAGCACGACCGGTGCCTTCAGCAACTTCGCCACGTGGGCCGTCGACGAGAACCCTTCCGTGCCCAGTGCACCGTCGTACAGCCCCATCACGCCCTCGACCACGGCCATGTCCGCGGCCTCGGACCCGTGCGCGAACAGCGGCTCGACGAGTTCCTCCCCCGACAGCATCGGGTCGAGGTTGCGTCCCGGCCGCCCGGTCGCGACCGCGTGGAACCCGGGGTCGATGTAGTCGGGACCGACCTTGAACCCGGCAACGACATGCCCGGCCCGCCGCAACGCCGCCATCAGCCCGACCGCGACCGTCGTCTTGCCCGCGCCGGAGGACGGAGCCGCGACCACCAGGCGCGGGATCAGGCCTACCACTCGATGCCCTTCTGACCCTTCTGGCCGGCATCCATCGGGTGCTTCAGCTTGGTCATCTCAGCGGCGAGGTCAGCGGCCTCGAGGAGCTTGGGATCAGCGTCGCGGCCAGTGATCACGACGTACTGGTGACCGGGCCGGTTGACGAGCGTGTCGACGACCTCGTCCACGTCGACCCAGCCCCACTTCATCGGGTACGTGAACTCGTCCAGGACATACAGGTCATGGGTCTCGGCGGCCAGCCGGCGCTGGATCTCGCGCCAGCCTTCGAGCGCATCAGCGGCGTGATCCTCCTCGGTGCCGGCCTTGCGCGACCAGCTCCAGCCCTCGCCCATCTTGTGCCATTCGATCGGCCCGCCCTGACCAGTTGCCTCATGCAACTGACCGAGCGCCTTGAACGCGCCTTCCTCGCCGACCTTCCACTTGGCGCTCTTGACGAACTGGAACACTCCGATGTTCCAGCCCTGGTTCCACGCCCGCAACGCCATCCCGAACGCGGCCGTCGACTTCCCCTTCATCTCACCGGTGTGCACCATCAGCAGCGGCCGGTTGCGGCGCTGGCGCGTGGTCAGTCCGTCCTCCGGTACGGCGACCGGCTGTCCCTTCGGCATCTCAGGCCACCTTCCGCTCGGTCACCGTCCGGACAAGGTTGCCAGCAGCAACATCTCCGAGGTCGAGGTACTCCGCGCCGAGATCGGCCGCGAGCTCCGCCGCCAGGCCGAGCCGTACGCCGCGGTGCGGCTCGCAGTCCACGACCACGGTGGCGATTCCGCGCTCGGCCAGCCAGCCGGCAGACTGTCGCGCGCGGACGAAGGCGTTGTCGCCGTGGGTGGCGCGCCCGTCGGTCACGAGCACGAGGAGCGGTCGGCGGCGCGGGTCCCGGATCGCGGCGATGCGCAGTACCTCTGCCGCTTGCAGTAGTCCTTCGGCGAGCGGCGTCCGTCCACCGGTCGGAAGGGATTCAAGTCGTCGTACGGCGGTCTCCACGCTGCCCGTCGGCGGGAGCGCGACCGTCGCGGCGGCGCCGGCGAACGTGACGAGGCCGACGGTGTCACGCCGCTGGTACGCGTCGAGCAGGAGCGAGACGATCGCGGTCTTCACCTCGCCCATCCGCTTCTTCGTCCCCATCGATCCGGACGCGTCGACGCAGAACAGCACGAGGTTCCCTTCGCGTCCTTCGCGTACGGCGAGGCGCACGTCGGACGGCCGGACAGCCAGCCCCGGCCCGCTCCGCCCACGAGCGTGCTGATGCGGCGCCGCGGTCCGAAGCGTCGCGAGCAGATGAGGCCGCCCCGACTCCCGCCCGACCCGAGCCCGCTCCCCCACCACCCGCCCAATCTCCGTAATAGCCCGAGACCGCCGCCCCGCAACCCCAGCCCCCGCCCCCTGCACACTCAACAACCGAGCCTTATAAGGCGCCGAACTCCCCACAACATCGCCGACCGGAGCCGCCCCGTCAGAGTCGGCATCCGCCGACGCATCGTCCGCCGAGCCGGGCCTGCGGCCGGCCAGGTCGCGCGGCTCGCCGGCGGGCGGCTCGCCCGCCGGCCCAGCGTCATCCGCACCGCCTGCGGCACCCGCATCGTCCGCACCGCTGGGCGCGGCCGACCCACCCGACCCACCCGACCCGCCAGGACCTGGCGGGTCGTCGTCGGGGTCGGTCGGCGGCGTGCTGTTGTTGATTGCGTCTTCTAGTTGTTGGTCGTCGAGGCCTGGGGCGTCGAAGGGGTTGCGGCGTCGGCGGTGTGGGAGCGCGAGTTTGGCCGCGGCTCGCACGTCCTCCACCTCGACGACGGTGCGGCCGGACCAGGCCGCGTGGGCGACCGCGGTACGCGCGGTGACCAGGTCGGCGCGCATCCCGTCGACGTCGAAGGAGGCGCAGATCTCCGCGATCTGCCGGAGCGCCGCGTCGGTCAGGATCACTTCGGTGAGCAGGTCGCGCGCCTTCACGATCCGCTCGGCAAGCTCCCGCTGGCGCCCGTCGTACCGCGCGATGAAGCCGGCGGGATCCGCCTCGTAGCCCAGTCGTGCCCGCATCACCTCGACCCGCACAGCAGGGTCCCGGCTGGCAACCACATCCACTGTCAGACCGAACCTGTCGAGCAGCTGCGGCCGCAGCTCACCCTCCTCCGGGTTCATCGTCCCGACGAGCACAAACCGCGCCGGGTGCGTCACCGACACCCCGTCACGCTCGACCGTCGCACGCCCCATCGCGGCGGCATCAAGCAGCACGTCGACCAGATGGTCGTGCAGCAGGTTGACCTCATCGACGTACAACAACCCGCGGTGGGCGGCAGCCAGCAGACCAGGCTCGTACGCCGTGACGCCCTCCGCGAGCGCCTTCTCCAGGTGCAGCGAGCCGAGCACACGGTCCTCGGTCGCCCCCACCGGCAACTCCACCAACCGCGCCGGTCGCACAGTCCGCTCACCCGTATGCGGCCCATCGGGACAATCCGCATCCGGCCGGTCGGGGTCACACGAGAAACGACACCCAGGTACGACGTCTACCGGCGGCAGGATCTCGGTCAGCGCGCGGACCGCGGTCGACTTCGCCGTACCCTTCTCGCCGCGGATCAGGACCCCGCCGATCGCGGGTGAGATCGCGGCCAGGATCAGCGCGAGTTGGAGGTCCTCCATGCCGACCACCGCGGTGAACGGGAATCCGGTGGAAGCTGAAGCAGGCCGCATCGGCGGTGGGTCCCTTCGTAGAGCGGGTGTCCACGCCCGCCACGCCTGGTACGCCGGCCCACATCGCGGCCCGGCGGACGACTGCGGATGTCCTGGCTCCCGGGCACCTTCACCCGGTCACAGTGGCGGGACCGCCCCGGACTCCCAGCACGCTGGTCACCGGTGTTCCTCCACAACCGTCGGCCCGATCATGGCACACCCGACCCGTCCCGCCAGCGACCAGGCTCACACCCCTCAGCGGGTCCGGGCGAATCAGCTCGAGCCGAGGCGCTTCGCGAGGGCTGTGGCGGCCGTGTCGTCCTTGACTTCGCGGATGCCGACGATCGGGGTCACGGTGACGAAGCCGGCGGCGAGGAGGGCCTCGTCGGAGTCGGGGACCGGGTTCGCGAGCGGGGGTTCGAGTTCGATCATCGGCTCGCCGGTCGGAGCGGTCGCGCCGACGATCCGCGAGCGCTTGATCGGGGCCAGCGAGGCGTGCCGTACGCCGGACAGCCGGTCCAGCGGGCGGTCGGGGACGTTGATCGTCAGCACCGTCCCGGCCGGCTCGTCGACGATCCAGCCGAGGGCCTCGCCGGCGATCGTCGCCGCGGTCGACCAATGTCCGGGGTCCTCGGAGTCGATGCTCACGGCAACCGCCGACCGACCCTGCCCGGCCGCCGTCAGCGCCGCGGCCACGGTCCCGGAGTGGAAGATCGGTACGCCGATGTTGTGCCCGCGATTGATCCCGGACAGGACCAGGTCCGGGGCCCGCCCGAACGCCCCGACGTTCGCCAGCGTCACCGCGAGTGCCGGCGTCCCCTCGATCCCGGTGTACATGATGCCGTTCTCGACGTCCGCCTCGGTCCGGATCGGCCGCCCGACCATCCCGGCCCGCGCGGAGCCGACACCGCTCTCGTCGAGTAACGGCGCGACCACGAGCACGTCGTACCCGAGCTCGGCGATCGCCGGCGCGAGCGCGCGGATCCCCGGTGCGAGATAGCCGTCGTCGTTGGTGATCAGGACTCGGAGCTGCTCAGCGGGCATATCTCCACCCAATCAGCCGCGGTCCTCGATGTCACCCTCCGTCTCAAGGACTGCGCTCCGCAGCGTCTCCAGCGCCTCCGCCGACGGCTCGGCCCACAGCCCGCGCTGAGCCGCCTCCAGCAGGCGTTCCGCGATGCCGTGCCGCGCCCACGGGTTGGACTTGCGGAAGAACTCCGCCATCTCCGGGTCCTTGACGTACTCCGTGGTCAGCGTCTCGTACATCCAGTCGTCGACCACGCCCGCGGTCGCGTCGTACCCGAAGAGGTAGTCGACGGTCGCCGCCATCTCGAACGCGCCCTTGTACCCGTGGCGCCGCATCGCGGACATCCAGCGCGGGTTCACCACCCGGGCCCGGAAGACCCGCTTCGCTTCCTCCTCGAGGGTCCGCGTCTTCACCTGTGCGGGTACGGCGGAGTCGCCGACGTACGCCTTCGGGTTGGAGCCGGTGAGGTGGCGGACCATCGCGATCATGCCGCCGTGGTACTGGAAGTAGTCGTCGGAGTCCATGATGTCGTGCTCGCGGGTGTCCGCGTTCTTCGCCGCGACCTGGATCCGGGCGTACGCGCGTTCCATCGAACCGCGGGCCTCCGCGCCATCGAGGTCCTTGCCGTACGCGTAGCCGCCCCAGACGGCGTACACCTCGGCCAGTTCGGCGTCGGTGCGCCAGTTGCGCGCGTCGACGAGCGGCAGCAGGCCGGCGCCGTACGAACCGGGTTTGGATCCGAAGACCCGGGCCGTCGACTGCCGAACGTCGTTGCCCGCAGCAACGTCAGCGTCGACGTGGGCCTTGAGGAAGTTCTGCTCGGCGGACTCGTCCAGCGCGGCGACGGTACGCACGGCCTCGTCGAGCAGCGCGACCACGTGCGGGAACGCGTCCCGGAAGAAGCCGGAGATCCGGATCGTGACATCGATCCGCGGCCGGCCTAGCTCCTCCAGCCCGACCACCTCGAAACTCGTCACCCGCCGCGACGCCTCGTCCCACACCGGCCGGCAGCCGAGCAACCACAACACTTCGGCAAGGTCGTCACCCTGAGTGCGCATCGCCGACGTACCCCAGATCGTCAACCCGACCGACCGCGGATACTCGCCCGTCTCTGTCTCGTGCCGGGCGAGGAGCGAGTCCGCGAGCGCGACACCGACGTCCCAGGCGTTCCGGCTCGGGATCGCCTTCGGGTCGACGGCGTAGAAGTTCCGCCCGGTCGGGAGCACGTTCACGAGCCCGCGGGTCGGCGACCCCGACGGGCCTGCCTCGATGAAGCGACCGTCGAGTGCCCGCAGTACGTTCGCCACCTCATCACCTGTGCGTGCGAGGCGCGGCACAACCTCCTCAGCCGCGAACGTCAAGGACTGCACGACGTCTGCAGAGTCCCGGCCCAGCACCTCGGCCACTACCACCGGGACCTTCGTCGCCTCCCAGCTCATGGTCTCCATGCCGACCACTAGCTTGCGTGCCACCGCCTCGAGCAGATCGACGCCGTCGGCGCCGCTCACCGCCGGCAGGTCGGCCAGCGTCGCCAGATCGGCGAGGTCGGCGGCCGCCCCCGGGTTGGCGAGCAGCTCGGCCTCGTCCACCCCGAAGGTGTTCCCCAGCGCGGTCCGCAGCCCCGGGATCGAGTACGAACCACCCCACAGCTGCCGCGCCCGCAGTACCGCAAGCACCAGGTTCACCCGCGCCTCACCCACCGGCGCTCCGCCGAGGATGTGCAGCCCGTCCCGGATCTGCACGTCCTTGATCTCGCACAGATACCCGTCGAGATGTAGCACGAACTCGTCGAAGTCCTCGTCCTCAGGCTTCTCCGAGGTGTGCAGATCGTGATGCAGCTGCGCCGCCTGGATCAACGTCCAGATCTGCGCGCGTAACGTCGGCACCTTCTCCGGATCCAGCGCGGACACGGTCGCGTACTCGTCCAGCAGGTACTCCAGCTTCGCCATGTCGCCGTACGTCTCGGCCCGGGCCATCGGCGGCACCAGGTGGTCGACGACCGTCGCGTGCGCCCGCCGCTTCGCCTGCGTGCCCTCGCCGGGGTCGTTGACGATGAACGGGTACACCATCGGCAGGTTTCCGAGGACGGCGTCCGGCGCGCAGTCGGCCGCCATTCCGATTCCCTTGCCCGGCAGCCATTCCAGCGTCCCATGCTTCCCGAGATGTACGACGGCCTGCGCGCCGAAACCGCCCTCGTCGCGCGACGCCTCCAGCCAGCGGTACGCCGCCAGGTAATGGTGTGACGGCGCCATGTCCGGATCGTGGTAGATCGCGACCGGGTTCTCGCCGAAGCCCCGCGGCGGCTGGATCATCAGCACGACGTTCCCGAACTGCAGGGCGGCCAGCGCAATCGCGGGCTCGTCGCCCGAGGTGTCGACGTACAACTCGCCGGGCGCCTCACCCCACGCCTCGATCATTGCCGTGCGCAACGACTCTGGCACTCGGCCGAACCAGGTGGAGTAGGTGGACAGCGGGATCTTGGCGACGGCGTTCGCCAGCTGCTCGTCGGTCAGCCAGTCCACGTCATGCCCACCGGCCGCGATCAGGCGATGGATCAGTCCGTCGGCGCCGTCCGCGCCCTGCAGCTCACTGAGGTCCAGTCCGCCGAGGTCATACCCAGCCGCTTCCAGCTGACCGAGCAGAACGACCGCCGACGCCGGCGTATCCAGACCGACCGCGTTCCCGATCCGCGCATGCTTCGTCGGGTACGACGACAACACCAGCGCGATCCGCTTCTCCGCCGCCGGCACGTGCCGCAGCCGGGCATGGGCGACCGCGATCCCGGCCAGCCGCGCGCATCGCTCGAGATCCGGCGCGTAGCGCGCCAGCCCGTCGGCGTCGTACGACTTGAACGAGAACGGGATCGTGATCAGCCGCCCGTCGAACTCCGGGATCGCCACCTGCGTGGCCGCGTCCACCGGACTGACCGCGGCGTCGCTCTCGACCCACTGCTCGCGGGTCGACGTCAGCGCGAGCCCCTGGATCAACGGGATGTCGAGCGACGCCAACGCACCGGCGTCCCAGGCGTCGTCCGCACCACCGGCACTCGCATTCGCCGCCACCGCCCCGCCGGCCGCAAGCAGCGTCGTGACGAGTACGTCGCACCTCCGGAGCAGGTCGAACAGCCCGACGTTCTCGGCCGGATCGAGCCCGCGCAGCGTCCCGCAGTACACCGGGAGTGGTTGCGCACCAGCCTCGACCACCGCAGCGGCGAGCGCGTCGACGAAGGCGGTGTTGCCGGAGATCTCGTGCGCGCGGTAGTACACGATGCCGACCACGGGTCGCTCGTCCTCAACGTACGTACCTCGCAGTCCGTACGCCGGGAGCGCGCGCGGCGGCTCGAACTCGTCACCGGTCAGCAGCAGCGTGTCCCGCAGGAAGCCGGCCAGGTTGCGGAGGTTGTCCGCGCCACCCTCGCGCAGATACGCGAGCGCCTCGGTCACCGCACCGGCCGGCACGGTCGACAACGACATCAGCTCGGCGTCGGGCGCGGCCTCACCGCTGACCACGACAGCGGGCTTGCCGGACGCGAGGACCGCGTCGAGCCCTTCCTCCCAGGCTCGTTTACCGCCGAGCAGCCGGACGACGACGATCTCCGCGGCGTCCAGCAGCGGTCCGAGCTCGGCGAGCTCGAGGCGGGCAGGGTTCGCGACCTTCCAGCCGGCGTCGGCCTCGGCGGCCGCGAGCAGGTCGGTGTCGGCGGTGGAGAGCAAAAGCAACACGGAGGAGTGCCTTCCCCGGGGTATCCACGCCCCGAACGGAGGTACGACGGCGGCAGTTCCTGACTCCCCCTCACGGGGTCACAGTGGCGGGACCGCCCCGGACTCACACCGGGTTCCTGCTGATGCCGTCGATGACGATCGTGACTCTAGCTGACGGTCGCGAGATCAAGACCAACGCTTGATGCTTGACCGGGTCCCGAGGCGGTGTTAGCACGGAAGGAAAGGGCTTGACCCGCTGGCGCCCTCCTGCAGCGCACCCGTTGCTTCAGCGCAAGTCGTTCGACTTCGACTGAAGGAGATACCGTGCGCATCCCACTCCCGGCACTCGCGGCCGTCGCGGCTGCCGGACTCGCCACCTCTGTCATCGCGGTCCCGCCCGCCACGGCGACCCAGCCCGCCGATCCCGCTGTCGTCACGACCTGGAACGCGATCGCCGCCCGGACCATCCTGACCGAGAATGCCACGCCCGTTCCCGTCTCCACGCTCTACTTCGGCTTCGTCTCGATCGCCGTATACGACGCCGTGGTGACGATCGAGGGTCGTTACCAGCCGTACCTGCGGCAGCCCCGGGCTCGCGGCAGAGCGTCGGCCGAGGCCGCAGCGGCGACCGCGGCGTACCGCGTGCTGAGCTACTACTTCCCCACCTCGGCCCAGAACCTTGCGGCCGACTACGCCACGTCGCTGGGCAACATCCCCGACAGCAGGGCGAAAGAGCGCGGGCAGGCTGTTGGCGAGACCGCAGCATCATCGCTGATCGCAGCCCGGGCGCATGACGGGCGCGGCGCGAACATCACTCTCGACGTCGCACCGGCACCGGGCGTGTGGCGCCCGACCCCGGACGCGTTCGCGCCGATGCTCGCTCCCTGGCTGGGATTCGTCCGGCCGCTCGCCCTCAGAACTCCCACCCAGTTCCGGCTCCACGGTCCCGACCCCATCACCTCGAAGGCCTATGCCCGCGACTTCGCCGAGGTGAAGGCAATGGGCGCCAAGGACGGGTCCTCCCGGACGGCAGCCCAGACCGAGACCGCCCTGTTCTGGAACGGGCCGGCGTCGGGGCAGTACAACGCGGCACTTCGCGAGCGCCTGTCCCGGAGGGGGATGGACATCGTCCGGACCGCACGAGCATTCGCGCTGCTCGACACCAGCGAGGCCGACGCGTTGATCGCCTGCTGGCGGGCGAAGTACGACTACGCGTTCTGGCGGCCGATCACCGCGATCCGGTTGGCGGACACCGACGGCAACCGCGCGACCACGGCTGACCCCGCCTGGACGCCCTTGGTCGCCACGCCGCCGTACCCCGAGTACACCAGCGGGCATGCGTGCCTCACCGGGGCTTCGACGGAGATCTTCAGCCGTCTCTTCGGTGCCCGTTCGATCGACCTGAACGTCTCGTCCCCGGTCACCTCGACGACCCGGCACTATGCCACAGCCAGAGCGTTGGACACCGAGACGAAGAGCGCCCGCATCTGGCTCGGACTGCATTTCCGGCGCGCGATGAACGACGGCAACCAGCTCGGGCACCGGGTCGCGACCTGGACCGCGAGCCACGAGTTCCTGCCGCGGTCGTGATTCAGCGGTGCATCGCGTAGTGGGCTGCTAGGAGATCGGTGCCCCAGTCGTTGTGGAAGTCTCGCCAGACTGAGT
Organism: Kribbella sp. NPDC049584; assembly: GCF_040675555.1. Classification (NCBI taxonomy): domain Bacteria; kingdom Bacillati; phylum Actinomycetota; class Actinomycetes; order Propionibacteriales; family Kribbellaceae; genus Kribbella; species Kribbella sp. NPDC049584. The sequence continues at coordinate 243,795 of NZ_JBFAPF010000009.1, forward strand.
GGATGTGGTTGGCGTTGTCCTGGGTGTTGTCGTACTCGGCCAGGAAGCTCGGGCCGGCGATCGAGTAGTAGTGCCGGTGGCCGATACCTGGCTCGGTCTCGCCGGCCCATGCGAACGTCAGCCGCTCGATGCCGTGCGCGGTGATGTCCTGCCAGGTCTGCAGGCCGATCGGCCCGGCGGCGCGTCCGACGTACTGGCCGATGAGGAGGCTGAGGAGCTGACGCTGGTCCTCGTTCATGTCGCCGTACGACAGGCCGCGGTGCAGCAGCGACGGGTCGGCGACCGGGTCGTGGCGGGTCAGGATGTCGTCCGGCGCTTCGTCGGCGACCAGGGCTATGGACAGCTGGCCCGGCTCGAGCGCGTGGAGGAGCTGGAAGCCCAGGTCCTGCTCGGCGGCCAGGAAGCGTCGCCCGGCCTTCGGACCGCTGAGGACCTCGGCCGGGTTCGAGCCGATGAACTGCGGAGTGAACGCGATCGCTCCGTCGACGAGGGTGACGTGCAGCGCGAGATGGTGCCCGTTCAGCCGCCAGGCCCACGGTTCGGTCCCGTTCGGGTCGCCGAGCACCCGGAGGAAGTACCGGTCAGCGACGGTCGAGCCCTGCCACTCCCCCGACGGCGGGAGGTCCGGCAGCCCGCGTACGACGACCTCCGCGTCGAGCACTGCCCAGACATCGGCCGCACCCCGGTCGCTGCATCCGGTCGCGACCAGTCGCTCGACCAGCTTCTGCTGGGTCGGCGTGAGCTCGGTCAACGCGAGTCCGGGCACTGGGCCCGGCAGGTACGTCCATTGCTGGTGGTCCGGTGTGTCGAACGGAGCACGGACCTTCTCGAGCTGGGCCGGCGTGAGGCTCGCCAGCAGTTCGAGGACCGTGTCCCGCGTCTGCGCTACAACCATGCCGATCGCTCCCGTTCCGTCGGTTCGTAAGGCGTCCACTGCTCGAACGGCCGGTCCAGCTTGTACCGGAAGTCCGGCTGCCGCAGCAGGACGCGTGTCTCGGCGTTGCCCGGGTTGCGCAGCGTCTCTACGAACCGTACCGACCAATGGAACCAGCGCATGCAGAACAACCGCATCGTGAGCCCGTGCGACACCAGCAGCACGTTCCGTGGTGCGTCCGGTGACTCGAAGTCGCGGTGCATGGTCTCCAGGAACGTCGACACCCGGTCGTACACGTCCGCACCGGACTCGCCTTCGGTGAACCGGTAGAAGAAGTGCCCGAACGAGTCCCGGAGTTCCTCCTGGTGCTCGATGTCCGCGGTGTCCTGCAGGTTGGCCCAGTCCTGCTCGCGCAGCCGCGGCTCCTCGCGCGGAGGCTCCATCAGGTCGTCCAGCCCGAGCGAGTCGAGCGTCTCCAGGGCCCGCCGGTACGGCGAGACGTACACGCGAACCGGCTCGTTCTCGAACAGCTCCCGAAGGTCCTTACCCGCCTTGGCAGCCTGCTCATGCCCATGCGGCGTCAGTGGTACGGCGTGGTCCGGGATCCGCTCATAGATCGTCTTATCCAGATTCGCCTCGGACTCCCCGTGCCGCATCAGCACGATCCGCAGCGGCCGATGACTCAACCCCATCGCTTTCCCTTCCGCATGGCGGTGATGGCGGCGACGGCTGCCGCGGTCATCCCGACGCGGCGGGCCAGGGAGGCCGTCCTCCGGACATCGGCGACTGTAGGCGCGGGCCCGTCACCCAGCGTGCCACGGTCTTCCTGGTAGCTGCCGTAGTCGTTGGTCCCACCGAGCGTGAGGCCGAGCGCGCCGGCGAAGGATGCCTCGACCGGACCGGCGTTCGGACTCGGATGTTTGGCCGCGTCTCGCTTCCAGACCGCTCTCGCCTCGCAGGGTCGCCCGGCCACGAGCCCGGTGAGCACCGCGCACACCCGCGCCGGCACCAGGTTCAGTACGTCGTCCAGGCGCGCCGAGGCCCACCCAAAGTTCTGGTACTTCGGTGACCTGTAGCCGACCATCGCGTCCAGGGTGTTCACCGCTCGGTAACCGAGTAGCCCCGGGATGCCGAGGACTCCGCCCCACAGGAGTGGTGCGACGCAGGCGTCCGAGGTGTTCTCCGCGATCGACTCCACCGTCGCGCGGGCCAGCTCGTCCGCCTCCAGGTCGGTGGCGTCGCGGGCGCACAGGTGGCTCAGGCGGTCGCGGGCAGCCGGGATGTCCTTGTCCTCGAGGAGCGCGGCCATCGCCTCGGCTTCGCGCTCGAGGCTGCGGGCGCCCAGCACGGTCCAGGTCGCGGCGGCGGTGGCTGCAGTGTGGAGGATCGGATGCTCCCGGGTCAGTCGCTCGACCGCGAGACCCAGGACTGTCGTGGCACCGACGAGGACGGCGGTGTGGGCGACTCCGACCTGCTTCGAGTCGGCGTACAGGCGCCGCTCCAGCCGAGCAGCTGTCTGACCAAAGCCGGCGACGGGGTGGAAGCGGCGGGGGTCACCGAACAAGCGATCGGCAGCAAAACCAAGAAGAATCCCGAGAGCTCTCGACACAGCCGGGTAGGGGGTCGCGGAGCGCACCTCAGCAGTCTGCCAGGTCCTGGCTTGTGATTGGGTGACGGTATGGGAATCGCGGAGCTGCTCCAGGGCGTCGACGGGAGCGGGGAGTTCGGGGTGTGGCTCGGCCGGCTGGACGGCGTACCGGTGTTCGAACACGAGGCGGAGCGGGCTCACTACTCGGCCAGCACGATGAAGCTGCCGGTGGCGATGGCGATGATGCGCAAGGTCGAAGCCGGTGAGCTGGCGCTCGACCAGCCGGTCACCGTGCACAACGACTTCGCGTCGGCAGGCAGCGGCCGGTTCGCGGTCGACCCGGACGAGGACGAGGCGCCCGCTACCTGGGAGAAGCTGGGCACCGAGGTGCCGCTCGGGTGGCTCGCGACCGAGATGATCACCCGCTCGAGCAACCTGGCGACCGACCTCGTGCTCGAACAGGTCGGAATCCCCGCAGCTCACGCCGTACTGAGCGAAGCGACACTGCCCAGCTCGCCCTCACCCGCGTCGAAGATCCAGCGCGGCATCGACGACGGTCCGGCCCAGCGCGCCGGCATCAGCAACCTGATGAGCCCGGCCGGACTCGCCGGCGTACTCGTTGCGGTCGGCAACCAGAAAGGTGCCTCCGGCGACTACCTGCGCGACCTGCTCGCGGGCAACCAGTGGAACGGCGAGATCCCCGCCCTGCTGCCGGCCGGGACCCGGGTCGAGCACAAGAACGGCTGGGACACTCGGATCCGGCACGACGGTGGGATCGTGCGGCCGGACGACGCGGATCCGTTCGTGCTGGTCGTGTGTACGACGTCCGACCTGCAGGACGCCGAGGCCCAGAAGCTCATCGCCTCGATCGCACTTGAAGCGTGGAACCACCGTCACGACCTGGGGGCCGTACGGTGAAGATGACGACCCATCGGGTGTCGGCGCCGCTGCACACCCCGTTCATCACCGCTTTGCGTACGGCGACGCATGTGGAGTCGTTGCTGGTCGAGGTCAGTGACGGCGAGCTGAGCGGCTGGGGCGAGGCGCCGCAGGTGTGGAAGGTGACCGGCGACTCGCTCGCCGGGTCGCAGGCGTGTATCGAGGGTCCGATCACGACCGCACTCGACGGGCTCGGCCCGGACGATCTGACCGAGGCACTGCGCCGGGTGCAGGGTGCGGCGGTCGGCAACTTCGCCGCCAAGGACGCGGTTGATGTCGCGCTGCACGACCTCGCGGCGCGGCGGCGCGGTCAGACGCTGCACGGCTTCCTCGGGTCGACGGTCGACGTCGTACGGACCGATGTGACTTTGTCGGTCGGTGACGCGGCGGCGTTGGCGAACGCGGGACGCGATCGGGTCGCGGACGGGTTCGACGTACTCAAGATCAAGGTCGGCACCGACGCGGTCGGCGATATCGAGCGGGTCCAGCGAGTCCGCGAGGCGATCGGGCCGGAGCCGCGGTTGCGGCTGGACGCCAACCAGGGTTGGACCCGGCGCGAGGCGGTCACGGTGATCCGGGCGCTCGAGGACGCCGGGTGCGCGATCGAGTTGGTCGAGCAGCCGGTCGCCGCGGCGGATCTCGACGGCATGGCGTGGGTGACGGACCGGGTCAGTACGCCGATCCTCGCCGACGAGTCGGTGTTCGGCGTACGCGATCTGGTGGCTGTGATCAAGCAGGGCGCGGCCGACCTGGTCAACGTGAAGCTCGCGAAGTGCGGCGGGCTGGCGCCGGCGCGGACGCTGCTCGAGCTCGCCCGCGAACACGGGCTGGGCGCGATCGTCGGCTGCATGATGGAGAGCCACGTCGGCGTCGGCGCCGCGGCCGCACTGGTGTCGGCGTACCCGACGACCACCGTCAACGACCTGGACGCCGCGTGGTGGCTGCGCGAGCCGCCGGTGACCGGCGGGATCCGGTACGACGGCTCGCTGATCCACCTGCCTTCAGCTCCTGGCCTCGGCGTGACAGGCTTGACCGCATGAAGTTAGCCGCTACCAAGGTCCCGATCAGTACGGTCTGGACCGCGCCGGACGCGCCGCGTGACATCGACGCGCCCGCGACCGCCGCACAACCCGACGTGGCCGGCTGGGCCAAGTCGATGGACACCGAGACCCGGCTGGGACTGCACGGCCGGACGTTGACCCAGCTGCTGTTCGCCGAACCCGTGCTGGTGCGCACGGAACGCGACGGCTGGTCCGAGATCCTCGCACCGTGGCAGCCGTCCTCCCAGGACGAGCTGGGGTACCCGGGCTGGGTCCCGTCGAGTCACCTCGGTGAACTGCCGCAGAGCGCGACCGACCCGGTGGCGATCGAGGTACCGACCGCATCGCTGCTGGCCGAGCCTGATGGTCGCCCGCTGGCGGAGCTGTCGTTCGCGACCGTGCTGTCGTCGGTCGAGCACGCCGACGGATACACCCGGGTGGCAACACCCGACGGTGGGTTCGGCTGGATCACGGACGACGCACTGCGGTCCGTGGTGGAGCCGTCGGGGCCTGAGGACCGCCTGCGGCTGGGTGAGCTGTTCCTCGGCCTCGAGTACCTGTGGGGTGGTACGTCGGCGCACGGGCTCGACTGCTCCGGACTGATCCACGCGGTCAGCCGGGTCCTCGGCCTGCGGACGCCCCGCGACGCCCACGACCAGGCAGACACCCTGCCCAACATCCCCGTCGACGAGGCCCAGCCCGGCGACCTGTACTTCTTCGGCCGCCCCGGCAAGCAGATCCACCACGTCGGCTTCGTCTCCCCCGCCGGCATGCTCCACGCCTCCGAAACCGGCAAACGCCTCGAAGACGCCCCCCTCACCGACGACCGCCGCGCAACCCTGGTCACCGCCGCCCGCTTCTAACGCCCCGACCACTCGCCAACCGCTGCACGACGCACCGCGGACCGGCGCCGCCCAACCACCCAAGGCAAAGCGGCGCCATCCCACCCACCCCACCGCAGCGCGGTGCCGCCTGCCCCACCGGGGAGCGGCGCCGCGCCACCACCCCCGCCCCGAGCGGAGCGAGGGGCGGGGTGGTTTTGTTGTTAGGACTCTTTGGGGTGGAGTTCCGGGGCTGGGTCCTCGGCCGGGGCTTCCGCCTGGATTGTGCGGGATTTGCGGAGGCTGAGGATTGTGGTGATGCCGAGGGTGATGATGATGAAGCCGAGCGAGAACCAGATCGGGATCTCGGGCGCCCAGTCGATGTGGTGGCCGCCGTTGATGAACGGCAGCTCGTTCACGTGCATCGCGTGCAGGACCAGCTTCACGCCGATGAACGCGAGCACCACCGACAGACCCAGCGACAGGTACACGAGCCGCTTCAGCAGGTCGCCGAGCAGGAAGTACAGCTGCCGCAGACCCATCAACGCGAAGACGTTCGCGGTGAAGACCAGGAACGGCTCCTGGGTGAGACCGTAGATCGCCGGGATCGAGTCGAGCGCGAACAGCAGGTCGGTGGTGCCGAGGGCAATGATCACGATCGCCATCGGGGTGACGAGGCGCTTGCCGTTCTTCTTCAGCGTGAGCTTGACGCCGTTGTACTCGTCGGTGGCGTTCAGCCGCTTCTTCGCGAACCGGATGACCGCGTTCTCCTTGAAGTCTTCATCGTCGTTCTCACCCTGCTTGGCCAGGTGGATCGCGGTGTAGACCAGGAACGCGCCGAAGATGTAGAAGACCCAGGAGAACTGGTTGATCGCGGCAGCGCCGACCGCGATGAAGATGCCGCGGAACACCAGCGCCAGGATGATGCCGACCAGCAACGCGGTCTGCTGGTACTTCCTCGGCACCGCGAACCTGCTCATGATGATCAGGAAGATGAACAGGTTGTCGACGCTCAGGCTGTACTCAGTGAGCCAGCCGGCGAAGAACTCACCGGCGTACTGCCCGCCGGAGAAGAACCAGACGCCGAGGCCGAAGACCACCGCGAGGCCGATGTAGAACGCGATCGCGGTCGCCGACTCGCGCGTGCTCGGCTCGTGCGGGCGACGGCCGATGACGAAGACGTCGAACGTCAGCAGCGCGAGCAGCACGCCGACGGTGATGTACCAAACGTAGTCAGCAACGTGCACAGAATCCTCCGGAGCTCAGATGAAATATCGACTCCGAAGGTCTCTTCCGCTGCACTCAGCCAGTGAGTCCAGCCGGGGGCACCGGGCGCGGGGCACAAGCCCTTGACCGTGATGACGATGCCGCCGCGAAGGAATACTCCCCTTCTCCACCATCATTGTGACGGGTGAACGTCCCAGTCTCCAAATCCCCGGGACCGTGTCGGCCCGTCGAAATGATCACAGCCGGTTCGGGGAATAGCTGCAGCGAGTGATCAGTCGCCGACTGCCGGACGCTTGCTCTTCGGCAGCTTCGCGACGATCGTCTCGTACGACGTGTCGACCAGCTCGAGGATCTCGTCGTCGGGCACCGCTCCCCCGAGCCGCACAGTGTTCCACCCGGAGCGGCCGATGTAGGCCATCTTGCTGACGTCGTCCGGATAGGTGTCCACCAACTCGTCGGCCTCCTCCCGGTTGGCACCGCACTTCAGGCCGACCCCGCTGCCACCGCCCAGGAACGCGAAGATCTTGTCGCCGACCTTCGCGACCACGTCGCCGTCCCACGGCTCGTCCTGCCACGCGCCGGGCTTCCCCAGGCAGTACTCGAGGAGCTCGCCGCCGCTCATCCGCGCCACTGCAAACCTCCCTCAGCTGTGAGAGACGACCTCGACGTTGTTGCCATCGGGGTCGCGCATGAACACCGCGTAGTACCCGGGGTGGTACTCCGGCCACTCCTTCGGCTCGTGCAGCACCTCCGCACCGAGCTTCTTCGCCGCCCGATGCACGGTGTCGACGAGCGACCGGTTCGCCGCCGTGAACGCCAGATGGATCTCCCGCTGGGCTCCACCCGTGGTCTGCTTCCCGAGCCAGAACTTCGGTACGCCGTCCGCGCCCGACATCCCGAGCACGTCCCCGAAGTCCATGCTCACCGTGATCCCGAGCGGCCCCAGCACGCTCTCGTAGAACTCCCGGGCGGCGCCGAGGTCGTCACACTGCACCGACACATGATCGAGCATCCTTCTCCTCCCCTGAGGTCCCGTCTGATGTCCCCGTTGCCCCAGCACCGCACAGTACCGCCGTCGTACGCTGCTCGGCATGGCTCCTGTTGCGGTCGCTGCGGTCCAGGCGGGATCGACGCTCTTCGACACACCCGCGACGCTCGCGAAGGCAGAGCAGTACATCCGGGAGGCGGCTACGGCCGGTGCTCGGTTGATCGTGTTGCCGGAGGCCTTCCTCGGCGGGTACCCGAAGGGGTTCGACTTCGGGATCACCGTGGGGTCACGGTCGCCCGAGGGGCGGGAGCTGTTCCGCCGGTATCGCGAGGCCGCCGTACGACTCGACGGACCTGAGACCGCCCGGCTTGCCGAGCTGGCGGCGGAGCTCGATGTCCACGTGGTCGCCGGCGTGATCGAGCGCGACGGCGGGACGCTCTACTGCACGGCCGTGTTCATCGACCCCCGCCGCGGATTGGTGGCGCATCACCGCAAGCTGATGCCGACCGCGGCGGAGCGGTACCTGTGGGGGCAGGGCGACGGATCGACGATGCCTGCCGTCGAGACAGACCTCGGCGTCCTCGGCGCGGCGATCTGCTGGGAGAACTACATGCCGCTCTTCCGGCAGTCCATGTACGCGAAGGGTGTGCAGATCTGGTGCGCGCCCACGGTCGACGATCGCGATCAGTGGCAGGCGACGATGCGGCACATCGCTCTTGAAGGCCGGTGCTTCGTCGTCAGCGCGAACCAATACCTCACCGACGGCGACACCGTTCTGATCAACGGCGGCAGCACGATCATCTCACCGCTGGGTGAGATCCTCGCCGGCCCGCTCCGCGCCGAGGAAGGCGTCCTGCTCGCGGAGCTGGACCTGGCCGAGCTGGACCGCGGGTACTTCGACTTCGACTCGGTCGGCCACTACGCGCGACCGGACATCTTCACCCTGACCGTGGACGAGACGCCGCGCCACACCGTCGTACGCCGGAGCTGAGAGAGCCGGCGTACGACGGTCCGGGGCTACTTGGCGCCGGCGTTAGTCATCTGGCGGAGCTCCTTCTTCAGCTCGGAGATCTCGTCGCGGTAGCGGGCGGCGACCTCGAACTGGAGCTCGGCGGCGGCGTTGTGCATCTGGTCGGTGAGCTGCTGGATCAGGTCCGCCAGGTCGGACGACGGCAGGCCGCCGGCCAGCTCCTTCGCCTTCTCGCCGGCCTTCGCCTTGCCGCCACCGGGGACCGGGGCCTTGCCGCGGGACTGCGTGCGGCCGGAGCCCAGCAGTTCGGCGGTGTCGGCGTCCTCGCGGGCGAGCATGTCGGTGATGTCGGCGATCTTCTTCCGCAGCGGCTGCGGGTCGACCCCGTGCGCCTCGTTGTACGCGATCTGCTTCGCACGCCGCCGGTTGGTCTCGTCGATCGCCTGCTCCATCGACGGGGTGATCTTGTCGGCATACATGAACACCTGGCCGGAGACGTTTCGCGCCGCACGGCCGATGGTCTGGATCAGCGAGCGGCCCGAGCGCAGGAACCCTTCCTTGTCCGCGTCGAGGATCGCGACCAGCGACACCTCGGGCAGGTCGAGGCCCTCACGCAGCAGGTTGATGCCGACGAGGACGTCGTACTCACCCATCCGGAGCTCGCGGAGCAGCTCGACCCGGCGGAGCGTGTCGACCTCGCTGTGCAGATACCTCGTCCGAATGCCCATCTCGAGCAGGTAGTCGGTGAGGTCCTCGGACATCTTCTTCGTCAGCGTGGTGACAAGGACCCGCTCGTTCCGCTCGACGCGGAGCCGGATCTCGTGGATCAGGTCGTCGATCTGGCCCTTGGTCGGCTTCACGATGACCTCGGGGTCGACCAGACCGGTCGGCCGGATGATCTGCTCGACGAACCCGTCGGATTTGTCCTGCTCGTACTGCCCCGGGGTCGCGGACAGGTAGACGGTCTGGCCGATCCGCTCGAGGAACTCTTCCCAGCGCAGCGGCCGGTTGTCCATCGCGGATGGCAGCCGGAACCCGTGCTCGACCAGGGTCCGCTTGCGGGACATGTCGCCCTCGTACATCCCGCCGATCTGCGGGACGGTCACGTGCGACTCGTCGATCACCAGCAGGAAGTCCTCGGGGAAGTAGTCGAGCAGGCAGTGCGGCGCCGTCCCGGCCTCCCGGCCGTCGGTGTGCCGCGAGTAGTTCTCGATCCCTGAGCAGGTCCCGATCTGACGCATCATCTCGATGTCGTACGTCGTACGCATCCGGAGCCGCTGGGCTTCGAGCAGCTGCCCGTTGCGCTCGAGCTCGGCCAGCCGCTCCTCCAGCTCGGCCTCGATCGAGGTGATCGCGCGCTCCATCCGCTCCGGCGCGGTCACGTAGTGCGTGGCGGCGCCGATGTAGACCTCGTCCTCCTCGCTGATCACCTCGCCGGTCAGCGGGTGCAGCGTCATCACGCGCTCGATCTCGTCGCCGAAGAACTCCACCCGGACGGCGAGCTCCTGGTAGACGGGGAAGACCTCGAGCGTGTCGCCGCGGACCCGGAACGTGCCGCGGGTGCCGGCCAGGTCGTTGCGCGCGTACTGCACGCCGACGAGCTTGCGGAGCAGGCCGTCGCGGTCCATCTCGGCGCCGACCTTCACGTGGATCATGCGGTTGAGGTATTCGTCCGCCGAGCCCAGGCCGTAGATGCAGGACACGGTCGCGACCACGATCACGTCGCGGCGGGTCAGCAGCGACCAGGTCGCGGAGTGGCGGAGGCGCTCGACCTCCTCGTTGATCGAGGAGTCCTTCTCGATGTAGGTGTCCGTCTGCGGTACGTACGCCTCGGGCTGGTAGTAGTCGTAGTACGACACGAAGTACTCGACGGCGTTGGCGGGGAAGAACTGGCGCAACTCGTTCGCGAACTGGGCGGCGAGCGTCTTGTTCGGCTGCAGGATCAGCATCGGACGCTGGATCTTCTCGGCCAGCCACGCGATCGTCGCGGTCTTACCCGTACCGGTAGCGCCCAGTAGTACGACGTCCTGCTCGCCGGCGTTGATCCGCCGCTCCAGGTCCGCGATCGCAGTCGGTTGGTCACCCGCCGGATCGAAATCCGACACCACCTTCAGCGGGGCGACCATACGCTGGAGATCCGAGACCTGTCTCATGCCCTCCACCGTACGGCCCCACTCCGACAGTTTCTAAAAACCCCAGGTCAGAAGCTTTTTACGACGCTGTTGTTCATGTAGATGAGTTCGTTTACGCGGCGGGTGTAGACGCGGGCCTCGAGGGCTGCGTCGGTGGCGGTGATGCGCTTGAACTTGTCCTGGTAGGCGGTGACGAAGCCCCTCATCGCGATCTTGGCGCCGGTCTTGGTCACGTAGGTGCCGTTGTACTGGACCGCGTAGCAGGCGGTGATGTTCGGGTTCGGGGTCCGGCAGGCCACCGTCTTGCCGATCTTCACGCCCTGGTAGCTGGCCGACTCGATGTCGACGAGGTGCTCGGCGAAGCCCTTGGCGTCGTACAGCTCGGTCTGCCGGACCCAGTAGTACCCGTCGATCAGGCCACGAGCGTTGAACTGCTGCAGGATCCAGTTCTGCCCGGAGTAGCTCTTGTCAGGCGACTTCAGCCAGCCCTTGGACGGGGTGAACCAGATCCCCCAGCCGACCTCGACTCCGGCGTCGTTCGGTCCCTTGGAGTCGTTCGGCGTCGGAGTCGGCGACGGCGTGTACAGCGTGCCGACCGGGTCCGGCGTCTGCTGACTCACCGGCTTGTCCTTGCCGCTGCCGTTCACCAGCAGCACCACACCGGTCGCCACCAGCAGAACCGCGACGATCGCACCGGCCATGATGATCCAGGCCGTCCGGTTCGACTTCGGCGGCTGATGCGGCCGCTGCGGCCCCGGTCCCCAACCACCGCCAGGACGCCCACCACCAGCACCGCCGGTCCCCGCCGGCCCCCAGCCGCCCGGCGCCGTACCCGGCCCAGCGGTTCCCCAACCACCAGGAGCGGGAGCAGGTGCGGGCGGCGGGCCCGGGGGCGGACCGTACTGCTGACTCATAGTGTTTCCTCGCGGTAGTTCCGGTGGTTCGTCACAGGCTGTCGATCACGGACTTCTTCATGATCGCGGCGTCCGCCTGGGCCTTCTGGGCGAAGTCGACCCGGGTCCGGAAGTCCAGTGCGGTGACCACGTTGTCCTTGCGCCGGTACACCTCGACCGAGCCCTGGACCTTCACGTCCGCGCCGTTCTCTTTGGCCGTGGAGGTGTAGTCGATCGCGACGCACTCCACCAAGACGTCCTTCGGGCACGGCAGGTTCCGCACGTTGCCGAGCTGCGCGACCTCTTCCTCGGTCTCACCCTCGACGATCCCCAGCAGGTACGCCTGAGCGGTGACGTTCTGCTTCTGCCGCACCCACAGGAACGCCCGCGCGTGCACGCTGTCGTTCGGCGGGTACGTCGCGACCTGCTTGCCCTGCGTCTCCTTGGTGTACAGGCTCCAGCCCTGCACCGGGACGATCGAGACACCGAACCCGACCGGGATCGCGTTCGGCGGCGGCTGGTACGACGACTTCGGCGCCGTCGGCGTACTCACCGGCGTACTGGGCGTCGGATCGGCCTTGTCGTCGCCGCCCCCGGACAGCAGCACCAGCGCGACGGCCACCAGCGCGACCACGATCAGGCCGGCGCCGACCGGGATCAGCAGCGGCGGGATACCGCGCTTCTTCTCCGGCGGTGGGCGCCGCAGAGACGGCGGCCCGACGTTCTCACCCCAGGCCGACGACGTCTCCGTGGCCGGACCCGGTCCGGGACCAGGTGCACCACCGCCGCCCCAGGGCGACGGTGGTGGTGGCACCTCGAGGTTCCACGGCGACGGCGGGAGCTGCTCCTCCGGCTCGGTGTCGTCAGCCTCCGGCCCGGGCTGGTTGACCCAGGGGTTGCTGCTGGAACCCTTGTCGCGTTTTCCGCTCACTGACTCTTGACCACCGACAGCAACATCGCGTCCGAGTCCGTCTGGATCGTCGCTACCTTGTCCTTGCGCCCGTACACCCGGACGATCGTGATCACGCCGTCGTTCCGCTCGATCACGCCGACGAAGCCGACCACCGGGATGCTGCCGTTCTGGCTGCTGGAGATCGCGCTGAAGTTCTGCGTGGTGACGACCTTGACCGGAGTCTTGTCGTCAGGGCCAGGCTTGGTCACCTTCGGCTGGCCGGTCTTGACCGAGGACAGGTCCTTGGTCTCGGCGTTCAGCAACTTCGGCAGCACGGTGTCGGTGTTCTCGTCGGCCGCCGCCTTCCACGCGTCGACCATGAAGTACGCCTCACCCTGCTTCAGCAGGTACACCCCGTCGAACCCATCCAGGCTCTTGCGGATGTAGCCCGGCTGCGGCTTCACGTAGACGCCCTGGGAGACCTCGATGCCCTCGTCGGCGTTCGTCGGCTGGGTGCTCTGGCCGGTCGTCGGCTGGGAGGTCGGCGTCGGGCTCGGGTCGGCCTTCTTGTCGTCACCCTTGAAGACGAGCGCCAGTACGACGCCGATGATCGCAACCACCGCGAACGCGCCGCCGGCGATCAGCAGGGTCTTGCTACCACCGCCTTTGCGCCGCGGCTGCTGGTTGTACTGAGCCCATGGCTGCTGGCCGTACTGCGGCTGCTGGCCCGGATACCCCTGCTGGTACTGCTGCTGACCGGGGTAACCCTGTTGCTGCGGGTACTGCTGCTGTCCCGGGTAGCCCTGCTGCGGCGGCTGCCCCTGCACCGGCGGCTGGCCTTGCTGAGGAGGCTGGCCCTGCTGAGGAGGCTGACCCTGCGGCGGGTACGGCGGCTGCGGCGGGCGCCCGTAACCGGGCTGGCCCTGCGGCGGCTGCCCGTATCCAGGCTGGCCCTGCGGCGGCTGGCCGTACCCGGGCGGCGGGCCGTACCCAGGCTGACCGCCCGGCTGCTGACCAGGCTGGCCCGGCTGACCAGGCTGGCCCGGCCGGCCTCCGTACGGCTGCTGTCCGCCCTGGCCACCGCCGTACGGCGGCTGCTGGTTGCTCATGCCTGCGTCTCCCCAGTCGTCGCGGCGGTCGGTGCGGATACCCCGCGAGCGGACTTCGGCACGGAGCGCACCGAGTTGCCACAGGCGGAGCAGAAGTCGGACTGCGGGAGCAGCGGCATCTCACAGCGCGAGCAGAACGCCATGTCGCCCGACGCGTGGTTGGAGCCACCCCGCGCGGCCGACTCGAGCGCAGCCTCGAGCAGGCCCTTGTGGAGCACGGTCCGCACCCGGATGATCAGCGCGCCGAGCAGCAGCAGGCCCCAGACCACACCGAGGATCGAGCCGATCGTCGAGCCGTGTCCGCCGACGAAACCGAGCAGGTAGACACCGCCCTGGAAGAGCGCGTTCACCACCATCGCCTGGAGCAGACCGGCCACCCAGCGCGGCGTGAACCCGTCGTACCCCTCGCCGAGGCCGGAGAACTCAGCACCGGCCAGACCGGTCGCCGAGCCGTACACCAGCGGCTTGATGAAGCCGTGCAGCAGCACGATCGAGATCCACGTGCCGGCACTGCTGCCCGGACCGGCGAATCCGCCGCTGATCCAGCCCCAGTGCAGCACCAGCGTCTCGAAGCACGCATAGCCGACACCAGCCACCACACCGAAGGTGAAGCCGTCCATCAGGTCGTCGTACCGCGGCCGCGAGGCCAGGTAGAGCGGGCCGATCTGCCGGATGAGCTCCGACACCACCGGCACGAGCAGGAGCAGGATCAGCAGGTCCCGCCCGGACGGACCGGCGCTGTTGCCGCCGATGGTGTCCAGCGAGAGGGCCAGCTTGTCCTTCCACAGCCAGGTGAAGACAGCCGCGAGTACGCCGGTCAGCACGAAGGCCGCGGCGACCACCGGGATCGGCTCGTCCTCCCAGAGGTTCACGTCGTACAAGTAGATGATGTAGACGATCGGGATGGCGAAGGCCGCGATCATGATCGCCACCGGCAGCGCGCCGAGCGCGGCCGTCACCACGGTCAGCAGCAGGGCGATGCCGAGCGCGACCTTGTAGGTGTACGGCTGCTGGCCGGACCCCTGCGGCATGATCGTCGAGACCAGTCTGAACGACGCCACCGGCTCATCGGGCCTGGCGGCGTACGCCTTCTTGCGCTCGGCATCCCCGGTCCGCATGTCGTTGCCACAGTGGTGACAGAAATGCGAGACCTCGGGGACGTCAGAGCTGCAGCGCGGACAGACCACGCCATCCTCCCTACTTCGGACGTCCGGACCGGCGCGGGGCGCGCCGTCGGTGGCCGGCCTGCAGGAGTCACCCCGGGCCGGACCGGGACAGATTCTCGTACAGCCGGTCCCGGGTTCATCATTTACCGCGCGGGGGTCACCTTTTCGTGTCCGGACCGTGGCCTGTGAGTTGTTCCCACACCTGGTCGAGCCGGCGGTCCAGCTCGGCCAGACTGCCGGAGTTGTCCACCACCACATCCGCGGCCGCGAGCCGGTCCTCCCGCGACGCCTGGCTGGCGATGCGCTGATTCGCTTCCGCGTCAGTCATCCCGCGCTGCGACGTCAGCCGCTCCACCTGCACCTCGACCGGTACGTCGACCACGAGTACGACGTCGAACTTGCCGGCCTGCCCGGTCTCCACCAGCAGCGGGATGTCGTGCACCACGATCGCGTCCTCCGACGCCTGGTGCTCGATCTCGGCGGCGCGCGCCCGTACCCGCGGATGGATGATCGCCTCCAGCTTCCGCCGCGCGGTCTCGTCGCCGAACACGATCTTGCCGAGCGCCGGCCGGTCCAGCTCACCGTCAGCAGTCAGTACGCCGGAACCGAACGCGGCGACCACCTCGTCCAGCCCGTCGGTCCCCCGCGCAACCACCTCCCGAGCCAGTACGTCGGAGTCGATCACCACCGCGCCCCGCTCAGCCAGCCGCGACGACACCGCACTCTTCCCGGCCCCGATCCCGCCAGTCAGTCCCACTCTCAGCACCCCAGCACCCTATCGGCGGCCCTACCATGGCGTATGGGGTGGTGGCGACGGGGACGGGATGCGCAGGAGTTGAGGCACGTCCGCCGGATGGCCGAGGAGGATGTTGTCCAGTTCGGGGAGGAGCTGGCTCGGCTCGGTGAGCTGCTGGAGGGCGGTGCGCTCGACGCGGAGACCCGGCACGACTACCAGACCGCCCTGGACGCCTACGAGACCGCCGAGCGGCTGGTGGACCGGCTCAGCTCGTTCGAGGCGATCAGTGCGATCGTCGACACCCTGACCGCAGGCAGGTACGCGCTGGCGTGCGTCCGCGCCCGGGTGGCGGGTGATCCGCTACCTGAACGCCGTACGCCGTGCTTCTTCAACCCGCAGCACGGCCCGGCCGCGCGCGAAGTGGTCTGGACACCACGCAGCGGCCCGACCCGGAAGGTGCCGGCCTGCGCACAGGACGCGGCCCGGATCCAGGCGGGCGAGGACCCGCCGGTCCGTCTGGTCCGGTACGGCGAGCAGGACGTCCCAGCCTGGGAAGCGGGCGCCCCGAACGAGCCGTACCGCATCGGCTTCTTCTCCGCGAGCGGTGCCCGCGCCCACGTCATGGAACTGAAGATGCGCCTCAAAGGCGAAGGCCGCGGCCAATGGGGCACCGACCTAGGCAAACCCCCTATCCGCCGCCCCTACGACTAACCCCACCCGCTCGTCGAGTCGTGGAGAGTGGTTCAGAAAATCTGCCGGGATCCACGACTCGGCGTTCGGGGTCGGAACCGTTCGCCACGACTCGGCGAGGTGGCGGATGACGCAGGCCGACGGGGTGCGCGTCGCACAGCCAAACCTCCGGGCGACCGCGGAAGGCAGCCACCACTGTAAGTCTCTTCTTTTCTCTGTTTCTTCTTTGGGAACGCGAAAACCCCCGCACCTGACGGTGCGGGGGTTCTCGTGACTACAGCCGGAGGAGTTTCCGGGGCAGGGGATCAGCCCTGGCCGGTGAGCTTCTCGCGGAGGGCCTGCAGGGCCTCGTCGGAAGCGAGCGCGCCCTCGACGGGAGCGTCGTCCTTCGGGGCAGCGGCCGAGGAGTACGTCGATGCCTCGCCGGCCTCGACGTCCGCCGTCTTGGCGTCCTCGATCTGCTTCTTGTGGGCCTCCCAGCGCGTGTGGGCCTCGGCGTACTGCCGCTCCCACTCCTCGCGCTGCGCGTCGAAGCCCTCGAGCCACTCGCCCGTCTCCGGGTCGAAGCCCTCCGGGTAGATGTAGTTGCCCTGGTCGTCGTACGTCGCCGTCATGCCGTAGAGCGTCGGGTCGAAGTCGTCCGAGACCGGGTCCAGCCCCTCGTTCGCCTGCTTCAGCGACAGCGAGATCCGGCGACGCTCGAGATCGATGTCGATGATCTTGACCATCGTGTCGTCGTTGACCTGGACGACCTGCTCCGGGATCTCGACGTGACGCTCGGCCAGCTCAGAGATGTGCACCAGACCCTCGATGCCCTCCTCCACGCGGACGAACGCACCGAACGGAACCAGCTTGGTGACCTTGCCGGGCACGATCTGGCCCATCTGGTGGGTCCGGGCGAACTGCTGCCACGGGTCTTCCTGGGTCGCCTTCAGCGACAGCGAGACGCGCTCGCGGTCCATGTCGACGTCCAGCACCTCGACGGTGACCTCCTGGCCGACCTCGACGACCTCGGTCGGGTGGTCGATGTGCTTCCAGGACAGCTCCGAGACGTGCACCAGACCGTCGACGCCGCCGAGGTCCACGAACGCACCGAAGTTGACGATCGAGGAGACGACACCCTTGCGGATCTGGCCCTTCTGCAGCTGGGTGAGGAAGTTCATCCGCACCTCGGACTGCGTCTGCTCCAGCCACGCCCGGCGGGACAGGACCACGTTGTTGCGGTTCTTGTCCAGCTCGATGATCTTCGCCTCGATCTCCTGGCCGACGTACGGCTGGAGGTCGCGGACGCGACGCATCTCGACGAGCGAGGCCGGCAGGAAGCCGCGGAGGCCGATGTCGAGGATGAGTCCACCCTTGACGACCTCGATGACGGTGCCGGTGACGACGCCGTCCTCTTCCTTGATCTTCTCGATCGTGCCCCAGGCCTTCTCGTACTGGGCGCGCTTCTTCGAGAGGATCAGACGGCCTTCCTTGTCCTCCTTCTGGAGAACCAGGGCCTCGACGTGATCGCCGACGTTGACGACCTCGTTCGGGTCGACGTCGTGCTTGATCGACAGCTCGCGGGACGGGATCACGCCTTCGGTCTTGTAACCGATGTCGAGCAGGACCTCGTCCCGGTCGACCTTGACGATGGTGCCCTCGACGATGTCGCCGTCGTTGAAGTACTTGATGGTCTGATCGATCGCCGCGAGGAAGTCTTCCTCCGACCCGATGTCATTGACCGCTACCTGCGGGGTGTTGCGCACTGCGGGGTCGAGGGGAGCCTCGATGCTGGCCGTCATGTGGTGGGTTGCTCCGTGGACTGGTGGTGTCGTGCGGTTGCGTCATGAACCTTTGGATCGCATCAAACCGCGGGATTGCCTGAAGACGACAGATTCACCACCGACTGCTGCGAGTCACGAGCCTGCTCGGTCCGAGGTCGCGCGGGCCCATAGCGCATCTGACAGAATACCGGTCTTCACGAAGGCAGCACAACCTGGGGCACCCGGTGCCTACCGAGCGCCCGCCGAGGTCTCACGACGTGCCATTGACTTCAGAGTACGACGTCCAGGTCCGGACGGCCTGCGGAGAGGTCACCCGTGTCCGCCATTCGGAAGACCAGCCGGTGCGCCGCGGCGGCGACCTCGTGCTCGGCCGCCCGCGTGGCGAGGTCCAGCAGCGCCCACAGATCCGCCGCCCGGCCCAGATCGACGAGCCGCTCCCCCAGCCCGGTCGCCTGTAGCAGCCCACTCCCCCGCAGTACGTCGAGGACGGCTCCCGCCAGCACCTGGTCCGTGCTGAAGCGGAAGAGGTTGCCCAGGTCGGCGTACGGCGAACCGGCGTGGGCGAACTCCCAGTCGATGAGGCCGGTGATGCGGGCCGTCTCCGGGTCGATCAGCAGGTTCTTCGGGTTGAAGTCGCTGTGCACGAGGCAGAACCGCTCGACGCCCTCGGCCAGCAGGTCCTCGGCGTACCCGAAGACGCTCTCCAGGCCCTCCCGCTGCGTCGGAGTCATCCCGAGGTCCAGGCTGTCGACGTACTGCTCCAGGTCCCCGCGCAGCGGCTCGACTCCGAGGTCCGCGTCGCGGAACAGCCCGAACGATCGGAACGGCATCCCGCTCAACCGCGCGAGCAGCTCGCCCAACTGCTTCCCGACGTACCGTCGCTCGTCCTCCCCTGCCGTCGAGAGGTAGACCTCCAGGTTCACGCCCGGCAGCCGCTCGGTCAGCAGGTACGGCGGGTCGTCCGGCGTGCCCTCCCGCTTCACGTCGAGCACTCGCGGCACCGGGAGCAGCCCACGCACCAGCTGAAGCAGCGCAGCGTCCACAGCTGCCCGCCCGGGGTCCTTCAGATACAGCTTGAGTACGGCGTCCTCTCCGCCCGCACTGACCGCGTACGTCTGGCCCTGATAACCGCCTGGCAACGGAACAGCACTAGCGGCGAAGTCGCTCATGGTTTCGACACTAGAGTGTGCGAGGTGAACAGGCCGGTACGGGTGGAGCTGACCGAGGTGGAGACCTCGCGAGCCAGTCGTACCTACTGGGACTCGGCAGCTGACGAGTATCTGGAGGAGCACGGCGACTTCCTCGGCTCCGACCGGTTCATCTGGTCGCCGGAGGGTGTCGACGAGGAGGCAGCTCAGCTGCTGGGGCCAGTCCGGGGGAAGCGCATCCTCGAGGTCGGCTGCGGCGCGGCCCAGTGCTCGCGGTGGCTCGTCGGCCAGGGCGCCGATGTCGTTGCCTTTGACATCTCTGTCGAGCAGCTCCGCATCGCGAAGGACCTCGATGCCCGGACCGGTACGTCGGTCCGCACCGTCGCCGCGGACGCCGTAGCGCTGCCGTACGCCGACAGCACGTTCGACATCGCCTGCTCAGCCTTTGGCGCACTGCCCTTCGTCGCCGACGTGGGTACGACGTTCCGCGAGCTGGCGCGCGTCCTGAAGCCAGCTGGCCTGCTGGTGTTCTCGGTGACCCACCCGTTCCGCTGGACCATGCCCGACGACCCGTCGCCGGCCGGACTGCGCATCACTCACTCGTACTTCGACCGGACGCCGTACGTCGAGGTCGACGAGTCCGGTACGCCGGTGTACGCCGAGCACCATCGGACCGCCGGCGACTGGATCCGCGAACTGACCGGTGCGGGTTTCGTGATCGACGACCTGCTCGAGCCGGAGTGGCCGGCCGGACATGAGCTGGTTTGGGGCGGTTGGGGTCCGGAGCGCGGCCGCTACGTCCCCGGAACTGCCATCTGGACCGCGCACAAGGCGCCGAACGCATGACCCGCTTCCCAGCAGTGGACGGGCTGCGGGCAATCGCAGCGCTCGCTGTGGTGACCGCACAGGTCGGTCTGCACACGCATGCACCGCTCGCCGGTGTCGTGTCCCGGCTGGACGTCGGCTGGGCGATCTTCTGCGCGATCTCCGGCTTCCTGCTCTACCGGCCGCACGTCGTAGCGTGGTTCTCGGCCACCGAGCCGCCGCTCACACTGCCCTATCTGCGTGACCGTGCGCTGCGGATCCTCCCGGCCTTGCTCATCACCGTCGTACTGTCGATCGCCTTCGTCCCTCACCCGGCGACCACCTACCTCCGCTGGGCCGTCCTAACGCCACTCCCCTTCTACCTGCTCCTCCCCGGCCTGGGTCGACTGCTCACCGGCTACGAGCGACCGACTCGGCGCAGTGTCCGCTGGCGCCTCCTTGTCCTGGTTGCCCTGACCGTGCTCGGCCCGGTGTGGATGGCTGCGGTCACGGCGACCGATCACCCGCAGGCGAGCCTGTGGCTGCCCGGGTACCTCGGCTGGTTCGCGGTCGGCATGGGTCTGGCGCTCTGGCAGGTCTCCCGCGCCACAGGGCGACTCGGGCCGTCGGCACTCGACACACTGACCAGAGTCCCCGGAACGCTCTGGGGAATCGCCGCAGCGCTCCTCCTGGTGTCCGCGACTCCGCTCGCCGGACCCTACGACCACTCCGCTCCCACACCGGCACAGGCGCTGCTCAAGAGCCTGCTCTATACCGCTGTCGTCGCCTGCGTGCTGTTCCCGATCCTGACGCCCTCCGCGAAGACAGTCCGCGTGCTGGGTGGCCGCCCGGCGCAGATCGGTGCGCGACTCTCCTACGGCGTGGTGGTGTACGGGTTCGTCGTACTGGGCGTGATGCGCGGACCGTTCGCAGTACAGCTGCTGGTGACGCTGGTCGGCGCGGTCGTGCTGGCCGCCGCGAGTTACCGCCTGATCGAGCGGCCAGTCCTGCGTTTCGGGAAGAAGACTGCAACGGCCAGGACAGCCAGAAGCGTGACCAGTCCGAGTAGCAGTCCAGCGCGGTAGCTCCGTGCCGGCATGAAGCTGGCCGTGACGACCTGCTCGGGTCCGGCCGGCAGGACCCACCCTTGCTGCCAGCCGCCGATCCGGATCGGCGTCAGCTTCTGGCCGGTGCTGTCGTACGCCTCCCAGCCCTCGTTGTAGTTCTGCGCGACCGCCAGCACGGACTGGTCGTCCGCATCGGGCACCTCGACGGTCAGTTCCGCCGGGTTCGGCCGCCACACGTCCACGCCCTGCACCGGCGTCACAGACACGTCTCCGAATCCAGCCTTGATCAGCGTGGTCTCGATCGGCACGAACCCACCGCCTGCGAGCACCTCCACGTGGTGGCTCCCGGACCGCAGCGCTACCGACGTCGCCCCGCACAGCTTGAACGACACCGTCCGCCGCTGCAGCACGTCCCGCGTGCTCGCGGTCACCTGTGTCCGAGCCGGTACGCCGTCGATACGCACCGCCGGACCGCTCCCGCAGTACGTCGGGACGCGGCGGTCCGGATCGACTGCCTTGCGCAGCTCGTCCGCGCCAAGCACGACGACCTCTGTCACCCCGACCGGGCTCCGACGTGCGTCCTGCAACGGCTTCGTCGCAGTAAAGTCGATCTTGATCGTCCGCACGTGCCGCGTCGCGAACCGGACATAGCCGTCGGCGTCCACTGTGAACCGGATCGGAACGCCGCCGTCGAAGTGCAGCATGACCTCGGCCGGCCGCGAGCCGTCCAGGTAGGTGTCGGACTGGAACCGCAGCCCCCGCACATCCTTTGCCACCGGCAACTTCAGTGTGAGGCTCGGCTTCGGGTCGTCCGGGTCCGCCAGCCAACTCGTCCCGGGATCACGGTCGACAGCCGCACCCGGCCTGCCCTCCGGCGCCGTGACCGCCCGCGAGGACGCCGTCGCGGTGATCGCATCCTGCACCGGCAACAGCCGTTCGAGCACATCACCGTCCTTGGGCAACGCCGTACCCCGCAGCTCGTACGACGCAGCCTGCGGCAGTTGCACGGTCCGGCTCAGGCCGTTCTCGGCCGCAGGCGTCGCCTGCTCCTGGTTGCACAACGCCCGCGCCCCGACGTGTAGACAGCCGGAGCGCCCGATCTGCTGAGTCCGCAGCACCACCGCACTCGGCTGCTCATCGACCGGTTTGCTGACATCGGTCTCGATCAACGGCAGCCCGTCAACCTTGCCCGCGGCGTCTGACCGCAGTACCGCGCCACCACTCCCACCAAGCGCTGTCACGACAGTCGGTACGTCGTCAGCCGTGCCGTCGACCGCCACGAGCCGGGACCGCGGGATCAGCCGCCCCGGAGTTGTCGCGCCGACGTCGTAGATCTCCACGCTCGGGTAGGCGATGCGGGTCCGCCCGCCCGGACCGAAGTACGCGACACGTCCGATGCCGGCGTCGGCAAGGCTCTCGTGGATCGCGAGCGTGTCCTCGAGGTCATTGCGCACCACGACGTACCGGACGCCGTCGCGAGTGAGCTCCTGGCGCAACGTCTGGTCGCCCACGCCTGAGTCGACGCGGCGCTCCATGTCATCGGTCAGCGCGGCCATCGGTCGCTTGACCAATGCGGCGAGCGGCTCTGTCGTGCTCGAGAGGACTAGGACGCTGCCAGGGGCGGACTGGTCGTCCAGCCACGCTGCGGCTGCATTCCAGTGCCCTGGGATCGCGGCAGATGCCCCGTCCGGTCGTAGCAGGACCACGGGCGCGGCTGCAGCCACCGCCAGACATGCGACCACCGCCGGTACGACGCGGCGATTGACACCCCGGGACACGGACAGATTGGCCAGGCGGCGTAGGTAGTGCGCTGCAGTGAGTGCGAGCGGCAGTCCGAGGACCACGCCTATTACCGGCAACCAGCGCGGCCCCGGCGGCGCGTCGCCGTACTTGAGTAGCAGCGCAAGCGGCGCCAGCCACCAGATCGACACGGCCACCACAAAGCCCAGCCAGCCCAGCGCGAGCTTCAGCTTGTGGTGGCTGACCAGCCAGATCGCCGGTACGACGAGTGTGGCGGCGCCCGCCACCGGGTCTGCTCCACCGATCAGGGCGAACGCCAGCGCCGACCAGCTGGCCCGCCACCAACCGGAGCGGGCGCGGGGCGACACGAGCGGCACCATGATCCACGGAGCCATGGCCATCGGCCACACCTCGATGGGGAACTCACCGAAAACCCGTGGCACGAGCGCGTACAGCAGTGCAACGGCGAATCGGGTCCACGGGACGCCGTACTCCAGGACGTTGCAGAGCTTCCAGATACCGAGGAAGGCGACGCAGAGGACGAGCGACCACCACAGGCGCTGAGTGATCCAGTCCGGCACGGACAATGCGTTGAGCAGCCAATGGAACGGCCCGATCGGCAGGAGGTAGCCGAAGGCGTCGCTCTGCACCTGACCGAAGGCAGTGTGCGGGTCCCACAGGTGCAGAGCCCGGGACAGGAACCGGCCGGGCGCCGCGGTCAGCTCGATCCTGGTGTCGGCGAGAATCTTGCCCGGAGCCTGCTGGAAGCACAGGGCTACCAGAGCCAGGCAGCCCAGCACGAGCCGCGCTCGCCAGACCACCTGCTCCGGACTGCCTGCTTTCAGCCTCCCCACCGGCGGGACATTAACGGATCCGGCGGCTTCCCGACGGCATCGTTGCCGTACCGTGAGGTCGGCAATATCACCCCGTCGATATCCCACCGCTATCCCACCGCTATCCCACCGATCCGAGGCCGCACAGAATGACGTCGGGCACCACCCAACCGCAGGCGCCGCGCAGTGCCTTCCTGCGCAGCGCCACGGTGGTCGCCGTCGCGATGGCGATCATGAACGTGGCCGCCTACGGGTTCACACTGATCGCGTCCCGCCGGCTGATACCGGAGCAGTTCGGAGCGATCACCGCCCTCCTGGGTCTGCTGCTGATCGGTAACGTCGCCTCACTCGGTCTGCAGGCTGCCGGCGCTCGCCAGCTCGCCACGCACACCGGGAACGGCGCAGCCGCGCTGGCCGACGCGATGCTGCGTGCAGGCCGTCGGTCGGCTCTCGGGCTCACAGCGCTCTGCCTCGTGCTGACGCCGCTGTTCATGTGGCTGCTCCACATCGACTCGGTCGTCGCCATCCTGCTGCTCGCTCCGACGCTGGGCGGCCTCACGCTGATGGGTTCGCAGCTCGGCGTACTGCAGGGCAGCCAGCGCTGGAGCGAGCTGGCCGCCGTCTACTTCTCCACGGGGGTCGGCCGGCTGGTCCTGGGCGGCGGTGCACTGCTCATCCACCCGTCGCTCGACTGGGCCATGGCCGGCCTCGCGCTCGGTGCCGCCGTACCGGCTGTGCTCGGTCAGTTCTTCCTGCGCGGATCGAGCGGCTCGACCACTCAGCAGGTCAAGGACGTACTGCGAGAGTCCGTGCACGGCACGCACACGCTGCTCGCGTTCTTCGCGCTGGCCAACGCCGACGTGCTGTTCGCCCGCGCCCTGCTCGACGAGAAGGACAGCGGGTACTACGCGGCCGGTCTGATCATCGCGAAAGCCTGCCTATTCCTGCCGCAGTTCGTCATCGTGCTCGTGTTCCCGTCCCTGGCCAACTCCCCCGGCGACACCGTCCGGCTGCGACGCTCGATCATGGCCGTCGCGGGCCTGGGCGTCTGTGCGGTCGTCGGCACGTTGATCCTGCCCGGCATCGTCGTCGAGGTCATCGGCGGCAAGGCGAAGTACGCGCCGCTCGGCCCGTACACCTGGCTGTTCGCAGTCGCCGGCTCCGCGTACGCCGTACTGCAGCTCGTCGTGTACGCCGCGATCGCCCAGCAGGAGAAACGCGCCGCGCTCGCGATCTGGATCGGCCTCGTCGTCCTCGCGGTGGCCGCCGGAATCGTGCTCGGCACCGGCATCGCCACCGGCCTGAACGGCGTGAAGGTGCTGGCCGCGATGACCAGCACCTGCGCGCTCCTGCTCTCGGCCGTCCTGGCGACCGGACTGCACCGGCAGGCCGCCGACTAGCTCACACGGGCGGGCCTACCAAAGACTGGCCTACCAAAGACTGCTCCGCGCGAACCGGCGGGCGAAGGTGTTCGCCAGCACCAGCAGCACCAGGCCGATCACAGATCTGAAGAGCCCGATCGCGGTCGCGTAGCTGAACTGCGGCACGGACGACGCCAGGCCGATCTTGTAGACGTAAGTGTCGATCACCTCGGCCACGTCGAGGTTCAGGCTGTTCTGCATCAGCAGCACCTTCTCGAACCCGACCGACAAGATCCTGCCGATGTCCAGGATCAGCAGGATCACCGCCACCGGCACGATCGCCGGCAGATCGATGTGCCACATCCGCCGCAGCCGCGAGGCTCCGTCCACGATCGCCGCCTCGTGTAGCTCCGGCGGCACACTGGTCAACGCGGCCAGGTAGATGATCGCCGCGAACCCCATCGTCTGCCACGCACCGGACCAGACGTAGAGGTGCCGGAACATCCCGGAGTCCCCCATCAGGTTCTGCGGCCCGATGCCGAACAGACCGAGGAGCTTGTTGGTCACGCCGGTGTTCGGGCTGGTCAACACGACGAGCAGACCCACGACGACGACCGTGGAGATGAAGTGCGGCGCGTAGGTGATCAGCTGCGAGGCCCGGCTGAACCACTTCTTGCGGATCGTGTTCAGGCAGAGCGCGAGGATGATCGGCAACGGGAACGTCGCCACCAGCTCGTAGACGTGCAGGTACACGGTGTTCTTGATCAGCCGCCAGAACTGGTACGACTCGACGAACCGGTTGAAGTACTTCATGCCGGCCCACGGACTGCCCCAGATCCCGGACACCACGTTGTAGTCCTTGAACGCGATGATCACGCCGTACATCGGCCAGTAGGCGAAGATCGCCAGCCAGAGCAGCGGTAGCGCGAGCATCGCGTACAGCTGCCAGTTGCGGCGCATCCGCAGCCCGAGGCCGACCGCGTTCTTCGCCGTCCGGGTCCGCTTGTGGGCCGCGGACCGGACGGTCGACCGAGCTTCTGTCGAGGTCGTCATGCCGTCATCCCTTCAGGGAGCCGACCATGGCTCCCTTGACGAAGTGCTTCTGCACGAACGGATAGACCAGCAACGGCGGAATCATGCCGATCACGATCAGCGAGTACTTCAGCTGCTGCTGCAGCTCCTGCATCTGCAGCAGCTTGCTGGTGTCCTGCATCTGCGACGGGTCGACCTTCGACTGGATCAGGATCTGCCGCAGCACGACCTGCAATGGGAACAGGTGCTCGTTGGTCAGGTAGATCAGCGCGTTGAAGAACGAGTTCCACTGCCCGACCGCGTAGAACAGCAGGTTCACCGCGATGATCGGCTTGCTCAGCGGCAGCACGACCCGCCAGAAGAAGCCGAAGTCGCTGCAGCCGTCCACCTTCCCGGCCTCGACCAGCTCCTCCGGGATCGTCACCATGAAGTAGGTCCGGGTGATGATCACGTTCCAGACCGCCATCGCGGTCGGCAGGATGATCGCCCACCGCGTGTTCAGCAGTCCCAGCTGGTCGACCACGAGGTACGTCGGGATCAGGCCGCCGTTGAACATCATCGTGAACACGAACGCGCCCATGATGATGCCCTTGCCCGGCAGCCCCTTGCGCGACAGCGGGTACGCCGCGAGCAGCGTGAGAACCGTTGCCACCAGCGCGCCGACGAGCGCGTAGTACACGGAGTTGCCGAAGCTGCTGACGATCGCCTTGTAGTCGAAGATCGCGCGGTAGGCATCCAGCGTGAAGCCGACCGGCCAGAGCCAGACCTCGCCGGCCGACACCTTCCTGGTGTTGCTGACCGATGCGCTGAGGACATAGACCAGCGGGTAGAGGATCGCCAGGCAGAAAAGGCCAAGCGCGGTGTAGATGCAGGCCATCGCGATCTTGTCGCCGCGAGTGTCCTGGATCGACGCGCCCACCGCCAGCCGCTGCTCGTCCGGCGGCAAAGTCCCGGCGCTCATCCGTTGTACGTCTCATAGGCGGCCTGCTGCAGCTCGAGATACGGCTTCACGCCGATCTTGCTGACCCGGTCCTTGTAGTCGTTCCAGGCTCCGTCGTTGTTCGGGTCGAGCTGCCCGGTGAGGAACTTCGCGAACGACTGATTCACCTCACCCTTGAGGTTGGTCTTCAGCTCCGCCTCCTGCGCGGCCTGGTCCTGATCCAGCGTGACCGGAGGGAACTGCATCTCCTGCGGCTGTTTCAGCGGGAAGAAGCGCTCCTTGGTCTGCTCGTAGAGCGGCTTCTCGAAGGTCAGATCGCCCGGCAGCACCCGTTCGCCCAGCCGGAAGTCCTGCGAGCGGTACATCGGGTTGTCCTGACCCCAGTTGAGGTTCTTCTGCGAGTTCCAGGTCGCGTCGAACCCGTACACCGCCTGCTTGCCGTTGATCCCGAGGTCACCCTTCTTCGCCCACGCGAACTTCGGGCCGCCGTACCCGCGCAGGATCGCCTCCAGCTCGTACTGCGCGTCGGCCCACTGCACCAGCAGATCCGGCTTGGCGCACTTCTTGGTGATCACCAGGTGCGCCACCTCGACGCCGACGGTCAGGTAGTCCCACGCGGCGTACTGGACGCCGTTCGGTCCCTTCAGCGGCGGGCAGGCCTCGTACTGGCGCCAGCGGGCGTTCGGGTCCTTCTGGTCGATGTCGAGGAAGTTGCCCCAGTAGTTCGACCGGGCGCCGCCGATCAGCGGTTTGCCCGGCGCGTTGCCGTAGCGCTTCAGCTGGTCCCCGTCGGCGGTGAAGACGTCCCGGCTGATCAGGCCTTCCTTGTAGAGGCCGTTCACGTACTTCAGGCCCTCGCGCCATTCGTCCTTGTCGAACGCGACATCGACCTTGCCGTCCTTGACCACCAGCCACGGCTCGCCCGGATCGTAGAGGAACGCGTTCATGAAGAACGGGTCGAGCGGAGCCTCGTTGTAGCCCGCGAACGGGATCGTCTTGCCGTTGCCGGCCAGGTCCGCCTTCTTGAAAGCACGCAGTACTTCGCGGAACTCGTCGGTCGTCTTCGGCATCGCCAGGCCGACCTGCTTGATCCAGTCGACGTTCAGCCACCCTCGTCCGTCGATGGCCCGGCAGTGGAAGCAGTCGTTGATCCCCGGGAACGAGTAGATCTTCTTGTCCGGCGCCTGGATCAGCTTGCGCGTCTCCGGGTAGTCCTTCATCGCCTGCTGCAGGTTCAGCGCGTAGGCGTCGATGTACTGGCCGACGTCGGTGAAAAGCCCTTGGGCGCCGTACAGGAACAACTGCGAGCGGGTGAAGCCGATACCCAGGAACGCGTCCGGGATGTCTCCGGCCGCGATCATCGCGTTGACCTTGGTCATCACGTCGTCGTCGGTGCCGCCGATCTGACTCCACTCGATGTGCACACCGGTCTTCTGCTCGAGCCACTTCGTGAAGGCATTGGTCTTCCAGTCGCCGATCGTCACGTCCTGCTTGACGACGATCTTGAACGTCACCTTCTCGGTAGTGAGCGGTTTCAGCGTGCGGGCGACCGGCCCGACGTACCCCGGCGGGTACTGAACGGTGGCCAGCTTCGGGCCGAGGGTCACGCTCGGGGCGGCCTCGCCGGCGCCAGCGGCCGCGGCGCCCGCGTTGCTCTTGCCACTACACCCACTGAGCAGGCCGCCGCCGGCAGTCGCCGCGGTGAGGCCGAGTGCCCCCGCGATCAATGATCGACGGCTGACTCCAGGGCGCGCGTCATCGTTCGGCATGGTTCCTCCTGGCGGCTGGTCGGAACAAAAGACGAAATATCCGAGAGCGATATCCGATAGGATCTCGGATCTTTGCCCCGGAGAATGACACAGAAAGCGGTTGCGCGGAAGACCTCGCCGGACACTGACCGGGATCGGTCCATCACTGTCGGTATCTTGCGCGGTAAGCGCTTACCGCTTGCGTTCGGCGATCAAACTTTCTTGCAGAAAGAAACCGTAGCGGCCCTGTTCTATAGGGTTCCGCTCATGGCGACCCCGAAGTTCATCCTCGACCTCCGCACGAAGATCGGGCACGACCTGCTCTGGCTCACCGGCATCACCGGTGTCGTCCTCAACGACGCGGACGAGGTCCTGCTGGTCCGGCGCGCGGACAACGGCCGCTGGAGCCTGGTCGCCGGCATCCTCGAGCCCGGCGAACAGCCGGCCGTCGGCCTGATCCGCGAGATCCAGGAGGAGACCGCCGTCGAGGCCGAGATCGTGCGGCTGGTCAGCATGGAGTCGCTCCCGCCGGCCAGCTACCCGAACGGCGACCGGGTCCAGTTCCTCGACCTGTGCTTCCGCTGCCGTCCCCTGAGCGGTGAGCCGCGCGTCAACGACGACGAGTCACTCGACGTCCGCTGGTGGCCCCTGAACGACCTGCCCGAATTGACGGACCGGGAGCGGGCGTCCATCGAGAACGCCCTCTCCCCCGACCCGACGCCGGTGTACGTGACTCCCTAGTGATCCTCTAGCGACCGTCCAGCTGGGCAGCTAGTGCGCCGCTAGCTGGTGGCTAGTGGGCAGCTTCGTGCCAAGTGCGGCCGACGCCTACCGAGACGTCCAGTGGAACGGCCATGTCGACGGCATGGCCCATGTCGTGCCGGACCAGTTCCTCGAGGGCCTCGCGTTCGCCGGGGGCGATCTCGAAGACCAGTTCGTCGTGGACCTGGAGGAGCATCCGGGACTTGAGGCCGGAGTCACGCAGCGATGCGTCGACCTTGAGCATCGCCATCTTGATGACGTCGGCGGCCGAGCCCTGGATCGGGGCGTTCAGCGCCATCCGCTCGGCCATCTCGCGGCGCTGGCGGTTGTCGCTGGTCAGGTCCGGCAGGTAGCGCCGGCGGCCCAGGATCGTTTCGGTGTACCCGGTCTTGCCGGCGTCGATGACGATCGACCGCAGGTAGTCGCGCACGCCGCCGAAGCCCTCGAAGTACTCGTCCATCAGGCCCTTGGCCTCGTCCACGCCGATCTTCAGCTGCTGACTCAGCCCGTACGCCGACAGGCCGTACGCGAGGCCGTAGTTCATCGCCTTGATCTTGGCGCGCTGCTCCTGAGTCACCGCGGACGGCTCGACCGAGAACACCCGGGACGCGGTCACCGAGTGGAAGTCCATCCCGGAGTTGAACGCGTCGATCAGGCCCTGGTCCTTCGAGACATGCGCCATGATCCGCATCTCGATCTGGCTGTAGTCCGCCGACATCAGCGACTCGTTGCCCTCGCCGACGATGAAGGCCTGCCGGATCCGGCGGCCCTCCTCGGTCCGGATCGGGATGTTCTGCAGGTTCGGGTCGGTGGAGCTGAGTCGCCCGGTCGCCGCGATGGTCTGGTTGAACGTCGTGTGGATCCGGCCGTCGCGCGGGCTGATCGTCTTCAGCAGGCCCTCGACCGTCTGCCGCAGCCGGGTCGCGTCGCGGTGCGCCAGCAGGTACGCCAGGAACGGGTGCTCGGTCTTCTCGAACAGCGCCTGCAGCGAGTCGGCGTCGGTGGTGTACCCGGTCTTGGTCCGCTTGGTCTTCGGCATCTGCAACTCGTCGAACAGCACCACCTGCAGCTGTTTCGGCGACCCGAGGTTGATTTCCTTGCCGATCACCTCGTACGCCGAGGTGGCGGCGTCCCGCACTCCGGTGGCGAACCGGTCCTCGAGCTGCTCCAGATACGGCCGGTCGACCGCGATGCCGTCGCGCTCCATGGCGGCGATGACCTGGATCAACGGCAGCTCGACATCCGCGAGCAGCCGTGTGCCGGCCTGCTTCTCGAGCTCGGCGTCCAGCGTGTCGGCGAGGTCGGCGATCGCGCGCGCACGCAGCATCGTGTGGTCCGCGGCCGGGCCGCCCTCGACGTCGTCGAAGCTGAGCTGGCCGTTCTCGGCCTCCTCGTTGCGCAACTCGCGCTTGAGGTACCGCACGGTCAGGTCGGCCAGATCGTACGCACGCTGGTCCGGACGGACCAGATACGCGCTCAGCTGGGTGTCCGAGCTCAGCCCGCCGAGCGTCCAGCCACGCTCCAGGAAGCCGAGGAGCGGACCGTTCACGTCGTGCAGCGCCTTCGGCTGCTTCTCGTCGGCCAGCCAGGCCTGCCACGCGGACTCGTCGTCCGGCGTCATCGT
Organism: Kribbella sp. NPDC049584; assembly: GCF_040675555.1. NCBI lineage: Bacteria > Bacillati > Actinomycetota > Actinomycetes > Propionibacteriales > Kribbellaceae > Kribbella > Kribbella sp. NPDC049584. Next base: position 274,685 of record NZ_JBFAPF010000009.1, read on the forward strand.
CATCGGGTCGAACCAGGCTGCGGCGCCGGAGGTGTTCGCCAGGGCCAGTCCGGTGATCTGGCCGGTGCCGCCACCCCAGCTGCCCTGCACCGCGACGCCGACGCGCTCACCCGTCATCACGTGTTCCTTGAGCCAGGCAGCCACCTCGCCCGGCTTCAGCTGGGCCCCGTCCAGCTCGAACCCGTGGTCGACGGTCGCGTCGACCTCCTCATGCTCGGCGACGAGCCGCTCGCGCAACACCCGGAACTCCAGGCTGTCGAAGAGCGTGTGCACCTTGTCGCGGTCCCACGGCGTCCGGACCAGGTCGTCGACCGTCACGTCCAAGGTCAGGTCGCGGACCAGCTCGTTGATCTGCCGGTTCCGGATCACGTCGGCGAGGTGCTCGCGCAGCGACTCGCCGGCCTTGCCCTTGATCTCGTTGACCCGGTCGACCACGTCGTTCAGCGAGCCGAACTGGTTCAGCCACTTGGCCGCGGTCTTCGGCCCGACACCGGGCACGCCCGGCAGGTTGTCGCTCTGCTCCCCGACCAGCGCGGCGAGATCCGGATACAGCCGCGGGGTGACGCCGTACTTCTCCTCGACCGCGGCCGGGTCCATCCGGGCGATCTCGGACACGCCACGCTTCGGGTACAGCACCGTGACGTCCTCGCTGACCAGCTGGAACGCGTCGCGGTCACCGCTGCTGATCAGCACCTCGAAGCCCTGCTCCGACGCCTGCGTGGCGAGCGTGGCGATGATGTCGTCGGCCTCCCAGCCGTCGATCTCGGTGGTCGGGATCCGGAGTGCCTCCAGCACCTCCTTGACCAGCGAGACCTGCCCCTTGAACTCGTCCGGGGACTTCGAGCGACCCGCCTTGTACTCCGCGTACTGCTCCGAGCGGAAGGTCTTGCGGGACACGTCGAACGCCACGCAGACATGCGTCGGCTGCTCGTCGCGGAGCATGTTGATCAGCATCGAGGTGAACCCGTACACCGCGTTGGTGTGCTGCCCGGTGGTCGTGGAGAAGTTCTCCACCGGCAGCGCATAGAACGCCCGGTACGCCAGCGAGTGCCCGTCCAGCAGCAGGATCCGCGGTCGGCCTGTGCCGGGGGCCGCGGCGTCCTTGGTCATGGTCGAGGTGTTGGTATCTGGAGCCACACACCGACTCTAGTGGGTCCCGTGGACAGTTCTGACACACTGCTTCCGTGACAGATGAAACCAACCTCGGCCCGGGCATGGGCATGGAGGGCACGCTCCTCCAGCTGATGGGAATCGTTGTCAGCGAAGCGTCACCCGAGCGGGTCGTCGCGACGATGCCCGTCAAGGGCAACACCCAGCCGTACGGCCTGCTCCACGGCGGCGCGTCCTGCGTCCTGGCCGAGAGCCTCGGCTCGATCGGTTCCGCGCTGCACGCCGCGACGTACGGGAAGGTCGCGGTCGGCGTCGACATCAACGCGACCCATCACCGCGCGGTCCGCGAGGGAGTCGTCACCGGTGTCGCGACCCCGATCTACCTCGGCCGAACGACGACGTCGTACGAGGTGATCGTCACCGACGAGCGGGACAAGCGGGTCTGCACCGCGCGGATCACTTGCCAGCTGATTCAGGCTCCGCCGGGGAGCTGACCGCCGTGCCGTCGACCGTGCCGCCCACCGTGCCGCCTACCGAGCCGCCGAGCTGAGCGCGGCGGGCGAAGGCGGAGCGGCGGGACGAGAGCAGGGCGAGCAGGTTGGGCGCGTGCTCGGCGGCGAGCCGGCGCCGGACCGTGTGCGTGTTCGCGAACCGCAGTACGCCGGCCTGTCCGAGACCGAGGCGGGCCAGGAACCGGTTCGCCTCGCGCGCGATCGCGGGCGCGACGACGGCCAGGTGCGCGCAGCCCTCGTGCTCGGCCCACGCGACCGCTTCCGCGATCAGGGCCTTGCCGAGACCGTGCCGGCGGGCGGAGTCGCTGACGTGCAGGTATTCGACGGTGACCGTGGTGTCGTCGTGCAGCGGGCTGACCGCCGTCCGGCGCAGGTACGCCATGCCGTGGATGTCGCCGTCCAGTTCGCCCACCACCAGGCGGGCCGACGGATCGTCCAGGTGTTTGCTCACGGCAACCTCGGCGGCGGCCGTCGACGGCGGCGCGGGCAACCGGGACGGCAGCCCGGCGGTGGTCAGCTCACGCCACAAAGCGACCAGGGCGGCGGCGTCACCGACACGCGCGTCCCTCACCTCGATGGCAGCCACAGCGACCTCCTGGGTCCGGTCCACCCCCGAGGTGAACGGACGGGCCGATACGCTCGTCCTCGCGCAACAGTAGGCCCTCCGGGGTCACATGCAAAGCTGACCAGAGCTGTCCGGAGGGACCAGTTTGTTCATCGGAATCGGGACTGTCGTGAACGTCGCGACGGTGCTCGTCGGATCGGTACTCGGCGTACTCGTCGGACATCGGCTCAGTCACCGCACCAGGGATCTGGTCACCGACGCGATCGGCCTGGTCACGCTCCTGATCGCGATCTCCTCGGCACTCACGGTCGGCGACAAGGCGCTCAGCGACGCGGTCGGTGACAGCGCCCCGGTGCTGATCGTGCTGGGCGCGATGCTGATCGGCGGGATCATCGGCTCGCTGCTGCACATCGAGGAACGGCTGGAAGGGTTCGGCGCCTGGATGCAGCGCCGGTTCGACCGCGGCGAAGGACAGAGCACGTTCGTCGAAGGGTTCGTGTCGGCGTCGATGGTGTTCTGCGTCGGGCCGCTGACGTTCCTCGGTTCGCTGTCCGACGGCCTCGGCCGCGGCGCGGATCAGCTGTATCTGAAGGCGGTTCTCGACGGTTTCACCTCGATCGCCTTCGCCGCGTCCTTCGGCTGGGGCGTCGCGGCGTCGGCTCTCGTCGTACTCGTCGTCCAAGGGTCGATGACGGCTGTGGGTGCCCTGCTGGGCGACGTACTGCCCGACGCGCATGTGACGGCACTCGGCGCGACCGGCGGTGTGATGCTGATCGGCGTAGCGCTCAGACTCCTGAAACTGAAGCAGGTAGCGGTCGCGGACCTGCTACCTGCCCTGATCGTGGCGCCGCTGCTGGTTCAGTTGCTCGTTGTCATCCGCAACTGAACCGGCAGCGACGACCGCTCAGTCCTCGCCGAGATAGGCCTTACGGACCGAGTCGTTCACCAATAGATCGCTGCCGGAACCCGACAGCACGATCTTCCCGACCTCGAGCACGTAGCCGAAGTCGGCCCGCTTCAGCGCGGCCTGCGCGTTCTGCTCGACCAGCAGGATCGTCGTCCCCTGCCGCTGCAGCTCTGTCACCGTGGACATGATCCGCTTCATCATGATCGGCGACAGCCCCATCGACGGCTCGTCCAGCATCAGCAGCTTCGGCCGGCTCATCATCGCCCGGCCCATCGCCAGCATCTGCTGCTCACCACCGGAGAACGTGCCGGCCGGCTGCTTGCGCCGCTCCCCCAGGATCGGGAACAGCTCGTACGCCGACTCCAGGTCGGTCCGTACCCCGCCCGGGTCCCGGCGCGAGAACGCGCCGAGCATCAGGTTCTCCTCGACCGACAGCCGCGGGAAGATCCGCCGGCCTTCGGGCGAGTGGGCCAGACCCCTGGTGACGATGTCGTGCGCCGCCACGTGGTCGATCCGCTCGCCCTGGAACCAGATCTCGCCGGCGGTCGGCCGGAGCAGACCCGAGATCGTCTTCAGCGTGGTGGTCTTGCCGGCGCCGTTGGTGCCGATCAGCGACACCACCTGCCCCTGCTCCACGCTGAAGCTGATCTTCTTCACCGCAAGGATCTTGCCGTAGGCAACTTCCAGGTCCTTGACCTCGAGCATCGCACTCACGATCGACCCTCCTCGTCCGCGACGGTGGTGTCCTGGACGTGGGCGTCCTCGACCTCGACGTCGTCCTCGTCGTCCTCGCCGGTGCCGATGTAGGCCTCGATCACCCGCGGGTCGGACTGCACCTGGTCCGGGGTGCCCTCGATCAGGGCCTGTCCCTGGACCAGACACAGCACCCGGTCGCACAGGTTGAAGATGAACCGCATGTCGTGCTCGATCACCACGACCGACAGCCCGGAGTCCCGGATCTTGAAGATCAGGTCCATCGCCTGCCGGGTCTCCTGCGGGTTCATACCGGCCGTCGGCTCGTCCAGCAGGATGAGCTTCGGGTCGGTGGCCAGCGCCCGCGCGATCTCGAGCCGGCGCTGGTCGCCGTACGGCATGTTCCGGGCCAGGTGCTCGGTCGACCGGCCGAGGCCGACGAACTCGAGCAGCTCCTGCGCCCGGGCCCGCGTCGCCTCCTCCTCGCGCCGGAACTTCGGCCCGCGCACCACCGAGGTGAGCGCACCGGCGCTGGTCCGGCAGTATCGCCCGACCATCACGTTCTCCAGCGCGGTCATGTTCGCGAACAGCCGGATGTTCTGGAACGTCCGCGCCATCCCGGCCCGGACGACCGCCCGCGGCTTGGGTGGCAACGGCGACAGTGGCGCGAGCGTCTGTACCGGTACGGCGTCGACGGTCTGGCCCTTCTTGGGCCGGACCGCCTTCGGCGCCTTCCGCGGTACGCCGGCGAACCGGACCTCACCGCTGGTCGGCTTGTAGAGGCCGGTGAGGCAGTTGAAGAATGTCGTCTTGCCGGCGCCGTTCGGGCCGATCAGACCGACGATCTCACCCTCGCGAACGGTCAGGTTCACGTCGTTCACCGCCAGCAGACCACCGAACCGCATGGTCACACCGGAGGCTTCCAGGACCGGCTCGCCGATCGACCGCGAGGCCTCGGGCCGGGACTCGGTCACTGTCATTTCGCCTCCCCGACGGCCAGACGTTCCTCTTCTATCTCGACGGCCAGCTCTTCGTTCTCCTCGTGGAACTCGAGCTGCCTTCGTCTGCTCGCGACCAGACCCTCCGGCCGGAACCGCATCATCAGCACCAGCAGCAACCCGAACATCAGCAGCCGGTACTCCGAGAAGAACCGCAGCTTCTCCGGCAGCAGTTTCAGGATCGTTGCTCCCAGCAACACACCGGCGATGGTGCCCATACCGCCGAGCACGATCGCGGCGAGCAGGAACGCCGACTCGATGAACTGGTACTGGTCCGGGCTGACCGCGGCGTCCTGATGAGCCTTGATCGTGCCGGCCAGACCGGCCAGGAACGCGCCGACCGCGAACGCGAGCAGCTTCAGCCCGAACACGTTCACGCCCATCGCCTCGGCGGCCTTCTCGTCCTCCCGGATCGCCACCCAGCCACGGCCGATCCGGCTGTTGTTCAGCCGGGCGAAGACCAGGATGACGAAGCCGATCAGGATCAGCAGGAGGAAGTAGTAGTTCGAGAAGCGGCCCAGCTCGATGCCGGCGATCGCATGCTCGTCACCGAAGTTGAACCCGCCGATCTGCAGGTCCGGGATGCCCGGGATGCCGTTCGGCCCGTTGGTCAGGTTCGGCCCGTTGTTGCCGTCCAGGTTGCCCATCGAGAACCGGAAGATCTCACCGAAGCCGAGCGTCACGATGGCCAGGTAGTCACCCGAGACCCGCAGCGTCGGCGTACCGATGATGAGGCCCAGCGTCGCGGAGACGGCTGCGCCGACCAGCATCACGACCAGGAACGGCGGCTTCCACCCGACGGTGGCGAACGCCGAGTTCGACAGCACCGCGGCCGTGTAGGAGCCGGCCCCGAGGAACGCGATGTACCCGAGGTCGAGCAGGCCGGCCAGACCGACCACGATGTTCAGACCCATCGCGGTCGCGCCGAAGATCAGCACCTGGTTCGCGATCGACATGTTCGCGTCCGACCCGTTCTGCGTGAACGGGAACAGGAACGCCACCACGAACGCGGCCAGCGTCAGCACATTTTTGTGCCGCTGCCCGACGTGTCCGACGAAGCTCATCGCACCGGTGCGGAACAGCGCCGTCGCCACCACGGCGATGAACACCAGACACAGGATGAACGACCAGGCGTCCTGCAGGCCGAGCGCGTACGCCGCGGCGAACAGCACCGCGGCCATCAGCACCGCGATCAGCAGGATCTCCGCCCAGCCCGGCAGCCTGGCCTCACTCAGGTCCCGCAGCTGCCGCAACGGCAGCAACCAGCCCGAGACCGCGATCAGCAGGGCACCCACGAGCGAGATGTACGCGCCGGGGTTGACGTTGATCAGGCCGTCGGACTCGGTGCCGATCGCAACCAGGATCAGCACCATGTAGAGCGACAGACCGGCACCGAGGGTCCGGATGCCGAGCGTGGCGTCCAGCCACGCACCCAGCCTGGTCAGCGGACCCTTCTCTGCCAGCAGCAGCACCAGCGCGAGCACCGCGCCGATGATCGTGAGGATCTGCAGGCCGCCCGGGTAGAAGTTGATCGACAGGTCGTTCAGGATCTGGCCGTCGTAGCTCCAGGACAGGAACGATCCGGCGATCAGCAGCACCACACCGGCCAGGCCCATCGGCCACGCGATCGGGTTGCCCGGCCCGGCGGCCGGCGCTTCCGTTGCCTCCGGCACCGGAGTTTTCACATCCGTCATGCGCGGTCCACCACCCTCGCGCCGAGCAGGCCCTGCGGCCTGAAGACCAGAACCAGAATCAGGATGACGAAGGCCCACACGTCCTTCCAGGTACTCCCGCCGAACTGGCCCGGGATGTACTGCGTGGCCATCGCCTCGACCACACCGAGCACGAGACCGCCGACGACGGCGCCGTACACGTTGCCGATACCGCCGAGGACCGCCGCGGTGAACGCCTTCAGACCGGCGAGGAAGCCCATCCGGAAGTCGATGTTGTTGTTCTGCAGGCCCTGCGAGACGCCCGCGATCGCCGCGAGCACCGCACCGAGGGCGAACGCGACCACGATGATCCGGTCGACGTTGATACCCATCAACCGAGCCGTGTCCGGATCCTGCGACACGGCCTGCATACCGCGGCCGAGCCGGGTCCGGTTGATGAAGAACCACAGCAGTCCGGCGCAGACCACGAGCGCCGCGACCGTGAAGATCGCGGACCGCTGGATGGTCACGCCGCCGACCTGCAACGCGCTACCCGTCACCACGTCGAGCTGCGGGAACGGGATGCGCTGCTTCGCGCTCGGCCACTCGACCTTGTTGATCAGCTCCTTGAAGATGATCCAGCCGATCTCCGCGGCCAGCGCCGACGCGACTGCCGTGGCAGCCACGGCCTGCACGCCGATCTGGACCCGCGCGCCCTTCTTAGCGGCCAGACCGGCCAGTACGCCGGCCGCCGTACCGATGACAGCGCCGCCGACGATCGCGGCGACGACGTACAGCGCCGAGACGTCGGGGTTGATCAGCCGTACGACGATCCACACCACGACCGCGCCGACCGCGGCGCCGAGCAGCGGGGCCCGGTCGTTCCACTTGGACACCGGGTGGTTCAGGTTGACCTTGGCCAGCCGCGAACCGACGACGTACCCGATGGCGACCGCCAGACCGGCGAACACCACCACGGTCCAGCCCGGACGCTCGTAGAACAGGCGGATGAACTCCTGCAGGAACACCGAGATACCGATGGCGGTGATCAGCGGCGCCAGGCGTGGCGCGTTCCGCAGGGGACGGTACGCGACACGTTCCATCGACACCGCGGTGCCGACCGACGCGATCATCGCTCCGATGATCATGACCGGCAGGATCCACACGCCGGTGTGACCGTTGAAGAACAACAAGTACGTGGTCAGCGCGCCGAACGCGCCGATCATGAAGACCTCGCCGTGGGCGAAGTTGATGAGCTGCACGATGCCGTAGACGACGGTGTAACCCACCGCGATCAAGGCGTACAGCGAGCCCAAGGTCAGCCCGTTGACGAGCTGCTGGAAGAACTGGTCCACGTCGACCTCCCATCTGCCTCAGTTATGACACGCCACGGGGGTGGGAGGATCGCTCCCACCCCCGAGACATGAGGTCGACTTCGCTTACTTGTCTTCGAACGCCTTGGTCTCGACGGTGGTCCACTTGCCACCGGCAACCTTGTAGACGGTGAGCACCTTCGAGGTGGTGTCGCCGTACTGGTCGAAGGAGACCTTGCCGGTCACGCCGTCGAACGAGACCTTGCTCATCGCGTCGACCGTCGCCTGACGCGCGGACTCGACGTCCTTGGCGTCCTTCAGCGAGGTCTTCAGCGCCGCGATGATCGCGTTCGCCGCGTCGAAGGAGTAACCGCCGTACGCCGCGTACGGGTCCTTGTAGCCCGCCGCGTTGTAGTCGGAGACGAACTTCTTCGCCGACTCCAGCGTGTCGACCGGCGCACCGACCGAGGTGGCCAGGTCGTTGTCGCTGGTCTTACCGGCCAGGGTGATGTACTTCGGGTCGTAGATGCCGTCGCCGCCCATCAGCGGGACGTTCAGACCGGCGGCCTTCATCTGCTGCGAGAGCGGACCGGCCTGCGGGTACTCACCACCGTAGTAGACCGCCTGCGGGCCGGACGGCTTGATCGACGAGATCACGGCCTGGTAGTTCGAGTCGTCCGGGTTGATGGTCTGGGCCGCGACGACCTGACCACCAAGCTTCTTGAACTCCTCGGTGAAGGTGCCGACCAGGCCCTGACCGTAGGCCTTCTTGTCGTGGATCGTGGCGACCTTGGTGATCTTGGCCGTCTCGTACAGGTACCGGGCCGCGAACGGACCCTGCACCGCGTCGGTGGTGCAGGTGCGGAAGTACGTCGGGTACGGCCGCTTCGGGTCGGTCTGCCAGTTGGCGCCCTGGGTCAGGCCCGGGCCGGTGTTGGCCGGCGAGACCTGGACGATCTTCGCCGAGGCGAGAACCGGCTGGACCTGCTGGCTGACGCTGGTGTTCAGCGTGCCGACGACGCCGATCACGTCGTTGTCACCGGCAAGCGCGGTGGCCGCGTTCTTACCCGGGTCCGGCTTGGCCTCGTCGTCCTTCGGCACGACCTCGAGCTTCCAGCCCGGAATCGCGTTGGAGTCGTTGGCCTGCTTCACGGCCAGCTCGACGGAGTGCTGGATACCCAGACCCAGGGCCGACAAGTCTCCGGACAGCGGCGCGATGACGCCGATCTTGGCTGTCTTCGTCGAACCCCCGGAGCTCCCCCCGGAGTCGTTGCCACTGCGTGAGCCGCAGGCAGTCAGGGCCAACGACGCAACGATCAGCGACGCGCCGACCCTTACTACGGAACGCTGGTGCACTGTTCCTCCCATGTCTGGATAGTCCGGCAAATCCCCGGACTCCCGCGTTTGCCGCGAGCATCCGCAGGTTAGACCTCGCGTGGCTCTTCAGGCGATGTGACAGAGCGTGTGTTGTGAGGTCGTTACAGCGGTAAGCAGCATGAGTTCGAATGGTGCTGTACCACCGCTCAGCCCGTTGAGCGGAGAGTGATTCAATCGCTACTGCCAGCCTCGTCAACGACCAACTGCGCGACCTGACGCATCGAAACTCTTTTGTCCATTGCGGTTTTCTGGATCCACCGGAACGAGTCCGGCTCGGACAACCCGAACTTGGTCTGCAGGATCGACTTGGCCCGGTCGACCAGCTTGCGGGTCTCCAGCCGCTCGGCCAGGTCCGCGACCTCGCGCTCCAGCTCGGCGAGCTCGACGTACCGGGACGCGGCGATCTCGATCGCGGGCAGCAGGTCGGCCTTGGAGAACGGTTTCACCAGGTACGCCATCGCGCCGGCGTCCCGCGCCCGCTCGACCAGCTCCCGCTGCGAGAACGCGGTCAGCATCAGCACCGGCGCGATCCGCTCCCCCGCGATCTTCTCCGCCGCACTCAACCCGTCCAGCTTGGGCATCTTCACATCGAGAATCACCAGATCCGGCCGCTGCTCCTCGGCCAGCCGGATCGCCTCTTCCCCGTCCCCCGCCTGCCCGACGACGTCATACCCCTCTTCCGCGAGCATCTCAGCCAGATCCATCCGAATCAGAGCCTCGTCCTCAGCGATCACCACACGCTTAGCAGTCACGCCCACACCTTAGCGACCTCACCCCTTAACCCCCACGAACCCGTCCAACACCGCCACGGCATCCTTCCTGCTGACCGCGATGGTGTCTCTGCGCGACTGCCGCCAAGCAATGCCCAGCAGGTCCAGCGCGTCAGTCAGAATCTTCCGGATATCGTCGGACTGGTTCGAGAACTGGTAACGGACGTAGTAGTAGCGCTTCTCCCGTCCCGGCTTGCTCGCCCAGTTCACCACCCGGCAACCGTCCGAGTGGAACAGCCCACGCACGAGCTGTTCGGGGTACTTGGCAACTATCTCCCGCTGCCACTCCTCGAGCTCGATCTTCCGCAGATGCTTCCTGCCAGAACCGTGCTGCGGAAACACACACGGCCAGTGGTTCCACCGCGCCTCGACCCGAATCGCGCCACCGCCTCCGCGCATACAAGGACTCGCAGTCGGCTTCACGCGCCGGATGGTCTCGGCAATCTCTCGGTTGAGCTCTGTATAACGCTCGTCGTTGACGATCTGTAGGGTGAACACACCTCGACGGGCACGTGCGATTGATCCGTCCCCGAGGTACCACCCGAGCAACAGCGCGTATGCCGCTTCGTCCAACTCCGCCCCGTCACAGCGCGGGCAAGGCGTCGCGGGATAGCCCCAAGCCCCGCGAGCCCGGCCTTCCACTTGATATCGCCGCCGCCAGGTCCGAATGGTCCGCAACGCGACACCGTGGATCTCCGCGTTCACGCGATCAGGCACACCGGCGTCAGACATCCGCAACGCCGACTCGACCGTCTCCCGCGACCTGAAGTGAGCCATGCCACATCGTCGCGAAGACCACCGACAGTTTGTGCCGGGTGTGGGATTCGAACCCACACGCCCTTGCGAGCAATGGATTTTGAGTCCATCGTGTCTGCCATTCCACCAACCCGGCAAGGCTGCAGGAAAACTGTAGCGGTTCCCCGGCCTGTTTTCCGCATCGGGCTCGCCCACGCCGACCCCGCTACAGCCCACCCCATCACCACACTCGGCAATCACCGGCCCTGCAATCCACCACCGGCGGCCCGACCAACCACCCCCCGGCCTATGCCCGACTGGACCACCACCGACTCAACCAGCCGTGCAGCAACCAACCGCCTAGCCTGATCTCCTGGCGCGTCGTTCACCCGTCTTGCCTGTACCTCGCGCCCCCGGCAATCCGTCAGCTCCTCGCCGGAGCCGACCACATCTCAAATCTCGGCTCTTCGCCCTTGCTCTTTCCCTGCACGAGCCCCACCGAGCTATGAGCCGGCCGCTCAGACCAGCCACTTCTCCATCCCTGCTCTTGCTCTGCATGAGCCCTACCGAGCCGCCAGCCGGCCCACCCAAGCCAGCCACGTCTCAATCTCTGTTCTTCGCGCTTGCTCTTTCCCTGCACAAGCCCCCACCGAGCCGCCAGCCGCCCACTCAAGCCAGCCACTTCTCAGACCTCTGCTCTTCATGAGCCCTGCGAACTGACGGCCGCCCGGCCAAGCCAGCCACTTCTCAATCTCTGCTCTTCGCCCTTGCTCTTTCCCTGACGAGCCGAACCAACGGTCAGCTGACGCCCAGGCCGGGCATTTCATAGATCTCTGTCTTTGTTCTTGTCCTGCATGCGTTGGGGCGGACGGTCAGTTGACCGTCCGCCCCAGCTACATCTCTAGTTCTTCTTTGCTTTTGTGCTTGTTCCTGCTCGGAGTCCTACGGGTTTTGGCTGCGGTAGGCGGGGGCTATTCCTTCGATGGCGTCGCCCATGCGGTGGACTCGGAGGGCGTTGGTGGAGCCGGGGATGCTGGGTGGGGAGCCGGCGACGATGACGACCAGGTCGCCCTTCTGGAGCTTGCCGAGTTCCAGTAGGCGCTGGTCTACTTGGCGGACCATTTCGTCGGTGTGTTCGACGGTCGGGACGATGTACGTCTCGATGCCCCACACGACGCTCAGCCAGGAGCTGACCGACGGGACCGGGGTGAAGGCGAGCAGCGGCACTTCGGTGCGGTACCGCGCCAGCCGCAGCGCCGTGTCACCCGACTGCGTGAACGCGATCAGGTACTTCGCGTCCAGTCGCTCGGCGACATCCGCGGCGGCCCGGGCGATCACACCGCCCTTGGTCTTCGGCTCCCACTCGATCGCCTGGACGCGGCTGAGACCGTGCTCCTCGGTGGACTCCACGATCCGCGCCATCGTCTTGACGGTCTCGATCGGGAACCGGCCGACGCTGGTCTCGCCGGACAGCATGACCGCGTCCGCACCGTCGAGTACGGCGTTCGCGACGTCGGAGGCCTCCGCCCGCGTCGGGCGTGGCGCGGAGATCATCGACTCGAGCATCTGGGTGGCGACGATGACCGGCTTCGCGTTCAGCCGGGCCTGGTCGATGATCAGCTTCTGGACCAGCGGGACCTCCTCGAGCGGGAGCTCCACGCCGAGGTCGCCGCGGGCCACCATGAACCCGTCGAACGCCTCGATGATCTCGTCCAGGTTGGCGACCGCCTGCGGCTTCTCGATCTTGGCGATGACCGGGAGCCGCAGCCCCTCCTCGTCCATGATCTTGTGCACGAGCTGGATGTCGGCCGCGTCCCGCACGAACGACAGCGCGATCATGTCGGCCGGCAGGTGCAGCGCCCAGCGCAGGTCCTCGACGTCCTTCTCGGACATCGCCGGCACGCTGACCGCGACACCTGGCAGGTTGATGCCCTTGTGGTTCGACACCGGCCCGCCGACGGTGACCCGGCAGACCACGTCGGTCTCGCTCACCTCCTCGGCCACCAGCGCGATCCGGCCGTCGTCGATCAGCAGCTGGTCACCCGGCCGCACGTCACGCGGGAGGCCGTCGTACGTCGTCCCGCAGATGGTCTGATCGCCCGGCACCTCCCGGGTGGTGATCGTGAAGCGTTCGCCGTAGGTCAGCGTTGCCTTGCCCTCGGCGAACTCGGCCAGCCGGATCTTCGGGCCCTGCAGGTCGACCAGGATGCCGACGTTGCTCCCGGTCTCCGCCGCAGCGGTGCGGATCCGCTGGTAGATACGCTCATGCTCGGCATGGGCCCCATGGCTCAGGTTGAGCCTTGCGACGTCCATACCTGCTTGGACGAGTTCCGTGATGCGCTCCGGGGCGGCCGTAGCCGGGCCGAGCGTACAAACGATCTTTGCGCGACGCACGTCACAAAACCCTACTCCTGCAAACCACTGCCCCCGCTGGTCCACCCCCGTTACTGGACGGTTAACACCTGATGGCAATCGTCGGCAGAGCCTGAATCGTCAAGAACTCAAGGGGTTGTAGGGCCCGACCGTCACATCACCGCTGGGTTGCGCGGTGACCGTCTGCAGACCGACCGGCAGCCCTTTCTGGTACGTGATGAGGGTGACCTCACCCGGTTTCCGCAGCGTGTAGCCCAGCGCGAACGCGTAGGCCGCTCCCCCGGTCGTCCCGTTCGTGTACGTCGTGACCTCGCGGTCGCCGACCGGCCTGGTCGTGGGACCGACCTGGCGGTGCAAATGACCGGACACCAACAGCGACGCACACCCGCGCTCGGCGGTGGCTGCGTACGACGAGGGGTCGTGCACGACCATCGTCGAGATCGGCTTGTCCTCCGGCTGGTCGCAGGCGATGTCCGCGAGCCGCTGCGACTGGTGCTCGATCGTCTCGTCCCCCGGGGTGTCCGCGCTGCCGAGCCCGGTCTTGGTCGGGTCGCTGTCGCCGAGGAACCGGATCCCCTCGACCTCGACGGGCTTGCTGTCGAGCACGGTGAACCCGGCCTTGCGCATGAATTCCTCGACGTGTCCGCCGGCGTCGTGGTTGCCCGCCACCGCGACCACCTTGAAGTCCTTGAAGTGCTGGCGCAGCGAGTTGATGCTGAACGCTTCCCAGCTCTGTCCCGACGACGTGTCGTCACCGGCGTCGATCAGCAGCTTGGCGCCGCCGGCCTTCGCCACCTCGGACGCGAATCCGTCGATCCCGATGTTGTCGTGCCGGTCCGACACCAGCAGGGCGACCGTCTGCTCCTTGCTCGGCTGGTGGATCTCCGGCGCGACGTCGGCGACCCGGTTCTTGAGCCGGCCGTACAGCTCGGTGGACTTCCGGTACGTCTCGACCAGCGTCCGGATCACCCCGACGCCGCCGGTGGTCGAGAACCCGGACGCGACCTCGACCTTCTTCAGCCGGTTGTCGAACGACATCTCCGGCAGCAGCTTGAACAACGGCTGCCAGTGCGTCGGCGGTACTTCGGCCGGCCGCATCCGGCCGGGTCCGTAGATCGAGGCGATCGTGATCAGCATCGCGACCAGGACGACGATGGCGCGGTGCTCGAACCGGCGTTCGTGGCGGTGGACGAGGTGCCAGAGCTCGCGCCGGCGGCGTACGCCGAGGGCCGTCCAGAGCGTCGCGACCACGACGACAACCAGCAGACCGGTACCGGCTCCGGCGACCGCGTTGTCGACGGCCATCTGCTGGATGACCTGCTTGATCTGCCCGATTTCACCGTCGGGCTGAGACGCGATCAGGGTGTCGCGGGTGAGCAGCTCGGTGAGGTTGTCGGCATCCGTCTCCTGGACGTCGATGTTGACGCCGATGCTGCCCGGAGTGTCGGCCGGGATCCGCAGCCGCGGGAGTACGGCGCCGAGGTCGAGCGTCGCGTACCCGTCGAAGGTGGGCGACACCGTCGCCGCGTGCGCGCCGATCGTGACCCGCTCGGAGTCGTTCACGAAGCCGAGCAGACCCACCACGACCGACGTCACCACGAAGACCAAGCTGAGCGCGGCCCACGGCGCTATCGCCCTGAGCCGCGCTCTTGTCACCAACCGCTTGAACACACCTACAACCTAGCGAAGCTCACACGGCGAGCGGTCGTGCTGTCGGCGGGATCGGGGTCGGGAGGGTCGACGAGCCGGTGAGGTGACTGTCCACCCCGTTGGCGCAGGAGCGGCCCTCGGCGATCGCCCAGACGATCAGGGACTGACCGCGACCGGCGTCACCGCAGGCGAAGACGCCCGCGACCGAGGTCTGGTAGTCCTTGTCCCGCTTGACGTTGCCGCGCTCGTCGAGCTCGACGCCGAGCTGCTCGAGGAAGCCCTCGCGCTCCGGGCCGAGGAAGCCCATCGCGAGCAGCACGAGCTGCGCCGGGATCGTCCGCTCGGTCCCCTCGACCGGGTTGAACCGGCCCTCGGAGAACTCGACCTCGACCAGCTTCAGACCCGAGACGTTGCCCTCGGCATCGGCCTCGAAGTTCACCGTCGAGACGGCGTACACGCGGTCGCCGCCCTCCTCGTGCGCGGAGGCGACCCGGTAGATCATCGGGTACGTCGGCCACGGCTGGTGGTCCGGCCGGTCGTCGCCCGGGCGCGGCATGATCTCCAGCTGGGTCACCGTCCGGGCGCCCTGCCGGTGTGCCGTACCCAGGCAGTCGGCGCCGGTGTCGCCGCCGCCGATGATCACCACGTCCTTGCCGGTCGCAACGATCTGGTCGTCGACGGTCTGCCCGAGCGCGACCCGGTTGGCCTGCGGCAGGTACTCCATCGCCTGGTGGATGCCGCCGTACTCACGACCCGGCACCGGCAGGTCGCGGGCCGCGGTGGACCCGGTCGCGATGACGACAGCGTCGTACCGCTGCTTGAGCTGGGTGCCGGTCACGTCCACGCCGACGTTCACGCCGGAGCGGAAGACCGTGCCCTCCTCCTTCATCTGCTGGATCCGGCGGTCGACCTGGATCTTCTCCATCTTGAACTCGGGGATGCCGTACCGCAGCAGGCCGCCCGGGGCATCGGCGCGCTCGTAGACCGCGACCGTGTGCCCAGCGCGGGTCAGCTGCTGCGCGGCGGCCAGACCCGACGGACCGGAGCCGACGACCGCGATCGTCTTGCCGGTCAGCCACTCCGGCGGCTGGGGCCGGACGTCGCCTGCCTCCCAGGCCTTGTCGATGATCGCGACCTCGACGTTCTTGATCGTCACCGGGTCCTGGTTGATGCCGAGCACGCAGGCGGTCTCGCACGGCGCCGGGCACAGCCGCCCGGTGAACTCCGGGAAGTTGTTGGTCGCGTGCAGCCGCTCGATCGCGCTCGACCAATCGTCGCGCCAGACCAGGTCGTTCCACTCCGGGATCAGGTTGCCCAGCGGGCAGCCGTTGTGGCAGAACGGGATACCGCAGTCCATACAACGGCCGGCCTGCTTGGTGATGATCGGCAGCAGCGCCTTGCCGGGCCCACCGGGGTAGACCTCTTTCCAGTCCTGCTTGCGTTCCTCCACCGGCCGCCGGTCGGCGACCTCGCGCGGGGTGGTCAGGAATCCCTTGGGATCAGCCATCAGATGGCCTCCATCATCGCTCGCGTGGTGGCGTCCTCGTCCAGCCCGTCGCGCTCGGCGGCCGCCTTGGCCGCCAGCACCCGGGCATAGTCGCGGGGCATCACCGTGGTGAACCTGGCGGCCGCGGCAGGCCAGTCGGCGAGCAGCTTGGCCGCCCGTTCCGATCCGGTCTCCTCGAAGTGTCTGCGGACCAGGTCGTGCAGCAGTTCGGACTCGTCCGTGGTGACCGGGTGCAGATCCACCAGTTCCGGGTTCACCAGGGTGTGGTCCAGGTCGATCACGTGGGCCACGCCGCCCGACATGCCGGCCGCGAAGTTCCTTCCGACAGCGCCCAGTACGACGACGCGGCCGCCGGTCATGTACTCGCAGGCGTGGTCGCCGACCGACTCGACGACCGCGGTCGCACCGGAGTTCCGGACGCAGAACCGTTGCCCGACGCCACCGCTGATGAACAGTTCACCCGACGTCGCGCCGTACGCGATCACGTTGCCGGCGATGATCTGGTCGGCCGCGTCGAACCGCGCGCGGCGGTCCGGGCGGATGACCACGCGGCCGCCGGACAGGCCCTTGCCGACGTAGTCGTTGGCGTCACCCTCGAGTCGCAGGGTGACACCGCTCGGCACGAAGGCGGCGAACGAGTTGCCGGCCGAACCGGTGAAGGTCAGATCGATCGTCCCGTCGGCCAGGCCGGCCGCGCGGTACCGCTTGGTGATCTCGTGGCCGAGCATGGTGCCGACGGTGCGGTTGACGTTCCGGATCGCGAGCTGCGCCCGGACCGGTTCGCCGTTCTCCAACGCGGGCTGACAGATCCGGATCAGCTCGTTGTCCAGCGCCTTGTCGAGGCCGTGGTTCTGCTCGACGACCTGGTGCCGCGACGCACCTTCCGGCAGCGACGGCACGTGCAGGATCGGCGCCAGGTCGAGGCCGTCCGCCTTCCAGTGGTCGACCGCGCGCTGCACGTCCAGCACCTCGGCGTGCCCGATCGCCTCGTCAAGAGTCCGGAATCCCAACTCTGCAAGGTATTCCCGGACTTCCTCGGCGATGAACTCGAAGAAGTTCACGACGAATTCAGGCTTGCCGGAGAAGCGCTCCCGCAGTACCGGGTTCTGCGTCGCGACGCCGACCGGGCACGTGTCGAGGTGGCAGACCCGCATCATGATGCAGCCCGACACCACCAGCGGCGCGGTCGCGAAACCGAACTCCTCGGCGCCGAGCAGCGCCGCGATGATCACGTCCCGACCGGTCTTCAGCTGGCCGTCGGTCTGTACGACGATGCGGTCGCGCAAGCCGTTCAGCAGCAGCGTCTGCTGCGTCTCGGCGAGACCCAGCTCCCACGGACCACCGGCGTGCTTGAGCGACGTCAACGGCGCCGCGCCGGTCCCGCCATCGTGGCCAGAGATCAGCACGACATCCGCGTGGGCCTTGGAGACACCCGCGGCGATCGTCCCGACACCGACCTCGGAGACCAGCTTCACGTGGATCCGTGCCGCCGGGTTCGCGTTTTTCAGGTCGTGGATCAGCTGGGCCAGATCCTCGATCGAGTAGATGTCGTGGTGCGGAGGCGGCGAGATCAGGCCGACACCCGGCGTCGAGTGCCGGGTGCTCGCCACCCACGGGTACACCTTCGGGCCGGGCAGCTGCCCGCCCTCGCCGGGCTTCGCACCCTGCGCCATCTTGATCTGGATGTCGTCGGAGTTCGTCAGGTACTCCGCGGTGACGCCGAAGCGTCCCGAGGCGACCTGCTTGATCGAGCTCCGCCGGCTCGGGTCGTACAGCCGGTCGGCGTCCTCGCCGCCCTCACCGGTGTTCGACTTGCCGCCGAGCTGGTTCATCGCGATCGCCAGCGTCTGGTGCGCCTCGGCGCTGATCGAGCCGTAGCTCATCGCACCGGTGGAGAACCGCTTGACGATCTCGCTGACAGGCTCGACCTCGTCGATCGGGATCGGCTCCCGGTCGCTGCCGAACCCGAACAGACCGCGCAGCGTCATCAGCCGCTCGGACTGCTCGTTCACCCGCGACGTGTACTGCTTGAAGATGTCGTAGCGGCCGGTCCGGGTGCTGTGCTGCAGGCGGAAGACCGTGTCCGGGTCGAACAGGTGCGGCTCGCCCTCGCGGCGCCACTGGTACTCGCCGCCGATCTCCAGCTTGCGGTGCGCGGGCAGGATCCCGTCCGCCGGGTACGCGCGCAGGTGCCGCTGGCGTACCTCCTCGGCGATCGTGTCCAGGCCGACGCCACCGATCCTCGACGACGTACCGGTGAAGTAGATGTCGACCAGGAACGGGGACAGCCCGTTCGCCTCGAAGATCTGGGCGCCGGTGTACGACGCGACCGTCGAGACACCCATCTTCGACATGACCTTGAGCACGCCCTTGCCGAGCGACTTCACCACGTTGCGCACAGCCTGCTCGGGCTCGATACCCGGCAGGTAGGTGCCGTGCCGGCAGAGGTCCTCGACCGATTCCAGCGCAAGATACGGGTTGATCGCGGCCGCGCCGTACCCCATCAGGAGCGCGACGTGGTGCACCTCGCGGACGTCACCGGCCTCGACGACCAGACCGACCTGGGTGCGGGTCTTCTTCCGCACCAGGTGGTGATGCACCGCGGAGGTCAGCAGCAGCGACGGGATCGGCGCGCTGTCGGCGTTCGAGTGCCGGTCGGACAGCACCAGGATGCGGGTGCCGTCGCTGATCGCGGCGTCGGCCTCGGCGCAGATCTCGTCGAGGCGGGTCCGGAGCGCCTCGCCACCGCCTTCGACGTCGTACACACCGCGCAGGACCGTGGTGGCCAGGCCGGGCATGTCGCCGTCGAGGTTGATGTGGCGGAGCTTGGCCAGCTCGTCGTTGGTGATCACCGGGAACGGGATCACCACCTGCCGGCAGGAGGCCGGGCTCGGGCTCAGCAGGTTCGACTCCGGGCCCAGGGACGACGACAGCGAGGTGACGAGCTCCTCGCGGATCGCGTCCAGCGGCGGGTTCGTGACCTGGGCGAACAGCTGCGCGAAGTAGTCGAACAGCAGCCGCGGCCGGTCGCTCAGCACCGCGATCGGCGTGTCGGTGCCCATCGAGCCGATCGGCTCGGCGCCGGACTTCGCCATCGGGGTGAGGATGAGGCGCAGCTCCTCCTCGGTGTACCCGAAGACCTGCTGGCGCCGGGTCACCGACGCGTGGCTGTGGACGACGTGCTCGCGCTCGTGCAGGTCCTCGAACCGGATCAGGCCGCCGTGCAGCCATTCGTCGTACGGGTGCTCGGTCGCGAGCGCGTTCTTCACCTCGGCGTCGGTGATGATCCGGTGCGCGTCGACGTCGACCAGGAAGATCCGGCCCGGCTCGAGCCGGCCCTTCTCGGTCACGGTGGCAGGGTCGATGTCGAGCACGCCGGCCTCGGAGGCCAGGACGACCAGGCCGTCCTCGGTCACCCAGTAACGCGAAGGGCGCAGGCCGTTGCGGTCCAGGACCGCGCCGACCTTGGTGCCGTCGGAGAAGACCACCGACGCCGGGCCGTCCCACGGCTCCATCAGCGTCGAGTGGAACTCGTAGAACGCGCGCCGCTTCGGATCCATCGTGGTGGCGTTCTCCCACGCCTCCGGGATCATCATCAGCATCGCGTGCGGCAGCGAGCGGCCGCCGAGGTGCAGGAGCTCGAGCACCTCGTCGAAGGACGCGGAGTCCGAGGCGCCCGGCGTACAGATCGGGTAGAGCTGCTCGAGGTCGCCCGGGATCAGGTCGCTGGCGAGGAGAGCCTCGCGGGCGCGCATCCAGTTCCGGTTGCCCTGGACGGTGTTGATCTCACCGTTGTGGGCGATGTACCGGTACGGGTGGGCCAGCGGCCAGGACGGGAACGTGTTCGTCGAGAACCGCGAGTGCACGATGCCGATCGCCGAGGCGAGATCGGGGTCGGTCAGCTCGGGAAAGAACTTGTCCAGCTGGTCGGTGGTGAGCATCCCCTTGTAGGTGATGGTCCGGCCGGACAGCGACGGGAAGTAGGTGTCGGTCTCCTTCTCGGCGCGCTTGCGCAGCCGGAACGCCATCCGCTCCAGGGCCAGGCCGAGCACCCGGCCGGTCTTCGCGGTGACGAACAGCTGCTTGAACGTCGGCATCACCGAACGCGCGGTCGCGCCGAGCAGGTCAGGCGTGGTCGGGATGTCCCGCCAGCCGACGACACTCAGCTGCTCCTCGGCGGCTAGCTCCTCGATCCGGTTGATCGCCTTGGCGGCGTCGTCGGGATCGGCCGGCAGGAACGCGATACCGGTCGCGTAGCTGTGCGGCGCGGGCAGCTCGAACTCGCACACCTTGCGGTAGAAGGCGTCCGGGACCTGCAGCAGGATGCCGGCGCCGTCGCCGGAGTCCGGTTCTGCGCCGGACGCACCGCGATGCTCGAGATTGCGCAGCGCGGTCAGGGCCTTGGCCACGATGTCGTGGCTCGGTTCACCGGTCAGGGTCGCGACGAACGCAACACCACAAGCATCATGCTCGTGCTGCCCGTCGTAGAGTCCCTCGCTGGGGCGGTGCCGGTCAAAGATGGGGGGGCGACCATACATCCAGGAGCTCCCGTCGTCCTACGGTCAAACAACTGGCCGCGGGACAACATTGGCCCAAGCCGGGTGTCCCGAGACTACCTCATGACGCCCACCAGATGGACTTTCCGTCCACCGCGCAACGCCTTGATGACCCACAGTAAGCAAGCGCTCACTACTAGCCTCCTATCTTCCCAGCCCACCGCCCGCACAACCACCCACGAGGCCTGAAATTCACCTGTCGAGATCGCCGGATCCTGATAGGCCGTTCCCATGTACTGGCAGCTGTCCTGGCAGCCCTCCTCCGACTGGCAACCGCTGACCTCCGGCACCGGACAGGCCACCGGCGGCGTCTGGCTGACTCCCGGCGGCCAGGTGGTCAAACGCCTGCTGCCCGGCGTCGAGGATCCACGCCATCACGCCTACTGGGAGCGCCAGGCGCTGGTCGCCGAGTCCGGCATCGTTGCCGGTACGCCGGGGCTTCGGGCGCCCGCCTGCTTGGGTGTGGATCGAGACGCGGCGGGGATCACGCTGCGGATGGCCTACACGCCTGCCGCCTCCTGGACTGCAGAGGGGCTGGCAGGGGCTCTGGGGCGGTTCGCGGGCCTTTCGGTGGGTGAGCCTGACTGGGGTGCTCGGGACGTACTGCGGGACCGTCTGCGGACCGTGGAGCTGCGGGGTGGGTGGGATGCGCTGAAGCGGGCCGGCCTGAGTTCGCCGGCGATTCAGGAGCTGTGGGCACGGCGCGAGTCAGCGCTGGCCGTGCTGGACGGGCTTCCACGGGTGCCTACGCACGGAGACGCGCATCCGGTGAACCTGCTCGGACGGGACGGCGATGACGTGGTCGCAATCGATTGGGAGCAGTTCGGGTTAGGGCCCGCCGGGTTCGACCTCGGGTATTTGGCGCTCGCGGTCGACACCCCGCTGGACGCGTTGGTCGCCGCCCACGGTGGCGACGTACGGCGTGGGGCCGCGCTGGTGGCGGCGTACACCGGCGTATCACGCGCCGCGTGGGCACTCACGCAGCCGGACCCTGGATATCACGTCGAACGATTGACCAGGTTGTCGCCGATCGTCGACGAGGCGCTCAGCCACGCCTCGTGAAAAGCCTGGTAGGTCGGGAAGCGGCTGGTCGTGGCTTCGGAGAGGACGGCGTGGAGGGGTGGGGGCGGGGTGTTGAGGAGGAGCTGGGCCGTGCGTGCCATCACGTAGGCGGTGGTTCGGGTGTCGATGGGGGCGCCCAGGACGTGCTCCTCGGGAGCCATGTAGCGGCTGGAGCCGAACATGCGGCCCATCGTGTTGACGAACGGGCCGCGGTGGTAGCTGTCGAGGTCTATGACCGTCAGGCGTTGGGCCGGGAAGTCGTACAGCATCGAGGAGTCGTAGAAGTCGCCTTCGACCCAGCCGGCCGCGTCGAGGGCGGCGTGGAGGTCGTACAGCGTGTTGAGGGCGGCGAGGATCTCCCCGGTGGGGAGCGCCTTGAAGCGGTCGCGGGAGGCGCCGAGTAGTTCGCCGTCGCGCCATTCGTAGACGAGCACCGGGCCGGCCGGCGACTCGATCATCGCGTGCATGGTCGGCAGGGCGGGATGGTCGACCGAGCGCGCGAGTTCGACTGCGTTGCGCAGGAGGGCCACCCGGCCGTCGAAGTCGAGGAACGGCTGGGGGTCGGCGGGGTCGCCGGCGGTTTTGACGAAGTACCGGGTGTCGGCGGTCCGCACGCCGAACGAGATGTTGCCGGAGTCGTGGGCGGGGAAGCGGGTGAAGATGGTGCCTAGCTGGTCCAGGTAAGTAGCCGGGGGGACGTCGATCGCACCGGGGAACATCCCGCCGACCCTAGTGGAGGAACGCCATGGCACTGAGCGAATTTCCGAGGTATCCGTTGTTGTTCGGGCCCAGCCCGGTGCATCCGCTCGAGCGGTTGTCGGCGTACTTGGGTGGGGCGAAGGTGTGGGCCAAGCGGGAGGACTGCAACTCGGGGCTCGCGTACGGCGGGAACAAGACGCGGAAGCTCGAGTACATGATCCCGGACGCGCTTGCGCAAGGAGCCGACACGTTGGTGTCGATCGGCGGGTACCAGTCGAACCACACCCGCCAGGTCGCCGCGGTCGCCGCGAAGGTGGGGCTGAAGGCGGTGCTGGTCCAGGAGAACTGGGTGGACTGGCCGGATGCGCTCAACGACCGGGTCGGCAACATTCTGCTCAGCCGGATCATGGGCGCCGAGGTGCGGCTCGATCCGGCCGGGTTCGGGATCGGGTTCAAGGACAGCTGGAAGCAGGCTCTCGAGGATGTGCGGGCACGCGGCGGTACGCCGTACGCCATCCCGGCCGGCGCCTCGGACCATCGGCTCGGTGGACTCGGGTTCGCGCAGTGGGCGTACGAGGTAGAGCAGCAGGAGCGGGAGCTCGGGATCTTCTTCGACACGATCGTGGTGTGCTCGGTGACCGGGTCGACGCATGCCGGGATGATCGCCGGGTTCGCCGGGCAGGACCGGCCGCGGCGGGTGATCGGGATCGACGCGAGCGCGAAACTGCAGGAAACGCGTGATCAGGTCGAGCGCATCGCCCGGGCGACCGCTTCGCTGATCGGGTTGGGCCGCGAACTGCGGGACGACGAGATCACGGTGCTGGAGGGCTGGGCCGGGGACGAGTACGGCATCCCCGTGCAGTCGACGCTCGACGCGATCCGGCTGACCGGGCAGCTCGAGGGGATGATCATCGACCCGGTGTACGAGGGGAAGTCGATGGCAGGCCTGATCGACCTGATCCGGAACGGCGACATCCCCAAGGACTCCACCGTCCTGTACGCCCACCTCGGCGGGCAGCCCGCGCTGAACGCATACAGCGGGCTGTTCACCCAGAGCCAGCCGATCGCCTGACAGTCACCAGCCGCCCGCGAAGAAGCCTTCCAGGCCGGGTAGCGGATGGGCTGCAGTGGTCGCGTTCGCCAGCACGATGACGGCCAGCGCCAGCGCCAACAGCGGGACGAACACGCCGTACGCCGCCTGCAGTCGCCTGGACCGCCGCTCGGCCCGATCCGTCCGCCTGAACCCGCGCCACAACAGGACCGTGAGAACGACGAGCACGATGACCACGATCGTGCCCTCGACGGCCATCACCGCGTGGAACTTGACGTAGTCATCGGTGATCACTGCAAGAGCGGGCGAGTGCTGCCCGGTGGCCAACTGCTGCCTGATCTGGTCCAGCGTGCCGGGCAGCGGGCCGCCCGAAGCGCTCGGGGCGCCGAACAGCATCGGCAGCAGCGAGCCGAACGGCGCCGCCATTCCATGGATGTTGGCCATGACAGTCGCGAGCGAGACCACCGCGAGAGCTGTGGCCAGGACACCGCTCACCGCGAGACCCGCGGCCCGAAGACCGCCGACCCGGAGGAACGCCTGCCAGCTCAGCACCGCGAGAACGATGAAGACCGCCAGCAACGCCCCGCCGAGTACTGCCTTGGCGACGTGGTAGCGGAACCAGTAGTCGACGATCCTCTGCAGGTCGGAGTCGAAGCCTGCGTTGCCAGCATGCCAATAGCCGACGAATGCGCTGCGGAAGGTCGCGATGAGCTGCCCCTCGCTGGCGAGGTCAGTGGTCGCCCGGGTGCTCGCCAGCGGGGCCGGAGCCATCACGAAAGCGACGACGAGCGCCGCCGCGCTGGCCGCGACACAGGCGAGCGCGTGCCACGGGCGGAGGAAGGTGCTCATGCGCTCAACTTAGGCGGACCTGTCGGGTGCGAACCATCACTCTCGATCGACTCCGCAGGTAGCGCCGGCGATACCCCGCCGTCGGTTCCGGTCAGCCGATTCCTGGTCCGACCAGGGTGCCGACGAAGTAGGTGAGGGCGGCTGCGGCGGCGCCGAGGAGGAGCTGGCGGAGGCCGGAGTACCACCAGGAGCGGCTGGTGACGCGGGAGACGACCGCGCCGCAGACGAACAGGGCCGTCAGGGAAAGGATCAGGGACGGTACGACGCTGCCCGCGCCGAACAGATACGGCGCCAGCGGGATGAAGGCGCCGACCGCGAAGCAGATGAACGACGAGGCGGCCGCGATCACCGGGTTCGGGAGATCAGCGGGGTCGATGCCGAGCTCTTCGCGGACGTGTTCCTCGAGGGCCTGCTCCGGATTCGCGTGGAACTGCTTGGCGACCTTGCTGGCCAGGTCCGGGTCGAGGCCCTTCGCGCGGTACGTCTCGGCGAGCTCGATCTCCTCGTCGACGGGGTGCTTGTGGATCTCCTTGCGCTCGATCTCGATCTCGGCGTGGGCGAGCTCGCGCTGGGAGGCGACCGAGGTGTACTCCCCCGCCGCCATCGAGAACGCGCCCGCGGCCAGGCCGGCGAGACCCGCCAGGATGATGAACTTCGAGCCGGAGCTGGTGCCGCCGTCCATGCCGGCGATCAGCGCGAAGTTCGACACGAGGCCGTCCATCGCGCCGAACACGGCCGGCCGGAGCCAGCCGCCGTTCACATCACGGTGCGTGTGGTCCCCGTGATGCTCATTCGAAACCTGAGGCGACTCAGTCACGAGACCTATCTGAGTCGGTGCCGTTCTTCACGTCAACCTTCGGCTGCGCTTCCGCCTCGGCTGCCGGCTCTCCGGCCGGGGGCTCGTTCGGAGTCGGTGCGTCGGGTGCCTCGTCTGTGGTCGCATTCGCGTCTGTCGCCGCTTCGGTCGGCTCGGCGGAGGCGTCCGTGGCCGGTTTGCCGGCGGCGGGGCCGGTGGCGATGTCTTCCTGGCCGGGGTGCCGCTTGGCGCTGACGATGAAGGCGACTACGGCGAGGACGAACAGGATGAGGGCGGTCCAGACGTTCAGGCGCAGGCCCAGGAAGTGGTTCACGGTGTCGATGCGCATGTTCTCGATCCAGGCGCGGCCGGCGGTGTAGCCGGCGACGTACAGGAAGAAGGCGCGGCCGTGGCCCAGTTTGTAGCGGCGGTCCACCAGGATGACCAGGGCGACGACACCCAGGTTCCAGACCGCTTCGTACAGGAACGTCGGGTGGAAGGTGGCGAAGTCGGCGTACCCGGCCGGACGGTGTTCGGGTGAGATCTCCAGGCCCCACGGCTTCGTGGTCGGGCGGCCGAAGAGTTCCTGGTTGAAGTAGTTGCCGAAGCGGCCGAACACCTGCGCCAGCGCGATCCCGGGCGCCATCGCGTCCGCGACCGCCAGGAACGGGACCTTCGCACGCCGGCAGGCGATCCAGGCCCCGAGCGCGCCGAATCCGACCGCGCCCCAGATGCCGAGCCCGCCGTGCCAGATCTTCAGCGCGTCGATCGGGTGCCGGCCCTCGCCGAAGTACAGCTCGGCGTCGGTGACCACGTGGTAGATCCGCGCGCCGACCAGCCCGAACGGGATCGCCCAGAACATGATGTCGGCGAGCACCGGCGCGGACCCGCCGCGCGCCACCCAGCGGCGGCGACCGAGCCAGTACCCGACGAAGATGCCGGCCAGGATGCACAGCGCGTACGCGCGGATCGGAAGGCCGAAGACGTGCCAGACACCCTGGCTCGGGCTGGGGATGAACGCCGGAACCATCACGGCGGGAATCAGACTAGACATGGCAAGGGGGAACGCTACTCGACCGACCAGACCACTGCCAGGAACGCACGGTCACGATGGGGCCTCAGCTTGCAACCGCGTCGACGGCGTTCTGCAGCCCCTCGGAGCTGAGCTGGTCCGGCGGCAACTGCTTGCCGTTGACGTAGACCGTCGGCGTCCCGGACACGCCGCGCTCGTCGGCCGCCTTGCCCACCGACTCGAGCCAGCCCGCGTAGGTGTTGTTCTGCAACGCCTGCTGGAACTTCTCGTCACCGACGTCGAGCTGCTTGCCGAGTTCGATCAGCTGGTCCGTGGTCCAGGACTTCGAGAAGTCGCCGTACATCTCGTCGGCGAAGCTCAGCGCCTTGCCGTTGGCGGCAGCCGCAGCGAAGGCATTGGCCAGCCGCGGCGAGGCGTCGGGATTCACGAACTGCAGCGGCCAGTAGGTCAGCGTCGCCGTACCATCCTGGACGAGCTTGTCGACGGTCGCACCACTCGCCTCCTCGAACTCCGCGCAGTGCGGGCAGCGGAAGTCGAGGTACAGGTCGATGTTGACCTTCGCGCCGGCCTTGCCGACCGTGATGCCCTTACCGGACGTGCCCGGGCCGGTGATGACCGTGGGCTCGGGCCGGCCGTTCGAGCTGACCTCGACCTTGGAGTGACCGCGGTAGTACTGCACGCCGACCCCGCCGGCGAGCGCCAGGACCAGGACGATCACCACGACGATCCCGGGTGAGATCCGGCGCTTGTTCTGCTGCAGCAGCGGATTGGTGGTGCTCACGACGCGGTGACTCCTTGCCGTTCTGGTGATTCAGCTACGACTGCGAACTTGCTGACCGGGTACAGCCACAGCCAGACCGCCAGCGCCAGCAGGCCGACGTCCCGGAGAATCTCCTGCAGGTACTTCGTCTGCCCCGCGGCGACCTGACCGCCGCCGCCGAAGCAACCGCAGTCGATCGACAGGCCGCGCGCCCAGGCGGACGACACCGCGGCGATGAACACGATCATGAAAACACCCGCGGCGACGGCCGACGCGCGGACACCGAAGCCGACGATCAACAGCAACCCGATCGCGATCTCCAGGAAAGGAAGCCCCCAGCCGACCGGCTGGACCAGTGACGAGGGCAGCAGCTCGTACGCCCGGACCGCCTGGGCAGCCGTCTCCGGATCGGTGACCTTCAACGCGCCGGCGACCAGCATCACACTGCCGAGGACGAGCCGCGCGACGAGCGAGACCCAGGGGAACCAAGCCTTCACTGGTTGTCCGCCACCAGCTTGCCGAAGTCGTGCGCCAGATCACCGATGGCGGCGTTGGACAGCCAGATCACGTTGGCCTTGTCGTTCTTGCCGAAGCCGATCACCTGCGCTCCATGACCGACCTCGTACCCTCCGGACGGAAGCTTCTGCATCCCTTCCACCGGTACGCCGACCGCCTTCGCGACGTCCTTGATCGACGTCAGCGACCCGGTCAGCCCGGTGAACGACGGGTCGAACCGGTCCAGGTACTTGCGGATCACCGGACCGCTGTCGCGCGACGGGTCGGTGGTGATGAACAGCATCTGGATCTGGTCGCGCGTCGACTGATCGAGCTTCGTCAGCGCCGACGCCACATCGGCCATCACCGTCGGGCACACGTCCGGGCAGTTCGTGTAGCCGAAGAACACCAGCGTGACCGGCTTCTTCGTCGACGTGACCAGGTTGAACGGGTTCCCACCGGTGTCGGTCAGCGTGGTCGCGGGCATCGAGTACGGCTGGTCGAGCGTGGCGCCGCGCAACCCGTTGGGGTCCTGGCTGCTGCGGATGATCGCCCCGCCCGGATTGTCGGCCTTCTCTTGCTTGCCACTGCAGCCCGCGAGGGCGAGCAGAGCCACCGCGGCCAGGAGAAGGGCCCCTCCCTTGATCGGCCGCACAATTCTGGTTCGACTCACGGCGGTTCTAACGTTCGGCGGGCGCGCGGGGTTCCCGGCGTACGCCCTCGGCCAGGTCCTCGGTCAGTGCCCGGACACCGGCCGCGCCGCCGTCGCCCAGGGCTCTCACGAGCGCCGCGCCGACGATCACCGCGTCCGCGAAGGCACCCATTCCCGCAGCCTGGTCGCCGTTCGAGATCCCCAGCCCGACGCCGACCGGCAG
This sequence comes from Kribbella sp. NPDC049584, assembly GCF_040675555.1. NCBI lineage: Bacteria > Bacillati > Actinomycetota > Actinomycetes > Propionibacteriales > Kribbellaceae > Kribbella > Kribbella sp. NPDC049584. The sequence continues at coordinate 303,023 of NZ_JBFAPF010000009.1, forward strand.
CTCGGTCGCCGCCTTGACCCGCGCCACCAGCGGCGCCGCGAGCTCCGACGGCTTGTCCCGGGCGCCGGTGACACCCATCACAGCGGTCGCGTAGACGAAACCGCGACAGGCGGCCGTCGTCATCGCGATCCGCGCGTCCGTCGAGGACGGCGAGACCAGGAACACCTTGTCCAGTTCGTGCTTGTCCGCGGCCGCGATCCACTCCGCGCCCTCGTCCGGGATCAGGTCCGGCGTGATCAGGCCCGCTCCCCCGACGCCGGCGAAATCGGCGGCGAAGCGGTCCACGCCGTACCGCTCGATCGGGTTCCAATACGTCATCACCAGCACCGGGACGTCGGAGTACGCCGCGATCTTCTCGACCGTGCTGAGGACGTCGCGGGTCCGTACGCCGCCCGCGAGCGCGATCTCGGTGGCCCGCTGGATCGTCACGCCGTCCATCACCGGGTCGCTGTAGGGCAGGCCGAGTTCGATCACGTCCGCGCCGCCGTCGACCAGTGCCTTCAGGCCGTCGAGGGCGCCGTCGTACGACGGGAAGCCGGCCGGCAGGTACCCGACCACGGCCGCCCGGCCCGCGGCGTTCGCGGTCCGGATCGCGACGCCGGCCTTGCCCAGGGCAACGAGCTCACTCATCGCCGGCCTCCGTCCCGCCGAGGCCGAACCAGGTGGCGGCCGTGTCCATGTCCTTGTCCCCACGACCGGAGAGGTTCACCAGAATAGTTGCCTCAGGCCCCAATTCCTTCGCGATGTCGAGCGCGCCGGCGACCGCGTGCGCGGACTCGATGGCCGGGATGATGCCCTCGGTCCGGGACAGCAGCTGGAACGCGTCCATCGCCTCGGCGTCGGTGATCGGCCGGTACGATGCGCGCCCGGTCTCCGCCAGCCACGCGTGCTCCGGACCGACGCCTGGGTAGTCCAGACCCGCGGAGATCGAGTGCGACTCGATCGTCTGCCCGTCGTCGTCCTGCAGCAGGAACGACCGCGCACCATGCAGTACGCCGACCTGCCCGGCGGTGATCGTCGCCGCGTGCCGACCGGTCTCGAACCCGTCGCCGCCCGGCTCGATGCCGTACAGCTTCACCGACTCGTCCGGGATGAACGCGGTGAACAGGCCGATCGCGTTCGACCCGCCGCCGACCGACGCGACCGCGGCGTCCGGCAGCTTGCCGAGCAGCTCGAGCGACTGCTCCCGCGCCTCGTCGCCGATGCCGCGAACGAAGTCGCGGACCATCGCCGGGAACGGGTGCGAGCCCGCCGCCGTACCGAGGATGTAATGCGTCTTGTCCACGCTGGCGACCCAGTCGCGCAGCGCCTCGTTGATCGCGTCCTTCAGTGTCCGGCTGCCGGTCTTGACCGAGATCACCTCGGCGCCGAGCAACCGCATCCGGGCGACGTTCAGCGCCTGGCGCTCGGTGTCGACCTCGCCCATGTAGACGACGCACTCCAGGCCGAGGTACGCGCACGCGGTCGCCGTCGCGACGCCGTGCTGGCCGGCGCCGGTCTCGGCGATCACCCGCGGCTTGCCCATCCGCTTGGTCAGCAGCGCCTGGCCGATCGCGTTGCGGATCTTGTGCGCGCCGGTGTGGTTCAGGTCCTCGCGCTTCAGCAGGATCCGCGCGCCGGCCGCGTCGGACAGCCGGGTCGCGTCGTACAGCAGGCTCGGGGCGCCGATGTACTCGCGCAGCATCCGCTCGAACTCACCGGTGAACTCCGGGTCGGCCATGGCGTCGCGCCAGGCCTGGGTGAGCTCGTCGAGCGGCGCGATCAGCGCCTCCGGCATGAACCTGCCGCCGAAACGGCCGAAGTGCCCGAACTGGTCGGGCAGCACAGTAGACATCCGACAAACCTTCCAAACCCGGCACTAAGGCGCGGGAGAGTTTCGGCCCCGCACCGTTTGGACCGGGCGGGAAGTGCTAGTGCCGCTGCTGGATGGCGGGGTGCGATCCGGCGGCGACGAGGTCGGCGACCGAGGCGCGAGGATCGCGGCCGGTCACCAGGGTTTCACCGACGAGGACGACATCGGCCCCGGCGCGCGCGAACTCGATTACATCATGCGGCCCGCGGACCCCGGACTCGGCCACCCGGACCAGCTCGGTCGGGATCGTCGGCGCGACCCGCGCGAACGTGTCCCGGTCGACCTCGAGCGTCTTCAGGTTGCGGTTGTTCACGCCGATGAGCTGAGCGCCGGCGTCCACCGCACGCCGGGTCTCCTCCTCGTCGTGCACCTCGACCAGCGGGCACAGGCCGATCGAGTGCGCACGCTCGATCAGCGAGACCAGGGCCTCCTGCTCCAGCGCGGCCGCGATCAGCAGGATCATGTCGGCGCCGGCCGCCCGGGCCTCCCAGAGCTGGTACGACGAGATGACGAAGTCCTTGCGCAGGACCGGCACGTCGACCCGGCCGCGGACCGCGCGCAGGTCGTCGAGGCTGCCGTTGAACCGGCGCTCTTCGGTGAGGACCGAAATAGCGGACGCGCCGCCCAGTTCGTATTCCCCGGCCAGCGCGGCGGGGTCGGTGATCTCGGCCAGCTCACCCTTGGACGGGCTGGACCGTTTCACCTCGGCGATCACCGCGATCCCGTCACCGCGGAACACCGGCATCGGGTCCTTGGCGTCGGGCTTGCGCTGGGCCTCCTGCTTCAGATCGTCCAGGCTGACCCGCGCCTGGCGCTCCGCAAGGTCCTCGCGGACCCCAGCGAGAATGTCGTCAAGCACAGTCATGTCCGTCCGCCCCTCAGTGGTCGCCGTCAGTCGGGACCCCGAAGCCCAGCAACTGCAGCACCTTACCGGCCAGCGCACCGAGCACCGCGATCGCGACGGAGATCCAGAACAGCACCCAGTTCGGCCCGAGCACCATCGCGATGGCGCCGAGCGTGAACGCGACCAGCACGATCACCACCGCGGTCCACGCCGCGGGGCTGTTGCCGTGCAGATCGTGGGGAGCTTCCTCCTCGATCCGATTGGCTCCTTGATCCGCCACCGTATTGTCCATGTTGGCGCCACTCCTCCTCGTCGTCCTGTCCTATTGTGGCGGTAGCCCGCCGCGATCAGAGAGTCGGGTCCTCCCCGGCGTCGATCGCCTTCCACTGATCGGCCGGTGAGGCAGCCGGATCACGCTCGTATCGTGCCGTCGGCCGCCGCCACCGGTGGGCCGTCGCAGCGGTGATCAGACCCGCCGCGACCAGGGCGATGCCGCCTGCCAGTGCGAACCACGGCGCCACTCCCAGGCTCTGCGTGACCTGGTCGGCGATCACATCGCTCAACTCGGGCCGCAGCCTGCTCAGCTCGGCGCCGCCAGGGCGCACGGTCAGCGCGACGATGACCGCGACCGCCCCGAGCAGCGCCACCAGACCGCCCAGAACTCTCCGCAGCAGCGTGCCGGCCAGCTTCGTGACCACGACCGCGACCACCGAGGCCAGCGCCAGCGTGACCGGCGCCTTGGTGATCGTGTAGCCGTTGAACACCACGTCGGCGCGCCCGTTGCCCGGGTTGGCCGAGACCCACGTCAGGTATCCGGACAGGCCGAGCAGCACCAGCGCCACCAGCGCGAGCAGGTCGACTATCCGTTGCGCCTTCATACGTCACTGCATACGTCGCTGAAGGTTCCCGCGACCGCGATCGCGTTGAGTACGGCGGCCGCCTTGGTCCGGCACTCCGCGTCCTCCGAGGCCGGGTCGGAGTCCGCGACGATCCCGGCGCCGGCCTGCACGTACGCCGTTCCGCCGCGCAGTACCGCGGTCCGGATCGCGATCGCGGTGTCCGCGTCGCCGGCGAAGTCCAGGTAGCCGACCACCCCGCCGTACACGCCGCGGCGGGTGACCTCGAGCTTGTCGATGATCTCCATCGCCCGCGGTTTCGGTGCCCCGGACAACGTTCCGGCCGGGAACGCGGCGGTGAGCGCGTCGAACGCGGTCATGCCGGCCTTGAGCTGCCCGGTGACCGTCGACTCGAGATGCATGACGTGGCTGTAGCGGCGCACGTCCATGAAGTCGACGACCTCGACCGTGCCGGGCGCGCACACCTTGCCGACGTCGTTGCGGCCGAGGTCGACCAGCATCAGGTGCTCGGCGCGCTCCTTGGCGTCGGCTCGCAGCTCCTCCTCCAGTGCGTGGTCCTCCTCCGGTGTCGCGCCGCGGCGGCGGGTGCCGGCGATCGGGTGCAGGATCACCTTGTTCTCGGTGACCTTGACCAGGGCCTCCGGGCTCGAGCCGACGATGTCGAAGCCGTCGAGACGGACCAGGTACATGTACGGGCTCGGGTTGGACCGGCGCAGCACCCGGTAGATGTCCAGGGCGCTCGCGGTGGTCTGCAGCTCGAACCGCTGCGAGACGACGATCTGGAACGCCTCGCCGGCCCGGATCTCCTCCTTGGCGTGCTCGACGGCCTCCCGGTACTCCGCGCTGGAGCGCTGCCGGTGCGGGTCGGGCTGCGCCCGCCGGTCGGCGCGGACGACGTACGACGGGGTGGGCTGCGCCAGGTCGCGCTCCATCGCGTCGAGCCGCCGGACGGCGTCGGCGTACGCCTCGTCGACGCGCTCGTCGGAGTCGTCCCAGTTGACCGCGTTCGCGATCAGCCAGATCTCGCCGGTCTCGTGGTCGAGGGCGGCCAGGTCGGTCGCGAACAGGAAGGTCAGCTCGGGCAGGCCGAGGTCGTCGGTCGTTGTGTCGGGCAACCGCTCCAGCCGGCGGACGGCGTCGTACCCGAGGAAGCCGACCATGCCCCCGGTCAGTGGGGGCAGGTCGGGCAACCGCGGCGTGTGCAGGATCTCCAGCGTCTCACGCAGCGCCTTCAGCGGGTCACCGGTCTGCGGGAGGCCGACGGGCGGGTTGCCGGTCCAGACGGCCTCGCCGTCGCGCTCGGTCAGCGTCGCGGCCGAGCGGACGCCGATGAACGAGTAGCGCGACCAGACCCCGCCGTTCTCCGCCGACTCCAGCAGGAACGTGCCCTCCCGCTCGGCGGCAAGCTTGCCGTAGACACCGATCGGCGTCTCGGCGTCGGCGAGCAGCCGCCGTGTCACCGGGATGACCCGGCGGTCCTTCGCGTACTCACGGAAGGTCTCGAGCTCGGGCGCTGTCATGCCGCCACCTCGATCTCGCCGTTGTCGAAGCAGCTGCGGGTGCCGGTGTGGCAGGCCGGACCCTCCTGGTCGACGAGGACGAGCAGGGTGTCGGCGTCGCAGTCGACGAGGATCTGCTTCACATGCTGACGGTGGCCGCTGGTCTCACCCTTGACCCAGTACTCCTGCCGGCTGCGGGACCAGAACGTGCCCCGCTTGGTCTCCGCGGTACGGCGTACCGCCTCGGCGTTCATCCAGCCCACCATCAGGACCTCGCGCGTGTCGTACTGCTGCACCACCGCCGGGATCAACCCGGCCGCGTCGAAGGTCAACTCGTCGATAGTCACCCACCCATTGTCTCCGATCCGGGGTTGGCTGTTGACCACGGTCCCGAACTGACAGGATGGCGGGATGACGAGTGAGGCGCGGGTCGCGGACGTGTTGCGGGAACATCCGGTGATCGACGGGCACAACGACCTGCCGATCGCGTTCTACGAGTTGTGCGACTACGACCTCGACGCGCACGATCTCGCAGGCTCGGTGCCGGAGCTGCACACGGACCTGCCGCGGCTGCGGGCAGGACACGTCGGCGCGCAGTTCTGGTCCTTGTGGGTGCCGCAGGACGAGCACGCGGTACGGCGTACCTTCGAGCAGCTGGACTTCGTCCTGCGTTTCGTCGAGCGGTTCCCGGACGACCTGCAGCTCGCGTCGTCGGCCGATGACGTGGACGCCGCGATCAAGGCCGGCCGGATCGCCTCGCTGATGGGGATGGAGGGCGGTCACTCGATCGGCGAGTCCCTCGGCGTACTCCGGGTGATGCGCGAGCTCGGCGTGCGGTACATGACGCTCACGCACAACAACAACGTGTCCTGGGCCGACTCCGCCACCGACGAGCCGGTGCTCGGCGGGCTGAACGACTTCGGCGAGCAGGTCGTCCGCGAGATGAACCGGATCGGCATGCTGGTCGACCTCTCGCACGTCTCCGCGGACACCATGCGGCACGCACTGCGCATCACCAGCGCGCCGGCGATCTTCAGTCACTCGTCGTCCCGCGCGATCTGCAACGTGCCGCGGAACGTGCCCGACGACGTACTCGAGACGCTGGCCGCCAACGACGGCGTGTGCATGGTCACCTTCGTCCCGTACTTCGTCTCGCAGGCATACGTCGACTGGCTCGACGGCATGCACGCGCTGGCCAAGGAGCGCGGACTCGAAGGCAAGGAACACCGCAAGGAGATCGAGGAGCTGTACGGCGTACCGCGCCCGGACATCACGCTCGCGGACGTGGTCAAGCATGTCGAACACATCCGCGAGGTGGCAGGCATCGACCACATGGGCGTCGGCGGGGACTACGACGGCTGCCCGGAGTTCCCGGTCGAGCTGCCCGATGTGTCGTCGTACCCGGTGCTTTTCGGCGCGCTGGCTGACCGCGGCTGGAGCGACGAGGACCTCGGGAAGCTTGCCGGCGGCAACATCCTGCGAGTGCTGCGGGCCGCGGACGACGTGGCCGCCTGACGGTGCCGGCTAAGCGTTGCGGTTCTGCGCCCTGATCTCGGGCTGCGGCTCGAGACCGGCGGCCTGGTACGTCGCGATCGCGCCGTCGTTGGACGCCGGCGTACAGGTGTAGACGCTCGACGCGCCCAGCTCCTGCAACGCACGGGCACACGCGAGCACCATCGCCGTGCCGTAACCACGCCCGCGGTGCAGCCGATGCACGCCCATCGGCTCGATGTAGCCCGGACGTCCTTCGCCGGCTGACCACACGGTCGCGGCCGCCACGGACTCGCCGAGCTTGTTCCGCGCAATCAGGCACCGCGCTTCGGCGTACGGCATGCCGTCGGCCATCGCGAACCAGCGGTCGTCGGTGAAGGTCGACCCGTCGAACGAAGCCCGCTGTACGCCGGTCCGCTCGTGCGCATCCTCCGCACCGACCACGTCGACCCGCAGCTCCGGATCCGGCACCGGGCCGCTCAGGCTGCGCAGCAGCGGGACCCACGGCTTGTCCGCGTCCCACCCGTCCTTGAAGAGCAGATCCTGGACGAGCGCTCCCATCGGCGTCTCGACCGCCACCCTGCCGTCGATCAGTACGCCGGTCTCCGGCGTGGACACGTCCTCGACGATCCGCCGCGCCAACTCGTCGTCCCGCTGCAGCTCCGGCGCGATCGCCATCCGCAGCCAATCAGGCTCGTCCAACATCCCCACCGCGACGATCTCCCCGTCCCGCCGCCAGACCCGGGTCGCAACCGCCGTCGCCTCCGCACCGAACCGCCAGAACCACCCCAGATCCCCCGGATGCAACTGCACGGGCAGACCGTCCCGCTGCCACTCCCGCAACACCCCCACAACCTCGCCCAACTCACCGATCCCCGCCGCACTCAACGCAATCGCCATACCCCGATCCCACACCATGCCGGGGACAGTTCGCATCGGGGTTCTTTGAGCACCCACCAACCAAGGATTCCCGCGGACTTTGGTTGGTGGGTGCTCAAAGACGCTTTTCCACAGGGAGCGCGGAAGGGCGGTGCGGGGTGGCTTGGGCGCGGGGAGAATGCGGCGGTGGATCGGCTTGACGACGTCGTGCGGGAGAGGCTTCGGTTCGCGGCGCGGACTCCGGTACGGCGGGGCGTGCTGCGCGAAATCGGACTGGGAGACGCCGACCTCCGGCGCTTGGTACGCCGGAAATGGCTGCACCATCACCACGGCCACTACATCGACGGACGCGTCGACGGACAGCTCGCGGTGATCGCTTGTGCGGCTGCGGCGTACCCGGACTCGGTGGTGAGTCATTTCAGCGCGGCCCGGCTGAGCGGGCTCCGGGTCTGGACAGACGCCCGGCGCTCGTCCACACCCCCGGTCGACGCGACGTGGCTGACCCGTCCACCGACTGCCATGCGCAATCAGCGCCGCCCGGACGTCGTCGTACGACGAGCTGGTCTGACGACCGGTGATGTGTCACACCAAGCTCGGCTGTCCGTGACAAGCCTCGCCCGAACCGTTGTGGATCTCGCCCGGGAGCTGCCCCTCCGGGAGGCGATCGTCACAGTCGACCACGCGCTATCCCTCGATACGCCGGTTACCGATCTGCAGGCCGTCGTCGCTCGTCAACAGCACTGGCCCGGGATCCGGAACGCCCGCGCGGCGATCGACTTCGGCGATGCGAGAGCCGAATCCGTGCTGGAGTCGCTCGCACGTCTGACCTTCGCGGTGGCCGGGTTGCCCGCACCGGTGCTTCAGGTCCAGTTCTTCGACGGATTCGGCTGGATGCCCGAGCGGGTCGACTTCTATTGGCCTGACTTCCGCACGATCGCGGAGGCCGACGGGCTGGCGAAGTACGACGCGGACACGGCTGAGGAGCGACGGCGCCGGATGCGCGCGAGCCATCGCCGCGACCAGCGCCTCGCCGATCGGGGTGTCGAGCTCGTCCATTTCGGCTGGGAAGACGCAGTCGCCACGCACTCCGACCTCTCCGCACGCCTTCGCGCCGCGTTCATCCGCGGCACCTCCCGCACCACCGCCCCTCCCATCTGGCGAGTCGCGCCCCACGTCCCCGCCCAGGTCGCCTGACCTTGGGCACGGGTCAACCATTCTCGCGGCAGACCAGTGGTTGGTGGGTGCTCAAGGTGGGGTGGGGTTTGGCACTGGGGGGATCGGGCACGGGACGGGCTCAAGTGTTAACCGACGGATGGAGTGGCTGTGCTGACCCTGACTGAGAACGCGACGCTGGTGATCAAGAGCATCACTGGGGTCGAAGGCGCGCCGGAAGGGGCCGGGGTGCGGATCTCGCAGGAGAACCCGGCGGATCCGGCACTCGCGGTGACCACGACAGAGGCTCCGCAACCAGGTGATCAGGTCGTCGAGGAGGCGGGCGCTCGGGTGTTCCTCGAGCACAACGCCGCGAACGCGCTCGACGACAAGATCCTGGACGCGGCGGTCGACGACAAGGGCGGTGTCGAGTTCCTGCTGGTGCCGCAGCCGGGCCCGGGCAACGGGGCCGTTCCGACCCCCTGAGGACGAGCGACGAGCTGATCAGGCACTGACCGCGCCTGATTGGCTACCGTCCGCGCCGGCCGGGATCCTTACCTCTGGATCCCGGCCGGCGCGCACGCGTCTGCCCCCGGACCGCGCTGCTAGATCGCGCTGCTGAACCGCGCTGCTGGTTGGTGCTGCTGGAAGTCGGTGCTGGACGTCGCTGCTAGATCGCGCTGCGCTGGGCGATCCAGCTGTCGTGGAGTTGCGTGTACACGCCACCGGCGCCGACCAGCTCCGCGTGCGGTCCGCGTTCGACGATCTTCCCGTCGTCGAACACCAGCACCTCGTCAGCGGCCTCGGCCGTCGAGAGCCGGTGCGCGATCGTCACCGACGTACGTCCGGCCATGAGCCGCTCGAGCGCCGCGTTGACCCGCACCTCGGTGCCCGGGTCGACCGCGGACGTCGCCTCGTCGAGCACGAGCAGATCCGGGTCCGCGATGTTCGCGCGGACCAGCGCGACCAACTGCCGCTCCCCCGCCGACAGCGATTCACCGCGCTGGCCGACCGGCGATTGCAGACCGTCGGGCAACGACTCCAGCCAGTCCGTCAGCCCGAGCGACTCGAATGCCGTCACCAACTCCGCGTCGGTCACCTCGGGCCGGCCGAACCGCACGTTCTCGGCCAGTGACGCGTCGAACAGATACCCGTCCTGCGGCACCATCACGACCCGCTCGCGCAGTGACTCGAAGGAAATCTCGCGAGCGTCCACCCCGTCGAGCCTGACCGCTCCCGACGTCGGGTCCATCAACCGGGTCAGCAGCTTCGCGAACGTCGTCTTCCCGGAGCCGGTCTCGCCCACGACCGCGACCCGCCGATGCGGCGCGATCCGTGCGTTGACATCGCGCAGTACCAGCTCGCCTTCCGGATAAGCGAAATCGACGTGGTCGAACTCGACCGTGATCGGCCCGCGCGCCTGCTTCACGCCGTCCTCGCCGGGGTCCACGACGTCGGCCGGCGTCGCGATCACGCCGAGCACCCGCCGCCAACCGGCGAACGCGCTCTGCGCGTCGGTCAGCACCTGCGTCGCGATCTGGACCGGGTCGGAGAACAGCGACACCAGGAACATGAACGCGAGCAGCTCGCCCAGCGTCGCCTGCTTGTCCACTCCGAGCAGTACGCCGACCGTCAGCACGCCCGCGTTCGCGAGACCGGCCGCCAGACCACCGATCGAGAAGGTCAGACCGGTAATCGCCTGCGCCTTGGTCGCGGTCTTGCGGTAGTCCTCGATCGAGGCGTCGATGCGGTCCTGCGTCCGCTTCTCGATCGCGTACGAGCGGACCACCTGCGCGCCGACGACCGGCTCCGAGATCGCCGACAGCATCTCGCCGACCTTCGCCCGGACCACGCCGTACGCCGCGGACATCGCGCGCTGCAGGTACTTCAGGCTGGCGAACAGCGGGATGAAGCACAGCAGCACGACCAGCGCGAGCTGCCACGAGTAGAAGAACATCACCACGGTCGCCAGCGCCATCTGCCCGAGGCTCACGATGAAGATGAACCCGCCGAACTGCAGGAACTGCGACACCGTGTCCACATCGGACGTCACCCGGCTGACGAGCGCGCCGCGCCGCTCGGTGCTCTGCGTGAGCACCGGCAGGTCGTGCACGTGCCGGAACGCCTTGAGCCGCATCGTCGCCAGCCCCGACTCCGAGTTGATCGCCAGCCGGACAGTCGTCAGGTACGACGCTCCGGCGGTCAGGATCACGCCCAGCGCGCAGACTAGGCACATCCAGGCGACGTACGACATGTCCGGACCGTTGGGGCCGGACAGTCCCTTGTCGATCGTCTGCTGCACAGCGATCGGTACGACGATCCGCCCGGCGGTCATCGTCAACGCGAGAATCCCGGTCAACCCCCACCCACGCGCCAACTCGGGTGAGACCTTCAACCCGTCCTTGAGGGTCTGCAGACCACCCGCATTGTCGCCATGGTCAAGCCGAGACGCTTCCGCGGCACTCACGCTGTCGCTCCTTCAGCATCGAGATCGAGCTCCGCCTCTTCCAGCCGGCGCTCGGCGTCCTTCTCGTACGCGTCGACCAGGTCCCGGTACGCCGGTGTCGACGACTGCAGCTCGGTATGGGTGCCGTGCGCGAGGATCCGGCCGTCGTCCATGAACAGCACCTCGTCGGCGAGCGAGATCGTCGCCTTCCGGTACGCGATCACCAGCACGGTCGTCGCCGCCCCGGCGTCGTCGTGGACAGCGCTTCGCAGCCCGGCCAGGATGCGTGCCTCGACCTGCGGGTCGACCGCGCTCGTGGCGTCGTCCAGGATCAGCAGCCGCGGCCGGCGTACGAGGGCACGGGCCAGGGCGATCCGCTGTCGCTGGCCGCCGGACAGCGTCGTACCGCGCTCGCCGACCTTGGTGTCGAGTCCCTCCGGCAGCGCCTTCACGAACCCGTCTCCCTGCGCGATCCGCAGCGCGTCCCACACGTCGTCGTCGCTGTAGTCGCCGCCGAGCGTGATGTTGCCGCGGATCGTGTCGTCGAACAGGAACGCGGTCTGCGCCACCAGCGCGACCGAGCCGGCCAGTTCGTCGCGCGCCAGGTCCCGCAGATCGATCCCGTCGACTTTGACCGCGCCCTGCTCCGGGTCGACGAGCCGAGTGAGCAGCGTGGTCAACGTGGACTTGCCGGCGCCCGTCGGCCCGACGACCGCGACCGTCCGCCCGGGCTCGATGGTGAAGTCCATCCCGGCGAGGACGTCCCGCTCGGGCAGGTATCCGAACCGTACGCCGGCGACCTGGAGCCGGGCCGCCTTCGTCGACGTGAGCCGGGCCTCGCCGTACTCCATGCCGCCCTCGGCGGTCAGCACGCGCTGCACCCGGTCCCAGCCGACGACCGACCGGGGGAGCTCACCGAGCACCCAGCCGAGCGCGCGGATCGGGAACCCGATCAGCGTGAACAGGAACGCCACCTGCACGACGTCACCGGCATCCGCGCCGCCGGACCGCACCCGGCCGACGCCGACCAGCAGTACGGCGAGGACGCCGAGCCGGGGCAGACCGTCGATGACCGGGTCGAACATGCCGCGGGCCTTGTTCACCGCGATGTTCGCGTCGCGCAGCGCGTTCGTCGGGCCGCGGAACCGCTCGGTCTCGGCGGCCTCCCGGCCCAGCGTCTTCACCACGAGCGCGCCGTCGAACGACTCGTGCGCTACCTCGGAGACGTCGGCGCGGAGCTGCTGCGCACGGGTCGCGAGCGGCTGCAGGTAGCGCTGGAAGATCACGTTCGCGATGAAGACCAGCGGGAACACCAGGCATCCGACCAGGGCCAGCCAGACGTCTGCCGCGAACATCGCGATCGTCGCGAAGACCAGCATCGCGATCACGCCGATCGCCATCGGCAGCGGCGCGATCACGAACCAGGTCGACTCCACGTCGGCGTTCGCGTTCGACAGCAACATGCCGGTCGAGTGCTGGTGATGCCACTCGAGCGGGAGCTTCAGGTACTGCCGGGTGACGCGGTTGCGGTACGTCGCCTGCAGCCGGAACTGCATCACCCCGGCCCCGAGGCGCCGCCCGACGACGCCGATCGCGTTCAGGATCGCGATCCCGAGGAACAGCGAGATCAGCGTGAGGATCGCGCCGGTGGTGGTCTCGCCGCTCTCGAACGCGGGCCGGATCACGTGATCGGTCGACCAGCCGAGGGCCCAGCCGCCGGCCACCGTCATCCCGCCGTACAGCATGCTGGCGAGCACGGACAGCGCGAAGATGCCCGGCTCCTCCCAGATCGCGACCCGCAGCACCCCGAACCCCCGCCGGGTGACGCTGCCCTTGTCGGGGACTTTCGGGACAGGCAAGACACACTCCAGGCAGTCAGGTGCATACGTGGGACACAGGCATGACAACGATTGACATTCTGCCACCCGCACCCGACAACTACGATCGAGTATGTGACCGACTACAGCCGGGTAGAACGACTTGCGCTCAGTGACCTGCTCGACCAGCTGGGGCCTGATCAGCCCACGCTGTGTGAAGGGTGGGACACCTACGACCTCGCGGTCCATCTGTACGTCCGGGAGGCTGATCCGATGGCCGGTCCGGGGATCACGATCGCGGCGCTGGCCGACACGACCGAGCGAAGAATGAAGCGGGCCAAGGAGCGCTACAGCTTCACCGAGGTGGTCGACAAGGTCCGTAACGGACCGCCACGGGTCTCCATCTACGCCCTGCCGAAGATCGGTTCGCAGCTCAACACGACCGAGTACTTCGTGCATCACGAGGACATCCGTCGCGCGCAACCCGCGTACGACGTTCGCGCGCTGCCCGCCGATCAGCAGGAGGGCCTGTGGAAGGCGGTCCGGCTGGCGTCGAAGGCGATGAACCGGAAATCGCCGACCGGCCTGGTCCTCAGACGGCCCGACGGGACGACGACGGTGACGAAGCGGCCGACCGAGCTCGGTTCGGTGACCGTGACGGGTGAACCGGCTGAGCTGGTGCTGTTCTGCTTCGGGCGTCAGCAGGTGGCCGACGTAGAACTGGACGGCGAGGCGGAGGCTGTGGATCAGCTCCGCAACGCGTCATTCGGGGTGTGACCTCCGCCGGGCGCGCTGGACCAGGCTGCTGACGACGGTGGTGAGGATGACCAGCACGATCGCCGCCAGCACGCCCTGCCACGGCTCGTCGAAGAGGGCGTAGCCGAGCAGTCCGATCGCCATGTAGACCGCGGCCCACAGCGAGGACGCGGCCAGATCGACCAGCGCGAACCGTTCCCACGGATACCCGGCCAGGCCGGCGGCCAGCAGCACGGGCACGCGTCCGCCGGGGATCAGCCGCGACGTCAGCAGTACGCCGATCTCGTGCTCGGACAACCTGTCCCGGAGCGCGTCGAGCGATGCGTTGTCCCGCAACCACCCGATCCGCTTGGCCAGTCGCTCGCCGCCGAAGCGGCACCCGGCGTACACGATCAGGTCGCCTACATAGGCCCCGGCGGCGCCGGCGATCAGCACCCCGACCAGACCGATCGGGTTGCTGTGCGACGCCAGTACGGCGCCCGCCGAGACCGCGGCGCCCGTCGGCAGCACGGGAAGCACCGCCCCGATCAGCACCGCCCCCGCCAACGCGAACAGATACCAGACGTCGAACTTGGCGTCTCCGCTCACGCCTGCACCTCGAGCGATTCGCCTGGCACCAGGAGCTCCACCTTCACCGCGGGGTCCACCTCGGCCATCGCGGCCCGGAACCTGTCCCCCGGTGGCAGGAACAACTCCGGTCTGACCCAATCGAAGCCGATCGGCCAGAACGTCCCGAAATGTACCGGGACCGCCCTCGAAGCGCCGACCCGCCGCACCGCCTCGGCGGCCCGGACCGGATCCAGATGCCCCGGGCCGAGCGACGGACCCCATCCACCCACGGGCACCAGGGCAAGGTCCACTTGACCGGCCTCCGCCGCCAAGCCGTCGTAGAGGTCCGTGTCGCCGGCGAACCAGACACTGGGCGAGCTGTCGATCCGGTAGCCCACCGCTTGCGCGAAGTACGACGACCAGGGCAGGCGGCGCCCGTCGTGATGGGCCGTGACGACGGTGATCTCGAGCGACCCGATCGTGATTTGATTGCCCGGGGCAACTTCGATGCAGCGGTCGGAGTACGCCGGTCCGCTGTCCGCGTGGATCAGCTTCGCCGCGCCGCGCGGCACCACCAGCGCGGCGTCCGGCGCGATCATCGGCAGCGAGGTGAGGTGCAGGTGGTCGGCGTGCAGATGCGAGACCAGGACCGCGTCGCAGTGCCGCGCCTCGGGTGACGGGTTGGGGCCGCGGCGGCGGCGCAGGTGCGCGATCCGCGACGTCAGCACCGGGTCGGTCAGGAGCCGCGTGCCGTTCGCCTCGATGGTGGTGGTGGCGTGCCCCCACCAGGTGATCCGCACGCTTCAGGCCTCAACCTTCGACTCGACCGGTTCCTTCAGGTCCTTGCGGTGCCCCAGCTGCTCCAGCCAGCCGACCAGCACTTCGTGGACCGCGTCGGAGCCTACGGGAGCCTCGTGCAGCTCCCAGCGCGACGGGTGCACCAGGACCGCGTCGGTCTGCCAGCCGCCGATCCCGCCGTGGCAGCCGACCAGCTCCTCGAACGCCGCCACCTCGTGCGTGTAATCGTCCAGCCTGCTGACCACGACCAGATCCCCGTTGTGCGCCATCTCTGCCTGCCGGAGCATCGACGCGGCCGCGAGTTCGCCGAACGGCGCGAGCGGGTCCTCCCCCTCGACGCGGCCGGACCGCAGTACGCGAACTCCGGCCCGACCGATCGCGACCGGTCCTTCGGCGAGCGAGTCGACCACCACGAATCCGATGCCGGGATGCATGGCGAGGCCGGGGATCAGCTTCGGATGCATCAACTCGATCTCTTCCAGCGGCACCCGGCCGGGCGTGGTGGCGAGGTAGAGCAGCGCCAGGTTCCCGGACGCGGTGACGACCATCTGCTCGTCGGGGGCGACCACCGGCTCGCAGTCCTTCGGACCGAGCTGGACCTCGCCGGTCTTCACGTGCAGCGCCTTCCGGGTCACCGAGCCGGCCACGCTGCGGCGCATCGCCAGCTCGGTGAGGAACGCGTTCACCGGGCCCCAGCCCTCGGACTTGCCGACCGCCGCGACCGGCTCCTTGGTGGTGTCGACCAGGTCGTCGACGACCTCGGTCAGCGTCCGGCCGTACCGCTGGTGGAACGTCGAGCCCTGGCTCTGGCCGTGGTCGGACAGCACGACGATCTCGTACGAGTGGGGCAGGATGTCGATGATCCGCTTGAGGGCGCCGAGCACGCGGTCCAGGCCTTCGAGGGTCTGCAGCGACTCGGCCCGGGTCGGGCCGGCGTGGTGCGCGACCTCGTCGTAGTCGACGAAGTCGCAGTAGATCACCGGCGTGCCCTTGACCAGCTCGTCGGTGATCAGCGAGACGTTCAGGTCGCGGAGCAGCACGTTGGTGATCGCGCGCAGGAAGATGTATCCGCCGCCGCGTTTCACCCGCGGGACCAGATGCCGGACGCGTTGCCGCCGGGCCTGGTGCAGCTCCTTGATCATCTCCGCGACGCACAGGATGAGCCCGCGGGCGGCGCCCTGCGGGCTGGAGAAGAACCGGACGTACCCGCGGCTGCGGCTGTTCGGCAGGCCGGCCCGGCTGAACACCAGCTCGCACTTCTCCGCGTCACCGGACCAGTTGTTGCTGATGCTGACTCCGCCGTCCGCGAGCAGACCGCGTCCGGTCGACATCCGTTCCTCGAGCTCCGCCGCGTCCCGGCCACGGTTCGTGACCATCACCCGGCCGGTCTCCTTCTCGTACCACCGGAATGCCGGGATGTGCTTCGAGCCGCCGTGCAGGATCCCAGCCTGGCTCGCGGGCGTGGTCGCCGGTACGCCGGTATGCCAGGCGAGCATCGAGTGGCTGCCGTCCCGGATCCAGCCGCCGAGGTTCGGCAGGTTGCCGGCCAGGACCATCCAGTTCAGCAGCGGCGCGGACAGCCCGTCGATCTGGATGATCAGCATGCCGGTCTTCGGCGCGGGCTGGATCCGCCGGGCCCGGCGGTGCACGACCCGCATCACCTCGGCGACATACGCGTCGTCACTGCCGGCGTACGCGACCCAGCCGACGAAGGCGCTGATCGAGGACATCCAGATCGCCACCAGTACCGGCGCCTCGACCCCGCCGTGCAGATCCACGCCGGGGTCGACGGTGATCGCGAGATAGACGACCCCGAATTGTGACAGCAGCCCGCCGATCAGGACGCCGAGCGAGCCGATCAGCACCGCGACGCCGGCCAGCACCCAGCGCATCAGCACCGAGAACACCGCCAGCAGGACGACCAGCCGCAAGATCGGCAGCCGGCCGTCGCTGCTGATCTGCGGCAGCGTCCAGAACGTGATCACCAGCGAGATCAGCGACGCGAGACCGCCGTACAACATCGCCCGCAGGCCGCGGCCGGTACGGCGGAGATCGAGCCACATCGGTCGCCGCCGCCGGTCGTCGTACACCTGTTCTGGTGGTTTCGCCATCGCTTGTGTCGTGCTCCCCGTCCGTCTCCCTGTGCAGTACGAGACTACGGGGTCGCGCCGACGGAACTACTGCACTTCGAGGTAGTCGACTTCGGTGTAGAGGTTGCCCTTCGTCAGCCGGATCGTGTTCCAGCCGGCGTTGAGCGTGACGGACACCGAGCTCTCGTGCCAGTTGTCCCATCCGGTGACGGGGTAACTGATCGAGCCCGCGTTGTTGCCGTTGACAACGAGACCGTGGCTCGCGGTGGACGCCGACCCGTTTGCGTAGCCGACATGCAGGGCGTAACTGCCCGCGACCGGCGCGAAGACGGTGTTCTCGACCCAGGAGTCGGCGTAGTCGATGTACGCGACCACCTTGCCGTCCGAGGCGCCGGCGGCGTTGGCGCGGACGCTGCAGTGGTTGAGCGTGCCGCGCTCAGCCTCGTACCGGACCCGGCTCCCACGGACCACCGGGTAGTCGTTCGCCCAGCCGATGTCGGCGACGTACAAATGCCGCTGGTTGCCGACCCAGCCGTGCAGGAAAATCTTGTTGCCGACGACGTCCGCTCCGCCGGGTCCGCAGACCGCATTGTCGAACGTCGCCGTCGTCATCAACGGCCGGTACGCCGTTGTCCACGGACCGCTGAGGCTCGTCGAGGTCGCGTACGACGTGAGGTAGTTGCAGTCGTTGTAGCCGCCCCCGGAGAAGAACAGCACGTACTGGCTGCCGCGTTGGACCAGGTCCGGCGCCTCGATGACGGCGCTCGACGTGAGCATCGCGGTATTGCCGCCGACCAGGCTCCGGCCGTTGTTCGCCGTACGCGTGAGCCAGAGTGTCGACGGCTGGCCGATCGCGTTGCCGTCGTTCTTCCAGACCAGGTAGCGGGTGCCGTCGTTGGCGACGAACGTGTTGGGGTCGATCGCGCCGCCCAGGTCCAGCGGGCAGATCAACGGCGTCGTACCGACGGGCTGGAACGGGCCGAGCGGCGAGGTCGCGGTGGCGACTCCGATGCACTGATGGCCCGATGCCTTGTGCCATGCGGTGTAGGTGAGGGTGTAGGTGCCGTCCGCGTTCGGGTAGACGTCGGGTGCCCAGGTCCGGCCGGGCTGGGCCCAGGCGGCGGACGGGCCGCCGGGCATCGCGTCGCCGCGGATCGTCCACGGTCCGTTCGCGCTCGGGGCGGTCGCGACCGGGACGGTGCCGCGGCCGTTGTTGGTCGAGTACGCGTACCAGGTGCCGTTCTGCTGGAACACGTCCGGATCGGGGAAGTCCTCACCGACGATCTCGCTCGGGAAGACCGCGCCCGCGGCCGCATGAGCGGGCACGGACAGCAACGAAGTCAGGCTGAGTGCGGCCACCAAGGCCGCGAGAAGCCGTCTGGTCATGACACTCCTCAGGTGGGGGCGGATACCTGTCCGACGAACTTTTCCATCGATTCACCTGAAAGACACCCCCTCCCTTCCTTTTTTCGTTCCTTCCTTCCGTCGATCCCTGGACCTGGAGTCCATCCGGGGTGGAGACTCCGGCTAGTTGTTTTCCGCCTGGTTTGAGGGAGTGTCTCGTGAGTCATTTACCGAGAGTGTCGGGGCGCGGGTTGGTCGCGGGCCTGGCCGCGGTCGCGGCGGTTGTCGGCGGTGTCGCCACGCAGTCGAGCGGCGCGCCGACCGCAGTACAAGAGACGGCTTTGCAGCAGCGGCTCGACAGTCTGCTGAACGACAGCCGGTACGACGGGTCGCAGGTCGAGCTCGTGGTCCGCGACGCGACCACCGGCGAGACGCTGTACAACCGCAACGGCGACCAGCGGATGCTGCCCGCCTCGAACACCAAGCTGTTCACGTCGACGGCCGCGATGCATGTGCTCGGCCCGTCGTACCGCTTCCACACCGACGTACTCGCCACCGCACCCGTCCGCGGTGGGAAGCTGCGCGGTGACCTCTACCTGAAGGGGTACGGCGACCCGACCGCACTGGAGTCCGACTACGTCGGCCTGGCCAAGCAGCTGAAGGCGGCCGGCGTCCGACGGGTCGACGGCGACCTGATCGCGGACGACTCCTACTTCGACCACGTCCGGCTCGGCGACAGCTGGGCCTGGGACGACGAGCCGTTCTACTACAACGCCCAGATCTCCGCGCTGACGCTCGCCCCGAACACCGACTACGACTCCGGTACGGCGATCGTCGAGACCCGTCCCGGGGCCGCGGCCGGGGCGCCGGTGAACCTGAACCTGGTCCCCGCGAACGGCGTGCTCAAGATCGTCAACACCGCGACGACCGGCGCGGCCGGGACCTCGAACACGATCAGCGTCGATCGCGATCATGGCACCAACGTCGTGCGGGTGACCGGGTCGATGCCGCTCGGGTCCGCGGTCGAGCAGGACTGGGTGACCGTCTGGGAGCCCGAGCTGTACGCCGCCGACGTGTTCCGCCGGGCGCTGACCGCGCAAGGCATCTCGGTCAGCGGTCACATCAAGAACGCAACGACCCCGGCCGGCGCTTCCCGACTGGCCCGGGACGAGTCGATGACCGTCGGCGAGCTGCTCACGCCGTTCCTCAAGCTCTCGAACAACATGCACGCCGAGACGCTGGTGAAGGCGATGGGCGCGGTCGTGGAGGCCGACGGCAGCTGGCCGGCCGGGCTGGACGTGGTGACGAACTACGCGCAGAGCGTCGGCGTCGACACCAGCCGGATCCGGCTGTCCGACGGCTCCGGCCTGTCCCGCAAGGTGAACGTGACCGGTGACGCGATCACCGACATCCTGATCGCGGCGCGCAAGGAGCCGTGGTTCCAGCAGTGGTACGACGCCCTGCCGATCGCCGGCAACCCGGACCGGTTCGTCGGCGGCACGCTCCGCAGCCGGATGCAGAACACCCCGGCGGCGAACAACCTGCACGGCAAGACCGGATCGCTCACCGGCGTCACAGCCCTGTCCGGCTACGTGTCGAACAAGGACGGCCGCAAGCTGGTGTTCTCGATGATCAGCAACAACTACCTCGTCAGCCCGCGCTCGATCGAGGACGCCGTCGGCGTCACGCTCGCGTCGTGGTCCGACCAGGCGCCGCCTCCCCCGGCCGCCGTCAGCAACTTGAAGGCCGCCCAGACCACGTGTGACCTGGAGTGGGACAAGGCCTGCTAATCAGGTCGACAGTACGGCGGTCGTTCACCACCATGAGTGCATGACCGCCGTACTGCCATCCGCGTACACCGTCCGTCCGCCGGCCAAGGAGGACGCGCAGGCGCTCCTCGAGCTGGTGTCGGACTACAACACCCCGGTGATCGGCTTCGCCGACTACACGCTGGAGGATGCGGAAGATCAGCTCACCGAGCCTGGCTTCGACCCGTCGACCGACGGCTGGCTGGTGTACGACGGTTCTCGGCTGATCGGATACGGCACAGTCTTCGGCAAGGGCGACCACCGCCAGCTCGAGCTGGACCTGGTCACCACAGACCTGGCCGTGGAGGCCTACCTGTTCGAGCGCATCCTCGGGCGCGCGGCGGAGTTTGCTCGGATGTACGGGCATCCGTCGATCCAGCTGGACGCAGTCAACTACCAGCTGGACGCCGCGCGCCGGGACCGCTTCGCCGGCTGCGGTTTCGAGCCCGGTACGACGTTCCACCGGATGCGGATCGATCACGCCGGGCCGGTTGCCGCACCGGAGGTTCCGGCCGGGGTGACGGTACGGCGGGGTGCGCCGGACGAGGCGGGTCAGCGCGCGGGGCACGCCGTACTGAATGAGAGTTTCAAGGGCCAGTTCGGGTTCACGCCGCGGTCGTTCGAGGAGTGGCACGCCGCGCAGGAGAACTTCTCCGCGTTCGACTGGTCGCAGCTGACGTTGCTCGAACTCGACGGTGAGGTCGTGGCGATCCGGTCGTGCACGAGCCAGTTCGTCGAGGACGAGAACTGCGGCTACATCGGGCGGTTGGGTGTGCTGGAGAAGGCGCGCGGCAAGGGCCTGGCGAAGTTCCTGCTGCGGGATCAGTTCGCGCTGGACGCGGCGGCGGGCCGAGCCGGCACGATCCTCCACGTCGACACCAACAACCCGACCCCCGCCCTCGGCGTCTACCTGTCGGTCGGAATGCAACCCGTCCTGGTGATGGAGGTCCTGCGCCGCGAGGTAACCGCATGAGCCTTCCCGCCGGTTACACCTCCCGCCCGATGGTCCTGGAAGACGCATCACTCATCGCCGACCGGTCCGCGGCGTACACCTCCGCGCTCCTGGGCTTCCCCAAACACAGCCCCGAAGACGTCGCCAACTACCTCCGCGACCCAGGCATCAACCTCACCACCGACGGTTGGGTGGTGCTCGACCCCGACGGCCAGTTCGCCGGCTCCGCAACCGCGGTCACAACCAACTCCCACGTGAACGTAGACATCCTGAGCGACCACCCAGCCGTCCTCCACTGGCTCCTGACCCAAGCCGAACACCGCACCGGTGATGAGGTTGTGGTGCGCGTGGGCGTGATCCGGCAGGACCAGTTGCTGCCGAACGTGCTGGCTGAGCGCGGGTTTGTGGTGGGTACTTCGGTGCAGCGGATGCGGATCGGGTTCGACGGGGCGGTCGCGGCGCCGGCTGTGCCGGACGGGGTTGTCCTGCGGCGGGGGGCGCCGGACGAGGCGAGCAGGCGGGCGGCGCATGGTGTGTTGGTCGAGGCGTTCAAGGAGCAGCCGGGAGCGTTGCCGCGACCGTTCGAGGAGTGGGTGGAGTCACGGGAGAGCCGGTCGACGTTCGACTGGTCGCAGGTGACGATTGTCGAGCTGGACGGGCAACCGGTCGGCGTGACCGAGTGCAACGACAACTTCGTCAGCACCGACAACTGCGGGTACGTCGGCCGCCTCGCCGTCGTACCGGCCGCCCGCGGACGCGGGCTCGCCAAGTTCCTCCTCCGCACCGCTTTCGCCACCGACGCCGCAGCCGGACGCGACGGCACGATCCTCCACGTCGACTCCAGCAACCCCACCCCGGCGGTCGCGCTCTACACCGGCGTCGGCATGCGCCCCGACCTGATCAGCGACATCTGGCAGCGAACGAGCCGGCCGGTCTGAGGCAGTCGCGACCCTTCAGGACAACGCGTTCGCCGGTCGTTCCGGCGTACACCGTCCGGTTCCCGAGGGGTGTCTTCAGGTCGAGCTGGAGAGTCGTCGGCGCGGGACCCGGATTGTTGCACTGGTGGCCCTCGTTCTGGTCCGGGGCGATGCCGTACCGGTACGCCGCGATCCGCACCGACCCGCCGTCCTGGGACAGGATCCGCACCACTGTGTTCGGCAGGCACGGCTCGATCGCGACCTCGTCCGGCTCGACTCCCACTGTCAGCACCGAGACGAGCTCCGGATCCACCCGTGCCCACCTGACCGTGATCTCGCCCCGGAGCAGGATCACCGTAGTACCGAGCTTGTACTGCCGCGGCGCCGGCCCGTCGACTGCGTACCTCGGCAGCTCGAGCCCGAGCGTCGGCTCGGTCGCAGCTCTCGGATAGCCGACGACGCCGGCGATCCCGGCCACGATCACCATCGCCACGACCGCGGCGGACACGACGTACCGTCGGCGCCGCAAATCGCGGGCGGCCCGCTCGAGCTCCTCGAACGGCGGCGCCTCGTCCGGCGTCCGCTCCGCGACGTACCCGACGAGCAGGTCACGCATCCTCGAGCACCCGCCCGAGTGCTCGCCGAGCCCGGGCCAATCGCGCATTCACCGCGCCGACCGGGAGCTCCAGATCCAGAGCGATCTGCTCGACCGGCAAGTCCATCACGTCATGCAGTACGACGACCGCCCGCTGCTCCGGCGTGATCCCCGCCAACGCGGCCGCTACGTCACCGGCCGGTGCACGCACCGGATCCGGACGACCGATGAGCCGGGCTGCCAGACGCGGCACCACCTCGCGACGACGCAAGCGGCCGACCATCGTCCGTACGGCGACCCCGCGCACCCACGCCTCCGGATCCTCGTACCGGCGGATGGCATCCCAGCGCGCGAGCAGCCTCGCGTACGCATCCTGCGCGACCAGCTCGGCGTCCAGGCGCGATCCCCCGATCGACACCAGTACGCCGATCAGCGGCGGCCAGGTCTGCCGGTACAGAGCGGCAATATCCGCCCTTCGGTCGTCCACATCCTCAGTGTCCCGCCGTACCAGGACCCGCGACAGAGGGTTGCCCGCGCAAGATCTGAGAGATTACTCTCGAAACATGTCTCTCAGAAATCCGTACGGCGATTTCGAGATCACCGACCCGCAGGCGATGCGTGCGTTGGCGCATCCGGTCCGGCTCGCTGCCCTCAGCTACCTGCAGAAGAACGGCCCGGCCACGGCCACCCAGCTGTCCGAACACGTCGGCGCGTCCCCGTCCGTCACCAGCTGGCACCTGCGGCACCTCGCCGGCTTCGGCCTGGTCGTCGACGGCCCGCCGCCGAGCGGCTCGGACCGGCGCCAGCGCTGGTGGAACGCGGTCGCCCGCGGCTTTCGGTACGAGATGCCGGACACAGCGGATGGCATCGAGGCCGGCCGCCTGCTGCGGACCGAACTGATGAACCAGGCACTCGAGGCGGCCCAGCAGTGGATCGCGGAGACCGAGCCGAACCTGGCCCCCGAATGGAGCAAGCTGGCCGGTTCGGCGAACACGCTGCTGGTCATCACGCCCGAAGAGGCCGAGGCGATCGAGTCCGCGATCGAGCAACTGTTCGCGCCGTACGTCCAGCGTCGCGACGCCAACGAGGCGCCGGACGACGCCCACCCGGTCCGCTACCTCCGCATTTCCTTGCCTGAAGCAACGGACTCGCAATGAGCACGCTCTCCGCCACCAGCCTGTGGCGCGACCGCCAGTTCCGCACGTTCTGGTCCGCGCAAACGATCTCGGCGTTCGGCGACCGGGTCACCGAGCTCGCCTTGCCGTTGATCGCGGTCACGCTGCTCGACGCCTCCCCGAGTCAGGTCGGCTTCCTGACCGCGGCGGTCTGGCTGCCGAACATCGCCTCGCTGTTCATCGGCACGTGGGTCGACCACCGCCGCGACAAACGCCCGCTGATGATCGCGGCCGACCTGATCCGCACCGTCCTGCTGCTCTCGCTGCCGATCGCCTACTGGCTCGATCTCCTTGCCCTCGGCCACCTGTACGCGATCGCGATCCTGGCCGGCACGGCGCAGGTCGTGTTCGGTACGGCGTACGCGTCGTTCTTCGTGCGACTGGTCGACCGCGACCAGTTCATGGAGGCGAACAGCAAACTCTCCGTGACCCGCTCGCTCTCGTTCATGGCCGGACCGGCCGTGGGCGGCGCGCTCGTCCAAGCGCTCACTGCCCCGGTCGCGGTCCTCGTCGACGCAGTGTCCTTCGTCTTCTCGGCCATCCAGATCAGCCGCTTGAAGATCACTCCGGGCGTATCCGAGGAGTCGACCGAGCCACTCCTCCGGCGAGCTCGGGCCGGCATGCGCTACGTGCTCAAGCACCCGTACCTCAGCCGCAGCCTGGCCAGCGCGACCACGGTCAACTTCTTCAACCTGATGAGTACGGCGCTGCTCGTGCTGTTCGCGAGCCGCATCCTCGGGCTGTCCGCGGGGACGATCGGCTTGGCGTTCGGCATCGGTGCGTCCGGCGGTCTGCTCGGCGCCGTCAGCGCGTCGCCACTGAGCCGGCGGTTCGGCGCGGGTCCGGTGATTGCGGCCGGCGCGATCATCTTCCCGGCGTCGATCGCGATCGCCGCACTCGCGGACGGTCCGACCTGGGTGAAGGCGGTCGCGCTCGGTGCGGCCGAGTTCATCGGGGCGTTCGCGGTGATGTGTTTCGACGTACCGCTGAACTCGTTGCAGGCGGCCGTGATCCACGACCACATGCGGAGCCGGGTCGCGGGCGCGTTCAGCAGCATCAACTACGGGATCAGGCCGCTCGGCGCGGTCGTCGGCGGGTTCCTCGGCACCTGGATCGGTGTCCGCGAAACCCTCCTCGTGTCCGCAGCCGGCGGCCTGCTTGCCGTGCTGTGGCTGATCGGCTCACCGATCATCCGCACCCGCGAACTGACCGGCCTGGAGCCTCCCGAGCTCTAGGGCATGTCCCCCCATCCCACGCCGTAGCGAGCAGGTGCCGAGTGCCGCGCAGTAGGCGTGGGATGGGGGGTCATGCTCTAGTCGTGCACGCTGCTGTCGACCAGGTCCTCGACGTCGACCTTCTTGACGGTCTTGCGGAGCGGAACCTCCTTGATGAACAGCACCGCGATCAGCGCGACAGCCGCACACGCGGCCGCGATCAGGAAGATCCGCCCGGTCGCATCGCCGTACGACTGCCGCACCAGCTCGGCCAGCTGCGGCGGCAGGTGACCGACGTCGAGCAGGCTCGTGCTGCCGGAGCCACCCTCCTGGAGCTTGCGCGCCGCCTCGGCACCGCCGGGACCGGCGAGCACGCCGGCGACGATCAGGCTCTTCACGTGAGCCGCGAGGACAGCGCCCAGCGCGGACACGCCGACCGCACCGCCCAGGCTGCGGAAGAACGCCACGGTCGCACTCGACGCGCCGATCTCGCGGACATCCACGGTGTTCTGTACGGCGAGGACCAGGTTCTGCATGGTCATGCCCATACCGAGACCCATCGCCAGCATGCCGAGTCCGACGTACCAGTACGGCGAGCTGTGGTCGATGGTGCCGAGGATCAGCAGACCGACGAGCAGTAGTACGCCGCCGGAGACCAGGTACCGCTTCCACTTGCCGAAGCGGCTGATCAGCTGGCCGGAGCCCGCCGAACCGAAGAACGAGCCGAGCATCATCGGGATCGTCAGCAGGCCGGCCTCGGTCGGGCTGTAGCCGCGAGCGATCTGGAAGTACTGCCCGAGGAACAGCGCGCTGCCGAACATCGCGACACCGACCGCGAGGCTGGCGACGATCGCCAGTGCGGTGGTCCGCTCGCGGACGACCTTGAGCGGGACCAGCGGCTCCTTCACCCGGTTCTCGACCATGACGGCGAAGAACCCGACGAGCAGCGTGCCGCCGACGAACAGCGCGGACTGCCACGACATCCAGGCGAAGTCCGTGCCGGCGAAGGTCACCCACAGCAGCGGCAGGCTGGCCGCGATGCTGATCAGGACGGCGCCGACGTAGTCGATCCGGACCTCACGCTTGATCAGCGGCAGGTGCAGGTACTTCTGCAGGATCACCAGGCTGACCACGGCCAGCGGGACGCAGACGTAGAAACACCAGCGCCAGCCGAGCCAGGAGGTGTCGACGATGACACCGCCGATGAGCGGGCCGCTGACGGTCGCGACCGCCATCACGGCACCCATGTAGCCGGAGTAGCGCCCGCGGGACCGGGGCGGGATCGCGGCGCCGATGATGGCCTGGGCGAGCGCCATCAAACCGCCCATCGCGAGGCCCTGCAGGACGCGGGCGCCGATCAGGAACGGCACGTTGTGGGACAGGCCGGCCAGCGCTGACCCGATCACGAAGACCGAGATCGCCAGCTGGACCAGCAGTTTCTTGCTCACCAGGTCCGCGAGCTTGCCCCAGATCGGCGTGGACACCGTGGTGGCCAGCAGGCTCGCTGTGAGGACCCAGGTGTACTGCGTCTGGGAACCCTCGAGGTCGGCGATGATCGTCGGCAGGGCATTGCTGACGATCGTCGAGCTCAGCATCGCCGTGAACAGCGCGGCGAGCAGGCCGATCAGGATCTCGAGGATCTCGCGGTGGGTGAGTTCCGGCGCGGCGGGCCCGGAATGGGACGCCCCCTGCTGCCGGGTCTCGGTGACAGTCATCAGTCTCCAGTCGATTGTGTGCGCCTCACGACCTGGTTGACCTCGGTGATCGCGTGCGCGATCCGCTGCATCGTCTCCGCAGCGGACAGCAGCGCATCGTCGTCGAGGTCGGCCAGGGCCGCACGAAGGTGCTGGGTGTAGGACGAGTAGAGGGCCTCCAGCTGGGCCTTTCCGGCGGGCGCCAGGCTGACCAGCCCGACCCGGGCATCGGCCGGGTCGGGTCGACGGCTCACCAGTCCGTCGGCCTCCAGCGCTGCTACCTGCCGGCTCACCACCGACGCGTCGACGCCGAGCTTGGCCGCGATCTCCCCGCCGCGCTGCTCGCCGCCCTTGTACAGGATCTTGAGCACGCTCGCGTCGGACCGTCGCAGCCCGCTGTCGGGCATCAGGTGCCGGTGTTCGATACATCGCACCGCGCGGATCAGCGAACTGACCCCTTCGAGGACCTCCTGCGCCGGTGCGTCCCGCTCTACCCCCGGGACAAGGGGTTGCTGAGCTAGTTGCATAACCCAACTATATACTCGGATAGTTGGTTTCCACAACCATATGCCCAGGCTGTGGATAACTGGTTACACGGGGTGAGCCCTCAGCCGAGGTCGGTGTTCAGGCGGGCCAGGAGGCGGCCCAGATCCGCGAGGTCCGTCGGGTTCCAGCGGTCCAGGATCGCGCGGAACTCGGTCTGGCGTTGGGTGCGCATGGCCTCGTAGCGCTCGGCGCCGGTGGTGGTCAGGCGAAGCAGGCGGGCGCGGCCGTCGTCCGGGTCGCCGACGCGCTCGATCAGGCCGAGGTTCTCCAGCTGGGTGATGCCGCGGCTGACGGTCGACTTGTCCAGGCCGAGGACCTGAGCCACATCGGAGGCCCGTACGCCGGCGCCGTTGCCCGTCCCCATCTCGATCTGGGAGATCAGCGCGTACCCGGCCGCGTCCATCTCGGGGTGGACCCGCCGCGCCAGCCGGAGCGATGCCGAGCGCGAACGGCGGAACAGCGCAGACAGCTCCTGCTCGATCGCCGCGACCATCTCCTCCGAACGCTCCACCTGCATGCTCACCGAACCACGATCCCCGCGTCGCGGAGGGCCTTCTTCACGTCGGCGATCCGGAAGTCGCCGAAGTGGAACACGCTGGCTGCGAGCACGGCATCCGCGCCGGCCTGGACCGCGGGCGGGAAGTGTTCCGGCGCCCCCGCTCCCCCGCTGGCGATCAGCGGTACGTCGACCACCGCGCGCACCGCCTTGATCAGCTCCAGGTCGAACCCCTGCTTGGTCCCGTCGGCGTCCATCGAGTTCAGCAGGATCTCCCCCGCGCCCAGCTCGCAGCCACGCTGCGCCCACTCGATCGCGTCCAGTCCGGCCGACTTCCGCCCGCCGTGGGTCGTCACCTCGAACCCGCTCGGCTGCTCGGCGGACCGGCGTACGTCGAGGGACAGCACCAGCACCTGGTTACCGAAGCGGTGTGCGATCTCGCGGATCACGTCGGGCCGGGCGATCGCGCCGGTGTTGATGCCGACCTTGTCCGCCCCCGCGCGGAGCAGCCGGTCGACGTCGGTCACCTCGCGGACGCCGCCGCCGACGGTCAGCGGGATGAACACCTGTTCGGCGGTCCGCCCGACCACGTCGTACGTCGTCTCGCGCGATCCCGACGACGCGGTGATGTCGAGGAACGTGAGCTCGTCGGCGCCCTCCGCGTCGTACACCTGGGCCATCTCGACCGGATCGCCGGCATCGCGCAGGTCGGCGAAGTTCACGCCCTTCACGACGCGTCCCGCGTCGACGTCCAGGCAGGGGATGACTCGTACGGCAAGGCTCACGCGGAAAGGGTACCGTCAGCCACCCAGGACCCAGACGTCGTCACGCAGCAGGACGACCGGTCCGTCGGGTGTCGTGGCGGTGACCGTCAGCCCGTCGCCGCCGACCACGACGTCGGTGTGGACGGTCGCGTTGTTCAGCCCCCGCTCGGCTCGCTCCTCCGGCGTCAACTGGATGCCGTCGGCAACGGCGAACGGGAAGCTCTGTCCCCAGGCGATGTGGCTACCGGCGTTCTCGTCGAACAGGGTGTTGTGGAAGACGATGCCTGCCTGCGCAACCTTCGAATCCTTGTCGACCAGGGCGACCTCGCCGAGGCTGCGGGCGCCGGGGTCGACATCGAGCTGCGCCCGAACCAGGTCGGCGCCGGTCGTCGCATCCACGTCGGTGATCCGACCGTCCGTGAAGGTGAGCTGCAGCCCCTCCACGAGTTGGCCCGCGATGACGACAGGCTTGGTCACCCGCGCGACGCCGTCCGCGCGGCGGCGGTCGGGGCTGGTGAAGACCTCTTCGGTCGGGATGTTCGGCAGGTAGGCGATCCCCGCGGGATCTGTCACCGAACCGCCCGTCCAGCGACAGTCGGGCAGCAGGCCGACTCTCAGGTCGGTCGCTTCACCGGCGTAGTGGAGCTCGGTGATCTGCAGCTTGTCGAGGGCCGCACACCGCTCAGCCAGGACGGCGGAACGCTCCCGCCACGCGGCCACCGGGTCAGCCTCGTCGAGCCGCATCGCCCGGGCGACCGCATCCGAGAGCCGGTCGACGTCGGGTTCGCCGTACACCTGGGTTGCCCAGCCGGAGTTCGGCGCGGCGATCACGGTCCAGCGCCACCGTCCGCTCATCACCGCCTGCTGCCGAGCAGCCATCTCCTGCCTCCGTACGGCGGCCACGCGGGCGGGGTCGATCCCGGCGTACAGGCCCGAGTCCGGCGTACCGGTCAAGGCGATCGTTGCGATCCCCTCCTCTACCCAGCCGCGGATGCGCTCGAGCGACCAGGGCCGGTCGGCGCTCAGCGTCTCCAGGTCGGAGTGGACCAGATCCGACCGGCGCACGTGCCCGTCGGACCAGAGCACCTCCACCCATTTCGCGCCGGCGACATACGCACGCTCGACCACAGCCCTCGCGATCTCCGCCTGGGCGATGTCGGCGTTCACCACAACGCCCTGCCCCGGTTGCACATTCACGCCAACTCGAACAACCAGATCGGCGAAACGCTGCAGCAACTCGTCATCCATCTCGGCTCCCACCTGTTCACGTTGGCGTGAACATTGTCGGACCCCCGACCCGGGTGGCGAGTGGCCGTCACCGAGCCGGTGTGAAATTAGTTGCACTGACACTAGTAGCAATGTAACTATCGATTCTCCCATCGAGAGGATCGACATGCGCACCACGAAGTACCTCGCCGCCGGCGCGATCGCCGTGGCCCTCACCGCCGGGACGATGTTCACCCCATCGGCCGAAGCACAACCGCGGGACACGGCCTCGTCAGCTGGCTGGTCAGCTGCCTGGGCGAGCGCGATGCAAAGACCCACCGCCGCCGACGGTAACTGGAGCCGGGCCGGATTCGACCACCAAACGATCCGGCAGACGGTCCGGATGAGCACCGGCGGCCGGAGCCTGCGGATCCGGCTGTCGAACCTGTACGGGACCAAGCCGCTACAGATCACCGGCATCACGGTGGCCGGCGCCGACGTGACGTTCCACGGCTCACGCCGTACGACGATCGCCCCCGGCCGGACGACGACATCGGATGCGGTGGCCGTCTCCACCACGGCCGGGGAGCAACTCGTTGTCTCCCTGTACCTCGACGGCGCGACCGGACCGGCGACCTTCCACGAAGACGGGCTCACCACGACGTCCACCTCCGCCGGCAATCACCTGCACGACAGCGCGCCCGGCACCGCGACCAGCCACGCGTTCTACTACCTCACCGGCGTCGACGTCACCGGAGCGGTGGGAACGATCGTCACCTACGGCGACTCGATCACCAACGGGCACAACTCCACGCCCGGCGCCGATCACCGGTACTCCGACGACCTGGCGCAGCGACTCGGGAAGACACGGCTCGGCGTGGCCAACGTCGGCATCAGCGGAAACCTGTTGCTGCACGAGCTGCCCTGTTTCGGCGAGGTGGGTGTGACGAGGTTCCGGCGCGACGCACTCGGGCAGCCCGGAGTTCGCGCGGTGATCGTCGAGGAAGGCGAGAACGACATCTGGGACAGCGAGTTCAACTTCGGCTGCGGCGTGACGCCCAGGATCACGGCGGACCAGCTGATCGCCGGCTACCGCAGCATGATCGCCGCCGCCCACGCTCGCGGAGTGCGGATCATCGGCGGCACGATCACCCCGTTCAAGGCCGACTACATGAAGCCCGACGACTTCGCCCGGGCCGAGGCGATCCGGGCGCAGACCAACCAGTGGATCCGGACCTCAGGTGAGTACGACGCGGTCGCCGACTTCGCCCGGGCCGTCGGGGATCCGGCCGACGAGCAGCGGATCGACCCGGCGTTGGACTCCGGCGACCACCTGCACCCGAACGACGCCGGGTACGCGGCGATGGCCGTGGTTGCGTCCGAAGCGCTCTCCGGACGCAACCAGCGGTAGCTACTTCCAGGCGCGGCGGCGGCCGTCGGTGGACTTCATCGGGCGGGTCGACTCCCACACCCGGCGCCAGCGGGCGGCCTCCGGGCCGGTCTGGGACGGCGAGGCGCCGAGTGCGGCCCGGCGGCGGGCCTCGTACCAGGTGGTCGATTCCTCGTCGAGCAACGCCGACACCGCGGCCGCGATCCGCGGCGCGAAGTCGCGAGCGCTCTCCCCTTCGGCGGCGTGCAGTGGGTCGCCGTACCGGACGTGCACCGCGGGGCGGCCCGGG
Source organism: Kribbella sp. NPDC049584 (assembly GCF_040675555.1). Classification (NCBI taxonomy): domain Bacteria; kingdom Bacillati; phylum Actinomycetota; class Actinomycetes; order Propionibacteriales; family Kribbellaceae; genus Kribbella; species Kribbella sp. NPDC049584. The sequence continues at coordinate 334,443 of NZ_JBFAPF010000009.1, forward strand.
ACCGGCCAGCCGCGGCCGCGCGGCATCGCGGCGAACGAGCCCTTGATGCCGACCGGGATGATCGGGACGTTGTGCTCGACGGCGAGGTACGCCGCGCCCATCCGGAACCGCTGGATCCAGCCGTCCGGCGAGCGCGTCCCCTCCGGGAACACGACCACGTTCCAGCCGTCGGCGAGCAGGTCGCCCGGGGTCGAGCTGAGGTTGCCGCCGCGGCGCTCGATCGGGAACGTGTTGAACACGATCGCCGACCCGGCCGCCCGCCACCAGGTGTCGAAGAAGTAGTCGGCCGCGGCCGCGAACGCCGTCTTGCGCCGCATCGCGTCCGGCAGCGACAGCAGCAGCAACGGGGTGTCCAGGTGCGACGAGTGGTTCGCGACGATGATCGCCGGGCCGTCGAGCTTCAGCAGCGAGTCGAGTCCGCTCACCTGCGGGCTCACCTCGAAGTTGAGGATCGCGTTCAGCGGGCCCTTCTGGATCAGGTCGCGGACCGCGATCGCGCCCGGCGTACGGGCCCACTTGGTCGGGAAGACCGTGGACTCCTTCGGGATCACGTACGGCTCGGCCGACCGCGGCACCTGCGGCCGTCGGCCCCACCGCCACCCGCGCGCGACCTGCTTCACGTCACGCGCGGTGTCGCGGCTGAACTTCACCAGGCTGGTACCCATCAGCGCACGTCCGCGAGCAGGTGCGGCGGGTTGTGCAGGTACGTGATCGAGGGCGACCGGCCGACCGAGTGGCTGACCATCTCGAGCGCGTCCTGCAGCGTCGACGCGGACCGGAAGCCCATCCGCTCGACGGTCTTGCGGTTCGCGCCGACCCAGACGATGTCGCCGCAGTGGTCCAGCGCGTGCGAGATCCAGTACCACATGTAGAACGGGTGCACGCCGTGGTACGCGTACGACGTCCGGTACAGGTGGATGTACCACGGGTCCTCGGCGTACTGCTTCTCGAACTTCGCCTCGATCGTGGCCGGATCGGTGCTCTCGGCAAGCACTTCCTCGAAGAAGTCGACGTACGACGGATGGTGCAGCTGGCTGAACTCGTAGTCGACCGGGTGGTACAGGATCACCGCGCCGTCCTTGCGGACGACCGGGTTGCCCCGGTACGAGTTGAAGTAGTACCCCAGGCCCATGCAGGCCGCGAGGATCGGGTTCATCACCGAGTTCACGTTGTACGGGCCGACGAACGGCACGCCCATGATCGCGACATCGGACTGGCCCTGTACCTCGACCAGGTGCTGGCGGTGCACGTTCTCCAGCGTCTTGTCGTGCACCGGCTCGATCTTGCCGGCGTGCACCCCGGTCAGGCCGTAGGTCGACCGGACGTCGGTGAAGATCTTGTGCCGCAGCTTGCCCGGCGCGGCCGCGAGCGCGCGCTTGGTGCCGAGCATCGAGGCCTGGTCCTTGAGCGACCACTCCCACTCGCGCTTCTGCAGGAACTCCAGCGGCCCGCCGAAGATGTCGTTGTTCAGCGTGGTCTCGATCTGGAAGACCTTGACGTGCTGGGTGAGGATCTCGCCCATCCGCCAGGCCGACTCGTGCATCTTGGACCGCTTGTGGTCCATGAACGACCGCGAGTGGATCATCGTGTGGCTGTTGTGGTGATGCTTCAGCGACTTGTACGACGCCAGGCCGATCGACGTCGACTTGTGGCCGCCGTCCATCGCCACCAGGTTCACGTTCACGTAGACGAGCAGGTCCGACTCGGCCGCCCGCTTGGAGATCTCGACGTCCTCGCCGTGCCTGGTCTGGCCCAGGTGGGTCAGGTTCGCGCTGTCCTCGGCGTCGAAGTTGTAGAGCCTGCCGTCGGGGAAGAACGACCGGAACACCCGCTCGCCGACGATGTCGCGCAGCTCGTTCGGGGTGAGCCGGCGGTGCAGCGCGTTGGCGGAGATCAGCTCGACGTCGTCGACGCCGGCCTGCGCGGCCAGCTCGAGCACGGCCTCGATGATGCGCTGCCGGATGTCCGGCTTCTTCATCGGCGGCAGCGGGATCGAGATGTCGTCGAACGCGATCGTCAGCCGCATCCCGGCGCGCAGCAGCTCGGGCAGCGGCTCGGACTCGATCGGGTTGAGCAGCGCGTTCTGGATCGCCTCGTCGACGTCGCGCACCGGCGGCAGCGCCTCCGGCGGGTACACCACCCGGGTGCCGAGCGGGAACCGCTCGAGCAGGAAGCCCTCACCGTTGTGCACGAGCAGCGGCGGGGTGCGGTCGTCCACCTCAAGCACAAAACCTGGCCGGGACATGTCAGAACCTCTCTCGTCGTACGTACTGCGCTGTTTCCAGTACTGTCACGGCCCTCATGAGGCCCTCACATCGAACGCAACCTTGACTGTTCCCAGCCGGCCGGCGGAGTGCGCGTGGTCGAGCGCCTCACGCCAGCGGTACAGCGGGTACCGCGCACCGACGATCCCGTCCAGCGGGGCTCGTCCGGCCAGCTCCAGCGCCGTCTCGAACGCCGGGCGGCCGTTCGGCTCCTCCCGCGCGGACGCGTAGGTGCCGGTGACCTCCAGCTCGCGGAACCACACCGGCGACAGGTCGGCGCCGCTGGCCGGCATCCCGGACAGCACCACCCGGCCGCCGGCCTTGGTGACCCGCAGGACGGTGTCGATCGAGTCCTTGCTGCCGACCGCGTCGACCGCGACGTCGACACCGCCGAGCAGGAACTCGCCCGCGCCGAAGTCCGGCTTCAGCCGGAACGCACCGGTCGATCGCCGTACGCCGCGGAACACCTCGTCGGGCGCGACCACATCGCTGGCGCCGAACGCCCGCGCCAGTTCACGCTGCTTCGGGTGCTTGGCGACCACGGTGATCCGGCCGGCCTGCGTCAGCTCGCGCAGCGCGAGCGTGGCGAACAGCCCGACCGCGCCGGCGCCGCTGACGAGCACCGACTGGCCCGGCTGGACCTTGGCCCGCAACGCGGCATGCACCGCACCGGACAGCGGCTCCACCAGCACGGCCCGCTCGTCCGACATTCCGTCCGGTACGGCGTACAGCTGGCTGCGGTGGGCGACCAGCAGGTTGCCCCAGCCGCCGCCGGTGTCCTGGCAGAACCCGGTCTGCAGACCCGGCGCGACATGGCCGACCGTGATCCGGTCGCACCGGTTGGTGTTCCCGGTGACGCAGTTCTCGCACAGCTCGACGCCACGCGCTTCGCAGGTCAGCACGGAGTCCATCACGACCCGCGTGCCCTTCGGCAGGTCCTCGCAGTCGTCGAGCAGCTCGCCGACGATCTCGTGACCGGGCACGAACGGCATCGACACCACGGCGGAGAAGTACAGCTTGGTCGAGCCGGTCACCATGCCGAGGTCGGAGCCGCAGATGCCGGACAGGATCGGCCGGATCCGTGCCCAGCCGGGCCGCTCGGCCTTCGGCTCGTTGATCGTGACGAGGCGCAGCGGCGCGGCCGGTCCGGTCAGGATGCCGGGGATACGACCGCCGACCGCCTTGGCCGCCAGGAACTTGGCCGGCGACCGGTACATCTCGAGAGCCAGCATCATCGAACGTTCACCCCAGGGAGCTCCAGACGGGACGACGTGGACGGGGTCTTCCAGTCGACGATCTGCCAGCGCGCGGCCCGGGCGGCCCGGAACAGCGACACGTCCGGCGAGACGGCGACCGGATTGCCGACGGTCTCCAGCATCGGCAGGTCCGAGTGGCTGTCGGCGTAGGCGTACGACTTGGACAGGTCGATGTTGCTCGTCCGGGCGTGGTGCTTGATCCACGCGGCCCGGGACTCGCCGACCAGCGGCGGCCCGGACAGGAAGCCGGTGCAGCGACCGCGGTCGTCGACGGCCAGCTCGGCCGCGACGATCTCGTCGAACAGCGGCTCGAGCGGGCGGGTCAGCGGGCGGACCGCGCCGGTGATCAGGATCGTCTTGTGCCCGGCGGCGCGGTGCTCGCGGATCCGTCGTACGGCGGCGCCGCTCAGCCGTTCGAGCACGTGCTCTGCGAGGATCTCGTCGACGATCTGGTTCAGCTCCTCCAGATCGGCACCGGCGTACCGGCGGTAGATCGTCCGGAGGAACGTGCCGCGGTCCTTGCGCTCGGCCGCGATCAGCTTCGGCAGCTTGCGCAGCATCGCGCCGAGCTCGCCGACCCGCTGCGGGCCGTCCAGCTCGGGCAGCCGCATCCACAGGTAGGTCTCGATCACGTTCGAGGACAGCAGCGTGCCGTCCATGTCGAACGCCGCGATCACCTTGGACTCCGAGGAAGGCTCGACCTTCTTCAGTACGCCGGCGGACTCGGCGAGCGCCTTGTTCCGCTTCTTGCGGACGACGTCGAGGCGGCGCATCGACTCCGTGACGCTCGGACAGTGCAGCTCCTGCAGGTAGTACTGCCAGTCCACGATCGAGGTGTCGCACCAGAATTTCTCCCGGTCGTCACCCTCGAGCGCGTTGTGCAGCGCCAGCACGTTGTCGTCGATGAACTGCAGCTCGGCCTGCGCGTACTCGGAGTACAGATCCATGTAGCGGCGGAGGAAGTCGAGCCGGCGCTTCTGCACGTCGAGCTCGCGCGCGTACTTGCGGACGCGTTCGCTCCGCGGCACGGTCGTGATGATCTTGTCGGCGATCTTGTGGGCCTTCTCGCCGTACCGGAGCATGCTCTCGACCGAGTCGCCGCCGGGGAACTTCCAGACCGGGAGCCGGACCGCGCCGCGCTCGCCGAGGTCGAAGGGGTGCTTGGAGAAGTACGCGCGGACGCCGGCGTACAACTGCTCGAAGGTCAACGGGTTCCGGGCGCCGGAGCTGACGTGGTAGTACTCCGGCTTGCTCAACTCGGGCTCGGTCGCCATCACCGCGCAGATCGCGCCGACCACGTGGTCGACCGGGATGATCTCGACGACGGAGTCGGGGCTGGCCGGGAACTCCGGCAGCTCACCGCGCCCGTAGGCCAGGATCAGCGGCTCGGCCATCTTGAAGCCTTCGATCCAGCCCGGGTGCGGGGACTGCAGCGCCGACTCGATGATGGCCGGCCGGACGATCGACGTCGGCAGCTTGCCGGCGAACTCCTCGACCACGCGCTCACCCAGCGCCTTGGTGAATGTGTAGCAGTCGGTCCAGCCGAGGCTGCGGGCGCGCTCGGTGCCGGTCTCGACCAGCTTCTTCGCGACCCACTCGATCCGGCGGCGCTCGGTGTCCGCCGCGGCGGTCAGGTGACCGGCGCGGCGATGCAGCTTCTCCGCTTCCTTGCGGAACTTCGCCAGCATCGGCGCAGAACGGGACTGCTCCTCGATCCGGGCCTTCATCGCCATCCCGGCCTCGGCCTCGGCCCGCCAGTCGACCAGGTGCTCGACCGGGGCCTCCGGGATCGCGCCCCGGCGGCGGCCCGCGGTGTAGGCGGTGGAGATGTGCACGTAGTGGACCGGGCGGCCGGTCTCGACGATCCGCTCGAGCAGGCTCTTGGTACCGAGCACGTTGGTCGTGAACGCCTCGTGGATCGGCGGGTCGAAGCTGACGTCGCCGGCGCAGTGCACGACGATGTCGAGATCCTTCGGCAGCTCCGGTACGTCGGACAGGTCGCCGTCGATGACATGGATCCGGGCCGCGGTCAGCGCCTCGGCGTCGGCGTACTCCGTGCCCTCGCCGTAGAACGGCTTGAAGATGTCCTTGCGGAGCATCTGCGCCATCCGGTCCGCGCCGGACAGCGAGCCCTTCGGCCGGACGATCGCGGCCACGGTCGTGCCGGGCAGCTCGCCGATGATCCGATGCAGCAGCGCTTCACCGACGAATCCGGTGACGCCGGTGACAAGGACCTTCTTGTCCTTGAGCTTGTCGGCCAGACTCACTTGTCGCCTCCACGCGTGAGCTCGAGTGCCTCGGTCAGGGTGAACGCGCCGGCGTACAGGGCCTTGCCGACGATCACGCCTTCGACGCCGTCCGGCACCAGCGTGCTCAGAGCCCTGAGATCGTCGAGGCTCGAGACGCCGCCGGACGCGATGATCGGCTTGTCGGTGCGCGCACACAGGTCGCGGTAGAGCTCCAGGTTCGGGCCCTGGAGCATGCCGTCCTTGGTGACGTCGGTGACCACGTAGCGCTCGCAGCCGGCCGCCTCCAGCCGGTCGAGCACCTCGTACAGGTCGCCGCCTTCCTTGGTCCAGCCGCGCGCCGCCAGCGTCCGGCCGCGGACGTCGAGCCCGATCGCGATCCGGTCGCCGTACTGCTGGATGATCCGGTCGCACCACTCCGGGTCCTCGAGCGCGGCGGTGCCGATGTTTACCCGGCGGGCACCGGTCGCGAGGGCGGCCGTCAGGGAGTCGTCGTCGCGGATGCCGCCGGACAGCTCGACCTGGACGTCGAGCTTGCCGGTCACCTCGGCGAGCAGTTCCCGGTTGCTGCCGCGGCCGAACGCCGCGTCCAGGTCGACCAGGTGGATCCACTCCGCGCCGGCCTCCTGCCAGGCCATCGCGGCAGCCAGCGGATCGCCGTACGACGTCTCGCTCCCGGCCTCGCCCTGCACGAGCCGAACCGCCTGCCCGTCCGCCACATCGACGGCAGGCAGCAGCACTAAATGCCCTGACCGGGGCGGCGGGGTGGGGGACGAATCTGACACCGACATGGCCCACACCCTAGAGGGCGTTCCTGAAGGATTCGTAACCCGGACGCCCGCTGAGTCGTTCATATCCGATCTGTCTCAGCAATACCAGCAGGGTCAGTGGTCCTATCATTACGCTGGTCGGGTGGCGACTGTCGAGCAACTCGAAACCGACCCGCATCCGACGCTGGCATCGATCCGGCCGATCGGGTGGATCGAGGCGCTGAGCACCTGGATGGTCACCTCTCGCGCGCTGGTGCTGAAGGTGTTGCGCGACCCGGAGACGTTCACCGTCGACGATCCGAGGTTCTCGACGGCACAAGTCGTCGGTCCGTCGATGCTTTCGCTCGACGGCGCCGGTCACAAGGCACATCGCGATCCGTTCGAGTCCCCGTTCACCCTGGCCGAGACCCGCCGTCGCTTCGTCGGCCCGGTGCAGCAAACCGTCGACGAACTGATGGCCGCTCTTCAGGCCGATCGCGCAGCCGTCGGCCCGACCGCGGACCTCCGCCCCGCGCTCGCAGGGCCGTTGTCCGTCGCGGTGGTTGCGTTGTCGCTCGGGTTGCCGCCTGCCTCGGCCTCGACGGTGCTCGACTGGTACACGGCGATCTCCGCGTCCGTGTCCGGTGTTTCCGCAGGCCACCCGGTGAGCGCCGAGGGCGCCGCCGCGTTCGGTGAACTGCACAAACATGTTGCTGCAGGCATCGACTCGTCGGACTCGCTGATCGCCGCGGCTGCGCAGGCCGGGCTGGGTGTCGACGAGGTCGTCGCGAACGCCGCCGTACTGATGTTCGGCGGTATCGAGACCACCGAGGGCATGATCACCAACGCCCTCTGGCACCTGCTGACCAACCGTGACCAACTCGACCTCGTCCTCGCCGACCCGACGCTCCTCCCCAACGCCATGGAGGAGTCACTCCGCCTCGAGCCGGCCGCCGCAGTGGTCGACCGCTACGCCACCCGCGACATCGAGCTCGCGGGCGCACAGATCCGCCGCGGCGACATGGTGACCGTCTCCCTCGCCGGCGCCGGCCGCGATCCGGAGATGTTCGAGTCGCCCGACACGTTCGACGTACGCCGACCCAATGCGCGCCGCCACCTCGCCTTCGCGAGTGGACCGCACATCTGCCTCGGCATGCACCTGACCCGGCTCGAAACGCTCACCGCGCTGGAAGCCGTCCTCCGGCTCCCCGGCCTTCGCCTCGCCGCGGACTCACCCGCGCCGAGAGGTCTCGTCTTCCGCAAGCCGTCCGCGCTGCGCGTCAGCTGGGACGCCTGAGAACCAGCATCGTCGCGGAGTACACCGGCATCAAACGATCCGGATCCTGCTCGGCATCCGAGGCGAACCGCTCGAACCCGGGCACGACCTCATCCTCCGACAGGTACTCGAACGTCGAGAACGCCCGATGACTGAGCCGCTGGTAGCTCTCGCTGAAAGTCCGCGGCTCCTCGGCAGTGATCCGTACGACGTCCTCGTCCGGGACCAGCCCCGCCTCGGTCGCGAGCGCCTTCACCTCCCCGATCGAGAGGTACATCGCCGCGTCAACCGCCCGCGCGGACGGGAAGTACTCGTACCAGAACAAGTCCGGCATCACATCCGAGAACTGGCTGCGCAGCAACGCCACTCCCCCGGGCCGCAGGACCCGGTGCACCTCGCGCAGAGCCTGCAGCTGATCCGGGAAATGATGGAACGACAGGAACATCAGCACCGCATCAACCGATGCCTCAGGCAACGGAATCTGCTCGGCGCTGCCGCTCAGATAGGTCACGCGCGGATGCAGCTGGGCGGCCTCACGCATGCGGTCGGACGGCTCCACGCCGTACACCCGGCCCTGGAACTCCTCGGCCAGCCCCGGGCTCAGCCGACCGGTCCCACTCCCGAGATCGAGCACATCCAACGGCCGCCGCTGCGGCAGGTACGTCGCGAACGCCGAGGTCCACCGGCGTACTTCGGCGGGCTGCATCCCACGGCCCGCGGCGTACACACTGCCCATCCGACCGTTGTAGTCGACCATCTCAAAACCCTACCGTGCGAAGAACACGTCGTACGCGAGTCGCAGGATCAGGGCGGACACGACGACCAGGAAGATCACTCGGACGAACCGGCTGCCACGGGCAACCGCCGTCCGGGCGCCGAGGAGACCGCCGAGCATGTTGGCCGCACCCATGATCAGGCCGAGGCCCCACAGCGGTGCGCCGTGGAGGGCGAAGACGATGATCGCGCCGAGGTTGGTGGCGACGTTCGCGATCTTCGCCTTTGCACTGGCCTGCAGGAAGTTGTAGCCGAGCAGACCGACGAGGGCGAAGATCAGGAACGAGCCGGTGCCCGGGCCGACCGCGCCGTCGTAGAAGCCGATGAGTACGCCGACCCCGCTCGCCGCGAGGTAGTGGTCGCGGCCGTCAAAGCGCAACGCGGTCCGTGCGCCGAGCGACGGCTTCATCGCGGTGTAGATCGCGACCACGATCAGTAACACCAGCACGATCGGCTTGAACCACGACATCGGGATCTTCGTCGCGACCAAGGCGCCGGTCGCCGCGCCCAGCCCGGCGAGGATCGCGAGCGGCAGGACGGTCTTCTTGTCCGGCCGGACCTTCACGCCGAACGTGACCGCGCTGGTCGTCGTACCGCACAGCGACGAGATCTTGTTCGTCGACAGGATCTGCGCCGGCGAGGCGTTCGGGAGACCGAGCAGCATCGCGGGAAGCTGCAGCAGTCCGCCGCCGCCGACCACGGCATCGATCCAGCCCGCCGCGAAGGCGGCGATCACCAGGAACAGCAATGTCCACAACGAAATATCAGGCACAGCGGGAGATCCTCACGGACCCGATGATCAGGTAATGGCGTTGTGCGATTCAACCCTTACAGACCCTTAGGCGGGTCAATGAGAGCTATGACACCCGATCCGGGAGAATGGCGGAGTGAAGTTCCTACTGCTGATCCACAACAACGCCGAGGCGCTCAAGCAGTTCACCGAGCAGGAGCTGGTCGAGATGTCCGGCGGGGGCGAGCTGGTCGCCGCGACCGCGCGCGAGCTGTTCGCGACCGGGGAGCTGGTATCGATCCTCGGGCTCAAGGACCCCGGTGAGGAGAAGGACATCCAGCTGGTCGCCGGTACGCCGGTGATCTCGGACCGTCCGCTGCTGGAGACGAAGGAGTTCCTGGCCGGCGCGATGGTGCTGCACTGCGACTCGGTGGAGCGGGCGCTGGAGATCGCGGCGCGGATCCCGTTGGCAAGCTTCCGTCGCGTCGAGCTCCGCGAGATCCGTCTGGACCAGGACGACTTCCTGTCCCAGCTGGACGGTTTCCTGACCGGGCCTGGCGAATCGTGAGCGATCCCGCGGTGCCCGAGCTCGAAGCGGCGATTCGGGCGGCGGCGCCGCGGGCACTGGCGGTTCTCGTCCGGCGGTACGACGCCTTCGACCAGTGCGAGGACGCGGTCCAGGAGGCGCTCGTCGACGCGTTCGTGCAGTGGGGCGCGAACGGCGTACCGGAGCAGCCGGTCGGCTGGCTGATCAGCGTCGCGTCCCGCCGGATGATGGACGGCTGGCGACGCGACAACGCGCGGCGGCAGCGCGAGCTGAAGGACTTCCTGCGGGCGCCGACCGACCAGTACGACCCCGACGAGTACCACGAGGACGCCGACGACACAGTCCGGCTCCTCGTGCTCTGTTGTCATCCCGCGCTGACGCCTGCCTCCCAGATCGCGCTGACGTTGCGCTCGGTCGGCGGTCTCACCACAGCCGAGGTGGCCGCCGCTCTGCTGGTCAGCGAGAGCACCGTCGCGCAGCGCATCAGCCGGGCGAAGCGGTTGATCAAGGACGCCCGGTTCGAGCTCCCGACGGCCGAGGAGTACGACGAGCGGCTGGCCGCCGTACTGCAGGTCCTTTACCTGATCTTCAACGAAGGCCACACCGCGAGCGCCGGGGAATCGTTGCAGCGCGTGGATCTCGCCGAGGAGGCGCTCCGGATCACCCGCTTGCTGTGTCAGGCCACGGGCGAAGCCGGCGAGGTGGCGGGCTTGCTCGCGTTGATGATCCTCACCCACGCCCGCCGCGACGCGCGGACCGGGCCTGGCGGGGACCTGATCCCGGCCGATCGGCAGGACCGATCCCGCTGGCACGCCGACGAGATCGCCCAGGGCACACGCATCGTCGAGGAGACGCTGCGCACCGGCGCCGTCGGCCCGTACCAGCTGGAAGCAGCGATCGCCGCCGTGCACAGCGAGGCCGACTCGGTCGAGACCACCGACTGGGAACAGATCGCCGGCCTCTATCGCCTCCTCGAGAAGGTCGACCCGAGTCCGATGGTGAGGCTCGGCGCGGCCGTCGCGATCGCGATGACCGAAGGCCCGGAGGCCGGCATCGCGATCGTCGAAGAACTCGCCGACGACAAGTACCTCGGCGAGCACCATCGCCGCCTGTCCGTCCTGGCCCACCTGCACGAACTCGCCGGCCGGACGGACCTGGCGCGCTCCAACTACCTCGCCGCGTTGGAGCGCACCCGGAACACGGCCGAACAGAACTACCTGCGCGACCGCATCGCCAACCTCGACACGTGATGCCGGCTCACACGGCCTGCGGAGGCACGCTCAGCGCGTTGCGGAACACGTGGCCGGGGTCGACCTCCCGCTTGAGCGCGGCGAGCCTGGCCCGGTGTGACGCCGGGTAGCAGCTGTCGAGGTCCGCGTCGGTCGGGTCCGACAGGAAGTTCAGGTACGCGCCGTTCGGCCGCAGGGTCTGCCAGAAGGCGTCGAACTCCGCGGGCTGCGAGCCTTGGGCTTCGAGCGTTCCCATCAGCACCGAGTTGACCATGAACTGCGCGTCGCGGTGGGCGAACGCGGTCGCGTCCGCCGGCATCGCACCGAACGCGCCACCGAGCGCCCGGATCTCCATCGCCATCGCCGGCAGCTGCTGACGTCCCTCGAGCAGCCTGCCCGTGAGATCGGGCCACCACATGTCGAAGAGGCCGTTGCGGATCCGCGGACGCCAATCCGCGGGCATCGACATCTCCGAGAACACCTCGGCGTACGGCACCTCGGCGACCTTGTCGGTCAGCAGCGTGCCGAGATTGCGCAGCGGCTCGAGAAGCGCAGGGTCTCCGGCGACGCACACCATCACGGCGACGGGGACCTGACGATCGGCCATCATCGTCGGCGCGAGCTGCAGCGACGACGTCACCTCCGCGGGCGCATGCGCTGCGTACTCCGCCCAGCCGTTGAGCACCTGCTCCGTTTGAGTCCACGGGTACAGCAAGGTGCCGAAGTGCACGGTCGGCTGCCGCACGGCGGTGATGTCGTACGACGTGACCACCCCAAGACTGCCGGCCGCGCCGCGCAGTCCCCAGAACAACTCCGGTTCGTTCGCGGCGTCGACCCGGCGTACCGAACCGTCCGCGGTGACGACCTCGGCCGACACCACGTTGTCGATCGCCAGCCCGTGCTTCCGGACCATCCAGCCGATACCACCCCCGGCCATCAACCCACCGACGCCCACACTCGCCGTATCCCCCGACGAGATCGCCAGCCCGAGCTCTCCAAGTCGCGCGGCCACGTCTCCCCAGGTCGCGCCGACGCCTACGCGAACGACATCGTCCGCCAGCACCTTGACCTCGTCCATCGGCCGTACGTCGATGACCACGCCGCCGTCGTTCGTACCGAACCCGGCCGCGTTGTGCCCACCGCTCCGTACGGCGACGGGCAGGTCCTGCGCCTCGGCGTACCGCAACGCAGCGACCACATCAGCGGCACCCGTACAGCGCACCACCACGCTCGGCCGGCCCTCGGCCATGATCACCCGTCCGGCATCGGCGTACCCGGCGTCTCCGTCCACGAGGACCTCACCCAGCACAGCCCCGCGAAGCTCGCCGATCCCCCGGCCAACTACTACAGATTCCGTCATCGCCAACTCCCTAGATCCGAGACGCCCCCTCTGGCGTCTCACCCCGGGATCGGAGCCGATTCGCATTCCTCGACACGGTCGACGAAAGAAATGCAACCGGCCCCACTCCGTGCGGAGTGGGGCCGGTCCAGTGCTGGGGCTCAGCCGCGGACAGCCGCGACCAGGTGGTCGACGACGTCGGCGACCGGCACGTCGGCGCGGTCGCCGGAGCGGCGGTCCTTCACCTCGATGGTGCCGTCCACGAGACCCTTGCCGACGACGGCGATCGTCGGGATGCCGATCAGCTCGGCGTCCTTGAACTTCACGCCCGGCGACACCTTCTCCCGGTCGTCGTAGATCACGCTCAGCCCGCGCGCCTCCAGCTCGGCGGCGATCTCGGCTGCCTTCGCGAAGACCTCGGAGTCCTTGCCGGTGGCAACAAGGTGGACGTCGGCCGGTGCGATCTCGCGCGGCCAGACCAGGCCGAGCTCGTCGTGGTTGCCCTCGGCGATCGCGGCCACCGCGCGGGTGACACCGACGCCGTACGAGCCCATAGTGACCGTGACGAGCTTGCCGTTCTGGTCGAGGACCTTCAGGTCTAGAGCGTCGGCGTACTTGCGGCCGAGCTGGAAGATGTGGCCCATCTCGATACCGCGCGCCGTCTCCAGCGGACCCGAACCGTCCGGCGCCTGGTCGCCGTCGCGCACCTCGGCGGCCTGGATCGTGCCGTCCGCGGTGAAGTCGCGACCGTGCACCAGGTTGATGACGTGGAAGCCTGTCCTGTCCGCGCCCGTCACCCACGCCGACCCCTCGGCCACCCGCGGGTCGAGCAGGTACCGGATCTTCGACGTGTTCTCGGCACCCAGCACGCCAGGCCCGATGTAGCCCTTCGCCAGCGACGGGTTCTTCTCGAAGTCCGCCTCCTCGAAGGCCACGACCTCGGCCGGCTCCACCTGCGCACCGAGGCGCTTCTCGTCGATCGCCCGGTCCCCCGGCACGCCGATCGCCAGCGGCTCCCGGGTCCCGTCCGGGTGCACGAGCATCACGAGCACGTTCTTCAGCGTGTCCGCGGCGGTCCACTCGCGGCCGTCGGTCCGCGGGTGCTTCGCGTTCAGCGCGTCGACGAGCGTGTCGATGGTCGGCGTGTCCGGCGTATCCACGACCTCCGCGGCCGGTACGCCGGACGCGTCGACGGCCGGCGACTGCGGCACCACGACCGCCTCGACGTTGGCGGCGTACCCACCCGGGGAGCGGACGAAGGTGTCCTCGCCATTCTCCGCGATCGCGAGGAACTCCTCGGACCGCGACCCACCCATCGCACCGGACATCGCCTGCACGATCACGTAGTCGAACCCGAGCCGGTCGAAGATCTTGATGTACGCCTCGCGATGCTTCTCGTACGACGCGGCGAGGCCGTCGTCGTCGACATCGAACGAGTACGAGTCCTTCATCACGAACTCACGCCCGCGCAGCACGCCGGCCCGCGGCCGCGCCTCGTCGCGGTACTTGTTCTGGATCTGGTAGATCGACAGCGGCAGGTCCTTGTACGACGAGTACAGATCCTTCACGACCAGCGTGAACATCTCCTCGTGCGTCGGACCGAGCAGCATGTCGGCGCCCTTGCGGTCCTTCAGCCGAAAGATGTTCGGCCCGTACTCCGTCCAGCGGCCGGTCGCCTCGTAGGGCTCGCGGGGCAGCAGTGCCGGGAAGACCAGCTCCTGCGCGCCGATGGCGTCCATCTCCTCGCGGACGATCCGCTCGACGTTGCGCAGCACTCGCAGGCCCAGTGGCAGCCAGGTGTAGATGCCGGGCGCGGCGCGACGGATGTACCCGGCGCGGACGAGCAGTTTGTGGCTCGGGACCTCCGCGTCCGCCGGGTCCTCGCGAAGCGTGCGGAGGAACAGCGACGACATACGCAAAATCACGGGAGTCTCCAAGCGTGCAAAAGTAGAAAACGGGACGTCACAGAGAATATCCGTCCGGCGGATATGCTCTCACCACGTTATCCACAGGGCCGCACCGGGGAGCGTACCCGAGGGTGATCAGGGCAGTCGGCCGTACGGAGTCGCGGCGGCCCGGGCCGCGTAAACCAACGCTGGTTTCAGCAGCGGCCAGAACGTCGAGGAGACGCACGAGAAGGGCGGCAGAAATCCGGCGCACCAGCCGGTTCGAGGGCCGATCTCGAAGGTGTACGCCGGGACGCCGCGCGTCCCGTACAACCAGTCGATGGTCGAGCCGGGTGTGAAGTACCCGATCCCGCCGTCCCCCGTCGACACCGGATAGCCCGTGAGCGCACCCATGTTGTTGCCTAGGGCCACCAACGCCTCCCGGTCCGGCGCGGCCGTGTCGGTGTATCCCCAAGGGGCGAGGATGTCGTTGCCGTAGCTGTGCAGCGTCACGAAGACGCCGGTCGTACTCGCGGCGGCCCGCTCGTCCTCGGCGCCCTTCGTGTCGGGAAAGATCTTCGCCAGCAGTCCCTGGATCGCAACCGTCTCAGGCTCGGACGCCGCCTTCGCACCCGGATACATCTCCGTGCACGGACCGCCTTGGTCCGCATCCCAGTGGAACGACGAGTTGCGGTTGAGGTCGACTCCGGGATACCCGGTCGAGCATCCGCCCGCACTGTCGTCGAGGTTCTTGCGCTGCAGCAGCGGCCGGGCCGGATTCGACGCGACGACATCCACGCCGTCCGGGTTCGCGATCGGCACCACCCACAGCTCGCGGGTGTCGAGCAGGGCGGTGAGCTCAGGGTCGACGCCGTACGACGAGACGAGCAGGTCGATCCACTGGTACGCGATCTCGCCGGTCACGATCTCGCGCGCATGGATCTGGGCGTGCAGGACGAACTTGGGCTTCTTCCCGGTGCTGTTCAGGGCACAATCGCCGGGCGCGAGCTTTGTGATGCACAGGGCCTGGATCTCGTGCCCGCCCCGGCCTTGCGCCTTCGTCCACGAGTCGCCGATGTCGTACAGCTTCACCAGATCCGGATGTGCCGCGGCAACGGCCGCATCGTGCTGCTCGTGGCCGGCGACGGTGTGGTACCCGCCGTAGTACGTCACGCCGGGCGCCGAGTAGGCCGTCGAGGACAGCAGCATGAGGGCAAAGGTGCACAGAAGAACCGCGAGCCTTCGCATGCCGACCAGCCAACCCGACAACCGCCGGCTCCGGATCACGGAGAGTAAGCAGTATCAGAACAGAATCGTCGCGAAGGTCTCGATCGTGCGGAATCCGACCCGCTCGTACGCCGCGCGCGCCGGCAGGTTGAAGGCGTTGACGTACAGCGTGACGACGGGCGCGATCTGCCGGGCCAGCTCCACCACCGCCGCCATACCTGGCGCGGCGAGGCCGCGACCGCGGTACTCCGGATCGACCCACACGCCCTGGATCTGGCACACGCCGGAGCCGACCGAGCCGACCTCGGCCTTGAACACGACCCGGCCGTCCTCGATCCGCGCGAACGCGCGCCCGGCCCGGATCAGCTCCGCGACCCGCGACCGGTAGAACGTCCCGTCCGGACCGGTCTGCGGCGGTACGCCGACCTCCTCGGTATACATCGCCACGCACGCCGGATACAGGATCGGGAGCTCGACCGGCTCCACCTCGCGGACCAGCGGATCCGGAGCGATCAGCGGCGACCCCTCGATCACCATGAACGGCTGGTCGTCCCGCACCTCCCGGGCCGGACCCCAGTGCGGCTCGAGGATGCTCCACAGCTGATCGACCGCCCGGGCCTGTCCGAGGATCTGGAAGCAGTTCCGCCCGCGCCGCATCGCGTACGCCGCGAACGCGCGCAGCGCCGCGTCGTCCGCGCCCACCGGCACCATGTTGCCGCCGGCGTGGCACAGGGCCTCCAGCGCGCCCTTGTCGACATACCCCCAGACCTCGGCGCCGCGCCGCGGGTCGAGTCCGGACGCCTGGACCAGGCTGTCGACGAACACATTCACGACCGGATCGCGGGCGATGACCGCGCGCGCCGCCGCGAGGTCACGAGGACCGAGAACCCGTACGCCCACGCGCAGAACCTAGCGGATGAACGCCGTACTCGTATGCAACGGGGCCGGGTCAGGAAAGCTCGGTGTCCTATCCGGCCGCGATCCGGCGCAACGGCGAGGTCCAGGCGAAGACCACGCCGACGCACCCGCACAGCCCCATCAGCACCATTCCGGTGCGCGGTCCGAAGGCGTTGCCGAGCACTCCGCCGACTACCGAGCCCAGCGTCCACCCGACGCCCCAGGACAGCATCCGGCCCGCTGTGTTGACCCGGCCGAGCAGCTTCTCCGGAGTCACCTGCTGGCGGTACGAGATCGCATTGACGATCACCAGCACGTACGCCGAACCCCAGACGAGCGTTGCCAACGCAGCGGCGACCCAGTCGGGTGACAGCGGTGTGAGCACGCCCAGGAGCGCAGAGACCGGCAGTGCGTACAGCGTGATCGCTGCGGGCGGCATCCGCTTCAGCAACCGGGGCAGACTGAGTGCGGCGATCAGTCCGCCGATGCCCCAGGTCCCCCAGACCAGTCCGAACCGGAGTCCCGACGTACCGATGTGGAGGACGCGGTCGCACCAGACCACGATCAGGGCCATGAATCCACCGCCGGCGAACGACTGCACGCTGCCGACGATCGTCATGGTCCGTACGCCGGCGTGGTGGATCAGGTACCGCAGGCCGTCAGCGATGTCGGTCAGTACCACCCGCGGCCGGAGCGGTGGCTGACCCGCGCGGGACTCGGACATCGCCCGCACGATCCCTCGGACGGCGAACGCGGACGCTGCGAAGCTGAGCGCGTCCAGCGTGAGCAGGCTGGCCGGATCGAGTACGGCGAGAGTCAGACCGGTCAGTGGCGGGACGAACAGCTCGATCAGGCTCGACGCAGTCCAGACCGCGGAGTTGGCCTGCGCTACCCGGGCCCGGCCGACCAGGACCGGCAGTGCACCGAAGTTCGCGCCGTCGAAGAACGTGTAGACGGATTGAACGGTGAACGCGACCACTAGCACATGCGCGATCGAGAGCACGCCCAGCAGATGCGCGAGCGGCACCGACCCGACGAGTACGGCGTTCACGCAGTCCGCGGTGATCATCACGCGCCGCCGGTTCCAACGGTCTGCGAGCGCGCCCGCGAACAGTCCCGTCAGCAGGTATGGCGCCGACTCCAGCGCTGTCACCAGCGCGGTCAGGACAGTCGAACCGCTCAGCCGGTAGACGAGCACTGGGAGCGCGATCGCTGTGACCATCGACCCGGTGATCGACAGCGCGCGGGCAGTCCAGTACCGCCGGAAGTCCGGGTCGTCGCGCAGCCGATCGGGGACCACTGTCGTCATGGCGGCATCCTGCATGTTCATGTGCGGTCGAGGTCAAGGATCAGGAAGTCGCCGTCGAGTCCGGCGCGTCGTACGGCGGTCATCCGTGCACCACGACCAGTTGGCCGTCGGGGTCCACGATCTCCAGTCCGGTCGCGGTCCGCGTCACGTCGTACGTGCCGAGCCGGCTTGCGACTTCGTCCAGGGGCTCCGTGGTGCTGAGGTCCAGCCGTACGGCGAACGCGCCGTCGGCCGGGCCGAACCGCACAGGGGTCTGCAGGCCGACGCCTTCGAAGAAGCGGCGCCAGGCCGGCTCCTCCGCGCCCGTCAGGTACGGCGTGACCGACCATCGCTCGTCCGGACGCGCGTCGTGCAGTTTGTAGCCGTACATGTCCTCGGAGCGCTCGTCGACCCAGATGACGACGCCGTCCGGTCCCGTCACGGACAGCACGCGCCCGTACGCCTCGTCGAAGACGGTCGCGTCGACGAATCCGACCTGTTCGAGCCGGTCGCGCAGCTCGTAGATCTTCTCCGCCTCGAAGGACAGCGTGGTCTGCCCCGGCCGGCCGCCGGTACTGCTGCTCGCGGCGTCGTGCAGCGCGACCATGCCGCGACCGGTCAGCATGTCGACCCAACCGCCGCGCTCGGACTCGATCCGCGACCGCAGCCCCAGCTTCTCGAGGAACGCGCGCATCGCCTCCACGTCCGCCGTGAACCGCAGCGGTCTGATCACCGCGTTGTTCAGGTCGTTCATCCCCGCGCCTCCCCGTGCTTGTCCAGGTACTCCGCCAGCGCCTGCTCGACCAACGCCGACAGGCTGGCGCCCTCGTCGATGGCCTTGTGCTTCACCCGCCGCACCAGCCCAGGCGGCAGATACACGTTGAACTGCACCTTCTTGCCACCGTCATCCGCCATGGCTATATTGCTAGCATCCTAGACAGCTAACCGTCAACCGACAGGGAGATCCGACGATGAACCTCCGCTTCGACCACCTCGGTCTACTCACCGACACCCGCGAGAAGAACCAGGACCTGGCCGACTTCTTCGCGGGCATCCTCGGCCTGGAGATCTCCGGCACCGCGAGCGAGGGGTACGCCGAGGTGAGGGCCGGCGCGATGACGATCGCGCTGCACACCGGCGCGATGATCGACGGCTTCGGCCCGCTCGGCGGCACCCTCCTGCAGTTCAGCAGCGACGATGTCCGCGCCGACATCGAAGAGATCCGCCGCCGAGGCGGCAACGTCGTCCTCGAGCCGACCGAAACCGACTGGGGCACCACCTCGGCGTACGTCGCGGGCCCCCACGGCGTGCTGGTCGAGCTCTACAAGTTCACCGGCTAGACGGCCGCCAGGAGGGCGTCGTCCAGTTCCTTCTGGAGGCGCGCCTTCGGGCGGGCGCCTACGACGGACCAGATCATTTTGCCGTGGTGGAACAGGATCAGGGTCGGGAGCGCCATCACGCGGTAGCGCGCGGAGACGGACGGGTTCTCGTCGGAGTTCAGTTTCACGACCGTCAGCTGATCGGCGCGGTCGGCGGCGATCTGGGCGAGGACCGGCGCGATCTGGTGACACGGCGGGCACCACTCGGCCCAGAAGTCCACGAGCACGGGCTTTTCGGACCGCAGCACGACCTCGTCGAAGGTGGCCTCGTCGACGGTACGCAGTTCACTCATAGTTGTTTCATCCTCCAGCTCTCGGCATCGGTCAGGAGGTCGGTCAGCCGGGCCCGCAGATCGGTGAGCTCGGCGATCCGCCGGTCCACGTCCGCGATCCGGGTCCGGTACGCCGTGAGCGACGCCGGACATACGTCCGCGCGCTCGTTGCCGGCGCGCAGGCACTCGATGAACGGGTACGTCTGCTCCGCGGTCAGCCCGAGACTGAGCAGCGCCTTCACCTCACGCACCACGACCACATCGTCCGCGTCGTACGCCCGGTACCCGTTGGACTCGCGCCGCGGTTTGAGCAGCCCCTGCGCCTCGTAGTACCGCACGGCTTTGACCGTCACACCGGCCTCGGCCGCCAGATCGCTGATCCGCATCCCGCCTCCTTCACCCCGACGCTAAACCTTGCCCCCAGGGTCAAGGTCAAGCCAGGATAGTCAGTGGCCCCGGAACGCCTCCTCCAGCCACCAGGACGGCTGGGCCGCGACGACCTTCGCATCCACGAGCATCGGCGCCGAACGCGGTCCGTCCAGCCAGTCCTTGACCGCGGTCAGGTCGCCGGCCGTGCGCACAGTTGCGGCCTCGAAGCCGTAGCCGCGCGCGATCGCGGCGATATCGGTCGGCGGGAACACCACGGTGTCCAATGCGTGGCCGCCGGGAGCGAAGTGGTGCACCTCGGCGCCGTACGCGTCGTCGTTGTAGACGACGACCAGCATCGGCAAGCCGAGCCGTCGGACAGTGTCCAGTTCCGCTGCACTCATCAGCGCGCCGCCGTCGCCGAGCGCGGCAACGGCGAGCCGATGCGGCTGGGCCAGCGCGGCGCCGATCGCGGTGGCGAGGCCGAGTCCGATCGACTGGAACGCCTGGGTGAAGCACAGGCCGTTCTCGTCGGGCACGTCCAGGTATGCGCTCGGGTAGCCCATGAAGTTGCCGGAGTCGACCGCGACCACGCGTTCGGCCGGCAGTACGTCGTCGAGCGCGATGCTCAGCGTCCGCGGGTCGATCCGCTCCGCAGTACTCATGTCGTCGTACTCGACGTCCCGCCAGCGCACGCTGCCGAGCTCGGCCGTGCGATAGCCGGTGTGCTGTTCGCCGAATGCGTCGAGAGCGAGCTCGGCGGTCAGGCCGACGTCACCGGTGACTCCCAACTGGATCTCGCGATGCGCACCGAGAGCCGACGCGTCGTCGTCGACCTGCACCACGGTCGCGTCGGATCCGATCAGCTGACCGTGGCGCATCGTCCACATGTTCAGCGCGCAGCCCCAGCCGACGATGAGGTCTGCGGCGCGGATCAATTCCGCAGTACGTGGTGAGGCGAAGCCGCCCGAGATCCCGAGCGACCAGGGGTTGCCGTGGAACACGCCGTGCGCGACAGCCGAAGTCGCGAGGAGTGCACCGGATCGTTCCGCCAGCGCTTCGAGGATCCGGCCATGTCCGCGAGCTCCGCGGCCTGCGACGAAGACCGGCCGCTCGGCATGCCGCAGCAGGTCGGTCAAGGCGGCGACTTCGGCGGCATCCGGCACCACCGCCTCCCGCGACGGCAGCTCTGCCGTCGGCCGGGCGGCCGCCGGTGACGGGACCTCCAACGCCTGCACGGGAAGCGGCACGTTCAGCAGCACCGTCCTGCGCCCGCGTACTGCGGTCGCCACCGCGTCTTGCGCCTCCGCTACCGCTGTCTCCGCCGAGCTGATCCGCACGGGGACGGCGCCGACGGCACGAGCCAGCGCCGCTTGGTCGACGTAGAAGTTCGAGCGCGGCTCGAGGACCTCAGCCGCGACCACGACCATCGGCGTACGGCTCTTGGCAGCCTCGGCAATCCCGGTCATCGCGTTCGTCAGACCGCAGCCTTGATGGACAGTGAGCGCGGCGACCGTCCCGCTCATCCGCGAGTACGCGTCGGCCATCGTGGCCGCGCCGCCCTCGTGGCGCGCGGCGACGAACCGCGCGCCGGCGGCCACCATCGCGTTCGTCAGGTGGAAGTTGCCAGACCCGACCACGCCGAAGACCTGGCGGACGCCCGCGGCCACCAATGCCCGGCCGACGGCGTCCGCGACATTCATCAGCGTTCGACCAGCGCGAGCACCCAGGCAGGAGCGCCGGAACCGCCGACGATCGGCAACGGTCCCGCGATGATGACGGCGCCGGTCGGGGGGAGCTGCGCGAGGTTCTGGAGCTGCGTCAGCCCGTACTTGTCACTGCCCATCAGGTACGAGTGGCACGGGAACGGCGGGTCGAACGAGTGCGCCTTCCCGGCGTCGGTGCCGACGGTCTCGACGCCCATGCCGAGGACGGGCGACTCCTGCGCGACCCAGCGCGCACACTCGGGCGACAGACCTGGCGTGTGCGGTCCGTTCTCGTCGGCGTTGAGGAACGCCTCCTGCGAGTGCGATCGCGCGTCCCAGCCCGTGCGTACGAACAGCCAGCCGCCGGCGGGCAGCGGGACGTTCTCCGCCTCCCAGGCCTTCAAGTGGTCGACCTCCACGAGGAAGTCGGGGTTCTTCTCCACGTCGGCGGTGAAGTCGAGCACGACGGCCGGTGCGATCAACCGGTTCGCCGGGACCGAGGCGATGTCGGCGAGGTCCTTGCCGGTGACCCAGTGGTTCGGCGCGTCGAAGTGCGTGCCGGTGTGCTCGCCGCTGGTGAAGTTGTTCCAGTACCAGGCCGGGCCGCGATCGTCGTACCTGCTGATCTCCTCGAGCGCGAAGGGCGCCGTCTGGCCGAACTCCGGCGGCAACTGGATGACCGGCGTCGTCGCGGACAGCGGCGAAGTCAGATCCACCACCACGATCGACCCATCCGCGAGCGCAGCCGTTAGTGCCGACAGAAGCGACGAACCGGCCATACGAACCTCCAGCGAGTGGCGTACTTGACCCAAGGCCAAGTCAGCATAGACCGCATGCTCCTCGCCACCTTTCGTTCACCGGAACTCGCTCCGGGCGGACGTGTGGTCGAACGCACCGCGGTCCGCGGGGTGCTCTTCCGCGGACCGAAGTTGCTGCTGCTCGCGTCCCGCCATGGCGACTACAAGTTCCCTGGCGGCGGCGTCGAACCGGGTGAGTCCTTCGAGTCGGCGCTACGCCGCGAGTTCCGTGAGGAGTGCGCGTACGACGCGGTTGCCGTCGGCGCCGAGCTGGCAACGACCCGCGAGGAGGTGCCGGCGATCGACGCGGAGTACGACGTGTTCGGCATGACCTCGTACTACTTCGGATGCTCGGGCGGAACGCCAGCTGGTGATCAGCAGTTGGAGGGCTACGAGGCCGAGCTGGAACTCACGCCGCGGTGGGTGACTGTCGACACCGCGCTGGCGGCGAACCGCAGGGTGATGGAGAGCGGCGTCGGCGTGATGCGCTGGTTAGTGCGCGAGACCGCCGTGCTGGAGTGGCTCAGCGCACGTAGTCGCTGACCCACTCCCCCAGCACCTTCGCGCTGGCATCCACCAAGGCGGGCCAGTCGAGGGCCGCCTCATCCGCTGAGTCGGACACGTGCTTCACGACGCGGACCGGTACGCCGTACTCGCGGCAGGCGTACACGACGCCGTACGCCTCCATGTCCACCAGATGCGCCCGCTCTGCCAGCCGCTGCCGGACGACCGGATCCGTCACGAACACATCCCCCGACGCGAGCACCGTCCCGTCTCCGCCCTCGATGTGCAGCTCATCCTGCGGGTCCAGGCCGATAGCTCGAACGGCTTCCGCATTCACATCGTGATTGATCACGGTGCTCGGCAGAAACAGTCCGGAGAGGCCGTCCCGCAACGCCCCGGTCGTCCCGACATTCAGCACCACTACGTCAGACGTATCGCGTCCAGCCAACGCCCGGCTCACCGCAACAGCAGCCGCCGTCTTCCCAACCCCGGTGACCACCAGCGGCACCCCCGCCGGAACATAGCGAGCCTCACCGGCAACGGCACAGACAACCAGATACTCGGACATCCTCAGCGTGACCCTTTCGGCAGAGGTTCGTCGGCCGCCAGGAGCTTCACCATCAGGGCGATGAACTGGCGACGTTGCGCGTGGGTCAGCGGCTCCAGAACCTGTTCCTGGATATCGTCGATGACATTGTCGAGCTCCACGAGTTGGGCAATCCCCGCAGGGGTGATGGTGACGATATTGCGACGCTTGTGCCTCGGGTCGACAGACCGCTCGACGAGCCCACGCGACTCGAGCTCGGACAGCGCCGCGGTGACGTCACTGCGATCGATCCCGGTCCCCCGGCCCAGGTCGGCCTGACTCGCCGGCCCCCACTCCTCGAGCGCGGCCAAGAGCCGGTAGTGGTAGCTGCGAAGTCCGCTGCCGTGCGACTCGAACCCGGCGGCGAGCAGACCCGACGAGCGGGCGAAGGTCCGGCTGATGAGCCAGGTCGGACGATCCTTGACGCGATCGGGAGTACGACGCGGCGCGTGGTCCATCGGCATGGACAGACGATATCAGTTGTTGGTGCGACCAACACTTGCTATGTTGGCCATACCAACACTGAAACCTCGGGAGACCGGCTCATGGGCGAATCCATCACCAGCAGACCCGAACGGATTCTGGTCATCGGCAGGAGTCCGGGCGTGATCCTCGACGCCACCGACATCCTGCGCAGTAAGGGCTTCCACGCCGACGCGACGAATCGGTTCGACGACGTTCTGACGGAGTACGACACGACGAGCATCGATGTCGTCGTGTTCGGCGGGATGGTTCCACCCGGCACCAAGCAGCACCTCAGCGAGGCGATCTCGAAGGTCAACGGCCAGGTCACCTTTGTCCAAGGCCTCGCCGGAATCGCAGGCCTTATCGCTGCCCAGGTCGAGAGCGTCCTGTCGACTGCCGGCGACGACAACGGCGTGGCCTATGACGCCGCGAACAGAACGGTACGGATCACCCTGCAGGAGCCGTCCCAGGTTGTCGTCGAGGCCTGGTGGGCCACGTCATTCACCCCTCCCGAGCCCGCGAGCACATCGATGCGGATCGCCGACTCCCACTTCGGCCCGGGCGAGCACCTCATTCCGCTCCCGGCCGACGTTCCGGCCGTGGCATCGTTCGTCACCGCGTCCGTCGGACCGGCCGTCCACGCGTTCACGGTCGGCGCCATGCCGGCCGCAGTACGGCGCATGGTTCCAACCGACGACCCGACCCAACCACCCACGCTCCCGCCGGTCAGACCGGTAGCAACCCACAACACGACGACAACGCGCTGACCAGGGCCGGCGTACGTCAGCTGATGGAGACGGTGGGTTCGCCGGGTTCGGTGGTTTCCATGGTTTCGGCGATGCGCATGGCCTCTTCGATGAGGGTTTCCACGATGGCCGACTCCGGGACCGTCTTGATGACCTCACCCTTGACGAAGATCTGGCCCTTGCCGTTGCCGGAGGCGACGCCGAGGTCGGCTTCGCGGGCTTCGCCGGGGCCGTTCACGACGCAGCCCATGACGGCGACGCGGAGCGGAACCTCCATACCCTCGAGGCCGGCGGTGACCTGCTCGGCGAGCGTGTAGACGTCCACCTGGGCGCGACCGCAGGAAGGGCAGGAGACGATCTCGAGCTTGCGCTCGCGCAGGTTCAGCGACTGCAGGATCTGCAGGCCGACCTTGACCTCCTCGACCGGCGGCGCGGACAGCGACACCCGGATCGTGTCACCGATGCCCTTCGACAGCAGCGCACCGAAGGCCACCGACGACTTGATCGTGCCCTGGAACGCCGGCCCCGCCTCGGTCACGCCGAGGTGCAGCGGCCAGTCACCGCGCTCGGCCAGCATCTCGTACGCCTGCACCATCACGACCGGGTCGTTGTGCTTGACCGAGATCTTGAAGTCGTGGAAGTCGTGCTCCTCGAACAGCGAGGCTTCCCACACGGCCGACTCGACCAGCGCCTCGGGCGTGGCCTTGCCGTACTTCTCCAGCAGCCGCTTGTCCAGCGATCCGGCGTTCACGCCGATGCGCAGCGACGTACCGTGGTCCTTCGCCGCCTGGGCGATCTCCTTGACCTGGTCGTCGAACCTGCGGATGTTGCCCGGGTTCACGCGGACCGCGGCGCAGCCGGCCTCGATCGCGGCGAACACGTAGCTCGGCTGGAAGTGGATGTCGGCGATCACCGGGATCTGCGAGTGCCTCGCGATCTCCGGCAGCGCGTCGGCGTCCTCCTGCCGCGGGCAGGCGACCCGGACGATGTCGCAGCCCGCCGCGGTCAGCTCGGCGATCTGCTGCAGCGTCTTGTTGACGTCGTTGGTCGGCGTCGTCGTCATCGACTGCACCGAGATCGGTGCGTCGCCGCCGACCAGCACGCTGCCGACCTTGATCTGACGGGTCTTGCGGCGCGGCGCGAGGGTCGGAGGCGGCAGCGCGGGCATGCCCAGGTTGATGCTCATGTGTCCTTAACCAGTGTGGGTGAGGGTCAGCCGTTGAAGAGCTTGATGGGGTTCACGATGTCGGCGATGACGAGCAGTACGCCCATCACCACGATCGCGCTTGCTGCGACGTACGCGATCGGAAGCAGTTTGGCCACGTCGACGTACCCGGGGTCGGGGCGGCGGAACAGCTTGGCGAAGCCGCGCCGGATGCCTTCCCAGATCGCGCCGATCATGTGGCCGCCGTCCAGCGGCAGCAGCGGGATGAAGTTGAACAGGGCAAGGAACAGGTTCAGCGAGGCGAGCAGCAGGATCCCGGTGGCGATCTTCTGGCCGACGCCGAGGTCGCTGGAGGCGACCTCACCCGCGACCCGGCTCGCGCCGACGACGCTCATCGGGCTGTCCTGGTCACGCTGACCGCCGACGATCGACTTGGCGACCCCGACCAGCTTCTCCGGGAACTTGCCGAGCGCCTGCACGGTGCTGACGGTCAGCTTGCCCATCTGGTCGACGACGAAGCCGAAGCTCTGCCGCTCCACCTTCTCGGTCGGCGAGATGCCGAGGAAGCCGACCGACACGAGCTTGTCGGAGGTGGCGCTCTCCTGCACCTGGTTCACGATCGTGTTGGTCTGCAGCGTCTTCCGCGCACCGTTGCGCTCGACAACGATCGTGGCCGGCTTGTCGGTGTTCGCGCGGATCAGCGGGGTGAGCTGGTCCCAGCTGCTGATCTGCGTGCCGTTGAAGGAGACGATCTTGTCGCCGACCTGGAAGCCGGCGACCTTGGCCGGCGACACCTTGTCGGTGTCGGTGCACTTCCGGTCGGCCGATGCCTGGTTGGCCGGGATCACACAGTCGGTGACGGTGGAGACCGTGGTCTGCGCGACCGGCGTCCCGTAGAGCATGTACAGCCCGCCGAACAGCACGAATGCGATGACCACGTTCACCAGCGGCCCGGACGCCATCACGATCAGCTTCTTCCACCACACCTTCTGGTAGAAGAGCCGGCCGTCGTCCTCGGGCGAGATCGTCTCGTACTCCGCGGACCGCGCGTTCTCGACCAGCGACTGGATCGGGCCGGTGTTGGCCTTGCGGACCTTCGTCGGGTCCTGCCCCTTGCCCGGCGGCAGCATCCCGATGATCCGGACGAACCCGCCGGCCGGGATCGCCTTGATGCCGTACTCCGTCTCGCCGCGTCTGGTCGACCAGACGGTCCGGCCGAAGCCGACGAAGAACTGCGTGACCTTCATCCCGAACGCCTTCGCCGGGAGCATGTGGCCCATCTCGTGCAGCGCCACGGAGATCAGGACCCCCAGCACGAACAGCACGATGCCGACGGTGGTGAGAAGCACGGTCATGCCTTCTGGTTCTCCTGGCTGCTATCGGTGGCCGGTAGTGATCTCACGAGCCCGGTTCCGGGCCCACGCGTCCGCGGCGAGCACGTCGTCGACGGACAGTTCCACATACGAGGGTACGTCGTGTTCGGTCACCACCCTGGCGATCGTGTCGACGATCCCGGTGAACGGCAGCCGTCCGGCCCGGAACGCCTCCACACAGACCTCGTTCGCCGCGTTGAACACGGCCGGCGCCGTACCGCCCCGGGTGCCTGCCTCGCGGGCCAGGCCGACCGACGGGAATTCGTCGTCGTCGAGCGGCTGGAACGTCCAGGTGCTCGCCTCGGCGAAGTTCCACGGCGGCGAAGCGTCCGCTATCCGGTCAGGCCAACCCAGCGCGAGCCCGATCGGCACGGTCATCGTCGGTACGCCGACCTGCGCGATCGTGGCGCCGTCGAAGAACTCGACCATCGAATGGATCGCCTGCTGCCGGTGGATCACGACGTCGATCCGGTCCATCGGGATGCCGAAGAGCAGATGTGCCTCGATCAGCTCCAGGCCCTTGTTGACCAGCGTCGCGGAGTTGATCGTGACGACCGGGCCCATCGCGAAGTTCGGGTGGGCAAGGGCTTGCTCGACCGTGACATCGGCCAGTTCGCTCCGGGGCCGCCCGAGGAACGGGCCGCCGCTCGCGGTCAGCAGGAGCTTGCGAACCTCGTTCGGAGTACCGGCGCGCAGGCACTGGGCGATCGCGCTGTGCTCGGAGTCCACCGGGACGATCTGGCCGGGCTTGGCCCGCCGCGTGACGATCGGGCCGCCGATCACCAGCGACTCCTTGTTGGCCAGGGCCAGCGTGTTCCCGGCGTCCAGGGCGGCCAGCGTCGCGTGCAGGCCGACGGATCCGTTGATTCCGTTGAGAACCACGTCACACGGCATCGCGGCGAGCTCGCTGGCGGCCTCCGGTCCGGTGATGATCTTCGGGATCCGGAACTCGCCCTGGGCGTACCCCTTCCGCTGCGCCTCCGCGTAGAACGCCAGCTGCAGGTCCTGCGCGACCGTGGCCTTCGCCACCGCGACGACCTCGACGTCGAACTCGAGCGCCTGCTCCGCCAGCAACCCGACGTTGTCGCCGCCGGCGGACAGCGCGAGCACGCGGAACCGGTCGCGGTTCCGCCCGATGAGCTCGAGCGCCGTGGTACCGATCGAGCCGGTCGAGCCGAGGATGACGACGCTGCGTGAGTTCACGGCGCCATTGTTCCAGGTCCGGTTCCAGATCGGGTCAGCCGAGGTACAAGCGGAACGGCAGCGCGCCGAGCCTGATCTCGTCGCCGTCACCGACCATCGCGGTCTCGATCCGTACGCCGTTCACCGACGTCCCGTTGGTGGACCCGAGATCCCGCAGCTCGTAGCTGGTCGCATCGATCCGCAGCAACTCCGCGTGGTGGCGGCTGACTTCCTGGCGGTCGATGATCACGTCGCAGTCCGGCGCGCGTCCGATGCGGACCAGGTCGAGCAGCGGTACGACGTCACCGTCCTCCCCCACGAGCACGGGCTGCGGCCCGGTCTCCAGCGCGGTCGCGATCTCGCCTACCCCGGCGGTGCGGATCGACAGCGAGACGATCAGGTCGTCGCCCTTGTCCACGTGCAGGTTGTGCTGAGCGCCGTACCCCTGCAGCAGGTCGGCGTGCTCGTCGATGACCACAGCGGACACGTGGTAGTACCCCGGCGGTAGTTGTGCGTACGCCGCTGAGCCGAGCGAGGTCGTCAGCACTACTGCGTCGTACTCGTGGTGAGAGACGTCGGTGATCGTGATGAGGACCGGGTTGTTCGCGGTGAGGTGTGCCTCGGCGCCGGTGTCGCCCGGAGTGAA
Organism: Kribbella sp. NPDC049584; assembly: GCF_040675555.1. Classification (NCBI taxonomy): domain Bacteria; kingdom Bacillati; phylum Actinomycetota; class Actinomycetes; order Propionibacteriales; family Kribbellaceae; genus Kribbella; species Kribbella sp. NPDC049584. Next base: position 363,338 of record NZ_JBFAPF010000009.1, read on the forward strand.
CTCGACAGTCAGTAGCGGCGCGGGCCGGCTCTCGTCCAGCCCGACCAGTCGGTCGACTGCGGGCACGGTGCCGGTCGGGATGGCGAGCGGCACGTACTGACCGTGCGACCGCACCAGGAGGTCGAGCTGTGGCCTCGGCACTCGGTTGCGGCGGGCCAGCAGGTACGCGTTGACCATGCCCTTGCCGAAGATGAAGGCCACGTCGCCCACCACGGCGCGCACGAATCCACTGATCGGCTCCATCTGCACCCCTAGCTCCATCTGCACCCCCAGTGCATCAGTATCCAGGAATCACGACTCCGGTACGGCGGTGTCCGGTGTGCCGCGTACCGTGGCCCGGTGACCAGCGTGCTCATCATCGAGAACGATCCCGACAGCGGACCCGGCAAGCTGCTCGACTGGCTGGACGACCGCGGGATCACGGCCGTCGTGGTCCGGGCCTGGGACGGTGAGCCTGTCCCCAGCAGCATGGGAGACCATGCGGCGTTGATCATGCTCGGCGGCGGGCTGCTGCCGGACGAGGACGACCGCGCCCCGTGGTTGCCTGCCGAGCGCGAGCTGCTGCGTGCCGCACACGGACAGGTCCCGGTGCTCGGGATCTGTCTGGGCGGCCAGCTGGTGGCGCACACCTTCGGTGGCCAGGTGCAGGGGAAGTACGGGCTTCCGGAGAAGGGTGTGACGGCACTGAGTGTGCTGCCCGCTGACGACGTGCTGCTGGACGGCCTCCCGTCGACCGTCCGGGCGGTCGAGAGCCACCAGGACCAGATCACCCGGCTCCCGCAGGACGCCGTACTGCTGATGTCCAGTGAGCGGTGCCCGAACCAGATGCTGCGCGTCGGCGAGCGGACCTGGGGCGTGCAGTTCCACCCTGAGGTCGCGGCCGATCGGGTCCGCCGGTGGAACCCGGAGCGGCTGCGGTCGATGGGGTTCGATCCGGATGCGCTGGTCGCGGACGCCGAGAAGTACGCGGCGGAGCTGGACAAGACCTGGTCGACGGTCATCGGCCGATTCCTGTCGAACCTGTAGCGGCGCTACCCTTCGTCGCATGAGTCTGGAGCAGCCGCCGCCCGGTCACCGGGCATCCGACAACGACCGCGAACGCGCCGCCGCCGTGGTCCAGGAAGCACATACCGACGGGCGGCTGGACTTCGAGGAACTGGACGAGCGGCTGACCCAGATCTACTCGGCCAAGACCCAGCTCGAACTGCGCAACGCGACCGCCGACCTGATGCCGATCGCCCACGGCAGTTCGCAGGAGCTCACCCTCCGTGCGAGGCACAGCGCGCAGAAGCGGGAAGGCGCGTGGGTCGTGCCCGAACGCATGACCGCGATTGCCGAACACTCGTCCGTCAAGCTCGACTTCACCGACGCCGTGGTCCACTGGGCCGACATCCACGTCGACGCGCAGGCGATCCACAGCTCCGTGGTGATGGTGATTCCCGAGGGCTGGAGCGTTGATATCGACCAGGTCGAGTCGAACCACAGCAGCGCCAAGAACAAGGCGGTAGCACCTCGCCCCGGCGGCGTCCGCCTGCACGTCACCGGCAAGGCCCACCACGCCAGCGTCGTCGTCCGCCACCCCCGCAAACGCCACTGGTGGTGGCCCTGGTACACCAAGTGATGGATTAGCGTTCGTCCTATGACCGTTTCGCTTGATGTCGTTGATGTCGACTCTTTGCTGACCGAGGAAGAGCTCGATGTTCGGGCAGCGGCTCGGCGGTTTGCGGATGAGCGGTTGCGGCCGGCGTTGCCGGAATGGTTCGAGACGGCTTCGATTCCCGCGCGGGAGCTGGCGAAGGAGCTGGGGGCGCTCGGGTTTCTCGGGATGCACCTGACGGGGTACGGGTGTGCCGGACTGGGACCGGTTGCGTACGGGCTTGCCTGCTTGGAGATCGAGGCGGCGGACTCGGGGATGCGGTCGCTCGTCTCCGTGCAGGGCTCGCTCGCGATGTACGCGATCTGGAAGTACGGCAGTGACGAGCAGAAGAACGAGTGGCTCCCCCGGATGTCCGCAGGTGAGGCGATCGGGTGCTTCGGCCTGACCGAGCCCGACTTCGGCTCGAACCCGGCCGGCATGCGCACCAACGCCCGCCGCGACGGCGACGACTGGGTGCTGAACGGCTCGAAGATGTGGATCACCAACGGCTCCGTCGCCGACGTCGCGATGGTCTGGGCGCGGACCGACGACGGGGTCCGCGGCTTCGTCGTACCGACGTCGACGCCCGGTTTCTCGGCGCCGGAGATCAAGCGGAAGATGTCGCTGCGCGCGTCTGTCACCTCCGAGCTGGTGCTGTCGGATGTGCGGCTGCCCGGCTCAGCTTTGTTGCCCGAGGCACGCGGTTTGTCCGGCCCGCTCGGCTGCCTGAACGAGGCCCGGTTCGGCATCATCTTCGGCGCGATGGGCGCGGCCCGCGACTGCCTCGAGACCGCGATCGCATACGCCGGGGAGCGGATCGTGTTCGACAAGCCGCTCACGGCGTACCAGCTGACCCAGGCCAAGCTCGCCGACATGGCGGTCGAGCTGAACAAGGGCGTCCTGCTCGCCGTACACCTCGGCCGGCTGAAGGAGAAGGGCACGCTCCGCCCCGAGCAGGTGTCGGTCGGCAAGCTCAACAACGTCCGTGAGGCGATCGCGATCGCCCGCGAATGCCGCACGATCCTCGCGGCGAACGGCATCAGCGGCGAGTATCCGATCATGCGGCACGCCAACAATCTCGAGTCGGTCCTCACCTACGAAGGCACGTCCGAGGTCCACCAGCTCGTCATCGGCCAGGCGCTGACGGGCCAGTCCGCCTTCCGCTGAGCGCATACAACCGGCCTGTTCTGGGCACGGGGAGTGAGATCAGCTACTCCGTGTTGATGGAAGGAGCAGGTATGCGGATCGGGGCCGGGATCGCACTCGTGGTGATCGGCGCTGTCCTCGCGTTCGCCGTGCGGGACACGTCCGACACGTTCAACCTGACTGCTCTCGGGATCATCATCATGCTCGGCGGCGCGGCCGGCATCTGGCTGTCGTACCGCCTCGCCAATCAGCGCCGAATCACCGACAAGCCCGTCATCGACCCGGAGGTCGAGCGCCAGTACCGCACGGACCCGCCGGAACGCGTCTCCGACGAGCCGATCGACGTCACGCCGCGGACCGCCCGGCCCCGCCCCAGAAGGTAGTCGCCCCTCGCCGGCGCGATCCGGGTGCACCATGAGTCCATGGACAACCGTGAACTGCTCGAACGCCTGTGGACGTCCGACGGCGAGCTCGTGCTCTCGGCGGAGGCCGAGCACGAGATGCGCACGGAGGACTACGTCCTGGAGATGCCGCAGTCCGGCGAACGCATCGTCGGGCGGGACACCATGCGTGCGATGCAGCAGGAGTACCCGAACCCGCCGTCGATCCAGATCCTCCGCATCACCGGTTCCGGCGACCACTTCGTCGTCCTCGGCCGGTCGGACTACAGCGGCGACATCTACTACGTGGCGAACGTCGTCGAGTTCCGCGACGGCCGGATCGCCCGCGAGACCCGGATCTACGGGGCTCCGTTCGACCCGCCCCCGTGGCGGGAAAAGTACGCTACTTCGCCACCTCAGTAGCCCTGGACTCGCGGACCACGGTCACCCGGATCTGACCCGGGTACGTGAGCTCCTCCTCGACCTGTTTCGCGATATCGCGCGCCATCACCTGGGCCGCGATGTCGTCGACCGCGTCCGGTAGAACCATCACCCGGATCTCGCGGCCGGCCTGCATCGCGAACACCTTCTCGACGCCGTCGTGGTGCATCGCGATCTCCTCGAGCCGTTCGAGTCGCTGGACGTACGCCTCCAACGACTCCCGCCGCGCGCCCGGCCGGCCGCCGCTCACCGCGTCCGCAGCCTGCGTCAGCACCGCCTCGACGGTCCGGACCTCGACCTCGTTGTGGTGCGCCTCGATGCAATGCACGACGTCGTCGTTCTCGCCGTACTTGCGGGCCAGCTCGGCGCCGACGATCGCGTGACTGCCCTCGGACTCGTGCGTGAGCGCCTTGCCGATGTCGTGCAGGAACGCGCCGCGCTTGCACAGCTTCGGATCCAGCCCGAGCTCGGCCGCCATCATCCCGGCGATGTGGGCGGACTCGATCAGGTGCTTGAGCACGTTCTGCCCGTACGACGTCCGGTAGCGCAGCAGCCCCATCGTGCGGACGAGCTCCGGATGGAGATCGGTGATCCCGACATCGGCCATCGCGTCCTCGGCGGCCCGCTGGCACAGCTCGGCGACCTCGCCCTTGCTGCGCTCGTAGATCTCCTCGATGCGGCTCGGATGGATCCGGCCGTCGAGGACGAGCGAGTCCAGTGTCAGCCGCGCCGTCTCCCGGCGTACCGGATCGAAGCAGGACAGCAGCACGGCTTCGGGGGTGTCGTCGATGATCAGGTTCACGCCGGTGGTCTGCTCGAACGACCGGATGTTGCGGCCCTCGCGGCCGATGATCCGGCCCTTCATGTCGTCACTCGGTAGGTGTACGACCGAGACGACCGACTCGCTGGTCTGCTCGGAAGCCAGCCGCTGCACCGCGCCGGTGATGATCTTGCGGGCCTTGATCTCACCCTCGTCCTGGGCCTGCCGCTCGATCTCGCGGACGATCGTGTGCGCGTGCCGCTTGGCCTCGTCCTCGATCGACGCGACGAGCTCGGCCTTCGCCTGCTCGGTGGTCAGGTTCGCGACGCCTTCGAGGATCCGCCGGCGCTCGTCCTCGAGGTCCTTGATCTCGTTTTTGCGCTTCTCCAACTCGCCAAGCAGCGCGGTCAGCTCGGTGTGGCGTTCCTCGAGGGCGCGGTGCTGCTCGTCGGCCCGCTCCTCGCGCTCGGTCAGCCGGTGGTCGCGGCGCTCCATCTCGAGACGCTGCTCCCGCAGGTCGTCCCGGATCGACTGCGCCTCCGCCTCGGCTTCTCGCCGTACTTCGGACGCCCGCTGCTCGGCATCACGCCGCACCTCGGAGGCTCGGTCCTCGGCGCTGCGGCGGATCTCCTCGCCGCGTTGTTCGGCCGCCTCGGCGCGGGTCCGCAGTACGGCGGCCTCCTCCTCGGCCTGCCGCCGGATCAGCTCGGCCGCGGACTTCGCGCCGGCGGTCAACTGCGCGGCCTCGAGTTGGGCGGTCGAGTTGTCGGCGGCTTTCCGGCGGGAGAGGTTCAGGCCGATCCAGGCCAGCAATCCTGCGATCAGCAATCCGATCAGGGCCAGGCCAACCGACATCGCGGTCATCGGCTTCTCCCCTCTCCGTCGAGTCCCACGCGGGACTGTGGCCGTCTGTCGAAGGGACTCCCCACCGGTACGGCTGAAGGCGCCGCCGGGGTCCGGCGGCTATCGGGGTACGGCAGTGCCGGTGCCGCCTGGTAGGGCGGTACCGGTGTCTACCGTTGCGACGGTATAGCTGTGCTCGCCTCCGTGGATGCCGCGTGGTGCGGCTTTCCGGCGTTGCTTGCCTCGCTTGCTCACCGTGAGTCGCCGCCGACAACGCGGAGATCGCGGTGACGCCGCTCGCGCCCCTGCCGGCCAGGTAGCCGTCCGGGTTTTGCGTGCGGTGCCGTCTATCGACAGCGCGTCGCGCCGTCGTCCTTCCTTCAGCTCAGTCGAGCGTGGTTGCGTCATTTTTACCGGTCAGCCGGCCTGTTTCACCCGGCTCACCGATCGTTATATCCGCCACCGTTGCGGGTGGATTCATCCCTTCTTGATCCCGAGGCTAAGCGCGGCCCATCACGCGGTCAAGACGGACACTCCTCCGTCACCTGGCGGATGAGACCACTCCGCGCACTGGACTACTCCACAAACGGGCATGGGCGTACGTTTGGTCAACCTTCGCCTCGATCGCGATGGCGAGGTCGCCGCGAGCCGTCCGGATCTCCAGCACCCGCGGCGCTGAGGCGGCCGCGGGGCTGCAGATGTGGACTGGTCAGTTGGCGGGGCCTTGCGCGGGCCTGTCCGGCTGCGTGCTCTCCGCCGTACCCGCGGTGGTGGACTCCGAGGTCGTTTCCGCAGGTGTCTGCTCCGCCTGGGCCGGCTCCTCGTTGGACTGCTGGTCGACATACGTGCCGACCTTCTGCTGGACCGAGTCGACCTTCTCCGCGTACTTCCCGCCGGTCTGCTTGTCGATCAGGTCGCCGGCCTTCTCGACGCCGGCTTTGATCTTGTCCGGGTTCTGCTTGACGACATTCCGGAGCCAGTTCTTCGCCTGTTCCTGGAAATCGTTCATTGCACCCTCCGCGGTGTCTGGGGCGGATCGACGGAAAATCCCAGCCTACGGACCGGTCCAAATACCAGTCCTACCTCGGATAACACACCGTCGCACCGCACCCGTCAACGCCCCTCGCCGCTCACCGGACCCGAAACCGGTTCACTCTCCGTCACCGCCTGTCGAGGTGCGCCTTCGCGACCGTCGCCGGGGCGTACACCAACCACCCGTCAAGCAGCGCGTCCCGGAGCACATCTTCCGGCACCTTGTCGAGCTCCACGAGCACCGCGGCGTACCCATTGAAATGCGGAATCGTGAAGAACCCGTCCCCTGCCCGGGCGGCCAGCACGGCTTCCTTCTCGGCGAGATCCTCGACCTTGATCGCCAAGATCGGGCCGGCCGGCGGCGTCTCGTCGCCGTACCGCTTCAGATCCGCCTTGCTGAACGGCCGCTCCCACGCAAACCCCTTGCCGCCGACCGCCCAGGTCCGATGCCCGTGCTTCATCGTCTCCTCGGTCTCCGGCAACTGCCCAACCAACCGCTCCACATCCTCCAAACTCACCATGCCGCCGACGCTACTCCCGGAGACGACCGCCGCGCTCCTGCTACGACCTACGCCGAGGCGGGGCACGCCGGTCGGCAACTACATCGCCTCGCACGCCGCCAGGTCCAGCCGTGCCCCCGCCTCGGGCAGCACAGGCGCCGGCAACTAGGCCGCTTCGTACATCGCGAGGTTCAGCCGTGCACCCGTCTCGCGCAGCACCGGAGGCCCGCTGATGCAGTCGTGGCAGACCACGCACGTGAGATCACCGAATGTCTTGCAACACCGTTGGCCGATGCTCGGGCGCCAGTGAGCCTCTCGAGGAACTGCAACAACCACCGTGCGAGGAACTTCTGGCTACTGACCCATCCACCCGCAGCCGCTCCCGCAGGGGTTTCAGTTCATCCGTTCACGCTGATCCCGTCCCGCGGCAGCGGCGCGGTCCACGGCGAGACCGCCATGCCGTCCGTCGACTGTACGAAGTGAGCGGTCGCCGAGCTTTGTCGTTCTTGCTGGAGGCGTGCACGCCACCCGTAACCCGCGACCGATCGGCCGGTCGAGCGCATGCTCGTCCGCGACCGCCCGCAGCGGCTCCGACACGGTCCGACCTACCCACCGGTGCGGGCAGTACGCCATGGTCGAACAGCCCGGCGTTCTCGTCGTCCCAGCCGGCCGGAGTGCTGGGATACCGGAACCTCACCAGCACTGCCGGGTCAGCGACCGAGCACGACCTTTAGCAAGGTCAACAGCTCAGGCGGACCTATGCCGGTTGGCCTGCCGTGGCCCAGAGCCAGGGACCGGTGCTCGTATCAGCGCCGGCCGGAGCGCCGAGGTACGGGACCCTCGCCGATACTGCCGGGCCACGTACCGAGCACCACCGTTTGGCAAGATAAACGGCTCGGGCGGACCTATGCCGGTTGGCCTGCCGTAGCCCAGAGCCACGGACCGGTGCACCGCGTGAACCCGGCGTGCAGGTAGAACTCGGCTGCCTCTTCGTCGACGGCCGAGACGAAGACCACCTCGGCACCCAACGCTCCGAGCCAGGACCTGCACTGAGCAAGCAAAGCCGCGCCCGTCCCGGAGCCGCGGCTTGCTGGATCTACTACGAGCTCCTCCACCACGCCGTACGGCTCGTGCCCGTAGTCGACGAACGTCGCCACCAGGAGGCCAACGATCTCGTTCTCTCCGGCAACGAACGTCCGCGCCTGCTGACGGATCTCGGGCAAGGTTGTCCCGTCTGCATCGTCTCCGTGCAAGTCGCGCAGCAGCCGCCGGATCCCCGCGCGATCCGCCGCTGTGGCTTCACGCACTTCGTACGTCATTCAGGTCCTAGCCCGGACGAATCGAGAAGCGGGAACTCGTCGTGCGAGGCATCCAGCTCCTCCTTCACGATGCTCATCGCCATCCCGCCCGGATACCCCTTCCGCGCAAGCATCCCGAGCAAGCGTCGCATCGCCACCTGCCGCTCCAGCGAACGCATCGACCGCAGCTTCCGCCGTACGAGCTGCCTCGCGGTCTCTTCTTCCTGCTCCGGCTCCAGCTCCTCGAGCGCGTCCCGGGCCAGCTCCTCATCCACGCCCCGCCGCCGAAGCTCCTGCGCCAGCGCGCGCTTCCCCAACCCACGCCCACGATGCCGCGACTCCACCCAGGCGTTCGCAAATGCGGCATCGTCAATCAGCCCGACCTCGGTGAACCGATCCAGCACCTCATCGGCCACGTCGTCCGGAATTTCCCGCTCAGCCAGCACATCAGCCAACTCAGCCCGAGTCCGCGGCTGCCCCGTCAACTTGTCCAGCAAAATCGTCCGAGCCACCGAATGAGGATCAGCGTCCTCCTCCATCACAGCATCCCCAAGCCGCTCCGGCTCCTCACTCTCCCGCCGCTTCCGCCCCCGCCCAAACCCTCCTCCCCCTACCGTCCGCCGCCCCCGACTCCCCCGCCCACCGGCAGGCCGACCCTCCGCCGCAACCGACCCACCACGCGGCGCACCGCCACCGACGGCGTCACCCTCGCCATCCGACGTACGCCCGCCTGCCCGCCTGTCAGCTACCGACGGCTCCACTGCAACAGCCTCGCCACCCGGCGCACCGCCCGCTGCACTCGCAGGCTGCTCCCCAGACACCAAGCGCCCCGCCCGCGCTGTGCGCTCCGCAGGCGCCGAGCGATCCGCGGTGAGAGACCCACCGCCCGCACCTACAGTGCCATCCGCAGCCCCGCCCGCCGACGAGTGCCCGCCTGCACGCAGCGCGCCATCCTCACCACCCGACCGACGCCCGCCTGCCGGCCCAGTAGACCCCGAAGCCCCCGAAGCCCCCGCCGCAACCGACTCGCCACCCGGTGCACCGCCACCGACGGCGACACCCTCACCATCCGACGTACGCCCGCCTGCCCGTCCGGCAGCTACCGACGGCTCCACTGCAACAGCCTCGCCACCCAGTGCACCGCCCGCTGCACTCGCAGGCTGCTCCCCAGACACCAAGCGCCCTGCCCGCGCTACGCGCTCCGCAGGCGCCGAGCGATCCGCGGTGAGAGACTCACCGCCCGACACGCCATCGCCCGCACCCACAGGACCATCCGTAGACTCGATGCGTTTCGCCGCGACAGACCCGCCCGCCGACCGGCGCCCGCCCGCTGGCAGCGCACCATCTGCAGCTCTCGCCCCGTCCGCCGCGTGGGACCCGTCGACCGGCGTGCTCTTGTTCGGCCGTACTGCGTCATCGGTCGGACTCTCGTGGTCCACCGGATGAGGTTCGTCGGACGGCGTGCTGTCGTCCACGGGTAGCGCTCGTCGAGAGGGCGCGCTAGAGGCCGGTGAATACTCGTCGCTCGGCGAGGGATGGTCTGCGCGGGACGTGCGCTCCGGTGTAGACCTTCGACCCGGCGGAACGTGTGGGCTCCGTGAGGTGGTGGCGGAGGGTTCGACGGCAGCTGATGAATCCGCGTCTGCCCATGGGTCGAACTGTTCTGGTGGGGTGCCTAGGTCCGCGGCCCGGGCAGGCGCGTCGTCTGCGAAGGCGCGTGCGTCGGCCCACCGATCCGCGGCCTGCCTCTCGAACGTACGGGCAGAGCGCTCATCCTGCTCGCCCCAAGGATCAGCAGAACTCGCATTCGACGCACGACCCGACGTACGCCGACGTTTTGTTGCCGGTCGAGCCTTCTCCTGCTCGTCTTGCTGTTCGTCCCACGGATCGACGTTGCCGGCAGTTCGCCTGATGGAGCCAGTACGACGGCGGGAATTGTTCCACCCCGACTCGTCCTCCCCCACGAAGTCATCCGCATCGGCCTCGCGACGCGCACTCGCCGTACGAGCACGCCCCGAGCCGGGACCGGAACGACGAGCCGCGCCCGGATCGTCACGACGACCTCGCTCAGCGCCACCAGCTAGATCGGTACTGCGATCGGACCCAGAGCGCTGGCTCGTGTTGTTGGAAGCCGTCGAGGCGTCTGTGCCTGCCGCCAGGAGCTTGCGGGCCAGCGCGAGGCGCTCGTCGTGGGGTAGAGACAGTGCCGCGGGGGCAGCGTCGTCGGCAGCGGTGGGCTGCCGGGGGACGCTGCCGCCCGCGGTGGGTCGGTCAGAAGTCGACATCGACCTCGGCCGTGGCGGCCTCGCCGGCCGGCTGGTCAAGTGTCGGGCCGATGCCCATCTTCTCCTTGATCTTCTTCTCCAGCTCGTTGGCCAGATCGGGGTTGTCGCGCAGGAAGTTCCGCGCGTTCTCCCGGCCCTGGCCGAGCTGGTCGCTCTCGTAGGTGAACCAGGCGCCGGCCTTGCGGACGAAGCCCTGATCCACACCGAGGTCGAGCAGGCTGCCCTCGCGGCTGATGCCCTGGCCGTAGATGATGTCGAACTCGGCCTGCTTGAACGGCGGGGCCACCTTGTTCTTCACGACCTTGACCCGAGTCCGGTTGCCGACCACGTCGGTCCCGTCCTTGAGCGACTCGATCCGGCGCACGTCCAGCCGCACCGACGCGTAGAACTTCAGCGCCTTACCACCGGTCGTCGTTTCCGGGGAGCCGAACATCACGCCGATCTTCTCGCGCAGCTGGTTGATGAAGATCGCGGTCGTGTTGGTCCCACTGACCGCACCGGTCATCTTCCGCAGCGCCTGGCTCATCAGCCGGGCCTGCAGACCGACGTGGCTGTCGCCCATCTCGCCCTCGATCTCGGCCCGCGGCACCAGCGCGGCCACCGAGTCGATCACGACGATGTCGATCGCGCCGGAGCGGACCAGCATGTCGGCGATCTCCAGCGCCTGCTCACCGGAGTCGGGCTGCGAGACCAGCAGTGCGTCGGTGTCGACGCCCAGCTTCCGCGCGTACTCCGGGTCGAGCGCGTGCTCGGCGTCGATGAACGCCGCGATCCCGCCGGCCCGCTGCGCGTTCGCGACCGCGTGCAGGGCGACCGTCGTCTTACCGGAGGACTCCGGACCGTAGATCTCCACCACGCGGCCGCGCGGCAGACCACCGATCCCGAGCGCGATGTCGAGCGAGATCGACCCGGTCGGGATGACCTCGATCGGCGGCCTGTTCTGCTCCCCCAACCGCATGACCGAACCCTTGCCACACTGCCGCTCGATCTGCGTCAGCGCGGTCGCAAGCGCCTTCTCGCGATCGGCCACCGCGCGCTCCGCACTCGCTGCACCCGCCATGTGAATGCCACCTGACCCATCTCATAATCGGGGCCGCTTCCCAGCCGCCCGGAGGACTTCTCGTGTCGCAAGAGAAGGTATCCATCACGTCGGACAGTTTTCGTCGCCACTTCCGAATCTGTGGACAACTCGGCCGTCCGCCACACCTTCCGCGCACCAAAGTATCCCGAACACGTGTTCGAATCACAACTGACACGCCGAAGCTGCCCAGGCAACCGATCTGACCCGCCGGATCCCTACCCTTGCGGGCGTGAGCGACCGTCCCGACGTGCCCGATTCCGCCGTGATCCTGGCCCTCAGCAGGGTCGAGTTCGGGATCGACACCGTACTCGACGCGCTCCGCACCCCGGACCCGTTCGGCGTCCGCAGCATCCTGACCGGGTACTCCGCCCAGGAGAAGCCCAACCTTGCCGAGAAGGCCCTGATCCTCGCGATCGACCGGCTGCTGATGATGAAGGTGCCCGGGCACGCAGAGTGGCCGAAGCTGCCGCTCGCCAAGCGCTGCGACTGGTGGGTGGAGCGGCTCGGCGGATTCGCTGCCGTCGTCGCGGCCCTCCCCCGGATCAGCGGTGCGGCCGCCGACCGGCTCCCGATCAAGGACACCCTCGGCGCGACCGTGCAAGCGATGGTGATCGGCGCGATCTGCCGCGAGTACGGCGTAGAGACGCACGCGGACCGTACTGCGGTCATCGCACGCGTTCTGACCGACCGTCCGATCACTCCGGACGAGGTCCTCATGTACGACGACCCGACCGCGGCCGGACAGGACGTGGCGAAGCAGCTCGGTCTCGGCGACAATTCCGAGGAGGCCGGCCTGCGCCAAGGCATCCGTCTGCTCTGGCGGATCAGCAAGCTGTTCGGTGGGCTCGGTGAGGTGTTCGAGGAACGTCCACGCGGCAGCCTCGGCGCCCGGTTCGTCGGCAAGCTCCCAGGCATCGGCATGGTCGGCGGGTACTTCGACGAGCGCAAAGCCATCCGCAAAGCGGCCTACGAGGCGGCGGACCTGCTCACGGGCAATGCGTTCCGGGTCAAACCCGTCTGAAGGACTGGGACCGGCCGCCGCAGTACTGGGATGATCTCCGCATGACTGGGATCGTCATCGCACGACCGGACGACAGCTGGCCCTCGCAGTACGAGAAGACCGCGCACGCGATCGGCGGACTGCTCGGCGAACTGGCCCAGCGGATCGACCACATCGGCTCCACCTCGGTACCCCGCCTGCCGGCCAAGGACATCCTGGACATCCAGGTCACAGTCGGCTCGGAGCCGGAACTGGACGACGTGGCAGAGCGCATGGTCGCGGCGGACTGGGAGCTACGCCCGCCGCGGCGCGACCATCCGGTGCCAGGTCTGCCCACCGATGACATGCAGTGGGTGAAGCGCATGCTGGTCGAGCCGATGTACCGCCGCCGGGTCAATCTGCACATCCGGGTGGCCGGTCGCGCCAACCAGCGGTACGCGCTGCTGTTCCGCGACTACTTGCGCAGTCATCCGGAGACGGCACGCGCGTACGCGGCCTTCAAGCAGCACGCTGCGGCGCTCCGGCTCGAGATCGGCGACTACACGGACCTCAAGGACCCGGTCTGCGACCTCATCTATCTACCGGCCGAGGAGTGGGCGTCCCGCACCGGATGGACGGTCTAGAGCGTTAGTTGCCTAAGGCATCAGCGTTCGCTGGGCGGCAGGTTCAGGTGCGCCCACACGGCACGCCAGACCACCTTCGCTGCCTCCCCCTCGGCAAGGGCCTCGACGACCGTACGGCCGCCGAGTTCCTGTACCACCTGGGTCTCGGCCCAGGTCCGTGCGTACGCCGGACCGAGATGGTGATCCATCCGAGCCCAGAACTCCGTCAGTCTCATTCCTGCCCGTCATCATTCCTCGGCGGCGGTCCCCAACCGCCCTGCTGCCCCGGCTGGGGTCCCGAAGGACCACCCTGCTGCGGCGGCTGCTGACCGTACTGACCAGGCTGCCCCTGGCCGGGCTGCTGTCCCCAGCCACCGGGCCCCTGCTGCGGCGGCTGTCCTTGCTGAGGCGGCTGTCCCTGCTGGGGCGGCGGCTGCTGACCCGGTTGCGGACCCCACTGCCCCGGCTGAGGCTGCCCAGGGTACTGCGGCTGACCAGGCTGACCAGGCTGACCAGGCTGACCGCCGTACGGCGGCTGCCCCGGCTGCCCCGGGTACTGCGCCGGCGGGCCGCCGTATGGACCAGGCTGACCTTGCGGACCGCCGTACGGACCGGGCTGACCCGGGTACTGCCCACCTGGACCAGGCTGCCCGTACCCCTGCTGACCCGCGTACGGCCCCGGACCGCCGTACTGACCGGGCTGGCCGGGGTACTGCCCGGGGTACGGCTGTCCGTAGCCCTGCTGCCCCTTACGCCTTCGGCTGCGCAGCACGAAGAACACAATCGCGGCGATCGCCAGCAGCACCAGCACGATGATCAGAATCAGTGCCCACGTCGGGAATACGCCGCCTGCCTCGGACGTCAACGAGATCTTGCCGAGCTTGTCGAGGCTGTCGTACGTCGCCGTGCGGCCGCTGATCTTCGCGCCGTCGTCGTGCTCGAGGATCTTGCCCGGCATGGTGATCTTGAAGTTCACCTCGGGCTGAGTGCCGGACGGGACGCTGCCGAGGTTGCCGGCCTTCACCGTCACCATGACCTTGTCGCCGTCCTTGCGGAAGCTGACGCCATCGCCGCTCGAGGTGCCCATCTTGTCGAACGGCACGCTCTCGAAGGTGCAGCTCGACCCGACGTACTTGTCGTCCTCGAACGAGTTGCAGTTGACCCCTTCGGTGGTCGTCTGCTTGATGCCGCTCTCGATCTGCTGGCGGACCTTGTCGAGGGACTGGCCGCTGGACTGCAGCAGCTGCTTGTCGACCCCGATCTTCATGGAGCCCGAGACCGTCTCGTTCGACCCGACCTTCAGATCGGCGTCGAGCTTGACGCACCCGGTCAGAGCGACCAGGCAGGCCACGACGACGAGCGCTGCGCGTACGCGGTTGATCATGTCGCCGATCATTCCAGACGACGGGGACAACCTCTGCACCGGACGGAAAGCGTCTCCTCACGGTCTGCGACGAACGGCTCGTGAAAATTGTCGGTGGCACCCGGCAAGATGGTCAGCGTGAAGAAGACCAGCGCGTTGAGCCGGTTCTCGCCCGCGACCCGGGCGTGGTTCGGCGACGTCTTCGAGGCGGCCACCCCGGCCCAGCTCGAGGCGTGGGACGCCATCACCGCGGGCCGGGACGCGCTGGTGGTCGCCCCGACGGGTTCAGGCAAGACGCTGGCAGCCTTCCTCTGGGCGCTCGACCGCCTCGCCACAACTCCCCCGCCGGACGATCCGAAGCTGCGCTGCCGAGTGCTGTATGTATCACCGCTGAAGGCGCTCGCGGTCGACGTTGAGCGCAACCTCCGCGCGCCACTGATCGGCATCCGCGAGACCGCGCGCCGGCTCGGTGAGGCGCCGATCGACGTCGAGGTCGCGGTGCGTTCGGGCGACACCCCGGCAGGTGAGCGACGACGGTTCGCGACACGACCTTCCGACGTACTGATCACGACCCCGGAGTCGCTGTTCTTGTTGCTGACCTCGCAGGGTCGGGAGTCGTTGCGCGGGGTTGAGACCGTCATCGTCGACGAGGTCCACGCAGTCGCAGGGACCAAGCGGGGCGCCCACTTGGCGCTCACACTCGAGCGTCTCGACACGTTGTTGCCCAAGCCTGCGCAGCGGATCGGTCTGTCCGCGACTGTGCGACCGGTGGAGGAGGTCGCTCGGTTCCTTGGTGGCGAGCGGCCGGTGACTGTGGTGCAGCCCAAGTTCACCAAGCAGTGGGACCTGAGCGTCGTCGTTCCGGTCGAGGACATGGCTGAGCTGGCCGCGACGGAGGTGGAGACCTCTGGATCCGCGGCGAGTCCGCAGCAGCACGCATCGATCTGGCCGCATGTCGAAGAGCACGTCTTCGATCTGATCTCCCAGCACAAGTCGACGATTGTCTTCGCCAACTCGCGACGGCTGGCCGAGCGACTGACGGCGCGGCTCAACGAGATTGCAGCGGAGCGGGCCGAGCTGGAGTTGCCTGAGTTGGGCTCACCGGCTCAGCTGATGGCCCAGTCCGGCGGATCGCTCGCGGCGCCTCCGTTGATCGCGCGAGCCCATCACGGCTCGGTCAGCAAAGAGCAGCGAGCGCTGATCGAGGCGGATCTGAAGTCGGGTCGGCTGCCGTGCGTGGTGGCGACGAGCAGCCTCGAGCTCGGCATCGACATGGGTGCGGTCGATCTGGTGATCCAGGTCGAGGCGCCGCCGTCCGTCGCGAGCGGATTGCAGCGCGTAGGGCGTGCCGGTCACCAGGTCGGAGCCGTGTCGCGCGGCGTGCTCTTCCCGAAGTTCCGTGGCGATCTGATCGACACAGCCGTCGTCGTGCAGCGGATGCGCGACGGGATGATCGAGAGCCTGCACATCCCGGCCAACCCGCTCGACGTGCTCGCTCAGCAGATCGTGTCGATCGTCGCCCTCGATTCGGTCGACGTTGACGAACTGTTTGCTCTGGTACGTCGCTGTGCACCGTTCGCTACGTTGCCGCGATCGGCGTACGACGGGGTGCTCGACATGCTCTCAGGCCGGTATCCGTCGGACGAGTTCGCGGAGCTGCGACCGCGGATCGTGTTCGATCGGGTGAGTGGCGAGATCTCCGGTCGACCGGGTGCGCAGCGGCTGGCGGTGACCAGCGGCGGGACGATCCCGGACCGTGGGCTGTTCGGGGTGTTCCTGGTCGGCGAGTCGACGAATCATCGCGTCGGCGAGCTCGACGAGGAGATGGTGTACGAGTCGCGCGTCGGCGACGTGTTCACGCTCGGTGCGTCGAGCTGGCGGATCGAGGACATCACCCACGACCGGGTGCTCGTCTCCCCCGCGCCGGGCCAGCCGGGCAGGTTGCCGTTCTGGAAGGGCGATGCGGTTGGGCGGCCCGCTGAGCTTGGCGCGGCGACCGGCGCGTTCGTCCGCAAGATGGCGTCGTTGCCTGCCGGCAAAGCGATCGAGCGCGCGCGGACCGCAGGCCTCGACGAGTACGCCGCCAACAACCTCGTGTCGTACCTCGCTGAGCAGCGGGACGCGACGAGCCGCGTGCCGGACGACGTGACGATTGTTGTCGAGCGGTTCCGCGACGAGCTGGGTGACTGGCGTGTCTGCGTGCACTCGCCGTACGGCGGTCAGGTGCACGGCCCGTGGGCCCTGGCGATCGCGGCGCGGCTCCGGGATCGGTACGGGATGGACGCGCAGTCGGTCTCGGGCGACGACGGGATCGTGCTGCGGCTGCCCGAGACGGACGAGGCGCCGCCGGGTGCGGATCTCGTGCTGTTCGATCCGCAGGACATCGAGGATCTGGTGACCACCGAGGTCGGCGGGTCGGCGTTGTTCGCAGCTCGGTTCAGGGAGTGTGCCGCGCGGGCGTTGTTGCTGCCGCGACGCAATCCGGGGCGGCGATCACCGCTGTGGCAGCAACGGCAGCGGGCGTCGCAGTTGTTGAGTGTGGCAAGCAAGTTCGGGTCGTTCCCGATCGTGCTCGAGACGTTGCGCGAGGTGTTGCAGGACGTCTACGACCTGCCGGCGTTGAAGGCTCTGCTGACAGGGATCAGCGAGCGCAGGATCTCGGTCGTCGAGGTCGAGACGTCGGAAGCATCGCCGTTCGCGAAGTCCCTGCTCTTCGGCTATGTGGGCGCTTTCATGTATGAGGGCGACAGTCCACTCGCGGAGAAGCGCGCGGCCGCGCTGTCGCTCGATCAGAGCTTGCTGGCCGAGCTGCTTGGGCGCACCGAACTGCGCGAGCTGCTCGATGCGGAGGTTGTTCTTCGGACCGAGGCCGAGCTGCAGCGGCTGGCCGAGGATCGACGAGCGCGTGACGCCGAAGGCTTGTTCGACGTACTGCGGATGGTCGGTCCACTGTCGTTGCCGGAGGCAACACAGCGGTGCGTCGACGGTTCGGATGCCGAGTCGTGGCTGACGTCGTTGGCGGCCGCTCGCCGGGTGGTGCGAGTGCGGATCGCGGGCGAGCATCGGTGGGCAGTCGTCGAGGACGTGGCGCGGTTGCGGGACGCGCTCGGCGTGCCGCTGCCGCCTGGAGTCGCGGAGGCGCACGCGGAGCCGGTCGCCGATCCGCTCGGCGATCTGGTGTCTCGGTATGCACGAACGCATGGGCCGTTCCGGGCGATCGATCTGGCGACACACCTCGGGATCGGGGTGGCCGTCGTCAGCGAAGCGTTGCGACGGTTGGGTGCGGCTGGACGAGTCGTTGAAGGCGAGTTCCTGCCGGGCGGGATCGCGCTCGAGTGGTGTGACAGCGAGGTCCTCCGACTGTTGCGGAGGCGGTCTCTTGCTGCATTGCGCAAGGAGGTCGAGCCGGTTGATCCGTCCGCGCTGGCCCGGTTCCTGCCTGCCTGGCAAGGGATCACGAGCAGCCGAGGCCGCGGGTACGACGTACTGCTGGGCGCCGTCGAGCAACTAGCAGGATGTGCGGTGCCGGCCTCCGCGTTGGAGTCGATCGTGCTGCCTTCGCGAGTGCCTGGATATCAGCCGTCAATGCTGGACGAGCTGACGGCGACCGGCGAAGTCGTGTGGGCGGGTTCGGGCTCGTTGCCCGGGACAGACGGTTGGGTGTCGCTTCATCTCGCCGACAACTGCGATCTGACGCTCCCTGATCCTGATCCGGATCTCGAGCTGAGTGAGACGCACCAGGCTGTGCTCGACGCATTGTCGGGTGGCGGCGCGTTCTTCTTCCGACAACTGAGCGATGCGGTTGGAGCCGCCTCCGGCGTGGTGGACGACGAGACATTGGTCAGCGTCCTCTGGGACCTTGTCTGGGCGGGATACCTGACCAACGACACCCTCACACCGGTCAGGTCACTCGTCGGTGGTGGGCGAGGCAGTCATCGAACACGCCGTGCGACGCCACGTGCGCGGCCCGGTCGTCCGATGCGTCCTGGGCGGCCGTCGATGCCCGCGCGGAGTGGTCCACCCACAGCGGGCGGACGATGGTCGTTGCTGCCGGCCCGCAGTTCGGATGCGACCCGGCGGGCGCATGCCGCAGCGGAGACGTTGCTGGATCGCTACGGGATCGTAACGCGCGGGTCGGTGATCACCGAGCGGACGCCCGGTGGGTTCGCGGCCGTTTACAAGGTGCTGAGCGCGTTCGAGGAGTCCGGGCGGTGCCGCCGCGGGTACTTCGTCGCAGGGCTCGGGGCAGCTCAATTCGCGTTGCCCGGAGCCGTCGACCGGTTGCGCGCGCTCGCGGAGCTTCCGACCTCCGCGTCTCCAGCGCCCGACGGTCCCTTCGGCTCTGCCGGACGATTCGGGCCGGGTGGTGCACGACCAGGAGGTGCCGGCCGTGGCCCGAAGGACGAGGAGCTGAACGCGCGCGCCGTCGTACTCGCGGCTTCCGACCCAGCCAATCCGTACGGCGCCGCCTTGCCGTGGCCCGAGCGAGAGAGCGCAGGCGGTCATCGCCCTGGCCGGAAGGCCGGTGCGTTGGTCGTCATGGTCGACGGACAACTGATCGTGTACGTCGAGCGCGGCGGGCGGACTGTGCTGAGCTTTACCGAGGATCCTGACCTGCTCCAGCCGGCGGTTGATGCGCTGGCGTTGTCGATCAGGGACGATCAACTCGGCAAGCTGAGCGTCGAGACGGCTGATGGTGAGCAAGTGCGGCACACAGCCTTCGGCGATGCGCTGGCGAAGGCCGGTTTCCATGCGACACCACGCGGTCTGCGTCTGCGGGCTTGACATCGGGAGCGATCGGTCATGCCCGAAGGAGACACCGTCTGGCGAGCTTGCAAGCGGCTGAACCAAGCGCTCGCAGGACAGGAGCTCGTGCGTACGGACTTCCGGGTGCCGTCGCTCGCAACGACAGACCTGAGCGGACGCACGATGCTCGAGGTCGTTGCGCGCGGCAAGCACATCTTGATGCGTCTCTCGGGTGGATTGACTCTGCACAGCCATTTCCGGATGGACGGCAGCTGGCATCTGTACCGACCGGGTGAGCGGTGGCACGGCGGGCCTGATCACCAGATCCGCGTAGTGCTCGAAACCGCACCCTGGACGGCTGTCGGCTATCGGCTGCCGGTGCTCGATCTCGTCGCGACGGACGACGAGGACAGCGTGGTCGGGCACCTCGGACCTGATCTGCTGTCGCCGTCGTTCGACCGGGCTCTCGCTATCGCGAACCTCGAGTCCGATCCCGAGCGGACCGTCAGCGAGGCGCTACTCGACCAGCGGAATCTCGCCGGGATCGGCAACTTCTATCGCACCGAGGTCTGCTTCCTCCTCGGTCTGCACCCGTGGCGCCAGATCTCGGCCGTCGATGTCCCCGCCGCCGTCGACCTCAGCCGGAAGTTGCTGAAGGCGAACGTCCGCCGCGGGGCGCAAGTCAGCACCGGCGTCGACCGCCCGGGACAACGCACGTGGGTGTTCGAACGCGCGGGCAAACCCTGTCACCGCTGCGGCACGACGATCCTCACCGCATCACTCGGCGAACCGACCCGCGAACGGGTTACGTACTGGTGCCCGGCCTGCCAACCCGAGAGCTGACCGGAATTGGCCTGTGGACAACGCCGGCGGCGAACAAGAACGCGGATATCTTCTCTGACGTATCGAACAAATGTTCGATCGAGAGGAGAAGGTGATGTGCGACCGGTGCGGCGGTGTGAGCGACGAGCAGATCTCGCGACAGATCGAGGACAACATCCGGACCTTCGGCTGGACGATGCAGTACGTCGAGGGCGACGGTGCCCGTAATCCAGCCTTCGGGTACACGCTAGGGCTCAGCCTGTACCGGCATCCGGAGATCATCGTGTTCGATCCCGAGCCGTGCTGGGCATATCTCGGGCTAAAACCGCTCGCATGGGCGGTGATGGGCGGCGCGGTGTTCGACGAGGGTGACGACCTGTCGGGCTTCTTCCCGCCTCCGGAGACGGCGCAGCTCCTCCGGTTTCCCGACTCGATCCATCACCTGTACACGGCGAACCAGATGTTCCGGCAGCCGGGCGACCCGCCGCTGCCCGCGCTACAACTGATCTGGCCCTCGCGCGTGGCATTGATCCAGCCGTCCGGCAGCAGCCCTACCCCGGACGGGAGCGGGCGGTGACCAGGCGCTCAGGCCGCGGAGGCCACGACCTCCGACTCGATGGTCGGGTGCGCCAGCACCAGAGCCTCTTCGCGGGCCAGATCCTCGCTCACCTCGGCGAAGACCGTCGACAGCGGCACGTCGAGCGCCGTGCAGATAGCTGCCAGCAGCTCGCTGGAGGCTTCCTTCTGGCCACGCTCGACCTCGGACAGGTAGCCGAGACTGACGCGGGCGTCAGCGGACACCTCGCGGAGGGTGCGCCCCTGGCGCAGCCGCTTACGCCGCAGCACGTCGCCCAGCAGGCCGCGAACCAGCACCATGAGGTTTCTCCCTTCCGCCTGTCCGGCCGTGTCTACTCGCACGGTAGCTCGGCCGTAGGAACCAACGGTACCTGTTGCTGGGTCACTACCTCTCGCAATGTCCACCTTCGGTGCGCCGCGCCAGTCTGCCTTACCTGTCACCATGCTGGTCCTAACACCCCGTTCAGTCGAGTTCTTCCGCCACAACGGCGGCTCCGAGTTCGAGGACGGCCTGCACGCTTCCCCGGCGTACTGCCGCTCGGTCACCGGACAACTGCAGTTTGCGCACCTTCACGGACCCCGGTCCGGCCGCGGCGACATACACCGTGCCGGCCTCGATGCCCGGCTGCGGGTCCGGACCGGCCACACCGGTCGTGGCTAGCCCGTAGTCCGCCTCCAGACGCTCCCGTACGCCGGTGGCCAATGCGGCAGCCGTGTCCGCGTGGACCGGGCCCACAGCAGCCAGCAGATCCTCGGGCACGCCGGCGAGCTTGGCCTTCAGGTCGGTCGCATAGACGATCACGCCACCCCGATACACAGCCGACACCCCCGGCACATCCGTCAGAACCGCCCCGACCATCCCACCTGTCAACGACTCAGCGGTCGCAAGCGTCACGCGACGCTCCATCAACAGGCCCACCAACCGTCCGACCGCCGCCTCAAGCCCGTCCTCGGCCACCCGAAACCTCCCGCGCTCCAGATCTGTACCCAACGCATTGTTGAACAAGAACCGCCGCTAGACGAGTGCGCTAAATCCGCCTCGGCTCAACGCCGGGTCAGCGAGCAGCTCGAGCTGGTGCTCATAGATCACTGCCCACGGCCGGGGCGTCGACTACGAATCCGCCAGCCACGCCAGCATCTGACCACGCAACCAGCAGCGGCCTACCGCTTCGGCGTGCAGGGTCGAATGGTTAAAGACCGCGAGGCCGATGATGCTGTGGCCGGATGCCGGACGGTCGCCAAATGTCGGGATCGCCGGCGCAACTCCAACCCCTTCCACCGACACCCAGGCGATCGGCCGGTTCGTCGCCGCTGCATCGAGACGCTGCAGAAAGCGAAGACGGCTTTCAAGCGGGAGATCCGAGAGTGCCCATGTCGTGGTGACCACGGGCAGGGCGTCTGCCGGCACTCGCGCGAGCGCGTCGGGCAGGAGATCGACCTTGTCACCTTGCATCAAGAATGGAGGCACCGACGCAACCAACTCCAGCTCGCCTTCGAGCCTTGCGATCCGCTCCGGCTGATCGGGCGGCACGCAAGCACGCAACCACCGAGCCTCGTCCGCATCCCGCGTATCGATCGGCTCGAGGTCGATGCCGATCCGCGCGACGACCTCGGGTACCGCATGTGACGGGATGGCACGATCCCCCACAACCGACGCGGACACCTGGACGGGAGACGACGGGTCGCCAAGCGTCTGCTCGTTGCCGTAGGTGATGGCGGCGCGATCGACGTTCAGGTTGAACCCAGCCGAGCAACCCACGTCGATCAGGCCGATTGCGCTCGCGCCGGTCCTTCGCGCCACCTCGGCAATCGCCGGGTACAGCACGGCGTGATTGCCAGCCGGATTCGGCCGCACTTTCCGGTGCGCGACAAGTGCAATCACGGCCTCGGTCATCTCCACCAGCGTCTGAATCGCAGCGTCGGTCGCCCCGTGGACGTTCGTAGTCACAGCAGAGTCGGTGGATGCCGGCGAGGCAGCTACCGCTTTGTAGGCGGTGGCGAGCGTTGGCGCTTGGCCCGTGAGGGCCAGGTGGTGGAGGGCGGCGAGGATGAGGGCCGGGTTTCGCTTGCGGGCGGGTACGGCTTCGATTGCACTGAGGGCTTCATCGGACTCGCTCAGGGCGAGGGCGATGCGCTCATACAGAGGCGAGATCTTGGCGGCGTCCACCTGCGCGAACCGCCGGTACATCTGCGCGAGCTTGCCGTCCCTGCCACTAGCCCTCGCACTTCCAGCACTCGACCTCGGCACCCCAACGAGTCTAGTCACCCCACAGCCCACCCAGCCCGACCTGCAGAACGACCGGCACGCGAGCCGACGTGTAGAGCGGTCAGCCGGAGGGCCGACGAGTAGAAGCTCTAGCCGGACGGGTCGACGAGTAGAACGGCTAGCTGTTGCGGGTCATGAGGTTGTTGACGGTGGGGTTGAGTAAGGGGGACGGATCCTTCGGCGGCAGGATGAGAACTGCCAAGTCACCCATCT